>NZ_JAWPMI010000001.1:0-1443425 GCF_033345435.1 Rhodanobacter sp. KK11
GGCCCGCTCCACGCCAGCCAGGCCAGCGGCGAGCCGGCGGCGAACGCCACGTAGGCGAACCAGTGCAGCCATTCGAAGAAGTAGTTCGGGTGGCGCGAGTAGCGCCACAGCCCCTCGCGGCAGGTCAGGCCGCGCTGCCGCGGATCGGCGCGGAAGCGCGCCAGCTGCGCGTCGGCGACCGCTTCGCCGAGCACCCCGGCCAGCCAGATCGCCGCGCCCGCGAGCAACCACGCGGGTGCCGTCGTCGCGTTCGCCGCCACCGCCACGAACGGCAGCGCGAACAGCGGCACCAGCAGGGCCTGGAACTGGAAGAAGCCGAACAGCTTGCGCTGGTCGCCCTGCCAGTGTTCGCGCAGCGCGCGGTAGCGGCCGTCCTCCGGCTCGTGCGCCACGCGGCGCCACAGGTGGCGCGCCAGCCGCAGTCCCCACAGGCCGCCGGCCAGCGCCAGCGCCAGGCGCGGCGCCGGCGCGCCACTGCCCAGCAGCGCCAGCAGCAGCGCCGCGCCGCCCACGCCCGCGGCCCACAGCACGTCGACGATGCCGGTGTTGGCATGGCGCCGCTGCCAGCGCCAGCCCAGCGTCATCATCAGCGCCGCCAACAGCCACACCAGCAGCAAGCCGAACCAGGGATTCATGTCACACCTCGCGCAAGCTCGGCACGCAGCCAGCGCCGCGCCAGCGTGGCGAGCAGCGGCAGCGCCAGTGCCCAGCCCGCGCCCAGCGCCAGCAGCGCCGGCCAGGCCGGCGCGGGCAACAGCACCGCGTGCCAGCCGCGCGCGGCGCCGAGATAGGCCAGCGGGCCGCCCAGCGCGCCGAGCAGCGCGGCCAGCAGCGGCCGCGCATGCACATAGCCGAACAGCGGCACGATGGTCAGCGCGAAGGCCAGCCACAGCGCGAGCAGCCACGCCGGCGCCGCGGGCCACGGCCACGGCGCCGCGTAGCCCAGCAGGCCGCTGCGCACCCACAGGTTTTCGAGGACGAGCCCGACGACCAGCGCGACCGCGAGCAGCCGCCATTCGACGCGGCGGTGCACGGATACCGCGAGGCGCCACGCCGCGAACGCCAGCGTGACGGCCACGCCGGGCCACCATTGCCCGCGGCCCGCGCCGATCACGGCGATGAACCACACCGCCTCGTAGGCGGCCAGGGTGAGCCAGAAGTTCATGCCGCGCCGTGCTCCGTGCCGGTGCCGGTCCGCCGCCAGCGCGGGCGCGCCATGAGCAGGTGCGAGACGCCGATCGAGCGTTCGCGGAAGCCGCCTTCGCAGTAGGCGAGGTAGAACTCCCACATCCGGATGAAACGCTCGTCGAAGCCCTGCGCGCGCACCTCGGGCAGCCGCGCCATGAAGCGCTCGCGCCAGGCGTGCAGCGTGCGCGCGTAGGAGTCGCCGAAGTCCTCCTGCGCGACCAGGCCGAGGTCGCTGCTGCGCGTCTTGGCCGCCAGCAGCGCGCTGAGCGAGGGGATGAAGCTGCCGGGGAACACGTGGCGCTTGATGAAGTCCACCGACTTCAGCGCCTGCGCGTAGCGGTGGTCCTCGATGGTGATCGCCTGCAGCAGGGCCAGGCCGTCGGGCTTGAGCAGGCGGCCGAGCTGGCCGAAATACATGTCGAGGTACTCGGCGCCGATCGCCTCGACCATCTCGATCGACACCAGCTTGTCGTACTGGCCGTCGAGGTCGCGGTAATCCTGCAGCAGCACCTGCACGCGCTCGCCCAGTCCCGCCGCCGCCACGCGCGCGCTGGCCAGCGCGTGCTGCTCGCGCGAGATCGTGGTGGTGGTGACGTGGCAGCCGTAGTGCCTGGCCGCGTGCAGCGCGAAGCCGCCCCAGCCGGTGCCGATCTCGATCACCCGGTCGGTCGGCTTCAGGTCCAGCTTGCGGCAGATCAGCTCCAGCTTGCGGGTGGAAGCAGCTTCCAGCGTGTCGTCGGCGCCGGCCCAGTACGCCGAGGAATACATCAGGTCGCCCGACAGGGACAGCCGGAAGAAATCGTTGCCCAGGTCGTAGTGCGCGGCGATGTTGCGCCGGCTGCCGCCGCGGGTGTTGCGGCGCAGGGCATGCAGCGCGCGCATCGCCATGCCGCCCAGGCGCGCCGGTCCGCTTTCCATGCCGTCGAGCAGGTCGCGGTTGCGCAGCAGCAGCTGGATCAGCCCCACCAGATCGTTGCAGCGCCAGTGGCCCGCCATGTACGACTCGCCGGCGCCGACGCTGCCGTTGCGCGCCACCGCGCGGTAGAACTCGGGGTCCAGCACCTGCAGCTGGATCGACGGTGCCGCATGCGCGCTTGCCGGGTCGCCCAGTGCGGCCGTGCCGTCGGCGTCCTCGAGCAGCAGCCGGCCGTGGCGCAGGCCGCGCAGCCGGTCGAGCAGTCGCTGGCGCAGGAAGCGGTCGAATCCGCCGAACGTGGCGGTATCGCGGCGGAGGGGAGTGGCGATCTCGTTCATGGCAAGCCTCGCGGGAATCGTTTCAGTCGGCATCGTGCGGATGTGTCGCCGGGTGGTCGTGCACCGGGTTGCGCTTCAGCCACAGCCGCAGCGCGTGCCAGTGGATCGCGCCGACCACCTGCGCGGTCATCAGCGGGTAGCGCCACAGCACGCGCGCCAGCGCGGCGCCGGTGAGCGGCCGGCGCTGCAGGTTCAGCGTGGCGTCGAACGTGCGTGCGCCTTCGCGCAGCACGTTCATGTGCACGCGCAGGTCCTCGCCGGGCAGGGTGAAGCGCCAGTCGTAGGCGCAGTCCATCGGCATGAATGGCGACACGTGGAAGGTCTTGGCAAACGTCCAGTGCAGCGCGCGGCCGTGCACCTGCGCGCTCTCGATCGGCAGCACGTAGGCGTGGCGTTCCTTCCATGGCGTGTTGGTGATCTCGGCCAGCACCGCCACCAGCGTTTCGCCATCCGCGGCATAGCAGTAGTAGAAGCTGACCGGGTTGAACACCAGGCCGCAGTAGCGCAGGTGGGTGAGCAGGCGGATCGGTCCGATCGGGCGCCGGCCGGTGGCCTGCTCGACGCGGCGGCGCACCGCTTCGGCCAGCGGCACGTCGGCGGGGCCGAGATAGTCGCTGCGGCGGAACTCGGCCACGTTGCGATGCGTGGCCGACCACAGCCAGCGCCGGGCGAATACCTGCTCGACTTCGTCCAGATCCAGATACAGCTGGGCCATGCGATAGGTGAACGCGTGCGGGTGCGGCGCGTGGCGACGATGGCGCACGACGCCTTCATACACCGCGCTGCTCGGCGGCCACTTCATGCCGGCGGTGCGTGCCGTCATGCCACCAGCTCCGTTTCGCGTGCCGTCGTTGCCGGCTTCGGCTCGGCGCCCGGCGGCCAGTGCACGCCGAGCGCGGCGGCGACTTCCACCGCGCTGCGCATGCCGTCCTCGTGGAAGCCCCAGCCCCAGTACGCGCCGGCATACCAGGTGCGGCGCCAACCCTGGATTTCCGCCTTGCGCCGCTGCGCCGCCACCGCGGCCTGCGTGTACACCGGATGGTGGTAGCGCATGCGCGCCAGCACCCTGGCCGGGTCGATCGCCTCGCTGCGGTTGAGCGTGACCACCAACGGCTCGGGCGCGTCGAGGCCCTGCAGCAGGTTCATGCAGTAGCTGACCGTGCAGGGGGCCGCGGGGTCGCGCGGCAGCCAGGCGTTCCACGCCGCCCACGCCTTGCGCCGGCGCGGCAGCGCGCTGGCGTCGGTGTGCAACACGGCGTCGTTGGCCTGATAGCCGATCGCGCCGAGGATCGACTGCTCGCGCTCGCTGGCGTCGCCGAGCAGGCGCAGCGCCTGGTCGCTGTGGCAGGCCAGCACGACCTGGTCGAAGTGGGCGATGCCGGCGGCACTGTCCACTTCGACGTGGCGGTCGTGGCGATGGATCGAAAACACCGGGCAGTTCAGCCGCTCGCGCACCGGCCAGTGCGCGCGCAATGCTGCCACGTAGGTCGACGAGCCGCCTTTCACCACGCGCCATTGCGGGCGATCGGCGAGCTGGAGCATCTGGTGGTTGGCCATGAACTGCACCAGGTAGCGCGCCGGGAACTGCAGGATCTGCGCGGACGGCGACGACCACAGCGCCGACGCCATCGGGATCAGGTGCTCGTCGCGGAACGCCGCGCCGTAGCGGTGGCGCTCCAGATACGCGCCCAGCGTGGTGGTGTCGTCGCGCTGCGCCAGCAGCGCCGGCGCCTCGCGGTAGAAACGGACCAGGTCGCGCAGCATGCCGAGGAAGCGCGGCGACAGCAGGTTGCGGCGCTGGCAGAACAGCGCATCCAGCGTGCTCGCGTTGTACTCCAGCCCGCTTGCCTCGCTGTGCACCGAGAAACTCATCGTGGTCGGCTGCGAGGCCACGCCCAGTTCGTCGAACAGCCGCGTCAGCAGCGGGTAATGCACCGGGTTGTGCACGATGAAGCCGGTGTCCACCGCGTAGCGGCGGCCGACAAGCTCGATGGCGTGCGTGTGCGTGTGGCCGCCGAGGTAGTCGTTCGCCTCGTACAGCGTCACCTCGTGGCGGCGCGACAGCAGCCACGCCGAGGCCAGCCCTGCGATGCCCGAGCCGATTACCGCGATGCGCATCTCAGCGCCCCGCCTTGGCGCGCACCCAGGCGGGTACCGGCTTCAGGTCGTGCACCAGGCCCAGCAGCGCCATCAGCTTCAGGCCGTACCAGGTCAGGTCGATCTCCCACCAGCGGAAGCCCTGCCGCGCGCTGCCCGGGAAGAAATGATGGTTGTTGTGCCAGCCTTCGCCGAAGGTGAGCAGGGCCAGCCACGCGTTGTTGCGGCTGTCGTCGCGGGTGGCGAAACGGCGCGAACCGTAGCGGTGCGCTAGCGAGTTGATCGTCACCGTGGCATGGAACAGCGCCACGGTGGAGACGCAGAAGCCCCACACCAGCAGCTGGGCGCCGCTGGTGTGCAGCTGCGGCGCCACCTGCTGCAGCAGCGCGCCCAGCGCGTACAGCGCCAGCGCCAGCAGCACCGGCACCGCGACGTCGTAACGATCCAGCCAGCGCAGCTCCGGGTATTTCGCCAGGTCCGGCACGCGGTCGAGGTCGGTGCGGAATGCGCGCGGGGTGAGGAACCAGCCCATGTGGCTCCACAGGAAGCCGTACACCGTGGGCGAGTGCGGGTCGAGCGCGGTGTCGGCGTGGCGGTGGTGGTTGCGATGGTGGGCCGCCCACCACAGCGGGCCGCGCTGCACGCAGGCCGCGCCGATCACGGCGAACGAGAACTGCACCGCGCGCGAGGTGCGGAAGGTCTTGTGCGAAAAGTAGCGGTGATAGAAGCCGGTGAGCGCGAACATGCGCACCGCGTACAGCGCGCCAGCCACGCCCAGCGCCACCGGCGACACGCCCACCCACAACACCGCGAAGCAAGCCAGATGGAGCACGATGAACGGTGCGGCGCGCAGCCAGTCGATGCGGTCGGCGCGGCCCTGGTCGAGCTGTCCCGCCGGACCCGTGTCGAACCATTGCCGCATTCCGCGCAGCGCCCGTGCGCAGCGCGACGCCACGGCGGCCACCCCGTGGTTCGGCAGTCGTGGCGGGACGGGTTGCGGAAGCATCGACGACGGAGGACGGGACATGGCTGGCGCCTGGCGATCATTCATGGATGACGTACGAGCCGGGACACGGATTGGATGCACGGCAGCGACGGATTGCCTTCTGCGCCCGCGCAGTCGCAAGCGGGCAATCGAGCGGGCGCCGGTCGCAGCATCCGGTGACCGGTTGGCGACGTAGAACACGTGGCCCGCGGGTGCGCATGCAGCGGGCGGCTGGCAACCCACCGGAGAAGAATCGAGATGACGACAGAATTGCAGATGCTGGGCTGGTCAGTGCTGCTCGGGATCGTACAGGTGCTGTTCGCGGCCGCCCTGGGTACATGGCAGCGCGGCTTGCGCTGGAATGTGGGCAACCGCGACGGCGACCCCGAGCCGCTCCGCGGATACGCCGCGCGTGCGACGCGTGCCAGCCACAATTTCCTCGAGACCTTCGCCTTTTTCGCCGCGGCCACGCTGGCGGTGGTGGCGACACACCAGGCCGGCGCGCACACCGCGATCGGGGCGCAGGTCTATTTCTGGGCGCGACTCGCGTATCTGCCGATCTATGTGGTGGGTATCCCCTACCTGCGTACGGTCGTGTGGGCCGCCAGCCTGTGGGGCATCCTGCAGATGGTGGAGCCCCTGCTGCGCTGAGAGGTCGTGATTTTTTCAACCTCTCGGCCCGGCCACGGCGAGGCAAGGCGAGGACATGGCGAGCTCCTGGCCGATCGGCCAGGTGCTCGTCATCCCGGCGGGCCGGATGTCCCGCGAAGTGGCGTCAACGTTCGGGAAGCGCCAGGTCCCGGCTTTTGCCGGGACGACGAGCAGTGTCCAGCGGTTCCGTGCAGCGGAACCGTCAGAAGCTGTAGCCGACGCTGATGCCGTAGATCCAGGGATCGACCTTTGCCTTGCCGATGCCCGCTCCGTTGAGCCTCACGTCACTGCTCCAGTCGAAGTACTTCGCATCGGCACGCACGAACAGGTTCGACGTGGCGTGGAAATCCAGGCCCAGCTGCCCGACGACACCGCTGCTGTCCTTCACGTCCAGGTTCGTGCCCGCGATGGGCCCCGTGGTGCGCTCGTCGCTCACGTTCACCCAGCCATAGCCCAGGCCGACGAAGGGCTGCCACGCCTGGTCGGCGAGGAAGTGGTACTGGGCGGTGAGCAGCAGCGGCATGTGCTTGATGGTGGCCGACTTCGCGCCATCGAGCTTCACGTCGTGCTCGAACTTCACGATCGGCAACCACAGCTCGGCGCTCCAGTTCGGCGCGAAGCGATAACCCAGCGTGAGGGTCGGCTCCCAGTCATCGCCGATGCTGGACCGGAACGCGCCCGCCAGGACGCCGTTGCTGCTCTTGGGTGCGACACCGCTGTAACCCACCGCGCCGTAGAAGCCCGGCGCGCTGTAATTCTGCGCCAGGGCACTGCCGGCACCGGCAAAAGCCAGGGCGCAACCGGCGACGATCAGGGGGAAAGCTTTCATGTTGGCATCTCCAATGGGGTGACAAACCGGTTCGAGACTCTTGAGCACAGAGTCCTGCTTCGCGCTGGGATTACCCCGACGCGAATGCCTATACGGTTGGCCGCGAGTTTTGGATTGAATTCGTGCGGAACCCTCGCGCGCAGCGTGCGGCAGATCGCGCAGGCGCCCGACTCACCCGGACCGCAGTCGCTGCGACACCGCCGGATCGGGCTCGCCGTCAAGCGCCGCCGTCACGATCACCGCACGCGCGGGGAAGCCGATGCCTTCGGCAAACTCCACGGCGGATCACGCATCCGCCATGACGCGATGGGCCTGGTCAGTGCACGGCGCGACATGCGTTCCGACGATGTCGACGCCGTCGCGGCGGTCCGGCAGCATCACCCCTTCGCTGGCGGGAGGAACCCCGTCACCCGAGCGCATGGCCAAGACCCGCCGCCCGCCACAAGCGGTCGCGCAGGGCATGGTTCAGTCCGCGGCCATCCGGCGGCACCACGATCAGTACGGCGAGGTCCATGGCGTCAGCTTCGCGCAGCCGTCGGTACAACTGCTGCGCCTGCTGGTCGGGGGAGTGCCCCATGGACAACCAGGGCACGTGGGCCGGCCAGCTCCCGGCACGCTGCGCGGAGAGCACGCCCACGCGAGCGCTGAGCGCGGCATATTCGGCGATGCGTTCCGGCACCTGTTCCATCGATGCCAGCACCACGCGGGCGTTGGGCGCGTAGTGAAGCTTCATGCGGCCGGGGCTGCGTATCGACGTGTCGATGGGCGACTCGACCGGTTTGCCGGTCACCCGTTCCAGGTCCTCCTCGGTGATCGCACCGGGTCGGAGCAGCCGCGGCAGGCCGCTGGAAAGATCCACGATGGTCGATTCGATGCCCACCCGGCAGGGGCCGCCATCCAGCAGCACCTCGACCGCATCGCCAAGCTCTTCCCGGACGTGCCGGGCGGTGGTCGGACTGATCTTCTTGTGCCGGTTGGCGGAGGGCGCGGCGATTCCCCCGCCGAAGGCTTCCAGCACGTCCAGCGCCAGCGGGTGCGCGGGTACGCGCAGCGCCACCGTATCCAGGCCGCCCGTCACGCCGTCGCTCACCGTGGCGGCGCGGGGCAACACCAGCGTGAGCGGGCCAGGCCAGAAGGCTTCGGCAAGATCCCATGCGAGCGCGGGAATGTCCCGCGCCCACTGCGCCAACTGGGCGGCCCGATGCAGGTGCACGATGAGCGGATGGTCTGCCGGGCGCTGCTTGGCCGCGAAGATCTTCGCGACCGCGGCGGGGTTGCCGGCATCCGCGCCCAGTCCGTAGACCGTCTCGGTCGGCAGGCCGATCAAGGCGCCGCGCCGCAGCGCGTCCACCGCGTCGCGAACGCCAGTGCTCCCGGAGCGCCCGATGTCTTCCCGATCCTTGATGTTCATGCCGCGTCCTCCCAGGTCAGGTTGCCGGTGTAGCGATGCATGGCCTCCGGCTTGTCGCCGAGGGCAAACAGGTGGGCCCAGCCGTGGTCGAACAGGTGCCGCACCGCTTCGTGCCTGGCGACGATGGCGTTGATGGCGTCGAGCGGAGCGGCGATGACGACGGACAGCCGCAGCGGCTCGTGGATGTAGCGCTTGCCGTCATGCAGCGACTGCCACGGCAACCCGGTGCGCAGGTCGCCGCCATTGCCCTCCAGCACGCCCAGCTTGCCGACCACGTTGTGGAGCACCTTGTTGCCGCTTCCGAAGACCCGGTTGTCCACGGTCGAGCCGTAGTACTGCAGGCTGATCCACGCGCCCACGATCATCGGCGCGGTCATGATGGACTCCAGGGTGCGGAAGCCGTCATCGCGCTGCCAGTCGTAGGAATTGAGGAAGGCTCGTCCCTCCAGGTCGATGCCTGCGGTGCGGCTGCGCGGGGCGATGATGTATGAGGCGCAACCCGCCAGGCCCCACTCCGGCCGTACCTCGCTCCAATCCCTGCTGCGCGCCGGGACCTGGTTCTCGATCGAGCGCCGGTCGTGCAAGGTGAGGATGGCGGCACGTTCCTGCCGGGTCACCCGGCCGGCCTCGGCCAGCGCTGCCTGCAGTCGGGCCAGGTCGTCGGCATGCGTCGCCGGCAAGCCGTCGGTGTCGAAGATCGTCACCTGGTCGGTGGTGGTGTCGTGCAGCGCGCCGAGGAAAAGCGTCTCGTCGGGAATTACCGTGCCGCGTCGTGCCAGGGCCTGGCGCACCTCGCGGTCGTTCAGCACGGCGGCCGCCACCCGTGCGTTGGCATCGCCTGCGTGCCCACCGCAGGCCCCGCAATCCAGGCCGCTGGCATGCGGGTTGTTGACCGAGCTGGCGCCGTGCCCGACGAACAGCACCACGCGCGCGAACTGCTGCCGCAGCGACATGGCGCGCAGGGCGCCTTCGGCGAACGCGATCCGCGTTTCCAGCGGCATGCCGGTGGCGCGGTCGTTCGCGGTCGAGGGCGTGATGTCCGGCGCGAGGCGCGCGAGTGCCGCGTCGTCGATACCGCGCTTCGCCGGGTGCGATTCGGGCCGGGTGAAGCCCAGGCTGTCGGCGATGAGCTTGCCGGCGAATTTCCATCCCATCGCTTCGACGAAGGTGAACGACGACACCGCGGCCAGCTTGAACCAGCGCCATTGGCCGATAGCGCGAAGCCGGCGCCGCCGCCGCGTGGCGATGTCGGCTTGCTCCTGCGCCGTCGCGCCCTTGACGGTCTCGTGCACCGTCAGGCCGGGGGCCAGCAACACCGGGCAGCGGGGACCACCCTGGCCCCGACCGAGCGGCACATAGTCCATCGGCATGCCGAAAAAGCCGGCCATGCCCAGCGTCTCCACGCCGGGCGCCACTTTCTCCAGCGCGCGCCGGAAGGTTTCGGAGCGCACGTCGATGCAGAAGGCCGCCTGCACCGCCGGACGCATGGCGATCACGGCTGGCCGCGGCGCGGCGAGTTTGGCGAGGAAGCATCGCTGCCAGGCGATTTCGTAGGCGTCCTGCAGGATTTCTTCCAGCGTCGGCGCGGCCGGCTCGTTCTCGCGGGCCGATGCAGCGAAACATGCGCGGGCCTGCTCCCATCCGGCCGCCAGTGCGGCGGCCGGTTGGCACGTTTCCAGCAGCGCCACCTCGAAAGCCAGCCGTATCGCCAGCAGTTCGAGCAAGGTGTCGTCGCGGCGCCCTGCCAACCCGCTTTGCCAGACCTGGTAGCGGGCGTAGCCGGCCCAGCCCGCTACGCTCATCAGCAGCCGGTGGAAATAATCGGCAAGGCCCGGCTCGTCCATCTTCAGGCGGGTGGCCCCCTGGGCGATCATCGCTTCGGCAGTGGCAGGAAGCGCGCCGATCGTGCGGTGGAATCCGGCGAGCCCCATGACCTGGGGCGTGCGATCGATGGCGGCCTCCTCACGCCAGGCCGCATAAGGGCCCAGGTGCCGTGTCGACGATGGCCACAGCGCCTGCCCCGCGTCGAAGTAGCCGGCTGCCCACAGCGAGATTCTCTCGCAGGCAAAGCCGGCCCAGTCCCGTCCGGTCAGCTTGCCGGCGACGTCGGCAACGGTCGGCAGCGGCGTGGGTGCCGCCAGGTCCTCGGTTTGCAGCTGGCGGTGCAGCGCCGCGACGTCGATGCCGCGATGGGCGGCACCCTCCCGGCGCAGCAGGGCCCGGGCAAGATCCCGGTCGGTGATGCGGCCTTGCGCGATGGCGTCGCGGTAGAACGCGCGCGGCATGGTCATGCGGGCTCCCGCCACGTCGGCCATGACGCGCGCCACCTCGCCGAAGCGGCGGTCGGCCATGCCGAGGAAGGGATTGACCGCCACGAAGTTCTTCAGCGGCCACAGCGGCGCGATGCGCCTGCACGCACGCTGCGCGGCTTCACATGCACGCCCTGTCCCGATGTCGGTGGAAGGCTGGATGGGATCGGCTTGTTCCCTGATCTTCAATGCGGTGGCGTTCATGCGCTGCGGCTCCCTCAGGCGATGGTCTGTGCGTGATGGCGCGCGTCTTCCCGACGCAAGGCGCCCACCAGGCGATTGAAGATGGCGTTGACGTAGAGGCCGTTGGCCAGGTGGACGCGTGCCGCCCGCCAGGCCGGCCGCTGGTTCCACAGGACGACCAGGCTTTGCAGCACCGTCACCGCGGTGAACGATGCGATGGCCAGTCCCATGATCAGCAGGCCCGTGCCGTCGGGCCGGGGAATCGCCGGCAGGCTGCCGGCCGTCAGCCGCGTGAAGGCGGTTTCCAGGACGAAGTAGGCCAGCGTGGTTCCGGCGGCCCCGAGCAGGGTCTGCACAACCAGTCGGGAGGTGGTGGCCCCTTGCAGTGACGATGCCAGCAGCATGCTGACGCCCATCACCAGGATCGCGCCCAGGGTCAGCACGGCGGGCTCGGCCCGCACGAAGGTTCCGAAGACCCCGGCAAACAGCACGTAGATCGCGGCCGCCAGCAACAGGCTCAGCGTGACGGGGCGCAGGCGGGGCCTGGCGAAACGCGGCAGCGTCTCGGTTTCCACCACGCCCCCGGCCGAGAGGAAGGCGTGGGCCTTGTACAGCGAATGGGCAACCAGATGCAGCAGCGCGATCGCGAAGGCGCCGAGCCCGCACTGCAGTGTCATGAAACCCATCTGCGCCACGGTCGAGAAAGCCAGCGATCCCTTCACGCTGGTCTGGGTCAGCATCACCACGCCGCCGAACAAGGCCGTGAAGCCGCCCACGATGGCCATGCCGTACAACGTCGGCATCGAGAGCACCATCACGTCGGCAAAGCGGATCAGCAGGAATCCGCCCGCATTGATGATGCCCGCATGCAACAGGGCCGACACCGGCGTCGGCGTGTCCATCACCTCCGGCAGCCAGCCGTGGGTGGGGAACTGCGCCGACTTCATGAGCGCCGCGACACCCAGCAGCAAAGCAGCCAGCGAGAGTGCGGGCGGCGCGGCGTCGGCGGCGATGGCCTGCGCCCGGGCCAGCACGGTGGCCAGGTCGGTGGTGCCGAAGGTGGTCACCAGCAGGGCGGCGGCACCGAGCATGCACGCATCACCGAGGCGGGCGGCGAGGAACTTCTTGCGGGCGGCGATCCTTGCGGGTCGGCGCTCCGGGTAGAACACCAGCAAGCGGTGCAGGGAGAGGCTCATCGCCACCCACGCAACCACCAGCTGCACGAGGTTGCCCGCGAAGACCAGCAGCGTCACGGCTGCCAGCGTCCGGCACAGGCCGGCCATGAAGGCGCCCTGGCGCGGCTCACCGTCCATGTAGTTGCGGCTGTACTGGACCACGATGACGCCGACGAAGGCGACCAGCAGGAACATGACGCAACTGATGGCATCCAGCCTGACCGACAAGCCGATGCCGTTCCCTCCCAGCAGCCGGCTGGTGGCCGGGCCTTCGAACGCGGTCAGCAGGCAGGCCAGCACCGCAAGCACCAGGCAAAACCATGTCGCCAGGCGGCTTGCGGGAAGCATGGCGTCCGGCCGACCAGGGCCCGGTCGTGAAGGAAACAGGGCCACCAGCAGCAGGCTGGCGGGGGCGAGCAGGAACAGCGTCGCAAGGGCAGGCAGCATCAATCACTCCGCGGTCAGGTGAGCCGCGGCAAGCCTACGCTTCACGCATCATTCTAAAAAATTCATTTAATGAAACCTGTCGATATACAAAATAGAATGATTGCATGGCCGCACTGAACTACAACCACCTGCGCTACTTCTGGGCCGTCGCCCGCGAGGGAAACCTCACGCGCGCCGCGGAGAAGCTGCTGATCTCGCAGTCGGCGCTGTCGATCCAGATCAGGAAGCTCGAGGGTCAGCTGGGACAGGACCTGTTCGAACGCAGCGGACGGCAACTCGTGCTGACCGAGGCCGGGCGCATCGCCTTCGACCACGCGGAATCGATCTTCGCCACCGGCGGCGACCTGCTCGCCACGCTCAAGCAGCGCTCCGGCGGCCGGCGCTCGATACTCAGGGTCGGGGCCTTGGCCACGCTGTCGCGCAATTTCCAGATCGGCTTCCTGCGCCCATTGCTGGGACGCAGGAATGTCGAGGTCATCGTTCGCTCGGGGACCACCGCGTTCCTCTTGCAAAGCCTGGAAGCCCATCGGCTGGACGTGGCGCTGGTCAATGTCGCGCCTGCCCGCGACGCGGCCACTCCCTGGGTTTCCCATCCCATTGCCGAACAGCCGGTCAGCCTGATCGGAACGCCGAAACGCATCGGCAAGGGCGGCACGCTGAAGAAACTGCTGACCGGACAACCCCTCGTGCTGCCGACGATGGAGAGCAGCGTGCGCATCGGATTCGACGCGCTGGTCGAACGCATGGGCTGGAGAGTGCGGGTGGCTGCGGAAATCGACGACATGGCGATGCTGCGGTTGATCGCCCGGGAGGACATCGGCCTGGCGGTGGTTCCGCCGATCGTGGTCAAGGATGAGCTCACCAGCGGCCTGCTGGTGGAAGTTCACCAGTTGCCGCAGCTCAGCGAGACCTTCTTCGCCGTCACCATGAAGCGGCGCTTTCCCAATCCGCTGCTGCGCGAGCTGATCAGCCCACATGCTGCGCTCGAGCTCGCCGATTAGCGCGGCCTCAGAAGGAATACACCACGCCCACCAGCATGGTGCTTGCCGAAGAACGCTGCACCAATGGACTGTCGGTGATCGCACCAGGCAGCTGCTGGTATTTCAGGGCACTCCAGAACATCCAGCGGCGGCCTATCGGAACGGCGGCGTTGAAGCCGGTCTCCGGCACCAGCACGGCGGGAACGGCGTAGGGCCCCGGTGCACCGTCGGCTACTTCGGCGGGGCGGATGCCGTAGTAATAGTCGGCGAGCCGATGCGACCACCAGCGCACACCAAGGCTGGGCGTGAGCCGCCACTTCCCGAACCGCAGCGGGTAGCCGTACTGCAAGGCCAGCTCCTGCCCGCGGCTTCGGGACAAGGCGTCGCTCAGCACGGTCAGCTGCAGGTTTCCCAGCCGGCCGGAACGGGTCAACACCGCGCCGACATCCATGCTCCCGCGGCGGTCCCGAAGGCCGTCCAGGGGAATGTCGTCGGCATCGAAGCCGTCGAGCCGCGCCTGCGCCACCAGGTCCAGCCGCCAGTCGTCGCGTTGCCAGGCATGCCAGCCGAGTTGCAGGCCGCGCAGGAAGACGTGCTCGCCTTCGTAAGCCGCCGCGGGAACCACCAGCTGGCGACTGGAGGAACCGGCATAGCCGCCGTTGCTGACCAGCGCGATGCCGCCGGCCTGCCAGCCTCGTGGTACCCGGCGCGAGGTCGTTTCCTCGGCGGCGAAGGCCTGCGAACAACTCATGCACAGCAGCCAGGCAACAACGATCCAGGGGAAGGGGGGAAGCATGGGTCGGCGCTCCGATCGGATGGGGGAAGGCAACGCTCGCCTGCAGCCGGATGGCCGTGCACGACGGCGACATTCAAGCCCGGCGTTCGGCCAACAGGCTCAGGAATTCCTTTCGCAACGAGGTGTCCTCGAGGAAGGATCCGCGCATCACGCTGTTCACCATCCTGGCGCCATCGTCTTTCACGCCGCGCCAGTGCATGCAGTAATGATCGGCTTCCAGCACCACGGCGAGGCCGTCGGGCCGCAGGCGCGATTCGAGCAGGTCGGCGATCTGCACCACCGCTTCCTCCTGGATCTGCGGCCGGCTCATCACCCAGTCGATCAGTCGCGCGTATTTCGACAAGCCGATCAGGTTGGATGCGGCATGGGGCATGACGCCCACCCAGACGCGTCCCATGATCGGGCACAGGTGGTGCGAACAGGCGCTGCGCACGCGCACCGGCCCGACGATCATCAGCTCGTTCAGATGCTGCACGTTGGGAAACTCGGTGACCTCGGGCGCGGCCTGATAGCGGCCCGCAAACACTTCGCGCACGAACATCTTGGCCAGCCGCTTTGCGGTCTCGCGGGTGTTGTGGTCGTGCTCGACGTCGATCACCAGGGCGCGCAGCAGAGCGTCCGCCTTGTCGGCCACCTCCCGTTGCAGTTCGTCCAGCTCGCCGGGCCGGATGAACTCGGCCACGTTGTCGTTGGCGTGGAACCGGACGCCGGCATCGCGCAGGCGGTGGCGGATGCGGTCCGAGATGGCGATGGCGTCGGCATGGCGAAGGGATGCCACGTCGGGAAGTGCGGTTTGCATGATCAGGCCTCTTGCAGCGGCGGATGGCGGCGTGCGCTGTCGAACCCGAATGCCCGGCATGCACCATCAGCTCTTACGCAGCACCGGGCCATCCGGATGCACGGTTGCCGTCCGTGGACGGATTCAGGCTGCCAGGGTTTGGTCCGAAGGCTGTCGACACAGCGCCGCGACGGCATCGGCCCACTGCGGCTGGTCATTGAGGCACGGGATCAGGGTGAGCTCCTCGCCGCCGGCGGCGATGTTCCAGCACGGTCGCCCGGGGCTGCAGGCAACACGACGGACTGCACAGGCAGTGCCGGCCGGTCGGGTCCGCCTTGAGATGCCAGCGATGCACCTGTCCGGGGTCCAGGCCGGCCAGCAGCGTGAAGTTGCCGATCACCATCAACCGCTGGATGTGGTGCGCGTAGGCATGCTCCAGCAATTGGGTGCCGGCCTGGTCATCGCCCTGCTCGGCTTCGCCAGCACGGTGGCGCTGTCGAAATTCCTGATGCGCGGGCAGGTGATCGAATGAACCACCGCGACGCCCTGCCGTCCTGGGCGGCCGCCTCCGCGAGGAAGGCTCGCAGGACGTGCCGCAGGTGACGCTGCACGAGTGAGTGGAGCGGCTGGGTCGGACGATCGCCCTGCCGGAGTGTTTCCGGTTTGATGCCGTGCGCGAGTTTCGTGCGATGTTCTCCCGGCTGCGCGCCGGGCATGCCTGCTGCGACTGCGCCGGTCAGGTGCCGACGTGCATCGTGTGATCAGTAGCGGCGACCCAGCTCAAGCAGGGTCGGGGTGCCGATGGTTTCGTTCAGTCCGTCGAAGTCCAGCATGCTGTCCTGCATGGCCGCGCTGCTGCCGTTGGCGCGCAGGCTGCGGAAATACGCCTGCAGCGCGAAGGCCGCGGCGCGAGCGGTGCCGCCCGGGAAGATGACGATGCGGAAACCCATCTCGCCCAGCGTGTCGACGCTGTGCGGGGGCGTCTTGCCGCCCTCGATCATGTTGGCCAGCAATGGCACGCGGGCGCCGAAGCGCTTGCCGGCGTCGGCGAGTTGGTTGTTGCTGCGCAGGGCCTCGATGAACAGCGCGTCGACGCCGCACGCCAGGTACGCTTCGGCCCGCTCCATGGTGGCGTCCCAGCCTTCGATGGCGAGCGCATCGGTGCGGGCCATGATCAGGGTATTGTCCGAATGGCGCGCGTCCAGGGCGGCACGCAGCTTGCCGCACATTTCCTGCAGTGGGATCACAGCCTTGCCGTCGAGGTGGCCGCAGCGTTTGGGAAAGGTCTGGTCTTCCAGTTGCAGCATCGCCGCGCCGGCACGCTCGAACGCGCGCACGGTGCGCTGGGTGTTCAGCGCATTGCCGAAGCCGGTGTCGGCGTCCACGATCAGTGGCAGCACCACGCGGTCGGCGATGCTGGCCACCGTGTCGGCGACTTCGCTGGCGGTGACCAGGCCGACGTCCGAGCGGCCAAGCCGGGTGTAGGCGATCGACGCGCCGGACAGGTAGAGCGCTTCGAAGCCGCTTTGCTCGGCGATCAGCGCGGTCAGCGCGTCGTAGATGCCGGGCACCAGCAGGGGGCGGTTCTCGCCGAGCCGCTGCCTGAAGTGGGGGGAACTCATGACAGGGGTTGTCTCCGATGGGCGGCGGCGGGCACGTGCGTCATGCCAGCGGTTCAACGTGCCGGCTGCCCCGGGCAGTGGCCAACTGCTGGCGGAGCTGGTTGAACAGGCCGCCGGCGGCGACCATTTCCAGCAGAAACGAAGGGATCGGTTCGCAGGCCAGGGTCTGACCTGTGGCGGTGACGAGGAGCGGCGGCGACAAGTCGATGTCGATGTTCTCGCCATGCTCGATCTGGTCCGTCGCCGCCGTCGTCAGCAGCAGCAGACCGAGGTTGAAGGCGTTGCGGAAGAACAACCCGCCGAAGGACGGCGCGATCACCGCCTTGATGCCCAGCAACAGCAGGGCGGCGACCGCCTGCTCGCGCGAGGAGCCGATGCCGAAGTTGGGTCCGGCGACGATGACATCGCCCGGCCGCACGTTGGCGGCGAACTCCGGGCGCACGCGTTCCAGGCAATGCGGGGCGATGCCTTCGATGCCCAGCTTCATGTAGGCGCCGGGCGCCAGCGCGTCGGTATCGATGTCCGCGCCCAGTTTCCAGACACGGTGGGCGCTCATGCCATCACCTCACGCGGGTCGCTGATCTGGCCGGCCAGCGCCGAGGCAGCGACCGTATAGGGCGAACCAAGATAGACCGAGGCCGTGGCCGAGCCCATGCGCCCCCGGAAGTTGCGCGCGGTGGTGGAGATGACGGTGGCGCCGTCGGGAATGCTGCCGCCGTAGCCGGCGCAGGCGCCGCAGGCGGTCGGCAGTACTTCGGCACCGGCGTCGCGCAGCACGCTCATGACGCCTTCGCGCTCGGCGATGGCCTGGTCGTGCGCGCTGGCCGGCGCTACCGACAGGCGCACGCCCGGTGCGATCCGCCGGCCCCGGAGCACCGCTGCTGCGGCGCGCAGATCCTCCAGCTTGGCGCCGGTGCAGGCGCCGATGTAGGCAACGTCGATCGGCGCGCCGACGTGGCGGCTGACGCCGTCGGTATGGGTCGGGCTGTGCGGTGCGGCCACCTGCGGCTCAAGCGTGTCGGCGTCGAATACATGGGTGGCGATCGCCGTGCCTGCATCGCTGTGCCAGTCGCCCGGCGCGCATTCGGCGCCGTGCTCCGCCAGCCACGCGTAGGTGGTTTCGTCGGGGCTGATCAGGCCCACTTGCGCGCCGAGCTCGGCGCTCATGTTGGACAGCGTCATGCGTTCTTGCATCGGCAGGGCGCGCACCGCCGAGCCGGTGAATTCGACCGCCTGGTACTGGCTGCCGTTCATGCCGAAGCGGCCGATCATGTGCAGCATCATGTCCTTGGCCATCACTCCCGGCGCCAGCCGGCCATGCCATTCCATGCGAATGGTCTCGGGCACGCGCACCCACAGTTCGCCGTTGACCATCACGCCCAGCATGTCGGTGCTGCCGATGCCGAACATGTAGGCGCCGAAGGCGCCGCCCGTTGGCGAGTGCGAGTCGCCGCCGACGCAGAACATGCCGGGCCGGAGATGGCCGTGCTGCGGCACGACCACATGGCAGATGCCGACGCTGTCGTACACGTGCGGCAGCCGCTGTTCGCGCGCCCATTCGCGCGCGACCTGCACGATCCGGCGCGAGTCGTCGTCCTGGGCCGGCACGTAATGGTCGATGACCAGTACGACCTTGGAGCGGTCCCAGATGGTGGCGCCAAGCTCTTCGAGCATGGGTTTGAGGCGGCGCGGGCCGGACGAGTCATGGAACATCGCAAGGTCGACCTTGCAGCTCACGATCTCGCCGGGCATCACACTGCTGCGGCCGGCGGCACTGGCGATCAGTTTCTGCGCAAGCGACTGGGCCTTGGACAATGAAGTTGTCATGCGGTCCTTGAATTTTTCTGGCCGCGCCGGTCAATCCGACAGGTTGGCCTTTACCAGGATCTGGGCGTCGACGTCGCCCACTTGGGAAATTTCCATCCGGTACTCATAGAGGTCGGGACGGTACAAACCGTGCAGCAACTGGACGGGCCGTTCGCTGGCGTCGAAAACCAGCCGTTGCACGGCCAGCAGCGCGGTGCCGATTTCCACCCCCAGCGCGCTGGCGACCACCGCGTCGGCCTGCCGCGCGGAGATGGTCTGCCGGGCGCGGCCCAGCTCGACGCCCGATTCCTGCAGCAAACGCAGCATCGGTTTGTGGGTCAGGTCGCGACGGCCGAAGTTGCTGACCAGCGCGTCCGGCACGTAAGTGGTGATGTAGGACATCGGCGTGCCCTGCAGGCTGCGCCGGCGCACCGCCTTCTTCAGCTTGGCCCCCGGTGTCGCCTGCAGGACTTCGGCCATCGCCTCGGAAGCGTGGATCGTGCGCCATTCCAGCACGTCCACTTCGGTACGCAGGCTCACGTCGACGATGTTGCCGAGCAGGCCGGTGAGCCGGCTGGACTGCGCCTGCTTGACGTGGTCCTCACCGCCGGCCGCGGCCGGCTGGGGCGCAGGCCGGGTGCCGCGGCCGGCTTCGCGGATGATCAACCCCTCGGATGCCAGCCGCTTCAGTGCGTGCCGGACGGTGATCCGGCTGGTGCCGAACTGCTTGCCCAGCATCAGCTCCGAAGGCAACCCGTCGGCGAAGCGGCCTTCGCGCAGTTGTTCGAGCAGCACCAGGTAGACCCGGTGGTACTTGGGCAGCGGCAGCGAGTCGGCCATGGGCGCCGCGGCGCGCTGGTCGAGCGGCTCGGGGGGTTCGCCGGTGGCGGCGCGGGAGTGGATGGGTCCGGTGTTCACGGTTGTTGGCTTGTCCATGCGTCGAGTATCTGCGCTCCGGTGGTGGCCCACACACCCCGGTGGGCCATGATGTGTTGCAAGGCTTCCTCCAGCGCGCCGATGCGGTAGGGCTGGCCGATCACCCACGGGTGCAGGGAAATCGCCATGACCCGGCCGCCGTGAGTCGCCGACTCGCGGTACAGCGTGTCGAACTGGTCGCACAGCGCGTCGCGGAAATCGTCCTCCGAGTGATGGTTCTGTACCAGTATGGTGTGGTCGTCGATGTCGATCGGGTGCGGCATCGCGTACAACGGCCGCGTGCCGGCGCGCATCGCGTAGGGCATGTCGTCGTTGACCCAGTCGCAGACGTAATCCACGCCGGCCTCGGCCAGCAGGTCCAGCGTGGCGAACGATTCGGACTTGGCCGGCGACAGCCAGCCCCGCACTGGTTGGCCGGATGCCCTGCGCAACGTGGCCAGGGTGCGTTCGATCTGGCCGCGTTCCTCTTCCTCGGACAGGCCCGAGTGGTGCAGGTGGTCCATGTCCTCGCCGTTGGCGATGATCTCCCAGCCACGCTCGACGCAGGCCGCCAGCAGGGCCGGGTAGCGCGTGGCGATGGCGGCGTTCACCGCGACCGAGGCGGGGATGGCGTGGCGTTCGAGCGCCTGCATGATGCGGAAGATGCCCACCCGGTTGCCGTAGTCGCGCAGCGTGTAATGGCGCAGGTCGGGGTAGGCGGTGACCATCGCCCCGGGCGGCTTGAACGGCGAGCCCTTCATGTCCAGCGGGAACCACTCCAGCGCCGGCACCACCCACAGCGCCACGCGGGCTTCGTGTGGCCAGGTGACGGGCGGGCGCCGGTGCAGCATCGACCAGTCGTAGCGACCGTGGTCCATGCCGTAGCGGCGCAGCGGATAGCGCAGGTGGTTTTCCGGCAGACTCATGCGGGCTCTCCGGCGGGGTGTTCGGCGGCGGCGAAGGCGTCGTGGTAGTGCGCGCGGAAGTGCGCGGCGATCTCGCGTCCGGTCGCCAGCCACACATCGTCGTGGCCGGTGATGTAGGCCAGCGCTTCCTCGAACGCGGCGATCCGGTACGGGTGTCCCACCAGGTACGGGTGCAGCGGAATGCACATCACCGTGCCCGACTGCTCACCTTCCCGGTACAGACGGTCGAACTGCCGCTTGAGGATGTCCGCGTAGCGGCGCGGCTGCACCAGGTTGACGTTGTAGACGATGACGTCGTTCATCTCCAGCGAGTACGGCACGCTGGTGAGCCGGCCCTGCCTGACCTTGACCGGACCGGGCTGGTCGTCGTGGAACAGGTCGCAGACGTAGCTCAGGCCCATTTCGGCAACCAGGTCCAGCGTGTTCTGCGTGTAGGTAAGGGCCGGCGCCAGCCAGCCGTCCAGTTGCTGTCCAGTGTGTTCGCGGATGGTGTCGATGGAATCCTGAATCACCGCGCGTTCCTGCGCCTCGTCCATGCCCATCAGGTAGCGGGTGTTGTAGGTGCCGTGCGAATAGAACTCCCAGTCCGCATCGCGGCAGGCCTGGATGATCTCGGGATGGTGCTGGCACACCGCCACATTCAGAGAGACGCTGCCGCGCACCTTGTGCCTGGCCATCGCTTCGTACATCCGCCAGAACCCGCTGCGGTTGCCATAGTCGCGGTAAGCATAGTTCTGCACGTCCGGCACCGGTCGCGACCAGGCCGCGCGGGCAGGATTGCGGGGCGGGTCGAGTTCGTAGAATTCGATGTTCGGGGCGACCCAGAACGCCACCTTCGCGCCGCCGGGCCATTCGATCCGCGGCCGGCCCGGATAGGGCAGGTATCCGTACAGTCCCGGGTCGCGTTTCATGCGCCGGCCCTCACGGCAGCCGGGTAGCGCTGCATCTGCGTCAGGACTTCCTGCACGCCCACCACGTCGGCGTACTTGATCGCCATGTCGTAGAGGTTGGAGAAGTGCGGCGCTTCGTGCTTGTCGGCCACGCATTCCTCAGGAACGATGGTGCGGAAGCTGCGCGAGAGGCTGTCGACGACGGTGGCGCGCACGCAGCCGGAGGTGGAGCCGCCGGTCACCACCACCGTGTCGATGCCGTGAAAGGAGAAGATCGAACCGAGGTTGGTCTCGAAGAAGGCCGAGGCCATGCGCTTGTTGATGATGATGTCGCGGACGTGGTCGATCTCCAGGCGGTCGTCGAACTCGGCACGCCGGCTGCCGACCTTGATGTTCTGCAGCGAATCCGGGGTATCGCTGCGTGTGCCCCAGATGCCGCAATCCTCGCCCGATTCCATGTAGGCCACGTAGGTCCACACCACCGGGAAACCGCGCGAGCGGAACGCCGCCGCCAGCGCGTTGATGTATTCCATCTGGCGGGGATCAGTGGCATAGGCGGTGGCGAACTCGCCGACGGCGGTGTAGGCCTTCTGCAGGTCGATATTGACCAAGGCCGGCTTGTCGCCGAAGCCGAAGCGCTTGCGGGTCGGGTTGGCCTTGATCTCCGCGAAGAGCTGGCGGCTGGTCTTGTCGGATGTTTCCATCTTGCAGTCCCTCGTGCGCGTGGAACTTGGTCGGGTGCTCCGGGACCGGCGTCCGATTCCGGGTGCCATATTACTATATTGTCATACTAATATGATATTAAAGCACGACAAGCTTCACGTTTTCAGGACGGCGCCTGGCCGGTACCGATCGGGCGCATCGTGACCGGGCCCAGCGGGATGGTGGTGGTCCGGGGTTCGGTGAAGAATTCCACCGTGCCGCGCAGGCCGTCGCGACCGATGCCCGACTGCTTGAAGCCGCCGAACGGGGCGCGCACCTCGCGCACCATCGAGGTGTTGATCAGGATCGTGCCGGCGTTGATCCGCTGGCTGATGCCCATCGCCTTGGTGACGTCCTGGGTCCACACATAGCCGACCAGGCCGAAGTCCGAGTCGTTGGCGATCGCGATGGCTTCTTCCTCGGTGTCGAAAATGAGGAAGGTGGCGAACGGCGCGAAGATTTCGTCGCGGCACACGCGGGCCTGGTTGTCGGGCGCCAGCACGGCGGTGGGCAGGAAGTAGTAGCCCTTGTCGAAACCGGGCGCACGCGTGCCGCCGACCAGGATCTGCGCACCGTCTTCACGCGCGATATCCACATATGACAGCACGCGCTCGTAATGTTCGCGGAAGGCCATCGGCCCGATCTCGGTATCCGGTGCCAACGGGTCGCCTACCTTGATCTGCTTGACCCGCTCCACGAAGGCGGCGATGAAGCGGTCGGCGATCGGGCGCTGCACCAGGATGCGCGAACCGGCCAGGCACTGCTGGCCATTGTTGGAGAAGATGCTCAGCAGTGCGCCGGTCAAGGCGGCGTCGAAGTTCGCGTCTTCCAGGATGATGTTGGCCGATTTGCCGCCCAATTCCAGGCCGACCTTCTTCAGCCCGCCCGAAGCCGCGGCCATGATGCGCTTGCCGGTGGCGGTGCCGCCGGTGAACTTCACCAGGTCGATGCCCGGGTGGCTGGCCAGTGCCGCGCCGGTGACCGTGCCGCGACCGTTCACCAGGTTCACCACCCCGGGCGGCAGGCCCGCCTCGTGCATGAGCTGCACCAGGCGGAAGACCGACAGCGGGGTGAACTCCGAAGGCTTGATGACGCAGGTGTTGCCGAACGCGATGCACGGCGCGATCTGCATCGAGGCCAGCGACATCGGTGAATTCCACGGCGCCAGGATCGCGGCCACGCCGACCGGACTGTGCGTGACCAAGCTCAGGTACTGCTCGTTCTGCTGGTAGGTTTCGCCGCTGAGGGTGTTGGCGATGTCCATCGCGAACTGGAAATTGTCCGCGATACGGGACATCTTGCGGCCCCGGATATCCCATAGCGGTATGCCGGTATCCAGGCAATCGAGGTAGGCGAGCTCCTCGGCGTGCGCCAGGATGGTGTCCCGCACCTGGCCCATGATGCGGCGCTTGGTCGCCAGCGGCAGGCGCGGCCAGGGGCCGGTGTCGAACGCGGCCCGGGCCGACCGGACAGCTTCGTCGACGGCGGCGGCATCATCCTCGACCAGCACGGTCAGGGCAGATTCGTCGGCCGGATTGACGATGCGCATCTGGTGGCCCGCCCCCGCCGCCGCGACCCGGCCGTCGACGATACGGGTGATCAGGGACGGTACGTGAAAAGAGGTGGCGGCGCTGGCGGGGGATGGCTGGGGCATGCTGGGCTCCGAACAGTGCAAACGGTATGTTTGCATAATGACATATTCACATGACTGGATGCTCTGTTACAATTTCACCTGTCCAGCGGCTGTGAGACGATGCCGCTCCTGGCGCTGTCCAACCCGCGCGCCAACCCAATATCGAATGGAAGGGATCCCCCATGTCCGTGGAAAGCATCAAGCCGCCCCGTTACCAAGCGGTCTATTCCGCGCTGCGCGGCTGGATCATGGACGGGACCTACCCGCCGGGCTCGCGCCTGCCATCGGAATCGACCCTGTGCGAGACCCTCGGGGTGTCCAAGGTCACCACGACCAAGGCGCTCAACCTGCTGGTGCAGGAAAAACTGCTGATCCGCATCCAGGGCAAGGGCACCTTCGTGGTCGACGACGTGGCGCTGGCCATCGGCGTTGGCGACATGAACCAGCTCATGCGCCGCACCGAGCGGCTGTACCACCATTCCAAGGTGGGTCACGTGGAGATCCGGACGGTCGTCGCCGACGAGCAGGTCTGTACGGACCTGCAGATCGACCCTGGCTCGGAAGTGCAGGAAGTCTCCTACGTCCGCTTCATCGAAGGCGTGCCGGTGGGCTATCGCATCTCCTATGTGCCGTTGAAGCCGGAGCTCAAGATCAGCGAGGCGGACGTCTCCGGATTGCCGCTGTACCTGATGCTGGAAAAACGCGGCATCCCGGTGTCCGGCGCGCACCATATCGTGGGAGCCTGCCTGGCCGATGCGCACAAGGCTGCGTTGTTGAACATCGTGGTCGGCGCGCCGCTGGTGCGCATCCGGCTGATCGTGCTGGACCAGCACGACGTGCCGATCGAGCGCAGCACCGCCTACTACCTGGCCGACCGCTACGAACATCACGTTTATCTGGCCCGCCACGAGGGCGACGACGAACTGACGACGCCGTCGTCCGACGCCGCCGAATGACGCGGGTCACGCGTGCCTGTGGGCGCTGCCGAAGATGAACTTCGGCCCGTTGCGCTCGCTGCTTTCGGAGCGCGACTACGTCGTCTACATCACCGGCACCGCGATTTCGCTGACCGGTACCTGGATCCAGCGCATCACCATTGCGTGGCTGGTCTGGGAGATGACGGGTTCGCCGTTCTGGGTCGGGCTGACGGCCGCCTCCGATTTGCTGCCGACGCTGGTCGGGGCGTTGTACGGCGGGGTACTGGCCGATCGCCTGGACCGGCTGCGTTTCCTGCAGATTTGCCAGGTCGTGTGCGCCGTCATTTTGTGCGGCCTGGCGCTGGCCTATCACCTGGACGCGCTGACCCTCGGCTTGCTGGTCGGCCTGCGGGTCTGCCTTTCCGGCAGCATCGCGCTGGCCCATCCGACCCGTATGGTGCTGCTGGTGGAACTGGTCGGCCACAAGAACCTCAATGCCGCGGTGTCGTTCGGCTCGGTGGTGTTCAACATCGCCCGCACGGTGGGGCCGGCACTGGCCGGCGTGCTGATCGCCTACGGCGGTTTCGCGCTGGCGCTGGTGGCCAATGCGCTGTCTTTCCTGGCGATGGCGGTGGCGATCGCCTTCATCGGCAGGGCCACGCCCGCGACGCGTCGTTCGGCGCAGGACGAGTCGCATGTGCTGGGCGAGATCGTACTGGCCTGCCGTTACATCACGGCGCACCACGCGTTCAGCGCGATGTTCGTGCTCTATATCGCCTACGTGTTGACCGCGCGGGCGATCGAGGACTTGCTGCCGGCGTTCGTGGAGACGCTGTTTGCCGGTGGCGTGCAGAGCGTGGCCATGCTCATTTCCGTGCTTGGCGTGGGCAGCATCATGGGCGGCGTGTGGGCCTCGGGCAGGGCCATGATCGGGCTCACCCGGGCCATGCTCGTCGCCGGTGCGCTGCAGGCGGTCAGCCTTGCCGGGTTGGCGATGGCCCGCAATTTCCCGGCGGCTTGCGTGCTGATTTTTCTGGTGGGCTTCTTCACTGTGCAGTTCGGCACCGCCGCCCAGACGCTGGTGCAGTCCTCGGTCTCGGACGCGATGCGTGGCCGGGTGATGAGCCTGTGGTTCATCATCCTGCGCGGCGTACCCGGGGTGGGCGCCTTGATGATGGGCACGGTCGCCGAGTTGGTGGGGATGGCAGGCGCCTTCCTGGCTGGTGCGGGCGGCTGCCTGCTGGCGTGCGGACTCGCTTGGCGCGGCCGCCACAGCCTGGCGCGCGATCTGGAGCGCTGAGCCGACTCCGTCCGGAGGGCCGCGGCCGATCGGAACTGATCGCGCAGCCCTGCCGGATGCGTCGCGAACCGGCGAAGTGGCGGCCGGAGTTTTGCGCGGTGAGGCTCCGCATGCTTGCTCGGTCGCCATGATCGGTCGCCGCCGCTGGCGCCGAGGCCTGGAGTAGTTGAGTGAGGTTATGTTAGTATGTTTTCATATCAACATAACTATCAAGACAAGGCCAGCGTCATGTCCGCAGCACTGTCCATTCCCAAGAAAGTGAAAGGCAAGCCGTCGGTGTTCTTCAAGGATCCGGCGATCGACCAGGTCATGACGTTCTTCATTGAACTGCTGACCGAAGTGTCGGTCCTGCGCGACCGCCTCGATACGCTGGAGCGTGTGCTGGCGGAGAGCGGCGTAATGGTCCCCGACGCCATCGAAACCTTCGTGCACGACGAGACCAGCGAGCAGCGGCGCGCGGCCGAACGCAAGGCGCTGCTCGAACGCGTCATGCGGATGAATGGCTGATGCCACGGTACCGCTCGTGAGCGCTCCACTGCCCGGGCGCCTCGCCGGCAAGGTCGCGCTGGTCACCGGCGCCGGCCGCCGTGGCGGCCTGGGTGCCGCGATCGCCCGGCGTTTCATCGAGGAAGGTGCCGACATCGTGCTGACCGATCTGGGTCGGCCTGCAGGTCCGTTGCTGGATGGCGACAACATCGGCACGTTGGACGAGATGCACGCGGTGGCTCAGGGCCTGATGGCCGCGGCCCGGGCGGCAGATTCGCCCGGACGCGTCCATGTGTCGGCTTGCGATGTGCGTGACGAAGCCGCGGTCGCGAAGACCGTGGCCGAAACCGTCGCCGCGTTCGGCCAGATCGACATCCTGGTCAACAACGCCGGCGTGGGCTTCGTCATGCGGCCGCTGATCGAGCTCAGCATGGAGGAGTGGAATCTGGTGCAGGAAGTGAATCTGCGCGGCCCCTTCCTGTTCACCAAGTACGCCGGCCGGCGCATGGTGCAGCAGCACGAAGGTGGCTGGAGCGGCGGGCGCATCATCAATATCGCCAGCAAGGGCGCCAAATCCGCGATCGCCGATTTCGGCGCGTACGCCGCTTCCAAGCACGGCTTGCTCGGCCTGACCCGGGTGGCCGCGCTCGAGCTGGCCAGGTACGGCGTCACCGTCAATGCGGTATGCCCCAATCACGTCACCACCGGCCTGGGCGCGCGGCAGAACCAGCATCGCGGCCAGCGCATGGGAAAAACCGTGGACGAAGTGCTGGCCTATCGCGCCACCCAGGTACCGCTGGGTCGGTTGGGCCGACCCGAAGACACCGCCGAGGCGTGCGTCTTTCTGGCGTCGGAGGCGGCCAGCTTCATCACCGGCGAGGCAATGAATGTCTCCGGTGGCGAGGAAATGCGTTGAACGTCGACCAGCAAGGAATACCAGCGACATGATACAAGCCGAATTCACCCGTGCGTCGCCCGTGCGTGGGCAGATATCCAGCATCGACGACCTGTTCCGGCCGACGCACGACGAACGCACGCGCCAGCACTTCATCAGCGTATTGCGCAACTACGCCAAGAGCACGATGCGCGATGCCATGGCGCAGTCCTATGAGGAGAAGTTGCGCCCGGACTACATGGCGCGGCACGGCTCGGAGCCTGCCGACGGCGCCGAAATCGAGCGGCTGATGGAGGACGACATCTACTACAAAATGTACAGCGTCGTGCGCTACAACGCGCAGCGGATGATGTACCAGTCCACGCTGGCGCCGGTCGAGCGCGAGCTGCCGGCGATGGTCGAGTTCGCCCGCGAAATTGCCCGCGAGCGCCCGGCGGGCGGCAGCCTGCGGCTGTCGCCGACGCTGGAAATTCCGCGCTACGTCAGCAGATTGGACGTCCATCTGATTCCCGGCGGTTTCCACACCGAATACGTGCCGGACGACGTGGCGCAGGGCGTGATCATCGATTTCGGTGGCCGGGTATCGCGTGGCGCGAACACCTACCGCAACAAGGATTCCGGCGGCGTCGGCCGCTCGATCGCCTATTGGCTGTCACAGAAATTCCCCGCGCTGGCGCAACCGGACGTCCTCGACCTCGGCACGCAGTCGGGCAAGAACCTGTTGCCGTACGCCGACGTGTTTCCCGGCGCTTCGATGCACGGCGTGGACGTCAGCGCACCGGCGCTGCGCTACGGCCACGTCAAGGCCGAGTGTCAGGGGCGGCGCGCGCACTTCAGCCAGCAGAATGCCGAGTCGATGGATTTCCCGGATGGCTCGTTCGACATCATCGTTTCCAGCTTCTTCTTCCATGAGCTGCCGGTGGCCGCCACGCGCCGGATCCTGGCCGAGTGCCATCGACTGCTGCGTCCCGGCGGGGTGATGGCGCACATGGAGTTGCCGCCGCAGGACCAGTGTGACGCCTGGCTCAATTTCTACTGGGACTGGGACGCCAAGCACAACAACGAGCCTTTCTACATCGACTTCCGCTCGCAGGACCTGGCCGGCCTGGCCGTCGAGGCCGGTTTCGCGCGCGAGGATTTCTTCACCACGACCGTGCCCGACGTCACCACGTTCGAGATGTCGCGCTATCCCGCCTTCCTTGCCGGCGAGATCGATGCGCCGCTGCATGGCCGTGGCGGCTGGTTCATTTTTGGAGCGACCAAGCATGCCTGAGACCACCCGTGCGCCGCAGCCCATGCCCGCCCTGTCGGCGTTGATGCGGGCGCAACCGCACGACGTGCGCGCGCGCGGCGATTTCGTGCTTGCCCTGAAGAGCTGGGCCGTGCGCGATTGCGCCAGGCTCGTGCATGCTCACTACGACGAAAGGATCGCGCCTGCCCTGGAGCGCGACGGCGCGCTCTCCAACACCAGCGCCGAGGACCGCCGACGGGTCAAGCACGAATTGAGCGGCGAGCTGATTTTCCAGCTGTGGTGCAAGCTGTCGTACGAATCGCAGGGCATGAAGTGGGAGTTCGTCGATCGCATCGTGCACCAGCATCTGGAGACACTGCAGCGAGCCGCCGACGACTACCTCACGCGCGAGCAGCCACTCGGTTCGCTGACCCTGAACCCGGATCTCGAGCTGCCGGCCAACATCCATAACAACGAAATCCATCGCCAGCCCCGCGGCTTCACGTTCGAGTATCACGATCGCGATATCTCGGCCGGCGCGCTCTACAACATGGGCGCGTTGATCGGCCCGGCGGTGGCCGCCGGTCGTGGCCGGCTGAGTCGGGGCCGCTCCGCCGGGGACTTCCTGTGCGAGCTGGTACGCCAGCGCTTTCCCGAGCTAGAGCCGCGCGACGTGCTGGAAATCGGTTGCGGGACCGGCCGCAACACGCCGGCGTACAAGCGGACGTTCCCGGAAGCCCGCGTGCAGGCGGTGGATTGCGCGGCCGGCCTGTTGCGCTGGGCGTTCGTCAGTGCCGAGAGCCAGGGCGTGGCCATCGATTTCTCGCAAATGGACATCACCTGCATGGCCTTCCCCGACGCCAGTTTCGATCTGGTGGCCTCGCACATCGTCGGCCATGAGACTTCGAAGAAGCACCTGCCGCTGATGATCGCCGAGGCCTGGCGCGTGCTGCGCCCGGGCGGGGTCATGTTCCACATGGACGTGCCGATCCAGCGCGGGCGCATCGACCTGTGCGACCAGGTGCTCAACGATTTCCAGGTGCGGCATAACGGCGAGCCGTTCTGGACGGGTTGGATCGATGCCGACATCCCCGCCCTGATGCGCGCCGCCGGCGTGCCCGACGCGTGCGCGTTCGTCAGCTACGACAGCCCGCCGGAACGCAATTCACCGTGGTACTGCTACGGCGCGCGCAAGCCGTTGTGACGACAGCCGTCCGCGACATTGCCGGACCTCAGATGACGGCATCGTCGCGCAACCGGCCGATACGTTCGGCGTCCAGACCCAGCCATTCGGCCAGCACGGTTTGCGTGTGCTCGCCCAGGCGCGGCGGCGGCAGCCGATACGTCACCGGCGTATCGGACAGGCGGATCGGGTTGGCCACCAGCGGCACCGAACCCGCCCACGCGTCCGGCAACTCGATGCGCAGGCCGCGTGCCACGACCTGCGGGTCGGCGAACACCGCATCGAGCCGGTTGATCGGTCCGCACGGCACTGCTTGCGATTCCAACAACGCCATCCACGCATCGGTCGTGCGCATCACGGTCGCCTGCCGCAGCAGCGGAATCAAGGCCGTGCGATGGGTTACCCGCTGGGAGTTGGTGGCGAAGCGGGGATCGCTCGCCCACTCCGGGTGGCCGGCCGCGGTGCAGAAACGTTCGAACTGGCCGTCGTTGCCGATCGCCAGGATCATGTCGCCATCGGCGGTGGGGAAATCCTGGTAGGGCACGATGTTCGGGTGGGCGTTGCCCATCCGTTGCGGCAGCATGCCGCCGGCGAGGTAGTTGGACGCCTGATTGGCGAGGCAGGCCACCTGCACGTCGAGCAGGGCCAGGTCGATGTGCTGGCCCAGCCCGGAGTGCTCGCGTTCGACCAGCGCGGCCTGGATCGCGATGGTGGCGTACAGCCCGGTGAGGATGTCGGTGAGTGCCACGCCAACCTTCTGCGGGCCGGCGCCGGTTTCGTCGTCGGCGCGACCGGTGACGCTCATCAGGCCGCCCATCGCCTGGATCAGGAAGTCGTAGCCGGCGCGATGCGCGTACGGACCGGTCTGGCCGAAGCCGCTGATCGAGCAGTACACCAGCCGCGGCGCCAGTTGGCGCAGGCTGGCGGCATCGAGACCGTATTTGACCAACCCGCCGGGCTTGAAGTTTTCCAGCACCACGTCGGCCTTGTACGCCAGTTCGCGTGCCAGCGCCTGGCCACCGGCGTGGGTCAGGTCCAGCGTGAGCGAGCGCTTGTTGCGGTTGGCGCAGAGGAAGTACGCGGCCATGTCGGTGTCGTTGCCCGCGGCATCACGCTGGTAGGGCGGGCCCCAGTGGCGCGTGTCGTCGCCCTGGCCCGGGCGTTCGACTTTCACCACATCGGCGCCCAGGTCGGCCAGCATCTGGCTGGCCCAGGGGCCGGCCAGCACGCGTGACAGATCGAGGACGCGGATGCCGGTCAGCGGTGCGCGGCGTGCGGTAGGCGTGCCCATCTCAGTTGGCGAACGCGGCGATGCCGGTGATGGCGCGGCCCAGGATCAGGGCGTGCACATCGTGCGTGCCTTCGTAGGTATTGACCACTTCCAGGTTGACCAGGTGGCGGGCCACGCCGAATTCGTCGCTGATGCCGTTGCCGCCGAGCATATCGCGGGCGAGACGGGCGATCTCCAGTGACTTGCCGCAACTGTTGCGCTTCATGATCGAGGTCAGCTCGACCGCGGCGCTGCCCTCGTCGCGCATGCGGCCAAGTCGCAGGCAACCCTGCAGGCCCAGCGCGATCTCGGTGAGCATGTCTGCCAGCTTCTTCTGCACCAGCTGGTTGGCCGCCAGCGGCCGACCGAACTGGTGGCGTTCGGTGGTGTAGGAGCGGGCGCGCGCGAGGCAATCCTCGGCGGCGCCCAGCGCACCCCACGCGATGCCGTAGCGTGCGCTGTTGAGGCAGGTGAACGGCCCCCTCAGCCCGCGCACATCAGGGAACGCGTTCTCTTCGGGACAGAACACCTCGTCCATGACCACTTCGCCGGTGACGCTGGCGCGCAGGCCGACCTTGCCGTGCAGGGCAGGTGCCGACAGGCCCTTCCAGCCTTTCTCCAGCACGAAGCCGCGAATCACGCTCTCGTCGTCCTTGGCCCAGACCACGAACACGTCGGCGATCGGGCTGTTGGTGATCCAGGTCTTGCTGCCGCTCAACGCATAGCCGCCGGTTACCTTGCGCGCGCGGGTGATCATGCTTCCCGGGTCGGAGCCGTGGTTGGGCTCGGTGAGGCCGAAGCAGCCGATCAGTTCGCCGGTGGCCAGCCCAGGCAGATATTTCCGCCGGGTTCGCTCGTTGCCAAAGGTGTGGATGGGCAGCATCACCAACGAGGACTGCACGCTCATCATCGAGCGGTAACCGGAATCGACCCGCTCGATTTCGCGCGCGATCAATCCGTAGGAAACGTAGTTGAGGCCCGCGCCGCCGTAGCTTTCGGGGATGGTGACACCGAGCAGACCGAGCGCGCCCATCTCGCGAAAAATGGCCGGGTCGGTCAGCTCGTGGCGAAACGCCTCGGTGACCCGTGGCGCCAGCGTGACCCGCGCATAGTCGGCAGCGGCATCGCGGATCATTCGCTCCTCGTCGGACAGCTGGGCGTCGAGGCGAAGCGGGTCGTCCCACTGGAAAGCAATCTTGGTCATGACGGTGCGCGCTCAACCGGTTGGTGGGAGTATCCGGCCATCCTAGGAAGGCACCGCATGATGGGCAAACGAAAGTTGTGCACCAAGATATGATTTTCCAACATGCATGAAATGGATGGTGCCAATTTATGCAGGATTTCTGCGGTAGCATCGATATCATTCCACCGTTTTTGACATATCACCGTGAGAAAGCTGCCCACCTTCCAGTCCCTGCAATGTTTCGAGGCGGCCGCGCGGCATGAGAGCTACACCCGTGCGGCGGCGGAGTTGGCGCTGACCCAGGGAGCGGTGTCGCGCCGGATCGCGAGCCTGGAGGGCTTCCTGGGCGTCAGCCTGTTTCGGCGTACACGCCACGGCGTGCGGCTCACCGAAGAAGGCGCGGCCTATGCGCGAAGGATCAGCGGCCGTCTGGACGGCCTGGAGCGCGACACTCTCGATGCGATGGCGCGACAGGGCGCCGGCGGTTCGATCCGGCTCGCCTCGGTGCCGACCTTCGCCACGCGTTGGCTGGTGCCGCGGCTGCCGGCGTTTGCCCGCGACTACCCGAACATCACGGTGCATATCGAAACGCGCACGCGGCCCTTCCTGTTTGCCGAAACCGGGCACGACGCGGCGCTGTATGCCGGCACCGCCACGCAAATGGCGAACTGGCCGGGCACTCGCGCCTTGCCGCTGATGCGCGAGGACGTGGTGCCGGTGGCCAGCCCGACCCTGCTGTCCAGACGCGCGCGCTGGACCCCCGCAGCAATCGCCAAGGCACCGTTGCTGCAGCAGACGACCCGGCCCGAGGCCTGGCGGCAATGGTTTGCGGCGATGGGCGTCGAGTCGCCCGCGGCACTGGCCGGCCCCCGCTACGAATTGTTCTCCATGACGGCGATGGCCGCGGTGGCCGGGCTCGGCGTGGCGCTGGTGCCGAGGATGCTGGTGGTGCCCGAGTTGGCGCGCGGGGAGCTGGTGGTGGCCTGTGACAACCCCCTGCCGGGCGATCGCCATTACTACGTGGTGGTGCCGGAATCCCGCGCCGGTGATCCCACGCTGCAGGCGTTCAGCACCTGGTTGCAACGCGCGACGGGGGTAGTGGCGACGCCGACTGACGATTGATCGAGACGGCGGTGCGACCCTCTTCGCCGCCCGGCCGTGGATCGAATCGTCGCGCCACGTTTCGTATGGACGGCTAAACCGTTTCGCCGATGTGGTGACCGGCCTGTGTCGCCATCAGCACCGTACCCGGAATGTGGCAGTCGCCGACCCGATGCACCTCGATGCCGTGTGCGCGCAACGGTTCGGCCAATGCGTCGTCGGGCAGGCGCGGCGTGGCGTGGCACAACAAGGCCATGTTCTCGATCCGCACTTCATGGCCGTTGATCCGGTTGCGGATATGCACGATGCCGTCTTCGAGGGCCTCGTCGATGCGCGGGTCGCTCAGCAGGTGGATGTCGATCTGCTTCTGGTAGAGCCGCCGGTAAATGCCCTGGCGGTTGACCAGCGGCTCGTCGGCGGCCAGGCCGGGCCGCGGCGTCACCAGCACCACCCGTTCGAACAGGCCGTGCAGCAGTTCGGCGGTGGCGTAGGTGAACGCGGTGTGGTCATGGTCGTACAGAATGGCTGCACCGCTTTCGCGGCCGCGCCGGTGCAGCAGGTTCGCGGCGGCGGTGCGCACGTCAGGGAAGAAATCGGGATCGCGCCATTCCTCCGGAATGAAGTCCGGCCACGCCGGGGTCGAGCCGGTAGCGAGGATCACCGCGTCGGGATTGAACGCGAGGCAATCGGCCAGGCTGGCGCGCACGCCGTGTTCGATCCTCACGCCGTGGTGGTGCGCGCGCAATACCTGGTAGTCGTAAATGCTGCTGAGGCTTTCGCCGCCGGGCAGTTGCGCGTGTAACCGGGTCTTGCCGCCGGGTTCTGCGCCGGCACTCAGCACGGTCACCGCGTGACCGCGCGCCGCGGCCACCCATGCGGCCTCCATCCCGGCGATGCCGCCGCCGACGACCAGCACGCGGCGCGGGCGCGGCGCCCGCCTGGCCTGCCAGGTTGCTTCGTCCGGCGTGCCGAGTCGAGGGTTGTTGTCGCAGGCCAGCTTGAGGCCGGCGTTGATGGCGCCCCAGCAGGTATTGCAGGACACGCAGTAGCGGATCGTCGCTTCGCGGCCGCTGCGCGCCTTCTCGCCCCACGCAGCGTCGGTTACCAATGGTCGGGCCAGCATGACTAGGTCGGCCTGGCCGTCGCGCAGGATGCGCTCGCCTTCGTTGGGGTCGGTGATCAGGCCCAGCGCGCCGATGGCGATGCCCGGCGCCGCGCGGGCCAGGTTCGCGATGCGGTTGATGTATGGCGTACGCGGCCCGTGCAGGTCCGGCAGATGCCAGTCCAGCGTGTCCGAATGGGCGCCCCAGCACCAGGTGAGGTAATCCACTTCGCCGGTGGCGTGGACGTGTCCCGTGATTGCCACGGCCGTCTCGTGATCAATGCCGCGTGGCATGCCGTCTTCGCCGGGCAACTTCACGCCGATCAGAAAATCCGGCCCGCACTCGCTGCGCAGCGCGGCGATCAGCTCAGTCAGGATGCGGCTGCGGTTGGCCACGTCGCCGCCGAAGCGGTCGCTGCGCTGGTTCGCGGCGGTGGCCAGGAATTGGTGGAACAGATGACCGTGACCGGCGGAGATCTCGACACCCGCAAAACCCGCGTCACGCAATACGCGGGCGCCCAGCGCGAAGCCTTCGAGCAGGCCCTCGACCTCGCCCGTAGTCAGCGCGCGGGGAATGGTCCAACTGAGGTCGTCCGGCAGCGCCGAGGCGCCGATGGCGGAATGGTTGCGACCGGGCTGATGGCGCCCGCGGCCGGGGTCCTGCACCTGGCCGAGCAGGTGCGAGTCGTGCGTACGCACGGCGGCGGCCCAGCGTTCCAGCAGCGGGCGATTCTGCTCGCGGTGCACGAAGACCTTGTGCGGGCTGAGCTGCTGCGGCGCCAGATTCATGGTCTCGGTGATCAGCATCGCCGCGCCGCCCTGGGCGCGGTTGGCGTGGTAGTCGATCAGCCGCTGCGAGACCAATCCGTCCACCGCGTAGCGGGTGGACATCGACGCATGTACCAGTCGGTTCTTCAGGCGCGTGTTGCGCAGTTGCAGCGTCGCGAACAGGTGAGGGTAGGCGCAGGTGCCGGCGGCAGTTTCGGACATGGCGCGAGGTGTTGTCATCATAAAAGTATAATGACATATTAATACATCCAATTATGTGACCGATCTTCAGAGCCGGTCCTCTGCTCGAGGTTCCGTTTCCATGCCTACGGCCGACCCGACACAAGCATTTGCCGCCAAGCCAGGTATAGAAATGGCGGCAACCTTGGCCTGGTTGCAGCAGGTCCGTTTGAGCGAACAGCCGGCGGTGGAGCGCCGTGCCCGCTGGCTGCTGCTCGACACCCTGGCTTGCATCACCGCCGGCTTCGCCTATGACGAGCCCGCCGCCTACGCGCGGCGGTTGGCCGGTCATATGCCGGGCAGCGTGACTTGGCCGGGGATCGACGTGACCTTGGCACCCGTTCCTGCGGCGGCGGTGGCGACGATGGCGGCCTGCTGGCACGAGGCCTGCGAGGGCTTGGCGCGTGCGCATGGGCGTCCGGGTCTGCACTCGGTGCCGGTGGCGGCGGCGTTGGGTGCGCAGCGCGGCGCCAGTTTGCGCCAGGTGCTCGAGGCCATCGTGTGGGGCTATGAAATCGGCGGTCGCGCCGGCGAGGCGATGCGCATTCGCCAGGGACTGCATGTCGACGGCACCTGGGGCACGCTGGCTGCAGCGGCGGCCGCCGCGCGGATGCTGGATCTGGATGCCGGCTTGTGCCTGGAGGCCCTGGCCACCGCGGCCTGCCAGCTGCCGGTGTCGCTGTACGCGCCGGTGCGCGCGGGCACGTCCGCGCGCAATACCTATGCCGCGCACGCCGTGTCGCAAGGCATCCTTCTGGCCGAAGCGGTGGCGGCCGGCATCCGCGCTCCGCTGGACGTGTTCGAGGAAGCCGCACTGCAACTGGGCGCCGGCAGTGTGCCTGCCGAGGGTTGGCCGTGGTGTCCTGCGGGCGAATTCCTGATCCTGCAGGGCTACCTGAAACCGTATGCCGCCGTGCGCCATACCCATTACGCGGCAAGTGCAGCCTGCCAATGGCACGCGACCCATGCCGGGCAGGCCGGGCGCATTCGTCGGCTGGTGTTGACCACCTATGCCGAAGCGGCCACCTACTGCGGCTTGCGTGCGCCCACCGCACCCATCCAGGCGCAATTCAGCCTCAGCTACGCCACCGCGCATGCACTTTTGCACGGCAGCCTCGGCACCTCCGCCTACGCGCCGTCGGTGCTCGGCGACCCCGAGCTTCAGCGGCTGGAAGCGTTGGTGGAATTGCGCATCGACGAACGCGTCGGGCGCGGCGCCACCTTGCTGGTGGACACCGACAAGGACGTCACGACCTTCACCGTCGACAGCGTGCTGGGCGATGCCGGCCAGCCGTTCGATGAAGCTGCCGTGCGCGAAAAAGCGTTGACTTACCTGACCATCCGACTGAACAAGGAGGACGCCTTGCGTCTGATCGAGCATGTGCTGAGTGCACCATTGGCGAGCCCCTTCGAGCTGGGTGTGCGTGGAGCGGTTCGATGAGCGCGCCGCGCGTCGTCATTGTCGGGGCAGGCCCGGTAGGGTTGTCCGCCGCGCTGTTTCTGGTCGAGCGGGGTATCGCGGTTACCGTGTTGGAGCGGGCGCCGGCGCTGGTCGAAGACATGCGGGCGTCGACGTTTCATCCGGCCACGCTGGACGTGCTGGCGCGACGGGGCGTCTCCGAGCGGCTGGTCAACGAAGGACATCGTGCGCAGCGCTGGCAATTCCTGCGACTGGATACCGGCGAGGCCGCGGTCTTCGATCTTGGCGTGCTGGCTGGCGACACCGCGCACCCGTTTCGCCTGCAATGCGAGCAGTTCCGGTTGACCCGCGCCATCGTCGAGCATTTGCGCGACGAGCCCTTGTTCCGCATCCACTTCGGTGTCGAGCTGGTGGGCTTCCAGGATGACGCCGCCGCGGTGCGCGTGCATCTGCGCACGGCCGAGGGTGAGCGACAACTGCAGGCGTCGTTCCTGGTCGGTGCCGACGGCGCCGCCAGCGCCACCCGCCGATTGCTGGGCATGGAGCTGGCCGGCGCCACGTATCCGAAGACCTCGATCACCGTGGTGGTGGATTTTCCGTTCGAGGACCATCTGCGCGACATGCTGTTCGTCAATTACGTATGGACGGCGAGCGACCACTACAGCCTGATGCGCATCAGCCGGCACTGGCGCACCGGTTTCTCGCCGGCCGACGGGCAGAGCCTGGAAGATGCCGTGGCATTGCCGAACGTGCGCCGGCATCTGGCGCGCATCCTGCCGGCGGCGGCCGATGCGGCGGTGGTGCACGTGGGCGCCTACACGATCCAGCGCCGCCTGGTCGAGCGCTTCCGGGTCGGTCGCGTCTTGCTGGCCGGCGATGCCGCACATCTCAACAGCCCGGCCGGCGGCATGGGCATGAACAGCGGCATCCACGACGCCCGTTCGCTGGCACGGGCGCTGGCGGAGGTGCTGCACGGCGGTGACGAGTCTGCGCTGGATCGCTACGCGGCGGTCCGTCGCCGGATCGCGCAGGACGACGTGCAGGTGCAGTCCGATCGCAATTACCGGCGCCATCGCGAGAAGGACCCGCAGCAACGCGAAGTCATCTGGCGCGACTTGCGCGAGGTCACCGCCGACCCCGCGCGCATGCGCGCCTATCTGTTGGAGTCCTCGATGATCGCTTCGCTGCAGCGTTCGGAGCAGGCCGAAGGAGTGCAGGCATGAGTTACGAATACGGCGACGACGCGCTGGGTTTCCGCGCCAAGATCGGGGTGCTGGTGCCGGCCACCAACACGATCGCGCAACCCGAATATGAGGCGTTGCGGCCGCACGGCGTCACCAACCATGTGGCGCGCATGGCGCCGTCCGCGCGTGCCGCGATGCACGCCGATCGCATGGACGATTACCGCAGAAGTCTGGACCGCTCGCTGGATCACGTGCTGGCGGCGATCGACCTGGTCGCGCCGTGCAAGCCCGATGGCATTCTGCTGGGGCACTCCATCGACACCTTCCGCGGCGGCTTGCGCGGCGCCGAGACGATGCGCGAGACGCTGCAGGCGCATGCCGGCGGCACGCCGGTGATCCTGCCGGCCGAATCGTTCGTGCGTGCGCTGCAAGCCCTCGGCGTCGGCCGCCGGCTGGCCGCGTTGACGCCCTATTGGCCGCCGGGCGACGAGCAGGTGCGCGACTTCTTCAACGATGCCGGTTACCAGGTGACCGAGGTGATCGGGCTCAAGTGCGTCGGCCCGTTGGCGATCGCGTCCACCCCGATGGCGCACGTGGTCGACGCGCTGCGCGAACTGGCCCGGGGCAGGCCCGACGTGATCGTGCAGCCAGGCACCAACCTGGCGACCGCCCAACTGGCGGCCGAGGCGGGGCGCTGGCTGGGTGTCCCGGTGCTATCCTGCAATTCGGTGACCTACTGGGATGCGCTGCGCCAGTTGGGCATCCCTGACCGCCGCGCCGATGCGGGCGCGCTCTGGCTGGAGCACTGAACGGGCGACGAAACTTTTGCCCATCGCTGGGCGTCCAGGCTGTCGCCGCTGTCGGGGTTCCTTCCGCGTCGGCTGCGGCGACGTCAGCCGCTGCCGCCGACGAGCGGCGGCAGCGGGCCCTGCGGCTTAGCCGCCCCGGTCGGGCTCTTCGATCAATTCGATCAATTCTCCCGCCGGGCCTCTGAGTGTCGCCGCCCTGGCACCGGCGTAAGCCAGCCCTTCATGCGCCGTGGGCTGGCCGAGATATGGCAAGTCCAGATCGCCCAGCGAGGGTACCGAGAAGCTGGCCATGGCGTTGCCCGGCGGCAGCTCGCCCGGGGGGCGCGGCCGTGGGCACAGGCCCGGTTTGACGTAGCCGTCGAGCTCCATCGAGTTGCCATGCTCGCGCAGGCGCAACAGGGTGATCGGGTGGGTGCCGTCTTCGGTGCCGCCCCAGGCGCCCTGCAGGGTCTGGCCACGGGAAGCGCGAATGGGGTGCGGCTCCAGGTCGAAAGTGCGGCTGTAAAACTCGCGCATCGCGGCGATGTCCGGCCCACCCAGCACCATGATGAAGGGGCGTCCAACCAGGCCGTTCGGCAGGGGCAGCGGTGAGGTGGAGCGGTCGCCGGTTTCGGTGGCCAGATACAGCACTTCCTGCGCAGGGCCCACTACCTGCATGGCGTGGATGGTGGGGCGGAAACCGAGCGGTCGCGGCTCGCCGATGATCTTGAACGGGCTGTCGGCAAGGCGTGCGCGCACGGCCTGGATGTCGTCCAGGATGATCTCGAACGCGTTCCAGCCGAAGGTCAGCAGTGGCTTGAAGCCGGGCACCGGGGTGGACTCCACCACCCGCAGGTAGACGTCCGGTGCCGAGGGAAGGCTCAGCAGGGCGTAACGCCGTCCGGCGCAGGCCGGGGCACCCCAGGCGCTGGCCAAGGTCGGCGCCACGGTGCCCCGCTCGCGTACCTGGTGGCCGAACCCCTTCGCGTACCAGTCGATGAACTCGTCGACGTCCGGCGCCGCGGTGGTGGCAATCCTGATCCTGATGAGCTTGGGGTGGTGCTCACGGGTTGCGGTGGTGCGGCCGTACTGCGGAGCGTTGCTGGAAGTAGACATGGTTTCGGCTAACCCGTTGGTGATTTGTGGATCCATCCGCGGCAGATGGCGGCAGGCAGGCCGCCTGAAGACGTCGAGGAATGAAAAGCTGTTGACCTGAGCCCTCGTTTCAAATAAACATGAACTTATATTATTACATGGTCATAACTATAGAACTTTTAACAGGCCGCGTGTTCAGGTAGTTGCGTGAACCGTTTGCCGAAAATCAGTCCAGATCAACCGCCTGTCAGCGTGCGTGGTGGAGGGGTAGCTGTCTGAACAAGTCGATCCGTGTTTCCAGATCTCCAGCCCGTTGGCTGGCGCCTTGCCTGCGGGCCCTGATGCTGCTGTCGGTGCTGTTGCTGGGGGCGTGCGACCGGGGCCAGGTCGACGGCACACCTCTGCCGCCGGTCGGCAGCAGCGAACCGCGGATCGTGCGGGTGGCCATGCGGCGCCTTCCGCCCGCTTTCGCCGACATCGCGGCGCACAGTGGCCAGCCATCCGTCGACATCTGGCCGGCCTTCTTCGACGCGCTCACCTTCATCGACAACGACGGTCAGACCCAGCCGTGGCTGACGACCGGCTGGACCCTGGTCGACGACCGCACCTGGCATTTCAAGCTGCGCGAAGGGGTGAAGTTCTCCAACGGCGAGCCTTTCGACGCGCGCGCGGTGCAAAGCTCGGTGGACAACGTGCTGTTTGGTTACGGCGCGACCAACCTGGTGCGCAACAGCCTGCTGCCGACGGTGGCCGGTGCGCGCATCGTCGATTCACACACGATCGAGATCACCACCTACGCGCCCGATCCGTTGCTGCCCCGGCGGCTGGCGCAGTTCTATCCGTTGCCGCCGGAATATTTCGCCAAGGTCGGGCCGCGCGAGTTCGCCCGCAAGCCGGTCGGAACCGGCCCGTTCATGGTCACCGACTGGGGCGTCGGCATCGTGCGTACCCGGGTCAACCCGCACGCATGGAATCCGCCGCGGCTGGCCGGCGTCGACTTCGTCGAGATTCCCGACATGACGGCGCGGCGGCAGGCCATCGAATCGCGCCAGGTGCATATTGCCCAGTACCTGTCTCCCGACGACATCGCCGACCTGGGCGCCGCCGGCATCCGCATGATCCAGGTGGCCGAGCCGCGCTCGCGGCTGATGGTGTTCATCGTCAAGGAAGGCTCGCCGCTGAAGTCGGTGCTGGTGCGGCGGGCGCTCAACCACGCCGTCAATCGCAAGGACATCGTCAAATACCTGCTTGCCGACGCACCGATTTCCACGCAGTTGGGCATCCGTGCGATGGAGGGATTCGATCCGAGCATCGAGCCGGTCACCTATGACCCCGCGCTGGCCCGGCGCCTGCTGGCGCAGGCGGGTTACCCGAAGGGCTTCAAGTTGGACGTGGACACCCTGGCCTCGACCAATACCGATCGGCTGGTGTTCGAGGCGGTCGCCGCTGACCTGCAGGACATCGGGGTCGAAGTGACCCTGAACACGGTCGAGTTCGAGCGCTGGCGCGCCAACCTGCTCACCGGCAACTGGAAGGGCGACATGTACACCTGGGCCACCGGGATCGGGCCGTTGTTCGATATCAGCCGCATCTGGCAGTACCTGTCCTGCGATCGTGCCAAGCCGCCGTTCTGCCAGCGCGAAGTGTCCGACCTGATCAATGCGCGATCGGTGGAAATGGACCCGCAGCGGCGGGCGCAGATGATGGCGGCCGCCAACCAGATGCTGCTGGACGACCCTCCCGCCATCCTGCTGCACGAGTTGATGGCGGTCACCGGTCTGATCGGCGTGAAGGACTACGACGTGCAGAACCTCATCGTGCGATGGGATCGACTCGACCTTGAATAAGCACCCAGCCCCACAGAAAACCGCCGACGGGCGGATCGACAGGCACCACGACGTCCCGGCGCGGAGGTTGTTGGCGGCGTTCGTCGACAGGGGCTTGAGCGTCCTGAAATCCACCGGCCTGCTGTCGTTGCAACTGCTGTCGCTGCTGCTGGTGACGGTGACTCTGCTGTTCTTCCTGGTGCGCCTGACCGGCGACCCGGCGGTGGTGCTTTCCGGCGAGTCGGGCGACCTGGATGCGCTGGCGCTGCTGCGCACCAAGTACGGCCTGGATCAGCCGTTGTATGTGCAGTACTTCACCTTTCTGGCCAACGCGGCGCAGCTCGACTTCGGGGTGTCGTGGGTGGAAGGCCGCGACGCCCTCGCGATCGTCTGGCAGCGCATTCCCTCGACCCTGTTCCTGGCCGCGACCGGGATGGCGATGAACCTGGCGATCTCAATTCCGCTGGGCACGTTTCTGGGCACCCAACTGGCACCGAGGATGCGCAAGGCGCTGGACATCTTCATCTTCGTGATGCAGGGCGTGCCGGGCTATGTGGTGGCGCTGTTCCTGATCCAGCTGCTGGTGGTGAAGTACCACTTCTTTCCCAGCGTGGGCAACGAGTCGGGCCTGAGCTGGGTGCTGCCGTCGTTGACGGTGGCCTCGTTCCTGGCGCCCAAGCTGGCCCGCGTGATCGCGGTGAACGTGGCCGAAGCCATGCAGGAAGACTACGTGGTGATGGCGCGCGCGCAGGGCGCGCGCTACTCGACGCAGGTAATCCGGCATGCGTTCCCCAACGCGATCCTCGGTGCCACCGCCCTGATCGGCACCCAGGTGGCCGGGCTGGTCAACGGCATCATCATCACCGAAACCATCTTCAGCTGGCCGGGTGTCGGGCGGCTGCTGCTCGACTCGGTGCTGCTGCTCGACTTCCCGGTGGTGCAGGCGGTGGTGGTGCTGACCACGATCATGGTGTTCATGGTCAACTGGGGCACCGACCGGCTCATGGAGGTCATCGACCCGCGGCTCAAGCGGGAGGCGCGCGCATGAGCCCGGTCAGCGCGGCCGGCGCCGCCGGCGAAGCCAAGGTCGCGCAGGCCGCCCGCCGGCCGATCGCGGAGTGGCCGTGGCGCCGCATCATCATCGTCGTGGCCGGCGTGTTGACCGCGATCCTGGTGCTGTTCAGCGTGTTCGGCTGGGGTGGCCTGGACGAGCTGGCCAGTCGGCGCGACCTCAGCCGCCGCCTGCTGCCGCCGGGCACGGAAGGCCATCTGCTGGGTACCGATGGACTCGGCCGCGACACCTTGATGCGGCTGCTGGTCGGCACCCGCTACACCTTGATCATCGCCGCGCTGGCGACCGCGATCGCGGGCAGCATCGGCATCGGCCTGGGCCTGCTCGCGGTGGTCGGTCCGGCCTGGGTGCGTGCGCTGGTCGGGCGTCTGGTCGACCTCACCATCGCCTTTCCGTCGCTGGTGCTGGCCATCGTGATGGTCGGCATCCTCGGCCGAGGCAATCTGACGCTGGCGATCGCGCTGGGCGTTTTCTACTGGCCGTCGTTCACCCGGGTAACGCTGGCACAAGGGCGTGGGGTCGAGGTGCTGCAATACGTATCTGCAGCGCGCCTGTTCGGCGTGAGCCGCTTGCGCATCATCCTGTTCCACATCCTGCCCGGCATCGCGCCGACGCTCTCGGTAGTCACCGCGTTCCAGTTCGCCAGCTTGCTGATCTCCACCGCAGGCCTCTCGTTCCTCGGCCTGGGGCCGGGGCTGGGTGTGCCGGAGTGGGGCTCGATGCTGGCCGAGGCCCGCGCCGAGATGACCCGCGCGCCGTGGCTGCTGATCGGCCCGGGCCTGGCCATCGCGTGGACCGTGGTGCTGGCCAACCTGATCGGCGACGAGTTGGCCGCCGGCACGCGTGCCAACCGCCGCAGCGCCGACAGCTGACGCCCCCGCAAGGAGAACCCGCGCCATGCCCATCCCCTCCAGCCACGGCACCGACCGATGAGCGCTACCGGCGAAGCGACTTTGCCGCCACATCCGCGGCCGAAGACGGCAACCACGCCGCTGCTGGAAGTCGCCGGGCTGCACGTGACTTTCCCGGTGGGTGGTCGCCGCCTGCAGGCGGTGCGTGACGTTTCGCTCACCATCAACGAAGGGGCCGTGTTCGCCATCGTTGGCGAATCGGGTTGCGGCAAGTCCAGCCTGGTGCGCGCAATCTGCGGCATGTACCAGCCCAGCGCCGGCTCGGTCCGCTTTCGTGGCATCGATGTGCATGCGCCGGGCGAGCACTGGCGGCAGATCCGTCGCGGCGTGCAACTGCTGTTCCAGGAGCCGCTGCCCAGCCTCAACCCGCGGCATACCATCCGCCGCATTTTCTGGGAGCCGATGCAGGCCAATCGTCTTGCATCGGACATGCGCGAGGTGGAAGCCGACATGCGCGCCCAACTGGCCTCGGTGGGCCTGGGGGCGGAGGCGCTGGACCGCTACCCGCGCGATTTCTCCGGTGGTCAATTGCAGCGCATCGCGCTGGCCCGCATCCTGTTGCTGAAGCCGCAGCTGATCTGCGCCGACGAGCCGGTATCGGCGCTGGACGTGTCGGTACAGGCGCAGGTAGTGCATCTGCTCGAACGCCTGCGCGTGGAACAGGCGTTGACCTATCTCATCATCAGCCACGATCTGCCGCTGGTGTCACGCATCGCCGACCGGGTCGCCGTGATGTACCTGGGCGAAGTGGTGGAAACCGGTCCAGCCGATGTGGTGTCGCGCGAACCGCAACATCCCTACACCGCCGCGTTGCGTTCGGCGACGCCGGTGGCACGCATGGACGAGTTGCAGCGCAAACGCATCATCCTCAAGGGTGAGCCGCCGTCGCCGATCGACCCGCCGTCCGGCTGTGCCTTCCACACGCGCTGCCCGATCGCACGCGCGCGCTGTCGCACGGAGAAGCCGGCACTGCAGCCGCCGCCGGGCGGTGGACATCGCGTGGCCTGTCATTTTCCCGGCGAGATGGGGAACGCATGATGGATACCGCTACGGCCCATGGCGCGCGTACCGGCGTGGTGGTGGAGAACCTCCACATCGCGCACCGCAAACGCGGCCAGCTGATCGAGATCGTTCGCGGCGTGTCGCTCAGCGTGGCCGTCGGCGAACGGCTTGCCCTGGTTGGCGAGTCGGGTACCGGCAAGTCGCTGACGGCGCGCAGCCTGCTTGGCCTGCTGCCGCCGCCGACCTTCGTGTCCGCCGGCTCCATCCGCATCGATGGCATCGATGTGGTGGGCGCCAGCGACGCCCAGTTGCGCCGCGTGCGTGGCGGCATCGTCAGTTTCATTCCGCAGGACCCGATGAGCGCACTCAACCCGGTGCGCCGTATCGGGCGGATTTTCGACGAAGTGCTTGTTCGGCATTGCGTGGTCAGCAAGGCCGAGCGGCGCGATCGCATTGCTCACGTTCTATCTGGTGTCGGCCTGCAACAGGTGGTGCTGGAGCGGTTTCCGCATCAGCTCAGCGGCGGCATGAAACAGCGTGTGCTGATCGCGCTGGCGCTGGTCACCGAACCCACTGTCATCGTCGCCGACGAACCGACCACCGCGCTCGACGCCACGGTGCAGGCCGAGATTCTGGACATGCTCAGCGGGCAACTGGCGCAGAAGGTGGCGTTGCTGATGATCACCCACGACCTGGGCGTGGCGGCGACCGTGTGCCAGAACATCGCCATCATGTATGGCGGCACCATCGTCGAGTACGGGCCGATCCATTCGATCCTCGGCGCCCCCGGGCATCCCTACACACGTGGTTTGCTGGCGGCGGCGCCGGACTTCGATCCGGACCGCCCCTGCCTGGTGCCGATTGCGGGTTCTCCGCCGGTGGCCGGAGCCTTTCCCCCGGGTTGCGCGTTTAGTCCGCGCTGCAGTTCGGTGGGTGCCCGCTGCCAGCAAGAGCCGGCCTTGGCCGGCGGCGACCATCAGATTGCCTGCTGGTTCGCCTCGAGATCCTAGAAAGCCCAATCGTTTCAGCTAGTTGAATTCCGCAGAAAAGCGCGGAACAGGGAGCTTGCAATGACAAAACTATTCGGTAATATCAACACGTAGACATGTTTATATATCAATAGAACATTTCTAGTTCGAGACGTACGTCATCGAGTCCAGGGGCTCGTTCGCCAACCGCTTGATCCGCCAGAAGCCGATCATCAGGAGCACATCCAAATGAAGTTCAACCAACGTCGCGTTGTCAGTGCACACTTCAAGAAGCGGTTGATTGCGAGTGCCTTGATGGCCTTGATGCCCTTGCCCACCGGCGTGTTTGCGCAAGACGCGACGGCCGGCGAGGAGGACAAGATCGATGACAAGAAATCGCAGTCGTCGGCAGTCACGCTCGAAGGCCTCGTTGTCACGTCGCGCAAGAAGGAAGAGCTGCTGCAGGTCACCCCCGTCACCATCACGGCGATCGGTGCCGTAGAGATGGCCGAGCGCGGCATCCAGGATTTGAACGACATCAGCGTGGCCACTCCGGGCTTCCAGTTCGAGAAACTCGGCAACCGCTACGGTGCGCAAAATGGCGGCACCCGCCCGGTGATCCGCGGCATGTCCAGCATCGGTTCGGAATCCAACGTCGCGTTCTTCGTCGACGGCATCCTGTATTCCAACAACATGCTCTCGTTCCCGATGGAAACGGTGGAACGCGTGGAAGTGATCAAGGGCCCGCAGTCGGCCCTGTTTGGCCGCTCCACCTTCGCCGGCGCCATCAACTACATCACCAAGCGGCCGACCGACACGGTCCAGAACGAGCTCAGCGCGCGTATCGCCCAGTACAACGATTACGACGTCAACTTCATGTCGCGTGGCCCGCTGGCCGGCAACCATCTTTTCTACACCGCGCACGCCCGCTATTACGACTTCGGCGGCGAGCACGTCAACCGGTTCGACGGCAAGAAGGTTGGCCAGGAACATTCGGTGGGTCTGAACGGCTCGCTCGAATACCGTGGCGAGCGTCTGAATGCCACCTTCAGTGGCGGTTTCAACAAGGACGACGACGGCTTGGCGGCGACTGGCCTGCAGGATCGCTTCCACAACAACTGCTTTCTGGACAGGTACCGCCAGTACTACTGCGGTGACATCAAGCCCGAGGACACGGTCAACGTGAACCGCGCGGCGCTGCTGGGCCAAGAAGGCCTGCGACGCGAGACCACCCGGCTGATGGCCGGATTGGAGTACGACCTGGGCAACGGCTATTCGCTGAGCTCGAACACCGGCTTCTTCAATACCGCGGAAAAGTACGGCTACGACTCCGACTACCTGAACGCCAATCGCACCACGACCAACATGCGGCGCGAGATACGCGACCGTCGCGAGTGGTCCACCGAGCTGCGCCTGGAATCCCCCTCCAGCGAGCGCCTAAGCTGGTTGGCCGGAGTGTTCTATTACCACCGCGATCTGGAGGCCAGCCGCCAGCACGCGCAGTTCACCGCCGGCAAGACCAAGGACGTTGACCTGGGCCGCACCTACGTGAAAAACCACGCCGTATTCGGCGCGTTGAATTACAAGATCAGCGACACCCTGACCAGCTCGGTGGAACTGCGCTACGCCCAGGACAAGCTGTCCTTCGGCGACGAGTTGGGGCGTGTCTACAAGGCCACCAACGACAGCGTCACGCCACGTTTCACGCTGGACTGGTTCGTCACGCCAGAGAGCATGCTTTACGCCGTGGTGGCCAAGGGCAACAAGCCCGGTGGCGTGAACGCCGATCCGCGCCTGCCTCCGGACAAGATCAGCGTGGGCGAAGAGAAGAACTGGACGTACGAGCTGGGCGTGAAGAACACCTTGTTCGATGGCCGCATGAACATGAACCTGGCGTTCTACTCCATCGACTGGACCGATCAGCAGTTGACCGATTCGTATACCCACACCGACAACAGCTCGATCACCTACAGCATCAACGTGGGCAAGACCAAGATCCAGGGCCTGGAATACGTGATGGATCTGGCGCTGACGGAGAATCTGTTCACCGGATTCACGTACTCGTACATCGATGCCCGCTTCAAGAAATTCGACGATGACGAAGGTGCTGCGTTGTTTGGCGACCCCTCGATGGCCGGGCGGCGTACGCCCAACACCTCCAAGAACGAATACACCCTCTACGCACGCTACAACCACAAGTTGTCCAACGGTTGGAACAGCTACCTGCGCGCCGACTTCGCCTATGGCGAGGGCAAGTTCGATCAGGCCTACAACTTGGCCAGCACGGGCGATTCGCGCCAGCTGAACCTGCGCTTCGGTATCGAGGCCGGGAAAACCGACGTCTCCCTCTATGTCCGCAACCTGACCAATGACGACGCCCCCACGTCGGTCGTGCGCTACCTCGACAATGCCCATCCGCTGCCGCCTATTGCCCCGGGCAGCGGCCTGGTCAATCGTGTCGCACGTGGTTTCAACTATCCGCTGCGGGACGGCCGCCGCTTCGGCCTGAATCTGCGCTACCGCTTTTAGGCGCCGCTCCTGTTATCCGCCCGGGGGCCGGTCACGAACGGTCCCCGGCAGGCGTACGGGGGAGCCCGGCTGGTCTCGCGTCCCCTGCTCCCCGGCTTGGGAGGATTCCGTCGCAGGATTGCGCAAGAGGCCATGTCCAGTTGCCTTTCCGCTGGTCATGCCGTGTGCCGGTCTTCAACGGTCCGCCTACAGCGGCCGACGCCGCCGCCAAAAGCCGTTCGGCTTCCGCACGGTGGCGTGGTTGCTGGGCATGAACGGGAACACCGTGCAGAGGCTGTTCCAGTTCGGGTGGCGAGTGCGCAAGCACCACCATCGCCTGGCTGCCGTCGGGTTTCAGCCAGCCGACCAGGTATCGGGCGCTCAGGAAGGCGAAGAAGCGCAGGCGCCATTCGCCATGGCCGCTGCCCTCGATCACGCTCGCGGTCGACTTGAACAGCCTTGCCGGCGCGTCGAACCTTCCGGCGCGCTGGCGCAGCCAGATGCAGAGCGAGCCGTCGTCGTTGCGCCGGAAGGTTTCCACCGCGTTGTAGCCGTCGCGCCCGAGGCGCGTCTGCATGGAGGCGATCACGTACCAGCGGCCCAGGTAGCGATCCACCTCCGCGGTGTGCACCGGCCGGATCGGATCGACCTGACGCGCACGTACCGGCGACGCGGGCAGCATCCACGCAGCGGGGAGCGTCAGGACAACCAGGCGTTTCACCCGGGGCAACCTCGTCTGCTGCGATCAGGACCGCGACATGCAGCTCATACGGCGCACGTTCGCCTTTGGATGCCCGGTCGCACCAGGCGCGGTGTCAGCGGCCTAGGAGCGGATATCGTTCCGGTGCCGCCCCGCTCCGCCTGCCATGCTGGCGAACACGCCATCGCGACGTATCCAGGCGTGGTACAGCGCCGCCGCCAGATGCATGAGCACGACGGCGAACAGCAGCAGCGCCAGCCAGGTATGGGCCGTGCGCAGCACGGCGTACACCACCGGGTCGTGCGGTGCGATCGCCGGCAGGCTGAGCCCGCCGAGCATGGTCACCGGATAGCCGCCGGCCGACACCATGGCCCAACCCACCAGCGGCATGGCGAACATCAAGGCATACAGAAGGATGTGCGAAGCCCGGGCTGCCGCCTTCTGGATCGCCGGCAGGTCGGCCGGCAGCGCCGGTGGCGGATGGCGCAGGCGATTGGCCAGGCGCACCACCACCAGCAGCAGGATCGCGATGCCCAGCGGGCGATGCAGGCTGACCAGGGCGGGACGCAGGCTCAGCGAGGCGACCATGCCGACGCCGACGAAGAGCATCGCCAGGATCGCCAGCGCCATCGTCCAGTGCAGCACGCGGGCGAGCAGGTTGAAATGGGCGGAGCTGCCGGCGCGCTTCATCGGTCCGACTCCCGTGTCGCGGCATGGCCGGTGGCGGCGGCAGCCTCGCCGCTGGCGATGTCGTGCTGGCGGCGGTTGAACGACACCGAGTAGACGGCCGAACGCGCCGCCAGGATCGGATCGTCGGAAGCCTCCACGCCGGTGGGCAGCACCAACGGATCGTAGTTGATGTCGCGGCACGCGCCGGTGGCCTGCGCGCTGCTGCTTTCCACCACCACGGTGCCGACCGTGACCCGCGGGCGGTCCTCCGGCCAGCTTTGCGACGGGTTCACCGGGTCGTCGGCTTGCGCCAGCGTCACCACCATGTCCCAGCGCAGATTGCCCCTGGCCAGACGCGCGGCCAGATCCTCGGCCAGGTAATCGGCATCGGCCTGGTCGCGTTGTTCCGGCGTCATTTCGGCAAACGGGGTTTGCGGCTGCATCGACCAGCGCACGTTGCGCACCTCGCCGGCACGGTTGACGAAGCGGAAGGTGTCGACGCCGTTGAACGTGGTGTTCGCCCAACTGGTGGACCAGGGCGCGTGGGCGGCCCAATCGGCGAAGCGGGCGAATTCCGGATGCGCCCTGGCAAACGCCGCCTGGCGCACCGGATCGGGCTTGCCGGTGGCGGGATCGGGGGTGTTGGCGCGGGTCTGCTCGTAGAACGCCTCGACCGAGGACACGCCGAAGAACGGAAAGCTGTTCATCGCCATGCGCCATTGCTGGCCGTCGTCGCTGTCGAGCCTGAGCGCCATGCTGCGCACGCGCGCCCTGGCGTCCAGGCCGTAGGGCGAGCCGCCGCCGATCGACAACCTGCCGACGAACGGCGTGCGCACTGGTGCGAGCAATCGCGCGCTCGACAGCGCCGTTCCCTGTCCGTTGCCCTCGAAGTAGCCGGCCACGCAGACGCCCTTGGCGTGAGCCCGGCGAAACCCGCGCCAGACCTGGCCGTTGGCGGCTTCGATCGCGTTGGTGAAACGCTGTGGCGTGAGGCGGCCGGGACTCAGCCAGCCGGCGACCCAGGCGAAGGCGAGGGCGAGCGCGGCGACGATCAGCGCGATGGCGATCCATGCCAACGCTTTACGCCGACGGCTGGCGGGAATGGCGGCAGGGTCGAGTTCAGGCATGGAGACTCCGGCTGCTGAAGATGAAAATGGACGGCCTGATTCCTTTCGCCGGCACGGCGACTGAGGTTACTTCGAGGTGCCGCCCGCGCCGGCCGGAAGCGCCGCGTAGGCGTCCAGCGCCTGCTGTCGCGACTGCGCCAGATCGACCATCGGCGCCGGATAGCCGCTGCGCCGGAGCAACGCTTCGTCCTTCCACGGCTCGTGCAGCACGCTCGCGGGAGCTTCGGCCAGCTCCGGCAGCCAGCGGCGGAGATAGCTGCCGTCGGGGTCGAACTTCTTCGACTGGATGACGGGGTTGAACACGCGGAAATACGGCGCGGCGTCGGCGCCGCAACCGGCCACCCACTGCCAGCCCAGCGTGTTGTTGGCGAGGTCGGCATCGACCAGGCTGTCCCAGAACCAGCGCGCGCCGTGGCGCCAGTGCTGGCGCAGGTTTTTCGTGAGAAAGCTGGCCACGACCATGCGCACGCGGTTGTGCATCCAGCCGGTGTGCCACAGCTCGCGCATGCCGGCGTCGACCAGCGGGATGCCGGTGCGGCCGCGCTGCCAGCGCTGCAGCACGGCCTGATCGGTGGGCGCCCACGGGAAGCCGTCGAAGCGTGGATTGAAGTTGTCGGTCGGCGTATGCGGGAAGTGATACAGCAGGTGATGGGCGAACTCGCGCCAGCCCAGTTCGCGCAGGTACGGCTCGAGGTCGGGGCGGCGTTTGGCGTCGGTGGCGCGGGCGCGGCGATCGAGTGCGAAGTGGATCTGCCGCGGCGAGATCTCGCCGAAGTGCAGATGCGGCGACAAGCGCGAGGTGCCATGACGCGCCGGCAGGTCGCGCGCGTGCGCGTAGTCGCCGAGGGCATCGTCGGCGAAGATGTCCAGCAGCTCGCGCGCGCCGGCTTCACCCGGTCGCCAGCTTTCGGCCAGGCCGCCGGCCCACGCGATGCGCGGCAACAGTCCGAGCGCATCCAGCGATAGGCCGTCGGGCAGCTCACGCCAGCCTGGCAAGCGTGGTGCCGGCAGCGGCTCGACCGCTTGCAGCTGCGGGCGCAGGCTGCGCCAGTACGGCGTGAACACCCGGTACGGCTCGCCCTGGCGGGTGGCGAGCTGCCACGGCTCGCACCACAGCGCGGCGTTGTGGCTGTGCACCGCGACGCCTTCGGCCTGCAGCGCGCTCCTGATCCGCGTGTCGTGCGCGATCGCGGCCGGTTCGTAGCGCCGGTTCCAGTACACCGCGCTGGCCGCGCTGTGGCGGATCAGTTCGCGCAGCACCTCCAGCGGGTCGCCACGGCGCAGGTGCAGGCCGCCGCCGTTCGCGCGCAGCTCCCGCTCGAGCGCGGCCAGCGAGTGGTGCAGCCACCAGCGGCTGGCGGCGCCGGCCGTCCACTCGCCGTCGTCGTCGGGCGCGTGGATGAACACCGGCAGCACCCGTGCGTGCGCGGCGCACGCGGCGCCGAGCGCCGGATTGTCGGCCACGCGCAGGTCGCGCCGGAACAGCACCAGCGCCGTGTTCATCGGCTCGCGCCTGGGCGGCACAGCATGGTGCTCAGAAACCGAACAGCGGCTGCAGCGTGCGGGCGACCCAGCCGGAGAATTTGAGCGGCGCATCGGTCGCGGCCACGCAGATGCACGGCACGCCCGGCGAGGTCACCGGCTGGTGCAGCGTCTGGCCATCCAGGTCAGCCACGTCGCCGGGGCCGAAGTGGCCGAGCATGTCGTCGTAGGCGCCGTCCAGGATCACGGTCAGCTCGTTGCCGCCATGACTGTGCAGCGGCAACTTGCTGCCGGGCGCGATGCGCAGCAGCATCAGCTCGCCGCCGGTGACGCCGCCGGCGCGGATGCGCTGCACGCCGGGCGCCACGCGTTTCCAGCGCAGCGCGCGCAGCGAGTGGCCGAACCACGGCTGCAGGGCGGCGGGCAGCCGGTCCGGGTCGGCTTCTTCCATAAGGTCGGCCGGCATGGCCGCCGCTGCGGTCGCCGGCTCGGCGTCCAGCAGCGCCAGCATGGCGGCGCGCGCATCGTCGCTCGGCGTGTCGACGCGCTGTTGCTGCATCAGCACGCCGCCGATCCGGTCGGCGTCGAGCAGGCGCGCACGGCACGCCGCGCAGCGCTCCAGGTGGGTGGCGGCGACCACCGCCAGCGCCGTCGGCAGCGCGCCGGCGGAATAGCTGAGCAGGGTGGCATCGTCGAGATGGTGGTTCGGTTTCATCGCTCGCCCCCCATGCTGCCCTGCAGCTTCGCGAAGGCGCGCCGCAGCGAGGATTTGACCGAGCCCAGCGGCATGTCCAGCTCGCGCGCGATTTCGCTGTGGCTCTTGCTTTCCAGGTAGCACATGCGCACCAGCTTGGCCTGCGCGGCGGGGAGCCGGTCGATCGCCTGCTTCAGGGCGTCCTGGTCGATCAGCGATTCGGGCGTCGAGTCGCGCCGGTCGGACTCGGCATGGTCCAGTCGGTCCAGCCCCTCCTGGATCGGCAGCCAGTGCGGCTCGCGCCGCACCTGGTCGATGTACAGATTGCGCGCCACGCGGTACAGCCAGGTGGCCAGGCTGGCCCGCGCCGGATCGAACAGGCCGGCCTTGCGCCACAGCGTCAGCAGCGCTTCCTGCACCAGCTCGTCGGCGAGCGGCTCGGCCACGCCCAGGTTGCGCAGGTAGCGCCGCAGTCGCGGCGCGAAATGGTCGTAGATGCGCATGAAGCTGGCGCGGTCGCGCTGTGCCGACACGGCCGCCATCTGCATCGACCAGTACTGCGCATCGGGGGCGGCGTTGCTCGCGGGAGGGGCCACGACTCGTTTCGCCCGGAAGGGCGCTACCTCGGCAACGGCTGGGTGGGGATTCATCATACGCAACTTCCCGCCGGCGACGACTGCCGGACGATCCGGCCGTTGCGCCTGCTTCATGCCGATGGCATACGACGGACGGGGCCAATCGGATGCATCGGGCCGGCGGCCGGTTCAGGCGGGCAGCCCGATGGCGGCGGATACCCCCGCTGGCCCACGCGCGTTCCTGCAGGGCGGCCAACGGCCGCGCGGGGAGCCGGTGATCAGGCCTTGTGCCGGCCGCGCGGTTTGGGGGCGATCGGCGTGCCGGCTTCGACCGCGGCGATCACCTGCGCGGTGTCCTGGCCGAGCACGGGCGCGGCGAACGGCGCCGGTCCCGGCGTGCGGCCGAAGCGGATCGACTGGGCCACGCCGCGATAGCGGCCGACCACCGGATGCTCGAAGGTGTCGATGATGCCCTGCGCTTGCACCTGCGGATGGTCGAACATGTCCTCGATACGGCGCGCGGCGGCGCAGGGTACCTCGTCGCCGAACAGCTCCTCCCATTCCAGCGCGCTGCGCGCGGCCAGCGCCGCGTGCAGCTGCGGCAGGATCTCGGCGAAGTGCTGCGCGCGCTTGCGCACGCTGTCGTAGCGCGGCTCGGCGGCCAGCGCATCCAGGCCGGTCTTCGCGCACAGCGCCTTCCAGAAGCGCGGCGTGTTGGCCGAGATGTAGATCCAGCCCTCGCGTGTGGGGTGGATGCCGGTGACGCCGCCCGAGCGCATGTCGCGGCCGATGTCGAGCGACTCGCCCTCGGTCCAGATCATCCGCGCCGACTGCATGGTCAGCGCGCTGCGCAGCAGCGAGACGCCGACGAACTGGCCCAGCCCGCTGCGCTCGCGCTCGTACAGCGCCGACGACACGCCGGCGGCCAGCAGCGCCGCGGCGTAGTAGTCGACCACCGAGCCGTAGATGATCTCCGGCGGCCCGCCGCGCTTGCCCTGCAGCGTGCACATGCCGGTCATGGTCTGCAGCACCTGGTCGTAGCCGGCCTTGTCCTTCAGCGGGCCGCTGTCGCCGTAGCCGGTGATCGCGCAATAGACCAGCCGCGGATTGATCGGGTTCAGCTGCTCGTGGCCGATGCCGAGCCGCTCGGGCACGCCCGGGCGGAAGTTGTGCACCAGCACGTCGGCATCACGCACCAGCTTGAGCAGGACGGCATGGTCGCCCGCGCGCTTGAGGTCGAGCACGATGCCGCGCTTGCTGCGGTTGACGCCGAGGAAGGCGCGGCTCTCGCTGGGCAAGGTGGACGGGTACTGGCGCAGGTTGTCGCCGCCCGGCGGCTCGACCTTGATCACGTCCGCGCCCTGGTCGGCCAGCAGCGAGCAGGCGTACGGGCCGGCGATGTAGGCGCTCAGGTCCAGCACGCGCACGCCGGCCAACGGGCCAGGGCGGGCGGCTTTCGACTCAGGCGGTGGGGTTTCCATGCGCGGCGCGTCCATCGGGGTCGGGGTGGGTGCTGCGGGCCACTCTGCACCATGCCCTGGTGAAGAAACAGGCGAAGCGGCTATGTTCTGGCGCCACAAATTCTTGTGTGACGGCTGCCGTTCGGCAGGGCGGGCGGATCACGCCGGCGGCTCCGGGGCCAGCGGCAGCCAGCTCAGCCGCCAGCTGCCGTCGACACGGCCGCCGGTGGCGAAGTACGGGGTGAACTCCAGCGGCGCGCGGTAGCCAGGATCCAGCACGATGCGCGGTACGCCGTCGGCCGGCGCGCCTTGCAGCGCCAGCCATCGCTCCGGCGGCGCGGCGGGCAGGCGCAGGGTTTCCTCGATCTTGAAGCCGTCGATCAGTCCGGTGGCGTAGACCAGCGGGCCGCAGGTGATCGCGGCGTATTCGAAATGCAGCACTTCCTGGCGCACCTCGCTGCCGTCCGGCGCGCGCGATTCCTGCACGTTGCGGTTGACTGCGCGGTGCAGCCGCGGCTGCATCGGGAAGCGTGCCAGCAGTTCGTCGCCGTCGTGCCATTCGCGCTCGAGCACGGCGTAGCTTCCCGGAACGAGCGCGACGCCGGCATCCTCGCCGTTGACCGCGAGCGTGGCGTCGGTGGCCCACGACGGGATGCGCAGCTTCAGCGCGAAGCGCATCGTCGGCGCACCGGCGAGGCGCAGCCGGATGTCGTCGGGATACGGGTAGGCGGTGTGCTGGGCAAGACGCAACTCGCCGCCGCCGGCCAGCGCGAAGCGCGCTACGCCGGGGCCGTAGAGGTTCACCGTGACGCTGCCGTCGGCATCCTGTACATAGGCGAGCGCGGGCAGTTCCTCCAGCGCCATCGCGCCGCTGGACTTGCAGCAGCGCCAGTAAGTGGTGTGCACGCGCTTGCCGTTCGGGAACACGTAGTAGCACCAGTCCTCGCCGTTCGGCGCCTGCGCGCCGAGCAGGTCGTTGTAGGCGGTGCGTTCGATCTCCTCGGCGTAGCGTGCCTCGCCGGTGATCGCCAGCAGCTCGCGGTTCAGCTGGATCCACGCCAGCGACGAGCAGGTTTCCACGTAGCCGTACGGGCTGAACACGCCGGCCGGGTTGAACACCTCGCGCGAGCGGTGCGCCACGCCGCCCCACGGGCCGCCGCCCAGGGTGAGATGGTGCTCGCGGATGCTGTGCCAGGCGAGTTCCACCGCGCGGCGGTAGTCCGCGTTGCCGGTGGCGCGGTGCAGCTTGGCCAGGCCGACCAGGTTCCAGGCCAGCTGGTAGGCCTTGCCGGTGGCGATGGCCGAGACGTCCGTGCTCTCCAGCGCGCGCGTGAGCAGGGCCAGCTCGCGATGGCCGTTCGCCTGCTGCAGCACGCGCTGCGCGAGTTCCAGGTAACGCGGTTCGCCGGTGGCGAAGTACAGCTCGACGGCGGGGTCCATCAGCACCGTCGCGGACAGCCCGTGATGGTTGCCCAGTTCGGTGATGTCGATGCCGCCGTCGGTCAGCGTGCGCCAGCACAGGTCGCCGATCCGGCGCGCGGCGTCGAGGTAGCGTGGCGCGGGAAAGTGGCGATGCACTTCGAGCAGGCCGAGAAGCAGGTAGGTGTGCGTCCAGATGTCCCAGGTGCGCACGCTGGGGGCGCCGTCCCAGCTGGCCGGCTTCGGTGGCTGCGGGCGCATGAAGCGGTGGTCCGGCGCGTAGGTGCCGAGATAGCCGTCCGCTTCCTGCACCGATGCCAGGTAGTCGGCGACGCGCAGCACGTTCGCGCGCAACGCGGCATCGCCGCTGCGCGCGGCTGCCTTCGCCGCGGCGACCAGCCACTTGCCGGCGTGCTCGCCGTACCAGTCGCCCTCGCGGTTTTCGCTGCGCCGCTCGGGCGCGAACAGCGCGATCGCCGGGCTGTGTTCGTCGACGATGAAGTGCGCGAGCCGGCCGCGCAAGTTGGCGGCGAGTGCCCCGCCGAGCAGGCCGCCCAGTTGGGGGGGTATGAGTGTCATGGCTTGAGTGCTCCAGCGACGGCCTCGATGTCCTGTACGCTGAGGCCGGCGGCGTGGGGGCGCATCACCCCGTGGGTCAGCGCCTCGATGACTTCGGCGCGCGGGCGTGCAGCGATCCGGGCGCGCGACGGAATGTTGCCTTGCGGGTGGTCGTGGCACATCGCGCAGCGCTGCCGGTAGATCGCGCGGCCGTCGAGCCCCGCTGCCGGCGCGGCGTTCGCGGGCATGGCGGCCGGCACGGTTTTCCCCGCCTCGCCGCGCGCGCGGGAGAGCTGGCGGCCGCCCAGTCCGAACGCCTGGATGCGGTCGGTGCCCACCAGCACTTGTCCGCGCGCGACCAGTGGCTCGTTGTACTTGCCGCTGGTGAACAGCGTGCCGGGTGCGCTCTTCCACAGCAGGCGCAGGCTGTCGGCGTCGAAGGCGTACAGCACCGGCGACGGCGCGTCGGCACCGGCCAGCGGCGCGGAGCGCTTCGCGTTTTCGTCGAGCACCCAGACGATGGCGTCCTGCGCGCCGTGGCTGCTGACCACCGGCGAGCCGGGGTTGCCGAACACCACGCTGTCCTGCGTGCGGCCGATGCGCAGCCAGGCAGGTTCTCCCGGCGCCGTCGCCACGTCGAGCCGCACCAGCGACGGCGGTATGCCGACCGGCGAACCTTCGCGCAGGCGCGTATTGCCGGTCATGTAGACGTGCACGGTGCCGTCGGCGCCGCGGAACGCGGCCGGCACCGAGCGCGCGCGCGCGAGATCCATCGACGCGTCCTTGTCCGAGTACGGGCCGAACACGTTCAGCGGACCGCGCCCGGCGAACGGCGGCTGGCGCTGCGGGGAAAGCAGCGAACCGTCGCCGGCGGCGTCCTCGCTGCACGGCGGGCGGCGGTCGAGTCGCCCCGGCATGCGCGCCCGGTCGAGCAGATAGGCGTTGCCCTGCTTGCCGCCGACCACCAGCAGCTGCGGCGTCGTGGTGGCGGCGGCGTCGAGGGCGGGCAGCAGGATGGCGCCGCCCGAACCCAGGTCGATGTCCGTCTTCGCCGTCACGCAGTAGTTGAACGGCGTGTAGGTGCCTTCCAGCCGCAGGCCGTGCGGTGCGGCGTCGGAAAGTTTCAGCACCGATTGCGTCCAGTCGTGGGCTTGGTCGACGAAGCCGTCGTAGCCGCTGCCGGTCGCCACGAAGACATTGCCGGCGTCATCGACCGCGGGACCGCCCGCGCCCCAGATGCCGCCGCTGCCGCGATGCGGCAGCGCGACCGCGGCGAACGCGCTGTCGACCTTTGCCTGCGCGGTGTCCACGGACACCAGCCAGCCGGTTTCGGTTTCGCCGAAGACGACGTACAGGCGCGAACCGTCGGGGCTGAGGTTCAGCGCGCCGCGCTGCACGCGGAAGTCGAAGCGCCGCGTCGGCGGCAGCAGGCGCGGGCCGGCATTGCGGTTGACGTCGTTGAGGCGCGCTTCGTCCAGGCGCACCGGCCAGCCGGGCAGGATCGCGCCGCTGCCGAGATCCAGCGCGTAGGCCTGCCAGCTGTTCTGCGGATCGCAGCCGGTGACGTAGAGTCGATCGTGGGCGACGTCGATGACCGGCGTGCTCAACACGCCGGTCGGCACGGCGTCGAGCGGCTGAGGCTGCAGGCGGCACGGCGTTGCCAGGCGCGTGCGCCAGAGGATGCGGCCGGCGGCGACGTCGCCGGTCTGCTCGGTGTTGATGGCGTAGACGTAGCCGTTGCTGCTGGCCGCGAACGCCACCGCGAATGTTTCGCCCTGGTGTTCGCCGGCGCTGATCGTGACGCGGTCCACGTACAGCGGCGAGGCGTACAGTCGCGGCGCCTGCCCGTCGACCGCGTCCAGTGGCGGCGACTCCCACAGCAGCCCGAACGACGGGCCGGCGACGCTGGCCGGGGTCAGCACGGTTTCGTCGGGGTTCCAGCCGGTGCGTTGCGGGTCGCGGTGGAAGGCCGATGCGTCCGCGGCTGCGCGGCGCGCCGGCCGCTCGCGCAGTTCGCGTTCGGCGACGCGCGTGGCGGCGTCGCCCGCGCCGCCGCTCGCGCCTTCGGGCGGCACGTCCAGGCCCGCGCTCCACAGCATCGCGTTCAGCAGCGTGCGCCGCAGCATCGGCTGATCCAGCGCCACCAGGTAATGGGCGCCGCTGAAGCCGAAGGAGCGCCCGCCGCCCGGACGCTGGTAGGCCCAAGCCACTGTGGCCAGTTCGGGCTGATCCTCCACGACCGACTTGCCGTCGCGGTACTGCACGTGCAGCGTGGCGGTGAGGATCGGCGTGATGCGTCCGGACGCGGCGAAGCGGATCGTCGGGTAGAACTCGTCGCGGTAGGCGAACGTCTGCACGCCGCGGGTGACCGGATGCGCCGGCGCCGCCGGCTGCAGCAGGGTGGTTTCGGTGGTGCGGTCGACCATGCCGAAGCGCGCGCCGCCGAGCCAGCGCTGCAGGCCGATGCTGTCGTCGCCGGCGGGCACGGTGGACGCCTGGTGCAGCGCGACCAGCCCGGCGCCGCGCTGCATCAGCGCCTCGAACTGCTGCCGGCGTGCGGCGTCGCGCAGTGGATGTTTCGCATCGCCGTCGAAGTACAGCACCACCGCGGCGGCGCCGTCGAAGGCGTGGGGATCGGCTGGCCAGCCGTCGGGGTGGCTGGCGACGGCGATCTCGCCGCGCTGCGCCGCGGCCGTGGCCTGCAGGAACCCGGCCAGCAGACGGATGCCGTTGCCGTAGTCGTGGCGCGCCGGTCCTTCGCTCGGGGCGCCGCCGATCAGCACGATCTTCTTCGGTGCAGCCCGATGGCAGCCGGCCGCCAGCATCGCGCAGGTGGCGAGCAGCAGCCAGCGCAAGGCGACGGCGGGCGCCGGCACGGCCATCAGGCGGCGTCCACCACGCAGCGGAAGCCGACGCTGCCGGAGCGGTCCTTGCACGGCGCCATCAGCAGGTACTTGCCGTGCTGGTCGAGCCGGTAGGCCTGCGGGAAGTACCAGTGCGAGGTCTGCGGCTGGTAGCTGCTGCCGCCGCGCAGGATCGCGGCGCGGGTGTGTTCGTCGGCGTATTCGTCGGTCCATTGCCAGACGTTGCCGACCAGGTCGAGCACGCCGAACGGGCTGGCCGCGGCCGGGTGCGCGTCGACGTCAGCCGGCGCGGTCAGCGTGCGGCCCCGGTTGACGGCGGGCACCATCGACGCATCCCAGTCGTTGCCCCACGGGTAGCGGCGGCCGTCGTGGCCCTGCGCGGCGTACTGCCATTCCCATTCGTGCGGCAGGCGCTTGCCGGCCCAGGCGGCGTAGGCGCGCGCGTCCTCGATCGCCACCCAGGTCACCGGCTTGTGCTCCCAGCCCGGCGGCGGCGCGCCGTCGATCCAGTGGCGCAGGAAGTTGTGCGGGTCGCGCGGGCGCCAGCCGCTGGCCTGGAGGAATTCGCGGAACTGCGCATTGGTCACCGGCGTGCGGTCGATGAAGAACGCGTGCATCTGCAGGCGGTGGCGGTGGTGGCGGCGGGCGCTGTCCTCCCACGGGTACTGCACGTCGTTGCCTTCCCAGGTCTGGCCTTCGATCTCGACGCCGCCGACCACGAAGTCGAACGTGCCGGCGGGAATCGCCAGCATGCCGGGCGGGGCCTCAAAGGCAGGCGGCGTGGATGCGATCGGCACCAGCTGCTGCGGCAGCGAACGCCATTGGTTCGACAGCGACCCGAGCGGCACCTTGGCGCGTTCGCGCATGCGCGCGAGGAAGGCGTCGAGGCCGTCGAGCGCGGCGCCGGGCGAGAGCGCCAGCAGCGCGCCGAAGCCGCGGCCTTCCAGCGCGAAGTCGAACACCGCACGGCCGCCGTCGAGGCGCGGCTGCAGCGGCACGCCGTGCCAGGCGTCGTAGTACTGCGTGCCGTCATGGTGCGGCAGCGCGATCTGTTCGCCGTCCACCGTGTACTCGTTGCGGTTGACCAGCGTCCACAGCGTGAAGCCGTCGGTGGGGAAGCGGCTGGCGAACACGCCGGCCTGCAGCGTGCGTTCGTAGGGACGCCAGTCGCGGCTGACCAGTGCGGGGGCGAATTGCCGCTCGATGCTGGCGATCCGGCGCAGCGTCTCCGCGTCGCGCGGGGTGAACTGATTCCAGATGCCCCAGATGTTTTCCCAGGCGTTGTAGCCGATGCCGTTGAAGAAGATGTATTGCAGGTCGTGGTTGCGGTCGCGGCCCCAGCGGTTCTCGTAGTTGATCATGTGGCGCGGCTCCAGCCACTTCCACTTGGCCACCGGCGGGATCACTTCGTTCGGCGCCTTCTTGCCCCAGCTCTGCACGTTCCAGATCAGCTGCTCCTCGGCGCTGATGGTGGATTCCGGCTGCAGTACCACCGGGCAGCCGAGCGCGTCGCAGGCGTCGAAGAACGCGCGCGGCACGCCGTTGTAGGTGTCGCCGTTGATGCCGTCGGCGCCGACCGCCCGAACCAGTTCGGCGATCGCCTGCCAGTCGTTCCGCTCCGGCTCGCGCGTGCCGTGGTCCCACGGCATGGTGGGGAGGAACACGCGCACGCCGCGGCGGTGGAAGTCGTCCACCGCGCTCTTCAGGCCGGCGAGGCCGCCGGGCAGGTCGTGCGCCAGGGCGGTCTTGTTGCGGTCGTCGAGGCCGATGTTGGGGTAGACGAACCAGATCAGCACGCTGTCGATGCCGCCGAAGCGTGCCTCGAGGTCGTCCAGGTAGCGGTCGACGGTGTAGCGGCCGGCGACCGGATCGTAGAAATAGCGATCCTCCACCATCATCTGCGCGTGCACGAAATTGCGCTGAGCCCACTGCAGTTCGGGGCGACGGTAGTTGGCGTCGTCGTAGCCGATCCGCACGAGGTGCTCGCGGCGCCAGTCGGTGAGCTCGCGGACCCAGTCGTCGACGCAGCCGTCCACGTCCGTCTTCCAGTGGCCGATCTCGGCGAACGGCCAACCCGGCGCCTTGCCCGGCACGGGCAGGTAGCGGCCGGTGGTGACGTGCGAGAACTTGAACTCGTGGCGCACGGGCGGGGTGGCTGGGGTATCGGGGGAAGCGGGGTCGATGTTCATCGGGTACTCGGTAACGCCGTGCGTGGCGAGGTCATTGCAGTGCCTGGTAGACCAGGTCGTAGAAGCGGCGGCTGATCCGCGGCAGGTCCTTGCCGCCGTTGTCGCGCGGCAGGTGCTGCAGCAGCAGGATCATCAGCAGGTGTTCGTGCGGGTCGATGCTGTAGCTGGTCGAGGCCGCGCCGCTCCAGCCGAACTGGCCCGGCGAGCCGAGCTGGCCGCGCTTCGCCGCGTCGAGCACGACGTAGCCGCCGATGCCGAAACCTTCGGCGTCGCTGAACTGGGTGACCGGCGGGTCGAGCATGGTGAGGTGGTTGCGCAGCATCAGCTCGACCGTCTTGCGACCCAGCAGCACGTGGCCGTCCAGGGTGCCGCCGTCCAGCAGCATCTGCGCGAAGCGGGCGTAGTCACCGGCGGTGGAATACAGGCCGCCGGCGCCGCTGGCGTACGCATTCAGCGGCTCGCCCGGGTGGCGGGCGCTGAGGGTGTCGGCGCGTTCCAGTCGGCCGTCCGCATTCATGCGGGTAAGGTCCACCACGCGCTCCCGCTTCGCCGCCGGCACGCGGAAGCCGGTGTCGCGCATCTGCAGCGGGTCGAAGATGCGCTGCTGCAGGAAACTCTCGAACGACTGCCCCGAGACCACCTCGACCACCCGCGCCAGCAGTTCCAGCGAGGCGCCGTCGTAGCCGAAGCGGGTGCCGGGGTCGGCGGCCAGTGGCACGCGGCGCATGCGTTCGGCGAAGCCACGCAGGTCGCTCGCGCCATGCGGGTTGATGCGTTCCATCAGCTGCCCTGCCAGCTCGTCGCCCTTGCGACCGGCCGGGTAGCCGGCGGTGTGGGTGAGCAGGTCATGCAGGGTGACCGGACGGCTGGCCGGCCGCAGCTTCGGCGTATCGACGCTGCCGCCGACGAGCACCTGCGACACGTCGAAGCCGGGCAGGTGGCGCGACAGCGGATCTTCCAGGGTGAGCTTGCCTTCCTCCACCAGCATCATCACCGCGACCGAGGTCACCGTCTTGGTCATCGAATAGATGCGGAAGATGTCGTCCCTGCGCATCGGCTCGCGACGCGCGAGGTCGCGGAAGCCGTACGCCTGCCAGTCCACGATGCGGCCGTTGCGCGCCACCAGCGTGACGCCGCCGAGGTAGCCGTCGGCGCCGCTGGCCTGGCGCATGAAGTCGTGCAGGCGCTGCAGGCGTGCGGACGACACGCCCTGCGCCTCGGGCCGCGTCTGCGGCGGCAGCGGCGTGGCCGCGGCGGCCCGTGGCGACACCGCCGCGCACAGCAGCGCCGCCATCAGCAGCCTCGACCAGGCGGTGTTCCTGCGGGCAGGGGTGCTGGGCAGGTCGATCATCTGGGGTCCTCGCCGGGTCGCGACGCCACGGGGAGGCGAGGCGTCGCGACCGGTATGCGTCACGCCGGGATCAGAACGTGATCGTATACGTCAGCGAAGTCATGCGGCCACGGCCGGCCCAGTAGTTCTGGTAGCCCGCAAGCTGCGACCAGCTGAGGATGTACTGCTTGTCGAACAGGTTCTCGACGCCCAGCGAGAGTTTGCCGTAGCGCGCCATGTCGTAGTTCACGCCGAGGTCGAACAGGGTGTAGCCGTGGGTCTGCTCGTCGTAGCTGAACGTGCGGTTGTCGAAGGCACGGGTGTCGCTGCCGGAGATGTGGCGGTCGAACAGGGTGGTGAAGCCCAGCGTGGCGTCGGCGTTGGGCAGGAAGTTCCAGGTTACCGCGGCGGCGAACTTGTCCGGGTTGATGTCGAGCACGCCCATCGGCTTGGTGAGCCCGCCCGCGCCGTAACGGCCGGCCGGATCAGCGGACCAGAACGAGGTCTTGCCGCGAATGCGCGAGTACAGGCCGGTGGCCTTCCACGCATCCGAGAAGCGCCATTCGCCGGTCAGTTCCGTGCCCTCGATGCGCACCGGGGCACGGGTCAGGATGAAGTCGCTGGTGTTCGGGTCGATCGCCAGCGAGGCGCCGAACGGCGACTTGGAGATGTAGTGGGTGGCGCCGAACGCGCCGTGCTCGCCGCGCCAGTTGAAGCCGGCCTCGCTGTTCTTGAAGATGATTGCGTCGAGGTCGCGGATGCGGCTGACCGACTGCCCGGGCACGTTGATGTTGCGCAGCGGGATGCCGATGTTGGGCAAAGTGAAGCCTTCGCTGTACGAGCCGAACAGCGACCACTCGCTGCCGATGCGCCAGATCGCGCCGAAGTTCTTCAGGTTCTTGGTGTACTTCACGCCGCCGCCCTCGACGAACACGCGGTTGCGGTAGTAGGTGGTGGTGTAGCTGTTGACGGTGAGCTTGTCGTCCTCACGGCGGATGCCGCCGCTCAGGGTCACCGGGCCGACGTCCCAGGACAGCTGGGCGTAGGGTGCCGTGCTCTTGTAGTTCATCGGCGGCACCCACAGGCGCTTGGTCAGCGCCAGCTGCTGCTGCGCCCTGTCGCGGCCGAAGTCGATGCCGGTGTGCAGCTCCAGCCCGCTCACGTCGAACAGGTCGGAACGGGTCCACGAGGTGCGGATGCCCTTCTTGTGCGAGTCGATTTCCGACTGGTCGAACAGCGTGCCCAGCGGCGCGATCAGCGGATCCTGCTTGTCCGAGCTGTTCTCGGGCAGGTAGCGCATCGCCTGGTCGGCCTTGTAGACGTTGATCTCCAGCGCACCGCCGAAGAAATCGGCGTTGCTGTAGGCCAGGCTGTACTGCTCGAAGTCGTTGAATGCGTCCTTCGAGCCGAAGATGTGGCCCTTCTCCGAGGTGTTGGTGCGCGGCACGGCGCACGGCGGGTCGTCGTCCGGCCCGCGGCAGCCGAGGATCTGGATGTAGTTGCCCTTGCCCGCGATCTTGAAGTGGCTGTAGGTCGCCTGCAGGCGCTGCTCGTTGGCCGCGCCGAAGTTGAAGCCACCCTTGAGGAACAGGTTCTTCGAGGTGGAGTCGGCCAGCGAGCCGCTGGTGTTCATGCCGATGCGGCGGCCGTTGCCGTCGTAGCTGATGCCGCGGTCGATGTACGAGGCCGAGAGCAGCACGTCGTAGGCGTCCTGCTTGGCGGCGAAGGTGAGGCCGGTCTTCCAGCCTTCGCTGCCGCCGTGGCCCTGGGTCTGGTAGCGCGTGGTGAAGGTGGTCTCGGCGCCGTCCTTGGTCGGCACCTTGGAGATGTAGTTGATGATGCCGCCGGCGGCGCCGATGCCCTCGGAGGCGGACGGGCCGTTGATCACCTCGACCCGGCCGATGATGCCCATGTCGGTGAAGGTGCCGTTGCGGGTGCCCTCGCGCAGCGGCGAGCCCTGCGGGATGCCGTCGAACAGGCGCAGCGGGATGCGTCCGCGCAGCGTCTCGCCGGTGTTGCTCATCGCCTGCGAGGATTCCGCGTAGCCCGGCACCGAGCGCGCCAGCACGGCGGTGGCGTCTTCGGTCACCAGCAGGGTGTGCTGGATCTCTTCCTTCGAGATCACCGTGATCGCGCCGGGAATCTCGTCGACCGCCTTCGGCGTGCGCGTGCCGGTGACGATGATGCGGTTCAGGTCGACGACCTTGTCGTCCTTCTTCTTCGTGCCCTGCGTGCCGGCGTCCTGTGCGGCGGCGCTGGCGCCGGCGGACGCGCTGTCCTGCGCGTGCGCGCCGGCCGGGATCGCGGAGAACAACAGGATGCTGCCGATCGCGGCGGTGAGTGGCTTGATCATGGCGTGTCTCATCGTGGTGTGGGGTGGCCGCGGCCCGACCGGAACGGCGGCCGCGATGCAGCGCAATGCAGCGCAGTGCGTCAGGAACGATCTGGGATGTGTTTCATTCGCGGCGCCCTCCCCGGCGTCCGGCAGCCCTGTGCGTGATTCTGGGCGAGCCTATGCGCTTCGCCGTCCGCAATGAACCAGCGCGGCCTATGTTCAGAGGCTAGTTTTTGTTGCTTACGAACGAAGCAAATGTGTGCCGCGATGCAACAACAGCGTCATCGGCTTCGTGCAGGCAGGCTCAGGACGCGCGCGCCTGCACCGCCTTGCGGCTCTCCTGCAGGAACACGGTGACCAGCCGCACGCGCACGCTGGAGCGCGACCATACGATGCCGATGCGCCGCGGCACCGTTGGCGCAGGCAGCGGGATGCGCGCCAGCTGCACGCCTTCGGGCCACGGGTGCGCCCAGTCCGGCACCAGCGACACGCCGAGGCCGCGGTCGACCATCACGGCGATCGCGTTGAGCGCATTCAGTTCGAAACGCTCGTGCGGCACGATGCCGTGCGCGCGCAGGTATTCGTCGGCCTGGCGGCCGCCCCACTGGTTGCGGTCGTAGCGGATCAGCGGCTGGGTCGCCAGCAGCTCGTGCGGGTCGCACCCGGCCATGCTCTTCGGCGCCAGCACGATCAGCGGCTCCTCGCGCAGCAGCAGCCATTCGCAGGTCTTGGGCAGCGCGAACGGCGCCTGCAGCACCACCGCCGCGTCGAGGTCGCCGGCTTCCACCGCACGGTACAGCTCGGCCGAATAGCCCGGCTTGATGAACACGTTGATCTGCGGGAACGCGTCGACCATGCGCGCCAGCACGTCGGGCAGGATGCCGGCCAGCGCGGTGGGGCAGGCGCCCAGGCGCAGTTCGCCGGAGACCGCGTTCTCGTTCGCCACGCTGCGCAGGTCGGCCACCTGGCGCAGCAGATCGCGCGAACGCTGCAGGATGCGCGAACCTTCCTCGGTGACGCTGACCGTGCGGCCGACGCGGGCGATCAGGGGGGCGCCGATCTCGCGCTCCAGCGTGCGGATCTGCTGCGCCACCGCCGCCGGGGTGATGTTCAGCACGCGCGCCGCGGCCGCCATCGAGCCCTGGTCGACGATGGTGATGAAGGTGTGCAGGAACTGGGTTTCCACGGCGCCTCGCTGGTCTGGGCGGCAGGTAAGCGGAGCCTGCCGGTCGCTTCCATCATGCCGTGTCCGGCGGCCTCGCGGCGAGTGCTCGAAGGCACTCAGCCGGTGCGGTCGGCGTAGATGGTCAGCCCCTTCAGCGAGCGTGTGGAGGCCGGGAAGCACAGGCTGGCCAGATAACCGATCACGATGCACAGCAGGATCGAGATGGCCAGGTAAAAGTACGGATGCACCAGCTTGAACCACCACGCCACCAGGGTCAGGCAGATGCTGGAGCCGATGCCGATGGCCACGCCCGGCGCGTTGGCGCGGCGGGTGAACATGCCCAGCGTGTAGGCGCCGGCGAAGCCGCCGCCGAGCAGGCCGGCCAGCTCGATCGAGACGTCGAACAGCGAGTGGATGTCGAAGCGCGACAGCACGATGGCCAGGCCGATCGCCACCAGCCCGACCGCCACGCCGGTGACCTCGGCGAACAGCACGCTCTTCTTCGGCGTCGGGTTCCTTGCCAGCTTCTCGTAGAAGTCCACCGAGGCCAGGGTGGACACGCTGTTGATGATGCTCGACAGCGTGGACATCGCGGCGGCGAAGATGCCGGCGATGATCAGGCCGGTGACGCCCATCGGCAGCTCGGCCGCGATGAACAGCGGGAAGGTGGCGTCGATCGGCAGCGTCGGGTTCATCCGCTCCGGGTGCGACTTGTAGTAGACCCACAGCGCCGTGCCGATCAGGTAGAACATGAAGCCGCCCGGGATCATCACCGCGGCGAAGGTCCACACCGAGCGGCCGGCTTCCTTGTCCGAGCGGGTGGACAGGATGCGCTGCATCAGCACCTGGTCCTTGGGGAAGGTCAGCACCACGTCGAACAGCACCAGGAACACGAAGCCCCACACCGTCGCCTTGGTCAGGTCGAAGCTGAAATCCAGCAAGTGCATCTTGTGCTCGGCCATCGCCGTGTGGAAGAACGCCGGCACGCCGCCATGGATGTTCCAGATGATGAAACCGATCGCGAACAGCGCGCCGCCGAACATCACGAACACCTGCACGAAATCGGTCCAGATCACCGCCTTCATGCCGCCCAGCGTGGTGTACAGGATGGTGAACCCGCCCATGATCAGCACGCTCCACACCACGTCGATGCCGGTGATGGTGGCGATCGCCAGCGCCGGCAGGAACAGGATCACGCTCATCCGGCTGCCGATCTGCATCACGATGCACAGCGCGCTGGCCAGCATGCGGATGGCGGGGTGGAAGCGCGTCTCCAGGTAGGAGAACACGCTCATCAGGTCGAGCCGGCGCAGCAGCGGCACGATCCACACCGCCACGAACATCAGCCCCAGGATCGCGATCAGGTTGTTGGTGAGGTACTGCCAGTTGGTCTCGAATGCCTTGGCCGGGATCGCGATGAAGCTGATCGAGCTGGTGTTGGTGGCGTACAGGCTGATGCCCGCGGCCCAGAACGGGATGCTGCGCCCGCCGACGAAGAAGCCGGCGGTGGAGTTGCGCTTCTCGCGCAGGTAGAAATACAGGCCGATGCCGAGCATGCCGAGCAGATAGACCGTGAGCACGATCCAGTCCAGCCAGCGCAACAGCTGCTTGCTGGACTGCACGCTGGCGTAGCCGAAGTCGACGCGCGTGCCGTCGGCGCTGCGTTGCGCCCAGAACAGGCCGTCGGTCCACGCACCGGCGGCGACCACGCCGGCCGGTGCGGCGCCGGGCAGGGTGGCCCATGCGCTGGTGATGGTCTGGAAGGTCATCAGCCGGGCCGGCGCCTGCCCGTGCGCGCCGTCGTCGCGTACCAGGTAGAGCGCGTTCGCCTGGCCCAGCGCATGGCCGGAACCGGGCAGCAGCCGGCCGGGCACCTGGCCGCGTTCGCTCCAGCCGTCGCCGGCGCTCCAGCGCCACAATTTCTCGCCGGTGCCGGAAGCGTCGGGCACGCTGACCAGCACGGCAGCGGCGCGGGCGACCACCGAGCTGGGCGCGCCGTTGCCGGGCCATCCGGCGAACGTGTTCCAGCGCGGCTGTTGCGTATTGGTCGACAACTGCAGCAGCTGTGCCTTGCCGTCCGCGCCGATACCGGCAATCGACAAGGTATCGTTCGCCCACGCCCCGCGCGCATCGCGCAGCGGGGCCGGCAAGGGCGGCAGCGGCTGCAGCTGGAGCTGCTCGTCGCCGGCGTGCAGGCGGGCCACGCCGGTGACTTCGTGCGTGTCCGGCGTTTCGCTCAGCAGCCAGGCCTGCGTGCCGTCGTCGATGATGCTTGCGACATGCGATGCGCCGGCTGGCCAGGGCAATCGGACCCAAGCCTTGCCGGCTTGGTCGAGGCGCCACGCTTCGCCGTCGGCCAGCGCCAGTGGCCGGCCGTCGATGACGGCGATGTCGCGCAGCGGCGCACCCGTTTCCAGCGACGGCAGCTGCCCGCTGCGCAGCGGCGCCAGGCTTTGCGCCGGCGCGGGCGCAAGCACGGCAAGCAGCAGCAGGCCCAGCCACGCGCGCAGCGCGCGCGACACCGGGTTGGAAGCAAACGCGGTCTCCACGCCCCCGTGCCCGCGCATCAGCCCGATCGCCTTGCGGCGGCAAGCAGGGCCTGTGCGCGTTTCAGGAAGGGCGGGTCGATCATCCGGCCGTCGACCACGAAGGCGCTGCGCGATTGCGCGGCGGCGGCCTGCGCGGCCTCGACGATCCGCTGCGCCGCCTGCAGTTCTGCCTCCGACGGCACGAACGCCGCGTTCGCCAGCGCCACCTGGCGCGGATGCACGCAGCTCTTGCCGATGAAGCCGAGCCGCCGCGCCATGCGCGCTTCCTCGCGGTAGCCGTCGTCGTCGTCGAGCGCGGCGAAGGCGCCGTCCATCGCGAACACGCCGGCCTGCGCCGCGGCCATGCGCAGGGCGAACATCGCCGCGTGCACGTTGCGCGGGTCGGCGCGGTCGATGCCGTACGGTTCGAACAGGTCGCCCAGCCCCAGCTGCAGCCCGGCGACACGCGGATGCGCTGCAGCGATGCGCGCGGCGTCGGCCAGCGCGCGCGGCGTCTCGATGTTCACCAGCAGGCCGATCGGATGCGTCACGCCGTTCGCGTGTTCGGCTGCCTCGATCGCGGCCACGGCGGCGAGCAGGGCGTCCGCCGATTCGATCTTCGGCAGGTTGATCAGGGTGACGCCGGGCCGGACGATCGCGGCGAGGTCTGCCGTGAAATGCGGCGAATCCGCTGCATTGGTGCGCACGATGACCAGCTTGGCCGCCTGCGCCACCGTGTCGCCGGCGACGAAGTCCGCCACGGCTGCACGCGCTTCGGCCTTGCGGCCCTCGGCGACGGCATCCTCCAGGTCGAACGACAGTGCGTCGGCGTCGCCGGCCAGCGCCTTGGCGAACAGCTCCGGCCGCGAGCCGGGCACGAACAGCTTGCTACGCATCGGGTCGCCTGCCGGTTGCCATCCTCATCATGCCGGCGAGTGTGCGGCAAGCCACCCCTCGAATCGAGCCGGCACGGCATGTTCAAAAGATAGTTTTTCTATCGAGGGCGCCGACCGGCGGTGGATCCGCCGGCATCGCCGGCTTCCCGCGCGGGAAAGCATGAGCGGCATCTCGCCCGGGCATGGTCCCGATGTGGCGTGACTAATCGTCGGCTTCCGCTTCCGGGCCTTTCGTGACGCCCAGCTGCTCGCGGTTGCACCAGCCGCTGTGCCAGGCGAGAGCCATCGTGGAGCCATGCTCGTAAGGGCACTTTTCTCGCGGCTCGCCGCAGTCGCGCGCGTAATGGCCCTCGATCCAGGCCTGCAGCGGGTACTGCATCCTGCTTTCCCTCACCATGCTGGCGTCCTTTCTGTGGGCATCGTCGAACCTGGGTAAGGTCGGCACGACGAGTTTCAAGCATGAAAAAGCCCGCCATGGCGGGCTTGGATCCATCTGTGCCGGGGGTGGCCGGGAAGGTCGTCTCACGACGATCATGTTAGCTGTACAGAGTGAAACTGCGCACAGTTTTTCATTTCCCGGCCATTTCAACCGTGAAATTCGTCACGTTTCGGTGGCCGCGGGTGGCATGACACGTGGGGGTGCCGGGGCTGTCGGCCCGGCATGGCGGGCTCGAGGCCGGCCAGTCGCTGCCTCTTGTGCAGGCGGCGGATGTCTTGGTGCCCACCAGCATCCAAATTAGGGCTAGAGAAGCTTTTTCTTGAGCCAATTGTGCTTAGATCATCCGCGCTGATGCCCCCATAGTTGCCCCCATGAATATCGGCCTGGCCGACGTTGAAGCGAGAGCATCAACAGGGCCGACAAACGCTCACAGCCACGGCGCGCTGCGGCCAGGCAACATGTAATCGCCCACGTCTAGAAACGAGCCGGCGGGTGTCTATGTAATGACCCAGCGGTTCCTGCACAGGTCAGGCCGCTAAAGCATACGCTTGAGCGGGTGTCTTCATGCCCAGTGCCTGATGCGGGCGCCGGTGGTTGTAGAAGCCGATCCAGTCGCCGATCACGCGCATGGCGTGCTGCTGGGTCTCGAAGCGGTGGCGATGGGCGCATTGCTCCTTCAAGGTGCGGATGACGCGCTCGACCATGCCGTTCTGCTGCGGGCAGTGCGGGGTGATGAACTCCTGCTTCAGGCCGTAGCTGCGCACCAGCCGGGTGTAGATGCGGCTGGTGAACACCAAGCCGTTGTCCGAGCGCAGCAGGAATGGCGTTGCAACCCGCCCCAACGTGTCGTAGCGCGCAAGCAGTGCCTGCTCCAGGGCCGCGGCGGCCGTGCTGGCCTTGCCACTGCGCGAGAGCTGCCAGCCCAGCAGCTGGCGGGTGTGGCAGTCGATGACCAGGGCTAGCGTCAGCCAGCCATCGCGACCACCCCAGATGCGGCAAAGGTCGGTGGCCCAGCGCTGATCCGGTGCCGTCGCCACGGAAGGCAAGGCCTGGACACGCGGGCGATGGCCCACCGCACGCTTGCGTACCTGCCAGCCCTTGAGCTGGAAGATCCGCTGCACGGTGTTCTTGTTCATGCCCAGCAGCCCAGCCACCGTGCGGTAACCGAACGAAGGTTCTTCCTCAATCAACGCCTTGATCGGTGTGGCCAACGCCTCGTTCACCTCCGGCGGCGCCTTGGTCGGCCGGTAGTACACCGTGCGTCGCGCCACGCCAAACCACCGGCACAGCTTGGCCATCGATACCGCGATGCCGTCCTCCTGCAGTCCCTGCTGGATCGTGACCATCAGGTCTCGTCCTTGCCCAACAGGGACGCCAATTTTTTTCGTGCGCGCAGCTCCAGCATGGCCTCGCCGTAGGCCTCCTGTAGGTCCTTCAGCTGTCGCTCGTACTGCTCGCGCACATCTTCCGGCTTGGCGCGCAGGGCGTTCTCCATCCCCGCCTTGCCCTGGTCGATCCATTCCTCGATCTCGGAGGGCTGCAGGTCAAACTGCCGGCTGGCTTCCGCCACCGTGGTCTTGCCTTGCACGATCTCCAGTACCAGCGCCGCCTTCCGGCGTGCCGTCCAACGCTTGATCTCTTCGTCCATCGTGATGCTCATGGGGTGTTCCTCTTCAAGGTAACACCTGAGCAGGTTTTCACTGGGTCAGTACATCTAAGCGCAAGCCAACGCCACAAACCAAGCGGGACCGGGCAACAGCGGAAAGCGCAAAGGCGCCCAAGGGCGCCTTTGCTTCATGTATCGAAACTTTCTCAGCAGTTGGTCAAGTACGTGACGATTTGCTTGAAGTTAGGTACGAAGAGCAGTGGCACGTAAACCTCGGGGATCTTGAGTCGCTCTGCGATATCGACATCGCCGATTTCGCCGGCTTCTCGCTTACGCTGAAGGTCTTGACGCATTGCTTCGGGACACATGACGGTTAGTGCCATCCACATGCAGTTTGCCTCCGACTGCATTGCAGCCGAACGGCCGTCTGGCGCCGGTGCGCTCATGTGGGTGAGAAGCTCCTCAAACTCCTGCGGCGTGCTGACACGCTCAAGCGCCTCATCAAAGAGGTGCATCAGTTCCTTGACCACAACAAAGCGCCGTTCGCGCTCATCGAGACCGCGCGCTACCACGATAAGCGGCTCGCCGTTGCAGAACTGGGCGTAAGGGTGCTTGACGGTGCCTGGCCACACAATGCAGCCCCACATCACCTCGTCGGCGAGCTGGTTGGAGCACATCACCCTGATCAGGCCCGTCCGGCCCGTCAACTCACAAACCTTTTCTCTGACCGCGTTCTGCCCGATGGGGACTGCTAAGCTCTGGCAGTATTCGTAAAGGGCAGCAAAGCTCATCCGTGAGTTCTTCCAAGAGCTCAGTCAGCCAAGTCGATCTCGACCAGCTCACCGGCACCAAGCTCATCGACAACCTTCGCAACTTCCTTTGCGATCATCTCGGCCGTCACTTCCCGGTTGCTGCCCGGGAACATCTTGAAATTGGACGCACCAAGGTTGCCAAAGATCAACTCTTGGGCACGCTTCATGTTGGTGGTCATAACACTCACTCCCGTTGCGGGTAGGGTGACAAATAAAGCCGCTCCTAGCGGCCGCCTAGCTTACCTCGATGTGTGACACTATTGCAAGCAAAAAAACTACACGAATTTACGATCGATATCTGCCACGAGGCCGACAATCTCACCATTCGAGACCGAAAACAACAGCCACTCAGCACACTCCGGAATTCAGGCGCCGCCTAAAAACTATGGTCGGCACCAAAGATGACAACTTGAGTGCGGAAGCGCCCCAATATCCTGTGCTGACAAACACTGAGAGCCACTATTTCTAGGAACAACGGTACCGCACTCCCGCCTAGATGAGGTCTAGCTTGGGCGCGGCAAAGCGCCGCCCCCATCCCGGGAGCCATCAAGGGTTCAGGTCAGCAGCACCTGGGGCGCCACCGTCTTGGCTCCCAACGCCTTAGTGGAGTCTCAGAGGGATTCGACGTCCCCCCGCTTTTGAGTAGCACCGTGGTTTGGAGTCCAATCCCCCATCCGAAGGGGATTGGACGTGAAGAAGCGCTTTTCCGCAACCGCCAATCTGGCCAAACTCGCAAGACGTCCGTGAAAGTTTGGCCGTTTTGGCCAAACCTTGCCGGATCGCGCACCTCTTGTGCGGGCGGCGGATGTCTTGGTGGGCCCACCAGGACTCGAACCTGGAACCAAGGGATTATGAGTCCCCTGCTCTGACCATTGAGCTATAGGCCCGCGCAAGGGCGAGAGTCTACCGTAGCGAACGCACGGTGCACGAGGTGGCCTGCCGGCCGCCGGTGGTGAGGTGGTTGCCCGGAGCGTAGGCTGGTTGCCCCCTCACACCGGAGCCAGGCGCATGAACACCGAAGCGATCGCGAAACGGTTGGTCGAGTTGTGCCGGGAAGGCAAGTACGAGAGCGCGCAGCGCGAGCTGTACGCGGAAGACGCGGTGAGCATCGAGCCGGAGGGTCTGCCGCCGGGCGCTCTGGGCAGTGTGCAGGGGCTGGCGGCAATCTACGAAAAGGGGCGGCAGTTCAACGCGATGATCGAGGCGGTGCATGGCGGCAGCGTGAGCGAGCCGGTGATCGCGGAGAACTGGTTCAGCATCGCGCTGGCGCTGGACGTGACCATGAAGGGTCGCGGCCGGATGAACATGAGCGAGATCTGCGTGTACCGCGTGCATGGCGGCAAGATCGTGCGTGAGCAGTTCTTCTACGACGTCGACTGAGCCGGCGAAACGAAGAAGCCCCGCATCGGCGGGGCTTCTTCGCTGTCGCGATGGCGCGGCGGGCTTACTCGACGTCGAGGAACGAGCGCAGCTGCTCGGAGCGGCTGGGGTGACGCAGCTTGCGCAGCGCCTTGGCCTCGATCTGGCGGATCCGCTCGCGGGTGACGTCGAACTGCTTGCCGACCTCTTCCAGCGTGTGGTCGGTGTTCATGTCGATGCCGAAGCGCATGCGCAGCACCTTCGCTTCGCGCGGGGTGAGCCCGGCGAGCACGTCGCGCACGGTTTCCATCAGGCCGGTTTCCGTCGCCGAGTCGATGGGCGAGCTGGCGTTGCCGTCCTCGATGAAGTCGCCCAGGTGGGAATCCTCGTCGTCGCCGATCGGGGTTTCCATCGAGATCGGTTCCTTGGCGATCTTCAGCACCTTGCGGATCTTGTCCTCGGGCATCTCCATTTCCTTGGCCAGTTCCTCCGGCGTAGCCTCGCGGCCGAACTGCTGCAGCATCTGGCGGGAAATGCGGTTCAACTTGTTGATCGTCTCGATCATGTGCACCGGGATGCGGATGGTGCGCGCCTGGTCGGCGATCGAGCGGGTGATCGCCTGGCGGATCCACCAGGTGGCGTAGGTCGAGAACTTGTAGCCGCGGCGGTATTCGAACTTGTCCACCGCCTTCATCAGGCCGATGTTGCCTTCCTGGATCAGGTCAAGGAACTGCAGGCCGCGGTTGGTGTACTTCTTGGCGATCGAGATCACCAGGCGCAGGTTGGCCTCGACCATTTCCTTCTTGGCGCGGCGGGCCTTGGCCTCGCCACTGGCCATGGCGCGGTTGATGTCCTTGATGTCGATCAGCGGCAGGAACAGCTTGCGCTCGATCGCGGCGAGCTTCTCCTGCTCGGCGTCGATCGCCTCGCGGTAGATCTTGATGTTGGGCGACCACTTCTGCCGCTTGCGGCTCAGCTCGGCGACCCACTCGGGGTTGCCCTCGTTGCTGGGGAACGCCTTGATGAACTCGGCCTTGGGCATCTTCACCTGCTTGACGAAGATGTCCATCAGCACGCGCTCGTGGTGGCGGATGTCGTTGACCACCTCGCGCAGCTTGCGCACGAAGCCGTCGATCAGCGCGCTGGGCAGCTTGAGCTTGAGGAACTCCTCGGCCATCTGGTCGCGCAGCTTGACGATCTTCTTGTCGGTGATGCTGGCGGCCTTCGGCGCGGCCTTCTGGAACTTGGCGTAGTGCTCGCGCAGCAGTTCCATGCGACGCTTGACCTCTTCCGGGTCGGGGCCGCTGGGGCCGGCTTCTTCCTCGTCCTCGCTGGCGCCGTCGTCCTCGTCCTCGTCGGCTTCGCTGTCGCTGTCGGCCTCTTCCTCGGCGGCCAGCAGCGCGGCGGCTTCCTTTTCCTTGCGGGCGAGGTCGGCGGCTTCCTCCAGGTCGAGGAAGCCGGCCAGGATCTCGCTGAGGCGGCGCTTGCCGTCCAGGTGCTGGTCGTATTCCTCCAGCAGCAACTCGATGGTCAGCGGGAAGCTGGCCAGCGCGGTCTGCACCTGGCCCAGGCCTTCCTCGATGCGCTTGGCGATGGCGATCTCGCCCTCGCGGGTGAGCAGCTCGACCGTGCCCATCTCGCGCATGTACATGCGCACCGGGTCGGTGGTGCGGCCCACTTCGGAATCCACTGCGGACAGCAGCGCCACGGCTTCCTCGGCGGCGGCCTCGTCGTCGGTGCTGCTGCCGGCCTTGTCGGCCAGCGGGTCGGTGTCCGGCGCGGCGTCGTGCACTTCGATGCCGACGCCCTTGAGCACCGCCATGATGTCTTCGATCTGCTCCGGGTCGACGATGTCGTCGGGCAGGTGGTCGTTGATCTCGGCGTACGTCAGGTAGCCCTGCTCCAGGCCCTTGGAGATGAGCGCCTTGATTTCAGACTGTTGCTCGTGGGGAGCTTTGCTATTCATTCACCGACCGCCGCAGGGTTCAAGAACCGGACATTATAGCGATGTGCTGCTTTTTTGACCAGTTTTCAAGTGGAAAAAGGCTGCGATCAGGTACGCAAAAATCGCGCCAGATCGCGGTATTGCCGCGTCACGACCGCCTCGGGCCGGGCCATGCGGGTGGGCGTCCGTTCAGCCGGTATCGAGCCGAAACGTGACCGGGCCGTCGTTCGCCAGCCGCACCACCATATGGGCGCCGAAGCGTCCGCTTTCCACCCCCGGATGGGCGGCGCGGGCCAATTCCAGCAGCCGCTCGAACCAGCGCCGGCCGTGCTCGGGCGGCGCCGCGCTGGTGAAGCTGGGGCGCATGCCGGAACGGGTGTCGGCGGCGAGGGTGAACTGGCTGACCAGCAACAGGCCGCCGCCGGTATCGGCGAGCGAGCGGTTCATTCTGCCGTTGGCGTCGGCGAACACGCGGTAGCCAAGCAGGCGCTCGAGCATGCGCTTCGCCTGCGCTTCGCCATCGTCCGGCTGCACCGCCACCAGGGCAAGCAGGCCGGGGCCGATCGCGCCGACCGTTTCGTCGCCGACACTGACGCTGGCGGACAGTACACGCTGGATCAGGGCAATCATGGGCGCATGGCGATGGCAGGGCGCCCAGCTTACGGCGCCGCCGCAGCCGGGGAAAGGTGCCCGGCCGCCGGCATGGCAGCGTGCTGCGCAGCAGCCTCCCGTAAACTGCGCGGATGCGTATCGACATGTACCTGGTCTACTTCCTGTTGCGTCTGCTGGCGCTGCCGCCGCTGCGTGTGCTGCACGGCATCGGCGGTGGGTTGGGTCGCCTGCTGCTGTGGCGTGGCAGCCGCACGGTGCGCCATACCGCGGCGAACCTGCGTATCGCGCGGCCGCAACTGGATGAAGCGGCCCGGGCGGCGCTGCTGCGCGAGGTGGTGGCCGAGAGCGGCAAGTCGGTCACCGAGATCATCAAGGTCTGGGGCGCCGGTGCCGAACGCGCGCTGGCGCTGGTGCGCGAGGTGCGCGGCGAGGCGCTGCTGGATGCCGCGCTGGCCGCGGGCAGGGGCGTGATCATCGCCGCACCGCACCTGGGTTGCTGGGAGCTCTTGAACTACTGGCTGTGCCGCAAGACGCCGATGGCGATCCTGTACCGGCCGCCGCGGATCGCCGCGGTCGAGGGCCTGTTGCGCAAGGTGCGCGGCGCGCTGGCGCCGGAGCAGGTGCGTGCCGACGGCGCCGGCGTGCGCACGCTGTACAAGCGGCTGGCTGCGGGCGGCACGGTGGGCATCCTGCCGGACCAGAAGCCACGCGCGGGCGAGGGCCGGATCGCGCCGTTCTTCGGCCGCGACGCGCTGACCATGGTGCTGCTGCCGCGGCTGGCCGCGCGTACCGGGGCGGCCGTGCTGTATGCCTTCGCCGAGCGGCTGCCGCGCGGCACCGGTTACCGCATCCACCTGCTGCCGGCGCCGGCGGGCCTGGCCGACGCTGATCTCGGCGTCGCCTGCCGTGCGCTCAACCAGGGCGTGCAGGACTGCGTCGAACTGGCCTTCCCGCAGTACCAGTGGCAGTACAAGCGCTATTCGGCGGATGGCCTGATCAGCCCGTACGACCGCGAACAGGGATAGGCCGCGCTACGCGCGCTTCTACGAGCGTGGCTTCTCGAGCCGGCGCAGGAACACGCCCATTTCCTTCTCGGCCTGCTTGTCGCCGCGTTGCGCGGCGGCGGCGATGCCGCTGCGCCAGGCGTCGACGGCGGCGGTTTCGTCGCCGCCGGCCAGGCAGGCCTTGCCGAGCAGTTTCCACGCCGCCGAGTAGGTCGGGTCGAAAGCCACCGCGCGGCGCAGCTCCTCGATCGCGGCGCCCGTATCGTCCGCGGCCAGCAGCGCACTGCCCAGCGAAAAGCGCAGCAGCGCGCCATCGCGCGGGCCGCCGCACTGTTGGCGCAGGCTGGCGATCAGCTCGGCGTTCATGGCTGGATGCGGTAGCGCCAGTCGTCGGCCGGGTAGACCCGGGTCGGCTGGGCCGGTTCCGGCGGTGTGTGCCCAGCCCGCAGGTCGGCCAGCGAGGTGGCCGGCCAGACCACCAGCCATGACGAGCGGAATGGCTGCACCAGCAAGGCGTAACGCAGGTCGTTGGCGTCGGTCCGGTCCACGCGCACCACGATCAGGCCGTCCGGGTGGGCGCGGGCGAAGTCCTGCACGGCCTGGTCCTGCGTGGCCGGGTCGCCCAGCAGCTCCTCGATCGGCCGGGTCAGCCGGCCTTCGAAATGGAACTGGCCTTCGTAGTTGCCCATGAAGGCGATCGCCCGGTCGGCCTGGTCGGCGGCGCCAAGCAGGAGCGCGGTGGGACGCAGGTCGTAACGCGGCCACAGGGTCAGCGTGAACAGGGTGTTGAGCGCGAGCACGCCGACCAGCCCGGCCACCGCCAACCGGCGCAGCTCGCCGCGACCGCGCAACAGCAGCAGGCTGCCCAGCAGCAGGAACAGCATGCCGAAGTAGCGGCTGTACGGCGCCGCCGCATCGGCCCATTCGCCGTGCAGGTGGTTGCCGTCCACCAGCAGCGGCAGCAGGAACAGCGCCAGCGCGAAGGCGATGCCGCCCACGCCCAGCGGCCAAGTGCCGAGCCAGCCGTTGTAGGCCAGGTTCGGGCGGCGCTCGCGCAGCACGGCGATCGCCCCGGCCAGCAGCAGGGCGATGCCGCCGAGTTCCGGCAACGGGTAGTACAGCTGCTTGCCGCTGATCAGCGAGAACACCATGAAGCTGGGCAGCAGCCAGCACAGCGCGAAACGCAGGCCCGATTCCAGCGGCCGGCGCAGGCCGGCCACGGCCATCCACGCGCGCGGCCAGCCGCTGAACGGGAACAGCATCAGCGGCAGCCACAGCAGGTAGAACCAGATCGGCTCGGCGTGGTTCTGCAGGTCCTTGCCCGCGGCCAGCTTGTCGACCACGCGGCCGGCGGTCTGGGTGAAGAACAGCCGCTGCCGGTACGCCTCGCCGCCGGAGAAGCCGGCCGGCAGCGCCCAGGCCAGCAGCATCGCGCCGCCGAGCAGCAGCGCCAGCACGCCGCGGCCGTACCAGCGCGCGCGGTGTCGGCCGGCCCAGGCGTTCCACAGCGGGCCCAGCAGCCACGGGAAGGCCACGTGCAGCAGCATCACCGGACCCTTGGTCAGCAGCCCGAAGCCCACGCAGAGGCCGAACAACAGCCAGCGCGGTTCGCTGCGTTGCGGCTTCGGCGTCAGGCACAGCAACGCGGCCAGCACCCACACCGCCAGCAGCACGTCGTACATGATCTGCAGGCCGAACAGGAACGCATAGCCGAACGCCAGCAGCATCCACGGCGTGGCCTTGGCCATCCACGGCCGGTCCGGAAACAGGCGCCGCGCCAGCAGCGACACCAGCACCAGCTGTGTGCCGCCGAACAGCACCTCCAGCACGCGCGGCCACACGTCGCTGACGCCGAACGCGAACCAGCCGGCCTGGATCAGCCAGAACAGCAGCGGCGCCTTCTCGCTGTACGGCGCCCCGTTGATGTGCGGCACCAGCCAGTGACCCTGGTTCCACATTTCCCACGCCACCGCCAGGGTGCGCGTGGAGTACAGCGGCATCGGTCCGTGCGAGAAGATCGCCAGCAGCGCCACGACGGCCCACAGCGGCAGCCAGGGCCACACGGCGCGCAGGTGTTCGGAACGGCGGTAGGAGCTGGACGGCACGGGCGGACTCTCGGCGGACTGGGGGCGATTCTAGCCTGTGGCCTGTGGCCGCAAGGCGACCGGGTCGGCGGACGGCGAGGTCAGGCCGGCCCCCAGTAGCCGATGCGGCGGCGGATCTTCAGCTTGCGCCACAGGTTCAGCGGCTTGCGCCGGCGGTTCTTCGCGCCGCGGGCGATGAAGGTGTCGATCGCCTCCAGCACGCGTTCGCTGGAACGACCGTCGCGCCAGGGGTGGATCGCGTCGGCGTAGGCGCGGATCGCCGCCATCAGTTCCGGTGGGCGGCTCAGCGCTCGCTCTATCGCCGGCTCGAAATCCTTCGCGTCGTGGATGTCGATCAGCTGCGGGCCCGGCCGGCGGTTGTTGAACGTCACCACCGGCTTGCCGGTGAGCAGGAACTCGTTGAGCGCGGACGAGGTGTCCGAGCACATCATGTCCACCTGCGGGAACAGTTCCAGGATGTTGTCGTTCTCGGCGAAGCTGAGGTACTCGTTCTGCAGCGCCTTGAACTTCGCGGTGGTTTCCGGGTTCATCTTCGGATGGAAGCTGACGATCCAGCGCCAGCGGCCGTCGCGCGACAGCCGCTTCACTTCCTCGTACAGCGTTTCGGCCGCGCTCCACGACGGCGAGAAGGTGGAGTGGTACAGGATCACCGGCGGCTGGCGTACCGGCGGCAGCGGGCCGCTGATCTGCTGCATGAACGGGTCGAGCTTGGGGAAACCGGTCTCGATCACGCTGAAGTGGCCGAGCTTGTCGGCGATCGCCTGGAACTGCGCGGTGTCGCGCGGGCCGGTGGTGCAGTACAGGTCGAAGAAGCCGCGCACGTAGATGTGCCGCGGCTTGCCGGCGTCGAAGCCGTGGAAGGTCTCCACCTTCACCCCGGGGAAGAAGTGCGGCACCGCGTTGGACGAGGTGATCACCGCCAGCGGCTGCCACGCGCGCACTTCCTCGACCGTCAGCAGGCGCTCGCCGGCGACCAGATCCTCCGCGCCGGGACCGTCGAAGAACCAGGCGGCCTCGTCGCCGCGGGCGCGGATGGCCTCCTGCAGCGGGCGCAGGATGGCCAGCGCGTAGCGCTCGGAGCCGTAGAGGAGGTAGTGCTTTTTGGGAGGCATGGGCAATGGCGAGTTGTGGGTTGCAAGAGCTGCAAAATGAAGGTTACGGCGAGCCCCCGCACCCTCACCTCAATCCTCTCCCGGAGGGAGAGGAGGCGAAGGTGCCGAGCGGGTTCGCTTGAGCATGCTGCGTCGCGAACCTGTGCTTCAGCGATCCATGTGATGTTTGTTCAATAAATCGGCCGCGTCCGCGACCGATTTGGGGTTGTTGACCATCTCGTAGTAGCGCATGCGCTTGTACAGCGCGTAGCTGGCCGCGGTCTGCGCGATCAGGAAGCCGCGCCAGCCGTCGAGGAAGGCCAGCCGGAACAGATAGTCCTTGAGGAAGGCCAGCGCGTAGACGAACGGCGCTTGCCACATCCGTACCGGCTTGCCCTTGTCCAGCCAGTCGCGGCATTTCAGTTCGGCGTAGCGCAGCACCTTCAGCTGCTTGTGTGGCAGCGTCGGGTTGTTGGCGTGGTTGAACGGGGCGCGCAGGGTCGGTACGGCACCCTCGAAGCGCAGCGACTCGTGTACCCGCGCATCGCTCCAGCGCGCACGTCCGCGGTGGTACAGCCGCGCCAGCTTCTCGCCCACGGACGGGCGGTACCAGCGCATCGGCCGGCCCATGTAGATCGTGCTGCGGCGCAGGTACACCGCCGCCGCGCCACCGGCCATCAGGGCCGGCAGCCGCTGCTGCAACTCGGCGGCGAGTTCCGGCGTGAGGTATTCGTCGGCGTCCAGCACCAGGATCCAGTCGTGGCTGCACTGGCTGCTGGCGAAGTTGCGCTGCGCGCCGAAGCCGAGCCAGTCCTGGTGGACCACGCGCGCGCCGTGCGCCTGCGCGATCGCCACCGTGTCGTCGTCGCTGCCGGAATCGACCACCAGCTTCTCGGCCGCGAACGGCACGCTGTCGAGGCAGCGTGCGATGCTCCCGGCCTCATTGTGGGTGATGACGGCGAGGGTCAGCGGGAACGTGGGCATGGGCGGATTCTAGCCGAAGCCCGGGAGGCTCCCGCGGGTCGGCGGGCTGAACGGGTTGTGTATCGGGCGGGCCGGTCGCATCCTTGCACGGAAATCCATGACATTATTCGCTGCTCGGCAGCGGATCCAGCGCCGCCTCACCCTCTACCGCAACGGTATCGAACGGCAACGCATGAAACGGATTCTCGTCACCGGCGGCGCCGGTTTCCTCGGTTCGCACCTGTGCGATCGCCTGCTCCACGACGGCCACGACGTGCTGTGCGTGGACAACTTCTTCACCGGCAGCAAGCGCAACGTGGCGCACCTGCTCACCCACCCGTACTTCGAGCTGATGCGCCACGACGTGACCTTCCCGCTGTACGTGGAGGTGGAGCGCATCTTCAACCTGGCCTGCCCGGCCTCGCCGGTGCACTACCAGCACGACCCCGTGCAGACCACCAAGACCAGCGTGCATGGCGCGATCAACATGCTCGGCCTGGCCAAGCGGGTGAAGGCGCGCATCCTGCAGGCCTCCACCAGCGAGGTCTACGGTGACCCGGAAGTGCACCCGCAGGCCGAGGCGTACTGGGGCCGGGTCAATCCGATCGGCGTGCGCAGTTGCTACGACGAAGGCAAGCGCTGCGCCGAGACGCTGTTCTTCGACTATTACCGCCAGCACGCGCTGGACATCAAGGTGGTGCGCATCTTCAATACCTATGGCCCGCGCATGCATCCAAACGACGGCCGGGTGGTGAGCAACTTCATCGTGCAGGCGCTCAAGGGCGAGGACATCACCATCTACGGCGACGGCAGCCAGACGCGCAGCTTCTGCTACGTCGACGACCTGATCGAGGCGATGGTGCGCATGATGGATTCCGAACGCGGCTTCACCGGTCCGGTGAACATCGGCAATCCGGTCGAGCACACCATGCTGGAATTGGCCGAGAAAGTGCTGGCCCTGGTCGGCGGCCGTTCGAAGCTGGTGTACCGGCCGCTGCCGTCCGATGATCCGCGCCAGCGCCAGCCGGACATCGGCGTGGCTCGCGACCAGCTCGGCTGGCAGCCGACGGTGGCGCTGGAGGACGGCCTGAAGGAAACCATCGGCTACTTCCGCCGCCTGCTGCAGGACGGTGCGGCGGCATGATCAGCTTCGCGGTCGTCATCACCAGCTACAACTATCGCGACTTCGTCGGCACGGCGATCGACAGCGCGCTGGCGCAGACCCGCGCGCCGATGCAGGTCATCGTGGTGGACGACGGTTCCACCGATGGCACGCCGACCCATCTGCGCGAACGCTACGGCAACGACCCGCGAGTGACTTTGCTGTGTGGCGAGAACGGCGGCCAGCTGGCCGCGTTCCAGCGCGGCGTGGCGCAGGCGCGCGCCGAGGTGGTCTGTTTCCTCGACGCGGATGACCGCTGGGAGCCGGATTACCTGGCACGCCTGGGCGAACTCTACGACAGTCGCCGCGACGTCGACTTCGTGTTCTCCGACATGCAGCTGTTCGGCGACGAGAACCGCTGGATGGGCTACGCCGCGCAGTCGCGCGACCTCGGCTTCACCGCGATCAGCACCTACGTGCTGATGCACTGGTACGGCGCTCCCACCTCGGCGCTGTCGATGCGTGCGCCGTGGGCGCACCGCACGCTGGAGCTGCCGGCGCAGCTGAGCCAGACGTGGCGGTTGTCCGCCGACAACTGCCTGGTGTTCGGTGCCAGCGTGCTGGGCGCGCGCAAGTACTACCTGCGCACCGGCGCGGTGCATTACCGCATCCACGGCAACAACGGCTGGTGGGGCCGGCAGACGGCGGCCACGACGTACCTGAACCGGTTCCGCTCGCGCTGCCTGATCGGGATCTACGCGCGCAGCATCGGCCTGGACGAGCGCTGCCTGGAAAGTGTCAAGCACGAGTTTCGCACCAAGCCGGATCCCTCCTGGCGCGAGGCCCGGCACTACGCGAAGCTGGCGCGCCTGCGCCACGGCTCGTGGCTGCGCAACCAGCAGCGTGCCGCGTCGATCCTGTGGTCGACGCTCAAGCGGCACCGACCCGAAGCGGCGCCGCAGTCGGCGATGGACTGAGCGGGCCGCCATGCGCATCAGCGTCGCCGTCATCACCTACAACTGGCCCGCCGCGCTGGAGCGGGTGCTGCGCGCGCTGGCCGCGCAGAGCGAACTGCCGCACGAGGTGATCGTCACCGACGACGGCTCACGCGAGGAAACCCGGCAGCTGCTCGAACGGCTGGCGGTCGACTACCCGACGCGCCTGGTGCACCTGTGGCAGAACGACGACGGCGCGCGCATGAGTCGCGCGCGCAACCGCGCGATTGCCGCCGCGCAGGGCGACTACGTGATTTTGCTCGACGGCGACATGGTGGCCGAACGGCACTTCGTCGCCGACCACCGCCGCTTCGCGCGCCGCGGCTGTTTCGTGCAGGGCTCGCGCGTGCTCACCGACGCCGCGCTGACCGCACGCATGCTGGATGGCAGCCAGGGGATGCCCGGCTTTTTCAGCCGCGGCATCGAGCGGCGGCGGCATACGCTGCACTTGCCGTGGCTGGCGCGCTGGTACGCCCGGCCCGGTACCCGACGTCGCGGCATCAAGAGTTGCAACATGGCGTTCTGGCGCGACGACCTGCTGCGCCTGAACGGCTTCAACGAGGCGATGACCGGCTGGGGCCGCGAGGATACCGAGCTGGCCGTGCGCGCCTTCCATGCCGGCCTGCTCCGGCGCGACCTCCGCTTCAGCGCGCTGGCGGTGCATCTGCACCATGCCACCCGCAAGCACGTCGTCGGCAATCCCAACGACCGTATCGTGGACGACACGCGGGCGCGTCGGCTGCTGCGTTGCGAGCGTGGCGTCGACCAGCACCTGGCCGAGTTCGTCGGCCCGCCCGCCGACCTGCGGCCGGCAGGCTGAGGCGGCGCGGTCGCGGGTCGCTTACGGCAGGAACTGCCTGCTGGCGACTTTTCTCGCGGTGCCCGTAGCCCGTTGCACGAGGCTCGTCATGCCGGCGCAGCCCCAGGCAGCCCAGCGGATGGCATATCTGGGCTGGAGCAGGATGGCGTAGAGCAGCGCCGCCGGCAGCGCCGCAGCCAGGATCTTGGCCAGGTAGAGGTTGCCCGCGTGGCGCCCCACGTACTTGTCGAGCGCGATGTGGCGCGAGCGCGCGTAATGGAACGATTTGAGAAAGCGGGTGCGCGCCTCGTCCGTCGACGATGACGCGCCGACGTGCCGTGCGTTGGCGCGCGGCTCGAACAGGCAGGCGTGGCCGGCTTTCTGCAGGCGCAGGCACAGGTCGTCGTCTTCGTAGTAGAGGAAGAAACTCTCGTCGAAGCCGCCGACGTGCTTGAACGTGTCGGTGCGCAGCAGCAGGCAGCTGCCGTGCAGCCAATCGGCGCAGCAGGTGGCCTGGGCCGCTTCGTAGCGGCCCTTTTTCCCGTGGATCTTGTAGAAGGCCTGGCGGAACGATCGTTGCGGTTTCCCGTCGTTGCGCCAGCTTTGCGGGGCGACGGCGGCGGCATCGGGGTGGCGATCGAGCGTATCCAGCAGGATCGCCAGGTTGGTCGGGTCGATGCTGCTGTCGGGGTTGAGCAGCAGGGCGAAAGGCGTGCGGACCCGCGCCATGGCTTCGTTGTTGGCGGCGCCGAACCCGATGTTGTCGCGCCTGGCGATCAGCCTGGCGTGCGGAATCCGCTGGCTTATCCGTGCGGTCGTGGCGTCGCTGCTGCCGTTGTCGACGATCACGACATGCGGGAATGCCTGCAAGGTGACGCCCAGCGAGTCGATGATCGACTCGCTCTGGTAGGTGACGCAGATGACCGTCACTTGCTCGAGCGGGGAATGGGGCATCAGTCGGGCCGGGGGGTGTCGCCGGTGGCCTGGATGCGCCTGGCGAGCGGAATGCAGGCCAGCAGCAGGATGAACACGTGGCGATGAGTGAAGTCCGCCCAGAGGCCATTGGCGAGCCCGGCAGCGAGATAGATCAGCAACAGGCAGTTGTAGATGTCTCTTTCCGGCTGTTCCAGGCGCTGTACGTAGCGCGCGAGCGCCAGCAGCAGGAACAGGTAGACCGCCAGTCCCGCAAGCCCCTGTTCGGCCGCGATGAGCAGCATTTCCTGGTGCGGATGCCCCATGTCGAAGGCGTCGAAGTCCGGCAGCCGGGCGATCGACTCCCGATAGAGCGGCGCCCATTGATGCAGGCCGTGGCCGAAGAGCGGGGCGGCAGCGATGATCGGCAGGGTGCGTCGCCACAGCTCGAGACGGATGCCTGTCGAAGTCGGCTGGCGCTCCGCCAGATACAGTTCGACCTCCTGTGGAATGGCCTGGACCAGCCTCTTCTGGACGAACGGTGTCGACCACGCAAGGGCCAGGGCGGCCACCGCCGACAGGAACGTGGCCAGCAGTACGCGCTTGTCGAAGTGCCATAGCGCCGCGCTTCGCCATATCCAGTAGACCGCCAGCGGCACGAGGGTCAGATAGGTGGTGCGGCTTTCAAGTACCAGTGCGGCGTTGAGCAGAGCCAGCCCGGTCGCGACGAGACAGAATCGCCGCACTTTTTTCGATCGGGCGGCGATGGCCGCCGCTGCGGCCATGGCGGCCAGGATGAGCGTGGCCAGGCCCTGCTGCGTGTATTCCTTGAACACGGTGTTGTGCAGGGTCGGAGACAGCAGCGCGTCCGGCCGTTGCGGTATCAGGCCGAGGCTCATGCCGAAGGATGCCAGCACCACGAATCCTGCCGCCGAGGCGAAGGCCAACAGGGCGCGACGGCGCCATGGCGTGGTCTGGAGCAGCGAGACGAACAGCAGCGGGTAGACGCAGGCCCACACGAAGGAAGCGGTGGGCGGGAAGGACGCGGTGAGGTACCACGCGTGCAGCGCGCTGAGCATGAGTACCGCCCACCACACCAGTGCGCCCCGTGCCACAGGATGTCGCGCAGCCTCGGTCCAGCGCCGGCGCGCGTCGGCGCCCAGCATGGAGAAAAGGAAGGCCAGCCCCAGCGCGACGTTCGTCGCAGGCTTGTTCAGCGGTACGCAGAACAGGCTGGCAACGGCGCACCAGCGGCCCGCCGCAAGCATCGCCTCGCGGACGCGCAGCCATGGCAGGGCGCGGGTAGTGTCGGTTACGGAGTGTGGCGCGATGTCCGGTGTCCGGCTCCCGCCGCGGCCGTGGGCTGACGAGCGGTCGCCGGCGAGGTCATCGTCGCGGCTCTCCGCATCCGGCAAAGGCGTCGGCAGGGAGAGTGGAACGGAAGGAGTGCGAACTGCGCCCACAACGTGCATCCAGCGATCCGACATGAATTCCCTTCTGGATGCTAGCGGCCACCGTGTCCGACGTGGCTTGCGCGCCGAAGCGCGTATTGCAGGCATTCATCTTGAATGTGTGTTCACAACGTGAACGTGAAGTTTAGCCGGTGTCGCCGCATCAGTCAGTGGCGTCGTCCGCATTTTCCTGCGCGCTGGCGCCGGGCACGCAGTCCGGCACGACGGCGGCAGCCTGGAACAGCCACCACTCGCGGCGGTTGGCGTGGCCGACGTAGACGGCGCGACGGCGATCCACGCAAGCGCCCATCGCCTCGTCGAGGCTGAAGATCCAGCGCTGCGCCGGATCCTGCCGCAACCAGGTCACGGCATCGGCGTACTGCTGCGGCCACGGCTTCAGGAAGCCGAATTCGACGACCGGACCTTGCGCCATCAGCAGGTTCTGCTCTTTCCAGGCGAGCAGGCCGAGCGTGGCGTCCGGTCCGGCGATGGCGCGCGCGCGCACCATCACGTCGCGCGCCGAGCGGTCGCCGTTGAGCATCGGGTAGCCCCACAGGCCGTACACGCTCCACAGCACGCCGACGAACAGCAACCAGCCCAACGGCGCGCGGCGTACCCGGGTCAGCGCGGCGATGACGAGGCCGGCCACGCCGATGACCAGCAGTATCCGCCAGATCTGCGGGTCCAGACTCTGCTCGATCTTCACCGCCCAGGCCGGATGGCGGTGGATCGCCCACGCGGCGGCGATGGTGAGACCCCCAGCCAGCAGCGTGGTCAGCGTGCACACCGCGATGCGTACGCCGCGCCGGCGCAGCAGGCCGGGAAGCAGCGGCGCCAGCGCCAGCGCGGTCATCGGCAACGCCGGCAGGATGTAGACGTCGCGCTTGCCCGGGCTGAACGAGAAGAACAGCAGCAGCAGCACGATCCAGCCCAACGGCAGCAGGAAGCGCGCGTCGCGCCGCCGCAGCCGGCGCCACCACGCCGGGATCGCCCACGGCAGCAGCAGCGACAGCGGCAGCCAGTCGACCACGATGATGCCGAGGAAGTAGAACGGCGAGTGGAGGTGTCCGGTCGGCGTGGCGTAGCGGTGCACGGTCTGCCCGAACAGGATGTTCTGCACGTACTCGGCGTGCTGCGGGTCGCCGTCGGCATGCGCCACCAGCAGCATCGGCAGCAGCCAGCCGAGGATCGGCACGAAGAACAGCGCGAGGCTGCCGGCCCAGCGCCAGCCGCCGGTGGGCAGCGCCAGCTGGCGCCAGTGGCCGCGGCGCGCCACGAGATAGGGAATCAGCATCAGCAATGCCAGCACGCCGACGCCCTTGGTCGCCACGCCCACGCCGGCGAAGAAACAGCCGACGGCGAACCAGCGCCAGGATGGCCCCAGCAGCAGGTGGCGCAGCAGGCCGTAATTGGCCAGCGTCATCCAGCCCAGCAGCACGGGGTCGATCTGCGCGTTGCGCATCTGGTAGGTGAAGTGGATGGTGACCAGCAGCGTGGCCGCGGCCAGCAGCGCGCTGCGGTGGTTCCACAGCCGCCGCGCCAGGTCGTAGACCAGCGCCAGCGCACCCAGCGCGGCGAGCAGCGAGGGCAGCAGGAAGGCGATGCGCCAGTTGTGGGTGAGGTAATAGCTGAGCGCCTGCAGCCACATGAACACCGGCGGCTTGTCCGGGTACAGCTCGTGGCCGCGGTGCGGGAACAGCCACTGGCCATGCTCGACCATCCACTGCGCCACCAGCGCGAAGCGCGGTTCGTCGGACGGCCACGGGTCGCGCAGGCCGAGGCCGAGGCCGAGCAGCAGCAGCGCGAACACGCCGAACAGCAGCAGTTCCGAGCGGGCGCTGCGCAGCCACAGCGGACGCGCTTGGGGCAGGAAGGGCTTCACGGGCGGCGGGTTCCGTCGATGGCGGTCGGGAGAGCGCCAAGCATAGCCCGGCAAGATGCCATGCCAAGCCTGGGGTTTGGCTTAGCGGGGTTTGTGCAGCACCGCGTAATACATGCCGTCGAGGTCGCCGTCGCCGGGCAGGATCTGCCAGCCGACGGCGGCGGCCTGTCCGACCGGCAAGGTCAGGGCCACGGCCTGCGCGTCGGGTTGATCTGCGAGCAGTTCGCCGACGATCGCCTCGTTCTCCGCGCGCAGCACCGAGCAGGTGACGTAGAGCAGCCGCCCGCCTGGTGCCAGCAGTGGCCACAGTGCGGCCAGGATGCGGCGCTGCTGCGCCTGCATCGCGGCGATGTCGCTTTCGCGCCGGTGCAGGCGCACGTCCGGCCGGCGGCGCAGCACGCCGCTGGCCGAACACGGCGCATCGAGCAGGATGCGGTCGAACGGCTGCCCGTCCCACCAGCCCTTCGGCGCGCCGGCGTCGCCGACCACGATTCTCGCGTCCAGCCGCAGCCGCATCAGGTTCTGGCGGATGCGTTCGGCGCGCACGGCGTCGAACTCCAGCGCGGTCAGCGCGACGTCGGCGCGTTCGAGCAGGTGGCAGGCCTTGCCGCCGGGCGCGGCGCAGGCATCCAGCACGCGCAGGCCGTCGCGCAGGTCGGCCAGGTCGGCGGCCACCTGGGCGGCGCCGTCCTGCACCGCGAACTGGCCGTCGTCGAAGCCGGGCATGCGGGTGACGTCGCTGCTGTGCGGCAGCACCAGCGCGTCGTCCAGCCAGGGATGCGCGGTGGCCGCGTAGCCGGCGCCCTGCAGCCGTGCGATCAGCGCCGCGCGATCGCTGCGGCGCCGGTTGACCCGCAGTATCAGCGGCGGCTCCCCGTTGTCGGCGGCCATCACCGCCTCGGCCTGGTGCGGCCAGTCGCGCTGCAGCGCGGCGGCCAGCCAGGCCGGGTGGGCGTGGCGGGTCTGCGGTGTGGCGTCGAGTTTCGCCAGCAGATTTTCGCGCTCGCGCTGCCAGCGCCGAAGTACCGCGTTGACCAGGCCGGCCAGCGCCGGCCGCTTGAGCGCGCGCACCGCCTCGACCGTGGCGGCCACGGCGGCGTAGTCCTGCAGTTCGAGGATTTCCAGCTGGACCAGCCCCAGCACCAGCAACGCGTGCACGGCGGGGTCCTTGTGCCGCAGCGATTTCTCCAGCAGGCCGTCCACCGCGGGGTCGAAGCGCAGCCACCAGCGCGCGCCTTCGCTGAGCAGGGCCATCAGCAGGGCGCGATCGCGTGGGTCGGCCAGTCGGGGGGCGGAACGCTCCATCACCTCGCGCAGCGAAGCGCCGCGCAGGGCGACTTCGGCGACCCCCCTGGCGGCCAGCGCACGGGTATCGGCCTTCATCGACGCTGACGCAGTTCGGGGCGGGCGTTGAGGTAGTCGGTCGCACCGATGCGCTTGCCGCCGGCGCGCTGCAGCGCAGTGATGCGCAACGCACCCTGCCCGCAGGCGAGGTCGATGCCGTCGCGACCGGCGGCCAGTACATTGCCTGGCGCGGCACGGTGATCCGCCTCGATCGCGTGGGCGGCCCAGATCCGCAGCGACTCGCCGGCGATCTCGCCCTCGGCCACCGGCCACGGGTCGAACGCGCGTACCTGGCGCTCCAGCTCGATGGCCGGGCGGCTGAAGTCGAGCCTGGCCTCGGCCTTGTCCAACTTGTGCGCGTAGGTGACGCCTTGCTCCGGCTGCGGCATGGCGACCAGCGCCTCGCCGGTCAGCGTGCGACGCAGCCCCTCGGCCAGCACGTCGGCACCCAGCGCGGCGAGCCGATCATGCAGCGAACCGCCGGTGTCGTCGCGGCTGATCGGGGTACGCCGCTCGAGCAGCACCGGGCCGGTATCCAGTCCCGCTTCCATCTGCATCAGGTCGACCCCGCTCTCGGCGTCGCCGGCGAGGATCGCGCGCTGGATCGGCGCGGCGCCGCGCCAGCGCGGCAGCAGGCTGGCATGCACGTTCCAGCAGCCGAGCCGCGGGATCGCCAGCACCTTGCGCGGCAGGATCAGGCCGTAGGCCACCACCACCAGCAGGTCGGGGCGGTAGTCGGCCAGTCGCTGCTGCACGTCGGCGGGTTTCAGCGATACGGGCTGTTCCACCGCGAGGCCGGCGGCCAGCGCGGCCTGTTTCACCGGGCTGGGCGTGAGCCTGCGACCGCGGCCGGCAGGACGGTCGGGCTGGGTGTAGACGGCCACCACCTCGGCGCCGCTGGCGCGGCAGGCCTCGAGACAGGGTACGGAAAATTCCGGGGTGCCGGCGAAGACCAGCCGCAGGGGCCGGGGGCTCAAGCGCTGGCCGCCTGCTTGCGGTGCTTTTCCAGCCGCTTCAGCAGCAGGCTGCGCTTCAGCGGCGACAGGTAGTCGACGAACACCTTGCCTTCCAGGTGGTCCATCTCGTGCTGGATGCACACCGCCAGCGGACCTTCGGCCTCGATCACGACCTCCTGGCCGGTCACGTCCTGCGCCTTCACCTTCACCTTCAGCGCGCGGGTGACGTCGGCGTACAGGCCGGGGAACGACAGACAGCCTTCCTGGTAGACCTGCGAGCCGTCCTTTTCGAGGATCTGCGCGTTGATCAGCGCCAGCGGCTGGTTGCGCTCCTCGCTCATGTCGGCGACCAGCACGCGCTGGTGCACGTTGACCTGGGTGGCGGCCAGGCCGACGCCGTTGGCGGCGTACATGGTCTCGAACATGTCGGCGACGAACTGCTTCAGCTTGGCGTCGAACACGCTCACCGGCGTGGCGCGGGTGCGCAGCCGGGGGTCGGGGAATTCAAGGATGGACAGCACGGACATGGATTTCACCTCGGCGCCGAAAGTGCGGGCGAATTGGTAAAAAGCCACCCGCGGCGCCATCTAGAATGTGCCTTATTGTACGTCGGCAAGCGCCCGAGTGCAGACGATTTTTGCCAACTCGCGCCTGTTGCGCGCATTAACCATTCGGTTACACTCGACCGAGCATCTGGGGAAGGGGGATTCCCGCCAATGATCAAGAAAATTATCGTGTTGCTGGCCGGCATGCTGGTCACCGTGGCCGTGTATGCGGCCGGTGCGCAACTGCGGGCCGATCATCCCGACAGCTACACCGTGCGCCGGGGCGACACCCTCTGGGACATCTCCGCCAAGTTCCTGTCCAAGCCGTGGCTTTGGCCGGAAATCTGGCAGGCCAATCCGCAGGTGCGCAACCCCCACCTGATCTACCCCGGTGACGTGCTCAACCTGTCCTTCATCAACGGGCCACGTCTGGGGTTGCAGCCGAGCGTGCGTCGCGAGGGCGAGGCGGTGCCGGCGATCCCGCTGTCCGAGCTGAAGATGTTCCTGAAGGACATGCGGGTGATGGACTCGAAGGCGGTCAGTTCCGCACCCTACGTGGTTGGCCTGGAGGAATCGCGCCTGCGCGGCACGGTCGGCCAGAACATCTACGTGCGCGGCCTGCAGAGCGAGCCTGGCCAGCGCTGGGCGATCGTGCGGCCGAGCCACGTGTTCCGCGGCTTCGACCAGAACGACGCGGCCAGCGCCGACCTGGTCGCCCATGGCCTGGACAGCAACGCGGCGATGGTCAAGTCGCCGTGGCGCGAGGATTCGCGCAACGACGGCCACTACGGCAAGGGCGACGACCTCGGCGTCGAGGTCAGCGTGATCGGCACCGCCGAGACGCTGCGTGCCGGCGACCCGGCCACCCTGCTGCTGCTGGGCTCGACCCAGGAGATCCGCAGCGGCGATCGCATCATGCCGCTGGACGAGTCGCCATACGACCCCTATTACTACCCGCATGCGCCGAAGTCGGTGCCGGCCAACGCCAAGGTGATCGGCTTCGCCGATGCGATGGACGCGGCCGGTTCGCGCCAGGTGGTGATGCTGTCGATCGGCGCGAAGGACGGCGTCGAGAACGGCCAGACCTACACGATGTTCGAGCCCGGCGAGACCATTCACGACGACGTGGCCAGCGACAGCATGCGTCGGGGCCTCGGCGAGACGGTCAAGCTGCCGGACGAATACGTCGGCCACGTGATGGTGTTCCGCACCTTCGACCGGGTCAGCTACGGCCTGGTGATGGACGGCTTGCGACCGGTGCACGTCGGCGCCCGCCTGGCCATGCCGGAGTAACCGCCGGCAAGCTCCCGCAGCGGCATCTGCCTACAGCACGGCGCGGTTTCCACCGCGCCGTTTTGTTTGCGCTTCGCTGCGTAAACTGCCGCCATGAGCATGGACGATCCTGACGAACTGCGCGCCTGGCTGGTCGCCTTGCGCACGCCCGGCCTCGGCCCCGGCGGCCTGCGCGAACGACTGGATGCGGCCGGTGGCGACATCGGCGCAACGCTGGTGCAGTTGCGCCGCGACGCGGCCCGGTTGGACGAGCCGGCCCGGGCCTGGCTGGTTCGGCCCGACGCGGCCCGGCTGGACGCCGACCTGGCCTGGCTGGCCGAACCCGGGCATCGGCTGCTGCGCTGTACCGATGCGGATTTCCCGCCGCAGCTGGAACACATCCCGCAGCCGCCGGCCGTGCTGTTCGTGGTCGGTGACGCCAGCCTGCTGCTGCTGCCGCAGGTGGCGATCGTGGGCGCGCGCGGCGCCAGCGCCGTAGGCCTCGCGCATGCCCGGGCGTTCGCGCTGGCGCTGGCGCAGGCCGGCTTCGCGATCACCAGCGGCATGGCCGACGGCATCGACGGCGCCGCCCACACGGCCGCGCTGGACGCCGGTGCGAAAACGCTCGCGGTGGTCGGTACCGGGCCGGATCGGGTGTACCCGCGCAAACATCATGCGCTGGCCCGGCGGGTCGCCGCACACGGTGCGCTGATCAGCGAGTTTCCGCCCGGTACGCCGGCGCGACCGGATCATTTCCCGCGCCGCAACCGGATCATCGCCGGCCTGGCGCTGGGCACCGTGGTGGTCGAGGCGGGCCTGCGTTCCGGCTCGCTGATCACCGCGCGACTGGCCGCCGAGCAGGGCCGCGAGGTGTTCGCGCTGCCCGGTTCCATCCACCATCCGCTGGCCCGCGGCTGCCACCGGCTGATCCGCGACGGCGCCCGGCTGGTCGAAACCGCGGCCGAGATTGTCGAGACATTGACACCGGCAGCGCGCATGCTTGGCGGTGAGCTGGCCGCGCGGCTGGAGGCGGCCGGCGGCGAGAGGGTGCAGCCGTTGCGGTTCGCCGGTGATGGCGGTGCGGCAGGCGAGCCGGTCGGCGGCGACGCCGGGTATCGGCGACTCCTGATCGAGCTTGGTCATGAGCCGACGACACTGGACGAGCTGGTGCAGCGTACCGGGCAGTCCGCCGCGGCACTTTCCTCGATGCTGCTGATGCTGGAATTGGAGGCCAGGGTGGCAAGCCTGCCGGGCAATCGCTACCAGCGCTTGCCCGACGACTGAGCCGCCGCCATGTGGTACCCGGGCTGCGGCCGAGCTTGACAGTCATTGGTGCGGCATGGTCTCAAATATATATATGTCCGGCACGGAAGCGCCGGTGGTTCACTTGGTGGATATCCAGCTTCATGGCGAAAAACCTGCTCATCGTCGAGTCACCGGCCAAGGCCAAGACGATCAACAAATACCTCGGCAAGGACTTCCAGGTCCTCGCCTCCTACGGTCACGTGCGCGACCTGAAGCCGAAGGAGGGCGCGGTCGACACCGAGCACGGTTTCGCGATGGCCTACGAGGTCATCGAGCGCAACGAGAAGCACGTCGATGCGATCGCCAAGGCGGCGAAGCTGGCCGACGACATCTATCTGGCGACCGACTTGGACCGCGAGGGCGAGGCGATTTCCTGGCACATCAGCGAGATCCTCAAGGAGCGCGGCCTGACCAAGGGCAAGCAGCTGCACCGCGTGGTGTTCTCCGAGATCACGCCGAAGGCGATCAAGGCCGCGGTGGCTTCGCCGCGCCAGCTCTCGCACGACCTGGTCGACGCGCAGCAGGCCCGTCGCGCGCTGGACTACCTGGTCGGCTTCAACCTGTCGCCGGTGCTGTGGCGCAAGGTGCAGCGTGGCCTCTCCGCCGGCCGCGTGCAGTCGCCGGCGCTGCGCATGATCGTCGAGCGCGAGGACGAGATCGAGGCGTTCAAGGCGCGCGAGTACTGGACCATCGAGGCCCAGCTCAAGCACGCCGAAGGCGACTTCACCGCGCGCCTCAGCAAACTCAACGGCAAGAAGTTCGAGCAGTTCGACCTCACCGGCGAGGCCGACGCACTGGCCGCCCGTGACGCACTGAAGCAGGCCGCGCGCGGCCGCCTCACCGTCAGCGAGGTCAGCTCGAAGGAACGCAAGCGCCGCCCGGCCGCTCCGTTCACCACCTCCACGTTGCAGCAGGAGGCGGCACGCAAGCTCGGCTTCACCACCAGCCGCACGATGAAGGTGGCGCAGGGCCTGTACGAGGGCGTGGCGCTGGGCAGCGAGGGCAACGTCGGCCTGATCACCTACATGCGTACCGACTCCACCATGCTCGGCGACGACGCGGTGGCCGAGCTGCGCCAGCTGATCGCGCGCGATTTCGGCGCACGCGCGCTGCCCGACGCGCCGCAGGTATACAAGACCAAGTCGAAGAATGCGCAGGAGGCGCACGAGGCGATCCGTCCGACCTCGGCGATGCGCACGCCGAAGTCGGTGGCCGCCTTCCTCAACGACGACCAGCGCAAGCTGTACGAGCTGATCTGGAAGCGCACGGTGGCCTGCCAGATGATCCATGCCACGCTGAACACCGTCACCGTCGAGTTCGCCGTGCGCGGCGTGGTCGGCGGCGACGCCGCGTTCCGCGCCAGCGGCACCACCGTGGTCGATCCGGGTTTCCTCGCCGTGTACGAGGAAGGCCGCGACCAGAAGGGCGCCGAGGACGACGACGAGGGCCGCCGGCTGCCGCGCCTGGCGGTGGACGAACAGGTGCCGCTGCACGACATCGTCGCCGACCAGCACTTCACCGAACCGCCGCCGCGCTACTCCGAGGCGAGCCTGGTCAAGGCGCTGGAGGAGTACGGCATCGGCCGCCCGTCGACCTACGCCAGCATCATCCAGGTGCTGCAGAACCGCGAGTACGTGTTCCTCGACAGCCGCCGCTTCAAGCCGACCGACGTGGGCCGCGCGGTCAGCAAGTTCCTCACCCAGCATTTCACCCGCTACGTCGACTACGACTTCACCGCCAAGCTCGAGGACGAGCTGGACGCGGTCAGCCGCGGCGAGGAAGCCTGGGTGCCGCTGATGCAGCGCTTCTGGCAGCCGTTCAAGCAGCAGGTGGAGGAGAAGACCGAGTCGGTCGACCGCAGCGAGGCCACCGGCGCGCGCGAACTGGGCAGCGACCCGAAGACCGGCAAACCGGTCTCGGTGCGGCTGGGCCGGTTCGGGCCGTACGCGGCGATCGGCACCAAGGACGACGAGGACAAGCCGCAGTTCGCCTCGTTGCGCCCGGGCCAGAGCATGCACACGATCACCCTGGCCGAGGCGCTGGAGCTGTTCAAGCTGCCGCGCAAGCTGGGCAGCGCGCCGAACGGCGACGAAGTCAGCGTGGCGATCGGCCGCTTCGGCCCGTTCGTCAAGCAGGGCAGCACCTACGCCTCGCTGAAGCCCGAGGACGATCCGTACACGATCGAACTGCCGCGCGCGCTGCAGATCGTGCAGGACAAGCTCGAGATGCTGGCCAACCGCGTCATCCTCGATTTCGGCAACGGCGTGCAGGTGCTGAACGGCCGCTACGGCGCCTACATCACCGACGGCGAGAAGAACGCGCGCATCCCGAAGGAACAGGAGCCGAAGGAGCTGACCGAGGCGCAGTGCCTGGAGCTGCTGGCCGCCGCGCCGGTGCGCAAGGGCCGCTTCGGCAAGAAGGCGGTGGTGAAGAAGACGGCGGCGAAGAAAGCGGCTGCCAAGAAGGCGCCGGCAAAGAAGACCGCAGCGAAGAAGGCTGCGGCAAAGAAGACCACGGCAAAGAAAACTGCCGCGAAGAAGGCCGCCAAGAAGAAAGCCGTCGCGAAGAAGACGGCGGCCGGCAAGGTCGAAGCCTGAGTGGCGCAACGCTTCACCCTCGCCGAACTCGACGCCGCCACCGTGCTGCTGCACGGCGGCGGCGTGCTGGCCTATCCCACCGAGGCCGTGTTCGGCCTTGGCTGCGACCCGCACGACCGCGCGGCCTTCGACAGGATCTTCGCGCTGAAGCAGCGCCCGGCGACCCAGGGCGTGCTGCTGATCGCCGCGGACTTCGCCCAGGTCGAACGCTACATCGACTTCGACAAGGTGCCGCCGAAGGTGCTGGCGGACGTGCGCGCGAGCTGGCCCGGCCCGCACACCTGGATCTTCCCGCGCTCGGCTGCCGTGCCAGACTGGGTGGCCGGCGCCCATGCGGGCATTGCGCTGCGCGTTACTGCGCATGAGCCCGCCGCCGCGCTGTGCCGGGCCTTTGGTGGCGCGCTGGTGTCGACCAGCGCCAACCCGCACGGCCAACCGCCGGCACGTTCGGCGCAGACCGTGACCGATTATTTCGGTGCTGCCCTGGACGGCCTGCTGGACGCCCCGCTGGGCGGCCAGGCCGGTCCCACGGAGATTCGCGATGCGCTGTCGGGCGCTATCATCCGCGCCTGAACATTCCGGGGTGGGCCGGTCGCGCATCGGCTGAACCGGCGCGGGATGCCCACGGCAGCCGTTCATGCCGCCGTTCTGCGTGCGACACCATGCTGCCGGGCGTGACGCATCGAGGATCAGGAGAGCACAGCTTTGGCCACCGTTTACGACACCTGCCAGCGCGAGGCGCCGCTGCGGCTGCCGCTGCTCGGTGCGGATGATCCCGCGCGGATCGTGGCCTGGCGCCACGGCGAACCGGTGTGCGTGGCGCGCTTCCTGGCGCAGGTGCAGGCGGTGGCGGCGGAGCTGCCGACGGCAGTGGCGGCGGTGAACCTGTGCGAGGACCGCTATGCGTTCCTGGTCGCGTTCTGCGCTATCGCGCTGCGTGGCCAGGCCAACCTGCTGCCGTCCTCACGTGCGCCGCAGGCGGTGGACGAGGTGATGGCGGTGCATCCGGGCTGTTACGCGCTGGGTGAGCTGGCGCTCGATCCGGCGCCGCGCGGCTATCGGCGATTGCCGCCGCTGGATGGCACATCGCCGCGGGAGCCCGCTGCGGCTTGGCCGACGATTCCCGCCGAGCAGGTGGTGGCGATCGGCTACACCTCCGGCTCCACCGGCACGCCCGGCGCGAATCCGAAGAGCTGGGGCAGCTTCCACGCCAGCAACGCCGGCAACCTGGCCATGCTGCGCGCCACCGTCGGGCCGCATTTCGGGATCGTCGCCACGGTGCCGCCGCAACACATGTACGGCATGGAGATGAGCGTGCTGCTGCCGCTGCTGGGTGACGTCGGCGTGCATGCCGGGCGGCCGTTCTTCCCGGCCGACGTGGCCACCGCCTTGGCCGAGGTACCGGCGCCGCGGGTGCTGGTGACCACACCGGTGCACCTGCGTGCGCTGGTGGAATCAGGTGTCGGGCTGCCGCCGCTCGCCGCGATGCTGTCGGCCACCGCACCGCTGCCGGTGGAACTGGCGCGGGCGGCCGAGCGGCGCTTCGGCGCGCCGCTGCTGGAGGTGTTCGGCTCCACCGAGACCTGCGTGTTCGCCAGCCGCCGTCCCGCCGCGGAGGAGGACTGGTCGCTGTACGACGGTGCCAGCCTGCACCCGCAACCGGACGGCACCGCGGTGGAGGCGCCGCAGCTCGGCGCGCCGGTCACCCTGGCCGACATCGTCAGCCTGTCCCACGACGGCCGCCGCTTCCGCCTGTGTGGCCGCCATGCGGACCTGCTGGAGATTGCCGGCAAGCGTGCCTCGCTGGGCGATCTCACCCGGCGCCTGCTGGCGATTCCGGGCGTGCGCGACGGCGCGGTGTTCCAGCTTGGCGGTGGCGATGCGCTGGGCGTGCACCGTATTGCCGCGCTGGCGGTGGCGCCGGGGCTGGACGTGCACGCGATACTCGACACGCTGCGCCGCGCGATCGACCCGTTGTTCCTGCCGCGTCCGCTGAAGCTGGTCGATGCCTTGCCGCGCAACGAGACCGGCAAGCTGCCGCGTGCGGCGCTGCTGGCCATGCTCGGCCAGCACGACGATGAGTAAGTCGCCGGCTTGAGGCAAGGCGCGCGGCTTCGCCGCCGTCCGCGGGCGGCGTAGCCGGTACAATGTCGCGCTGCGCCGGGTGGCGCGCCTCACACGGAGCAGCGCAATGAAGGTCCTCGTCATCGGCAGCGGCGGTCGCGAGCACGCGCTGGCGTGGAAGCTCGGACAATCCCCGCAGGTCGACGAAGTGATCGTGGCGCCCGGCAACGCCGGTACTGCGCGCGAGCCCGGCGTGCGCAACGCCGAGGTGGCGGCGAACGACCTCGATGGCCTGCTGCAGCTGGCGAAGCGCGAAAAAATCGGCCTGACCGTGGTCGGTCCCGAGGTGCCGCTGGTGGCCGGCGTGGTCGACAAGTTCCGCGCCGCCGGCCTGCGCATCTTCGGGCCGCGCGCGATCGCCGCGCAGCTGGAAGGCTCCAAGGCGTTCGCCAAGGATTTCCTGCAGCGGCACAACATCCCCACCGCGCACTACGCGGTGTTTACCGAGCTGAATCCGGCGCTGGCCTACGTGCGCAGGCACGGCGCGCCGATCGTGATCAAGGCCGATGGTCTGGCCGCCGGCAAGGGCGTGGTGGTGGCGCTGACCCTGGCCGACGCGGAGCTGGCGTTGCACGACATGCTCGGCGCGCACGCGTTCGGCGACGCCTCGGCGCGGGTGGTGATCGAGGAGTTCCTCGACGGCGAGGAAGCCAGCTACATCGTGATGAGCGACGGCAGCCATGCGCTGCCGATGGCCTCCAGCCAGGACCACAAGCGTCGCGACGAGGGCGACCTCGGCCCGAACACCGGCGGCATGGGCGCCTATTCGCCGGCGCCGGTGGTCACCCCGGAAGTCGAGCAGCGCATCCTCAAGGAAGTGATCGAGCCGACCCTGCGCGGCATGGCGGCCGAGGGCGCGCCGTTCATCGGCTTCCTCTACGCCGGGCTGATGATCGACAAGTCGGGTGCGCCGAAGGTGATCGAGTTCAACGTGCGCTTCGGCGATCCGGAAACCCAGCCGATCCTGCTGCGCCTGAAGTCGGACCTGGTCGAGCTGATCGACGCGGCGCTGGACGGCCGGTTGGAACATGTCCGCGCGCGCTGGGACGCGCGCCCGGCGATCGGCGTGGTGATGGCCGCCGGCGGTTATCCAGGGCGGGTGCGTCTTGGCGACGCGATCGACGGCCTCGACGTGCCGGTGGCCGCCGGGATCAAGGTATTCCACGCCGGTACCCGGCTTGATCCGGCCGGGCGTGTGACTACGGCCGGCGGCCGCGTGCTGACCGTCTGCGCGCTCGGCGGCGACCTCGCGACTGCGCGCGAAAACGCCTATGCCGCGGTCAGCCGGATCCATTACGACGGCGCGTTCTGCCGTCGCGACATCGCGCATCGCGCCTTGCGGCGCCACTGAGGCAGACGTCGATACCGACGGCGTACGCCGGCGCATGGTAGGCCATCGGATGACTTGACTTTTCCGTGCCGTCTTTTTTGGGCTATGCTTGGGGCTTCCCCCGCGTAGAGTCGTGGCGCAAGGCGCCTGAACGGCTGCGTGCTTGATTCCACGTTCAATGAGGTTTTCCCATGCGCAAGACGGTTTTGTCGCTGATGTCGGTTGCGGCATTGGCCTTGGCTGGCTGCAGCAACGCTCCCAATCCGTCTGGTCCGACGGACTCCGCTGCCCCCGCTTCCGCGAACACGGCTGTCGCGAATCCGCAGATCCCGAGCCAGGTGAGCGGCACGATCACGCTGCGTGCCGGCTCGCCCATGCCATCGGCGAACGCCACCCTGGTGCTGAACCTGGCCAACGTGTCGTCCACGGCCGCGGGCTCCGCTCCGCTGGCCAGCAAGACCTCGCCGGCCGGCTCGTTCCCGCAGTCGTTCACGCTGACCTTCAACCCGGCCGAAGTGAAACCGAACGATCTGTACGTGGTCCAGGCGACCCTGACCGACGGCGACCGCAAGTACACGATGCCGATCCAGGCGCCGGTGCTGGCCAAGGGCAGCAAGAACGACGGCGTAGCCATTGAGCTGGTGGCCGAGCAGACGCCCAGCGAGAAGATTCTGGCCGAATTCGCCGAGGCGAAGGCGCAGATCGGCGGCATGAAGATCAGCCACGGCACCAAGCTGGAAGCGAATGATTCGCGCGGCTGGCAGCTGTTCCGTCAGGCCGGCGAAGTGAAGTACATCCGCGAAGAAGTCGATTACGGCGACAAGGGCTACACCAGCACCGATTACGCCTACAAGGACGGCAAGCCGTGGGCGATCGTGCAGGAAACCAAGGCCAGCCGCGACGGCAAGCCGAGCGCGATCAGCCGTGCCGGCTGGAGCGACGACGGCACGCTGGTGCTGAAGCAGCGTCAGGTCGGCAACGACGTGCAGGCGCTCGATCCCGGCGTGGCGGAGACGCTGAAGAAGCAGGCCATGGCCATCCTCGGCATGGCGACCGGCGGCAAGAACAAGTAAGCCGCCGCAGGCTTCCGTACCGAGCGGAAAGCACACACGAAAAAGCCGCCCGCTGCTGAAGCGGGCGGCTTTTTCATGCCGCACCCCGACCGCTGCCGGGGTGCGGTCGCGCCGGATCAGAGGTCGATCCGCACGCCCATGTTGACGCTGTTGTACTTCTGGCTGTTGTCGCTGAAACGCCCGCTGTAGCCGACCCAGCTTTGCATGTTGGGGGTGAGTTGGGCAGACAGGCCCAGCGTTGCGGTGCCCCAGCTCTGGTCCGGGCTGTAGCCGGTCAGGGCGAAGCTGCCATTCATGCTGTTCAGGCCGGCGCGGACCAGACGCGGGTCGGCCTTGCTGTCATGGCTCCAGCCCAGTTCGACGTAGGGCGACATCAGCAGGTTGTTGACCTGCCACTGGCCGCGCAGGCGCCAGCCCAGCGTGGATTGCAGCGAATCGCGCTGCTGCCGGCCGAACCACATCGCGCTGCTGTCGTTGCCGCTCTCGTTGTAGCCGCTGACCTTCACCGTCATCCAGTCGACGGTGGCGAACGGACCGGTCTGCAGGCCGTTACCCAAACCGAACCACCAGCCGCCGGTGACGCCGCCGCCCAGGTGCGAGCCGTCGGTCTTGCCGGTTTCGGTGCGCTGCATGGCGCCGATGCTCAGGCGGCGCTCGATGTCCTTGAAGTTGGACTGGCCGAGGTTGACGTAGCCGCCCACGTAGCCGCCGCCGTTGCGGTAGCCGAGATAGCCCAGGCCGCTGACGTCCTGCAGCTTGTAGCCGCCGCCGCCGGCGAAGTCGGCATTGTGCTGGCCGATGCCGAGCGCCACGCCGGCGGTGACGTGCTCGCTGGCGAAGAAGTTCGCGCCCAGCGTGAAGTTGAAATTGTCGCTGTTGGTGCGCGGAGAACCGCCGGTGGCGTCGAAACGCTGTCGGGCGTAATCGATGTTGACGAAGGCGCGTACCTCGCCGTCCTTGCCGCTGGTCAGCATCTGGTCGCGCATCACGCGGTTCTGCACGGCACTGGCCGCCAGCGGCGCTTCGCCGAGCAGCGAGATCTGCTCCGGCGCGTGGATCACCGACAGCACGTACTGGCCGAGCATCGCATGGGCGGCGGCGGTCGGGTGCACGCCATCGGCGAACAGGTAGGTCTTATCGGTGCCCGCCGCGTAGGTGTACGGCAGCCCCGAGCCCTGCGGGCCACACTGCACCGAACTGGAGCCGGCGCCGCAGGCCGGATCGGTCACGTTGCTGAAGCCGTACGCGCCGGGGTTGGCGATCACCTCGTTGAGCAGGGCGTAGGTGTTCGCCGGGATCACGTTCAGGCCGTTGTTGCTGAGCTGCGCCAGGCCGCTGTTGAGCACGCCGTTGTAGAGCACGGCAAGCTGGCTGGCGCCGGCCTGCGCGGCCGCGCCGCCGGCGGCGGCTTCCGGGGTCTTGCCGAGGTCGGGCAGGTTGTAGACCACCACGTATTTCGCGCCGGCGGCCTGCAGGCCGTTGAGCACGCCGAGCTCGGTCTGCGCCGCGTTGACCGCGCCGGCAGAGATCGCGTTCGGATCGGTCAGCGTGCCGCTCAGGTAGAAGATGTCGTTGGCGCCGCCCCAGACCTGGTACAGGGCATGGGAATCAGCCTTGCCGCCGTTGGCGCCGAGGTACATCTGCAGCTGCTGCGCGATGGTCGGCACCGCGGCCACGTTGTTGACGAAGCCGGCGCCGCCCCAGGCGTAATCGGTGCCGCCCGCCGCCGACGGGGCCAGCGTGAAACCGAGACCCTTGGCCACGTTCTCCGCCGCCGTGGTGCCCGGGTTGGTGGTGAAACGCAGCGGCGGCTGGATCGCCGGCGCACTGGCCAGCGAGATGTTGCCGCCATCGCTGAGGCTGTCGCCGAATACGACGACTTTGCTGAAATCGGTGGCGGCGGCGGCCGTGCTGAACAGCAGGGCGGTGGCGATCGCGCCGGCCAGATGGCGAGTACGAAGCATGGGAACACTCCTGGGCCGGGATGGCCTTGTTAGCTGGACGTTACGGTACGGCATTCCATACGGAACCGCATGCTGCAGCGCATCGCCGCCGCCAAGCGGGTCTGCTGCGGGCGATTCAGCGCTTGCCGGCACGCGCGAACGCGTCGGCAAACGCGTTGTTGGCCGGCGCGGCAGTCGGCTTGGGCGCGCCGCCGCCCGGGCGCTGGCCGCGGTTGTCGCGCTGGCCACGCGGGTCACCGCCCGCGCCCGGGCGGCTGCGCGTCTGGCCGGGTTCGTCGTCGAGCCGCATGGACAGGCCGATGCGCTGGCGCGGAATGTCCACTTCCATCACCTTGACCTTGACGATGTCGCCGGCCTTCACCGCGTCGCGCGGATCCTTGACGAAGCTGTGCGACAGCGCCGAGACGTGGACCAGGCCGTCCTGGTGCACGCCGATGTCGACGAAGGCGCCGAACGCGGCGACGTTGGTGACGCGGCCTTCCAGGATCATGCCGGGCTTGAGGTCCTTCACGTCCTCGACGCCTTCGGCGAAGCTCGGTGCGACGAATTCCGGGCGCGGATCGCGGCCGGGTTTCTCCAGTTCCTTCAGGATGTCGCGCACGGTCGGCACGCCGAACTTGTCGTCGGTGTACTGCTCGGGCTTGAGGCCGCGCAGGAAGCCGGTATCGCCGATGAGGTGGCGCACCTCGCGGCCGCACTGGGCGATGATCCGCTCGACCACCGGGTAGGCTTCCGGGTGCACCGCGCTGGCGTCCAGCGGGTTGTCGCCGTCGGTGACGCGCAGGAAGCCGGCGCACTGCTCGAACGCCTTGTCGCCGAGCCGCGGCACTTTCAGCAGCGCCTTGCGGTTGGCGAACGGGCCGTTGGCGTCGCGGTGCTTGACCACGTTCTCGGCGACACTGGCGGAAAGACCGGCCACGCGCGAGAGCAGCGCGGCCGAGGCGGTGTTGACGTCGACGCCGACCGCGTTGACGCAGTCCTCCACCCTCGCATCCAGCGCGCGCGCCAGCTTGATCTGGTTGACGTCATGCTGGTACTGGCCCACGCCGATCGCCTTCGGCTCGATCTTCACCAGCTCGGCCAGCGGGTCCTGCAGCCGGCGCGCGATCGAGACGGCGCCGCGCAGGCTCACGTCCAGTCCGGGGAACTCCTTCGCGGCGAGCTCGGAGGCGGAATACACCGAGGCACCGGCCTCGCTCACCACGATCTTCGACAGCTTGTGCCCGGGATGGGTTTTGGCCAGCCCCTTGATCAGTTCGCCGGCGAGCTTGTCGGTCTCGCGCGAGGCGGTGCCGTTGCCGATGGCGATCAGGTCCACGCCGTGCTGCTGGCACAGCCGTGCCAGCGCGGCCAGCGATTCGTTCCACTGCCGGCGCGGTTCGTGCGGATAGATGGTGTCGGTAGCCAGCAGCTTGCCGGTGGGGTCGACCACCGCCACCTTGCAGCCGGTGCGGATGCCGGGGTCCAGCCCCATCACCGTCTTCGCGCCGGCCGGTGCGGCCAGCATCAGGTCCTTGAGGTTGTCGCCGAACACCCGGATCGCCTCGTCCTCGGCGCTTTCGCGCACGCGGCCGAACAGGTCCAGCGTGAGGTGCAGGTGCAGCTTCACGCGCCAGGTCAGGCGCACCGTTTCGCGCAGCCAGGCGTCGGCGGCGCGGCCGCGGTCGTGGATGTTCGCGTGCGCCGCGACGCGGCCCTCGCCCTCGGCGTGGCCCTGTTCGCTGTCGACGGCCGGCGCCAGTTCGAGTTCGATCACCCCCTCGTTGCGCGCGCGCATCAGCGCCAGCAGGCGATGCGAGGGAATCTTCGCGATCGGCTCGACGTGGTCGAAGTAGTCGCGGAACTTCGCGCCCTCGTGCTCCTTGCCTTCGACCACTTTCGCGCGGATCTGCCCCTGCGACCACAACCAGTCGCGCAGTTCGCCGACCAGGTGCGCGTCTTCGGCGATGGATTCCATCAGGATCGCGCGCGCGCCGTCCAGCGCGGCGCGCACGTCGGCCACGCCCTTGTCCGCATCGACGAACGACTCGGCGAACGTCTCCGGCGTGAGCGTGGGATCCTCGCGCAGGCCGGTCGCCAGCGGCTCCAGCCCGGCCTCGCGGGCGATCTGTGCCTTGGTGCGGCGCTTGGGCTTGAACGGCAGGTACAGATCCTCCAGTCGCGCCTTGGTGTCGGCGGCGAGCAGGTCGGCTTTCAGCGCATCGCTGAGTTTGCCCTGTTCCTCGACGCTGGCGAGGATCGCCGCGCGGCGATCCTCCAGTTCGCGCAGGTAACGCAGCCGTTCTTCCAGCAGGCGCAGTTGCGTATCGTCGAGCCCCCCGGTGACTTCCTTGCGGTAGCGCGCGATGAACGGCACGGTGGCGCCGCCGTCGAGCAGGTCGACCGCCGCGCGGACCTGTTCGGTCTTCGCGGCGATGTCGTGGGCAATGCGTTGTTCGATACTGGGCATGAGGCTGTGCGGTTTCCTTCGGGCCGGGGCGGCAAGCGGACCGCGGATGATAGCAAGCCGCTCGCGCCGCCTGTCGAGGGCGGCCGTGGTCCGGGGCAGGGATGTCCGCGGCGGTTCGCCTGCCGGCGGATCCGCCGGAAACCCTCATGGAATCCGCGCCGATCCCCCTCGAATCCCTCAAGCAAGAGCCGTCGCACCGGCCTAGGTTGGCGCAACGGGCACTGGCGTCCGTGTGGAGGCTCTTATGAAACACCTGACCATTGCTACGGCCATCGCGTTCGGACTTTCCTGCATCGTCGGCGTCGGCGCCGCCCAGGACACGTCTCAGACCGCCAACTTGCAGCGCGTCACGGTCACCGCCGTGCCGGGGCAGTACGAGACCTATACCGTCGATCTGGACGCCGGCTACGGGTTGCAGGCGCTGGTCGGCCACACCCATCGGCAGTACCTGCAGGCGCGACGGGAGGCCGAAAGGTCGGAGGCCTTGCGCAAGCAGGGCATGGCCGCGGCACCGTTCGTCACCGTGGCCCTCGACGATTCATCCGGGCCGGGCATGGCCACGCGCATCCTGCTGTTCGATGCCTCCGATGCCACGGTGGCCATCACGGACGTGCATTGCAAGCGCGTCGCCCCGGCGGGCGGCCAGCGCTGCCAGCTGTTTTCCCGGGGGGCGCGTGGCCAGGGCCTGGCGTCGATGGGAACCGGAAGCCTGCGCGTGGCAGAGCTGAGTCGGCCTTGACCGTACCGCGGCAACATGCCGGTGGCCGCGCCGGTGGCGGCGGGCCACCGTGCGTCCTCAGGCGCTGAACGTGTTGCGCTTGTCGGTGCCTGGCTGCGTCGGCTTGAACTCGCTGGCGCGGCCGTTCAATACCAGGGTACCGGCGATCATGTCGTGCAGACCCTGCTTGCGCCGGGTCCAGCCCACCATCAGGAAGCCGATGCCCAGGGTGATGGCGCTGATGAACTTGGCGAAGTAGCGGCCCAGGGCGCGCGGGAAGCTGATCCGCCGGCCGTCCAGGTCGGTGACCCGGATACCCAGCGCCAGCTTGCCCGGCGTGCCTTGCCAGGCCGAGCTTTCGCACACGGTGAAGTACAGCACGCCGAGCACCACGATCAGCAGCATGGCCGGCCACATGGTGGCGTAGTAGTGCATGTTGGCCGCCATCATGGCGTCGGGATTGCCGATGGCGTCGAGGCTGGCCTGCTTCAGCGCCGCCTTGGCGGCGTCGCCGCCGAACGCCTTCTCGATCAGCATCTGCGGGATGTACAGCACGATCGCGTCGACGACGTAGGCGGCCAGGCGCTTCCAGAAGCCGGCGTGGTCTTCCAGCGAGAGCGCGGTGACCTGCGGCAGCAGCGGCGCCTCGGGTGCGGCGTACGGGTTGTCCGCGGAGGGCGGCGGTACTTCCTTGCTGACCTCGGGGTACAGCACCGACAGCGGTTGCCAGTCGGCCAGGCCTTCGCGCCAGGCCAGGTCCTGCGGGCTCAGCTGGCCGCTGCGCAGCCAGGCGCGCACGTCGTCTTCCTTGTACGGGCCATGCCGTTCGCCGTCGCGGCCGATCCAGATCTCCATGCGCACGATCCCCAGGTGGTGAGGTGCGCATGATGCCACGGGCGTGGCGCGGAATGCTGCCGACGCGGGTGTTCAGGCGGCGTGGCGCTTCAGGTGCACGAGCAGCAGCGAGATCGCGGCCGGGGTGACGCCGCTGACGCGGGCGGCCTGGCCGATGGTGGCCGGCTGCACCCGCTTGAGCTTCAGCAGCACCTCGGCCGACAGGCCGCGCACCTTGTCGTAGTCGAAGCCGGCGGGAATCGCCGTGTGCTCGTGGCGGCGCTGGCGCTCGATCTCGCCACGCTGGCGCTCGAGATAGCCGGCATACTTCACTTGCACCTCGACCTGCGCGGCGACGTCGTCGCGCTCCACCGGCGGGCCCAGCTCCGGTACGCCGGCGAGCCTGGCGTAGTCCAGCTCGGGGCGACGCAGCAGCTCGATCGCGCTGGTCTCGCGGCTTACCGCGATGCCGAGCCGGCGCTCGACCGCCGCGCCCAGCGCGTTGTTCGGTGCGGCCCACAGCGCACCGAGACGCTGCGTCTCGCGCGCCACCGCGTCGCGCTTGGCGCGCAACGCATCGTGGCGTGCCGGCGGCACCACGCCGAGCTCGAAACCCTTTTCGCCGAGGCGCAGGTCGGCATTGTCCTCGCGCAGGTGCAGCCGGTATTCGGCGCGCGAGGTGAACATGCGGTACGGCTCGATGGTGCCGTTGCTGGTGAGGTCGTCGATCAGCACGCCGATGTACGCCTCGTCGCGGCGCGGATACCACGGCGCCTTGCCGTGTACCGCCAGCGCGGCGTTGAGGCCGGCGATCAGGCCCTGCGCGGCGGCTTCCTCGTAGCCGGTGGTGCCGTTGATCTGGCCGGCGAAGTACAGGCCGGAGATCGCCTTGGTCTCCAGCCACGGGTTGAGTCCGCGTGGATCGAAGTAGTCGTATTCGATGGCGTAGCCGGGGCGGGTGATGTGGGCCTTTTCGAACCCGGGAATCGAATGCACCAGCGCCAGCTGCACGTCGTACGGCAGCGAGGTGGAGATGCCGTTCGGGTAGATCTCGAACGTGTCCAGCCCTTCCGGCTCGATGAAGATCTGGTGCGAGGATTTCTCCGCGAAACGCACCACCTTGTCCTCGATCGACGGGCAGTAGCGCGGGCCGACGCCCTCGATCTGGCCGGTGTACAGCGGCGAGCGGTCCAGCGCGCCGCGGATGATCTCGTGGGTGCGTTCGCTGGTGTGGGTGATCCAGCAGCTGACCTGGCGCGGATGCTCGTCGCGCGTGCCGAGATAGGAGAACACCGGCGCCGGCGCGTCGCCGGGCTGTTCTTCCAGCCCGCTGAAGTCGATGCTGCGCCGGTCGATGCGCGGCGGCGTGCCGGTCTTCAGACGGTCGGCGGCCACCGGCAGCTCGCGCAGTTTCTGCGCCAGCGTGCTGGCCGGCGGATCGCCGGCGCGGCCGCCGGCGTATTGCGCCTGGCCGATGTGGATCTTGCCGGCGAGGAAGGTACCGGCGGTGAGTACGACGGTCGTCGCGCCGAACGACAAGCCCATCTGGGTGACCACGCCGGTGACGCGGCCGTGCTCGATGATCAGGTCATCCACCGCCTGCTGGAACAGCTCCAGGTTCGGCTGCGTCTCCACCATCCGGCGGATCGCCGCCTTGTACAGCGCGCGGTCGGCCTGGCAGCGGGTGGCGCGCACGGCCGGACCCTTCGATGCGTTCAGCGTGCGCCACTGGATGCCGGCGCGATCCGCGGCGTGCGCCATCGCGCCGCCCAGCGCGTCGATCTCCTTGACCAGGTGGCCCTTGCCGATGCCGCCGATCGCCGGGTTGCAGCTCATCTGGCCGATCGTCTCGATGTTGTGGCTGAGCAGCAGTGTGCGCGCGCCGGTGCGCGCGGCGGCCAGCGCAGCCTCGGTGCCGGCGTGGCCGCCGCCGATCACGATGACGTCGTAGTGGGTCGGGTGGCGCATCAAACTGACCTGAGCGTGCAGAAAGTGACGAAACGGGGCGTCATGGTAACGCCGTCAATGTCCTGCGGGCCGTCCGGGATGACTGGCATGTTTCCTGCTGGGAAAAATCCAGCACTTTCACGGGCAGACGCTGCGCGACCACGCGCGCCGAGATCGGACGGACAGGGGTTCGATCGCGTACCGGGAAAGGAAGCAAGACGGCACCCTTCGGGGTGCCGTCGTCTTTTGTGCCGTGGAAAAACCTGCAGGTCCCGCAAATACGAAGCCCCGCGGCTGTCTGCAGCCGCGGGGCTTCGTGCGGATAGATCTGGCGCCCGGCGGTCTCAGGAACAGGGGGAATCCAGGATGACCGTATTGCCGAGCGCCAGAAGCCGGAAACCTGCTGGCGGGACAGCCGCAGCTGCCGCTGAACGTGGCTCGATATTCGCCGCAATCGCGTGAACACGGAGTGACTGAAAAGGAATTTTGTGCCGGATCGCGGCAGCAGATGACGTGCCGCGTCAGTCGTGTGATGGCATGCGTGAATCGAGCGTGACATGGATCACATCTTGGCATGGCGGTTGCTTTCATCCCGTCACCAATCCACCAGACAGAGGTGCGCCATGGACGTGAGCTTCGATTTCCAACCGGTTTATCCGCATCACGACCTGCTGGTCGAACTGGGCCAGGTCGAGATGGCAATCGATGGCCTGAGCGAGTGCGAGGACAGCGAGCGCGTAGCACTGCAGCCGAGCCTGGAATCGCGCATGCAGAGCCTGCTCGACGCGCTCGACCATCTGGACGTCTGAATGAATGCCCTTCCCGCGTGCGTGGCAGCCAGCCACGCACGCCGGGGCAGTTGCCCGCGGTCGGCGCGATACCGCCGCGACCGCCTCAGTGGTTCAGCACGCTGCCGATGATCTCGGCCAGGTTGCGGGAAAGTCCGCGACGCCCGCCCAACTCCACGATCGCCGCATGCGCAGCTTCGCGCCGTCGCGGTTCCAGCCTCCGCCAACCGTTGAATGCCGTGGCCAGCCGCGCTGCGACCTGCGGATTCAGCGCGTCCAGCGCCACCAGCCGCTCGGCCAGCAGCCGGTAGCCGGCGCCGTCGACGCGGTGGAAGCCGCTCGGGTTGTTGCGCACGAACGCACCCAGCAGCGATTGCACCCGGTTCGGGTTCTTCAGCGTGAATGCGGCATCGCGCTCCAGCAGCCGCACGCGATCCAGCGCCGGCTCGCCGGGCAGCTGCGCCTGCACCGCGAACCACTTGTCCAGCGCCAGCGCGTTGCCGAGGTGGCGCCCGCGATAATCGTGCAGTGCCGACGCGGCCTGCGGGGCATCGCCACGCACCAGCACGGACAGGGCGGCGAGGCGGTCAGTCATGCCGGCCGCCTCGCGGTATTGCGTGGCTGCCAGCTCGCTGCCGCCGGCAGGGTCGAGCAGCGCCAGCAGTTCCAGCACGCGGCGCTTCAGCCGGCGGCGGGCCTGACTCGATGCGTCGAGCTCGGCGCTGGCATGCGCCGCCAGCGCGGCGTAGCGCTGGCGCAGGGCCGATGCGCCCAGCCGCGCGGCCAGCCGCTGCTGCAGGGCCTGGCGCAGGTCGTGGACGCGCTGCGGGTCGACCGTCGTTTCGCGCTCGGCCAGTTCGATCTCGCCCGGTGGGGTCAGCAGGTCGGCCAGCAGCGCGTCGTCGATGACGGCGTGGTCGAACAGCCGGGCCAGCGCATCGCACCAGGCCTGCAGCGCAGCAGCAGTACCGTCGCGCAGGTCCTCGTAGGCGCGCGCGGCCAGTTGCTGGCCGGCTTCCCAGCGATTGAAGCCGTCGACGTCGTGGCCCAGCAGCAGCGCCAGTTCGTCCGGCGTGTAGTCGCACTCCAGGACCACCGGCGCAGAGAACCCGCGCAGCAGCGACGGTACCGGCGCGGTGGCGACGTTGGTGAACACGAAGCTCTGCTCGGCGCGCTCCAGCACCACCACCTGCTCGGTGGCGGGTTTGGACGTCTGGCCGTCCAGATGCAGCGGCAGCATGTCGCCATGGTGGGTGAACAGCGCCAGCTTGACCGGGATCGGTAGCGGCGGCCGCGGCTCGCCCGCGGCGGCGCCGGCCATGTGCTGGGCCAGGGTCAGCGTGTAGGTGTGCGCGGCGGCGTCGTAGCGCCCGTGCGCCTTCAGCCGCGGCGTGCCGGCCTGGGCGTACCAGGCGAGGTAGGGCGCGAGATCGACGCCGTTGGCCTCGCCCAGTGCGCCGAGGAAATCCTCCAGCGTGGCGGCGCGGCCGTCGTTGCGCGCGAAATACAGATCCATGCCGCGGCGGAAGCCGTCTTTGCCCAGCGCGCCGGCCAGCATGCGCACCAGTTCGGCGCCTTTCTCGTACACCGTGGCGGTGTAGAAGTTGTTGATCTCGCTGTACTGCGCCGGGCGCACCGGATGCGCCAGCGGACCGGCGTCCTCGGGAAACTGCGCGCGGCGCAGCAGGGCCACGTCCTCGATGCGCTTCAGCGGCGCCGAGTTCATGTCGGCAGAGAAGCTCTGCTCGCGGAACACGGTGAGCCCTTCCTTCAGGCTGAGCTGGAACCAGTCGCGGCAGGTGACGCGGTTGCCGCTCCAGTTGTGGAAGTACTCGTGCGCCACCACCGCCTCGACGTGGCGATACTCGTCGTCGGTGGTCGAGTCCGGCGCGGCCAGCAGGCACTTCGCGTTGAAGATGTTGAGGCCCTTGTTCTCCATCGCGCCCATGTTGAAGTCGTGGGTGGCGACGACGTGGAACACGTCGAGGTCGTAGTTGCGGCCGTAAGTCCGTTCGTCCCAGCGCATGGCGCGCTCCAGCGCGTCCATCGCGTAGTGGCAGCGGTCGATCGCGTCGGCTTCGGCCCAGATCTTCAGCTGCACGTCGCGGCCATCGGCGGTGCGGTAGTCGTGCTCGAGCACTTCCAGCCGGCCGGCAACCAGCGCGAACAGGTAGCTGGGTTTCGGGTGCGGGTCGACGAAGCGCGCCCAGTGTCGGCCGCCCTCCAGCTCGCCGGCGCCGTCCGGGTTGCCGCCGGCCAGCAGCACCGGGAAGCGCGCGCGGTCGGCGCGCAGGGTGACCGTGTAGCGCGCCAGCACGTCCGGGCGGTCGGGGAAGAAGGTGATGTGGCGGAAGCCCTCGGCCTCGCACTGGGTCAGCAGGAAGCCGGTCTCGCGCGGGCCGGACAGGTACAGGCCCTCCAGCGCGGTGTTGGCCGCCGGGCGCAGCCGCACGCGGGTTTCCAGCACGCTGCCGTCGTGTGCGCCGTCCACTTCCAGCACGTTGCCGGTGTAGCGGTATTCGGTGGCCGGCAGCGGCCGGCTGTCCAGCACGATCGACAGCAGCTGCAGGTTCTCGCCGTCCAGCCGCAGCGACTCGTCCTGCGCGGGATCGCGGCGCAGGTGCAGGCGCGCGAGCACCTCGCTGGCGTCGATGCCGAGGTCGAAATCCAGTTCGACCGTGTCGACGCGCCATGCCGGCTCCCGGTAATCACGAAGACGGACCTGTGCCGGGGCGACTTGCTCGGGAAGTGCGTGCATGGGAAGAACGGATGGGGCGCGGGGAGCGAAAAGGATACCATGCGTGCGTCAAACCACAGGAAAGTCACATGGCTGCGACGCGCTACACGGCCCGCTGCGCCCGCCTCGGCGAGCAGGACATCGTGGTGCTGACGGACGTCGATGGCGGCCGCTGCATCCGCCTTGCGCAGCATGGCGCGGCGCTGCTCAGTTTCGAGGTCGACGCCGATGACGTCACCCGCGACCTCGCCGCCGGTTACGACGATGCCGCCGAAATCGCCACCCGGCCCGGTTCGCGCTTCGCGGTCATGGCGCCGTTTGCCGGGCGCGTCGCCGATGCGCACTACCGCTTCGACGGCCAGCTGCAGGATCTCGACCCGGGCGTCGTCGGTGCCGCGCGCGCCAGCCGGCATGGCTTCGTGCGCGATGCCGATTTCGAGCTTGCCGGTCTGGCGGCGGATGATGATTCCGCCCGCGTCACCCTGCGCACCGACGCGATCCGCCCGCGCCCCGGCTATCCGCACGCGATCGACCTGGCGGTGACATTCACCCTCGACTACGCCGGCCTCGCCCTGGAAGCGGCCATGCGCAACGTCGGCGACCGCGCGGCACCGTGTTTCTTCGGCTGGCATCCGTATTTTCGCGTGGCCGATGGCGAGGTCGACGGGTGGGAATTGCAGATCCCTGCGCAAACCCTGATCCGCACCGGTGCCGATCTGATCGCGCTGGCCGGGACCGAGGCCTACGTGGCGCTGGACGATGCGCCGGCGCTGGATTTCCGCGAGCCGCGGCGGATCGGCGACAGCATCCTCGACCAGGGCTACACCGATCTCGAAGCCGATGCCGACGGCCGCATCCGCACCCGCCTGCGCGATCCGGCCAGCGGCTTCGCCATCGCGGTGTGGCAGGAGCGCGGCGTGATGCATGCATTCACCGCCGACACCGTGGCGCGCGGCGCGCGGCGCTCGGTCGCGCTGGAGCCGATGGAGTGCATGGCCGACGCGTTCAACCGGCCCGAGTGCGCCGCGGCGATCCGGCTCGAACCCGGCGCCGAGCGCCGTTTCCGTTGTGGCGTGGAGATCGAATCGTGACGAACGCGTTGCCCGACGTTGACCAGATCCGCGACGCCGCCGCGCGCATCGCGTCCCATGCGCGGGTGACCCCGGTGCTGCGCAGCGCGGCGCTGGATGCGCTCAGCGGCGCCGAGCTGTACTTCAAGTGCGAGCAGCTGCAGCGCGGCGGCGCGTTCAAGTTCCGCGGCGCCTGCAACGCGGTGTGGTCGCTCAGCGACGAACAGGCCGCGCATGGCGTGGTCACGCATTCTTCCGGCAACCATGGCAACGCGCTGGCGCTGGCTGCCGCCACCCGCGGCATCACCGCGCACGTGGTGGTGCCGGAGGGCGCGGTGCGCGCGAAGCTCGAGGCGATCGAGCGCGCCGGCGCGATCCTGCATCGCTGCGCGCCGACCCAGGCGGCGCGCGAGGCGATGTGCGCCGAGGTTCAGCGTGCCACCGGCGCCGAGCTGGTGCATCCGTATGCCGACACCCGGGTGATGGCCGGCCAGGGCACCATTGCGCTGGAACTGCTGCAGCAGGCGCCGGGGCTGGACGCGCTGATCACCCCGGTCGGCGGCGGCGGCCTGGCCAGCGGCGTGGCGGTTGCCGCGCATGCGATCGACCCGGCGCTGGCGCTGTTCGGTGCCGAACCGCTGGGTGCCGACGACGCGGCGCAGTCGCTGGCGCGCGGCACGCGGGTCACCACGGTGGTGCCCGACACGGTCTGCGACGGCCTGCGCGCGCTGGTCGGCGAGCGCAACCTGGACGCGTTGCGCCTGCACCGGGTCGAGGTGATCACGGTCAGCGACGCGGAGACCATCGCCGCCATGCGGCTGCTGTGGTCGGAACTGAAGCAGGTAGTGGAAGTGTCCAGCGCCACCGTGCTGGCGGCGGTCCTGAAGCAGCCGCAACGCTTCGCCGGCCGGCGCGTGGGCCTGGTGCTGACCGGTGGCAACGTGGATCTCGACGCGCTGCCGTGGTGAAGCCGGCTCAGGCCGTGGCCGATTCTCCGACCGCCGCCGCGTGCGGCGCGGGTGCGGCGACGTGGCCCGGCAGATGGTGTGCCAGCGCGTGCAGATCGAGCTGCTCGACCGGAATCGGGCGGTAGTCGACCGGGTCGAACGCCACCTCGCCCGGGCGCCATCCCGCAGGCCGGCGCACCGCGCCCCAGAAACGCTTCAGCGCGGCCCAGTGCAGGCCGACCAGGCCGTAGTCGTTGTCCGCATCCACCACCGGGTCGCCCACGCCGGTGGGTCGCGCCGGCTCGCCGTACAGGGCGGTGCCGAACAGCACGTCCCACACCGACAGCACCTGGCCGTAGTTGCAGTTGTGCAGGCCGGGGCGTTCCGGATCCACCAGCATGTGGTGCAGGCGATGGAAGCGCGGGTCGACGAACACGCGCTGCAACACCCGGCCGAAGCCGACGCGGGTATTGGTGTGCGAGAAGTTCTGCACCAGTTCGCCGATCAGCATCAGCCAGGCGAACTCGTCCGGATCCACGCCGATCGCCAGACCCACCGTGGCCAGGATCATCGACTGGATGAAGCCGTCGACCAGGCTGCCGCGGTCGTTGGTCCAGCAGCTCATCTGCCGCGTGCTGTGGTGCATGCTGTGCAGTGCCCACCACCACGGGATCGCGTGCTGGGTGCGGTGCATCCAGTAGTAGGTGAAGTCGTAGACCACGTAGTACACCGCGAACAGCGCGTACGGATGGTCGTTGAACCACGGCATCCAGGCCTTCAGCGCCAGCGGCGAGCCAGTACCCGAAGCGGCGGCGTCGGCGCCGCCGAACAGGTGGCTGAACGGCATCAGCACCAGGTAGGTGAACAACGGGAAGATGCCCAGCAGCATCAGCAGCGTGTAGTTGCGGTCCACCCGGGTGAGCTGGCGGCCCGCCCATTTTTCCGCCGGGAAGAACGTCTCCAGCGGGCGGAACACGAAGCCGATGATGGCGATCTGCAACGCCGCGATCAGCAGCGCGGCGGCGATGTCGCGCGGGTCGCCGGAGAGCTGGCCCAGGTGCAGCAGGTCGAGCACAGGGGCCACCGCGTGGCGGCTCAGCCAGTCGACCAGAACGGACCAGAGTTGGGGAAGCGAAAACATCGGCGAACCCGGAGGGAACGACGGCGTCCATCATATCGCCGCGATCTCGCCGGCACGCTGAACGCGCGGCGCGCGAACTTGCGATGCGCCTACCGACGGCGCAGGCGCACGCCGCTCACCGCGCACAGCCCCAGCAGCACGAACACGATGCCGACCAGTTCCAGCGGCGACGGCTGCTCGTGCAGGATCAGCCAGGCCAGCAGCACGCTGACGATCGGCACGCCGAGGCTGGACACGCTGGCCACCGTGGTCGGCAACCGCTGCAGCACGATCGACCACAGCCACCAGGCCAGGCTGGAGGCCAGCAGCACGCTGTAGGTGAGCCCGCCGATGAACAGCCAGTTCCACTCGATCGCGCGCTCCGGCACCGCCAGCGCGATGCCGCCGAGCACGATGCCGCCGAGCAGCATCTGCCAGGCGGTGAGGTTGAGCACCGACGGCGCGTGGCGCTGGAACATGCGCTTGCTGAGCACGGTGCCGGCCGCCCAGGCGGCACCGCCGGCGATCGCCAGCGTAGTGCTGAGCGGGCTGCCCATGGCGCGCCACGGTTCGATGATGCACAGCAGGCCGAGCGCCGCCAGCGCCAGCCCCAACCAGTGCCGCGCGGTGGGGTGGTCGCCCAGCAGCAGCCAGGCCAGCAACACCGCCCAGAACGGCATGGTGTAGGCAAGCAGCGCGACGTGGCCGGCTCCGCCGTCGAGCAAGGCCCATTGCTCCAGCCCCTGGAACGCGGTGGTCTGGCACAGGCCGATCAGCAGCGTGGGCAGCAGCGGCGGCGGCCGCAGCGATTGCCGCGCGACGAGCAGCGCGGCGAACAGCACGGCGGCGCCGAGCAGGTAGCGCAACGCGGCGAAATGGAACGGCCCGGCGTACGCCAGCACCTGTTTCATCACCACCCAGCTGTAGGCCCAGATCAGGATGGTGACGAGCAGCGCGGGCACGGCGCCGCGCGAAGGCGAGGAGGGCATGGGGCACGGCATCCGGGAGGGAGCGACAAGTCTAGCGGCGTGGGGTAGCTTGTGGCGTACCTTTCGACCATCCGCCAGCCATGACCAGGACCATCGAACCGCCACGCTGCCACTGGGCCGCCAACGGCGACGCGCTGATGCGCGATTACCACGACACCGAGTGGGGCGTGCCGTTGCACGAGGACCGCGCGCTGTTCGAGTTCCTCTGCCTCGAAGGCGCCCAGGCTGGCCTGTCCTGGCGCACCGTGCTGGCCAAGCGTGACAACTACCGCAAGGCGTTCCACCAGTTCGATATCTCCCGCGTCGCCGCCATGACCGACCGGGAACTGGAAAAGCTGCTGCTCGATCCGGGCATCATCCGCAATCGGCTGAAGGTCTCGGCCGCCCGCGACAACGCCATCGCCGCTCTCGACGTGATCACCGAGTTCGGCAGTCTGGACGTCTATCTGTGGTCGTTCGTCGACGGCAAGCCGCTGCGCAACCGCTGGCGCAGCCAGGCCGAGGTACCGGCCAGCACGGCGCTGTCCGACCACATGAGCAAGGCGCTGAAGCGGCGCGGCTTCCGCTTCGTCGGCACGACGATCTGCTATTCGCTGCTGCAGGCCACCGGCATGGTCAACGACCATCTCGCCGGCTGCTTCCGCCACCGGCAGGTGTGAGCGCGGTCGCCCGCGGGTGTGGCGTCCGGCACGGCGGCGTCGCCGCCGTCGTGATGTAGTCTGCATCCGGAATCCCGACCCGACCCCCATGCAAGGAGCACCCCATGCCGCAACCATCCGGAACCTTCCTTCGCCAGCAGGCCCGCGACAAGATCTCGTTCGAGGCCGGGCGCAGCCGGCGCGCGGTGGCGCTGGCCTCGGCCCGCACGCGGGAGCAGCAGCTGGCCCGCCTGCGCGGCGTGCTGGCGCAAATGGACGAACGCGAGCTGGAAGGGCGGCGCCGCGAGCTGGCGGCGCTGGTCGACCGGCTCGGCAAGGGCGAGGGCACGACCCGGGAAGACAAGGCCCGCAAGGCGGTGAGCGAGTGCATCGGCCAGGTGCGCGAGATCCTGGAGAAGATGGACGAGAGCGCGACCCAGCTGCAGCGCCTGCTGCAGACGCCGGTGGAGCCGATCGTGCGCATGCCGGCGGCTCAAGCCACCGGCGGCGCCGAGCTGGCGCTGGTGATCATGCTGCTGCGCCTGTTCGAGATCCTGGTGCGCGTCCGCTGGCCGTCGCGACGCTGACCCGCCGGCGCGGCTCAGCGCCGCCGCGAGCCGCGCAGCGAGTCGATCGAGAAGGTAGCGATCTCGCCGCCGGGCACGCGGCGCGGCTGGCCGATCGGCGGACCCCAGGCGTGCGCGCTGACCACTTCCCAGCTGGCCGGGATGCGGCCGTCCACGCGCATCGCCTCGTAGGCCGCCAGCATGCGCCGGTAGCGCCCCTTGCCGGTGAGGCCGCGCGCGCGCGCGCGGTCGGCGTTGGTAGCGCCCAGGCCCTGCAGTTCCTCCAGCAGCTTGCGCGGCTCGCTGTAGGTGAGGGTGTAGCGGAACACGTCCAGCACCGGGTCGCGCAGCCCGGCGTTGAGCATCGCGTCACCGACGTCGTGCATGTCGAGGAAGCGGCCCACGTGCGGCTGCTGGTCGGCCTCGGCCCAGGCCGCGCGCAGCTCCTTCAAGGTGTCAGGGCCGAAGCTGGAGAACGCCAGGAAGCCGCCGGGCTTCAGCACGCGCATGCACTCGCCGAACAGCGCGGGCAGGTCGTCGACCCACTGGAAGCACAGGTTGGAATACAGCACGTCGACGCTGTGGTCGGCCAGCGGCAGGTGGGTGGCTTCGGCGCACACGCGGCGGAACGGCTTCAGCCAGCTGCTGTGCTGTTTCGCCACGCGCAGCATCGGCAGGGCGAGGTCGACCGCGATCACTTCGGCCTTGGGATACTTCTGCTTCAGCAACGCCGTGCCGCGGCCGGTGCCGGCGCCGACGTCGACCACGCGCTGCGGCGTTTCCAGATAGAAGCCCAGTCGTTCGAGCAGGGCATCGCCCACTTCACGCTGCAGCGCATCGTGGTGATCGTAGCTGTTGGCGGCGTGGCCGAAGTTGCGACGCACGCGCTGTTGGTCGAGTTGGAAATCGCTCATCGAACCTGCTCAAGGGAAGAAGGAGCCAGCAGCGGCTGCAGCGCCCGCGCCACCGCGTCGGCGTGGCCGAAGAACGGCGCGTGGCCGGCCTGCGGGATCTCGGTGTAGCTGCCGCCGCAACGGCTGGCCGACCATGCCATCGCCTGCGGCGGCACCAGCCGGTCGCGACGGCCGCTGATCCACGCGCTGGGCATGCGCAGGTCGGGAAGCGCGGCGCGGCGGTCGCTGGTTTCCAGGATGCGGATGCCTTCCTGCAGCACGCGCAGGTCGGGTTCGCCATGCGCGAACACCAGCTCGCGCAGGTGGCGCAGTTCGCCGCGCGGGTCGGCGCTGCCCATCGCCTCCAGCGCCAGGAAGCGCTCGATGGTGGCGTGGTAGTCGGTTTCCAGGTCGCTGGCCAACTGGTGCACCAGCTGGCCGTCGGTGCCGTGCGGCCAGCCGGCGTCGCGCACGAACTTCGGCGTGGCGCACAGCATCGCCAGGGCGCGCACCTGCCGCGGCAGCTCCAGCGCGGCGGTGAGCGCGACGGTGCCGCCCAACGACCACCCCAGCCAGATTGCTGGCGGCGTGACGGCGGCGATCGTCTCGGCGCAGGCGCGCGGTTCCAGCGGCAGGCCGCAGTTGCGCGAGCGGCCGTGGCCGGGCAGGTCGACCACGTACATCGTGCAGTGGTCTTCCAGTGCCTCGGCCAGCGGCGCCAGCACGCCGCCGTGCATCGCCCAGCCGTGCAGCAGCACCAGCGGGACCGGGCCGTGGCCGCGCCGGTCGACGTACAGGCTCATGCCCCGCTCCAATGAGGCAACGCGCTTCTTGCGTTCGCCTCCTCTCCCCGTCGGGGAGAGGATTGAGGTGAGGGGCCGGGGCCTGCCGACGTGCGGTTCAGAGCACGCTCTGATGCTGGTTTCTCGCCAGCGTGTTCCCTCACCCCGGCTCTCTCCCCGGAGGGGAGAGGGAGTTTGTTTGTCGGGAGCAGATTGGGCCCCACGGCGCCGCGCCCGTCGAACACGAAGCAGTCGCCCTGCCAGTGCGCGCCGTCGGTCTGTTCGAGGTACTTCAGGATGCCGCCGTCGAGCTGGTAGACGTGCTGCATGCCGAGTTCCTGCATGTGCAGCGCGGCTTTCTCGCAACGGATGCCGCCGGTGCAGTACGAGATCACCGTCTTGCCTGCGTAGCGCGCGCGGTCGGCGGCGACGGCAGCGGGGAAGCCGGTGAAGCTGGCGAGGCGGTAGTCGATCGCCTGCGCGAACTTGCCGGCGTCGGTCTCGTAGTCGTTGCGCGTGTCCAGCAGCACCAGCTCGCGGCCGTCGTCGTCGTGGCCCTGGTCCAGCCAGCGCTGCAGGGTGGGCGCGTCCACCGCCGGCGCGCGGCCGCCTTCGGGGCGGATCGTGGGCAGGCGCATGGTGATGATCTCGCGCTTCAGGCGCACGCGCATGCGGCCGAACGGCACCGCGTCGGAAAGCGATTCCTTCGGCGCGATGTCGGCGAAGCGCGGGTCGTCATGCAGCGTGGCCATGAAGCCGTCGATCTGCGCGCGGCTGCCGGCGAGGAACAGGTTGATGCCTTCCGGCGCCAGCAAAATCGTGCCCTTCAGCGCCAGCGCCTCGCAGCGCGCGAGCAGCCGTTCGCGCAGCGCGGGCAGGTCGGCCAGGCTGATGAACTTGTAGGCGGAGATGTTGACGATCGACATGCGGGGACATCGGCGGAGCAAGCCGCGATTATACGTGGTCGCCGCCGGGCGCCCGCGGCGCGGACGGCAGATGCAGCGTTTCCAGCACGGCCAACAGCCGGTCGACGTGGGCTTCCTCGTGCGCCGCCGACAGCGTGATGCGCAGCCGCGCCTGGCCGGCCGGCACGGTCGGCGGGCGGATCGCGGTGACCAGCAGGCCGTGCCGTTCCAGCGCCTGCGCCGCCGCCAGCGCGGCGTCGGCGCCGCCCAGCAGCAGCGGCTGGATCGCGCTGGGCGAGGGTGCCAGCGGCAGGCCGAGTTCGGCGGCGCCGCGGCGAAAACGCGTGATCAGCGCGGCCAGCTTCTCGCGCCGCCATGTTTCGGACTGCGCCAATTGCACCGCTTCCAGCGCGGCGGCGGCCAGCGCCGGCGGCATCGCGGTGGTGTAGATGTACGGTCGTGCGAACTGGACCAGGCCCTCGATCAGCGCGGCCGGACCGGCCACGAACGCGCCGCTGCAGCCGAGCGCCTTGCCCAGCGTGGCCATCAGCAGCGGCACGTCGTGCTGGCCCAGCTTCGCCGCGTCGAGGCTGCCGGCGCCGCGCGTGCCGAACACGCCGAGGCCGTGGGCGTCGTCGACCATCAAGGTGGCGCGCTCGTGTGCGCACAGTTGCGCCAGCTCACGCAGCGGCGCGACGTCGCCGTCCATGCTGAACACGCCGTCGGTGGCCAGCAGCGCGGCCGCATCGGGGCGTGCCGCCAGCTGGCGCGCGGCGGCGTTCACGTCGGCGTGCGGATAGCGCTTCAGCTCGGCGCCGCTGAGCCTGGCGCCATCGAGCAGGCAGGCGTGGTTGAGCTTGTCCTGCACGCACACGTCGCCGCGTGCCAGCAGTGCCTGCAGCACGCCGAGGTTGGCCATGTAGCCGGTGGAAAACAGCAGCGCGCGCTCGCGTCCGGTCCAGGCGGCCAGCGCTTCCTCCAGCGCCGCATGCACGTGGCGGTGGCCACAGATCAGGTGCGCCGAGGTGCTGCCGACGCCTTCCTCGCCTGCCGCTCGGAGGAGCGCGGCAACCAGCTGCGGGTGCTGTGCCAGGCCGAGGTAGTCGTTGCCGCAGAACGACAGCAGGCGCCGGTTGCCGCTTTCCAGCCAAGGGCCGTCGACACGGTCGATCGTATGCAGCCGGCGGCGCAGGCTGGCGCGTTCGCGTTCGGCCGTCTGGACGGCCAGTCGCTGGAGCAGGTCAGGCCGCGGCACTGCAGCCGCAGCCATGACCGCAACCGGCGTTTCCGTGATCGCCGATGTCCGCATGCACGGTGTCCGCGCTTGCGGCCACTTCCATCGGATGCAGGTCGAGCCGGCGGAACAGCGCACGGTCGGCCTCCACGTCCGGGTTGCCGGTGGTCAGCAGCTTCTCGCCGTAGAAGATCGAGCCGGCGCCGGCGAAGAAGCACAACGCTTGCACCGCATCGTCCATCTGCTGGCGGCCGGCGGACAGGCGCACGATCGACAGCGGCATCAGGATCCGCGCCACCGCGATCGCGCGCACGAATTCGAACGGGTCGAGCGGCGCGGCATCGGCCAGCGGTGTGCCGGGCACCGGCACCAGCTGGTTGATCGGCACCGAATGCGGATGCTCGGGCAGGTTGGCCAGCGCCTGCAGCAGGCCGGCGCGCTGCGCGCGCGTCTCGCCCATGCCGACGATGCCGCCGCAGCAGGTCTTCAGCCCGGCGTCGCGCACCTGTTCCAGCGTGGCGAGGCGATCCTGGTACTCGCGGGTGTGGATGATCTCGCCGTAGAACTCCGGCGCGGTGTCGAGATTGTGGTTGTAGTAGTCGAGTCCGGCATCCTTGAGTGCCTGCGCATGGCCGTCGCCGAGCAGGCCGAGGGTGGCGCAGGTTTCCAGGCCGAGGTCCTTCACCGCGCGCACCAGCGCGGCGACCTTGGGGATGTCGCGGTCCTTCGGGCCGCGCCAGGCCGCGCCCATGCAGAAGCGGCTGGCGCCGGCGGCCTTGGCGGCCTTCGCGCGAGTCAGCACGTCGTCGACGTCCATCAGTTTCTGCGCGGCCACGCCGGTGTCGTAGCGCGCGGCCTGCGGGCAGTAGGCGCAGTCCTCGGGGCAGCCGCCGGTCTTGATCGACAGCAGGGTCGACACCTGCACGGCGTTCGGGTCGTGGTGCTCGCGGTGCACCGTGTGCGCGCGATGCAGCAGTTCGTTGAACGGCAGCGCGAACAGCGCGGCGATTTCCTCGCGCGTCCAGTCGTGGCGGATGGCGGCTTCGGGCATGGCGGGCTCCGTGGCAGAGCCGGCGAGTTTGGGCGGGCCGTTCCCCTTCGTCAACTTTTCGGTATGGAAGATTGGTTGACGAGCCGGGTCGCCGACGAAAAGGCGGCCCGCAGGCCGCCTTTCCTCCTTTCCTCTGCGCCGGGCTACTTGCCGCGTGCTTCCTTCACCTGCTCGGCGCTGATCAGCTTGCCCTGGTTGCCCCACGAGTTGCGCTCGTGGTTGGCGATGTCGGCGATGTCCGCGTCGCTCAGGGCGGCGGCGAACGGCGGCATCGCGGTGGGGTAGCTGGTGCCGTTGATCAGCTGGCCCTGCAGGCCCTTCAGGATCACCTCGATGTGCTTGGCCGGGTCGGCGTCCTGCACCGCGACGTTGTCCTTCAGCGGCGGGAACGCGCCGGGCAGGCCCAGGCCGGTGGCCTGGTGGCAGGCCGCGCAGTTGGCGGCGTACAGCGAGGCGCCGCGGGCCGGGTCGAACGTGTACGGACCGCTGGCCGCGGGCGGCGGCGTGGCGGGCGCGGCGGCGACCGGTGCCTTGCTCACCGGCGGCTTGGCCGCGGCCTCGTCGGGCGAGCCCACCAGCAGCACGCCCTGCGCGCCCAGCTGCATGTGCGCCATGGCGTGGTCGACGAACGGATAGTGGCCGGCCTCGTCCAGCTTGAGGTCGAACACCGCGCCCTCGCCGGGACCGACGGAATAGGTGGAGACACCGTCGATGGCCTGCGCCGGGTTGCCGCCGGGATAGACCTTGTCGAAGATCGCGCCGATCACGTGGAACGCGCTCCACAGGCTGGGGCCGGCGTTGACCACGTACAGCCGCACCAGCTCGCCGGGCTTGGCGGTGAGCGGGTGGTCGCGGTACTGGAACGCCGCGCCGTTGAACACCACCTCGTCGGGGCGCATCTGCTGCATCTTCTCGTAGTTGCCGGCCATCAGCGTGCCGGACACCTGCTGGGTGTACCACTCGCCCTGCACCAGCACGTAGCTCTCGGCGGCGGCTGGCAGCGGCGTGGCGGGGTCGACGATGAACGCGCCGTACATGCCGTTGCCGATGTGCAGCAGCACCGGCGGCGTGCCGCAGTGGTAAAGGAACGCGCCGGGCACCTTGGCCACGAACGAGAAGGCGATCGACTCGCCCGGCATGATGTCCACGTAGTGCAGGCTGGGCGGGGTGATCGCGCTGTGGAAGTCGATCGAGTGCTGCATGGTGCCGTGGTTGGTGAGCGTCACGTTCACCGTCTGCCCCTGGCGCACGTGGATCACCGGGCCGGGCACGCTCTTGCCGAAGGTCCAGGCCTGGTACTGCACGCCGCTGGCGATTTCCACGCTCTGGTCGGAGACGTCGATGCTCACCGCCACGTTGTCGCCTTCCTGCAGCGGCGGCAGGCGCGCGTCGCGGGCCTTGGCGATGGGCTGGCTGGAGGCCAGCGACAGCGGCGTCACCGCGGCCGCCGCGGCCTGCGGGCTGGCCGACTTCACGTTCAATGCGCTGTGCAGGCCGGCCAGCAGCAGTGCCACCAGGATCAGCACGCCGGCCAGCGCCGGCCCCTGCACGCGCCACGGCAGCGGGTGCACGCTGGCCAGCGGCAGCGTGTCGTTCCAGTCGGCGAAGCGGCGCCAGCGCGGCCAGCGGCGCTCGATCAGGTAGTCCAGGCTGTAGGGGCTGGGGCCCGAGCGCAGGTTGATCACGATCAGCGCCGCGAAGATCAGCACGTAGCTGAGCGCCGCGCCGATGTTGTTGGCGCCCACCGAGTACGGCCCGCCGAAGCCTTCGGCCGTGCTCCAGATCAGCAGGCTGAACAGGATGCCGACCACGTAGGTGATCTTGCGCGCGAAGCCCAGCAGCAGCGCCAGCGCCAGCAGGGTTTCGGCGAGGCGCGTGGCCCACACGAAAAAGCCCGCGTGCGGTGTCACCAGCCCGATCCACAGCTCGAACCACCACGCCGACCAGGCCGGCTGGCCGGTGGCGGCGTTGTGCAGGTAGCCGACGTAATGGCTGGCGAAATCGGAAGTCCAGGTCAGCGCGGCGCTCACGGCCCAGATCAGGCCGAAGGCTACGCGCAGCGCGGTGCCGGCTAGCGCCGGCCAGGTGGAAGGGGCGGATTTGCCGCCGTCGGGCACAGACATGGGAACCTCTCTGGGCGGATGACGTTGCGTACGGGATCGGGTGTCGCGATGCGGCGACAATCGAGTGTACGTCGCCGACGAGGCGAGGGTGAGGTCCTGTGGGTGACTTGCCGCTACCATTCCGGCGCAGGAACGGGGAGGGCGCATGGAACGACCAGCACGGCTGCCATCCGGACACGCGCTGTGGCGGTGGCTGCTGCCCTGGCGCTGTCTGCTGTGCGGCGCCCGCGGCGCCGACGGCATCGACCTGTGTGCCGACTGCGCGGCGGAGCTGCCGCGCAACCGCAGTTGCTGCGCCCGCTGCGCGCTGCCGCTGGCCGCGCCGGCGGCGCTGTGCGGCGAGTGCCAGCGCCGCGCGCCGCCGTGGGATGCAGCGTGGGCGCCGTTCCGCTACGGCTGGCCGCTGGACCGGCTGGAGTCGCGCTACAAGTTTTCCGCCGACCTGGCCGCCGGCCGCGTGTTGTCGCGGCTGTGGCAAAGCGAACCGTGCCCGCTGCGGCTGCCGCAACTGCTGCTGGCCGTGCCGCTGCACCGCAGCCGGCTGCGCCGGCGCGGCTACAACCAGGCGCTGGAACTGGCCCGCCCGCTGGCGCACGCACTCGGCGTGCCGCTGCACCGCGACGCGCTGCAGCGCCGCCGTTCCACCGCGGCGCAGACCGAACTCGACGCCGTCGCCCGCCGCCGCAACGTGCACGGTGCGTTTGCCCTGCGCGAGGGCGTGGTGCTGCCGGCGCACGTGGCGATCCTCGACGACGTGATGACCACCGGCGCCACCCTGGCCGAATGCGCGCGGGTGTTGCGCCGCGCCGGCGTGCAGCGGGTGGACGTGTGGGCGCTGGCGCGGGCGCCGTCGCCGCGCGGGTGACGGTTCCCGATGCGTGGCTAGCGCAGCGCCAGCGCCAGCACGATGCCGGTCCACAGCGCCAGACCCAGCCAGTTGTTGTGGCGGAACGCGGACAGGCAGGCGTCGCGGGCGCGATCGCGGATCAGCCACAGCTGCCAGCCGAACAGGCCGGCGGCGGCCAGCAGGGCCAGCCAGTACGGCCAGCCGAGCCCGGCGCGCTGGCCGACGAACAGCATTGCCAGCAGGAAGGTGCCCATCAGCAGGCCGAGGATCGGCACGTCGGCGTCGCCGAACAGGATCGCGGTGGATTTCGCGCCGACTTTGAGGTCGTCGTCGCGGTCGACCATCGCGTACTCGGTGTCGTAGATCACCGACCACAGGATGTTGCCGATGAAAAGCAGCCAGCCCAGCGGCGGCACCGTGTGCGTCACTGCGGCGAACGCCATCGGGATCGACCAGCCGAAGGCGGCGCCCAGCACCACCTGCGGCAGGTAGGTCCAGCGTTTGGTGAACGGGTAGATCGCCGCCAGCGCGGCACCGACGAACGCCAGCTGGATGGTCAGCCGGTTGGTGAACAGCACCAGCACGAAAGAGAACGCCAGCAGCGCGCCGAACACGATCAGCGCCTCGCGCGGCGTCACCCGCCCGGCGGCGATCGGCCGCCCGGCAGTGCGTTCCACCTGCGGGTCGAGCTTGCGGTCGGCGTAGTCGTTGATCGCGCAGCCGGCCGCGCGCATCGCGAACACGCCGAGGGTGAAGATCAGCAGCAGCTGCCACGGCGGGAAGTCGCCGGCCGCCAGCCACAGCGCCCACCAGGTCGGCCACAGCAGCAGCAGCGCGCCGATCGGGCGATCCATCCGGGTCAGCACCAGGTAGTCGCGGGCCTTCTCGCGGTGGCGCGCCGGCAGTTTCCGCAGCAGCCAGTCCAGTACCCGCGTGGCGCGGGTCGAGCTGTCCGCCGGCCGCGGCGCCGCGGGCTTCGTCGCGGCAGGCCGCGCACGCCGGGCGGGCGAGGGAGCGCTCTTGCGCGGCTGGCGTTGGCGGGGCGGCGTGGACATGCGTGCGAGTTTAACCCGCGGCACCGACCCGCATGCCGTGAACCCGCTCTAAAGTTTTTCTCCAGTGCGCCGATGAAAACCGGCAGATGCTGCCACTTCGGCAGCGCCAGGCACGCGCCGGACCGTGCCGTGACCGCCGGCAGCCGGAACGCCGATGGCCGAAAGCGAGACCAGCAAGAAGGACGATCCATCCCGCAGCGTCGCGGCGTCCACCGTGTCCGAGCTGGTGTCGCCGGACCGTGCCGCGCAGTCGCGCCTGCTCGACTCGGTGGCCGCCTTCACCCACCACCGCGACATCGACGCGCTCGACCACAGTCTGGTGATCACCCTGGCCGAACTGTCCTCGGCGCACAGCGTGGCCCTGGCCAGGCGCGGCGACGGTCCGTCCGGCATCGTGCGTTGCGAGCCCGATGGCCAGGGCGGTTACCGGCTGTCGGCCGTCGAGCCGGATCCGGCCGATCCGCTGCCGGGCCGGTTGCAGCGCTGCATGGAGCGGGCCGAAGTGCAGATGGAGATGGAGGACGACCTGCATCGCCTGCTGGTGCCGATCCAGCGCGAGGGCCGCCCGATCGCCGCGCTGCAGCTGGAATGCGCCATGCCGCCGGCGGCCAGCCGCCCGTTGGCGGAAGGCTTCGCGCGGATCTACGCCAACTACACCGCGCTGCTGCACGAGAGCGAACGGGACAAGCTCACCGGCCTGTACAACCGGCGCAGCCTGGAGCGTCAGCTGCAGGCGCTGTTGCAGCAGCACGAGCAGGCGTTGCAGCAGCAGCCGTCACGCGAGCTGCCGGCGCACGAACAGCCGCAGGTGTGGCTGGCGATCCTCGACATCGATCACTTCAAGCGCATCAACGACACCTATGGCCACATCTACGGCGACGAGGTGATCCTGCTGCTGGCCCAGCAGATGCGCGCCAGCTTCCGCCGTGACGACGTGCTGTTCCGCTTCGGCGGCGAGGAGTTCGTGGTGCTGTTCGGCGCGCTCGGCGAGCACAGCGTGCAGGCCGCGCTGGAGCGCTTCCGCCAGCGTGTGGCCGGGTACGGGTTCCCGCAGGTCGGGCGCGTCACGGTCAGCGTCGGCTATGCCCGCGCGGGTCGGTACGATTATCCGGAACGGGTGCTGGATCGCGCCGACAAGGCGCTGTACTACGTCAAGCAGCATGGCCGCGACGGCGTCCGTGGCTACGAGAACCTGCGCGAGTGCGGTTTGCTCGACGAAGGCGTGACGGCGGGCAGCATCGACCTGTTCTGAACCGCGCGTGGCGATCCGTGGGCCATCCCGCGGCCATGTGGCCACACGTGTCCAGGGCACTGCTCACGGCCGTCGCCGCGCTTTCGCGGGGCATCTTCATGACTGGCGGCGGGCCGGCCTGCCTCGCCACCGTCGGTGCGTACGCCGGGCAGCTGCGCGCGGCGGGAGCGAAGACGTTTCTGCCGTCAGGCCGGGAGTTCGTCGGCGCGCGTCGCGCCCAGCCGCCCGAGATCCCGCACCGCTCCGTTCGCCGCGTTCGAAGCCAGCGCCGCATAGGCCTGCAGTGCGACGGAGACCGGGCGCGTGCGGTTGCGCGGCTTCCAGGCCTCGCGGCCGCGTGCCTGCATCGCGGCGCGGCGGGCGGCGAGCACGTCGTCGGGCAGGTCGAGGCGGATGCTGCGGCCGGGGATGTCGATGGCGATGGGGTCGCCGTCCTCGACCAGGGCGATCAGGCCGCCTTCGGCCGCTTCGGGCGAGACGTGGCCGATGGAAAGGCCCGAGGTGCCGCCGGAGAAGCGACCGTCGGTGATCAGGGCGCAGGCCTTGCCCAGTCCCTTCGATTTCAGGTAGCTGGTGGGGTAGAGCATCTCCTGCATGCCGGGGCCGCCGCGCGGGCCCTCGTAGCGGATCACCACCACGTCGCCGGGTTTCACCTTGTTGCCGAGGATGCCGCTCACCGCCGCTTCCTGGCTTTCGTAGACCTTCGCGCTGCCGTCGAAGCGCAGGATGGAATCGTCCACGCCGGCGGTCTTCACGATGCAGCCTTCCGGCGCGAGGTTGCCGAACAGCACGGCGAGGCCGCCGTCGTGACTGAAGGGCGTCTGGGCCGAGCGGATCACGCCGTGCTCGCGGTCGGTGTCCAGGCTTTTGAAGCGCGAGGACTGGCTGAAGGCGACCTGCGTGGGCACGCCGCCCGGCGCGGCGCGGTAGAAGGTGTGCACCGCTTCGTCGCTGCTGCGCCGGATGTCCCACTGCGCCAGCGCGTCGCCCAGCGTGGGCGCGTGCACGGTGGGGCGGGTGGTGTCGATGAGTCCCGCGCGGTCGAGCTCGCCGAGGATGGCCATGACGCCGCCGGCGCGGTGCACGTCCTCCAGATGCACGTCGGCCTTCGACGGCGCCACCTTGCACAGGCAGGGCACGCGGCGCGACAGGCGGTCGATGTCGGCCATGCCGAAATCCACGCCGCCTTCGCGCGCGGCGGCCAGCAGGTGCAGCACGGTGTTGGTGGAACCGCCCATCGCGATGTCGAGGCTCATCGCGTTCTCGAACGCGGCGCGGTCGGCGATGGCGCGCGGCAGCGCGCTGGCGTCGTCCTGTTCGTACCAGCGGCGGGCGAGATCGACGATGACGCGGCCGGCGCGGCGGAACAGCTGCTCGCGGTCGGCGTGGGTGGCGAGCACCGAGCCGTTGCCGGGCAGCGCCAGGCCCAGCGCCTCGGTGAGGCAGTTCATCGAGTTGGCGGTGAACATGCCCGAGCAGGAGCCGCAGGTGGGGCAGGCCGAGCGCTCCATCGTCGCCACTTCGGCGTCGCTGTAGCTGTCGTCGGCGGCGGCCACCATCGCGTCGATCAGGTCCAGCGCCTTCTTCGTGCCCTTCACCACCGCCTTGCCCGATTCCATCGGGCCGCCGGAGACGAACACCGCCGGGATGTTGAGGCGCATCGCGGCCATCAGCATGCCGGGGGTGATCTTGTCGCAGTTGGAGATGCACACCAGCGCGTCGGCGCAGTGCGCGTTGGCCATGTACTCCACGCTGTCGGCGATCAGCTCGCGCGAGGGCAGCGAGTACAGCATGCCGCCGTGGCCCATGGCGATGCCGTCGTCCACCGCGATGGTGTTGAACTCCTTGGCCACGCCGCCGGCGGCCTCGATCTCGCGCGCCACCAGCTGGCCGAGGTCTTTCAGGTGCACGTGGCCGGGCACGAACTGGGTGAAGCTGTTGGCCACCGCGATGATCGGCTTGCCGAAGTCGCCGTCCTTCATGCCGGTGGCGCGCCACAGGCTGCGCGCGCCGGCCATGTTGCGGCCGTGGGTACTGGTGCGGGAACGGTAGGCAGGCATGGGTTTCGTGCTCCGGGAATCGCAGGTTCGGATGGATGGGTCAGCAGCGCAGCAGCAGGCGGTAGGCGGCGTTGTCGCTCTCGTCGCAATGCGGGTAGCCCAGCGTGGCGAGGAAGCGGCGCAGCGCGACCTGTTCGTCGGCCGACGCCTGGATGCCGACCAGGATGCGACCGTGGTCGGCGCCGTGGTTGCGGTAGTGGAACAGGCTGATGTTCCAGTCCGGATGCAGGCGGGCGAGGAAGTCCGGCAGGGCGCCGGGGCGCTCGGGAAAGTCGAAGCGGTACAGCCGTTCGTCCTGTGCCAGCGGCGAACGGCCGCCCACCATGTGGCGCAGGTGCAGCTTGGCCAGTTCGTCCTCGCTGAGGTCGAGCACGGCGAAGTCCTGCGCGCGGAACGCGGCGGCCAGCGCGGCGCGCTCGTCGCGGCCGGCGGTCTGCACGCCCACGAAAATGTGCGCCTGCCGCGCGTCGCCGATGCGGTAGTTGAACTCGGTGATGCTGTGCCGGCCCAGCGCCGCGCAGAAGCGGCGGAAGCTGCCGCGCTCCTCGGGAATGGTCACCGCGAACAGCGCCTCGCGCTGCTCGCCGGCCTCGGCGCGTTCGGCCACGAAGCGCAGTCGCTCGAAGTTCATGTTCGCGCCGGAGACGATCGCGGCGAGTGTCGCGCCGTGCAGCTGGCGGGTGGCGGCGTACTGCTTCAGCCCTGCCAGCGCCAGCGCGCCGGAGGGTTCCGGCACGTTGCGGGTTTCCTGGTAGACGTCGCGGATCGCGGCGCACAGCGCGTCGCCGTCCACGCGCAGCATCTCGTCCACGTGGCGGCGGCACAGCTCGAAGGTGAGCGCGCCGACCTGCTTCACCGCGGTGCCGTCGGCGAACAGGCCCACTTCGGGCAGCGTCACGCGCATGCCCGCTTCCAGCGAGCGCGCCATCGCGTCGGAGTCGTCCGCTTGCACGCCGATCACCCTGGTCCGCGGCGACAACGCCTTGATGCAACTCGCCACGCCGGCGAGCAGCCCGCCGCCGCCCACCGGCACGAAGACCGCGTCGAGCGGCGTGGTCGACTGGCGCAGCAGTTCCAGGCCCACGGTGGCCTGGCCGGCGATCACCTCGAGGTCGTCGAAGGGGTGCACCCGCACCAGGCCGCGCTCGGCTTCGATGCGCGCGGCGGCGGCCTGGGCGTCGTTGTAGGAGTCGCCGGCCAGCAGCACCTCCACGAACTCGCCGCCGAAACGGCGCACCGCATCGACCTTCACCTGCGGCGCGGTCACCGGCATCACGACCACCGCACGCACGCCGAGCTTCGCCGCCGCCAACGCCACGCCCTGCGCGTGGTTGCCGGCCGAGGCGGCAACCACGCCGTTCGCCCGTTCGGCAGCGCTCAGCGCGGCCATCCTGTTGTACGCGCCGCGCAGCTTGAACGAGAACACCGGCTGCAGGTCCTCGCGTTTCAGCAGCACGCGGTTGCCGAGGCGAGCGGACAACAGCACGGCGTCTTCCAGCGGCGTCTCGCGCGCCACCTCGTACACCCGCGCGGCCAGCATGCGGCGCAGCAGGTCGGGGTCGGACGGTGCAGCGTCGTTTTCCGGGCGCGGGGCGGGCCGGGCGTTCATGCCGGGGTGGCGGCCAGCCGGCTGCCGTCGCGGCTGCCCACCAGCGACAGGCTGTTCGCGTCCAGCACGTCCACCAGCTTGCGCAGCTGGCGCAGGATCTGCTGCAGCGTGCCGTCGTCGCCGTGCAGCACCAGGGTGAGTTGCGACACCGCGGGATCGTGGGTGGCCGCCACGGTGAGCGCGTCGATGTTGACGTGGCGCGCGGCAAACAGCCCCGCCACGCGCACCAGTGCGCCGGATTCGTTCTGCAGCAGGATGGACAAGGTGTGTTTCATGGCAGTGCTCCGCATGGCATACCGCAAACCTTCAAGGGTGGAATCCCGCTCCCTGCGGGAGAGGGTGCCGGCAGGCGGGTGAGGGTTCGGCCGGCGCGTGGCATTGAAGCTTCGCCGTACCCTCACCCGGCCCTTCGGGCCACCTTCCCCCGGAGGGGGAAGGGGTAAAGCTCAGAACATCGAAGTGGGTGGAACCTCGTTCGCTTCGGTGGGCGTGGCATGGCGCGAAGCGATGAACTCGCCCGTGATCATCTGCGCGTAAGTCGCGCCCGGTCCCACCATCGGGTAGACGCCGGCGTCGGGGTCGATCACCACTTCGAGGAAGGCGGGGCCGCCGCAGGCGAGGAAGTCGGCGATGGTGGCTTCGAGCTGCGCCGGGTCGTCCAGCCGGCGCGCCCAGCCGAAACCGTCGGCCTGCGCGGCGAGCACGAAATCCTTCTTGTGCAGGCTCTTGTTGGAGGCGGCGAAGCGGCGGCCGAAGTACAGCTTCTGCCACTGCCGCACCATGCCGTCGCCGCTGTTGTTCAGCACGACGATCTTCAGCGGCAGGCCATAGGTGGTGACAGTCTCCAGCTCGCCCAGGTTCATGCGGATGCTGGCGTCGCCGTCGATGTCGAGCACCAGTGCGTCGGGCCGCGCGAACTGCGCGCCGATCGCCGCCGGCAGGCCGAAGCCCATCGTGCCCATCGAGCCGGAGGTGAGCCATTGCCGCGGCGCGCGAAAGTCGAAGTACTGCGCCGCCCACATCTGGTGCTGGCCCACGCCGGTGCTGACCACGGCGCGGCCCCGGGTGTGGCGGTTGATCGCGGCGAGCACCGCCTGCGGCTGGATCAGCCGGCTGGCGCGGTCCCAGTCCATCGCGTGGTCGCGTTTCAGCGCGGCGACGTGGGCGTGCCAGTCGGCCAGCTGCGGCTGCAGGCCGTGCGTGCGGCCATAGGCGACCAGCCGCTCCAGCGCGGGGCCGAGCGGGCCCACGTGCTGCCAGTCCACCGCCTTCACCTTGCCGATCTCGGCGGGGTCGATGTCGATCTGCGCGATGAACTTCGCCCGGGGTGCGAAGCGGTCGGGCACGCCGGCCACGCGGTCGTCGAAGCGTGCGCCCAGCGCGAACACGAAGTCGCAGTCCTCCACCGCGTAGTTGGCGTAGGCGGTGCCGTGCATGCCCAGCATGTGCAGCGCCAGCGGCTCGGTGCTGTCGAACGCGCCCAGGCCCATCAGGGTGGTGGTGACCGGCAGGCCGAACGCGCCGGCGAACGCGCGCAGCGCCATCGCCGCCTCTGCCGCGATCACGCCGCCGCCGGCGTAGATCAGCGGACGCCGCGCCTGCATCAGCGCGGCGAAGAACGCGGCGCAAGCCGCGTCGTCCAGCCGCGCGTTCTCCGCTGCGCGCAGGCGCGCGCGGTAGCCGGGGATGGCGAGGCGACTGGCGCCGTCGAAGCGCAGCGTGGCGTTCTGCACGTTCTTCGGCACGTCCACCACCACCGGGCCGGGGCGGCCGCTGCGCGCGATCTCGAACGCGGTGCGCACGGTCGCTTCGAGCTGTTCCGGGTCGGTGACCAGGAACACGTGCTTGGCGCAGGCGCCCATGATGTTGCTGACCGGCGCTTCCTGGAACGCGTCGCTGCCCAGCGCCGTGGTGGGCACCTGGCCGCAGATCACCACCAGCGGGATCGAGTCGGCCATCGCGTCGCGTACCGGCGTGACCATGTTGGTGGCGCCGGGGCCCGAGGTGACGATGGCCACGCCCGGCTTGCCCGAGGCGCGCGCATGGCCCGCGGCCATGAAGCCTGCGCCTTGCTCGTTCGCAGGCACGATCAGCGGCATCGGTTCGCGGCCGTCGGCCGTGGCGTGGTCGGCGTTGTAGCGGAACACTGCGTCGTACACCGGCAGGATCGCGCCGCCGGAATAGCCGAACAGCGTGCTGCAGCCTTCGTCGGCCAGCACCTGCACGATCGCCTCCGCGCCGGTCATGGCGAGGCCGGCGAGCGGGTGCGGGTCGATGGCGGCTGCGTGAGCGGACGGTGCCGTTTGCGCTGAAGTCGTCACGTCGGGTTCCTGGTGGATGGATGCGCGGTGGCATCCGGTTTTTCTTGCCGCGATCCCCGCGCGAGCGGGAATACGGCGGTTTCGCTCGACCGGCCCCGCGGCCGTCGAAGGCATCTCGCGGCACGACGCCGTGGCATCGGCATGGCGGGTTTCGCCCGTCAATTGCGGATCAGCTCGTGTTCGACCGCGGGATGCACCGGCACGCCGAAGCTGGCGATGATCTGCAGGTCCTGCTCCAGCGTGGAGAAGCGCTCCCACGCGATGCCGTTGACGTCGGTGCTGCTGCTGAAGCCCTGCGCGGCGTCGTCCTCGAAACCGAGCTGGCAGATCTGGCCGGCTTTCCCGGCTTGCTGGCGGATCGAGAAGTTGAGGATGTCGGTACGCCACATCGCGTAGACGCCGTAGACCAGGGCCTGCGGCGGCTGGCCGAGGCGCTTGCTGTAGTCGGCGATGGAGGCGTCCAGGTCGGCGACGGCCAGGGCGATATGAAAGCGTTTCATGGCGTACCTCGTTCCAGTGTCTGGTGTGGCGGCGGGTGATTGCCTGCTCCCTCCCCTGCGAATGCAGCGGAGGGAGCGGGCGGTTTTCAACCGGTCTTCTTCAGCGGTTCGGCGGCTGCCTTCGCGGCGCCGGCCTGCAGCCACGCCATGCGCGCGCGCAGCTGCTTGCCCACCTGCTCGACCGGGTGATCGAGGTCGGCCTGCTTGTACTTCCTGTAGTTCGGCAGGCCGGCGTCGTACTCGGCGATCCAGTTGCGCGCGAAGCTGCCGTCCTGGATGTCCTTCAGCACGTCCTTCATGCGCTGCTTCACGCCGGCGTCGATCACGCGCGGGCCGCTGACGTAGTCGCCGTACTGCGCGGTCTCGGAGACGAACTCCAGCATCCGGGTGATGCCGCCTTCGTAGAACAGGTCGACGATCAGCTTCAGCTCGTGCAGCACTTCGTAGTAGGCGATCTCCGGCTGGTAGCCGGCTTCCACCAGGGTCTCGAAGCCGGCCTGCACCAGCGAGCTGGCGCCGCCGCACAGCACGGCCTGCTCGCCGAACAGGTCCGTCTCGGTCTCTTCCTTGAAGTCGGTCCTGATGAGCATGGCGCGGCTGCCGCCGATGCCGTCGGCGTAGGCCCTGGCCCTGGCCTCGGCGTGGCCGCTGACGTCCTGCTGCACGGCCCAGATGCAGGGCACGCCGCGGCCGCGCTCGTACTCGCTGCGCACCAGCGCGCCGGGACCCTTGGGCGCCACCAGGATCACGTCGATGTCCCGGCGCGGGTCGATCTGCCCGAAGTGGACGTTGAAACCGTGCGCGAACAGCAGCGCGGCCCCGGCCTTGATGTTCGGCTCGATGGCGTCGGTGTACAGCTTCGGCTGCACCATGTCGGGGGTGAGCACGGCGACCAGGTCGGCGCCCTGCACCGCCTCGCCCGGCTCGGCCACGGCGAAGCCCTCGGCGCGGGCCTTCTCCCAGGATGGACCACCCTTGCGCAGGCCGACCACGACGTCGAGGCCGGAGTCGCGCAGGTTGAGGGCGTGGGCGCGGCCCTGGCTGCCGTAGCCCAGAACGGCGATGCGGGCCTTGGCCAGCGTGTTGTTGGGGTTGCTCATGGGTGACTCCTTGATTGGCGGTGGCGTGTTGGCACGTGGATGGGGTGGCATGCGTGGCGGAATGAAGAAAGCGCCCCCTGCGCGTGCGGGAGGGGTCGACGGAACGGCCGGGGAGTCGGCGCCATCACGGCAGCTGAAGCCGTTCCCGTCGCGGACACGCAGGGGGCAGCAAGGAAGGCGGGGGCGCTGGCGCCTCCGCCGGGACGGGTGGCGCGGATCAGCCGCATGCGCGGACTCCGCGCGGGAACGCATCGGCGTGGGCGATGTGCCCGGCCAGCGCGGCGAGTACCGCATCGCGCACCTCGGCGGTGCCTGCATGGCCGCCGAGGTCGCGGCTGCGCGGGCCGTGCTGCAGCACGTGGCCGACGGCGGCTTCCACCGCCTGCGCCTCCACGTCCAGCTGCAGCGAATGGCGCAGCAGCAGGGCAGCGGAGAGGACGGTGCCGATCGGGTTCGCCACGCCCTGGCCCGCGATGTCGGGTGCCGAGCCGTGGATCGGTTCGTACAGCCCGGCGCGGCCTTCGCCGAGCGAGGCCGAGGGCAGCAGGCCCAGCGAACCGGCGATCGCGGCGGCCTCGTCGGTGAGGATGTCGCCGAACAGGTTTTCGGTGACCACCACGTCGTAGCTGGCCGGGCGGGTCAGCAGCAGCATCGCCATCGAGTCGACCAGCTGGTGCTCCAGCGCCACGTCGGGGTAGTCGGCGGCCACGCGCATGACGGTGCGCCGCCACAGCCGCGAGGTCTCCAGCACGTTGGCCTTGTCCACCGAGGTGACGTGGCGGCGGCGGCCGCGCGCCAGCTCGAAGGCGCGGCGGACGACGCGCTCGACCTCGGCCTCGGTGTAGCGGCATTCGTCGGTGGCGTAGTCGGCGCCCCGGGTCTTCGCGCCGAAGTAGGCGCCGCCGGTCAGTTCGCGTACGAACAACACGTCGACGTCCCGCAGCTTCTCGTCCTTCAGCGGCGACAGCGCGGCCAGCGCGGGATGCACGCTGAGCGGGCGCAGGTTGGCGTACACGCCCAGTGCGGCGCGCAGGGCCAGCAGGCCCTGCTCGGGACGCACCTTCGCGTTCGGGTCGGACCACTTCGGGCCGCCCACCGCGCCCAGCAGCACCGCGTCGGCGGCCTGGCAGGCGGCCAGCGTGGCGGCGGGCAGCGGCTCGCCGGCGGCGTCGATCGCGGCGCCGCCGACCAGCTGCCGGTCGAAGGTGAACTCATGGCCGTAGTGCGCGGCCACGGCTTCGAGCACGGCGACCGCCACGGCGGTGACCTCGGGACCGACGCCGTCGCCGGGCAGGATGACGATGCGTGCCTTCATGCGGCTTGCTCCTGATGTTCGTATCGGGTGATCGCCTCGGCGTGCTGCAGCAGGTAGCCCAGCTGGTCGACGCCGTGCAGCAGGCAGTGCCGCGCGAACGGCTCCAGCTGGAACGGGATGCGGCCGCCGTCGGGCAGCGCGACGTACTGTTCGCGCACGTCGATCGCCAGCTCGATACCCGGGTGTCGGAGCAGCCAGCGGTGTTCCAGCTCATCGATCACGATGGCCAGCAGGCCGTTCTTCAGCGCGTTGCCGCGGAAGATGTCGGCGATCTCGCTGCACAGCACGGCACGGATGCCGTAATCCAGCAATGCCCACGGCGCGTGTTCGCGCGAGGAGCCGCAGCCGAAGTTGCGCCCGGCGACCAGGATCGAGCAGCCGCGCGCTTCGGGCCGGTTCAACGGGAACACCGGGTTGTCGCTGCCGTCGGGCTGGTAGCGCCAGTCGTGGAAGCACAGCCTGCCCAGCCCGCTGCGGGTGGTGGTGGTGAGGAAGCGCGCCGGGATGATGCGGTCGGTGTCGATGTTCTCGTCGGCCAGCACGGCGGTGCGGGAGTGGAGATGGGTGACGGGTTTCATGCAGGTTTCCTCGTGGCGGCTTCTGCTGCTCCCGCGGCGGAGCAGGGGAGGGGGCAGGCGGAGCGATCGGCATTCATGCCGCCACCTCCACCAGGTATTCGCGCGGATCGGCGATGCGTCCGGCAACGGCCGACGCCGCGGCGGTGGCGGGGCTGGCCAGCACGGTGCGTGCGCCCTTGCCCTGGCGCCCCTCGAAGTTGCGGTTGGAGGTGGACACGACCAGCTGGCCCGGTTGTGCCAGGTCGCCGTTCATCGCGATGCACATCGAGCAGCCGGGGATGCGCCACTCGGCGCCGGCGGCGCGGAACACCTCGTGCAGGCCTTCGGCTTCGGCGTCGCGACGCACCGCTTCGGAACCGGGCACCACCAGCATGCGCACGCCGGCGGCGACGCGGCGGCCGCGCAGCACCTGCGCGGCCTCGCGCAGGTCGGACAGGCGCGAGTTGGTGCAGCTGCCGACGAACACCACGTCCACCCTGGAACCCTGCATCGGCTGGCCGGCGCGGCTCTGCATGTAGTCCAGCGCGCGCTGCTCCATCGCGTTGCGCGCGGCCGGCACCGGTGCATCGATCGCGATCGCCATGCCGGGGTGGGTGCCGTAGGTGACGGTGGGCCTGACCTGGCCGGCATCGATGCGCACTTCGCGGTCGTACTGTGCGCCGTGGTCGGTCTTCAGCGTGCGCCAATGCGCCACCGCGCGCTCCCATGCCGCACCCTGCGGTGCGCGCGGACGGCCCTTCAGCCAGGCGAACGTGGTCTCGTCCGGCGCGATCAGGCCGGCGCGCGCACCCGCTTCGATCGACATGTTGCACACGGTCATGCGCTCTTCCATCGACAGTTTCTCGATGGCCGCGCCGCGGTACTCGATCACGTGGCCGGTGCCGCCGTCGACGCCGATGCTGCCGATGACGTGCAGGATCAGGTCCTTCGCGCCCACGCCCGGCGGCAGTTCGCCGTCGACGTGGATCGCCAGCGTCTTCGGCTTGCGCTGCAGCAGGCACTGCGTGGCCATCACGTGGCCGACCTCGGTGGTGCCGATGCCGAAAGCCAGCGCGCCGAACGCGCCGTGGGTGGAGGTGTGGCTGTCGCCGCAGACGATGGTCATGCCCGGCCGGGTGGCGCCCAGCTCGGGGCCGATCACGTGCACGATGCCGCGCCCGGCGCTGTCCCAGCCGTGCAGCTCGACGCCGAACGCGCGGCAGTTCTCTTCCAGCTGCGCCACCTGCGCCTGCGCCTCGGCGTTGGCGTAGGGACGCGTGCCGTCGGCATTCGCCGGCAGGGTGGGCGTGGAGTGGTCCAGCGTGGCCAGCGTGCGGTCCGGGCGGCGCAGCTTCAGGCCGCGCGAGCGCAATTCGTCGAAGGCCTGCGGCGAGGTGACCTCGTGCACCAGGTGCAGGTCGACGTAGAGGATCGCCGGGGTGTCGGCGGTTTCGGGGGCCACGACGTGGGCGTCCCAGATTTTTTCGAACAGGGTCGTCGCGCTCATGCCGTGATTCCCATCGAAGCGGGCTGTGGTTGAGGAGTGCGGCCATGGGTGGCCGCTTTCTGGCTTTCGCGGTCAGGGACGGCCGCACTGGTAAAGCTCAGCCAGCCCCACTGGTCGTCGGTGCGGCCATCGAACAGGCCGAAAAACGCCTCGCGCAGCGCGCGCGTCACCGGGCCGGGCGTGCCGTTGCCCACGCTCTTGCGATCCACCGAGCGCACCGGGGTGATCTCGGCGGCAGTGCCGGTCATGAACATCTCGTCGGCGGTGTAGAGGGCTTCCCGCGGCAGCTCGCGCTCTTCTGCCGCGATGCCCAGCGTGGCAGCCAGCGTGAGCACGCTGTCGCGGGTGATGCCGGCGAGGATGCCGGCGCTGGACGGCGGGGTGAGCAGCTTGCCGCGCTTGACCAGGAACAGGTTCTCGCCCGCGCCTTCGGAGAGCATGCCGTTCACGCCCAGTGCGATGCCTTCGTCGTAGCCGCCGCGGCGCGCTTCCAGCCCGATCAGCTGGCTGGACAGGTAATTGCCGCCGGCCTTCGCCCAGCTGGGGATGGTGTTGGGCGCGGGGCGCTGCCACGAAGACACGCATACGTCGGCGCCGCGCTCGGCGGCATCGCCCAGGTAGGCGCCCCATTCCATCGCCATGATCGCCACCTCCACCGGTGCGCCGGGCTTCGCCAGCACGCCCAGGCCGCCGGCGCCGCGGAACACGATGGGCCGCACATAGGCGGACTTCAGCCCGTTCGCGCGGATCACTTCATGGCAGGCTGCGTCGATCTCGGCCTCGCTGTAGCCGATCTCGATCTCGTACACCCTGGCCGATTCGAACAGCCGCCGCGTGTGGTCGGCGAGGCGGAAATAGGCCGGGCCGTCCGGCGTGGCGTACACGCGCTCGCCCTCGAATACCGAGGAACCGTAGTGCAGCGCGTGCGTGCTGACGTGGACGCTGGCTTCGTTCCACGGCTTGATGCGGCCGTTGTGCCAGAGGAAGGGCGTGCTCATGCGTGGGCTCCCAGGGCCTTGGACTTGGTGGTGCGCGGGGAAGGGGCGGCGGTCGGCGTGCTTTGCGCGATGCGGTTGACGATGGCCAGCGCGGCCTGCGCCGCGGCCTCGACGATGTCGGTGCTGACGCCGTGGCCGTTCCAGGCGCGGCCGTCGTGCTGCGCGGCGAGACGGGCCTCGCCCTGCGCGTCGCCGCCTTCGCCCACCGCCTGCACCTGGAAGCGGGTCAGCTGCAGCGCGGTGTCGGTAGCGCGCTCCATCGCACGCAGCACCGCGTCCACCGGGCCGTCACCCAGGGCGGCCTCGGCCACTTCGCGGCCGTCGTCGTGGCGCAGCCTCACCGAGGCGGAGGCGCCCGCGCCCAGGTGCGCGCTGGTGTCCAGCCGGGTCAGCCGCCACGGGCCGGCGGCGTCCGGATCGCGGCCGCGCGCCAGCGCGTCCAGGTCGTCGTCGTGGATTTCGCGCTTTCGGTCGGCCAGCGCCTTGAAGCGGGCGAAGATCTCGTCCATCGCCGCGTCGTCCGGTGCGTGGCCCAGCGCTTCCAGCCGCTGGCGCAGCGCGGCGCGGCCGGAGTGCTTGCCCAGCACCAGCCGGGTCTGGGCGATGCCGACATCCTCGGGGCGCATGATCTCGTAGGTGCCGCGGTGCTTCAGCATGCCGTGCTGGTGGATGCCCGACTCGTGCGCGAACGCGTTCTCGCCCACGACCGCCTTGTTGCGCTGCACGTTCTGGCCGGTCAGCTCGCTGAGCAGGCGCGAGGCGGGGTACAGCTTGCGTGTGTCGATGCGGGTGTCGGTGCCGAACCAGGCGCCGCGCACCTTCATCGCCATCACGATCTCCTCCAGCGCGGCATTGCCGGCGCGTTCGCCGATGCCGTTGATGGTGCATTCCACCTGGCGCGCGCCGGCGCCCACCGCGGCGAGGCTGTTGGCCACCGCCAGGCCCAGGTCGTTGTGGCAGTGGCTGGAGAACACCACGTGCCGGTCGCGCTTCACGTTGGCGATCAGCCAGGCGAAACGCTCGGCGATCTCGATCGGCGTCATGTAGCCCACCGTGTCCGGCGCGTTCAGCGTGCCGGCGCCCGCGGCGGCGGCGGCGGAGAACACCTCGGCCAGGAACTCCGGCTCGGTGCGCATCGCGTCCTCGGCCGAGAACTCCACCTCGTGCGCCAGCTGCACGGCGCGCTCGACCCCGGCGATTGCCGCGTCCAGCACCTGTTGCTTGCTCATGCCCAGCTTGTGCTCGCGGTGCAGCGGGCTGGTGGAGAGGAACACGTGGATGCGCGAGCGCCGCGCGTGTTCCAGTGCGCGGCCGGCGCTGTCGATGTCGCCCGGCACGCAGCGCGCGAGCGCGCAGGCGGTGGTGTCCTGCAACGCGCCGGCAATCTGTGCGACCGCGGCAAAATCATCCGGCGAGGCCCGCGGGAAACCCGCCTCGAGCACGTCCACGCCCAGCGCCTCCAGCATCTGCGCCATGCGCAGCTTGGCGCGGCGGTCCATCGAGAAACCGGGCGTCTGCTCGCCGTCGCGCAGGGTGGTGTCGAAGATGCGTACGCGCCCGGCGGCGTCGTCGCCGGCCTCGTGTTGCTCGCTGTGCTGCGGGTTTTTCATCGCTGGCTCCGTTGCGGGACGGGCCTTCGGGCAACAAAAAACCCCGCGCCATGGCTGGTGCGGGGTTCTTTGGGTGTTTTCAGGTTCGTTTTCTAGCTACCTGGACACATGCCCTCAGCCCGCACCTCCGTTGGTAATAAGGAGTACGAGTACGAGTACGAGGGCAAGAAGGAGCGTGCCGCCAAGCTGCAGCAGGCCGTCGACCGTCGCGAGACGGTTCATTTCGGCGATGCGGCAGTGGCTGCTGCGTTGCGACATGGAACCGACCTTAGGGTACTTCGCATGGCGGCGTCAACAGTTTCATCTGAAATCAGTCGACCGGCCTGTTTTGGACGTCCAGATGTCCAGATGGTTTTTCGGGCGAGCTGCGGAATGTCTTACGAGGGGAGCAGCAGCCAGTTCCGCAGGGCCGTGTCGGCGGCGGCCAGCGGTTCGGCGCGGGCGCTGCGCGCCAGCATCGCGGCCAGCGCCGGGGGAACCTCGACCGGGTGGCCGACCAACGGCTCCACCACGCTCTCGAACTTGGCCGGATGGGCGGTGGCGACCACCGTCCATGGCGCGGCGTCGCCGTCCGCCCGCAGCCGGTCGAGCTGATGCATCGCGGTGGCGGTGTGCGGGCAGAACACTTCGCCGTGCCCACGCGCATGGCGCATGATGGTTCGGCGGATCGCGGCGTCGTCGACGCTGTGTGCCTGCAGCAGTCGGCGCAATGGCGCTTCGTCCGGGAACGTCCAGCGCAGCCGCTCGAAGTTGCTCGGGGCACCCACGTCCATCGCGTTGGCGATTGTGGCGATCGCTTCGCGCGGCGCGTAGTCGGCGCCGGCGAAGTAGTCGGGCAGGGTGGCGTTGGCGTTGCAGGCCAGCCGCACCTCGCCGACCGGCAGGCCCAGTTCGCGCACCCACAGGCAGGCCAGCGCGTTGCCCAGGTTGCCGGTAGGCACGATGAAATTCAGCGGCGTGCCGTGTTCGCGCCACCAGCCCAGCGCGGCGTGCGCGTAGTAGCTCATCTGCGGCAGCAGCCGGCCCAGGCTGATGCTGTTGGCCGAGGACAGCGGCCGTTGCGCCTGCAATGGCGCATCGTTGAGCGCGGCTTTCACCATGCGCTGGCAGTCGTCGAAGCGACCAGCCACGCGCAGCGCGCGGACGTTGTCGCCGAAGCAGCCGAGCTGGTGCGCCTGCCGCGGCGAGACCAGGCCGTCCGGATACAGGATCACCACGTCCACGTTCGGCTGGCGGTGGAACGCGGCGGCCACCGCGGCGCCGGTGTCGCCCGAGGTGGCGACCAGGATGGTCAGCGGCCGCGCGTCGCCACGCGGCAACCGGCGCAGGCAGGCGGCGAGGAAGCGCGCACCGAAATCCTTGAACGCCGAGGTGGGGCCGTGGAACAGCTCCAGCATCAGCGTGTCCGGATGGGCGGGCAGTGCGCGCAGCGGCGCGTCGAAGGTGAACGCTTCGGCGCAGATCGCGGGCAGTTCGTCGGCCAGTGCATCACCAGCGAAGAACGGGGCCAGCAAGGTGGCCGCGGTGTCGGCCAGCGAGCCGTGCGGATCGAACGCGGCCGGATCGAGCGTGGGCAGCGCCCCGGGCACGTACAGTCCACCGTCCGGTGCCAGTCCGGCGGCGATCGCCTGGCTGATCGGCACTGTGGGACCGCTTCCGCGGGTGCTGTGGTAGCGGATCGGCTCGTGCTGGCTCATGCATCGACCTCATACGAATGAAGCGGCCTCGTAGGGCGGGCACTGCCCGCCGCGCTTGCCCTGCACGATTTCGCCAAATGCCAGGAGCTGGCGGGCAGTGCCCGCCCTACGGAAGCGTTCATGCGGCAGCCTCGATCGAGTCGATCAGTGCGGCCGCCGGCCCATTGATCGGCGAGACCCACGCGTCGCTGTCCAGCCCGGCCTCGGCGAACGCCGCTTGCATCGCCACGCTCGCCGCTTCGGCATCGCTGCGGTTGTCGTACCAGCCGAACACGCTGGGGCCGGCGCCGGAGATGCTGGCGCCCAGCGCACAGTGGTCGAGCGCGGCCTGCTTCACCCTGGCGAAGTTCGGGATCAGCGGCGCGCGGCGCGGTTCCACCAGCACATCCTTGAGGCCTTCGCGCACCAGCGCGGCGTCGCCGCGCCAGCAGCCGGCCAGCACCAGCGCGAGGTTCGCGCTCTGCGCCACGAACTCGCCCAGCTGGTAGTGGCCGGCCAGCGCGGCGCGCGCCTTGCGCGTTTCCAGCACCACGTGCGGATGCACCAGTGCGCAATGCCATGCGGCCGGCACGTCGATGCGCAGCAGGCGTTCGTGGGTGGCCAGCACCAGGCCGCCGAGCAGCATCGGACCGAGGTTGTCGCCGTGGCGGCTGCCGCTGGCCACCGCCTCGCCGTCCAGCGCGAAGCCGTACAGCGCCTCGCGCGGCAGCGGCCGCGCCAGCAAGGCGTTCGCGGCGACCAGTGCGGCCACGCAGGAAGCGGCCGAGCCGCCCATGCCTGAGCCCAGCGCGATGCCCTTGTGCAGCACCAGCTCGAAACCGTGTTGCAGGCCGAGCGCCTTGCGCAGCGAGAGCAGCGCGGTGCCGGCGGTGTTCGCGCGCGGGTCGGCGGGCAGTTCGGTGACGCAGCCGCGGATCGCCGTGATGCGCACCACCGGCTCGTCGATGCGGCGTACCTCGGCGCGATCGCCGGTGCCGGTCACGCTGTGGCCGAGCAGGTCGAAGCCGACGCCGACGTTGCCGACGCTGGCGGGGGCGAAGGCGCAGGCGACTTGCGGGAGGGAGAGGCGGCGCGGTGGAGCCATGGCGGATTCCGACAAGGAGGAGTTCATGCGCGCGCCTCCAGCGACTCGGCGATACGCAGCAGGTCGGTGAACACGCCGGCGGCGGTCACTTCCGGACCGGCGCCGGGGCCTTGCACCGACAGCGGATTATCGCAGTAGCGGCGGGTGGTGAACTGCACGATGTTGTCGGTCAGCCGGGTATGCGCGAACGCGTGGGTGGCCGGCAGCACCCGCAGCCGAACGTTGGCGCGACCGTGCCGGTCCAGTTGCGCCACGTGGCGCAGCACACCGCCTGCGGCATGCGCCTCGGCCAGCTTCGCCGCCATCGGCGCATCCAGTTCGTCCAGCCGCTGCATGCATTCGTCCAGCGGCAGGGCGGCCAGCGCCGGCGGTACCAGGCTTTCCAGGTCGACGTCCTCCAGCGACAGCGGCCAGCCCGCCTCGCGCGCGAGGATCACCAGCTTGCGCGCCACGTCGAGGCCGGACAGGTCGTCGCGCGGATCGGGTTCGGTGTAACCCAGCGCATGCGCCTCGTGCACCAGCGCGGAGAACGGCTGGCGGCCGTCGTGGCGGTTGCACAGCCAGGCCAGCGTGCCGGAGAACATGCCGTCGACCGCGAGCAGTTCGTCGCCGGTGTCGAGCAGGTCGCGCAAGGTCTGCACCACCGGCAGGCCGGCGCACACGGTGGCCTCGTAGCGGAAACGCGCGCCGCTGGCGCAGGCCGCGCGGATCGCCTGCCAGCGCGGCAGCGGCCCGCTGCCGGCGAGCTTGTTCGGCGTCACCACGTGCAGGCCGGCGGCGAGCCAGCGCGGGTAGTGCGCGGCCACCTCGTCGTTCGCGCTGCAGTCGATCAGCAGCGCGTGGCGGCCGTCGCTGCCGCGCACGTGTTCGGCGAACGCGTCCAGGTCGTTCGGCCGCCAGATCTGCGCGCCGCCGTGGCGGCCATTGAGCTCGACATCGTCGCAGTCCAGCCACATGCGCTTGCTGGCCACCACGCCGCAGAGTTTCAGCTCCAGTCCGCTGTCGCGTGCCAGCCGCGGCTGCGCGGCGCGCAACTGGTCCAGCAAGGCGCTGCCGACGCGGCCGGGGCCGATCACGCCGACGGCCAGCACGCGTGGCCGCCGCAGGGTCGGCACGGCGAAACCGCGCGACGGCGGCGGATCGGCAAGTGTGGACGCACAGATGTTCACGATGACCTCCTGGTGAGGCCCGTGCTCGCTGGCGGATCGGCTTGTGCTTGGGGAGTGCACCGGCCCGCCTCGGTCGAGGGCGGGGCCGTTGCGTAGTGAAGAACCTAGTCGCGCACGGACACCCACCCCGACCGAGTGGTAATCGTGGTCGTGGTGGTGGTGGCGAAGGAACGGTTGATGGCGCCGGCCGGCAACGGCGCACGCCCGGCGCGAACCGGGGCGACATGCGTGCGTGCTGGCGTGGAAAGCGGCGACATGCGTTCGACCTTAGAGGCAAGATTGCGCTGCGGTCAACAGATTCATTTGCAACTTTTCGGCAGGCGGGCGCAGGTCGTCACGCTGCGGCAGGTTGTCGCGATACGCCATTTGTCGTCGGTCGACGCGGTTCGGTCGGCCTACAATTTGCGGATGATCAGGTTGGATTCATTGCGCCAGCGGCTGCCCGGGCAGGTGCTGCGCGTGGCCCTCGCGCTGTTTGCCTTCGGTGCGTGCGGGGCGGCGGTCGCCCAGACCGGCGCGGCGCCAGCGGTACCCGACACCATGCAGCAACGCGTGGCCGCATGCACCAGCTGCCACGGCGCGCACGGCGAGGGTTCGCCGGACAGCGTGGCGATTCCGCGGCTGGCCGGCAAGCCGGCGGGCTACCTGATCCAGCAGCTCGAGTATTTCCAGACCGGCCAGCGCCGGCATGCGCCGATGGAATACGTGGTGCGCCAGTTGAGCCCGGCGTACCTGCGCGACATCGCCGAGTACTTCGCGAAGCAGGACGTGCCCTACCGGAAACTGCCGGTGCCGGCGGTGTCCGTGGAGACCCTGCGGCGCGGCGAGCAGCTGGTGATGCGCGGCGATTCGACCCGCGGCGTGCCGTCGTGCGTCAGCTGCCATGGCGGCAAGCTCACCGGCGTGGAGCCGATGATGCCGGGCCTGATGGGCCTGTCGTACGACTACCTCAGCACCCAGCTGGTGTCGTGGCGCACGCGTCAGCGCGCGGCGGAAGGGCCCTACTGCATGGGCGTGGTCGCCAATCGCATGCGCGAATCCGACATCACCGCGGTGTCCGCGTGGCTGGCCAGCCGCGAGCCGCCGGCCGACATGCATCCGGAACCGGCCAGTGCGCAGACCGAGCCGTTGCCAGGCTGGTGCGTGATGGGCAAGAGCGGAGCAGGTCAATGAAGTGGTGGCGACGTGGAGGATGGGTGCTGGCGTTGCTGGTGATCGTGGTGCTGGGCTGGCACTACTTCGGCCGCGCCGGCCAGTCAGCGTCGGCGCCGGCACAGCGCGAGGCGGATGCCGCCGCATTGCATGATCCGGCGTTGATCGCCCGCGGCGAATACCTGGCCACGGTCGGCGACTGCGCCGCCTGCCACACCGCACGGGACGGCCAGCGCTACGCCGGCGGTCGCTCGCTGGGCACGCCGTTCGGCGACGTGCCGGCGCCGAACATCACGCCCGATCCGGAAACCGGCATTGGCGCATGGAGCTTCGACGATTTCTGGCGCGCGCTGCATGAAGGCAAGGGTCGCCAGGGCGAGCTGCTGTATCCGGTGTTCTCGTACACCTCGTTCACCAAGGTGACCCGCGACGACGCGCTGGCGATCTTCGCCTACCTGAAGTCGCTGCCGCCGGTGCAGCGGCCGGATACCGAACTGGGGCTGGACTTTCCCTACAACGTGCGCAGCAGCCTGGTCGCGTGGCGCGCGCTGTACTTCAAGCCGGGCGTGTTCCAGCCCGATCCGGCGCAGTCCGAACAGTGGAACCGCGGCGCCTACCTGGTGCAGGGCCTGGGCCATTGCAACGAATGCCACACCACGCGCGACTCGCTCGGCGGCATCGCGCCGGACCGTCACCTCACCGGCGGCCAGATCCCGCAACTGGACTGGTACGCGCCCGACCTCAGCACCCAGCCCGGCGGCGGCCTCGCCGGCTGGAGCGCGCAGGACATCGTCGACCTGCTGAAGACCGGCCAGTCGGCGAAGGGCACGGCGTTCGGGCCGATGGCCGACGTGGTGCGCCTGAGCACCCAGCACATGACCGACGCCGACCTGCAGGCGGTGGCCGTCTATCTGCAGTCGCTGCCGCCGCGGGCGCAGCCGGCGCCGGCACCGTTCAAGCGGGCGACCAGCCACGAGCAGGGCGGCAAGCTCTACGCGCAGCGCTGCGCCGACTGCCACGGGGCGGACGGCCGCGGCGTGGCCGGCGTCTACCCGCCGCTGGACGGCAATACCTCGGTCACCGAACCGACCGGCATCAACGCGATCCGCAGCGTGCTGCTCGGCGGCTTCGCCCCGGCCACCATCGGCAATCCGCAGCCGTATTCCATGCCGCCGTTCGCGCAGCAGCTGAGCGACGCGGACGTCGCCGCGGTGGTCGGCTACATCCGCCAGTCGTGGTCGAACCAGGCCTCTGCCGTGCAGCCGGCGCAGGTGGGGCAGTACCGGCATACGCCGATCGACTGAAGGCGCATCGGCGCGGCCGTCGTGGCATCCTCGCCATGATGCCCGGCGCCGCCGGGCACCGGCGAACGGAGGCGGGGCCATGGGCACCAGGGGTACGGATGCGGTGGAGGCCTTCCTTGCCGCGCTGGAGCATCCGCTGCAGCGCGAGATCGTCGCGCTGCGGCGAATTCTGCTCGATGCCGATCCGGCGATCGGCGAGGAGATCAAGTGGAACGCGCCGAGCTTCCGCACCACGCAGCACTTCGCCACCATGCAGCTGCGCAGGAGGGACGTCGTGCGGCTGATTCTCCACCTCGGGGCGAACAAGCGCGCGCTGCCGCGCGAAGCGATCGCCGACCCGCATGGCCTGCTCGAATGGCTGGGACCGGACCGCGCGATCGTGGGTTTCCGCAGCGCGGCCGAGCTGGCCGCCGGCGAGGTGGCGCTGGTGGCGATCGTGCGGCAATGGCTGCGCCACGTCTGAACGGCCGACTGCGGCCCCGGAACTAGCCCGCGCAAGATGCGCCTCGCCGGCGTCCGCCGCAGACATTCGGGCATGGCCGGCATGATTTGACGTGGGTCATGGCGGCCATGCGGCCGCGCCCGCACGCTGCACACCCGCTCGACGTCGGCGCCGCATGGCGGGGCCGATGCCGTGCCTGCTGCAGCCTCAGGGATCAGGCCACCGGCGCACTCGAGTTCCGTCGACTTGCTCACCACGGTCCCGCCATGATCCAGCTCAGCTACAGCACCTTCGGCCTCACCAACCTGCCGTTCCTGGAGGCCATCGACGCGGTGGCCCGGGCCGGCTACGCGGGCGTCGAACTGTCCTTCCACCGCGAGCAGTTCAACCCCTTCGACCTCGACGACGCCGATCTCGACGCCGTGCGTGCGCGGTTGGAGGCGGCGCGGATCGTGCCGGCCTGCGTGGCCACCGCCTCGCACTTCTTCACCCCGCAGCGACCGCACGAGCCGTCGCTGATGTCACTCGACGTGGCCGGGCGCAAGCGCCGCATCGATCTCATCAGGCGCGGCATCCGCGTGGCCCGTCGGCTGGGCGTGAGGCTGGTCACCTTCGGCAGCGGTTTCCTGCGCGAGGAACACGTGCGCCCGCCGCAAGTCGACCCGGGCGAGCTGCTGGCGGAGAGCATCCGCGAATGCCTGCGCGAGCTCCGCGACGACGAGGACATCACGCTGCTGATCGAGCCCGAGCCGGGCATGTACGTCGAGACGCTGGCGCAGGGGCTGGCACTGATCCGCGCGGTCGGCTCGCCACGCTTCGCGCTGCACATCGACATCTGCCACGCCTACTGCTCCGAACCGGACTACCTCGGCGCGCTGGCGCAGGCCGCGCCGCACGCGCGCTACCTGCACATCTCCGATGCGCGCGCGGGCCACAACCTGCGCATCGTGCACGACCATGCCGTGCCGGACTCTCCCGCCCTGGAGGCGGCCAGCACGCTGGTCTACTTCGACGATACGGCGGACTATCTGCTGCTCGATCGCCGCCACCCGCTTTACTTCGCCGACCGCGCGCCCGACCCGGCGCGACGCCGGCGCATCGACGCCCTGCTGGCGCAGGCCGGCATCGATCGTCCGGCGGGCCTGGTCGACTACGGCAGCCTGTACGCCGGTACCTCGCCGCTGGACGACGAGATCTTCACCTACCTGATCTCGGTGCCCGGCCTGAGCTTCGACGTGCTCGAACGGGCGCGGCCGATCGTCGCCCACCTGCGCGGCGTGCGCGGCCCCGCGCTGTTCGAGCGGATGGTGGCCAACACCCGCACCGGCATCGTGCATTTCCACGAGATTCCCGGCGAAGGCACGCTGGACCTGGCGGCGAGTTTCGACGCGCTGAACACGCACGGCTTCGACGGCTTCGGCTCGGTCGAGCTCTACCACCACGTCGAGGGCTGGCAGCGGGCGCTCGACGCCAGCTACCGCCACCTGGCCGCGATCGCGCAGCCGGCGTGAGCACACCGATCCGTTCCACCGGGCAAGCGCGATGATCGACTTCGAGGCACTGGGCTGGCATGGCGACACCGTCGGCGAACTGGACCACCGCTTGCTGAAAGCGCCCAGCGTCAAGCTGCGCGGCGCCCGCGCGGGCGCGGCGGGTGACGTCGTCTACAGCATCGACCTGCGCCTGCGCCGGCCGAATGCCGACGCCTGCCTGTCCAGCACCGAGGCGCACTCGATCGAGCATTTCCTGCTGGAAGGTTTCCAGCGCCTGCTGCCGCGGCATTTCATCGGCATCGGCGTGATGGGCTGCCAGACCGGCTTCTACCTCACCCTGCTCGGCGAGGGCCGGCGCGCCGTCATCGAGGACGCGCTCGAAGCCGTCCTCGAAGGCGTGCTCGAAGCCGACGCGGTGCCGTATGCGCGCATCGACCAGTGCGGCCACTGGCGCCATCACGACCTGGCGCGCGCGCAGGTCGTGGCGCGCGAGGTGCTGGCGCAGCGCGCGGCCTGGGCTGACGTCGCATGAGGGCCACGCCGGGCGCGCGCTGGCAGGTCAGCGCCACGCGCCGGATCGAGTACGACCTGCTCAACGTGGCCGACGTGTTCGATCCGCGCAGCGATGCGCTGCTGTCGATCGGTCGCGTGCTTGACGGGCGCCGCTTCGTGGTGGTCGACGAGTGCGTGCACGCACATCACGGCGCGCGCATCCGCGCCTATTTCGCGCATCACCGGATCGACGCCCGCATCGTCACCCTGCCGGGCGGCGAGGGCGGCAAGACGCTGGACGCCTGGCTCGCGGTGCTGCGCGAGCTGGACGAGTTCCCGATCCATCGCCGCGACGAACCGATCATCGCCATCGGCGGCGGCGTGCTGACCGACGTGGTCGGCTACGCGGCAGCCAGCTACCGCCGCGGCGTGCCGCACATCAAGGTGCCGACCACGCTGATGGGTTATGTCGACGCGGCGGTGGGGATCAAGACCGGGATCAATTTCAACGAGCGCAAGAATCGCCTGGGCAACTTCGAGCCGCCGCGCCGGGTGTTGCTGGACCGCAGCCTGCTGCGCAGCCTGCCGTCGCGCCACCTGCGCAACGGCCTGTGCGAAATCGTCAAGCTGGCGGTGATCCGCGACGCCGCGCTGTTCCGCCTGCTGAAGCAGCATGGCGCGGCGTCGCTGGCGACGGCGTTCCAGGACGCGCACGGCGGCGACATCCTCGACCGCGCCATCGGTGGCATGCTCGAAGAGCTGGCGCCGAACCTGCACGAGGAGGAGCTGGCGCGCAAGGTCGACTTCGGCCACACCTTCAGCTACGGCCTGGAAACCCGCTACGGGGACGACTTGCTGCACGGCGAGGCGGTGCTGCTGGACATCCTGGCGTCGACCGCGATCGCGCATCGGCGCGGCCTGCTCGATGCCGCCGCGGCCGGGCGCATTGTCGCCTTGGCCGAACGCCTGCAGCTCATTCCCGACCTTGCCCTGCTCGACGCCGAACTGATGTGGCAGTCGCTGCTCGACCGCGTCGAGCACCGCAACGGCCTGCAACGCGTGCCGCTGCCCGCGGCGATCGGCGAGTGCGTGTTCGTCAACGACATCGCGCGCACGGAAATCGAAGCCTCCATCCGCACCCTGCACCAGTGGACCACGACAGACCATGACCGAATCGCCGAACGTTGACGCCGCGGAAATCGCCCACTTCAACCGCATCGCCCGGCTGTGGTGGGACCCGCACGGCAAGATGGGGCAGCTGCATGCGATCAACGACCTTCGCCTGCGCTTCATCACCGAGCGCATCGGCGTGCCGGCGCCGCGCATCGTCGACGTGGGCTGCGGCGGCGGCATCCTGGCCGAGGCACTGACCCGAAGCGGCGCGCGGGTGACCGGCATCGACCTGTCGCGGCTGTCGCTGGAGATCGCCCGCCAGCATGCGCAGCGCGGCGGGCTCGCCATCGACTACCGCGAGCTCGACGCGGAGACGCTCGCACGCGAGGAGCCGGGCAGCTTCGACGCCGTCACCTGCATGGAGATGCTCGAGCACGTGCCGCAGCCGGCGCAGGTCATCGCCGCCTGCGCCACCTTGCTCAAGCCGGGCGGCGTGGCGTTCTTCTCCACCATCAACCGCACGTTCAAGGCGTTCGCCTTCGCCATCGTGGCCGGCGAGTACATCCTGGGCCTGCTGCCGCGCGGCACCCACAGCTACCGCAGGCTGATCCGTCCGGCGGAGCTGCGCGCGTGGGCGAGCGCCGCGGGGCTCGACTTCGAGGCGGTGGACAGCCTCATGTACAACCCGCTCACGCGCCGCTTCCGGGTCGCGCCGAACCGCGAAGACATCAACTACATGGCCTGCTTCATCAGGAAGGGTTGAACCCATGCGGCGCTTTCTTGCCTTGTCGCGTTCCGTCCACGGCGTGCTCGACATCGCCATGCCCGGCTTCGTCGCGCTGCTGTGGCTGGGGCACTTCCCCTCGTGGCCGGTGCTGGCGCTGTGCCTGGCGACCGCACTGGCCGGCTATACGGCCATCTACGCATTGAATGACCTGATCGGGGTGAAGGACGACAAGGAAAAGGTCGCCGGCGGCATCACCCCGGGCTACGCGGTGGAAGCGTCCGCCATGCGCTACCCGCTGGCGCAGAACCTGATCAGCATGAAGGGCGCGCTGGCGTGGTTCGGCTTCTGGTTCGCGCTGGCCGTGCTCGGCACCTGGCTGCTGAACCCGAAGATCCTGCTCATCGTGTTCGCCGCGGCGGCGCTGGAGGTGCTCTACGTCAAGCTGCTGAAGGTCACCTGGTGGCGCACCGTGGTCAGCGGCCTGGTCAAGTCGGCCGGCCCGGTTGCCGCCGTGTTCGCGGTGATCCCCGCGCCGCCGTGGTCGGGGCTGCTGGGGATGCTGATCTGGCTGATGCTGTGGGAAATCGGCGGGCAGAACATCCCGGCCGACTGGAACGACATCGAGGAAGACCGGCGCATCGGCGCGCGCACCATTCCGCTGGTGTTCGGCCTGCGCACTGCCGGCGTGGTGGTGGTGGCCTGCCTGGTGCTGGTGGTGCTCGCCAGCGCACTGCTGCCGCAGATGTCGCCGCTCGGTAGCGGCTGGCTGTTCCCGCTCGCCATTCTCGCCGCCGGCGCCGGCCTGCTGCTGCCGCCGGCGATTCGCCTGGCGCGCACGCTGGACGGCCGCCAGGCCGCGCGCCTGTTCGATCGCGCCAGCCTGTATCCGCTGGTGTTGCTGGTCATTGTCACGGTGTTCGTGTTGATTCGCTGAGGCGGCCGTCGAATCGCCACCGCAGGGTTCTTGCCCGGTCGCGTCGTGCTGTTGCTCCCGCGCACAGGGCCTTCGGTCCGTGCCTCTGAAGGAGCTCGCTCGCGGGCGATGCTCTGGTTTGTCTCCGCGTCCAGAACGAACAGCTTTCAAAGCAAGAGCTTTCGTGCGCCTCCGGCGCCCGAGTTACTTTCTCTTTGCGTGCTCAAAGAGAAAGTAACCAAAGAGAAAGAGCACCCCGCTTCCGCGCTTTCCGGGCATCCTGCCCGGAAAGTTCGCGTGCGGGCTCCGGGGTTTGTCGACAGGGCATCCTGCCCTGACGACAAACTGGTTCGCATCCATGCGAACCACCCTTCGGGCTTTTCCTCCACCCGCCCGCCGCTGCAGAGGGGGCCCGGAAGAGCAGCGCGCATCCTGCGCGCACTCTTCAGAAGAGCCAGATCAAGAGCGAGAGCGAAGCCACAGCAAATCGACGCTTTGCTATGGCTGTTTCTTTTCAGCTTCAACGCGAGCGCGGTGGCGAAAGCCGTAAAGCCAAGAACAAGAAAGTCCGACTGCGAGCGGGACTTTTCAATGCCACCAATGTCTCAGTTCGGCCAGGAGGTGCCGGTCGTCAGAGTGTGCCGACCAATTACGCCAAAACTCATTCTGCACCGAGCGCATCTTTCGTCGTGTGATAGGCATGGGCTAGGTGACTCTGTTCTTGAATGCGCATTGCTATGCTGCGTTCTTCCACTTTACGGACATGTCCATGAGCACCGTTCCGCCCCCGAGGAGTCCTGCCGGCGAGGTGCTGGCGGCCGTCGCAGCTGCGATGACGCGCTCGCCAGTCGCGGCGGCGCTGGCGCACTTCCCGAGCCTGCGTGCGCAGGCCGCGCGCACCAACACCGATTTTGAAATAGCGGTTGGCGACGTGGACGGGGTGGTGCAATGGTTCAAGGCGCGGTTGGAAGATGGCGCCCTAGTCGAAGAAGCGTTTCGCGATCCTGCGGACGCAGCACCATTTCGTCAAATTGTCCCCGTCTTGCTTGAAAGCTTTCAGCGAATTGCCCATAAGTTGCTTGCCGCCACAAAGCCAGCCAAGCGCGCGACATCGATCGATGAAATCGCGCGCATCGAAGCTCGTCACGATGACTTCATCGATCTTGGGACAGTGGTGAGACAGTTCATCGATTCGATGATCGAGACAGCGTACCAGGCGACTAAGCTCGATCCCCACGCGTTCAACTACAAGTTCTTCGAATCGCTGGTGAGCTTCGCGCCAGTTGCGCCATTGTCATTGCACAGCCGGCTGTACTCCGAGGAGATCCAGCGCACTATCCAAAATTTTGCGGCGCCGGACGGACGGAAACGTCGAGTTGAGGCCTATGCGAGCAACGAGCATCGGAAGTTCGGGGAACGCGTCGATTTTCTCGGAGCTCACGTAGGAGCGAATCAATGGTGTCGAGACCGAATCAAACTCGTCTTTAAATTTTGCTCCGACCTCGTGCATCTGGGGTACGCGTCGGATGTGGCGCTAGGTTCCATCAGTACCGGCCAGATTGTGCTGGGAACTGCCGGGGATTACTACACCGCGTCGGCAGAGAATCTAGCCGAGGTAAAATTGCGTTTGCTCCGTGAGTGCGCACATTACTACGTCCAATTTTTCATCGCTGCCTGCAAGGTAAGTATGCAAAGCATGCTGACCGATGCGCTCGAGGGCGTGGAAATGCTCGACCGTGCGGGGCAGGCGTTGTCAACCTCCCATGGACTGAATGACCGGACCGCCTTCGAGTTCATTCGTGATGGACTCGTCGGTTCCGATCGTACGATCAACATCGAGTGCGGACGCTGCGGCGACCGGTTTTCATGGAAGCCTCCGCATCATCGTTGGGATTGTTATTGCCGTGGTTGTGGTGCGCTTTACGAGGTTGAGATCGTGCCAGAGGCTGTCGACTACATGGTATCGGTGGAAGGAGCAAGCCTCGTCCTTGGTTCCGACGCTCCCGACGTTCCCGATTTGCCGCGGCCTATGCGCGAAAAGCTTCGACGCATTGGTCAGCGCCACCTACCACCGCGCGAGGCTGAGGGAATGCATTTCTGTCGAATTACGGACATCGAGCATGTCAACGAGGAGACGCTTGTCGTCGATACCCGTTGCACGGTGCGACCAGCCATGGATGCACAGTTCCAGCTTGTCGGATATGTCGCCTATAAGGCGCTCACGAGGCAAGAGGAAGTCCGCTTGATCTGCGCCTGTGGTGCATCGGTGCGATACGCTACGGCAAGCGCAGATTTGCTCTGCCGGTGCGCACAATGTGGTCGGATCATCGGCGTGTTTGGTGTCTCGGGAGATGGAACGCATATTGCGCTTGCGGATGCCTCCGATGGGACGCTCCAATCGGCACCCATACATGAGCAGAGATCCTTGAAACTCCGGTAGCGGGGATTTCGCTCCAGAACGGGCGGGTCAGGTTCACTTAGTCCAACGTCGCTTTGGGTCCAGGCTGTGTGAAAACGCGTGCGCGCTGCAAATGATGGCGTAATGGCTGCGCCGAGCGGTTTGCTGGCCGCTTGCAATCACCTACAGACGCCGCCGCGAAGACTTCGCCTCTTGAATTTCGGAGCAACTGATCGAGACCGAAGATCGCCATCGCGCCCCTTGGCGGAGGTATTTCGGGTGCAAAGCGCCTTCAGGCGCACATCGTCTGCATCAGCGGTGCGATGCCCAAGATTTTCATCACGCGTTTGAGGTTGTAGGCGAGCACGTGCAGGCTCATCTCTGTGCTGACGTGGTTGAGCGTACGCATCAGGAAGTGCGTCGACCCCATCCAGGCCTTCAGGGTGCCGAAGGGGTGTTCGACCGTCTGCCGTCGGATGCGCATCTTGTCTGGATCCTGATCCAGACGCTGCTGCATCGCGTCGATTACGGCTTCATGCTCCCAGCGTTTGACGCGTCGTTGCGGCGAAGAGGTGCACTGCGTCTTGAGCGGGCAGGCCTTGCACGCAGAGCTCCAGTAGCAATGCAGCGTCAATCCCTTTTCGACCGTGCTGAAACGCCAGATCAGCGACTGTCCGGCCGGGCAACGGTAAGAGTCGGTCTCGGGCAGATAGACGAAGTCCCGCTTGCCGAACAGGCCCTTGGCCTGGTTGTTGGAGGTCTGCGGACGAGGGACGTAGGCGGTGATGCCGACTTCCTCGCACGCCACGATTTCTTCCCCGCTGAAGTAACCACGATCAGCGACAACCTCAATGTGTTCGGCCTGCATTGCGGTGCGCGCACGCTTTGCCATGGCCGCCAGTTGGCTGCGATCGTTACCGATGTTGGTGACCTGATGGTCGACGATCAGGTGGTGCTGCGCATCGACCGCCGTCTGTACGTTGTAGCCGACGGTGCCGGTACCCTTGCCGCTGGTCGCCATGGATCGTGCATCCGGGTCGGTCAGCGAGATCTGCTGGTCAGGGGCGGCCTCGACTTCTTTGGCTAACGCCTGCATGCGCTGCATCTCCGACTGCAACTTCTCGACCTTTTCGTGAAGTCGCGTCGTGTGCGCTTCGGCGACCGGGGCTGCACCCTGGCGATCCGCGCTGTCCAGTTCCGACAGATATCGCGCCACGCTCTCTTCGATCTGCTCGATCCGGCGCTGCACCTTGGCGCGGGTGTAGTTCCGGTCGCGATTGTTGACCGCCTTGAACTTGCTGCCATCAATGGCTACCAGCGCCTGCGAAAACAGATCCAGCCGCCTACACAACACCACGAACTCGCGGCAGACCCGGCGGATCGCCGCACCATTGTCCCTGCGGAAATCGGCGATCGTCTTGAAGTCCGGCGACAGTCGACCGGTCAACCACATCAGCTCAATGTTCCGCTGCGCCTCGCGCTCCAGACGCCGGCTCGACTGCACGCGATTGAGGTAGCCGTAGATGTAGATCTTCAACAGCGTGGCCGGGTGATAGCCCGGACGACCAGTGGCCTGTGCAATCGCTCGCTCAAACCCCAGCGCGGTCAGATCGAGGTTGTCGACGAAGACGTCCACCACCCTCACGGGGTTGTCTTCCGTCACGTAGTCGTCGAGGCGCTCGGGAAGCAAGGTGCTCTGCGAGCGATCTTCACCTTCAACAAAACGTCCCATCGGCAACTCTCGTCGGCGCGGTGGGACAAGTCTATCGACTCAGAGAGTTTTCACACAGCCTGGGTCCAGGCTGTGTGAAAACGCGTGCGCGCTGCAAATGATGGCGTAATGGCTGCGCCGAGCGGTTTGCTGGCCGCTTGCAATCACCTACAGACGCCGCCGCGAAGACTTCGCCTCTTGAATTTCGGAGCAACTGATCGAGACCGAAGATCGCCATCGCGCCCCTTGGCGGAGGTATTTCGGGTGCAAAGCGCCTTCAGGCGCACATCGTCTGCATCAGCGGTGCGATGCCCAAGATTTTCATCACGCGTTTGAGGTTGTAGGCGAGCACGTGCAGGCTCATCTCTGTGCTGACGTGGTTGAGCGTACGCATCAGGAAGTGCGTCGACCCCATCCAGGCCTTCAGGGTGCCGAAGGGGTGTTCGACCGTCTGCCGTCGGATGCGCATCTTGTCTGGATCCTGATCCAGACGCTGCTGCATCGCGTCGATTACGGCTTCATGCTCCCAGCGTTTGACGCGTCGTTGCGGCGAAGAGGTGCACTGCGTCTTGAGCGGGCAGGCCTTGCACGCAGAGCTCCAGTAGCAATGCAGCGTCAATCCCTTTTCGACCGTGCTGAAACGCCAGATCAGCGACTGTCCGGCCGGGCAACGGTAAGAGTCGGTCTCGGGCAGATAGACGAAGTCCCGCTTGCCGAACAGGCCCTTGGCCTGGTTGTTGGAGGTCTGCGGACGAGGGACGTAGGCGGTGATGCCGACTTCCTCGCACGCCACGATTTCTTCCCCGCTGAAGTAACCACGATCAGCGACAACCTCAATGTGTTCGGCCTGCATTGCGGTGCGCGCACGCTTTGCCATGGCCGCCAGTTGGCTGCGATCGTTACCGATGTTGGTGACCTGATGGTCGACGATCAGGTGGTGCTGCGCATCGACCGCCGTCTGTACGTTGTAGCCGACGGTGCCGGTACCCTTGCCGCTGGTCGCCATGGATCGTGCATCCGGGTCGGTCAGCGAGATCTGCTGGTCAGGGGCGGCCTCGACTTCTTTGGCTAACGCCTGCATGCGCTGCATCTCCGACTGCAACTTCTCGACCTTTTCGTGAAGTCGCGTCGTGTGCGCTTCGGCGACCGGGGCTGCACCCTGGCGATCCGCGCTGTCCAGTTCCGACAGATATCGCGCCACGCTCTCTTCGATCTGCTCGATCCGGCGCTGCACCTTGGCGCGGGTGTAGTTCCGGTCGCGATTGTTGACCGCCTTGAACTTGCTGCCATCAATGGCTACCAGCGCCTGCGAAAACAGATCCAGCCGCCTACACAACACCACGAACTCGCGGCAGACCCGGCGGATCGCCGCACCATTGTCCCTGCGGAAATCGGCGATCGTCTTGAAGTCCGGCGACAGTCGACCGGTCAACCACATCAGCTCAATGTTCCGCTGCGCCTCGCGCTCCAGACGCCGGCTCGACTGCACGCGATTGAGGTAGCCGTAGATGTAGATCTTCAACAGCGTGGCCGGGTGATAGCCCGGACGACCAGTGGCCTGTGCAATCGCTCGCTCAAACCCCAGCGCGGTCAGATCGAGGTTGTCGACGAAGACGTCCACCACCCTCACGGGGTTGTCTTCCGTCACGTAGTCGTCGAGGCGCTCGGGAAGCAAGGTGCTCTGCGAGCGATCTTCACCTTCAACAAAACGTCCCATCGGCAACTCTCGTCGGCGCGGTGGGACAAGTCTATCGACTCAGAGAGTTTTCACACAGCCTGGGTCGAAAGCGGACATTCCGGACCGATCAAGTCTGTACTGTATTGGATCTCCCGCAGGCCGGCCCTGAGGCCGACTCAACGAGCGGAGCGCGAGATGTTTTTGGCGCGCGTGACGCGGCGGGATGGCAATTGCCAACTACATTGAAGGCGCAGGCAGCGCGGCCTTGGCTTTTCTAAAAAGTGCGGGCCAGGATGGCCCGCTGCTCTGCCCGGGGTCCCTTGCGCGGCGGTGAGCCGGGGACGACAGGCCGCGCCAGCGGGCGTTGCCAGGGATGGCAACGCCTTTTCGCGCGGGCAGGAGCCCGCTCGAAAAGCCCGGCCCCGGCTCACGGACTTGCCGGGCAGGAGCCCGGCAAGCGCCAAGCGGGGTGCCCCTCTCTTTGGTTACTTTCTCTCGGGCAAACGAGAGAAAGTGACTCGCCCTCCGAAGGAGGACGAAAGCTCTTGCTCTCTTAGTGTGCACACCAGCGCAGAGGGGAGGGGCGGCGACCATGCCGTCCCGCGATTCGAGCAACCCCGACGCCAGCGCGGTTTCGCGCGTGCGCCGGCGTCAATGCGACAGGTCGATCGCATACGTCGCGGTGCCGTCGCCGTGGTCCTTCAGCTGGCGGATGTTGCCGAGGCCGGCGGCGCGGGCCACGTCCTGCTTGCCGCTGGCGTCGGTGAACACCACCGGGCCGCGGGTTTTCAGCGGGGCGAAGGTCCATGAGGTCGGTTCGAGATCCTGCGTGCCGATCCGCTGTTTGCGCTCCAGCCACTTGGCCAGGATCTCGCGGGTGCCGTCGGGGGCGGCCAGCACGATGTTGCTGCCGTCGAGGCCGGGGAAGTGGCCGCCGCCGCTGGCGCGGTAGTTGTTGGTGACCACGATGAACGGCTGCGCCGGCTCGACCGGCTTGCCCTGGAAGCTCAGCGCGGTGATGCGCTGGCCGACCGGCTTGGAGACGTCGATGACGTAGCGGATGCCGCCCTGGAGCTGGTCGAAGTTGTAGCCGGTGAAGCGGCTGTTGATCAGTGCCTGTTCGCCGGCCTTGGCCGGGTCGATGCGGTTGAAGCGTTCGGCGGATTTTTCCAGCCAGGCCTTCACGCCGGCGCCGTCGGTCTTCACCGCGGCCAACGTGTTCGGATAGAAGTACAGGTCGGCGGCGCTGCGCAGGGTGAGCGGGCCGGGGGCGACGTCGGTGTAGTCGTCGGGGCCGCCGAAGCCGGTGCGGAAGGCGGCGGCGGCGGACAGCACCGGCACGCCGGCCAGCTCGGGATGCGAGCCCGCCAGTTCGTTGCGCACGTAGTCGATCTGGGCGGCGTTGACCGGCGCCAGCGCGGTCATGTTGCCCTCGTCGGCGAAGTGGCTGCTCATGTGGACGGAGCTTTCGCCGATCGGCGTGTTGACGTAGGCGATGGTGGCCGCGTGCGCCTGCTGCACCAATGGCGCGATCGCCGGGTCGGCCGGCACGCACTCGTTCTTCTGCGGACAGATGCGCCGCACCTCGCTGTGGCTTTCCGTGCGGTCGACCACCCAGCGGCCGTCCTTGCGGTCCAGCACCAGCCGGATCACGCCCAGGTCCTTGCCGAAGAAGTCCGCCATCACCGCCGGCACGCCGCGCACCAGGCCGCGCGCGGCGTCGACCTCCTTCAGGCCGGCGTAGCGCGGGCCGGGGAATTCGGCGTGCGAGTGGCCTAGCAGCAGCGCGTCGATGCCGGGCACGCCGGCCAGGTACCAGCCGGCGTTTTCCATGTCCGGGGTGTACGGCGCGGTGTTCAGGCCGCCATGCAGGATCGCCACCACCAGGTCGGGATGCTGCGCCTGCAGCTCGGGCAGGTACTTCTGCGCCGCTTCGACCACGCCGCTGACGGTGACCTTGCCGGCCAGGTTCTGCTTGTCCCAGTCCATGATCGGCGGCGGGGTGAAGCCGATGATGCCGACCTTCAGCGGCACGCTGAGCTTGCTGCCGTCGGGCGTATAGGCCTCGATCTGCTTCGTCACCACCGTCCACGGCCTGAAGATCGGCTTGCCGTCGCGCGCGCTGTAGACGTTGGCCAGCACCAGCGGGAAGCGCGGGCCGGCGCAGCGCTCGCGGTGGCCGCCGTCCACGTTCATCGGCGTGCCGGTAACCTGCGACAGGAAGCGCAGGCCGTAGTTGAACTCGTGGTTGCCGGCGGTGCCGCCGTCGTAGTCCATCGCGTCCATCGCCTGGTAGATCGCCAGCTCCTGCTTGCAGGTCACCGGCTTCACCAGCGCCTGGTAGTCGGCCAGCACGCTGCCCTGGATGGTGTCGCCGCTGTCGAACAGGAAGGTGTTGGGGAACTCGGCGCGGGCGCGGCGGATCAGCGTGGCGGTGCGCTCGTAGCCGAGCGAGGGGTCCGGCTTCAGCTTGTAGTAGTCGTAGCTGAGCACGTTGGCGTGCACGTCGGTGGTTTCCAGGATCGCCACGTTCGCGCGCGCACCGTCGGGCGTCCTGCCGGCCGCCCATGGCAGGCTGGAGCAGCCGGCAAGCAGGGCGGCGCCAAGGGCGAGCAGCGGGGCGGCGAACGGGGTCGGGCGAAGCGGCATGGCGGTTCCGTGGGACGAGCGGGTTCGGATGGCGAAAGCTAGCAGATCGGGGTGACCGGGTGCTTGCCGGCCGCCGCCGGAGGCGCCCTTCGCCGGTCCTTCGCGCCAAGCCCAACGCCAGTGGAACGGCGCGGCCGCGCGGCCGCTTCGTTGCCGCTGCGAGACCGTAAGATGGCGCTCCAGTGACACCGGTTCCTGCGGGGGGACGTTCCAGCCATGCGTCGAATGTCGTTGCGTCCTACACGGGCGGGTGCGGTGGTGTTGTGCGCGCTGGCTTTCTTCGCCGGCTGCGTTGCGCTCACTGCCTGGCAGGAGCCGCTGCCGCTGCAGCGCGGCTTCATCGCCGGACTGATGCTGTGCACGTTCGGCCTGCTGCTGTTCGCGTTCGGCCGATTCGCCATGGCGCTGCTGGTCGGCGGCGGGCTGTTCCTGCTGCTGAAATCCGTGGCGGTGCTGAAGCTGCGCTACCTCGACTCGCAGCTGATGCCGTCGGACTTCATTTATTACGTGCGCAGCAGCCTGCTCGACACGTTGCGCCACTATCCGCACCTGTACACGGTGGGGCTCGGCCTGGGCGTATTGCTGCCGCCGCTGCTGTACCTGGTATGGCGCTGGGACTGGCGCGTGCTGGAGCGTCTGCGCCGGCGTCATGCCGCCGGCGTGCGCCTTGGCGGCATTGCGCTGTGCGCGCTGGCGCTGTGGCTGTGCATGCTGCCCGGCGGGCCGTTCGCGCAGGTGCACTCGCGCAACGCGTGGCAGAAGATGTCCGACGATGCGCAGCTGACCAACTTCTTCGTCAACCTGCATGATGCCGACGTGGAGTTGCCGGCGATGGCCGACGACGCCGTGGCCGAGCGCGACTGGGGCGCCACCGCGCAGGGCGCGCCTGGCAGCATGTCGCCGCCGTACCCGGACATCGTGCAGGTGCTGGAGGAAAGCACTTTCGACCCGTCGATCTTCGACGCCTGCAACGTGCCGCCGTGCCGGGCGGCGATGTTCCGCCCCGACGCGCACACCCGTGCGCACGGCATGCTGCGTGTGCATACCTTCGGCGGCGGCACCTGGGTCAGCGAGTTCGCCGCGCTGACCGGCATGCCGCAGGACATCTTCGGTCCCGGCGGCATGTACGCGCCGTACGTGCTGGCGCCGAACGTGCACGACGCGCTGGCGTTGCAGCTGCGCCGGCTCGGCTACCTCACCATCGGCGTCTACCCGACCAGTGCCGACTTCATCAACGGGCGCAACGCGTACCAGGCCTACGGTTTCGACCACTTGTACGGTGCCGGGGAACTCGACCTGGAGGAGTGGGAGGAGAGCGACGCGCAGATGTTTGCGGCGGCGAAGCGCCTCTACGACAAGCTGAAGAAGCCGGGGCAACCGGTGTTCCTGATGATCCTGACGCTGAACCAGCACGGCCCGCACGACCACGAGCCGATGGCGAAGCTGGCGCGCCCCTACCGCAACCTGCTGCGCGGGTTGCCACCCGACACGGCACTGAATTTCGACACCTACCTCGCGCGCCTGCACGATTCCGACCTGGCCATGCGCGCACTGGAGCACGCCTTCCTCGACCGCCCGCAGCCGACCGTGCTGATGCACTTCGGCGACCACCAGCCGTCCTTCAACGGCCTGATCCGCAACTTGCCGCGCCGTTTGCCGGCCGACCTGCAGCCGTACCGCGACTACCTCACCTACTACATGCTGAAAAGCAACTTCGCCGGCCCGCCGTTGCCGCAGTACCCGCTGCTCGACATCGCGTTCCTGCCCAGCATGGTGCTGCAGGCGGCGGGCGTGCCCACCGATGCGTATTTCACCGCGGCGACCGAATTGCGCGAGCGCTGCCACGGCCGGTACGACGACTGCGCGGTGCCGGGCCTGCTGGCGTCCTACCACGCCTGGACGATCGGCCGGCTGCACGTCTACCAGTGACGGACGCCGCTGCCGGCCGCGGCTGACCCGCAGCGGCAGTTTTCGCCGCCGAGGGCCGGCGCGGCCGGCGGCTGACCGGGCGCATGCCGCGTGCGGCGGGATCGGCGCCGCTGGCAGCAGTCTTGCTTGCCATCAGGCATGAGCGAGCGCAAGCCGAGACGCCTGGAGACCGCCGACGCCAGCCTGGAACGGCAGATGGCCGACTGCGGCCTGTCGAACGACGCCCGGCAATTCCTGCGCGACCTGCACGCCGCCGAGAAGCAGCTCAACGACGCGTTCAGGCAGGCCCATCAGGGCGGCGCGCTGGAACAGCGGGTGAGCGCGGTGTACCGCAGGATGTACGGCAAGGATTGAGTGCGGTCGGGCCGCTGCCGCGGAACATGTACGCGTCCCGGTTATGATCGGGTGTCATCCGCGCGGATGGCCGCGCGGAACAGCCTGGAAGATCCGCATGACCCGTTTCCCGTTCGCTGCGCGCCCGATCCTGCTGGGCGCCATGCTCTCCACGCTCGGCGCCTGCGCCAGCCAGCCGCCGATGACTTCATCGCCGGCGGCGATCGCGGTGCCCGCCATCGAGCGCCCGCAGGGCGAGACGCCGCAATGGTGGTTCCGCAGCGGCGCGGCGCAGGCGGCGTTGGCCTCCGCGCAGGCGAATACGGGTGGCCAACGTGCGAAGAACGTGATCGTGTTCCTCGGCGACGGCATGAGCCTTCCCACCATCGCCGCCGCGCACGTGCTGGCCGGCCAGCGCGCAGGCACGGACGGCGAGAGCTACCGGCTGAGCTTCGAGAAGTTTCCGTTCAGCGCACTCAGTCGCACCTACGAGACCGACCAGCAGACCCCCGACTCGGCCGGCACCATGACCGCGATCATGACCGGGGTGAAGACCCGCGCCGGCTTCATCGGCGTATCGCAGGTGCCGAAGCGGCAGGATTGCGCCGGCACGCGCGGGCAGGAGCTGGTCAGCGCGCTGGAGCTGGCCGCCGCGGCCGGCATGGCCACCGGCGCGGTCACCACCACGCGGATCACCCACGCCACCCCGGCCGCCACCTACGGCCACCTGCCCGAGCGCAACTGGGAAGTGGACGCTGACCTCAGCGACGCGGCGAAGGTCGCCGGCTGCAAGGATTTCGCCGCGCAGCTGATCGACTTCCCGGTCGCCGGCGGCCTCACCGTGGCGATGGGCGGCGGCCGCACCGCATTCATGCCGGCCGGCGCGGACGACCCGGAGTATCCGAACCGCGTCGGCCAGCGCCTCGACGGCCGCGACCTGATCGGCGAATGGACGGCCAGCCATCCGGACGGCAAGTACGTGTGGAACGCGGCGCAGCTGAAAGCGCTGGACCTTGCGCGCACGCCGCGCCTGCTCGGCCTGTTCGAGCCCTCGCACATGAACTACGAACACGAGCGCCCGCGCGACAAGGCCGGCGAGCCCAGCCTGGCCGAGATGACGGCCAGCGCGATCGAGGTGCTGAAACGGAACCCGAACGGCTTCTTCCTGATGGTCGAGGGCGGCCGCATCGACCACGCGCTGCACGCCGGCAACGCCTACCGTGCGCTGGACGAGACGATCGCCTTCGCCGATGCGGTGCAGGTTGCGCTGCAGCACACCGACCCGGCCGAGACGCTGATCGTGGTCACCGCCGACCACAGCCATACGCTGACCTTCGCCGGCTACCCGCGCCGCGGCAACCCGATCCTGGGCAAGGTCATGGGCCATACCGACAGTTTCGACGACGAAAGCGCGCCGGGCCTGGCGCGCGACGCCGCCGGTCTGCCGTACACCACACTCGGTTTCGCCAACGGCCCCGGCTACACCGGCGCCAGCGACCAGCAGCCGGAGGGCAGCAAGCGCTACCCGCACAACCCGCGCGAGTACAGCGCGATCGGCAAGGGCCGGCCCGACCTGCGCGAGGTCGACACCACCGATCCGGACTACCTTCAGGAGGCAACCGTTCCGCTGAAGGCGGAGAGCCATGGCGGCGAGGACGTGGCGATCTTCGCCACCGGTCCCGGCGCCGCGGCGTTCCACGGCGAGCTGGAACAGAACGTGATCTTCCACGTGATCGTGCAGCACGCGCCGCGCCTGCGCGCCGAGCTGTGCCGGCTGGGCAGCTGCAATGCGGACGGCGTGCCGGTGGAACGGCCGACGCGGCAGGCGTGGCTGCAGCAGGCGGGAGCGGCCCGCTGAAGGTGCCGTGCGGGCTATGATCGGGCGACCTTCGCCAGCCGGATCGCGCATGTCCGTCGCCGCCTTCGAAACCGCGCCCGCGCCGTACCCGCGCGGGCTTGCGCTGGCCACGCTGGTCGCGGCGGTCGCGGCGATCGCCGGCGCGCTGCTGGCGACAGGCGATGCCGGCCACGGCTGGCTGTGGCTGCACTGGTGCGGCAAGCCGCTGGCCACCGCGCTGATCTTCGTGCTGGCGTGGCGCGCGCGTCCGGCGCAGTCGCCGCGCTACCGGCGCTGGATCCTGGCCGGCATCGCCGGTTCGCTGGCGGGCGACGTGTTCCTGATGCTGCCGGGCGACCTGTTCGTGCCGGGGTTGCTGGCGTTCCTGCTCGCGCACGGCTGCTTCATCGCCGCCTTCCTCGGTGATAGCCGTTTCGCCGCGCCGGCGTGGCCGCTGGCGGCCTGCATCGCCTATGGCGTGGTGAATCTCGCCTTGCTGTGGACCGCCATCGATGCCCCGCTGCGCGTACCGGTGATCGTCTACGTGGCGGTGCTGGCCATGATGGGCGGGCAGGCGTGGGCGCGGGCGCAACACGGCGATGCCGCCACCCGGCTGGCCGCGCGCGGCGCGCTGGTATTCATGTTCAGCGACAGCGTGCTGGCCTGGGACCGCTTCCGCGGCCCACTGCCGCTGGCCAGCCTGTGGGTGCTGGCGGCGTATTATCTGGCGTTGTGGTGGATCGCCCGCTCGGTGCAGGGCATCGCCATCGAAGACGAGGCGTCATGAACACGCAGGAACTCATCATCACCTGGGCCACCCCGGTGTTCTTTCTGCTGATCGGCATCGAGCTCGTGGTGGCCAAGCTGCGCGGGCGCGAGGCGTACGCCAGCAACGACGCGATCAACAGCATCGGGCTGGGCGTGATCTCGCAGCTGGTCGGCGTGTTCAGCAAGCTGCTGACGATCGGCATCTATGCCTGGTGCGTCGAGCACCTGGCGCTGTTCGCGCTGCCCGACAACAACCTGCTGGTGTGGATCGGCGCCTTGCTGCTGTACGACCTCTGCTACTACTGGCTGCACCGCGCCGGGCACCGGGTGAACATCCTGTGGGCCGCGCACGTGGTGCATCACCAGAGCGAGCGCTACAACCTGTCCACCGCGCTGCGCCAGACCGGCAGCGGCGTCTTGCTGGGCTGGCTGTTCTACCTGCCGCTGGCGGTGCTCGGCGTGCCACTGAAGGTGTTCGTGATCGTGGCGCTGATCGACCTGCTGTACCAGTTCTGGGTGCACACCGAGCAGATCGGCCGGCTCGGCTGGTTCGACCGGGTGTTCTGCTCGCCGTCCAACCATCGCGCCCATCACGCGGTGAACGACCGCTACCTCGACCGCAACTACGGCGGCATCCTGATCGTATGGGACCGCCTGTTCGGCACCTTCGTCGAGGAAGACGACAACGACCCGCCGGTGTACGGCACCCGTTCGCCGCTGCGCAGCTGGAATCCGCTGTGGGCGAACGCCGAGGTGTACTGGCATACCGCGGTGGACGCGTGGCACGCGCGGCGCTGGCGCGACAAGCTGCTGGTGTGGCTGAAGCCGCCAGGCTGGCGCCCGGCCGACGTGGCGGCGCGCTACCCGAAGCCGGCGTTCGCGATGCCTGTCGAGCGTTTCGACCCGCCGCTGTCGCGGCCGCTGAAGCTTTACGTACTGGTGCAGTTCGCGCTGCTGTTGGGCATGACCACCCAGTTCCTCGGCATGGCCGGCACGGCCAGCCTGCCGGCGCTGCTCGGCTACGCGGCTTACCTGGTCGCTGGCCTGTGCGTGATCGGCGCGCTGATGGAAGGTCGGCGCTGGGCGCCGTGGGCGGAAGCCGTGCGCGTGCTGGCCACCGCCGCGGTGCCGCTGCTCGGCGGGCGCTGGTTCGGCGTGCCGCATCTGGACGGCCATCTCGCGCTGGCGATCGCGGCGGTGTTCGGACTGAGTGCCGTCGCACTGCCGTGGCTGCGTCCGTCATCGGCCCGCGTGGGCATGGCCGCCGCGTCCCCTGAGTCGGCAACCGCCTCGCCGCGGTAGGGCGGGCACCGCCCGCCGGCTGTCGGCGCTGCGGTAGGGCGGGCACTGCCCGCCGGCTGTCGGCGCTGCGGTAGGGCGGGCACTGCCCGCCGGCTGCCGGCGTTGCGGTAGCTGTCGGCGTTGGCAGAAGCGGCGGGCAGTGCCCGCCCTACCGGATCGTGGATCTTCGGCGACGACCTTGCTGCACCGCGCTGTGTGCCTGCATGCGCATTCGCTATGATCGCCGTTTGCTCAACTCAGGGGCAGGCGATGGGATTCTTCAGCAAGCTGGTGCGCCACAAGACGGTCGAGCAGTTGCAGGCGGAGGCCGGCACGCGCGGCGATTTCCGCCGCGTGCTGGGCCTGTGGCAGCTCACCGCGATCGGCATCGGCGGCATCATCGGCGTCGGCATCTTCGTGCTGGCCGGGCAGCAGGCGGCGATGAACGCCGGCCCCGCGGTGGCGATCAGCTTCCTCATCGCCGGCATCGGCAGCGCCTGCGCCGCGCTGTGCTACGCCGAGTTCGCCGGGCTGATCCCGGTCACCGGCAGCGCCTACACCTACGGCTATGCGGTGCTCGGCGAGTTCGCCGCCTGGATCATCGGCTGGGACCTGCTGCTGGAATACGCGCTGGTGGTCGCGGTGGTGGCGATCGGCTGGTCCGGCTACGTGCAGGTGCTGCTGAACTCGGCCGGCGTGCACCTGCCGGAGTGGGCGCAGCAGAGCATGAGCGCGCAGACCATGGAGTACTACCTGCAGCAGCTGTTCGGCCTGCATGGTTCGACGGCGATCGCCGGGCCCAGCGACGGCCACCGCTTCAACGTGATCGCCGCCGCGGTGTCGCTGGCCGTCGCCGTGCTGCTGACCGTGCGCACCGAGTGGGGCGCGCGCTTCAACACCCTGGTGGTGGCGATCAAGGTGGTCGGCGTGCTGCTGGTGGTGCTGGTCGGCGTGTTCTACATCGACACGTCGAACTGGCACCCGTTCGTGCCGCCGCGGGTGGTCGACGCCGCCACCGGCATCGGCCACTTCGGCTGGGCCGGCGTGCTGACCGGCGCCAGCGTGGTGTTCTTCGCGGTGTTCGGCTACGACACGCTGACCACCGCGGCGGAGGAATCGAAGAACCCGCAGCGCGACCTGCCGCGCGCGGTGCTGTTGTCGCTGGCGATCGCGATGGTGCTGTACATCGCGGTGTCGCTGGTGCTCACCGGCATCACCCACTACAGCAAGCTCGGCGGCGAGGCCTCGGTGTCCGACGCGTTCGAGCAGATCGGCCTGCACTGGCTCAGCGTGACCATCGCGGCCGCGGCGGTGATCGGCGTCACCAGCGTGCTGTTCGCATTCATGCTGGGCGCGGCGCGGATCTGGTTCGCGCTGGCCCGCGACGGCCTGCTGCCGGGCTGGTTCGCGAAAGTGAGCCCGCGCTTCGGCACGCCGGCGCGGCCGACCCTGATCCTGGGCGTGTTCACCGCGCTGGTCGCCGGGCTGCTGCCGATCGGCGAGGTGGCCGAGCTGGTCAACATCGGCACGCTCAGCGCCTTCATCATCATCTGCAGCTCGATCATGCTGCTGCGCGTGCGCCGGCCGGACTTGCAGCGCAACTTCAGGACTCCGGCGGTGTGGTTCACTGCGCCGCTGGGCATCGTGTTTTCCGCGGCGCTGATCTACGGCCTGCCGTGGATCACCTACGAGCGATTCCTGCTGTGGATGGCGCTGGGCTGCGTGATCTATTTCGCCTACGGCATACGACACAGCCGGATGGCGCGGGGCTGAGCTTCACCGTCAGCAGCGGTCCGGGCTACTGACGACGCGGTCGCGGCCCTCGCGCTTGGCCTGGCGCATGGCCTGATCGGCGCGCGCCAGCAGGGCATCGATGTCGTCGCTGCAGTCCGGTGAGCACTCGGCGACGCCGATGCTGGTGGTGAGCGGGCCGTCCGGGCGCCGGATCTCGCGCATCGACTGGCGCAGCTGCTCGGCGCGCCGGCACGCCTGCTCCAGGCTGTTGCCGGGCAGCAGCATGGCGAATTCCTCGCCGCCGATGCGCCCGATCAGATCGCCCTGGCGCATCTGGCGGCGCAGCGTCGCGGCCAGCGCGACCAGCGCCGCGTCGCCGGCGGCGTGGCCGTGCTGGTCGTTGAGCTGCTTGAAGTGGTCGGCATCGAGGAACAGCATGCAGGCCGGTTGCTGCTGTCGGCGCAGTTCGGCCAGCGCGGCACGCGCCAGTTCGAGGAAGCGATTGCGCTGCAGCAGACCGGTGAGGCCGTCGATGTTGGCCTGCTCGCGCAGTTGCTGCTCCAGCCGGAACTGCTCGAACAGCGTGCCTGCCATGAACGCCCGCAGCACGGCCGCCAGCGCGATCGCGATCGCCATGTAGACCAGGTACTGCACCAGCAACTGGCTGTCGGTCGGGCCGAGCAGCAGGATCGGCAGCGGGCCCAGCGCGCACAGCGTCATCGCGACGAGGAAATCCCAACGCCCCATCCACAGCACCGAGGTCGCCACCGGCAGCAGCAGGCCGGGCGGCACCCACGAGTGCCCTTGCGGATGGCTGACACTGCCGAGATTGATGCCGATTTCCAGCAGCAGCACGCACAGCAGGGTCAGCGCGCTGAGCAGTCGCGGCTGTCGTACGCGGCCGGTGGCCAGTGCCAGCAGCAGCAGCAGCGGTGCCGGCGTCATGCGCAGCCACAGCGGCACCGGCGAGTCGCGCATCAGCACGCCGACGCCGATCGCCGCCAGGTAGGACAGCGCCGCCACCAGCATCAGCGCATGGATCATCGGCCCCATCCGCAGCGCCAGGTACTGGCGGTACTCGCGGCGCTGGCGGGCGTCGTCGGCAGACATGGGGTGGTCGAACGGCAGGTTCATGCGGGTCCCGGAGGGCGGAGGGCGTGTGAGGTCGAGTGAGCACAGCAAGAGCGGTGCCAGATCGCGGCGACTGGCCGGAAGGGGTTCATGTGCCGGCCATGCTCATGACCTTCGGCAGGGGTGAAGGCCGGCATGGCCGGTCTAGCATCGGCGTTCCGGATGCCTGTCACGGCAACTTCCGCGGCACGGATTCCCCGGCCTGTCCGGCCCGGGCGGCTCCTGCTGCGGATTCCCGTTCATCCCGCCGGCTCCCCATTTCTCACCCGGAGAACGCATTGAAAGCCACCCGCCTCGCCACTGCCCTCGCCGCCACCGCCCTCGGTCTGGCCAGTTTCGCTGCGCTCGCCGAGGTCCCGGCGCCGCAGGATGTGCCGTATCAGGGCACCTTGAAGATCAAGGTGGACGCCACCGACGTGGCGCGCCGGATCTTCCGCGTGCACGAGACGATCCCGGCGCAGCCCGGCCCGCTGACCCTGCTGTACCCGCAGTGGCTGCCGGGGCACCACTCGCCCAGCGGTCCGATCGACAAGCTGGCCGGCCTGGTGGTGACCGCCAACGGCAAGACATTGCCGTGGAAGCGCGACACGCTCAACGTCTACGCCTTCCACGTCGAGGTGCCCGAAGGCGCCAGCAGTGTGGAGGTGTCGTTCCAGTTCCTATCGCCGCAGAACACCCGCCAGGGCCGCGTGGTGATGACGCCGGAAATGCTGAACCTGCAGTGGAACGCCAACACGGTGTATCCGGCCGGCTACTTCGCCAAGCGCATCATGACCGAGGCCAGCGTGACCTTCCCCGCCGGCTGGCAGTTCGGCAGCGCGCTGGAAGTGGCTTCGCGCGAGGGCGACACGGTGCACTTCAAGCCGATCGCGTACAACGACCTGGTCGATTCGCCGATCTACGCCGGCAAGTATTTCAAGCGCGTCGACCTGGACCCGGGCGCGAAGGCGCCGGTACACCTCAACATCGTGGCGGACGCGCCGAAGTACCTGGAGATCACCCCGGAACAGTTGAAGGTGCACCGCAACCTGGTGCAGCAGATGTACAAGCTGTACGGCGCGCACCACTACGACCACTACGACTTCCTGCTTTCGCTCAGCGACAAGATGAGCGGGCAGGGCCTCGAGCACCACCGCTCCAGCGAGAACGGCGTGGGCACCGGCTACTTCACCGAGTGGGACAAGAACGCGTTGAGCCGCGACCTGCTGCCGCACGAATTCAACCATTCGTGGGACGGCAAGTACCGCCGCGGCGCCGACCTCACCACGCCGAACTTCAACGTGCCGATGGAAGACTCGCTGCTGTGGGTCTACGAAGGCCAGACCCAGTTCTGGGGCCAGGTGATGGCGGCGCGCTCGGGTCTGTGGAACCAGGAGCAGGCACGCGACATGCTCGCCTTCGTCGCCGCCACCTACGACCGCGGCCGTCCCGGCCTGGCCAGCTGGCGCAACGTGCAGGACACCACCAACGACCCGATCATCGCCCAGCGCGCGCCGCTGCCGTACCGCAACTACCAGGCCAGCGAGGACTACTACTCGGCCGGCCAGATGATCTGGCTCGAGGTCGACGCCAAGCTGCGCGAGCTGAGCCGCGGCAAGCATTCCATCGACGACTTCGGCAAGGCCTTCTTCGGCATGGGCAACGGCGAGTGGCACGTCAACACCTACACCTTCGAGGACGTGGTCAAGACGCTCAACGACATCCAGCCGTTCGACTGGGCCAGCTACCTGCGCACGCGCCTGGACGGCCACGGCCCGCTCATCGGCGGCATCGCGGCACACGGCTGGAAGCTGGTCTACACCGACCAGCCGTCCGCCGCAGTGACGGCGCTGGAAGCGCGCCGGCATTCGGCCGACCTCACCTATTCGCTCGGCCTGTCGGTCGGCAAGAGCGGTGACATCGGCGACGTGCTGTGGGACGGCCCGGCGTTCAAGGCCGGCATCTCGCCCGGCATGAGGGTGGTCGCGGTCAACGGCCGCGACTACGACGCCGACGCGCTGAAGGACGCCGTCACCGCCGCGGCGAAGGACAAGAGCCAGCCGATCGAACTGCTGGTGAAGAACTTCGACCAGTACAAGACCATCCGCATCGACTACCACGACGGCCTGAAGTACCCGCACCTGGTCCGCGACGAGAGCCGGCCGGACACCTTGAGCACATTGCTCAAGGCGCGCTGAAGCCTCCTGCCGCAGGGCGGGCACGGCCCGCCCTGCATAGTGGCGAACGCTTCGAGTGGCTCCGGCTGGCCGGGTCCACGCCCCGCGGACAACTCGGCTATACTGCGCTCCCCGCGGTGCCGGCCCAGGCCGTGCACCGCGGGCGACCATGCATGCGCCCGTAGCTCAGCTGGATAGAGTACTGCCCTCCGAAGGCAGGGGTCGTGGGTTCGAATCCCGCCGGGCGCACCATTTTCCCCCTGTGATACATCTGTGATACATCTGTGCCGGATCTCGGACAGAAGCGCGTTCGTCGAGTCCGCTCAACATGAGTGAAGTCTTCGCGACTCCCGCTGGGAGGGCCGCCACGCGGTCCTTGCCAGGCTGGCATGGGCTCGACTCGCGTGCGTGCAGCCACTGCGCACTGCAGGGGCTTTCAGATCACGCCCATCAACAGCAGCACGATCACGATGATCAGGATGATGCCAAGGCCGCCGACGGGACGATAACCCCACGAGCGGCTGTATCCCCACGCGGGGAGTGCGCCGATCAGAAGGAGGACCAGCACGATGATCAGCAGCAATGAAAGTGACATGTTGGTTCCTTGGCGATGAGCGCGAAACCCGAGCCGGGTTCGCTGCGGTGCTTCGCGCCCGGCGGCCGCCTGCGCGTGACGCATGGACCATCGCAGCTTCGTGGTGCACGCGCCGTCAACGCGACGGCCACTTTCGGGTCACGTCGCGCTAACACTGAACTGCCAGGACGGTACATCGGCCTGGCGGGCACCACCGCATCGTGATTGCATGGCAATGCGCCGAGGGCAGCGCCTGACTCAGCGCAGCTTCGCCATGACGTCGTCCAGATTCTGCTGCAGATCGTCGATGCCGGCCCAGGGATCCGAACGCAACCGCGCCAGTCGCGTCGGCGTGGAGCGGATATCGAAGTCGTGCCCGCTCTCGAGCTTGCCCAGCTCGCTCCAGCGCAGCGGCATGGCGACCGGCGCGCCGCTGCGCGCGCGCAGCGAATACGACGCCACGCTGGTGGCGCCCCGGCTGTTGCGCAGGTAGTCCAGGTAGATCTTGCCGCCGCGTTGCGCCTTGGTCGCGATCGCGATGAACTCCAGCGGATGCGCTTGCGCCACGGTGGCGGCAAAGGCGTGCGCGAAGTCTTTCACCTGCGGCCAGGCGCAGCCGGGGTTCAGCGGGACGACGACATGCAGGCCCTTGCCGCCGGTGGTGCGCAGGAAGGATTCCAGGCCCAGCCGCGCGAGCAGCCTGCGCAGCAGCCGCGCGGCGGCCACGACCCGCGGCCAGGCCACGTCGTCGCCGGGGTCCAGGTCGAATACCACCCGATCGGCCAGCTCCGGCTGCCCGATGGTCGAACCCCAGGGGTGGAATTCGAGCGCGCCGAACTGCACCAGTTCGAGCACCGAAGCGGCGTCCAGCGGATAGATGTAGGTGGCCTGCGCACCGGACTCCTCCTTCAGTTTCGCACTGCCCACGTGTTTCAGGCCAGGGATCAGATGCTTCTGGAAGAAGCAGGCCTTCGCGGTTCCCTCCGGACAGCGGATCACCGAGGTCGGGCGATTCACCACGCCGGGCAGGAACCAGGTCATGACGCTGGCGTAGTAATCGGCCACGTCCTGCTTGGTGTAGCCGTCGTCGGGAAACACCACGCGATCGGGGTGCGTGATCTTGATCTCCGGGGCGGCCGGTTTGCGGCGTCCCGCACCTGCGTTTTTCGCTGACGGCTTGCTGCTGGCGCGATCGGAGTCGGCGAGATCCGCCGGGGTCTTGTCGGTACGCATGCTCTTGAGACTCGGTTGGCGCAGCAGGTTCTTGTTGCCGATGCCGCGGTAGTACACCTCGGCGACCGCCGCCGGCCTGACCCATCGCGCATCGCGCAACAGTGGATCGATGGCGGTGAGCTTCACCGTGGGTCTGCTGCTGCCCTTGTCGGCGATGGTCTTGCCCAGTTGCCGCAGTTGCTCGTTGGAAAAACCGGTGCCAACGCGGCCCACGTAGATCCAGCCGGACTTCACCTCGGGATCGGGCCGCGCCAGCAGCAGCGAGCCGAAGCCGCTGCGGCTGCCCTTGGGCGGCGTGTAGCCCACCACGGCGAACTCGTCGCTCTCCAGCCGCTTGATCTTGAGCCAGTCGTCACCGCGCCCCGGGCGGTAGGCCGAATCAATGCGCTTGGAGATGATGCCCTCCAGCTCCTGCTCGGTCGCCATGCGGAACACGTCCTGGCCATTGCCGATCGCATGGGTGCTGAAGGCGAGATGTTCCGGTGCGTGCGCCAGCAGTTTTTCCAGCAGTTGTTTGCGCTCCAGCAGGACGACCCGCGACAGGTCGCTGCCCTCGAGGTAAGGAAGGTCGAACAGCATGTAGACCAGCGGCAACTGCGCCTCACCCGACAGCGTCTGCTGCAGTCCGTTGAAATCGCTGCGACCGCGTGCATCCAGCGCAACGAGTTCGCCATCGAGGTGGACCGAATGCAGGCCCAGCGATTCCAGCGCCTGCACGATGTCGGGCAGGCGCTCGTTCCACGGCAGCGCGTTGCGCGACCACAGCTTCACTTCGCCCTCGGCGATCGCCGCGAGAATGCGGTAACCGTCCCACTTCACTTCATGCAGCCATTGCGCTCCTTCCGGCGGAAATTCGCGCAGGCGTGCCAGTTCAGGTTTGAAGAAGACGTTGCTGGGCGCCGCCGGCCGGGCGCCATGCAATGCGGCGGCCGCCCTGGCCAGGCGCAGGCGCGGCAGTTTTCTGGACTTGGGTGCGGATTTCTTCCGGGCGGTCGACTTCCTTGCCGCGGCCTGCGTCGCCGGGGCCCTCGCGGCTTTGCGGGTGCTGCGCGTCATCTTCGCGTCGAGCAGGTCGTCGGCCTCGACATCGCCGGCGAACGCGTCCCTGGCCTTGATCAGGAACCACGCGGGCTGGCGTTCCTTGCGGCCACTGCGCACCAGGTGCCAGCCGCCCTTGAGCCGCTTGCCGAACAGCTCGAAGCGCAGGTGGCCTTTCTGCAGCTGGGCCTCGGCGTCGCCCGATGTGGCCCATACGCCGTGGTCGAACTGATCGACATGACCTTTGCCGTAGCCGTGTTCGATGTCGCCCTCGAAGCCGGCATACGACACCGGGTGATCCTCCACCTCGACCGCCAACCGTTTCACCCGCGGGTCATAGCTGGGCCCTTTTGGCACTGCCCAGCTCTTCAGCACGTCGCCGACCTGCAGGCGGAAGTCGAAATGGCGCCGGCTGGCGTGATGCAGCTGCACCACGAAGATGGCGCGCTGGTTGGCCATGCCGGGTTCGTTGGCGGCCGGCTCGCGTGTCTTCGAGAAGTCACGCTTGCGCTGGTAGTCCCGCAGGCTGCCCATGGTCAGCTGGTCGGACCTCCCATCACCGGCAGCACCGCGCCGGAGATGTAGCTGGCGCAGGACGGTGCGGCCAGGAAGACGTAGGCCGGCGCCAGCTCTTCCGGTTGTGCGGGGCGGCCCATGGCGCTGGATTTGCCGAAGTCGCGCACGCGCTCCGCAGGCTGGTCGGCGGCATTCAGCGGTGTCCATACGGGGCCCGGTGCGACGGCATTCACGCGGATGCCGCGCGAAACCATGTTCGATGCCAGCGCCTTGGTGAACGCATGGATGCCGCCCTTGGTCATCGAATAGTCGAGCAGCCTGGCGTTGCCGAACAGCCCGGTTTCCGATCCGGTGTTGATGATCGAGCAGCCGCTGCCGAGATGTGGCGACGCGGCCTTGGCCATGTGGAAATAGCCATAGAGGTTGGTCCGCAGGGTCTCGTCGAAATGCGCTTCGCTGATGTCCTCGATCGAGTCGGCGTGCTCCTGGAACGCGGCGTTGTTGACCAGCACGGAAAGCTTGCCGAACGCCTTCACCGTTTGCGCGACGGCCTCACGGCAGAACGCGGGATCCCGGACGTCGCCGCGGATCAGCAGGCAACGCTGGCCTTCGCCTTCGACGTAGTCGCGGGTTTCCTCCGCATCGGCGTCCTCGCACAGGTACACGATCGCCACGTCGGCGCCCTCGCGCGCAAACAGCACGGCCACGGCGCGGCCGATGCCGGAGTCGCCGCCGGTGATCAGCGTCGACATCCCGGCCAACTTGCCGCTGCCAACGTAATTGGGAGCCATGAACTGCGGGCGCGGATCGAGATCCCGCTCGATGCCCGGCTTGCGCAGATGCTGTGCGGGCAGCGGATTCTCCGGGTGCTTGCGCCCGCCTGCCGTTGCAGGGATGGTCCTCGACGGCGCTTTGGGTGACGTGGATTTCGACTTTGCCTTGCGCTGCTCGTCCTGGTCCGTCGCGGCCTGTATGGCGCGCTGCCGTTTGATGGTGGCGCCGGTTCGCGAGGTGGTTTTGCTGGTGGGCATGGACCTGGCACTCCATGGATCGCGAACGGTTGGCGGGTCGACGACCCTAGCGAACGGATCGTGCGCCCCGGGTGAAGCGTTCATCATCTGCGCGTGTACTTGACAGCTCGTCGACAGCGCGGGGGGAATAGTCCGGGTACCTGCTGCCACTGGAGAACTGCCATGCCCGAGAAGAAAACCCAACGCGCCGCGGCCAGGGACAAGAAAGCAGGCAAGTCCCCGAGCACCCAGGCCGGCGAGTACGTGCATGAGGAAATCGAGCATGTGCGCGAGGGAAAACACGGGGCCCGTTCGGCCAAGCAGGCGATCGCCATCGGGCTGTCCAAGGCACGGCGCGCCGGGGTGAAGGTGCCGGCCGGCAAGACCGCCAGCAAGTCGACCAGAAAGAAGGCCGCGCAGGACGAGGCTGCTTCGCACGAGCACCACAAGCCGGCGGCGAAGCGCTCGCGGGCTACCAGCAGGGCACTGAAGAAGGAAGGCCACGGTGCCGCCTCGAAATCCGCGCTATCGTCCCACGCGAAGAAGGCCGCCTTGAAGCGAAGCGCCGGTTCGCGTTCCGCGGCCGCCAAGAAGGCCGCCCACACCAAGGGTGCAGCCGGTCGTTCGGCGGCGGCGAAGAAGGCGGCGAAGACCCGCGCGAAGAACGCTTCCTGATCGATCACCGCACCGCCGGAGCGCACATCATGGCCCGCCCCATCTGGACCGGAACACTGTCATTCGGACTGCTCAACGTGCCGGTGTCGCTGATGCCGGGCGAACGCAGCGTCGACCTGCATTTCCGCATGCTGGACAGCCGCAGCAACACGCCGGTGCGCTATGAGCGCGTCAACGCGGAGACCGGCGAGGAGGTGCCGTGGAAGGAAATCGTCAAGGCGTTCGAGTACGAGAAGGGCAGTTACGTCGTGCTGGAGCCGGAAGATATCAAGTCGGCCGCCTCGGAGGGACGCGAGGCGGTCGAGGTGGAGGCCTTCGTCGACGTCGATTCGATCGGGCCGGAATATTTCGAGAAGCCGTACGTGCTGGTGCCGGGCAAGAAGGCGGAGAAGGGCTATGTGCTTTTTCGCGAGACACTCAAGCGCACCGGCAAGATAGGCATTGCGCGCGTGGTGATCCGCACACGCGAATACCTGTCGGCCGTGATGCCCAAGGGCGACGCGCTGATGCTCATGCTGCTGCGCTACCCGCAGGAGCTGGTCGACGCAAGCGACTACAAGATCCCCGAGGGCGCGGCATCACAACACCGCATCTCGCCGAAGGAACTGCAGATGGCCGAACAGCTGATCGATTCGATGAGCGGCGAGTGGAAACCCGGTGACTACCGGGACGAATTCCGCGATCGCCTGCGCAAGGTCATCGAGAAGCGACTCAAGTCCAAGGGCGTGGTCACGCCGCCGGCCGATGAGGAGGCGCAGATGCCGGAAAACGCTGCCACCAACGTGGTGGATTTCATGGCCCTGCTGCAACAGAGCCTGGCCAGCAAGAAACGCACGCCGGCGAAAAAGGCCGAGGCGAAACCGGCACGCAAGACGGCAACAGGAAAAACAGCCGTCGCGAAGAAAGCGCCGGCGAAAAAGGCAAGTGCAAAGAAGGCACCCGGGAAACGATCGCCGGTCCGCAAGGCCAGCTGAACACCCGGCAGGCAATCAGGACGGGCGGCATTTCCCGCCCGTCCTGCGCGCGCGAACGTCTACTTGACGGCGTGCATGACCTTCTTGATATCCCTCATCTGGTCGTGGCCGCTGCGTACCGAGGTGTAGGCTTCGGCGATGGCGGACATGGTCCCGGGAGAAACCTTGGTATCCTTCATCGCATCCTCGAACTTGGCCTTGATGTGGTCCTCGCCGCGTTCAACCTCGTCCACCACCGCGGTATTGTCGTTCGAGGTGAGGCTGGTACGCAGGTTCACGAACATGCGATGTGCGGAAGCGAGCACGGTGCCGTCCTCTTCGGGCTTGCCGCCCAGCGAGCGCACGCGTTGCTGCAGCGTGGAGGCAATCGCACGGCGCTCGGTGGCGCGTGCCGTGAAAAGCGAAATCAGTTGCGCGCTTTTGGCGTCCTTGGCCGCCTCGGCGTAGCCGTCCGCGCTGTCCAGCGTGGTTTCGATGAGGCTGTTCAGCGTCTTGATATCGTGGTCGTTGCTCATGGGAGTGTTTTCTCCTTGGGGGGATCCTGGTTGTGGTCCCAGGTTGGGCTGCGAAATGCACGGCCAGTGAAGGACATCCGGCGTGACGGCTGCGGCATGGAGTTGTTCAAAGACTGCATGCGGCACCGGAAGCGGACTCTTCGGCAACGGCGTTTTGCACGCCATGCAGACGAGTGTCGGAGGACACTTCAGGCCTGCCCGACGCCTCTTGGTCATCGTCATGGCGCAGCCGTTTGCTCCGGTTCTTCCATGATTCGTGCCCGTGTGGGCGCGGCGGCCGCGTCACGGTGCGGCCATGAAAGAGGCGCCTGGAGGAAGGTGTTGTCGTGGACGAGGAGGCAATCTACCCGCGCTTTGCCAGTCGCGGACGCACGTTCGTTTACGTGCTGCCGTGCCGGCACGAGGACATCCTGAAAGTGGGCTTTTCGCGCGATCCCGTTGACCGGTTCCGCACCCTCCATCGGCGCTTCTTCGAGTTCTTCGACCTGGAGCGAGGCCTGCTGATCCGCACCGATCACCTGCATGACGCGCGGCGCATCGAGCGCCTGTTCATCACCACTTTCGCCGACCAGCGCGCCCCTGCGCCGCTGGTGGTGCCGCGATCCGCGGCTGGACATACCGAATGGTTCCGCGGCGTGTCTCCGCAGGTGGACGTGCTGGCGCGGCAAGTTTGCGAGGAGCAGGGATTCCTGCTGCACGCACCGCTGAGTTCATGGGTGCGCGAGCGCTTCGCCGACTGGAGCGAACTCTTGTTCGGTTGGTCGACGCGCATGCTGGAGATGATCGAGTACGAGCATTTCAATGTGCCTTCGCATGAAGGCGACAGGCGTGTGGAGAAGGTCCTGCGCGACGTGCTGGACGCCTACGCCGCGCTGGGCATGGACCTGCAGGCGCTGGTGCCTGACTCGGTGCGGTCGTGGTACGGGAGCGACCGGTATTTCGGTACGCGCTGAGCGACAGGGCCACGTCTTTTGCTGCGGATCGGCGCATCCGTTCGTCGTGGCTGGCGTGTTGGGTCTCGAGATGGTCCTCTCCGCGGGATCGCTGCCGCCGCGATGGACTGGCGGCGCGCGTGCGGTCGGCTGGTCCAGTGGCAGGCTGCGTGGCGCGAAGCGAAGCCCGGCATCGCTCAATCCCGGGTGTAGCGCTTCTGGCAGCGTTCGCAATAGAAACTGCGGCGGTTGGTCTTGCCCAGATAGGCCCTGTGCAAGGGGATGTCATGCCGCGGGCAGCGGCCGCGGTTGTGCACCAGCCAGTGCTGCCGCAGCACGTGGGCCCTTTTCCAGGCGAGGAACTCGAAGGAGTAGACGCGCGCCTGTTCAACCAGTTCGCGCAGCTTGCGCGGCGGCAGTCCGCCGACCACGGACAGCGGGTGGATCCGGGTCCGGTACAGCACCTCGTTCTTGATGATGTTGCCGACACCGGCAAATACGTTCTGATCGAGCAGCGCATCGCAAGCCAGGGTCTGCGGCATCGCGCGCAGCTTCGCGCGCGCCAGTACCGGATCCCAGCTGGCCGACATGATGTCGGCGCGCCAGTCGTACAACACGTCCAGGTCGCCCTCGAGCAGGCGCACCGAGCAATTGTAGAAATTGAGCTCGCCGTCGTCGAAGCCCAGGCTCAGCCGGGGCGGGGTATCTCTGCGTTCGTCGATGCGGTAGCTGCCGAACATCAGCAAGTGGATGCGCACGGCCAGCCGGTCGGGCAACTCGATCAGGAACTGCTTGCCGAAGCTGCGCAAACTGCGCACCTCGCGCCCGAGCAGCCGTGGAAGATCGATTTTCGCATTACCCACGGCGCGCTGGATCGTGCGGCCGGCAAACTTCGCAGCCTCCTCGCGCAAGATGACTATGGACGGGCCTTCCGGCATCGACAACGGCTTCGCTGGGAGTGGCGTGACTGCGTGATCGCGGAAAACAGGCACTGCCGAGCGGTCTGGGCTCGCGCATGCCGGGTAGCGCGCTCTCCGGCCAGGCTGCTGCCCCTCGCCAAACCAGGGCGGCCGCGCAGGGTAAGCCATGCGTCCGGTGCGGCCAGCCGCGATTCCGGCGGCCAGCCGTGCACCGGCTTATGAGCGTTCGGGGCTGTCCACGACACGGGGCCGCATGGGGACCGGCGAGACATCATTCCCGATCGGGACGGACGGGTTGGTTCGCCCGAGCGTAATGTTCTTCGCCGCGCGCACATGACGGTTTGCGTATGTCCATATCTCGCCCGTCTCCGTGATCAGAACGGTCCAGTACAGGTCCGACTCGGGTCCATAGTCGATCAAGACATGGGCGAAGCCTTCACCCTTGGGCGTATTCATCGGGATAGGTGGGTTGAGCTGGAGCACGATCGTTCCTCCACAAAGGGGGGTGAACATGCGTCCGGCCGAGTGAAAAGTCCGCGAACTGCTGCTACGGGATTTATCCGGGCGACAGCTTTTTGAACGGGATCAACCCGAGCAGTTCGAGGCGCCCAAGCAGTCGATCAGTTCCAGTGCGTTGGAGGTGGCGTGGCCCAGCGCGGTGTTGTCGAAGATGCACCAACGCCGGGTGGTTTGCGATGAAGCCTGGCGCAGCGTGAGGGCAATCCGGCACAGGCTCGCGTCCGCGTAGCTGTCGTAGTAGATCCGCGGCGATCCGTGCAGACGCAGATATTGCAGCGCAGGGTCACCGGCCGGTATCGCCGCCTGCGGCGTGCGTGCAGGGTCGGCGGCGACGCGGCTGATGCCGTGGTCTCTCAGGTGGCGGTCAACTGCCGGCGCGAACCACGAGGCATGGCGCGGCTCGCAGGCCACCGGCCCTTCGTGCAAGCTGCGCAACTCGTCGAAGAACGCCAGGGCCACGCGGGGCTGGTAGACCAGGCCGGGTGGCAGTTGCAGCAGCAGGCAGCCCAGTTTTTCGCCGAGTTGATCGACCTGGGCCAGGAAGGTCCGCAGCGCGGGCGCGCAGTCATGCAGTCGTGCCTGATGGCTGATGACGCGGGGCATCTTCACCGCGAAGCGGAAATCCTTCGGCACCGTGGCCGCCCAGCGCGTGTAGGTCGCCGGCCGATGCGGGCGATAGAACGAGGAGTTGATCTCGACGCAATTGAAGACCAGCGAGTAACGCTGCAGATGGCTGTCGCCCTCGGGGAAGCGGCCTGCGTGGGCAGCTGGAACCGTCCAGCCGGCGCAGCCGACGTACACGGCGGGCACGGTTGCGCGTCCGGCATGCCCTGGTGGCGGGGAGGGGGATGTCACGGCCTATCTTTCCGGGTCACGATGCGGCGTAACATGGAGCAAGAGGGTGTGAGCCAGCCGTGAATCGCAGCGCGCGTTCAATGCTCTCCGGTATTGCGGATCGGAAACGTGCCCGGTGAATCGACGACGGTGCCGCACATCGCGTGGCAGATCCGGCGGCCGTCCATGAGCGCAAGGGCTCCGCCTCAGCGCAATCCCTGACTGTGCGGATACTCCGGCTGTGGCGAACAAGCGCGATTCCAGTCCGTCGTCCCGCAACGAAGCACGCATCGCGGGGCTGACCTATGTCAGCGATCTGGAGCCGGGCATCCGTCGGGTGCGTCATGGCAAGTCGTTCATCTATCGCGACGCCGAAGGCCGACGCGTCACGGAACGCGATGAACTGGAACGCATCCGCAAACTCGCCATTCCTCCCGCGTATGAGCACGTCTGGATATGCGCCCACGCCAGCGGCCACCTTCAGGCTACAGGGCGCGATGCGCGCGGGCGCAAGCAGTATCGCTACCACCCGCGCTGGCGTGCGCTGCGGGATAAAGGCAAGTTCGGCGGTCTTCTGGAATTTGGCGCATTGCTGCCCACCTTGCGTCGGCACGTGCGCCATGATCTCGCGCAACCCGGTTTGCCGCGCGAAAAAGTGCTGGCGCTGATCGTGCGCCTTCTGGAGGAAACCCTGATCCGCGTCGGCAACGAACGCTATACCCGGGACAACCACAGCTACGGTTTGACCACCCTGCGCTCCCGCCATGTACGCACCGTACGCGGTCGGCTCCGCTTCACCTTTCGCGGAAAGAGCGGGCAAACGCAGGAGGCCGAACTGGACGACACCCGATTGGCACGGGTCGTGCGACACCTGCAGCAACTGCCTGGTCAGAAACTCTTTCAGTATCTCGATGGTGCCGGCCATCGGCGGCCAGTCGATTCCGGCGAGGTCAACGGCTACCTGCGCGCCGCTTGCGGCAGTGACTTCAGCGCCAAGGATTTCCGCACCTGGGGCGGCACGCTGGAGGCTGCGCGAATCCTGGTCCGGACACCCCGGCCGGCGGAGGGCGAACCGGTCCAGCGTGCGGCACTGGCCGAGGCGATCAAGCAAGTTGCGGCGGCCCTGGGCAATACGCCGGCGGTATGCCGCGCTTCGTACATCCATCCACAGATCATCGAAGGCTGGCTGGACGACAGCCTGCACGCAGCGATCCCGTTGCCTGTCGCCACACATCCGCGCCAGCTCGAAACCGCCGTCCTGCGCTTCCTGCGCCGCCGGCTGCGCACCGCGAAGCGGTCGCCGACCGCCAACCGGCGGTTGAAAAACGCCAAGAGGGCGTAAGTCGCGTTTCGCCCGATTCGTGCCGATAGCGCAAGGACATCAATACGGTCAGGTCAGACGTCTCGGACGAACCGTGTATTTGCGCAAGTGATATACGCGGTGGACGTGGGAGGCGCCCAACCAGCCGCCAACAGCTGCCGCGAGCAGTGCGGCGAAGCTGCTGATGAAGACGATCCACAACGTCATGGCCAGGTAGTGGGTCGTTCGATCCGCCGTCATTTTCGCCTCGGCTCTCGCCGCCCTGATCTGGGGCGACAGGCGTTGCAACGATTCCGCGGCGCTGGCCTGTGTCGTGCCTGTATCCGCGGCGAGAAGCGCGCTGGCCGTGTCGTCATGGTTGGCGATCAGTGCCGCGACGATCGGGGTCGAATCACCGCGTACGTGCGCGTTCAGCAAGAACGCGATATTGGCATCCAGCACCGCAACCGCACCTGCGCCTGCCGTGGCTGTCGGGTTGCGCAGGCCGTCCCCGGCTCCGTGCATGCCCATCGTGCCGCCGTGCCCGGACAGGGAGTGCCCCAGGCCCAATGCCAGCCAAAGGGCGGTCATGGTTACGGAAAGCCCCCAGACCGTCACTCCGTGAAGCGCGCCCATGGTGTCATCGTTGCGGCCGTCAAACCACGCCGCGAACATGCCGCCCAGAAAGAGCGCGGCGGCCCACGTGATGATCATCCAAAGCGCCGTGCCGGTGCCGATGCCCTTGACGCTCCCGGCGGCATTCCACGCATCGAAACTGGAAAAGCCCAATGCGAGTCCGGCCACGTAAAGCAACCCGGCCACACCCGTCGCAACCAGCCAACCCGCGATCACCGCGCGAAACTTCATGGCCGGGTGCAAATTTCGTTTGTCGATATTTGCAGGACTTTCTGGCACGAATGACATGGTCGTCTCTCCCGTTCGGCGATTGCACAAGCGCTTGGTCGCAACGCATGGATCAGGCGCAACCGCGCAAGAGAGCGAACAAGATGAGCAGAGGAATGGGAACGCCCAGGAACCACAGCAGGACATAGCCGATGCCGCCCTTTTGTTTGCCCGGTTCGGAGCCGGTGGGTCGCTCGTTGATACTCATGATTTTTTCCTCACGCAGTTGGGCCGGCCAGGCAATTTCTTGTTCCCGGCGCCGACGCGCAACTTTGTGGCACTCGGTGTGGACCGGCCGTGATGCCCCGGTGAACGGGGTGGCCTGGCGCGGCTCATCGCAAGCGGATTCTTTCGACGCCGGCGCGCATGTGATCGCCGCGGTGGCGCATTCGCAGTCGGTCGAGTCGGCGCACCGGCGCAGCCGCGAGTTCCTGCATGATGTCGCCGGCCTGCCTTTTGCGCATTGATCGGGGAGCCCGCGTGCATCGCCTATGCTTGGTCCTCGCCCTGCTTCCGGGAATCGCCATGTCCGCCACCCGTGCCGCCGCCGAGAAACCGCTTGCCGCCAAGGTGCTGGTGATCGGCCATCGCGGCGCCAGTGCGCTGCGCCCGGAGCACACGCTGGCCTCGTACGCGCAGGCGATCGCCGACGGCGCCGATTACGTCGAGCCGGACCTGGTGACGACCAGGGACGGCGCGCTGGTGGCGCGTCACGAGAACGAGATCGGCAGCACCACCGACGTCGTCGACCATCCGGAGTTCGCCGCGCGCAGGACCTGCAAGACGATCGACGGCGAGGCGGTGAGCGGCTGGTTCAGCGAGGACTTCAGCCTGGCCGAGTTGAAGACGCTGCGCGCGCGCGAACGGCTGTCGAAGCTGCGCAGCACGCAGTACGACGGCCGGTTCCCGCTGGCCACGCTGGACGAGATCATCGACCTGGTCGCCGTCGAGTCGAGGGCGCGCGGACGGGTCATCGGGATCATCCCGGAGATCAAGCATGGCAGCTATTTCCGGCGCATCGGCCTGCCGCTGGAGGACCAGCTGCTGGCCACGCTGGCCGCGCACGACTACACGCGCACGGCACCGGTGGAGATCCAGTCGTTCGAGATCGGCAACCTGAAGTATCTGCGCGGCAAGCTCGCCGACTTCACGCGCGGCAACATCCGCCTGCTGCAGCTGCTCGGCGACGCGGAGCGACAACCGTACGACGTGGCCGCGGCGGGCGGCAAGCTGACCTACGCACGGATGATGACGCCGGCCGGACTGCGCGAGGTCGCCACGTATGCGGATGCGATCGGGCCGAGTATCCGCGCGATCATCCCGCTGGAGTTCAACCGCCTGCTCGGCACGCCCACCAGCCTGGTGCACGACGCGCATGCCGCCGGCCTGGAGGTGCACCCGTACACCTTCCGCCCCGAGAACCACTTCCTGCCGCGCGACCTGTGGCAGGGCATCGACCCGCGCCATGTCAACGAGGCCGGTGCCATCGCCGAGATCCGCACCTACCTGGCCACCGGCATCGATGCGTTCTTCACCGACGCTCCGGCGATCGGGCGCAGGGCGCTGGACGGGCACTGAGTCAACAAAAAGGCGCCTGGAGGGCGCCTTTTTGTGTGCATGCCGGATCGAGCGAGCTCAGCTCTTCCCGATCTGGAAATCCTGCTTGGCCACCGGCTTGCCGTCGAGCGAGATCTCGACGCGGTACTTGCCTTCCGGCCACAGGTCGGGGTTCTGCACCTTGAACGTGGTGATGGCGGGGCCGTCGGTGGCGATCGACTGGCTGATGCTGCTGACCAGCTGGCCCTGGCCTTCCAGGTAGCTCCACTTCGCGTTGAGCGTGGCGCCGCCGCTGCTGCCTTCGGTGGCGACGCTGGCGTAGAGCGTCCTGTCGCTGGTGGCGAAACGGTCGCTGGCGCGGATCACCTGGTGCTCGGCGTTCACCGCGCTGCCCAGGGTCAGCTTGGCCACGGTGAGCGGTGCGGGCAGGGGCGCTGTCGAGGCGCCGGCTGCCGCGCCATCGGCATGGGCGGCCGTGGTGGCGGCCGCGGGTTGCGCGGCGGTGGCGGCCGGGGCTGGGGCCGATACGGGTGCGGCGGCCGTGTGGGCCGGGGCGGGTGCGCCGGTCGGCGACACGGCCGGCTCGTGCTTGCCGCAGGCACCGAGCAGCAGGGCGGCGAGGGCGGTGCTCAACAGCGCGCTGTTACGCATGGGACGTGTCATGGGAACTCCTGGCTCGATCATGGGCGGAGGCCGTCCATGGTGACTGCCGCGGCGCCGTCCGGGCGCGTTGGTCAGGCTCGACGAGGCTAGCGCCGCCGATCTGAAGCGAGGATTACCGGGCGGCGTCCAGGCTGCCGGACCTTCATGCGCCGGCAACGCGCGGCGCACATGCGGCGGGGGCTTCGCCGCTACTGGCGCACCGTGCGCGGATTGTCCGGCGTGGCCGGCGTACTGCTGCGGAACGGGTTGATGTCCAGCCCGCCGCGGCGGGTATAGCGCGCGTACACGCTGAGTTGCCGTGGCGCACAGCGCTGGGTGAGATCGACGAAGATGCGCTCCACGCACTGCTCGTGGAATTCGTTGTGGGTGCGGAACGACACCAGGTAGCGCAACAGCCCGGCATGGTCGATCGGCGCGCCGCGGTAGGCGATCCGCACGCTGCCCCAGTCGGGCTGGCCGGTGACCGGGCAGTTCGAGCGCAACAGGTGCGAGACCAGGGTTTCCGCCACCGGCGTGGCGCTGCTGTCGGCTTGCAGGAAACCGGCATCCGGCGGGCCGTAGTGGTCGATGACGAGGTCCTGGTCGTCGAGCAGATGGCCGTCCAGGTCGACGGTCGGCAGTGCCTGGGCGCGTGCGTCGCGCAGCTGCACGCCGACCACCGCACCCGCCGCCGCGGACAGGTCGTGCGTCAGGGTGGCGGCCAGGGTGGCGGCATCGGCGATGCGCTCCTGCGCGAAGCCGTTCAGGTAAAGCTTGAACGACTTCGACTCGATCAGGTGCGGCGACGCCGCCGGCACGCGGAACTCGGCCAGCGCCACCCGCGGCTTGCCGCGCAGGTCGAGCCACGACAGCTCATAGGCGTTCCAGACGTCCACGCCGTGGAACGGCAGCGATTCGGCGATGCCGAGCTCCGCACGCTTGCCCGCGCGCGGAATCGGGAACAGCAGGCGCGGATCGTAGCGCTCGGCGTAGACGGTGTCCTTGCCGAGCGGGGAGTGTTCGGGGGTACTCATGCGGCGCAGTTTAGCGGTTCTCGCTCCGCGCGCCGATGCGCAGCCCTTGGCTCTTCCCCCTGCAGGCAGGGGGGTTGCTCCGGCTTGCCGCGAAGCCAAAAGCAACCCACCCCAGCCCTCCCCTGCAAGCAGGGGAGGGGCATGTCGAGGGAGTTACGACGCGCGCGGCGGCCCGGGGCGCGGCGCACTGGTGCCGAGGGTGTCGCTGGTCAGCGGGGCGCCGGCGCTGAGCAGGGCGCCGCGCTGTTCGGCCAGCGGCAGGCGCAGCATGCAGTCCTCGAAGCGTGCCAGCTTCTGGAATACCGGCAGCGCCTGCACCTGCGCCACCAGCGCGGCCATCAGCGGCCAGCGTTCGGCATCGATCGCGTAGCGCACGAACGAGGCGGTGCGGAAGAAGCTGGCGAGGCTGATGTCGGCGATCGACAACGTGCCGAACACGAAGCCGTCGTCGGGCAGCTGTTTTTCCAGGTAGTCGAGTGCGGCGGGGATCTCCACCTCGCGCGCATGCTGCACCACCGCCTCGTTGGGTGCCTCGCCGAAGATGTGGCGCTTGATCGCCAGTTGGTGGAACAGCCGCCAGATCAGCCCGTCGGCCAGCCGCGTGTCGGCGTATTCCTCCAGCCAGCGGGCGCGGGCACGGTCGGCGATGTCGCGCGGGTAGACCGCCGGCGTGGACTGCCGGTCTTCCAGGTACTGGCAGATCACCGAGGAGTCGCTGAGCACCAGTTCGCCGTCGACCAGCACCGGGATGCGGCGCAGCGGGCTGAGCCGGGTGAATTCGTCGTTGCCGACGAACGGCGCGATCGGGTCGATTTCGTATTCCAGCCCCTTCAGCTCAAGGCACACCAGCACCTTGCGTACGTAAGGCGAGAGGTAGTTGCCGATGACTCTGAGGCGCTGCGACATGACGCGGCTCCGGGGGCACGGTTGGCGCAGCGTGCGATGGCCGGCGTCCGTCCGTCAAGCGCAGGGCGCGGCACTTCCGTGCGGTGGCGCACTGGCGGCTCGAGCGGGTCAATCGGGACCAATGGCAGGGGTGCCATTGGTCATGCCCGCGCTAGCATCGGGTATTCGAGTGAGTCCGCGCCAGGGTCGGCAATCGCAGAAATCCGCTTTCGCAAGGGGAACGCAACATGAGTTTGAAAATCAGCAGTTCACGCGTACTCGGCGCGCTGGTCATGGGCGCCTTGTCGTCCGGCGTCGCGGCGCAGACGCGCACGCTGAGCGCCGACGACTACGCGCGGGCGGAGCGTTTCATGAGCTACAACACCGCGCCGCTGGTCGATCACGCGGTGCAGAAGGTCACCTGGCTGGACGACGGCCATTTCTGGTACGTCGACCACGACGCCGACGGCGACCATTTCGTGCGGATGGACGCGACCAGCGGCAAGACCGCGCCGCTGTTCGACCAGGCGAAGCTGGCCGCCGCGCTGGGCAAGGCCGGCGGCAAGCCGGTCGATGCGAAAAAACTGCCGGTCACCGGCTACGAGGTTCGGCCGGACGGGCGGGTCGACATCGCCGTGCGCAGCAAGCACTACGTGTGCGACCTCGCCGCTGCCGAGGCGAGCTGCGTCGACCGCGCCACGCTGGTGAAGACCGGCAAGGAACCCGGCGCGCTGTCGCCGGACAAGAAGAGCGAGGCGTTCATCCGCGACTGGAACCTGTGGCTGCGCGACGTCGCCAGCGGTCAGGAGACCCAGCTCACCACCGACGGCGTGGAGGACTTCGGCTACGCCACCGACAACGCCGGCTGGAAGCACACCGACAACGCGATCGTGGAGTGGTCGCCGGATTCGAAGAAGATCGCCACCTTCCAGCAGGACCAGCGCAAGACCGGCGAGATGTATCTGGTCAGCACCAACGTCGGCCATCCGAAGCTGGAGAAGTGGAAGTACCCGCTGGTCGGCGACAAGGACGTGACGATGATCGAGCGCGTCATCATCGACGTCGCCGCGAAGAAGGTCACGCGCCTGCAGATGCCGCCGGACCAGCACCGCTCCAGCCTGTGCGACGACGTCAGCTGCGGCCCCGACGGCGGCTGGGACGACGTGAAGTGGGCGGCGGACGGCAAGACGCTGGCTTTCGTTTCCACCTCGCGCGACCACAAGCACGAATGGTTCCGCATCGCCGACGCCAGCACCGGCAAGGTGCGCACGGTGTTCGAGGAAGTCGTGCCGACCTACTACGAGAGCGGCAACGGCGCGGTGAACTGGCGCTACCTGCCCGAGACGAACGAGGCGATCTGGTTCAGCGAGCGCAACAACTGGGGCAACCTGTACCTGTACGACCTGAAGACCGGCAAGCTCAAGCACGCGATCACCACCGGCGAGGGCAACGTCACCGAGGTGCTCAAGGTCGATCCGGCCACACGCACCGTATGGTTCCGCGGCGTCGGCCGCACGGCGGGCGTGAACCCGTACTACCAGCAGTTCTTCAAGGTCAGCCTGGACGGCGGCAAGCCGGTGCTGCTGACGCCGGAAGCGGCCGACCATACCGTCACGCTGTCGCCGGACGGCAAGGCCTTCGTCGATGCGTATTCCACCCCGACCACGCCGCCGGTCACCGTGTTGCGCAGCTCGGATGACGGCCGCAAGCTGGCCAGCGTGGCCACTGCCGACATCTCGCGACTGAAGGCCGCCGGCTGGGTGCCGCCGATCCCGTTCACGGTGAAGGGCCGCGACGGCAAGACCGACCTGTACGGCATGATGTTCAAGCCGTCGAACTTCGATGCGTCGAAGAAGTACCCGATCATCGACTACATCTACCCCGGCCCGCAGACCGGTTCGGTGCGCGGGCGCAGCTTCCTGTCCGCGCACGGCGACAACCAGGCGCTGGCCGAGCTGGGCTTCATCGTGATCGCGCTCGACGGCATGGGCACGCCGTGGCGTTCCAAGGCGTTCCACGACGCCTACTTCGAGCACATCGAGGACAACACGCTGCCCGATCAGGTGCTCGGCATCAAGGAACTCGGCAAGAAATACCCGTGGATCGACCTCGACCGCGTCGGCATCTGGGGCCACTCCGGCGGCGGCAACGCCACCGCGGCGGCGATGTTCCACTACCCGGACTTCTTCAAGGTCGGCTGGGCCGAGAGCGGCAACCACGACAACCGCAACTACGAAGACGACTGGGCCGAGAAGTGGCAGGGCCTGCTGGTCACCGACAAGGACGGCAAGACCAACTACGACGCCCAGGCCAACCAGAACTTCGCGAAGAACCTCAAGGGCCGGCTGATGCTGGTGCACGGCACCATGGACGACAACGTGCCGCCCTACCAGACCCTGCTGGTGGCCGACGCGCTGATCAAGGCGAACAAGGATTTCGACCTGTTGATGATCCCGAACGTCCACCACGGCTACGCCGAGGCCACCCCGTACGCCACCCGCCGGCGCTGGGACTACTTCGTGCAGTACCTGGCCGGCAACACGCCGCCGCACGAGTACCAGCTGAAGGCGTGGCCCTGGCGCTGAGCGTCATGCACGGTTCCCGCTAGAGGCGGCCCGGTAGGACGCCTCAGCCCTGCAGGTGGCGCTGAGCACCGCTTCCGGTCCCTCCCCCTGCGCAGCAGGGGGAGGTCAGGAGGGGGACCCCACCCCAGCCCTCCCCTGCGAGCAGGGGAGGGAGCAAGGCGACGCGTGATTGCAGGGGCAACTGCGAGATTTCGCTCAGCGCAGGGCCGTCGGTTTCGCGACGCCCTTGGCGATCGCTTCGTCCAGCAGCTTGCGGATCTGCTGGCTGGCTTGGCTGGAGGCCTCTTGCTGGCGCTTGCCCAGCGCTTCCTGTTGCGTGCCGAGCGCTTCCTGTTGCTTGCCGAGCTCGGCCTGCTGCCGACCCAGCTCCGCCTGTTGCTGGCTGAGCTTTGCCTGCTGCCGGTCGAGTTCCTGTTCGCTGGCTTCCAGCCTGGCGCGGTTTGCCTGCACTTCAGCGGCGTGGTCGCGCTGGCCGGATGGCGCGGTGAGCATGGCCTGCTGGCTGGCCAGCATGGCGCGCCGGCCCGCCAGTTGTCCCTGCTGCGCACCGAGCATGCCTTGCCGCGCACCCAGGGCTCCCTGTTTGCCGCCGAGTGCACCCTGCTTGCCGCCCAGTTCGCCTTGCTGCCTGGCCAAGGCGTCGACCGGCGCGTAGGCGGCCTTGGCGCGCTGCACGTAGGCGGCGTCGTCGATCAGCCAGGCCTTGTCGCCGCGGCGAAACCACAGCATGGACTTGCCGTTCCGCTGCAGGCGCTTCGCGGCGGCGAGATCGGCATCGCTGCCATTGACGACGGCGGCATCGCCGTCGAGCAGCGCGAAGCCTTCGCTGGCGTCGGTATGGATGGCGATGTTGGCGTAGTGGACGCGCAGACCGCTGGCGTCGTGCGGCGGGGCGGGTGGCAGCGGTGGTGCCGGCGGAGGAGCGGGCGGGGCGGGCGGGGCGGGCGCGGCAGGCAGGGCGGGCACGGCGGGGAGTGGTGCTGCTGGAGGGGCCGGCGGCGGTGGCGGCAGCAGGCTTGCCTGCGTGGAAGCCGGCGTGGCGGGAGTGCCGTTCGCGCCGGCGGTTGTCACGCGATAGGGCAGCACGCCGACGAGGGCGATCACTGCGACGAGCAGCCAGCCGCGCGTGCGTGATGGCGGCTGGTTCACGGTTTGCTGCAGCATGGTCAGTCGCCTCTTGAGGTTGTGGAAGGACGGGGAAGCGCCGGCGAGACCGGCGTGCATCGGCTGCGCCACGCCGAGGCGCAGCAGCAGGCGGCCGTAGTCCTGCGGTGCGGCACGGTCGTGCTGCACGACCTGCGCATCGCAGGCCGATTCGCGGTTGAGTGCGTACTCGCGCATCGCCCAGCGCACCAGCGGATGGAAGCAGAACAGGCACTGCGCAAGCGCCGGCACCCAGGCCAGCCACAGATCGCCACGGCGCAGGTGGGCCAGCTCGTGCGCGAGCGCCATCGCCGCTTCCTCGGCGCTGAGCGCGCGGCCGGCGGGCAGCAGTACGGTGGGTCGCCACAGGCCGGTTACCTGCGGCGAGACGATCGCGTCCGAGACGCGCAGCCGTGGGCAGCGGCGCAAGCCGAGTTGCCGCGCCTGCCGCGCGCACAGCGCTTGCAGCGAAGCATCGCGCAAGACTTGCGATTCGCGCAGCATGCGGCGCGCCTGCCGCCCTTGCCGCAGTGCGATCAGCGCCTGCAACAGCACGACGGCCAGCCACGACAGGGCGACGCCGGTACGCCAGGACGGCGCCGGTGTGGTTGACGCAGCGATCGACGGCAGCACGGCGCCGGCGGTCGCCGTGGTGGCGAAGAACGTCACGGGCGGCGTGACCGGCACGATCGCTTCCAGCGGTGCGTGCGACAGCAGCGGAAGCTCCAGCGGCGCGTGCCACAGCAGGCCGAGCAGCAGTTGCGCGCCGACCAGCCACCACAGCATGCAGCGCATCGCCGCGGACAGGCGCGGCCACAGACGGCCGGCCAGGTAGACGGCGCCGATCAGCACGGCGGCCTGGATGGACGTCCAGACCAGTCGCGTCAGCAGGATGTCGGAAAAATGGTTGAGCGCGTCCATCTCACGACTCCTTGCGCCGTGATTGCAGCTGGCTTACCAGCGCCTCGAGCTCGGCCAGTTCGGTGTCGGAAACTTCGGCACGCTCGGACATCCAGGCCACGAACGGCGAGACCGAGCCGCTCAGCGTCTTCTCGACGAAACTGCCCACCGCGCTGCGCATCGCCTCGCCCGGGCCCGTGGCGGTGCTGTAGCGGAACACGCCCTTCGATTGGCGGCGCTTGAGATAGCCCTTGCCGCGCAGGCGTTCCATCATGGTCAGCACGGTGGAGCGGGCCAGCCCGCGCGGCTCGCCGAAGCTCACCGCCACCTCGCCGACCGAGGCGGCGCCGACTTCGTCGATGTGTTGCAGCAGCGCCAGTTCCTGGTCGCCGATGGAGGGTTTGCGCATGACGGACGATCGCGTGACTACAGGTGTAGTCAAGCTACGCCGTGACTACACCTGTAGTCAATAGGCCGCCCGGCACATCGCTCAGAACGCCATGTCGAACGCCACCTCGCCCTGCACGCCGACCTGGTAGGCCGAGACGCGGCGTTCGAAGAAGTTGGCCAGTTCCTGCACGTCCTGCAGGTCCATGAAGTCGAACGGGTTCTTCGCGCCGTACTTTTTCGGCAGCTCGAGCTGGGCCAGGCGCTGGTCGGCGCAGTATTCGAGGTACTGGCGCATGTCCTTCACCGACATGCCGGCGACGCCGCCGGACAGCACGTCTTCGGCGAACTGGGTCTCGCAGGCGATCGCGTCCTCCACCATCTCCTCGACCTGCGCGCGCATGGCATCGTCGAACAGCTCGGGTTCCTGCGCGCGCACGGTGCGCACCACCTCGAACGCGAACGCCATGTGTCCGCTCTCGTCGCGGAACACCCAGTTGGTGCCGGCGGCGAGCCCATGCAGCAGGCCGCGCGATCGCAGGTAGTAGACATAGGCGAAGGCGGCGTAGAAGAACAGCCCCTCGATGCAGGCGGCGAAGCAGATCAGGTTGAGCAGGAACTGGCGGCGGTGCTCGCGCGTTTCCAGCCGGCGCAGGTCCTGGATCGAGTCGATCCATTTGAAGCAGAACGCGCCCTTCTGGCGGATCGACGGGATCGTCTCGATCGCGGCGAACGCGGCGCTGCGCTCGGTCGGATCGGGAATGTAGGTGTCCAGCAGGGTGAGGTAGAACTGCACGTGCAGCGCTTCCTCGTACAGCTGGCGCGACAGGAACATGCGCGCCTCCGGTGCATTGACGTGCTGGTACAGGTTCAGCACCAGGTTGTTCGACACGATGGTGTCGCCGGTGGCGAAGAACGCCACCAGGCGCCGGATCAGGTGGCGGTCGGCGGCGGACATCTTGGTGTCGAGGTCGCGCGTGTCCATCGAGAAATCCACCTCCTCGACGGTCCAGGTGTTCTTGATCGCGTTGCGGTACATCTCGTAGAAGCCCGGGTAGCGCATCGGGCGCAGGGTGAGTTCGAAGCCCGGGTCGAGGATGTGGGCGTTGCGGACGGGTTGGGCGGACATGGGGTTCCTTCGATTCAAAGCTTGCGCGCATAGGCGTCATGCACGAAGCGGCTGACATAGGTGGCGAGGCCCAGGCCGGCTTGCGCGAGTTTCTGCATGTTCGCGACATGCGCGCGGCCAGTGACCTCGTCGGTGTATTCGTAAGTTTCGCCATTGACGAAGCGGATGCGGATGAAGCCGTCACCGCATTCGTACGCGGCGACGCCGGAGTTGCCATCGAGATTCCGGTAGCGCTTCATCGCGACACCTCATGGCGTCATTGGCAGGCCTCGCAATACTCCGGGTTCTCCAGTGAACAAACCACCGCGGCGGTCGCATGGGCCTGGTCGGACGGCGCCGACACCGTGGTCTTGGCGATCTTCGTCGCCGGACGCGAGCGCAGGTAATACGTGGTCTTGATGCCGGATTTCCACGCGTACATGTACATCGAGCTCAACTGGCCGATGTTCGGGTTTTCCATGAACAGGTTCAGCGACTGGCTCTGGTCGATCCAGGCGCCGCGCGCGGCGGCCAGGTCGATCAGCGACTTCTGCGGCAGTTCCCACACGGTGCGGTAGATCTGGCGCAGGCGTTCGGGGATCGCCGCGATACCCTGGATCGAACCTTCCGCCAGCTTGATCGCGTCGCGGATTTCGGACGTCCACAGTCCCAGCGTTTTCAGTTCGTCGGCCAGATGGCGATTCACCTGCAGGAAGTCGCCGGACAGCGTCTCACGCTTGAACAGGTTCGATATCTGTGGCTCGATGCATTCGTAGCAGCCGGCGATCGAGGCGATGGTGGCGGTGGGTGCGATCGCGATCAGCAGGGAGTTGCGCAAGCCATGTTGCTTGATGCGTTCGCGCAAGGCGTTCCAGCGTGCGCCGTCGTGCGGCGCGGCGCTGGGCCAATGATCGAACTGCAGCTCGCCGTTCGCGGCGCGGCTTTCGGCGAAGCCTGGGTGCGCGCCTTCCGCCTCGGCCAGCTCGCATGACTGCGACAAGGCGTTGAAGTAGATCTCCTCGGCGATGCGCGTGGACAGCGCCAGCGCCTCGGCCGAGTCGAACGGCAGCCGCAGCTTGAAGAACACGTCCTGCAGGCCCATCACGCCGAGTCCGACCGGGCGCCACTTCATGTTGGCGGTGCGCGCCGTGTCGATCGGGTAGTAGTTGAGGTCGATCACCCGGTCGAGCTGGCGCACCGCGGTACGCACGGTCGAGGCCAATTGCTGAAAGTCGAATGCGTCGTCGACGACATGTCGCGCCAGGTTTACCGAGCCAAGGTTGCACACGGCCGTTTCGCTCGCCGAGCTCACTTCCAGGATCTCGGTGCACAGGTTGGACAGATGGATCACGTTCTCGGGATTGGCCGTCTGGTTGGAGGTGGCGTTGCAGCGGTCCTTGAACGTCATCCAGCCGTTGCCGGTCTGCGCCAGCGTGCGCATCATGCGCGCGTACAAGTCGCGCGCCTTCACCGTCTTCACGGCCAAGCCGTCGGCTTCGGCCTGGCGATAGGCGGTGTCGAACGTGTCGCCCCAGCTGTCGACGAAGTGCGGCACCATCTTCGGATCGAACAGCGACCACTCGTCGTCGTCCTCGACCCGACGCATGAATTCGTCGGGAATCCAGTTCGCGATATTGAGATTGTGCGCGCGACGCGCGTCGTCGCCGGTGTTGTCGCGCAGCTCGAGGAAGTCCTCGATGTCGGCGTGCCACGATTCCAGGTAGACGCATGCCGCGCCCTTGCGTTTTCCGCCCTGGTTCACCGCGGCGACCGACGCGTCCAGCGTCTTCAGCCACGGCACCAGGCCGTTGGAATGGCCGTTGGTGCCGCGGATCAGCGAGCCGCGCGAACGCACCCGCGAATACGCCAGGCCGATGCCGCCGGCGAACTTGCTGAGCTTGGCCACGTCGGCGTACTTGTCGTAGATCGACTCCAGCGAATCGGTCGGCGAGTCGAGCAGGTAGCACGAGCTCAGTTGTTCGTGCGCGGTGCCGGCGTTGAACAGGGTGGGCGAGCTGGCGAGGTATTCCAGTGACGACAGCAACCGGTAGAGTTCCAGCGTCTCGCCGATCTCGTTGCCGCCCAGGGCGCAGGCGATGCGCATGAAGAAGTGCTGCGGCGTCTCGAGCACCAGCCGCCGTTGCGGGTGGCGCAGCAGGTAGCGGTCGTACACCGTGCGCAGGCCGAAGTACTCGAAGCGGCGGGTGGCCAGCGGGTCGATCGCGTCGTTGAGCTTGCGCGCGTTGGCGGCGACGAAATCGCGCAGGCGATCGTTGAGGATACCCAGCTCCGCGCTGCGTGCGATCGACTGCGAAAAGCTCTGGATTTCCTGGCCGCTGACTTCCTTGTCGATGTACGCGCCGAGCAGGCGCGCGGCCAGCTGGCCGTATTCGGGTTCCTCCGCGGTCAGCGCGGCGGCGGTGCGGATGGAAAGCTGGTCCAGCTCGGCGGTGGTAGCTGCGTCGTAGAGGCCGCCGATGGTCTTCAGCGCCACCCGCAGCGGGTCGACGCCGTGCAGGCCCTCGGCGTTGCGCGCCACGGCGCGCACGATCTTGTTGACGTCGACGGCTTCCCGGCCGCCGTTGCGCTTGGTCACGTGCATGGAGGCCGCGCTGTGCGGAGAGGTCAGCGCGAACGCGCTGTCGGCGGACGGGCTTGGGGATTCGATGCGCGCGTCGGCACGCTCGCGTTCGGCGGTATCGGGGGCTTGCATGGCAGGTGGCTCCGGCGAAGGACATCAAACGCCTGCTCCCGCGCGCAGGGCCTGATAGCGACGGAGTCCAGGAGCGGCGCGCAAGCGGACGCCATGCGGCGACCAGCTCCACGACGCACTTCCCCGCGGAAGCCGCCACTACGCACCGGGGCACGTTCGCCCCGATGTGCCGGCAGGTCTTCGGACTTGCGGACGAGGATCAGCGCGATCCGCCTACTTGCTCCCGCTTCCCAGCCACGGAGGGCCAGTGCATGTGGGGGCTTTCGTTTCCGCTTTACCGCTGCGGGGCAGTTCCGGAGTTACACCGGATTCCCTTTTAAGCCCGACCGATGTCGCATCGGGTCGGGCACCGACGCACACAACATATCGGGTGACCGGGGAAGGGTCAACCCAACAGATTGTGTGCAGATCGTTTCGTGGGCGGACAGCGGCGGGTTAAAGTGCGTCGTGATCCAGCTCGCCGGTGCGGATGCGGATCACCTGCTCCAGCGTGCTGACGAAGATCTTGCCGTCGCCGATCTTGCCGGTGCGCGCGGAGGCCTGGATCGCCTCGATCACGCGGTCGAGCTGGTCGTCGGCCACCGCCACTTCCAGCTTGATCTTGGGCAGGAAGTCGACCACGTATTCGGCACCGCGGTACAGCTCGGTGTGACCTTTCTGGCGCCCGAAACCCTTCACTTCGGTGACCGTGATGCCTTGCACACCGACCTCGGCCAGCGCCTCGCGCACGTCGTCCAGCTTGAACGGCTTGATGATCGCCACGACCAGCTTCATGGGTGGTTCCTTGCAAAGTATCGGTTGGGCTGAGGCCACATTCTGCCTGTGCGACGGGGCATTGTCGCGCCGGGAGTGGCGCGTGTAGGACAATCCCTACAGTTTTTGACGGAGCATACCGATGGCGCGCCCAATTTCCGTTCACCTAGTATCTACCTCGACGAGTTCGAGGCGCTATCCATGATGGATAGGCAGGATATCGACAAGATTGCCCTGCGACTTGTGTCGTTGGTACCGCCAGGGGTGGCACAGGCGCATCAGGATTTGCGGACCAACTTCCAGGATGTTCTGGTGCAAGGACTGCGCCGCCTCGACCTGGTCACCCGTGAAGAATTCGACGTCCAGTCCCAGGTGCTGGCGCGCACACGCGCCAAGGTCGACGAATTGGAGCGACGCGTGGCCGAATTGGAGGCCACGCTGGCTGCCCGCGCGGGTCAGTGACTACCGCCTCCCGGGAGCCGCCTCCGATCCGTCACCCTCACCCCGAGAACGATCGGAGGCGGTTATTTATCCAGTGCCGCTGATGGAGCGTTCGATGCCGATGCCTGTTTTCGTCGGTGCTCCGTCCGCCGTTCGCCGCCTGACGTCGCTGGCGGTCGCATGAGTCTTGCCGTCACCCTCAGTCGTGCCCAGGAAGGTGTCGCCGCGCCGCAGGTGATGGTCGAGGTGCATCTTTCCGGCGGCTTGCCGAGCACCAGTATCGTCGGTCTGCCCGAAGCCGCGGTGCGCGAGGCGCGCGACCGTGTGCGCGTGGCGATCCAGAACACCGCGTTCGAGTACCCCGGCCGTCGCGTCACGGTGAACCTGGCGCCGGCCGAGCTGCCCAAGGACGGCGGTCGTTTCGACCTGCCGATCGCGCTGGGCATCCTTGCTGCCAGCGGCCAGGTGCCGCGCGAAAAGCTGGACGACTGCGAATTCCTCGGCGAACTGGCGCTGACCGGCATGCTGCGCAGCGTCTCCGGTGTGTTGCCGGCGCTGCTGCGCGCACGGGCGCGCGGGCGCCGGGTGGTGGTGCCGCGCGAGAACGCCGCCGAAGCGGCACTGGTGCCGGATGTGGACGTGCGGGTGGCCGACACGCTGGCCGAAGTGTGCGGCTGGCTGCGTGGCGCGCACGAACTGTCGATGCCGGTGGGCATTCCCGGTAACGGCGGTGCCGAAGATGGTCCCGACCTGGCCGACGTGCGCGGCCAGCTGCAGGCTCGGCGCGCGCTGGAGATCACTGCGGTCGGCGGCCACCATCTGCTGCTGGTCGGGCCGCCGGGCACCGGCAAGACCATGCTGGCCGAGCGCCTGCCCGGCATCCTGCCGCCGCTGTCGGAGTCGGAGGCACTGGAAACCTGCGCCGTGCTGTCGGTGGCCGGGCAGGTCGCCGATCCGAAGCATTGGCGGCGGCGCCCGTTTCGTGCCCCGCACCACACCGCGTCGGCAGTGGCGCTGGTCGGCGGCGGTTCGTATCCGCGCCCGGGCGAGATCTCGCTGGCGCACAACGGCGTGCTGTTCCTGGACGAGTTGCCGGAGTTCAGTCGGCACGTGCTGGAAGTACTGCGCGAGCCGATGGAATCGGGACACATCGTAATCTCGCGGGCAGCGCGGCAGTCGGCGTTTCCCGCCCAGTTCCAGTTGGTCGCGGCGATGAATCCCTGCCCTTGCGGTTACGCCGGCGACCCGCGGTGCCAATGCACGCCGGACCAGATCCAGCGCTATCGTGCACGCATCTCCGGGCCACTGCTCGACCGTATCGACCTGTGCGTGGAAGTGCCGCCGGTACCGCTGGCCGAACTGGGCACGCCGCGCAACGAGCGCGACGAGGATTCCGCCACGGTACGCGCACGCGTGCTCAAGGCGCGGCGGCAATCGCTGATGCGCGCGGGCCGGCCGAACGCCGAGATCAGCACGCGCGAACTGGAGCGCGACTGCGCGCTGGGGCCGGCCGAGCGGCGCTGGTTCGAATCGGCGCTGGAGCGGCTGGGCCTGTCCGCCCGCGCCTACCACCGCGTACTGCGGGTGGCCCGTACCATCGCCGATCTCGATGGCGGTGCGGCCCTGCTCGAGCGCGAACACCTGGCCGAGGCGCTGCAATACCGGCGCTTCTGAATTTCGCCTGCCGACTGGACGTCGCCGCCGGTGCATGCTTCGATAGCGGCCTGATCTTCCCAAGGACTGCGATGACGATCGAGCTGGGCCTGATGCTCGCCGGCATGCTGATGATCGGCTTCCTGGCGCAGTGGCTGGCCTGGCGGGTGAAGCTGCCGGCCATCCTGTTCCTGTTGCTGGCCGGCATCGTGCTAGGGCCGGTCAGTGGCGTACTCGAGCCGGACAGGCTGCTCGGCGGGCTGTTGTTCCCGGGCGTGTCGCTGGCGGTGGCGCTGATCCTGTTCGAGGGCAGCCTGACCCTGCGTTTCCACGAACTGCCGGGGATCGGCAAAGCGGTGCGCGGGCTGGTCAGCTACGGCGCGATCGCTTCGTTGCTGTTGCTGGCGCTGGCTGCGCATCTCGTTGCCGGGCTGGCCTGGCCGATCGCGCTGCTGTTCGGCGCACTGGCCTGCGTGACCGGGCCGACGGTGATCGCGCCGATGCTGCGCACGCTGCGCCCGAACGCGCGCATCGCCAACACGCTGCGCTGGGAAGGCATCGTGATCGACCCGCTGGGCGCGCTGTTCGCGGTGCTGATCTACGAAGCGATCGTGTCGCGCGAGGAAGGCCACACCATCGGCGTGTTCATCGCCACCATCGGCTGCGGCGTGATCATCGGCGCCTTGTCCGCCTGGCTGATGGCGTTCTTCCTGCGCCGCCAGCTGATCCCCGAGTACCTGCAGAACTACGCGGTGCTGGCAGCGGTGCTGATGGCCTTCAGCATCTCCAACACGCTGACCCACGAGTCGGGCCTGCTGGCGGTGACGATCATGGGCATCGCGCTGGGCAACCTGCGCGGCGTGCACATCGACGACATCCTCGACTTCAAGGAGAGCCTCACCACGGTGCTGGTGTCGCTGCTGTTCATTCTGCTGGCGGCGCGGCTGCACTGGCCGCTGCCGGACGGCATGCTGGGCGCCGGCATCGCGCTGTTCGTGATCGCGCAGCTGCTGGTGCGCCCGCTGACCGTGGCGCTGTCGAGTTTCGGCAGCGGCCTGAACTGGCGCGAGCGCGCACTGATCGGCTGGGTGGCGCCGCGCGGCATCGTGGCGGCGTCGGTCTCCGCGCTGTTCGCGTTGCGCCTGGATCAGCTTGGCGTGGCCGGCGCCGAGGCGCTGGTGCCGCTGGTGTTCACCCTGATCATCGGCACGGTGATCCTGCAGAGCGCCACCGCACGACCGCTGGCGATCTGGTTGAAGGTGGCCGAGCCGGAGCCGCGCGGCGTGCTGGTCTTCGGCTCGGACCCGGTGGCCCGCGCGATCGGCAAGTCGCTGCACGACGCTGGTTTCCGCGTGGTGCTGGCCGACGACGACTGGGACGGCATCCGGCTGGCGCGGATGGAGGGGTTGGCCACGTTCTTCGGCAACCCGGCCTCGCCGCATGCCGAGCGCCACCTCGACCTCACCGGCATCGGCCGGCTGCTGGCGGTGTCCACCCATCGCGAGCGCAACTCGCTGGCCTGCGTGCATTACCGGCAGGAGTTCGGGCGCCAGAAGGTGTACCGGTTGCGCAACCTCACGCCGCAGGAGAACACCGACCGCGCGGCGCTGGCCGGCAGCCTGCTGGCGCCGCCGCTGTTCGACGAGACGATGACCCACGGCCGCTTCGCCGAGATGATGGAGCAGGGCTGGCGGATCAAGTCGACGAAGTTGACCAGCACGTTCGATTGGCCGCACTTCATCGAGCAGTACGGATCGAACACGCTGCTGATGTTCGGCGTGGAGGAAAAAGGCACGTTGCGGGTGGCGTCGGCCAAGCGCGAGCTGGAGCCGAAGCCAGGCTGGACAGTGATCGCGCTGGTGCCGCCATCGGAGCCCCGCCCCGAATGACGAACCCGCAGGAGCCCGCTCACGGGCGATGCTCTTGGATGCAGCAAAGGCATCGCCCGTGAGCGGGCTCCTGCGGGTTTTCGACGGGTGTCACGCCGCCGAGGCCTGCTTGAACTGTGCTTCCTCGGTGGAGCCCTTCAGCGCGGTGGTCGAGGACTGGCCCTGCTGGATCGCCTGGGTCACCTGGTCGAAGTAACCGGTGCCGACTTCGCGCTGGTGCTTCACCGCGGTGAAGCCGCGTTCGGCGGCGGCGAATTCCCTTTCCTGCAGTTCCACGAAGGCGCTCATCTGGCGGCGCGCGTAGCCGTGCGCCAGGTCGAACATGCCGTAGTTGAGGCTGTGGAAGCCGGCCAGGGTGATGAACTGGAACTTGTAGCCCATCGCGCCCAGTTCCTTCTGGAAGTTGGCGATGGTGGCGTCGTCCAGGTTCTTCTTCCAGTTGAAGCTGGGCGAGCAGTTGTAGGCCAGCAGCTTGCCGGGGAATTTCGCGTGGATCGCTTCGGCGAAGCGGCGCGCGTCATCCAGGTTCGGCTTGCTGGTCTCGCACCAGATCAGGTCGGCGTACGGCGCGTAGGCAAGGCCGCGGCTGATCGCCTGGTCCAGGCCCGGCCTGACGCGGAAGAAGCCCTCGACGGTGCGCTCGCCGGTGATGAACGGCCTGTCGTTGGGGTCGATGTCGGAGGTGAGCAAGTCGGCGGCGTCGGCGTCGGTGCGCGCCACCAGCAGGGTCGGCACGCCGGCGACGTCGGCGGCCAGTCGCGCGGCGTTGAGCTTGTCCACCGCCTCGCGGGTCGGCACCAGCACCTTGCCGCCCATGTGGCCGCACTTCTTCACCGAGGCCAGCTGATCCTCGAAATGCACGCCGGCGGCGCCGGCCTCGATCATCGCCTTCATCAGCTCGAACGCGTTCAGCACACCGCCGAAACCGGCCTCGGCGTCGGCCACGATCGGCACCAGCCAGTCGCAGTCGTCCTTGCCCTCGGCGTGGTGCAGTTGGTCGGCGCGCAGCAGGGTGTTGTTGATCCGCTTGACCACCAGCGGCACCGAGTTGGCGGGGTACAACGACTGGTCGGGATACATCTCGCCGGCCACGTTGGCGTCGGCGGCGACCTGCCAGCCGGAGAGGTAGATCGCCTGCAGGCCGGCCTTCACCTGCTGCATCGCCTGGTTGCCGGTGAGCGCGCCCAGCGCATTGACGAAGTCCTCGCTGTGCAGCGACTTCCACAGCCGTTCGGCGCCGCGGCGCGCCAGCGAGTGCTCCACCGCGACGGTGCCGCGCAGGCGCACTACGTCCTCGGCGGCGTAGTTGCGCTTCACGCCGGTCCAGCGCGGGTTGTTGTTCCAGTCCAGGGTGATCTGTTCGGTGGTGGGCAGAGTGGTCTTCATGGTGCGGCTCCGTTGGTTTTGAGCCCCTGTTGGGAAAGGGGTGGTGTCGTCAAAGCTGGTCGTAGGCGGGCAGGGTGAGGAAGTCGCCGAGCGTGCTGGCGTGGGTCATGGCCGAGAGCAGCGCGGCGGCATCATCGGCGCGGGCGGCGCCGGGATGCCGGCTGTCGCGCAGGCGATGGACGTGGGCGGCGAGGGCGTGATCGAACAGGGCGAAGTCGATCGGCGCGTGGTCGGGAAATTCGAGGTGCCCGTGATGCAGCCACTGCCACAGCTGCGCACGGGCGATCTCGGCGGTGGCGGCATCCTCCATCAGGTGGTGGATCGGCACGCAGCCCAGGCCGTCCAGCCAGGCGGCGGTGTAGCGCAGACACACCTCGACGTTGTTGTCGAAGCCCGCGCGGGTGATCGTGCCGACCGGCGCAGCGAGCAGCTGTTCGCGCGTCACGCGCACGTCCTCGCGCAGCACGTCGAGCTGGTTCGGCGCCGGCATGTACTGGTCGAAGATGGCCTGCGCCACCGGCACCAGCGCCGGATGCGCCACCCAGGTGCCGTCGTGGCCGGCCTTGACCTCGCGCAGCTTGTCGGCGCGCACCTTGGCCAGCGCCGCCTCGTTCGCTGCCTCGTCGCCCTTGATCGGGATCTGCGCGGCCATGCCGCCCATCGCGAACGCGCCGCGGCGGTGGCAGGTCTGGATCAGCAATTCCGAATAGGCCTTCAGGAACGGCGCGGTCATCTGCACCTGGCCGCGTTCCGGCAGCAGGCGGTCGCGGTGCCCGCGCAGGGTCTTCAGGTACGAGAAGATGTAGTCCCAGCGGCCGCAGTTGAGGCCGGCCGCGCGGCGGCGCAGCGCGTGCAGGATCTCGTGCATCTGGAACGCGGCCGGCAGCGTCTCGATCAGCACGGTCGCCTTCATCGTGCCGAGCGGCAGCTGCAGTTCCTCCTCGGCCGCCGCCATCACCGCGTCCCACAGCGCGGCTTCTTCCATCGCCTCGAGTTTCGGCAGGTAGAAGTACGGACCGCGGTCGCGCGCATGCAGCGCGCGGGCGTTGTGGAACGCGAACAGGCCGAAGTCGACCAGCGCGCCGGCCACCGGCTCGCCGTCCACGCTGAAGAAGCGGTCGTGCAGGTGCCAGCCGCGCGGGCGCACCACCAGCACGGCCGGGTTGTCGTCGACGCGGTACTCCCTACCGTCGGGCGAGGTGAACGCGATCGTGCCGTCCACCGCGTCGCGCAGGTTGAGTTGGCCGTCGAGCTGATTGGCGAAGGTGGGCGAGGAGGAATCCTCGAAGTCGGCCATGAACACCTTGGCGCCGGAGTTCAGCGCGTTGATGATCATCTTGCGCTCGACCGGGCCGGTGATCTCCACGCGGCGGTCCTGCAGCGCGGCCGGGATCGACGCCACGCGCCAGTCGCCGTCGCGGATCGCCGCGGTGTCGGCGCGGAAGTCCGGCAGGTCGCCGGCGTCGTAACCAGCCTGACGCTCGTGCCGGGCCTGCAGCAGCCGCCGCCGGGTGGCCTCGAAGCGGCGGTGGAGCCGGGCCAGGAAGGCCAGCGCCGCGGGGGTCAGGATGCCTGCGTGACCGGTGGGGTCGGCGTGTATCTCGACGCCCCCGGTGTCGAGTCGTTCCTGCGGGACTGCCATGGATTTGCTCCGTGTCTGGGTGACTCGAAGCTAGGCAGGAATCATCTGTTTGACAAAGCAAATGTTTCAATCATTACTATTATCATGATTAATATATGACTCAACACATTGAACGATCTCGATGAAAAGGTCTGCTGAAACGCCGGACAAAGCCAAAAAATCGCACCGCAGTGCAGCAAAAAAGCGCACCGGCGGCGAGCCGGCCGACGCGGGGCGCTTCTACTACAAGGGCAACCGCTACAAGCAACTGCGCGCCTTCGTCAGCGTGGTGAAGCTGGGCACGCTGACCCGCGCCGCCGAGGCGCTGTACCTGTCGCAGCCCACCATCAGCCTGCAACTGCAGGCACTGGAGCGGGAACTCGGAGTGAGCCTGCTCGAGCGCCGCCGGCGGCGCATCAACCTCACCGACGCGGGCGAGGCACTGTATGAGCTGGCGCGACCGCTGGTCGAGGGCTGGGACACTCTGGACCGCGACTTCCAGGCTCGTGTGAAGGGGCTGCAGGGCGGTCGGCTGACCATCGCCGCCGGCACCTCGACCATCCAGTACCTGCTGCCCGACCTGGTGCGCCGCTACCGCGAACGCTTTCCCGCGGTGCAATTGCAACTGGCCAACGTCACCGGCAAGGACGGCCTGGCCCTGCTGCGCGCCGACGAGGCGGATTTCGCGGTCGGCTCGATGCTGGACGTGCCCAACGACATCGCCTGGGCGCCGGTACAGCACTACGACCCGATGCTGATCCTGCCGCCGGACCATCCGCTGGCGGCGAAGGAGAAAATCACCTTGGAGGACATCGCGCCGTACGGCCTGATCCTGCCGCCGCAGCGGCTGTCCACCTATCGCCTGGTCGACCTGGTGTTCCAGCAGCGGCAGGTGCCGTACCACGTGGCGATCGAGGTGGGCGGCTGGGACGTGATCAAGGAATACGTGGCGATGGGCCTGGGCATCTCCATCGTCACCGGCATCTGCATCACCGCGGCCGACCGTGCGCGGCTGGCGGTGCGCAACATGAAGCAGTACTTCCCGCAGCGCAGCTACGGCGTGGTGATGCGCAAGGGCAAGTTCCTCAGCGCCGAGGCGCGTGCCTTCGTCGACCTGATCCGGCCCGGCCTGCTGACCCATCGCGACTACGACGAGCCAGGGCACTCGGGGCGCTGAGCTGCATCGCGGGGCCATCGATCGTGGCTGGCCGTCGTGCCGCGCTGCCGCTTGCGGGCGGGGGCTACTCCGAGTCCGTGGGCACGCCGGCCAGGTCGATCACCCATTTCGGCGAAGTTGGCTCGCCGCTGTAGAACTTCCACGACCTGCCTGCGGCGATCGCCCAGCGATGGATCCAGCTGGTGCCGAGTGCGCCGGTGAATTCGTCCGCGCGCCGATAGGCGGGATCGCGCAAGGCTTCGTCGAGGCTGACGAAGCGGTAGCCGCGTGCGCGCAGGCCAGCGACGAAATCGGGGTAGGTGTCGGCATTGAGCGCGTTGGCGTGCAGCAGCATCACCTGCGGCAAGGCATAGCCCAGCAGCCTGATCGAGCGGTGCTCGAAGTAGTTCACCCTGCGCAGCAGGTAGGGCACGTATTGCGCACGCAGCTTCGCCTGGGTGGCGGCATCGCCGCTGTCCAGCGCCCTGGCGTAGGCGGCGGCCCAGATCCAGTCGGAGCTGGTGACCGTGACCGGCGCGATGCGGTAGCCGTGCGTGGCGAGAAAGACGTCCATCGCCGCCTTGTCTTCCAGTGTGTGCCCGGTGCGCAGGTAGGGGTGACGGAACCATTGCGGTTCATGGCCGCGCCTGGCCAGCAGCGGGCGCAGCACGCGGTCGCAGGCGAGGATGTCGTCCGCGTAGGCCTGCACGCCGACGGCGTGCAGGTCGGCATGGGTGGCGGTGTGGTTGCCCAGTTCCAGTCCGGCATCGAGCCAGGCGTCGAGCATCGCCGTGCGGTCCGCTTGCGGCTGGCCGCCGACCAGCAGACGCGCGGAGTTGACGAAACCGACGGCAGGGGTCCCCGCTCCCTCGATGGCCTGCAGCAGGCGCGCGTACTCGGCCGTGATGCGCGGCGGCACCGTACCCTGCGCGGGCCGCGGCGTGGTCGGGTCGAGGCTGGCCCAGGGCAGGTCGTCGAAGGTGATCGCGATGCGCCGGTCGTGGGATGCGGTGGTTGCCTGCGCCGCCACGGGCGCCGCCGCCGACAGGCAGATGAGCGCAATGCAGGCAAGCTGCAGCAGTCTCTTCATGTGCTCCCCTGCGGCGGCAGCGCGATGGAAGGTTTTCGGAAGTGCACGCCAGCCATCGCCGGCGCGCGCCTTGACCGAAGCGATCCGGTCGGGCACCGGCCGCACGGCACGAGTCGAACAGGGTCGGATCCATCGCGCGTCGGGCGACACGCGATGCCGTCGCCCAGCGCAGGCTCCGCCGCCGGATCGCTCAAGGCACCGACGGGCAGCGGTCGGCACGAAACTCGCAGAAGCGGTAGCGCAGTCCCAGCCCGACGGTGGTGCCTTCGTAGCGGCCGAACTGGTTCAGGCGCTGGCTGTAGCCGGCATGGCCGACCAGCTGCCAGTGGCTGAAGATGCCGAGGGTCAGCTCGGCATTGACGTCGGTGGCGCGCTTCCAGTTATCGAAAGTCTCGTCCCGTTGCTGGCCGAGTGCGGCCGACAGGTACAACCCGGCTTCCTGGCCCAGCGAGACGTAGCTGGAAGCCGCGACGGCATAGCGTCGGTAGCGGTCGGGGCTGTAGTAGCCATGGCCGGTATTGCGGGTGTTGTGCTGGCCCTCCGCCTGCAGACCGAGGTCGAACATCACCCGTCCACTGCGGTACACCGCACGGGTGTAGCTGGCCAGCACCGAGGCGCGGCGGTTGTCGTCGTCGAAAGCGTCGCTGGCGATGCGCGCATCGAAGCGGTCGCGCAGCGTCGGCGTCCAGCGCAGATCGGCGGTGAGGCCGTGGCGCATCACCGCCAGTGCGCGCGGCGATTGGTCGACGCGGTCGCGGTCCAGGGTGAGCTTGTAAAGGAAAGCGTCGCTGGCGCGTTGCGAGATCTGCAGGTGGCCGATCGTCTTGCTGTCGCTGCCGACACCGTTGTCGGTCCGCGAATTGCCCAGCCACAGCTCCAGCGCGGTGTCGGGCGACGGCGCGAAGTGCAGTCCCATGCCAACGCGATCCTCGTCGACGTGGTTGTCGCCGAGCAACGGCGCGAACGGCCCGCCCAACGCGGCCGAGTGCTCGCGTCGCGTGGCGCTGGCCAGCAACCGCCAGCGATCGGACAGCCACAGGTTGGCATCGGCGGCGATGCCGCGGATTTCGATGTGGTCCGAATCGCTGTACCGCGAAGGCGCCAGGCCGATCGTGGAGAACAGCGGCAGACGCACCGCCTTGGCGAGCGCGATGGTGTCCTTGTCGTCCGGCTTGACCGCCTGCACGGCGGCCAGCGCCGGCAAGGCCTGCTGCGGCCACTCGCCTTGTCGCAGGATCAGCGCCTGGGTCCAGGCGTTGTCGTAGTCGTCCGGGTCGGTTGCGTACAACGGCGTGTTGAGCGCCAGCGCGGCATCGCGGCGCTCGGCCCAGGCCAGCACCCGTGCACGCAGCGCGGCGGCCTCCTTGTCGTCGGCGCCAAACCCGGCCAGCGCGTCGTCCGCCTTCGCGTAGTCGCCGAGCCAGGCGAGGAAACGCGCCCGGTCGAGTTGCGCGGCATGGTCGTGCGGGTGCTTGGCGAGGTAGGCGTCGATCAGGCGCAGCGCCTCGCTGGTGCGCCCGGTCCAGGCGGCGTCCAGCGCCGGCTGGTAGGCGACCGCGTTCTGCGCGAAAACGGGCTTCATGGACAAGGCGCAGGCGAGCGCGCAGGCGAGCAGGCTGGCCCGACCCGGCGCCGAAGCGCGAGCCAAGGTCCGGCGGCGTGAGATCATTTGCGCCATTTCCGGTTCCTCGTGATCCAGAGGTCGCTGGCGAATCGGCCGATCGTGACGACCTCGGTGAGGATCAGCGCGTAGCGCAGCGGGGTCACCAGCAGGCTCTTGCCGAAGGCCTTCCAGCGTTCGCCCCTGGAGATCACCACCAGCACCATCAGTGACAGCAGCGATTCGGCCAGCACGGTGACCACCAGCGGCTCCCACATGCGCAGCAGGAGCATCACGATCAGCGCGGTGGGGAAGCCGACCTTCTCGATCGCCGACATGAAGATGATCCAGCCCAGCGGACGGCCGTAGCGGCGGGTGACTTCCTCGCCGAACGCCTGCCGGTACGGCTCGGCGATCTTGCGCATCTCGCGGATGTGTTCGCCGTGTTCGCCGTGCCGTTCGTGCCAGCGGCGGCGCAGCCGGGCGAAGGCCTTGAACGGGCTGCGCACCAGCGCGTCGAAGTAGTAGCAGCTTTGCAGGAACGAGGACGACCACAGCGCGATCTGCCTGGGCAGGTGCGTGGCCAGCGGCTCCTCGGAGCGGGCGCTGACGTCGCTCAGCTGGGCGTTGCGATAGCCCTGGTTGATCAGCGCGAAGCCGATGAAGATGTCTTCGGAATTGGTCAGGTTGTCGCCGAAATGGGGCTCGTAGCGGTCGAACAGGTCCTTGATGTATTCGCGGCGATAGGCCACCGCGCAACCCACCGGGTTGGTGATGCCGCCGAAGAACACCATCTGGCCGTGGAACACGAAGCCCTGCAGGTAGCGGTACAGGCAGTCGCGGTAGATGTTGGTCAGCCCCCACCAGATCAGCTGCAGGCGGGTGCGGCTGGACTTGGGGTCGACGTACGGCTTGCCGCCGAGCACGGCGGCGTATTCCGGGGTCTCCGCCAGGCGGCGGCGGTCGGACAGGCGCATCGGCAGCACGCGGCCGCAGACCGAGGCGATGCCGACGCCCTTGTACAGCTCCTCGACGCAGCGGGCGATGTAGTCCGGCGATTCCAGGAAAGTGTCGCCGTCGAGGATGAACTCGACGTCGGCGTCGAACTCGCGCGCCTGGCGCTTGAGCGTGGGCGTCTTGCCGATCGACGCCTGCCGCCGGATCACCGTGACCTTTAGGCCCAGCCGCTGCGCGGTCTGCTCGGCGCGGTTGGCGGTGTCGTCGCTGCTGCCGTCGTCGACGACGATGATGTTGCGCGGCTTGTGCGTCTGCCGCGCCACCGAGACCAGACAGTGGGCGATGTTCTCCGCCTCGCGGTAGGCGGGAATCACCACGTCCACCGTGGCGGCGCGCCAGTCCTGCGCAGGCGTCGGCACGGTCCGGTCCGGACCGCGCAGCAATCCGACCACGCTGAGCAGCGCGTTAGGACTGATGACAAACCAGGGTGCGGTGGCCATGTGCGGTCCCTGTCAAGGCGATACGCCGTTCTTGGATCAGCTCGTCGAGCGTGTCTTCCAGCGTGTAGCGGTGCCGGAACCCGGTCAGCGTACGCAGCCGGGTCAGTTCTGGCCGGCGCCGCTGGATGTCTTCGAAATCCTCGCCATAGGCCTTCAGGTATGGCACATGGGTGATCGGCGAGTCGCTGTCGGCGCGCTCACGGATCAGTTCGGCCAGCGCGTTCATGCTGATCTCGCGATCGTTGCCGACATTCGCCACCAGCGCGTCGCCGCTCCCGCGCGAGGCGAGCAGGTCGAGCGCGGCCACGTTGTCGCGCACGTCGCAGAACGACCGGGTCTGCTCGCCGGTGCCGTACACCGTGATCGGTTCACCCCGTACCGCCTGCTCCACGAAGCGCGGCACGACCATGCCGTAGCGGCCGGTCTGGCGCGGCCCGATGGTATTGAAGAAGCGCGCTACCACCACCGGGATGCCGAATTTCTGTGCGTAGGACAGGGCCAGCGCCTCGTCGGCGATCTTGCTGACCGAATAGTTCCAGCGCGTGCCGACGCGGGTGGACACGCTGAGATCCATTTCCTCGCCCAGTCGCTCTTCGTGGTGGTGGCCGTAGACCTCGGAACTGGAGGCGACCACCACCTGCGGCCGCCAGCCGCTGGCGACGATGGTGCGGAACAGCCGCTCGCAGGCGGCAATGTTGGTGGCCAGCACGCGCGTCGGTTCGGCGATCACGCGGTACACGCCGACCACCGCGGCGAGGTGGTAGACGCGGTCCGCCCAGGCCGCGGCCTGCTGCAGCAACGGCCAGGTGAGCATGTCCGCCTCGTCGAAGCGGAAGTTCGGCGAGGCTTCGAAAGGCGCCAGGTTCTCGCGCCGGCCGGTCGACAAGTCGTCCACCACGTGGACCTTGTGCCCTTGCGCAAGGTGCAGCGCTACCAAATGGGAGCCGATGAAACCGGCCCCGCCCGTGATCAACACGTGCATGCGTGGATTCCCCGATGGATGCCGGCGCCTACTGCGGCGCCGCCGTTCATAATGTGATGTGTATCACATTTTTCATGCATATTGCCAAGCACGTGCCGTGCCATGAAAGAAAGCCCATGCCGGCCGCGGATCTCCGGCGGTCGCGCCGCCGCCGCTGCGGCGGGAGGGAGCGATGGAATGGCTCTGGCGGGTCAGGAACGGACCAGGAAGGTCGCTAGGAGTCATCGGTACCGGCCTGCCCGTGTGTGCCGGCGCGATACGGGCCCGGCCCCGGCCGGGCGAGCGGGTTGCCGGCGCGGACCGGGTGCGGAGAAACCCGGCGGCTCAGACGTCGCGGTGCTTGCCCTTGAACGGCGCGTAGAACGCGCGCAGGCGGGCGAGGTCGGCTTCCATGTCGGCGCTGGTGTCGAACAGCGGGCCGAGCTGGATGGTCTTGTCGGGATAGTGGAATGCCACCGGGAAGATCGGCACGCCGGCGTCGCGGGCGATGCGCCAGAAGCCGCTTTTCCAGCGCTTCACCGGCTTGCGCGTGCCTTCCGGGGCGATGCCCAGCCAGAGTTTTTCGCGTCGGCGGAACTGGTCGATCATCTGCTCGACCACGCCTTGCGCGCTGCCGCGGTCAATCGCCATGCCGCCGAGCCGGCGCAGCAGGCTGCCCAGCGGCCAGAAGAACAGTTCCCGCTTGCCCATGAAGTGCACGTCGGCCCCGATCGCCACCTTGACCAACAGACCCCACACGCCGTCCCACCAGGACGAATGCGGTGCGGCGATCAGCACCAGTTTCGGCACGTCGGGAAACTCGCCGGCCAGGCTCCAGCCGCACAGGCGCAGCACGCCACGGCAGATCCGGCGTTGCCAGCCATCGCGCAATCCGGGCATCTGCGTCGGCAACTGGTCCGGCGTGAACAGGCGTCCCTTCATTCGAAGTCCGGTTTGCGCGAGCGCGTCTGCTTGATCTTGCCGCGTTGCTGCTTGCCGGCCAGGCGACGTTCCTTCGAGGCGCGGGTCGGCTGGGTCGCGACGCGCTTCTTCGGTGGCACCAGCACGCCGCGGATGATCTCGACCAGCCGTTCGCGCGCGTCGTCGCGGTTGCGCGCCTGGTCGCGGAAGCGGCGCGCCTGGATCACCAGCACGCCCTCGTCGGTGAGCCGGCGGTCGCGCCGCGCCAGCAGTCGTGCACGCACTTCCTCCGGCAGCGAGGACGAGCCCGCCACGTCGAAACGCAGCTCCACCGCGCTCTCGGTGCGGTTCACGTGTTGCCCGCCGGGGCCGTCGGCGCGCAGGAAACGCTCGACCAGTTCGGATTCGGGCAGGGAGAGGGTGCGGCTGATGACAAGCATGGAGCGATGGTAAGTGGATGAGCGGGAAAAGAGGAGCGGGAAGTCGAGAGAAAGCGGGGGCGAGTCGCGGTGCTCCCGCGGCTCACTCTTCTTCGCTCATTTTCCGTTTCCAGTCGAAGCGCTCGAGCACTGCGGCGTATTCGGCATCCAGTGGCGCTTCCAGATGCATCGCGGCGCCGGTCACCGGGTGGGCAAAGTCGATGCGCCACGCGTGCAGCAGCATGCGGTGACAGCCGAAGTGCTGCTTGTACAACCGGTTGTGGTCGCCGCGGCCGTGCTGGCAGTCACCGATCACCGGGTGGTGGATGTGCGCCAGGTGCTTGCGGATCTGGCGGAAGCGGCCGCTTTCCGGCTCGGCCCGCAGCAGGGCATAGCGCTGCTGCGGATAGCGGCCCAGCGCGATCGGCACCTCGACCGTGGCCAGTCGCCGGTAATGCGTGCGCGCCTCGCGGCGCGGGCCGGTCTCGCGCGAGCCGGGCAGCGGATAGTCGATCACGCCCTCGGCCGGCTCCGGCCAGCCGCGCACCACCACCAGGTACTGCTTGTGCACCGTGCGGCCCATGAACTGCTCGCCCAGCGCGGCGGCGACCTCCTTGCTGCGTGCGATCAACAGCACGCCGCTGGTGGCGCGATCGAGCCGGTGCGCCAGGTACACGTTGCCGCCGACCTGTTCGCGCAGCAGGTCGATGAGGAGCTCCTCGGTGTTGCCGACCATCTTCGAGCGGTGCACGGCGAGGTTCGCGGGCTTGTTCACCGCGATCAGCGCATCGTCCTGGTAGAGAATCTCGATCGGAGTCATGCGTCAGTGTGTGGGCTCCCTCCCCTGCTTGCAGGGGAGGGTTGGGGTGGGGTGCTTTTGGCTTCTGGCGAATGCGAGTGCCCCTCCCGGGGGGGAGGCGATGGAGTATCAGCGTGAGCGGGGCCAGCCGAGCGCGAACGCCAGCAGGCCGGCAGCGCCCGCGCCCAGCGGCGGCCATGGGCCGTGCTGCGGCGCCAGCGTCCACAGCAGGGCGGCGACGAGCAGCAGCGAGCTGCCGAGCAGGCCGCAGGCAAGCAGCCGGTGCTGGCGCTGGGCGTTGTCGTGCAGCAGCTTCAGCGCCGCCGGGTCGCTCAGCATGCGCCGCTCGCCGCGCGCGGCCTGGCGCAGCGCGTCGCGCACCAGCCCGGGGAACTGCGGCCCCTCGTGCAGCCATTCCGGCAGCCGTTTGCGCACTTCGCGCAGGGTGCGCCGCACGCTGTAGCGTTCGCGCAGGATGCGCTTGAGCACCGGATGCGCCACCGCCCAGATGTCGATCTCCGGGTCGAGCATGCGGCCGACGCCCTCGATGTTGAGCAGGGTCTTCTGCAGCAGGATCAGCTGCGGTTGCAGGGTCAGCTGGAAGCGGCGCGCGGTCTGGAACAGCTTCACCACCAGCTCGGCCAGCGAGATCTGCGCCAGCGGGCGCGTAAAGTAAGGCTCGCACACCGTGCGCACCGCGGCTTCCAGCTCGTCCAGGCGCACGTCGGCGGGCATCCAGCCGGCGTCCACGTGCAGCTTGGCGATGCGCGCGTAGTCGCGCTCGAACAGGGCGATGAAGTTCTGCGCCAGCCAGTACTGGTCGGCCTCGGGCAGCGAACCCATGATGCCGAAGTCCAGCGCGATGAAGCGCGGTTCGCCGGCGCGCGTGGGGTCGACCCAGATGTTGCCGGGGTGGGCGTCGGCGTGGAAGAAGTTGTCGCGGAACACCTGCTCGTAGAACACCCGCACGCCCTTGGCGGCCAGCGCCTTGCGATCGAGGCCGGCGGCGTCGATGGCGGCGATGTCGTCGCTGCTGATGCCGTGGACGCGTTCGAGCGTGAGCACGCGCGCGCTGGTGAGTTCCCAGTGCACTTCGGGCACATAAAGATCCACACCGCTGGCGAAGTTGCGCCTGAGCAGGCTGGCGCTGGCGCCTTCGCGCTGCAGGTCCAGCTCGTTCTCCAGCATTTTCTCCACTTCCGCCACCACGTCGAGCGGGCGGATCTTGTCGGCGTTCGGGTGCCAGCGCTGGGCCAGCTCGCCGAGCGAGCGCAGCAGCTTCACATCGCGGGCGATCTGCGCGTCGATGCCGGGGCGCAGCACCTTCACTACCACCGCGCGGCCGTCGTGCAGGTTGGCGGCGTGCACCTGGGCGATCGAGGCGGAGGCCAGCGGGGTTTCGTCGAATTGGGCGTATAGATGGCCAATCGGCGACTTCAGCTCCTGCTCGACGATGGCGCGCGCTGCGCTGCCGGGGAACGGCGCGACCTGGTCCTGCAGCAGTGTGAGTTCGTCGGCGATGTCCGCCGGCATCAGATCGCGGCGGGTCGACAATACCTGGCCGGCCTTGATGAAGATTGGCCCCAGTTCGGTCAGCGCATGGCGCAGGCGGGCGCCGCGCGGCAGGCCGCTGATGTCGATGCGCGGACGCGCCACCAACGGCCGCAGCAGCTTCAACGGACGGTACAGGTGGGCGGCGTCGACCAGTTCGTCGAGCCGGTACGCCAGCAGCACCGAGGCCACCCGCAGCAGGCGCGGCACCACCTTCAGCGGCGTCACGCGGCGCTGCCCTGCAGTCGTTGCACGAGTCGCTGCACGCGCGCTTCCAGCCGTTCGCTGCGTTCGCGCAGCGCGTCCACGCCGTCGAGGAAACCCTCGACCTCGCCCGGCGCCATCGCCACACGCACTTCGTCGCGCAGCCAGTCGGCCGTGTCTTCGGTGAGGTGGTCGGCGGTTTCGCGGATGTGGGCGAGGCCCTGGCGCACGGCCCTGGCCAGCGGCACGCCGAGCACGTCGCCGAACGTGCGCGCGAAGGCCTCCTCGAAATCCGGGGCGAACCTGCCGGCCAGCTTCTCCAGCCGCCGTGCCAGCTCGGCGTCGCCGGCGATCTCCACCTTGCCCGGCGCGACGCCGTCGTCGTCGCGGCGCAGCAACATCGCCAGCAGGCTGCCGGGGGTGGCGGCCACTTTCAGCTGGCTATCGTCCTGTGGCGGGCCGACCTTCAGCCGCGTGTCTTCGACGGTCACCGCCAGCGCGAGCTCCGGCCCGCGCAGGTGCAGCTGCACGCGGCGGCCGTCCAGCGCGGCGAGTTTCTGCTGCGTGTCGGGATCGAGCGACAGGGCGTGGTTCAGCGCGGTTTCCAGCGCGCGGCCGGCGAGCCGGCGCAGCGGTTGCGGCAACCAGGAATTGGGAGTGGCGGCGTTCATCCGCCGATTGTAGCCCGCCGGCCGGGCTCAAACTTCCGCGGCGCCGGGGAAACCCAGCTGGCGCCACGCTTCGTAGACGGCCACAGCGACCGTGTTCGACAGGTTCAGGCTGCGGCTGTGCGGGCGCATCGGCAGGCGCAGGCGTTGTTCGGCGGGAATCGTTTCCAGCACCTCGGTCGGCAGGCCGGCGGTCTCGCAGCCGAACAGCAGCGCGTCGCCGTCGGCGAATTGCGCGTCGACATGGGCGACGCGGCCGCGGGTGCTGAAGGCGAACACGCGCGGGGTGCCGATCGCAGCGAGGCAGGCGGCGAGGTCGCCGTGCACGGCGAGGCTGGCGTACTCGTGGTAGTCCAGGCCGGCGCGGCGCAGGCGGGCGTCGTCGAGCTCGAAACCCAGCGGCCGTACCAGGTGCAGCGCGGCGCCGGTGTTCGCGCACAGGCGGATCACGTTGCCGGTGTTGGGCGGGATCTCGGGTCGGAACAGGATGACGTGGAGCATCCCGCCATTATCGCGTGCCGGTAGGGGCCGGCGTCGAGCCTCAGCCGCCGACCTGCGGGCAGACCACGCCGTCCGGCGGCAATGCGCAGCTGGTCGGTGCGGTCAGCAGGATCGCGCTGACGCTGTTGCCGGCAGCGAGCCGCACGGATGCCGGGGTGGTGGTCAGCATGGCGCCGAAGATCAGGGCACTCACGGCCAGGCAAGCAACGAACAGGCCCTGCAGCATCAAGGTCTCGAGTTTCATGTTCATGTCTCCGATGAAAGGGGGGAAGTCCTGCACTTTGGATTCAGCAATCCCCGTGCCAGCCGCTCATATAGGGCCAAATATCTGATTTTCAAATACAAAATGGAGTACTCTGGCGCTCGGTCTGCTGTCCGCGGACAGCGGGCCGCCTGTTGCCGGACAGCCGGACAGGCGGCCGCCACCCCTGCCACAAGTCATTTGCGATGCCTGGAGGGCGTCGACTAGCCTGCGGGGACTCATCCGTGAAACAGGAGGTTCACCGTGGCAAAGAAACCGCTCGCCCTGCTCGTCGCCGGCCTGCTCGTCCTGACCGGCGGCCTGCCACTGGCGTTGGCAGCCCCGGACACCGCGGCTGCCGTCGCGACGACGCAGCAGATCCCCGAGCTGGCCTGGACCCGCTTCACCCTGCCGAACGGCCTGACCGTGGTGGTGCACGAGGATCACAAGGCACCGGTGGTGGCGGTGAGCGTGTGGTACCACGTCGGTTCGTCGTACGAGCCCAAGGGCAAGACCGGTTTCGCGCACCTGTTCGAGCACCTGATGTTCCAGGGCTCGGAAAACCACCAGGACGAATTCTTCAAGCCGTTCGAGCTGGCCGGCGCCACCGACCAGAACGGCACCACCTGGCTCGACCGCACCAACTATTTCGAGACGGTGCCGACCAGCGCGTTGGACATGGCACTGTGGATGGAGTCCGACCGCATGGGCCACCTGCTCGGCGCGATCGGCCAGGCCCAGCTCGACGAGCAGCGCGGCGTGGTGCAGAACGAGAAGCGCCAGGGCGAGAACCAGCCCTACGGCCGCGCCAGCGAGCTGATCCAGGCCGAGGCGTTCCCGGCCAACCACCCCTATCACCACGACACCATCGGCTCGATGGAGGACTTGAACGGCGCCTCTCTGGCCGACGTCAAGCAGTGGTTCCGCGACTACTACGGCGCGGCCAACACGGTGGTGGTGCTGTCCGGCGACATCACGCCAGCGCTGGCGAAGGAGAAGATGCTGAAGTACTTCGGCGACATCGCCGCCGGGCCGCAGGTGCCGCGGCCGCAGCCATGGGTGGCGCCGCGCACCGAGTCCACCCGCGGCACGATGACCGACAACGTGGCGCAGGTGCGCATCTACCGCGAGTGGAACGTGCCGGGCCGCGGCAGCCGCGACGAGAACCTGCTGGAACTGGCCGCCGCGGTGCTGGGCGGCAGCAAGACCTCGCGGCTGTACCAGCGGCTGGTCTACCGCGACAAACTGGCCGACGACGTCTCGGTCGACGTCGAGCAACACGTGCTGGCCAGCCTGTTCAACCTGCAGGTGGACGTGAAGAAGGGCGTCGACCCGGCCAGGGTCGAGGCGGCGATCGCCGACGAATGGCGGAAATTCCTGAAGGATGGCCCCACCGCCGACGAGCTGGCGCGGGTCAAGACGCAGACTCGTGCCTCGTTCGTGCGCGGGCTGGAAAAGGTCAACACGCAGGCCACGATCCTGGCCGAGGGCCAGCTGTACCGCAACGATCCGGGCGCTTACCTGAAGGACTTCAGGGAATTCATGGCGGCCACGCCGGCCCAGGTCAGCGCGGTGGCGAACCAGTGGATCGCTCGCGGCGACTACACGTTGACCGTGGTGCCTGGCAAGGTTGGGGCCACTGACATGGCCACCGTGGCCGGCCGGCCCGCGGCCAGCGGCGCGCCGACGCCGGTGCTGTCGGCGAAGGGCGACTACCGCACGGTGAAGAGCGAGGTCGACCGCAGCCAGGGCGTGCCCGTGGTCGGCAGCTTCCCCGACCTCAGCTTCCCCGCCCTGCAGCGCGGCAAGCTGCACAACGGCATCGAAGTGATCCTGGCCGAGCGCCATGGCGTGCCGGCGGTGCAGCTGCAGCTGCTGTTCGATGCCGGCTACGCCGCCGACCAGGGCCGCAAGCTGGGCACCTCCAGCTTCACCATGGCGATGCTGGACGAAGGCACCAAGAGCCTGGATTCGATCGAGATCGCCAAGCGCAAGCAGCGCCTCGGCGCGATCATCGCCAGCGGCTGCGGGCTGGATTTCTGCAGCGCCTCGCTGAACGCGCTGGACGACCAGCTCAAGCCGTCGCTGGCGCTGTTCGCCGACGTCGTGCGCAACCCGGCGTTCCGCGAGGCCGACATCAGCCGCCTGCGCGGCCAGTGGCTGGCCGGCATCGCCCAGGAGAAGAGCCAGCCCATCGGCATCGCGCTGCGCACCCTGCCGCCGCTGCTGTATGGCCAGGGCCATGCCTACGCGATCCCGTTCACCGGCACCGGCACCGAGGCGTCGATCAAGTCGCTGACCCCGGGCGACATGCGCGCGTTCATGGCTGACTTCATCCGGCCGGACAACATGCGGATCCTGGTCGCCGGCGACACCACGCTGGACAAGATCATCCCCGAGCTCGACGCGGCGTTCGGCGACTGGAAGGCCCCGGCCGGCAAGGTGCCGGCGAAGAACATCGGCAAGGTGGCGCCGCCGTCGCAGGTGCGCGTGTACCTGGTCGACCGCCCCGGGGCGCAGCAGAGCCTGATCCTCGCCGGCAGCCTGGCGCCGTCGACCGAGGCGCCGAACAACCTGGAGATCCAGACCATGAACGGTGCCTTCGGCGGCACCTTCACCTCGCGCCTCAACATGAACCTGCGCGAAGACAAGCACTGGGCCTACGGCGCCTTCAGCTTCCTGCAGAACGCGGTGGGCCAGCGCCCGTTCATGCTGTATGCACCGGTGCAGACCGACCAGACCGCAGCGTCGGTGGCCGAGATGCTGAAGGAGGCGAGGGGCGTGATCGGCGACAGGCCGCTGACCGCGCAGGAGATCGACAAGATCAAGCTCGGCGACGTGCGCAGCATGCCCGGCAGCTACCAGACCACCTCGGCGGTGATGGGCGCGCTGCAGGGCATCGCCCAGTACAAGCGGCCGGACGACTACGTGCAGACCCTGAAGTCGCGCATCGAGGCACAGACCGATGCCGCGGTGGAAGCGGCGGCAAAGGAGATCATCCACCCCGACCAGCTGACCTGGGTGATCGTCGGCGACCTCAAGAAGATCGAGGCGCAGGTCCGCGCGCTGAAACTGGGCGAGGTGCAGGTGCTCGACGCCGATGGCAAGTCGGTGCCGTGAGCCGGGACGCGGCGCCGGCGCCTGCCGCCGCCGCGCGTTGTGGATCGGTTGGGGACGCGCCGCCGTCCCCGCGCTAGGATGGAGGCCGGGTCGGTCACGCCCGGCCTCTTTCATGCCCAAGCCATCGTCGCGGAGTCACCCATGCGCAAGACCCTGCTGTTGCTCGTCCCCGTCCTCCTGCTCGGCGCCTGCAGCTGGGGCATCACCCTGGATCCGGCGGCGAAGAACGTGCGTACCGCGTGGAGCGGCGACGTCTCCTCTTGCCGTGAGCTGGGCAAGGTCACCGTCTCGGTGATGGACCGCGTCGGCCCGGTCGACCGCAACAACATCAAGGTGCGCGACGAGCTGGAGGTGCTGGCCCGCAACGAGGCGGCAAAGATGAACGCCGACACCATCAAGCCGCTGGCCGAGCCGGCCGATGGCTCGCAGCCGTGGGGCGCCTACCAGTGCGGCGCGAACACGCCGTCGCCGGCGCGCCCGACCACGCCGGCCGGTTCTGCGCCGGGGAATGCGCAGACGTTCCCGATCAAGGGCCGCTGATACCGTCGAGGTGTTTCAGCCCACCTCGATCCAGCCGCGTGCCCGCGCGATCCGCAGCGAGGTGCCGAACGCGCCGCTGAGCACCTGCAGGCGGGCGAGGATGCGCTGCGCATCTTCTCCCGTGGCGATCCGGGGGCGGCCGCGGGTCTCGTTCTGGCGTGCGGCATCATCGCCCCGCTCGTTGAGCACTACCGGCACCAGTTCGAGCTGACGCAACTGTCCCTCGCGGTAGTGCAGATGTGCGATAGCGCTTTCCCAGACTTCCGGCAGGTAGTGGCCGGGCGGCGTGCGCGAGTGGAAGATCAGGCTGCCCAGGCAGTAGAAGATCGGTGCGCCGCGATGCAGCTCGATGCCATGCAGCAGCGGTGCGCCGTGCGCGAAGAACGCGCTGGCGCCGGCGTCGATGCACGACGCAGCGAAGCGGCGGACCCACGGGCGGGTCACCCGCAGGTCGTCGCCCCAGTCGTGGTTGTGCAGGTAGGCGATCACCCGTGACGAGCCGGCGGCGGCGCGGATGGACGCGTGAATACGCGCCACGTCCCCGGCGTTGGGTGGGCTGACGCCGTCGAGCCGCAATTCGTTGATACCCGGCAGCGTGGCAGTGGCCGCGCCCGCGCGGATCTTGCCGGCGGCCATGGCGACCAGTGCCACTGGCTGACCGGCAACCATGAAGCGTGTCGCTTGGCTGGCCTCGGCGAGGTTGCCGCCGCTGCCGGCGACATGGAAGCCGGCGTCGTGGGCGGCTTGTCGCGTTGCCAGCACGCCTTCGCGGCCGAAATCGCCGGCGTGGTTGTTGGCCAGCGCCAGGGCGTCGAAACCCATCTCGCGCAAGCAGCGCAGCTCGGCCATGCCGGCCTGGTGCAGGAACACACCTTCCCGCGTGGGTGCGCCCGAGGCGGCGGTGCGGATCGCGGTTTCCAGATCGGTCATCGCCGTGTCGCCGCGCCGGATTTCCGCGATCACGTCGGCCAGCCCGGGGTAGGCTTCGGCGCACAGGTCGTGGGCGATCAGGGCTTGTCCGGTGAGGGTCAGGGTCAGCGTCGCAGGCGCCGAGGTCGCCCCGCACAGCAGCAGCAACGGCGAGGCGGCCAAGCCGGCCAGCAGGCGTCGTCGCTGGGGGTCGTGGGCTTCGGTCATGTGAGTTGTCCTCGTCGAAAACGAACGGGCGCGGAGCGGGGTGCAGGCTGCGCGTGGCGTGGTGACGAGCCTAGCAACACATAGTGGCCGAGGTGGATGCAAGCGTATTCACCGGCATGGGCGTGTCATACCAAATACGCATGAATACATTACGTCGAACGATAGGATTGCATAAGTGTGACGCCCATGAATTACTCCCCATCAGGTTTGATGGTCGGCGCGCGGATCGTCCGCTGCAGAATCCTTGGGGGAAATCCTATGAACGGAGTGACGAACAACGTGGTGATGTGTCGCGGCACGCGCCGAACCCTGATGGCCATCGCGGTGGCCAGCGTGCTCGGAATGGGCTACGGCCTGCCGTCGCTCGCCGTGGCACAGGAAGCCGTCCCGGCCAGCGCCGGCGACGGCAGCGAAGCGAAGACGCTCGAAGCGGTCAGCGTGGTCGGCTCGCGCATTCGTCGCAAGGACGAAACAGCGGCCAACCCGGTGTTCACGATGGAGCGCAATGAGATCGAGGCGACCGGCGTGGTCTCGGTCGGCGAGCTGCTGCAGGAGCTGCCCTCGGTGGGCTCCAGCTTCAACTCGACCGGCTCGGCCGGTACCAGCCATGGCACCAGTTCGCTGAACCTGCGCAATCTGGGCGCCAACCGCTCGCTGATACTGGTCAATGGCCGGCGCTGGGTGAACGGCGCCGGTACCCGCGGCTTCCGCGACTTCGTCGACCTCAACACGATCCCGCTGGCGGCGGTCGAACGCGTGGAGGTGCTGCTCGATGGCGCCACCGCGATCTACGGCGCCGACGCGATCGCCGGCGTGGTCAACATCATCACCTTCAGCGATTTCGACGGCGTCAAGCTGAGCAGCTACGTCGGCGGTACCGACAAGGGTGACGGCTTCACCCACAACGAGGACCTCCTGTGGGGCAAGTCCGGCGACTGGGGTTCGGCACTGGTCTCGGCCACGATCGCCTCGAGCAAGGAAATTCTCGCTGGCGATCGCGACTTCTCGCGCGCGCCGCTGCAGGGGTTGAGCCGCAACACGCCGGCGGGCCGTTTCAAGAACAGCATCGCGGTGGGCAGTTTCGGTACCAAGGCGTTCGTGCGGGACGGCGCCGGCGGCTACCGGCTGGACGTGCCGGCTACCGACGTCTACAACGAGACCCCGGACACCACCCTGGTCGGGCCGTCCGATCGCAGAGGCCTGTACGGCCAGCTGCGTTTCCACCTGGGCGACTCGGCCACTTTCGTGACCGAGGGCCTGTTCAACTCCCGCGAGTCGAGCCAGCGCTTCCCGGCGGCCACCCCACGCATCCGCGGCGGCGACGGCATGACAATTCCGGTTGACCACCCGTTCAACCCGTTCGGCGTGCCGTTCCAGGGCAGCGGCACCAACTTCGAAGTGGTGCGGATGATCACCGAGCTGGGCCCGCGCATCAACACGCAAAACGTCAACACCATGCGCCTGGCCGCGGGTTTCGAAGGCGACTTCAGCAACGGCTGGTCGTGGAACACGTTCTATACCTATGCGCAGAACAAGGCGAAGTGGACTTCCGCCAACCAGATCGACCTGGACAAGGTGGCGCTGGCGCTGGGCCCGAATGCGCGCTGCGCGGCGAACTCGTGCGTGCCGCTGGACATCTTCGGCACTATCACGCCGCAGATGGCCGACTACATCCGCGTCAACGCCGTGGACCGCAACGGCACCAAGCAGCACGACTTCACCGCCAACCTCACCGGCGACCTGTTCGCGCTGCCGGCCGGCATGCTGGCGTTCGCGGCCGGCGTCGAATACCGCAAGGAAATCGGCTTCGACCGACCCAGCGCGTACGTCAACGAGAAGCCGCAGTTCATCACCTACGACCGCAAGACCACGTCGGCTCCGCGCCTGCCCACCCGCGGCATGTACAACCTGAAGGAGGCCTACGTCGAGTTCAACGTGCCGTTGCTGGCCGAGCTGCCGATGGCGAAGCAACTGGAACTGTCCGTCGCCACGCGCCATTCGCGCTACAGCACTTTCGGTGGCACCACCAACAGCAAGTTCGGCCTGGTCTGGCGGCCGTGGGGCGACCTGATGTTGCGCACCACCTGGGCGCAGGGTTTTCGCGCACCGTCGATCAATGAACTGTACGCCGGCCTGCGCCAGACCAACCTGCCTGCCAATGATCCGTGCAACGGCGGCGGCGCGGGCAAACCCGGCTGCGCGGGCGTGCCGGTCGGCTACAACCAAGCCAATTACTCGGGCGGCTCGATCCACTCCACCGTGGGCGGCAACCCCGACCTGAGGCCGGAAAGCTCGGTCAACCGCAGCAGTGGCTTCGTCTACACGCCGGCTTTCGCCAAGGGCCTGAGCTGGTCGGTGGACTGGTACGACATCGACCTGAAGGAGGCGATCTCCAGCTTCGGTTCGCAGAACCTGCTCAACCTGTGCGCCAACACCGGTCAGCGCTGCAACCTGGTCCGGCGCGACACCAGCGGCGAGATCATCAATCTCACCGACGGCCCGATCAACCTCAACCGGCTCAGAGCCAAGGGCGTCGACACCACGTTGCGCTACCAACTGCCGAAACTGGCCATAGGCAACCTGGACCTGATGTTCAACGCGGCCTACCTGACGGCATTCGACCGCTACGACACCCTGCCCAACGGCCAGGTGCGGGTGGTCAAGCGGGCGGGCAAGTCGGACATCGCTCGCGAAAGTTTCCCGCGCTGGAAGGCCAACACCAGCCTGGACTGGTCGCGCGGCGCGTGGGCGGCGAACTGGAGCATGCATTACATCGGCAACACCGACGAGGGCGCGGCACCGGGCTATGGCCGGATTCCGGCGCAGCTCACCCACGATGTGTGGGGAGCCTACAGGCTGACCGCCAAGCCGGTGACCTTTACCCTCGGCGTGCAGAACCTGTTCGACAAGGATCCACCGTTGTCTTACGTCAACGGCGGCGACCTGAACTTCGACATGAGCACCTACAACCCGCGTGGCCGCTTCATCTACATGAAGGCGGCGATCAGCCTCTGACGCAAGTACCGGCACCGCCCGTGCGATACGGGCGGCCGCCGGTGCCGTGAGCCTTCGTCAAACCCATGGAACCCCCCGGCATGGCCAAGAGCCCCGTCACCGACGACAAACCCACGGGCCGTCGCCGTCGCGCGATCGATGTGCACCCGGTGCTGATGCTGCTGTCCGTGCTGCTGCTGTGTGCGGTACTGACCTACGTGCTGGATTCAGGCGCGTTCCAGCGCATCGACGGGCGCGTGGTGCCGGGCACGTTCACCGTGATCGAGAAATCCAGCGACTGGCTGCATCTGCTGGGCCTGGGCGCGGCCGACGAGCTGGCTCGTCCGGCCGGCGTGATCACGGTGCTGCAGTCGATCCCGTTGGGCCTGGTGCGCAATGCACCACTGATCTTCATGGTGATGTTCGTCGGCGGCATGTTCGGCGTGTTCAAGCAGACCGGTGCGCTGGATGCGGGGCTCGACCAGTTGGTGCACCGCTCGCACGGCAACATCTACCTGCTGGCGCCGGTGCTGATGTGCGCGTTGGCGGCGGGCAGCTCGTTCCTCGGATTGATCTCGGAATACCTGGTGGTGTTGCCAGTGCTGCTGTCGATGGCCGAGCGACTGCGACTCAACGGGTTGTACGCAGTGGCCATGCTGTTGATCGCGGCCAAGATCGGCTACATCGCCTCGGTCAGCAACCCGGTGGTACTGCCGATCGCACAGGGCATCGTGCAGGTGCCGATCTTCAGCGGCTTCGGCATGCGCCTGGCGGTGCTGGGGATCTTCCTGACGATCGGCATTGCCTATCTGCTGCACAGCATCTTCCGCAGCGGTTTCGTCAAGGCGGATTTCGTGGCCGATGCACGGCCCCTGTCCAAGCGCCACATGGGCGTGTTGCTGCTGCTGGGTCTGGCGGTCGTGCTGATGGTTTACGCGGGGCACACCTGGAGCTGGCACTACAACGAACTCAGCGCGTTCTATCTGGCGGTCACCGCGGTGCTTGCCGCAGTCGGCGGCCTGGGCGCACGCACCACCGCCGATGCCTTCATCGACGGCATCAAGGGCATGATCCTGCCCGCGCTGCTGATCGGCCTGGCCGGCGCCATCCACGTGCTGCTGCAGCAGGCGCAGATCCTCGACACGGTGGTCAACGGGATGGCCGGACTGATCCACGAGCAGTCGTCGTGGATCGCGTCGCTGGCGATCATGTTCACCGAGGCCGGCCTGGATGTCCTGATTCCGTCGACCTCGGCCAAGGCCGCGATCAGCATTCCGATCCTGTGGCCGATCGGGCAGCTGTCGGGCCTGCATGGCAACTCGGTGGTGCTGGCCTACCTGTTCGGCAACGGCCTGATGGCGATGGTCAGCCCCACCTCCGGGCTGATGCTGGCGATGCTGGCGATGGCGAAGGTGCCCTACGGCCAGTGGGTGCGTTTCATGTTGCCGCTGACCCTGGTGCTGTCCGCGGTGGCGATGGCGTTTCTGCTGGTCGCCGTCCGGATCGGCTATTGAACATGGCAATGATGGGCAACGACATGGAATGTGCATCCATGGACGACAGTAGCCGCACCCTGGCAGGTCTTCCCGACGGTCCCCACGCGGTGAGTCTGCAGTCCGACGTGATGGTGACGATGCGTGACGGCGTCCAACTGGCGGTCGACCTGTACCTGCCGGTGACGCGCGAGGCAGGCGCTGCGCCGCGCTGGCCCTGCCTGCTGGAGCGCACGCCGTACGACAAGTCCGGCACGGCGCAGTCGGACCTCGTCGCCGGGCAGCCGCAGCCGTTGTCCAAGCCGCAGATCGCGCGCTGGTTCGCCAGCCATGGCTTCGTGGTGGCGATGCAGGATTGCCGCGGCCGCTACCGCTCGCAGGGCGTGTTCACCAAGTACACCAACGAAGCCGTGGACGGCTACGACACGCTGGCGTGGCTGGCGGCGCAGCCGTGGAGCGACGGCCGCGTGCTGACCCAGGGCCTGTCGTACTGCGCCCATGTGCAGACCGCACTGGGCAGCCTGGCGCCGACGGCGCTGGCCGCACAGTTCGTCGACTCCGGCGGGTTCTCCAACGCCTACCACGGCGGCATTCGCCAGGGTGGCGCGTTCGAGCTCAAGCAGGCGACCTGGGCCTACAAGCACGCCTTGTTGAGCCCGCGCACGCAACAGGATCCACTGCGCAAGGCGGCGCTGCAGGCGCAGGACATCCGCGCCTGGTTCCGGCGCATGCCGTGGGCGCGCGGCGACTCGCCGGTCAGCGCCGCGCCGGAGTACGAGGACTATCTGTTCGAGCAATGGGAGCACGGCGACTTCGGCCCCTACTGGCAACAGGTGGAGCTGTGCGGCGAGCGGCACTACGACGATTATGCCGACGTTCCGATGGTGCACATGTCGAGCTGGTATGACCCGTACGTGCGCACCGCCACCGACAACTACCTGGGCCTGTCGCGGCGCAAGCGCGGGCCGGTGCATCTGGTGATGGGGCCGTGGACCCACGGCCGGCGCTCGCAGCCGTTCGCCGGCGACGTCGATTTCGGCGTGTCCTCGACCCTGGACGCGGCCTTCGGCGGCTCGTTCTACGAACTGCGCCGGGCCTGGTACGACTACGTGCTGGGACGCGGCGCCGACAACCCGTTTGCGCGCGGCCGCGTATCGATCTTCGTGATGGGCGGCGGCAGCGGCCGGCGCAACGCGGACGGCCGGCTGCAGCATGGCGGGCGCTGGCTGCATGCCGACGACTGGCCGTTGCCCGGCACCGCCACGCAGGCGTGGCACTTGCACGCCAGTGGCCTGCTCGACCCGACGCCGGCCGCAGCGCCGTCTGCCGCGCTGGACTATGTCTACGATCCGGCCGACCCGGTACCGACCATCGGCGGCACCATCACCTCGGCCGACGTGATCATGCCGCCGGGCGCGTTCGACCAGCGCGACGACGCCCGCTTTTTCGGCTGCAGCGGCACCGGCCGCGACCTCGGCGAACGCGATGACGTGCTGTGCTTCCGCAGTGCGCCGCTGGCGCAGGACGTGGAGATCGCCGGGGCGATCCGCGCACGGCTGTTCGTGTCGTCCGACTGCGTGGACACCGACATCACGATCAAGCTGATCGACGAGTACCCGCCCAGCGCGGACTACCCGCAAGGTTTCGCCATGAACCTCAGCGACGGCATCCTGCGCCTGCGCTACCGCGACTCGTGGGAGCAGCCGCGCCTGCTGGTGCCGGGCGAGGTGGTCGAGGTCGAAGTGGAAGCCTTCGCCACGGCCAACCGTTTTGCCGCCGGGCACCGCATCCGGCTGGACGTGTCCAGCAGCAACTACCCGCATTTCGATCTCAACCCGAACACCGATGCCGCACCGGGTCGCTGGAGCGAGGCGCGGGTGGCGCACAACCGCGTGCACATGGATCGCGCGCATCCGTCGCAGTTGCTGTTGCCGGTGCTGCCGCTGCGCGAGGGCGACTGAGCGCGGTGCCGGCTTCCATCGCGATCGTGTACGTTCACAGGCAGCCCATTCATAGCCGCCAGGTACCGCCCAGCCATGAGACTCGACAATATCAAGACGCTGGAAGCCTTCCGCGAGATCATCCAGCTTGGTTCGGTGACGGCGGCGGCGCGCAGCCTGGGTTTTAGCCAGCCGGCGGTCAGCCGGCTGCTGGCGCAGTTCGAAGCCGAGTTGGGCTTCAAGCTGTTCCATCGCAGCAAAGGCCGGCTGCTGCCGACCTCGCAGGCGCTGATGCTGTTCGAGGAGGTGGATCTGGCCCTGCAGGGCATCGAGCGGATCAACGTGCTGGCCAAGGACATCCGCCAGACCAATGCCGGGCAACTGCGCGTGGTGGCGCCGCCGAGTTTCGCCGAAGGGCCGCTGGTGAAGCTGGTTGCCACCTTCCTGACGCTACACCCGAAGATCCATATCAACATCGATTCGCGCACGCGGCCGACCGTGATGAAACTGGTCGCCACGCGCACCGCCGACTGCGGTTTCGGCAAGTTGCCGCTGGATCATCCCGGGATCCGCCTGCGGCCGCTGATCAGCAGCCCCACAGTCTGCGTGCTGCCGCCTGCGCATCCGCTGTCGGCGGGCAAGCGTGCCATCGGCGCCAGGGAGCTGGCCGGCGAACCGCTCATCCTGGTCGGCCATCGCGGTGGCGACACCCGCATGCGGATCAGCCAGGCGTTCCAGCAGGCCGGCGTGCATCCGGATGTGCGGCTGGAAACCCACAACGTCGGCGCGGCCTGCGCGTTGGCAGCCGAGGGCATCGGCATCGCCATCGTCAACGAGCTGCTGTCGCGCCGCTCGCTGTGGACCGGCGTGTGCATCCGCCGTTTCGCGCCGGTGATCGAGCAGGAGTACGTGTTCATGTCGTCGGCCAATGTGCGCGAGACGCCGTTGACCGAAGCGTTCTATCTGCATTGTCGCGCAGCGTTGTCGGGGCGGACGCGGTCGAAGCCGCGCGAGCCGCGCCTGGCATGATGCCGCTTCCACTCACCCAGGAGTTCCGACCCGGATGATCCGAGCATGGCTGTTCCCGATATTGGCGATGCTGACGGCAAGCGTGGCGGCGCAGACGCCGCCGACTTACCGGCAGCCACCTGCGGAGATTCTGGCGCTGGCGGATGCGCCGGCGGCACCCGAGGTGATCAGCGACAGCCGTCAGACGGTCCTGGTGTTGCTGGAACAGGGCGCCTATCCGCCGCTGGCCGAGCTGTCCGCGCCGGAATTGCGCCTGGGCGGGCTGCGCATCGATCCGCGCACGCACGTCGCCAACACCATCACGCTCAGCGACAACCGCCCGGTCCGGCTCGCCTACAGTCGCGGGCTGGCATTGCAGCGGGTCGATGCGACGGGGCCCGTCCCGGTCAGCGGGTTGCCGCCGCGGGCGCGCCTGGCGTACTTCACCTGGTCGCCCGACGAAACTCGCCTGGCCTTTACCCACACGGCCGATGAGGGTGTCGAGATCTGGGTGCTCGATCTAGCCAGCGCCAGCGCGCGCCGGCTCACCGACGCGCGCGCCAATGCCAGCCTGGGCAACCCGATCACCTGGTTCAAGGACGGTCGCGCGCTGCTGGTGCGGATGCTGCCGGAGTCGCCGTGGGCGCTGACCGATGCGCAGGCGGCGATCCCGGCCGGGCCGGTCGTCAGCGTCAGCGATGGCAGCAAGGCATCGAACCGCACCTATCAGGACATGCTGGCGGGCCCGGTCGATGACGCCAACTTCGAGGCGCTGACCACCTCGGTGCTGGTGCGGGTGCCGCTGCAGGGCGCGGCCAGTCTCTGGGCCGGGCCGGGCATGTATCGAAGCACGCAGTTCTCGCCGGACGGGTCGTATCTGCTGGTCGACTCGCTGCAACGACCGTTCTCGCGCCGCGCGCCGCTGGACCGGTTTCCTGCGCGCCACGACTTGCTCGATCGTGACGGCAAACCGGTGCTGACCGTGGCGCAGGCGCCGCGCAGCGACAACCTGCCGCGCGGGCGCATGGCGGTACGGGAAGGCCGGCGCAACCTGGGCTGGCGCGCCGACGCCGCGGCGACCCTGGTCTGGGTCGAAGCTCTCGATCGCGGCGATCCGGCCAGCCCGGCCGCGTTTCGCGACGGGCTGTATGACTGGGCGGCACCGTTCAATGCCGCGCCGCGCCTGTTGCTGAAGACAGTCAACCGTTTCAAGGGCGTGCTCTGGGGTGACGACGACCATGCCGTCGTCGACGATGAATGGTGGGACACGCGCGAGACCCGCACCTACGTGTTTTCTCCGGTGCATCCGGCGTCGCCGCGGTTGCTGTTCCGGCGTGATGCGCAGGATCGTTATGCCGACCCGGGTCGCTTTTCGATGATTCGCAATGGCCAGGGTGAATCGGTACTGCGCCTGGACGGTGATCGTGCCTGGCTGGTCGGAGAGGGCTACAGTGCCGAGGGGCAGTTCCCGTTCGTCGACCGGATCGATCTGGCGACCGGGCAGCGCCAGCGCCTGTACCGTTCTGCCTTGCGCAACCGCGCCGAAACCATCGTGGAGCTGGCCGGCACCGCAGCCACCACCGCCCTGGTGCGGATCGAGTCACCCGGCGATTATCCCGACTACTACCTGCGCACTCTGGCGACGACCGCACCGCCACGGCAGCTGACCCGCTTCGGTGCGCCCTACCCATCGCTGCACGGCGTGCACAAACAGCTGCTCGACTATCGGCGCGCCGACGGTGTGGGATTGAGCGGTGTGCTGTATCTGCCGGCAGGCTACGACCGCCGCGGCCAGGACAAGCTGCCGTTGCTGATCTGGGCCTACCCGGTCGAATACAAGGACAAGGGCAGTGCCGCGCAGGTCACGGCCAACCCGAACCGCTTCACGCGGCTCGACTTCAAATCGCCGGTGTACTGGGTCACCCGCGGCTATGCGGTGCTCGACCAGGCCGCCTTCCCGATCGTCGGCACGGGCGGGCGCGAGCCCAACGACACCTATCTGCCGCAGTTGCTGGCCAACGCCAAGGCTGCGATCGATGCCGTGGATGCGCTCGGTTACATCGACCGACGACGGGTCGCCATCGGCGGGCATTCCTACGGTGCGTTCATGGTCGCCAACCTGCTGACCCATACCGACTGGTTTGCCGCCGGCATCGCGCGCAGCGGTGCCTACAACCGCACGCTGACCCCATTCGGTTTTCAGCGCGAGGAACGCACCTACTGGCAGGCCCCCGAGGTCTACGAACGCATGTCGCCGTTCCTGCATGCCGGGCGGATGAAAACGCCGCTGCTGCTGATCCACGGCCAGGACGACGGCAACGCCGGCACCCATACGATGCAGAGCGAGCGCTACTTCGACGCGCTGAAGGCGTTGGGCGCGCCGGCGCGCCTGGTGTTGCTGCCGCGCGAGAGCCATGCCTACCGCGCGCGCGAGTCGGTACTGCACGTGCTGTGGGAGCAGGACCAGTGGCTGGAACGCCATGTCCGGCAGCGACCTGACGGCTAGATACCCGCATCCGGTCCGGCGCGTGTCCGGTTCGTCGAGGTGCGGTGACCGGGAGCCGCAGTGCGGTCACTTCTGGTTCGCTGCGGGTGGACAGCTGAAACGATACCGCTGCGGTGGTGCCGTGAACGCGAGCGGCGGCGTTGCGCCGAGCCATCACCGCCGCGCCGTCGAGGTGCAATCGCGTATGGCCGCAGGCAGCAGCGATAGGCGTACCGTGCGTGGTTTGCGATGATGCGGTCTGCTGTCTGCCGATGTCGCCATGAACAAGCTGATCACCGCACCGGGCCGTCTCGCGCGCCGCATGCTGCCGTTCCGGCGCAGGCCGCAGACGCACGCCGACCTGCCGTTCTTCGCGGTACCGGCCGACGCCATCGCCGTGCTGCCGGATCCTGCCGCGTTCCGCCAGACGCTGCTGCGGCTGATCGCGCAGGCCAGCCGGCGCATCGTGATCGTGGCGCTGTACCTGCAGGACGACGACGGCGGCCGCGAGGTGCTCGATGCGCTGTACGCGGCGAAGGCGCGCCTGCCGGCGTTGCAGATATCGGTGTTCGTCGACTGGCATCGTGCGCGGCGCGGCCTGATCGGCAAGCAGAAGAGCGAAGGCAATGCGGGCATGTACCGCGAGTACGCCGCGCGCTTCGGCCCGGGCGTCGACATCCACGGCGTGCCGGTGCAGAACCGCGAGCTGTTCGGCGTGCTGCACCTGAAGGGTTTCATCATCGATGACGCGGTGCTGTACAGCGGCGCCAGCCTCAACGACGTCTACCTGGTCCGGCACGGACGCTACCGGCTCGACCGCTACCACCTGCTGCAGCATGCCGGGCTGGCCGATGCGATGGCCGGGGTCGTGCAGCGCCACTTTGTCGGCAGCGATGCCGTGCGGCGGCTGGATCTGGCCGGAGTGCCGTCCACGAAATCACTGCAGCCGGCGATCCGCGAATTCCGCCAGCAGCTGCAGGGGGCGGCCTACGAGGTGCCGTCGGCGACGCTGGCCGGCGGCGAGGTCGCGGTGACGCCGCTGCTGGGCTTCGGCCGCACCGACAACGCGCTGAACGAGGCGCTGCTGGAGCTGCTGCGCGGCGCCCGCGAGCGACTGATCGTGTTGACGCCGTACTTCAACCTGCCGCGGCCGCTGCGGCTGCTGCTGGGCCAGCTGCTGCGGCGCGGCTGCCGCATCGACATCATGGTCGGCGACAAGACCGCGAATGATTTCTACATCCCGCCGGGGCAACCGTTCAAAACCATCGGCCTGCTGCCGTACCTGTACGAGAACAACCTGCGCCGCTTCGCGCGGGCGCATCGCCGGCAGATCGACAGCGGCCAGCTGAACATCCACCTGTGGCGCGACGGCGACAACAGCTACCACCTGAAAGGCCTGTTCGTCGACGACGACGTGGCCGTGCTGACCGGCCACAACCTCAACCCGCGCGCGTGGTCGCTGGACCTGGAGAACGCCCTGGTACTGCGTGACCCGGCGCACCTGCTGCAGGCGAAGCATGCGGCGGAGTGGGCGGCCCTGCGCCGGCATGCCACGCGGCTGGGCGACGACCGTGCGCTGGAAAGCCCGCGGCGCTACCCGGCCGAGGTGCGCCGGCTGCTGCGTCGGGTGAACCGCGTGCGGCTGGACCGGCTGGTCAATCGGTTGCTGTAGGAGCGCACAGGGTGCGCTCCTACGATTGCGCGGCAAGTTTCGTAGGGCGGGCAATGCCCACCGGTTTTTCGATGCGCCGCGGCGAAAGCGGCGGGCGGTGCCCGCCCTACGGCGCGGCGAGCCGGTCCAGCCGCATGCCCAGCCAGTTCGCCACGTGCGGCCATTCGTCGGCGAGGATGCTGAAGCAGACGGTGTTGCGCAGGCTGCCGTCGGTGCGGCGCTTGTGGGCGCGCAGCACGCCCTCGCGCTGTGCGCCGAGGCGTTCGATCGCGCGTTGCGAATCCTCGTTGAGCTCGTCGGTGTGGAAGGCCACCGCCGCGCAGCCCAGCGTCTCGAACGCGTGCTCCAGCAGCAGGCGCTTGCAGGCCGTGTTGAGATGGGTCTTCTGCCAGCGCTTCGCATACCAGGTGTAGCCGATGGCCAGCCGCGGCACCCCGGTGTCGATCTCGTAGCAGCGGGTGCTGCCGACGATCTCGCCGCTGCGCGCCTCGCGCACGGCGAACGGCAGCATGTGGCCCTCGGCCTGGCCCTGCAGCGCCTTTTCGACATAGCCGCGCGCCTGCCCCGGCGGCGGCACGCTGGTGACCGTGAGGTTCCACAGTTCGCCGTCGGCGGCGGCCGCTTCCAGCGCTGCGGCGTGGTCGAGGCTCAAGGGTTCCAGCACGACGTATTCGTCATGCAGACGGGTCGGGGCGAACGGGGTCATGGGCGGTCCGGTGTGGCGTTCAGGCGTCGAGGTCGGGGATCAGCTTGCTCTCGAGCCGGGCGATGTTGTCCTTCAGCAGCAGCTTGCGCTTCTTCAGCCGGGTCAGTTGCAGCTCGTCGCGACCGATCGCCGAGGCCAACTGTTCGATCGCCGCGTCGAGATCGCGGTGTTCCATCCGCAATTCGGCCAGGAGATGGACGATCTCGGCGTGATCTTGAACTTGCATGGAAGGGCGACGACTGGGACGGTCGCTCTAGTTTAACGCCGTTTGTGGGGCGATAGCGGGGCGTCCGGACGGCTACAATGGGCGTTCTTCTCCGTCCGATCGGCCGTCATGTCCGTCCAGCTCGAGATACCCCATGCGCCGCTTGCCGAGGCCGACAAGCTGGCCCGGCGCCTGCGCCGCCAGGTCGGCCAGGCGATCGGCGACTTCGGCATGATCGAGGACGGCGACCAGGTAATGGTGTGCCTGTCCGGCGGCAAGGATTCGTACACCCTGCTGGACCTGCTGCTGCAACTGCAGGCGAAGGCGCCGGTGCGCTTCGGACTGGTCGCGGTGAACCTGGACCAGAAGCAGCCGGGTTTTCCCGCGCACGTGCTGCCGGATTACCTGAGTGCGCGCGGCGTGCCGTTCCACATCATCGAGCAGGACACCTACAGCACGGTGACGCGGGTGATCCCCGCCGGCAAGACCCTGTGCAGCTTGTGCTCACGGCTGCGCCGTGGCGCGCTGTACACCTGGGCGGCGGCCAACGGCATCAGCAAGATCGCGCTGGGCCACCACCGCGACGACATCCTCGCCACGTTCTTCCTCAACCTGTTCTACCAGGCGCAGCTGAAGGCGATGCCGCCGAAGCTGCGCTCGGACGACGGCCGCCACGTGGTGATCCGCCCACTGGCGTACTGCCGTGAAAGCGACATCGCCGAGTACGCGGCGCAGCGGCAATTCCCGATCATTCCGTGCAACCTGTGCGGTTCGCAGGACAACCTGCAGCGCCGGGCGGTGCAGCGCATGTTGGCCGAATGGGAACGGCAACAGCCCGGGCGCAGCGAGAACATCTTCCGCGCGCTGGGCCACGTATCGCCCTCGCAGCTGGCCGATCGCCGGCTGTTCGATTTCAGCTTCGGCGTGTCATCCGCCGCGGCGCCGGTCTGGCCCGACGACGCGGCGGATGACGCCGCATCCACGCAGGCTTGAGCCTTTCCACCCACCCACTACCTGAGTCGAGTAACCGCCGTGTCCTTCTTTGCATCCGTTGAAATGGCCCCGGGCGATCCGATCCTTGGCCTCACCGAAACCTACCTGGCCGATCCGCGCCCGGGCAAGATCAACCTCGGCGTGGGCATCTACGTCGACGAGCAGGGCCGCATCCCGCTGCTGCCGAGCGTGCGCGAGGTGGAGCAGGCGCTGGCCGCGGCGGCGAAGCCGCGCGGCTATCTGCCGATCGACGGCATGCCGGCGTACAACCAGCTGACCCAGCGGCTGGTATTCGGCGCCGACTCGCCGCTGCTGGCCGCCGGCCGCGTGGCCACCGCGCAGACCGTCGGCGGCAGCGGCGCGCTGCGGGTGGCGGCGGACCTGCTCAAGCAGGTGGCCGGGGTGGGCGCGAAGATCGCCATCAGCAGCCCCAGCTGGGGCAACCACCACGCGGTGTTCCGCACCGCGGGCTTCGCCCTGCTCGACTACCGCTACTACGACGCGGCCAGCCACGGGCTGGACTTCGCAGGCATGCTGGAAGACCTCGGTCGGCTCGAAGCAGGCACCGTGGTGCTGCTGCACGCGTGCTGCCACAACCCCACCGGCGTGGACCTGGATGCGGCGCAGTGGGCGCAGCTGATCGCGCTGCTGAAGGAGCGCCGGCTGCTGCCGTTCGTGGACATGGCCTACCAGGGCTTCGCCCAGGGTGCCGACGCCGACGCCGCCGGCGTGCGCCTGCTGGCCGAATCGGGCATCGAGGCATTCGTGGTGGCCAACTCGTATTCCAAGTCGTTCTCGCTCTACGGCGAGCGCGTGGGCGCGCTGTCGATGGTCGGCGCCGACCGCGACGAGGCGGCGCGGCTATTGTCCAAGATCAAGCAGACCATCCGCGCCAACTACTCCAGCCCGTCCACCCACGGCGCCGCGCTGGTCGCCGGCGTGCTCGGCAGCGTCGAGCTGCGCGCGCGCTGGGAGGCCGAGCTGGGCGGCATGCGCGAGCGCATCCATGCGATGCGCGCAGGCTTTGTCGAGAAACTGGCCGCGCTCGGCGCGCCGGACTTCGGCTTCATCAACCGCCAGGCCGGCATGTTCTCGTACTCGGGCCTCAGCAAGGCGCAGGTGCACCGTCTGCGCGACGAGCATGCGATCTACGCGCTGGACAGCGGGCGCATCTGCGTGGCCGCGCTGAACCAGGCCAACCTCGACACGGTGGCCGCGGCGGTTGCCGCCGTTTGCCGCTGACCTCCCCGGCCGTCACCCCGGCTCTCGCCGGAGTGACGGCCAAACTCCCTGCCTCCCGGCAGCCCTGATCCGGATACCGAATGTTCTTTCGCAATCTCACGCTGTTCCGCTTTTCCCCCACCGTCGCCACCGATCTGAACCACCTCGACGAAGCGCTGGCCGAGCACCGTCTGCGCCCGTGCGGGCCGCTGGAAATGTTCACCCGGGGCTTCGTGCCGCCGGTCGGCCGCGGCGAGGGCGAGCCGCTCACCCACACGGTGAAGCACTGCACGTTGCTGACCGTGGGCGGCGAGGACAAGCTGCTGCCGGCGGCGGTGATCAACGACGAGCTGCATCGCAGGGTGCAGAAGATCGCCGAGGAAGAAGGCCGCAAGGTCGGCGGCCGCGAGCGCAAGCGGATCAAGGAAGACCTGCTCACCGAACTGCTGCCGCGCGCGTTCGTGCGCAACTCGCGGATGTCGGCCTATGTCGACAGGAAACACGGCTGGCTGGTGCTGGACACCGCCAGCCGCAAGTCGGCCGAGAACGCACTGACCCAGGTCCGCGAGGCATTGGGCAGCTTCCCGGCGGTGCCGCTGGCGCCGGAGGAAGGCCCGCGCGTGCTGATGACCGACTGGCTGGCCAACGGCAACCTGCCGGCCGGCCTTGCCCTGGGCGACGAGTGCGAGCTGCGCGACCCGGCCACCGCCACCGGCGCGATCGCCCGCTGCCGCCGGCAGGACCTGGACGCCGAGGAGGTCAAGGAGCACCTGCGCAACGGCAAGCAGGTATTCATGCTCGGTCTCACCTTCGATGAGAGGATCAGTTTCGTGCTGGGCGAGGACCTGGTCATCCGCAAGCTGAAGTTCCTCGACGTGGTGATGGACGAGCTGGGCGACAGCCACGAGGACGCCCATGCCGAACTGGACGCCGGCTTTGCCCTGCTGACGCTGGAACTGGAGCGGCTGCTGGGCAAGCTGGAGGAGTGGTTCGGCCTGCCGCGCCCGGCCGATAGCTGAACGAGAAAGCCATATCGCCGGGACGCCCGGCGCGCCATACTGGGCGTCCGGCCGCTTGCGGGCGGCGGATTCCCCCGTTGATCACACAGGCCCGGGCAAGAAGCAGGCAGGATCATGGCGCAGCATCTGGAAGGCGACTGGCTGGAACTGGCCACCGTGGGCGGCAGCATCATCCGGGTGCTGAAGGCCGCCCATCCACGTGCCCGTCGATTGCGCCTCACGGTAACCCCGCAAGGCGCGCGGGTCACTTACCCGCTCGGCACCCATCCCGCCCAGGTCAGCGCGTTCCTGCGCAGCCACGCCGACTGGCTGGAGCAGAAGCTCGACGAGCTGAACCTGATCGTGGAACCGCTGCCGCCGCTGCGCGTGGGCTACCCGTGCAGTTTCCCGCTGCGCGGCGAGCTGGCCGAGCTGGACTGGGCGGAAGGCGCCTACCCGAAGATCGAGCCGCACGCGACCGGGCTGACCCTGGTGATCCCGCGTCCGCATACCCGTGCCTTGCCGATCGCCCGCGGCCTGCTGGCCTCGCACCTGGAAACGCTGATCCGCCGCGACGTCTCGCGCTGGCTGGCCGGCTACGTGCCGCAGCTGGGGCTGGCGCCCACCGCTCTGAAGATCCGTCCGATGAAGAGCCTGTGGGGCAGCCTGGACACCCGCGACCGCATCAACCTCGACCTCGCACTGGCGCTGGCGCCGCCGGCCGCGCTGCGCTACGTGCTGGCGCACGAGCTGTGTCACCTCAAGGTGCGCAACCACTCGCCGCGCTTCTGGACTCAGGTGGAGAACCTGTTCCCGGACTGGCGCGAACAGCGCGACTGGCTGCGCCAGCACGGCGCGATCCTGAAGGCCGAACTCGACCGCCTGATCGACGACGTGGCCGACTGACGCCTGCGTGCGGCCGTCTCAGTGGTTTCTGGGCTGGCGCACGTACTTCGTACCCAGCAGCACGTCCCACAGCGGCGTGGTGACGCCGAAGTTGCTCTCGGGGTGATAGTGGTGCACGTGATGGGCGCCGGCCCAGCGCCGCAGCAGCGGCTGCTTGAAGCGCACGTGATGGATGATGAAGTGGCTCAGGCCGTAGACGATGTAGCCGAAGGTGATTGCGCTGGCCAGCAGCAGGGCGAAGCCGGTGGGCATCACCAGCACGAACACGCCGGCCAGCGCCAGCAGTACCGCCGGCGGCAGGAAGAACGGCAGCGAGTCGTAGCCCAGCGGCCGCTGGTGGTGCAGCTCGTGACCCTGCGCGAACAGCGGGATCCGCGTGTGGAACATCCAGCGGTGGAAGAAGTACTCGATGAAGCTGAAGGCGAACAGGCCCAGGCCGAGCGCCAGCAGTGCGATCAGCGGGCCGTCGGCATGGCTGCGCCAGCCCAGCACCAGCAGCAACAGGCACAGCACGCTGTCCACGCCGAACTCGGCCCAGTAATTGGCGCGGGTGGCGGACATCCGCACGACCGCGTCCACGAAGATGCGCCAAGGGTTCCGCTTCATCACTTGATGCACCGTCCTGCCTTCACGCGCATGGGTACGCCAGACTGCGGCGTCACCGCCGCATTCTCCCATGGTGTCACACGCATTTCACAATGCCATGGGAGGGCGGCGGTGGTCCGTTCAGCATCCTGCATGCGGATGTCGTGCATGGCTCAGTGCGACAGCGCGAAGCCGGTGAGGATCTGCGCGGTCTGCTCGGGCTTTTCCTGCATCGGCATGTGGTTGCAGCCGTTGATGGTGCTGGTGCTGATCGCGCTGGCGGCGGTCAGGCCGTTGCGCAGGCTGTCCAGCGCGGAAATGTCCACGATCCTGTCGTCATGGCACCACAGGCCCAGCACCGGCATGCTGAGCCGGCCGAGCCGCTTCTGCACGGAAAGGTACTGACCGGGCTCGCGCAGTTCGTCGAAGGTACGCTCAATGAAGCTGCGGTTGCGCTGGTTGCGCTGGACGAACACGTCGACGAAGCGGCCGGGCAGGTCGAGCGGCTGCGCGTACGCCAGCGCGGTGGCGCGTTCGAAACCGGCGCGGTCGTCGTACACGAACGGGTTCCTGCCGGCCAGCGCATCGCGGTCGAACGCGTTCTCCTTGCCCTTCAGGCCGAACGCGTCGAGCAGGGCCAGTGCGGCCACGTGTTCGGGATGGTCGCTGGCGTACACGCCGGCGATCGCGCCGCCCATCGAGTGGCCGACCAGCACGAAGCGCTGCAGGCCCAGGGTCTGCACGAACGCGTCGAGGCGCCCGGCCTGGGCGTCGATGTCGTAGCTGGCCCCGGGCACCCGCGAGGAGTGGCCCCAGCCGGGCAGGTCGGGAATGATCAGGTGGAAGTGCGGCGTGAGCAGCTTCGCCGTCTGCAGCCACACGCTCTTGTCGGCGTCGAAGCCGTGCAGCAGCAGGATGGTCGGCCCCTGGCCGCCTTCGTAGTAGACCCAGTGCGTGTCGCCGGCCTGCACCGAATGCTTCTCCAGGTGCGCGGCCATCGCCTCGCGGGTGACGTTCGCCTGCAGCAGCCACTGCGGCGCGAACAGGTAGCTGCCGCCCAGCACGATGACCAGCAGCGCCACCAGCCACGCCAGGAATTTCAGCCGGCGCAGCAGCATGCGTTTCCAGAGCGGGGTGGTGCTGTTCGTCGATGGCGGCATGGTGGCTTCTTGGAATGTGGCAGGTTGGGCTCCCTCCCCTGCATCGCAGGGGAGGGTTGGGGTGGGGTCGCTCTTGACCCTGGTCGAAGATCAAAAGCGCTACCCCCTCCCAGCCTCCCCCTGCGGAGCAGGGGGAGGAGCAGCAATCACTTCGCTTGCTTCGCCTTGGCGAGGATGCCTTCGATCACCTGCTGGGTCAGCGGGTGGTAGCCGGCCTTGGCCCTGGCGTAGACCTGCTCGGCGTAGGCCAGCCCTTCCGGCGTCTTCGCGAACGCCTTGTACAGCGGCGTGGTCAGGTAGATGCGGCCGATCCGCGTCATGTGCTCGGCGGCGGCGTCCCACACGGCCTTGTCGCCGGCGGCGATCGCGTGGCTGTACCAGCGCATGCCGATTTCCGCGTTCGGCGTGCCGGTGAGGTGCCAGGCGGCGTCGAGTTCCTGCATCTTCGCCAGCGGCGGCGCGTCGGGCAGGCGGTCGAGGAAGTACATCCATTCCTGCGTGTTCCAACCCTTGGCGTCGAGCGAGCCCGCAGCCAGCTTGCCGGCGAGGAAGTCGCTGCGCTCGCGGTCGATCGCGTTGAAGCGCGGCGAGTCGGGCAGCGGCGCATTCTGCGGGATGCCTTCGCCGTAGACCCAGGCCTTCACCTCGTCCCAGCCCATCTTGCCGGGGTGCTTTTCGATCAGGTTCGGCTTCAGGTAGTCGAGCATCTGCTCGGTGGTGATGCTCCGGAACGCGAAGTGGTGGAAGTAGCCCTTGAGGTAGGCGTCGAACGCCGTGCGGCCGAAGCGCTGCTCCAGCGTGCGCAGGAACCACGAACCCTTGTCGTAGGCCACGTCGGACAGCGAGTCGTCGGCGCCGATGCCGCGCGGATCGGGTGCCAGCTTCTGCGCGTTGGCCGGCATCGCGCCGATGCTCTTCTGCAGCGCGCGCGCCGACAGCAGCGCCTCCTCGTCGGCCAGTGCCTTGCCGTACACCGACTCGGTGATGCGGCCCTGCACGTAGGTGGTGAAGCCCTCGTTGAGCCAGATGTCGCGCCATGCCGCCGCGGTGACCAGGTTGCCCGACCACGAGTGGGCCAGCTCGTGCGAGACCAGCGAGACCAGGCTCTTGTCGCCGACCAGCACGGTCGGCGTGGCGAAGGTCATGTTCGGGTTTTCCATGCCGCCGAACGGGAACGACGGCGGCAGTACCAGGATGTCGTAGCGGCCCCATGCGTACGGGCCGTACAGCTGTTCGGTGGCGGCGATCAGCTTCTCGGTGTCCTCGAATTCATGGGCGGCCTTGTCGACCACCGACGGTTCCGCATAGACCGCCGAACGCGGCCCGGTCTCCTTCACCGCGAGGTCGCCGGCGGCGATCGCCAGCAGATAGGACGGGATGGGATGCGGCTGGTCGAATTTGAAATCGCCATCCAGCGGATGCTTCGCGTCGTTGATCGCGCTCATCACCACGCGCACGTCCTTCGGCGCGGTGACGCGGGCGTCGTAGGTGAAGCGGACCGCCGGCGAATCCTGCAGCGGCACCCACGAGCGCGCGTGGATGGATTCCGACTGCGAGAACATGAAGGGCAGCTTCTTGTCGGCGGTCTGTACCGGGGTCAGCCACTGCAGGCCGGACGCCTCGGGCGAGGTGGTGTAGACGATGCGCACCAGCGCCGGGCGCTTCGGCGTGGCGATGGTCAGCTTGCTGCCCAGCACCTTGTCGCGCGGGGCCAGCGCGTACTTAAGTGGCGTGGCCTTGCCGTCGGCGGCCAGCGCCTCGACCTTGGCGATCTGCAGGTCGCGCGTGTCCAGCACCAGCGACTGCGCCTTCGGATCCATCCAGTCCAGCTTCAGCGTGGCCTGGCCGTCGAGCTGCTTGCGCGGGAAGTCGATCGTCAGGTCCAGGTCCAGATGCGTCACGCGCACCTGCTCGGGCTGGGCGTAGGAGTTCGGGTCGTTGGCGCGGGCGGCCAACGGCAGCACGAGGGTGCCGAGGGCGAGGACGGAAAGCAGGCGCATGCAGCGGCTCCGGATGCGGGGGAAAGGCGAGTATGCCACCGCATCGCCCTGGCTGGCCCGTGACGGAAGGTCAGGCCCGGTGGCGGATGGCGTGCCGCGCGAACTGTTTTCTTGTCGACGAAAGGTGCTAGCTTGCCGAGCGGGTGGCGTCATGACCGACGGCGGCGCGTCGGTAGCCTGGACCTGAGGGAGGGAGGCATGCTGATTGGCGCAGATGCACCGGCGACCGGCTACTTCATCGCGGCCTTGATCGCCACCACCGGCATCGCGTTCGCCTCCGGCGTGCAGTTCATGGTCATCGGCCTGTGGCGGCGGGGCGAGGGCATCTATCTTTCCTACGCGGCGTTGTGCCTGTGCATTGCCGGGCTGGCGCTGGGCAACGTGCTGCTGTTCCGTGCCGGCGACCTGGCGCAGGCCACCGCCGCCTTGCGCTGGATGATCGCGGCGGCCATCGCCAGTTTCGTGCCGATGGTGGTGTTCATCCGCGCCTACACCGGTGCCGGCACCCGCTGGCGCGCGCTGGTCGGGATGAGCCTGCTGGTGGCGGTTTTACTGTGGGCCAACCAGACCGCGCCGAACACCTTGTTCTTCTCGCAACTGGAAGCCGGCCAGCCCGTCGTGCTGCCCTGGGGCGAGCAGCTGTACAGCGTCATCGGCGCGGGGTCGGCCTGGGGCATCGCGTTCCATGTGGCCAGCTACGCGGTTTTCCTGTGGGCGCTCGGCCGCGCGTGGGCGCAGTATCACGGCGGCGATGCGCTGCGTGCGGTACTGCTCGGCGGCTGCCTGCTGGCGCAGTTCGTCGCCTTGCTGTGGGGCGACATCGTGGTCGACCTGCTCAGGCACCGGGCCCCGTACCTGGATGCCTTCGCCTTCCTGCCCTTCGTGCTGCTGATGAGCCTGTCGCTGGCGGCGCGGATGCACCAGCGCACGGTGCAGCTCGAACATGCCCGGCGGCAACTGGAGGTCGAAGAACATACCCGCCGCGCCGCCGAGCAGAGCCTGCGCCATCTTGCCTACCACGACGGCCTCACCGACCTGCCCAACCGCGCCAGCGCGTTGAAGCGCCTTGCCGAGTGGCATGGCGACGCGCTGGCCTACGGCGGTTGCGGCGCCTTGCTGCTGATCGACCTGGACAACTTCAAGACCATCAACGACGGCCTCGGCCATCACGTCGGCGACCGCCTGCTGCAGGCCATGGCCGGGCGCCTGCGCGCCGCGACGCCGCCCGATGCGATGCTGGCGCGTCTGGGCGGCGACGAGTTCGTGCTGATGCTGGGGCTGCGCGAGCGCACGCCGCCGGAGATGCTGGTGCGCGCCGAACGGGTGGCGCAGGACATGATCGCGGTGGTGTCCGAGCCGGTGACGGAGGAGCGGCACGTGCTCGGGGTGGGCGCCAGCGTGGGCGTGGCGGTGTATCCCGACGGCGAAGCGGACGTGGCCGACCTGCTGCGCCGGGCCGACATCGCGCTGTACCGGGCCAAGGCGGCCGGGCGCAACACCGTGCGGGTGTTCCTGCCGCCGATGCAGCAGGAAGCCGACCGCCGCCTGAGCCTGGAGCGCGGCCTGCGCGCGGCGCTGGAACAGGACTGCATGGGTACGCAGTTCGCCCTGCATTTCCAGCCGCAGATCAGCGTCGATGGCGAACTGCTGGGCGCCGAGGCGCTGCTGCGCTGGCGGCACCCGCAACTGGGCGAGGTGGCGCCGGAGAAGTTCATCCCGCTGGCCGAGGAGACCGGCCTGATCCACGCGCTCGGCGCCTGGGTCGTCGACGAGGCCTGCGCCCACCTGCGCGCGTGGGATCGCGACGGCGTCCCCTGCGGCCGGACCCTGGCGGTCAACGTGAGCGCCTGGCAGCTCGCCCACCCGCACTACGCCACCCGGCTCGTCGCGCAGGTGCGCGAAGCCGGCGTCGCGCCGGAGCGGCTGACCCTGGAGCTGACCGAGAGCGCCCTGCTGCAGGACTTCGATGGCGCGCAGGCCACGCTGCGCCAGCTGGCCGGCGCCGGCTTCAAGCTGGCGCTGGACGACTTCGGCGTCGGCTACTCCTCGCTGAGCTACCTGCAGCGCCTGCCGCTGGACGTGATCAAGATCGACCGTGCCTTCGTCGGCGAGCTGCACGCCGATAGCGGCAACCCGCTGGCCGGCTTCATCATCGACGTGGCGCACCGGCTGGGCATGGTGGCGGTGGCCGAGGGCGTGGAGAGCGCGTTCCAGCGCCTGGCGCTGGAGCAGATGGATTGCGATGGCCTGCAGGGCTACCTGATCAGCCGCCCGCTCGACGACGCCGGTTTCCGCCGCTGGGTGGTCGGGCACGTTGCCGCCAGCGACGCTTGAGCAACGATGCTCAACCCCACAGCGCCGGCTTGGCCACCATCAGCCAGAACGTGGCGATCACCGGGAGGAGGGCGGGCCTGCCCGGCAGGCGCAAGCTTCCCTCCCGGGTGGCTGGCGGCTTCAGCAGTAGCGGTCCGCCAGCCGGTCGGTGGCTTCCACCAGCTGGTCGACGATCGCCGGGTCGGTGGCGCTGTGGCCGGCCAGCACCACGTGCAGCTGCGCCTCGGGCCAGGCCCGGGCGAGGTCGTAGGCGCTCTTCATCGGGCAGATGATGTCGTAGCGGCCGTGCACGATGGTGGCGGGGAGGTGGCGGATGCGGCCGATGTCGCGCAGCAGCTGGTCGGGTTCGAGGAAGATGTTGTGGCGGAAATAGTGCGCCTCCATCACCGCCAGGCTGACCGCCTTGTGCGGGTCCTCGAAGTCGCCGCCGGCCTCGGGATCGTGCAGCAGCGTGGTGCAGCCGCCCTCCCACGCGCTCCACGCCCGCGCCGCGGCGAGCCGGGTGGCTTCGTCGTCGCTGGTCAGGCGGCTCCAGTAGGCATCCAGCATCGAGCCGCGCTCGGCCTCGGGAATGAAATCGAGGAAACGCTCCCAGCGCTCGGGGAAGATCTGTGAGGCGCCGCCGTCCAGCTCGTTGAACCAGCGCAGCTCCTGCGGCCGGCCCAGGAAGATGCCGCGCAGCACCAGGCCGAGCACGCGCTCGGGGTGCGTCTGCGCATAGGCCAGCGCCAGGGTCGAGCCCCAGGAGCCGCCGAACACCACCCAGCGCTCGATCTCCAACTGCTCGCGGATCGTCTCGATGTCGGCGACCAGGTGCCAGGTGGTGTTGTCGGTGAGTTCGGCGAACGGGGTGGACTGGCCGGCGCCGCGCTGGTCGAACAGCACGATGCGGTAGTAGGCCGGGTTGTAGAAGCGGCGGTGATAGGCCGACAGCCCCGCGCCCGGGCCGCCATGCAGGAACACCACCGGCAGGCCGGCAGGGTTGCCGCATTCCTCCACGTACAGGGTGTGTACTGCGTCGACGGCGATGCGGTGGGTACGGTATGGCTCGATCTCGGGGTACAGCTCGCGCATGGCGGTTCCTGGTGTTTCGCTCGAAGGTTGCAGCTTACGGGGAAGTTTTGGGGTTCCCAAATCGGACTTCGATGGGGTTTTGGGCGGGGACCCCACCCTACCCTCCCCTGCGGAGCAGGGGAGGGAATAGCGGCGACTTGCTTTGCTCCTCCCCCTGCCTGCAGGGGGAGGTTGGGAGGGGGTGCTCTTCTCAGTCGAATTGCAACGCGGCGGTGAGGTCGCCGGGCGGTGGGCCGCCGGCGGCGATCATCGCTTCCTCGCGCAGCGCGAGGCCGGGCAGTTTCTGCAGGCCGAAGCGGCGGGTGATGAAGCGCAGGATCGAGCCGGTGTCGTAGATCGTGTGGTCGACGAAACCCTTTTTCGCGAACGGCGACACCACCAGCGCGGGAATGCGCGTACCCGGCCCCCAGCGGTCGCCCTTCGGCGGCGCCACGTGGTCCCACCAGCCGCCGTTCTCGTCGACGGTGATCAGCACCAGCATGTTCGGCCACAGCGGGCTGGCCTGCAGCGCCTCGACCACTTGCGCCAGGTGGCGGTCGCCGGCGTCCACGCTGGCGTAGCCGGCGTGCATGTTGAGGTCGCCCTGCGGCTTGTAGAACGTCACCGGCGGCAGCGTGCCGGCGGCGGCCGCGGCGATGAAGTGGTTGGTGGCCGCCTCGCTGCCGGTGCCGGCGTCGCGCAGGTGCCGCGCGCGCGCCGGCGTGCCGGGCGCGAACTGGCGGAAGTAGTTGAACGGCTGGTGGTGCGGCTGGAAGTTCGGCACCTCCGGGAACGCGCGGTGGTCGCCGTCGCCGCGGCCGTCCAGCGCCAGCTGCCAGGCGCCGGCGTACCAGGCCCAGTCGACGCCGGCGGCGGACAGCACGTCGCCGATGGTGGCGTGGTCCTGCGCGGGCAGCGTGTTCGGGCTGGTCGCGTCGGCCAGGCGCGGGTCGTGCTGGTCGCGGCTGAATCCCGGTGCGTAGGCCGGGCCGATCGTATTGACCGCCCAGAAGTCGGGCGTGAGCGCGTCGTACGTGACGAATTTCGCGCGGCCCTGCATCGCGCTGGCCGGCGAGTCCTCGGCCAGCTTCGGCCGGATGCCGGTGGGGTCGCTGCCTTCCAGCGTGGCGATCTGGAGTTTCGCCGGGCTGCGGTCCGCGTGCGGGTAGAACGGCGGCTGCGCCGCGGCCAGGTACTGGTGGTTGAGGAACGAGCCGCCGAACGCGCCCATGAAGAAGTTGTCGCACAAGGTGTACCGGCGGGCCAGCTGCCACAGCCGCAGCTTCGCCGCGCTGTCGGCGTAGTGGCCCATGGTCATCGCGCCGGTATTGCCCCAGGCGACGAAGCCGTCGTTGCGGCCACCGTTGATCTGCAGCTGGTTCTCGTAGAAGCGGTGCACCAGGTCGCGGGTGATCACGCCGTGCGGCAGCGGCGCGCCGTCCGGCGTGGCGAGCGCGAACGGGCGGTTCGGCAGGCCGCTGATCGCCTGTTCGTCGATCTGGTAGTGGCGGCCGTCGACGATTTGCGGTTGCGGCGCCAGGCCGCCCCAGATCGGCGGCAGCGCGTCGAGCAGGCGGCCGTCGCGGTCGCGCTGGCGATAGGCCGGCGAGTCGAGCGCCTGCAGCGGCTGGGCCAGGCCGGGGAAGCCCGCGAACAGGTTGTTGAAGCTGCGGTTCTCGGCGTACAGCACCACCACGTGGCGGATGTGCCGGCGCAGCAGTGCGTCGAGCGCAGCGTCGGCGGCCGTGGAGGCCGACGCCGGCGGGCGTTCGCCGAACGGTTTGCAGCCGCCGACGGTGAGCGCGGCGCCAGCCAGCGCGAGGCCGCCGAGCAGGCGCCGGCGTTCGGGATTGGCCGGGCCGTCGGCGGGTGGTGGCGGGTGCGGTCGGTCGGTCGGATCGGTCATTGGCCTGGTCTTGCGAAGAGGAAAGGGGTCAGTCGGTCGACATCGCGCGCGCCGCGGTCCACATCGCGCGGGTCAGCGGGCGGTGCTCGTGCGGCGTCTGCAGCACGATCAGGGTGGTGGTGCTGGTGCTGGCGCTGGTCTTCAGCAGCCGGTCGAGCACGGCTTCGAGATGGCCGATCGACATCGCCACCACGTGCAGCAGGGCCGAATCCTCGCCGGCCAGGCGGCGGCATTCGAGCACCTCGGGAATGTCTTCCACCAGCGCGCCGATGCGCGCGCAGGTGGCGCCGTCGCAGCGCAGCCGGATCATCGCACTGATGCCGTAGCCGAGGCGCTTCGGGTCGACCGTGGCGCGATAGCCGCTGATCACCCCGGCCTCTTCCAGCCGCTTCACCCGTTCGGCCACCGCCGGCGCGGACAGGCGCACCTTGCGGCCCAGTTCGGCATAGCCCAGGCGCGCGTCCTGTTGCAGCGCTTCCAGCAGTTGCCAGTCCTTGCCGTCCAGTTCGGGCCTGGTGTCCATGACCTTCGATTCCATGGCGGAATACCTTGCGAGTTGATTCGATCGCTGGCGAAACAGCGGGAAAACACGTCGATGCATTATTCACCGGCGCCACCGGCAAGACTAGGATGCGCACTTCCCCGCCCCAGGAATCCGTCCCCATGGATACCGTTGAACGTCTCGATGGCCGCGCCCTGCTCGCCATCGCGATTGCCCTGCTGACCTGGTCGTCGGCGTACGCCGCGATCGCCTATGCCTTGCCCGCGTTCACCCCGGGCGAAGTGGCGTTCGCGCGGCTGGCGATCGGCTCACTGTGCTTCGCCGCGCTGCTGCGGGTGAAGCGCGTGCCATTGCCGGCGCGGCGCGACTGGCCGCAGTTGGCGCTGCTCGGCGTGCTTGGTCTCACCGTCTACCACCTGTGCCTGAACTACGCCGAGACGCGGATCGCCAGCGGCACCGCCTCGATCCTGATCTCGCTGGTGCCGGCCGCGACCGCGGCGGTGTCGGCGCTGTGGCTGCGCGAACGGCTGACGCTGCGCACCTGGATCGGCCTGGCGGTGGCCCTGCTCGGCACCGTGCTGGTGGTGCTGGCCAGCGGGCAGCGCGTGGAGATGGATCCGCATGCCCTGTTGGTGCTGGTGTGCGTGGCTGTCTCGGCAATCTTCTTCGTGGGCCAGAAGGCCTTGTTCGCGCGCAACAGCATGCTCGGCGTCACCGCGTTCGCGTTTTACGCCGGCACGCTCGCCGCACTGCCGTTCGGCTGGCACCTGCCGCAGGCGCTGGCGGCGGCGTCGTGGGCGCGCATCGGCGCGCTGCTGTGGCTGGGCATCGCGCCGACCTTCGTCGGCTACCTGGCGTGGAACATGGCGGTGAACCGCGCGTCGGCGTCGCGGGTCAGCAGCTTCATCTACCTGTCGCCGCCGATCGCGCTGCTGATCGGCTGGCTGTGGCTGCACGAGGTGCCGAACGCGTTGATCCTGGTCGGCGGCGCGATCACCGTGGGCGGCGTGGTGCTGGCGAACGCGCGGCGGCGCCCGGCGCCGCCGACGGCGGTCGCGGCAGCGTCGTGTGCGCGGACCTGCGAACAGGCCTGAAGGCGGCCGCTCAGTTCAGCCGGGTCAGGCGCAGCACCTGCGGGTCGTCCGCGTGCTCCAGCAGCAGGCGCTGCACGCGGCCCTGCCAGGCTTGCGCGAAAGCGGCACGCTGCTCCGCGCCGGCGCCGGGCTGCAATGCGCCAACCATCAGTTCGCGCAGGTTCGGCGCCGCCGGCACCGTGGACAGGTCCAGTTCCACCGCCACGGTGGCACCGTTGTCGCGACGGCGGAACTGCACCGCGCCGGCACCCGACGCGGCCGCGTAGCTCAGCAGCGCCTGGCGCACGAAACGACCGCCGATGCCGTGGAAGCCGTTGCCGGCCGCGGCGCCGGTGACCAGGGTCAGCACCTGCGCGATGACGCCGGTGACACCCTCGCTCTCGGCCGCCGGCATGTGCACCGTGATGCCTCCGCGCTCGGCCGGTTCGTCCGGATACAACGCCTGCAGTGCGCTGCGCGCCATCAACCAGGCGCCGGCCACGGTGGGGCAGGAATGGCCGGCCAGCCGCACGGCGTCGACGTAGGCATATTCCAGCAGGCCGTCGTCGGCGGCGCCGAGGAAGGCCGCCAGCGGGTCGCGCATGCGGATGCGCGGCGCCTGGTCGTAGAACGCGGGATAGTTCATGCGTCGGCGCCGCTCACTCGGTCGGCAGGCCGGTGATGCCGAAGTCGATCACCACTGCGTCGGCGTCGCGCTGACGATAGGTCACGGTGAGGTTGTCGCCGAGGCGCTCGCGCAGCTGGGCGATCAGCGGGATCGGGTCGTGGTCGTTGACGAAGCGCATGGTCTCGCCCGAGCGCAGCGCGCCGATCGCACCGAAGATCGCCGAGTGACGGAAGCGCCGCGCCACGCCGCGGGCGTCGAAGAGGTGGGTGTGCTGTTCGGCAACGGCATCGATGGACATGAGTGGGTGCTCGCAGTAAGGGAGCGCCCAACATACGCCGCACCCCGCCGGCGGCCACTGATCTGGATCAGACGCTCAGAACTTGTACGCGCGATGGATCGCCACCACGCCGTTGGTGAGGTTGCGCACCTCGACGCGGCCGAAGCCGGCGCGCTCCATCATGCCCTTGAGGGTTTCCTGGTCGGGGTGCTTGCGGATCGACTCGGCGAGGTACTGGTAGCTGTCGGCGTCGCCGGCGAACAACTGACCCAGCTTCGGCAGCACCTTGAACGAGTGGAAGTCGTACAGCTTGCCGAACAGCTCGTTCTGCACTTTCGAGAACTCCAGCACCAGCGCGCGGCCGCCGGGCTTCAGCACGCGGCAGATGTCGGCCAGTGCCTTGTCCTTGTCGGTGACGTTGCGCAGGCCGAACGCCATGGTCACCGCGTCGAAACTGTTGTCCGGGAACGGCAGCGCCTCGGCGTTCAGCTGGGCCCAGCGCAGCCCGCCGACCAGGCCGCGGTCGATGAGGCGGTCGCGGCCCACGCCGAGCATCGCCGCGTTGATGTCGCCGACCACCACCTCGCCCTCGTCGCCCACCACCGGCTTGAGCAGCGCGGCGATGTCGCCGGTGCCGCCGGCCAGGTCCAGCACGCGGTCGCCGCGGCGCACGCCACTGACCGCCACGAAGTGCCGCTTCCACAGCCGGTGGATGCCGAACGACATCAGGTCGTTCATCAGGTCGTAGCTCTTCGCGACCGAGGTGAACACCTGGCCGACCAGTTTCTGCTTGTCGGCGACCGGCACGTCGCGGAAGCCGAAGTGGGTGGTCGACCCGGGCGGGGTTCGGGGCTGTTCGTTCATGGCGGGCAATGCTACAGGAACGCCGTGGTCAGTCGTCGGACGACGGGTCGCGACGGTCGTCGCCGCTGCGCCGCTCGTGTTCGCGGCGTTCGGCGTCGACGTGGCGTTCGTGCAGCGCGGCGACGTCGCTGTCGGCGGGGAGGCGGGCGGGCTCGGTGGCTTCGCGGTCGCCGCCGGGGGTGATCTTCAGGATCGAATGGCGCACCTCGCGCGAGAGGATCACCCGCGCGTCGCGCACCATGCCTTCCAGCGCGGCGTCGTAGTCGAGCTTGCCGGCGTCGTCGGTCCACACGATGCGCCGCTCGCGCAGCTTCTGGATGAAGCCGCGGAACAGCGCCTTGTCGAAGAATTCCGGCGCGGTCAGCTCGTTGAGCAGGGACAGCCGCTGCGCGGTGAGCGTGCAGGCGCTCTCCAGCTCGGCGGCGGTCATCGTGTGCGGGCCGTTCTTGGCCAGCGCGGCGATGGTGATGTAGTAGCGCTCGAAGGCCTGGACCAGGCTGCGCGCGATCACCTTGAGCTGGAAGGCGCCGTCGTCCTGGCCGGGGCTGCGCTCGAGGCTGCGGCCGTCGTTGGTGGATTCGAGCAGGCCGCGGCGCACGAAGAAATCAATGGTGGCCTGCAGCTGCGCGACGAAGCCGTCGGCGTCCCACGGCAGGAACAGCTCGCCCTGGATGAACGGGTAGATGATCCGGCCCAGCCGCAGGATCGACGGGCGCGACATGCGGCGGTTGTTGAGGAAGCAGCAGGCCACCCACGCAGCGGTGGCGGTCAGGTGCAGCACGTTGTTGCGGAAGTAGCTGAGCAGCACCGCGCGCTCGCCGGTGGCGGTGAGCACGTCGCCGAGCGGGTGCCGCACGCGCTGGATCCAGCCCATCTGCTCGCCGTAGGCGACGATCGCGGTCGGGTTCATCGGGGTCAGCGTGATCCGATCCGAATACGGCAGCTCCTCCAGCAGCGCCTTGCCCAGCTCGAGCTGGGTCAGCAGGTCGCTCTCGGCCATCGCGTGCTTCGGTGTGGCCAGCAGGGCCAGCGCCAGCAGGTTGATCGGGTTGACGTCGGCGGCGCGGTTGATGTTGACCTGGATCTGTTCGGCGAGGCGGTCGGTGACCGCCCCGAGCCATTCCGGCTTCGTCTCGGGGTCGGTGCCGGCGGCGCGCCAGTCATTGCTGGCCGCGTCCAGCAGCGGGGTCAGCTCGATCGGCTCGCCGAAGTTCAGCGCCACGTGGCCGTAGCGTTCGCGCAGTACCTTCAGGCCGCGCAGCAGGCCGAGCAGCGATTCCTTCTCCTTCGGCTGGCCGGAAAGTTCGCCGATGTAGCTCTTGCCCTCCATCAGCTTCTCGTAGCCGATGTACACCGGCTGGAACAGCACCGGCCGGCGCGGCGCGCGCAGGAACGCGCGGATGGTCATTGCCAGCATGCCGGCGCGCGGCGCCAGCAGGCGGCCGGTGCGCGAGCGGCCGCCCTCGATGAAGTACTCCATCGGCACGCCGCGGTCGATCAGCTGCGCCACGTATTCGTTGAAGATCACCGAGTACAGTGCGTTGCCCTTGAAGCTGCGGCGCAGGAAGAACGCGCCGCCGCGGCGCAGGATCGGCCCGATCACCGGCAGGTTGAGGTTCACTCCGGCGGCGATGTGCGGCACCACCACGCCGGACACGTGCAGCTGGTAGCTCATCAGCAGGTAGTCGGCGTGGCTGCGGTGGCAGGGCACGTAGATCACCTCGTGGCCGGGCGCGGCGGCTCGGGCCTTGTCGAAGTGGTGCATCGAGATGCCGTCGTACAGCTTGTTCCAGAAGTTGCCGAGCAGGAACGAGGCCGAGCGCACCACCGGATGCGAGTAGTCGGCGGCGATCTCCAGCACCAGCTTGTGCGCCTTGCGCCAGGCCTTGGCGTAGCTGGTCTTTTCCTTGGCGGCGCTGGCGGCGATCGCGGCGCGCACCGGCTCGGCGTTCAGCACCGCGTCGACCACCGTGCGCCGATGCGACAGGTCCGGCCCGATCACCGCGGCGCGGATGCGATGGAAGTGCGTGCGCAGCACCCGCGCGACCTTGCGCGAGAAGCGCTCCGGGGTGATCCCGCCGGATTCGTCCAGTGTCTGGCGCAGCGACACCGGTGCGGAGAAATGCACCACCGTGTCGCGCCCGTTCAGCAGCAGCGCGAGCATCCGGCGGAAGCGGCCCACCATCACCCAGTTTTCCGAGAACAGCACGCGGAACCAGCCGCTGTCGCGGCTGGGCGCGCGGCCGACGTAGATCGACACCGGCACGATCTGGATGTCGCGCTCGGGCATGCCTTCCAGCGAGTGCACCAGCTGCCGCAGCGGCTCGTTCGGGTTGCGCTTGCGGTTGCGGCCGAGCAGGCTGCCGTCGCGCCGGGCCAGCGCGAACACCGAGCGGCGCCGGCGGGTGCCGGCCAGCGGCTGCATCGGGTTGGGCAGGCCGGCCTCGCGGCAGGCGCGCTGCAGGATCAGCGCGTCGGAGAAGCCATCGCGCTCGATCACGTAGCAGACCGGCACGCCGGCGCGCAGCAGGGAGGCGGGCTCGGCCGGATCGCGGCGGATGCGCACCCACGGCTGCAGCAGCTGGCCGGCCAGGTTGAACCACCAGGGGGCGCGTGGACGGGCGGGGGAGTCCGCGACGGTAGTCATTTGCATCCGCTTATTCTAACGGCTGCGTCGTTCAGTCTTTCGTAACGGTGTCGGCGGCACCGGCCGCGGCGGCCTGCTGCTGCAGCTGCCGGTGCGACTGGCGCGCGTTCTGCAGCAGGTCTTCGCTGTACCAGCGGCCGTTTTCCTGCACCAGTGTCGATTCGGTCGACAGCGGCTTGCCGAGCAGGGTGTAGTCGATCCTCACCACGGCATGGCCATCGCGGTTGGAGAGCGGGGTGAGCCGGACCGAGTCCAGCGTGTCGTCCACCGACAGGCCGTAGATCGCCAGCAACTGCTTGAGGCCGCCCCAGGCAACGGCGTACTTGCCCATGGCGGCGTCGAAATCCATCGCGCGCAGCTGGTCGGGGTCCTTCAGGTCCAGCTGGCGCGCCGTCGCCACGGCCACGCCGACTGCCTGCTTCGCCCTGGCCCGGTCGAACCACGGCGTCTGCTGCGCCCACGGCTGCAGCACGTCGAGCACGTTGCCGGCCTGGGCCTTCTGCGCTTCGCTGAGGGTCCGGCTCTGCGCGACGACGCTTTTCAGCATCGCATCGCCTACGCTGATCAGTACCGGCAACTGATCTGCGTACTGCTGCTCCATCGCGGCCAGCTTCGGCTGCAGTTCGGCGTACAACCGGTTCTCCGCGTCCGGTTCGGTGAGTTTCCGCATTGCCTCGTCGAAACGGGCGCGGTCCCTGGCCGCGGGCGGCGGCAGGTCCCGTTGCTGCAGGCGCCAATCGGCGCGCATGTTGGCGTAATCGGCCGGCGGCAGCACGTGCTTCCACAGGCCGTCGACATCGCCAGCCTTGAGCAGGTCGATCGAGGCCTGCACCGCCGCCTCCGGCGTGCCGCCGCCCGCCTGCGCCGCCTGGTCCTTGTCGTGGCAGGCGCCCAGCAGCAGCGCCGCAAACAGCAGCATCGCGTGGCGAAGGGAAGGCAGGCGCATCGGGCGGACTCTCGCGGTGGGCGGTGGCGAGGAAGGCGCCACGGGGCAGGGTGAACACGCAGGGTAAGGGGCGCGGCGGCAGCGAAACAAGGGCGGTGCGCAAGTTTTCGCGATGCCAAAAGAAAACCCCGCGGGCGTTGGCCTCGCGGGGAAATCCGGCAGTGCCGGAAGGGAAATGGCCTTGCCTGCAAAAGTCTTGGTCAGCAGGGTTGGCAGACGGGATATTACTTGTCCGTTAAAGCTAAGGCAATACTTTTGTATTACTTCATAACTTAATGTTTTTGATGTTCTTATTGACGGCGAAGTGCCTCAATCTTCAGTCGCCGCCGCTGTTCGGGCGAAGCGCCCCAGTCATTGTCGAACAGGGCGGGCTCCCATGAACCGTAGGTGGGGTTGGGCAACACGAACCAGCGGGTGCCGATCCACGGCAGATAGTCGGCGACGGCCTGGCGGCGACCGGCGGCGGTGTTGGCGAGGACGTCGACGAAATCGCCGATCTGGTCGCCGAACTGCATCAGCACGCGGTAATGCTGCGCGACCAGCTGGCGGCGGCAACCCTTCTCGCTGCCGGCCTGCTCGCAGCCCTCGACCACGGTGCCGAGGCCGAGGAACGATTGCGGGCCGCTGACCGGGAACCCGGCCTTGCGCAGGTTCGCCAGGGTGGCTTGGTCCAGGTCCCTGGCGCGGTTGGAAATGTAGATCACCTCGACGCCGTGCTGCGCGGCGAAGCGGGTGAACTCGACCGCGCCGGGCAGCGCGCGGGCGCTTTCCTCCCGGCACCAGGCGGCCCACTCGGCCTCGTTGTATTCGCGGTTGCCTTGCACCATGCGCGCGGCGAACGGCGAGTTGTCCAGTACGGTCTCGTCGATGTCCAGGATCACCGCCGGCTTCAGGCCCTTGAGCGGGGTGGTGCGGTCGCCCTTGCCCAGCGCGTCCCAGTGCGGGTCGTGCAGTGCGGCCAGCAGACGCGCCTGGGCGTCGCGGTAGGTCTGCAGGTAGATCAGGTCGTGCTCGATCGCGGCCTGGCTCCAGGCCACGGCATTCAGGTTGTCGTTGGCGGCGACGGCGACCGTCGTCGCCGGTGCGGCGGGCGTCGCTGCGACGGGTTGGCGGGGCGAGCTGGCGCAGCCGGCCAGCAGGGCGAGCGCGAGCAGGGACGCGGAAAGACGAAGCTGCATGAAGACGTTCCTTGGAAAATCGGCGAAGCGAAACAATGAACGCAGTTTACGACAGCCCCATGGCAGGGCTGGCAGCCACGGCGGGCTGCTGACAGACTGGCGCTCCTGCTCCCCACGGTTTCGTTCCGCATGGATTCCCCCTTGCCCGTCCTGCGCCCGCCTTCGACGGCCGTCCGCTACGCGAGCTACCTGCTGGCGGCCGCGGCCCTGCTGCTGGTTGTCGAGATCCACCTGTTGCCGGCGCTGCTGGCCGGCCTGCTGGTGTTCGAGCTGGTGCAGGCGATGGCCCCGCTGCTGGGCCGGCGCATTTCCGGCGATCGCGCGCGGGTAGTGGTGGTGGCCGTGCTGGGCGCGGTGGTGGTCGGCCTGCTGATCCTGCTGATCCTCGGCGCGATCAGCCTGTTCCACAGCGAGATCGGCAACCCGCAGTTGCTGTGGCAGCAGCAGCTGATGCCGCTGGTGGAGAAGGCGCGCCAGCAGTTGCCGCCGATCCTGGTGAACAACCTGCCGGACAGCGTCGACGACCTGCGCATGGGCGCGATCGAGCTGGCGCGCAGGCATGCAGCCGCCCTGCAGCTGGCCGGCAAGGGCGCGGTGCGGGTGTTCGTGCACATCATCATCGGCCTGGTGCTGGGCGCGATCGTGGCGCTCAGCCGTACTCGCCCGGCGCACCAGATGGGGCCGCTGGCGGCGGCGCTGAGCCTGCGCTGCCAGCGCCTGGCCGAGGCGTTCCACAACATCGTGTTCGCGCAGATCAAGATCTCGCTGATCAACACCCTGTTCACCGCGATCTTCCTGCTCGGCGTGCTGCCGCTGATGGGTATCCACGTGCCGCTTGCCAAGACCCTGGTGGTGGTGACCTTCGTGGTCGGCCTGCTGCCGGTGATCGGCAACCTGATCTCCAACACCGCGATCACCGTGGCCGGGTTGTCGGTCTCGCTGGGCGTGGGCATCGCCGCGCTGGCGTTCCTGATCCTGATCCACAAGCTGGAGTACTTCCTCAACGCGCGCATCGTGGGTACGCAGATCCGCGCCCGCGCCTGGGAGTTGCTGGTGGCCATGCTGCTGATGGAAGCCGCGTTCGGCCTGTCCGGCGTGATCGCCGCGCCGATCTACTACGCCTACCTGAAGAGCGAGCTGGAAGCCGAGCGGCTGCTGTAGGTCCGCGTGCGGGGTCCACGGCAGCGGCTTGCTTCGCCGCGGCGCCTATGCTGCACTCGGGCATCATCGCCGTCATGGCGTGGGGGGACGAAAGCCCGACATGCGTCTGCGCCATATCGAACTGTTCCATGCCGTGCTGACCACCGGCAGCCTGACCGGCGCGGCGGACCTGCTGAACATTTCGCAGCCGGCCGCCAGCAAGGCGCTGCAGCACGCCGAACAGCAGCTCGGCTTCGCCTTGTTCAGTCGCGTGCGCGGGCGTCTGCAGCCGACCCAGCAAGCGCTGCTGTTGCGCCACCGCGTCGAGAAGATCGCCCAGGAGCTGCACGACCTGCAGCGTCTCACCGCGAACATCGCCCGCCCGGAAAGCTACCCCTTGCGCGTGACCTGCACGCCGACCCTGGCGCAGGCGCTGGTACCCGATGCGACCACGCAGCTGCGCAAGGCGTTTCCCGGCACGACCGCTGAACTGTTCACCCGGCACTCGGCGGAAATGTGCGAGTCGCTGATGCTGCACGAAACCGACATTGGCCTCACCTTGCAGGACGCCAGCCACCAGGGTCTGCGCCAGGAGTCCCTGTGCCGCGGGCAGGTCATGGTCATCGCCCCGCCCGGCTGGTGGTCGCCGGCGGAGCTGGCGCAGCCGTTGCCGGTCACCGCGCTGGCCGGCCAGCCGATGATCGGCATCGCCATGCAGGATGCGCTGGGCCGCATGCTGCAGAACCACCTGGCCCAGGTCGATCCGGCGCCGCGCACCTCGATCTGGGTGCAGACCTACCAGCTGGCGTATTCGCTCGTCGCACAGGGCGAGGGACTGGCGCTGGTCGATCCCTTCACCGCGTCGCGTGGCGGCGGGGAGGTCGTGCAGACGCGTCCGCTGAAGCCGCAGCTCGATGTCGTGCTGTATGCGCTGTACCGGCAGGACAGCCCGCTGAACCCGGTGCAGAAGCATTTCCTGGGCCTGGTGCGAAAGCTGGGGCAGCGCGTGCTGTCGCCGTGCTGAAGCCGCCGCACCCGCTCGCCCGTCCGGGGCGGGAACGTCCACAACCTCCAGTTATGCAAAGTGCCGGTCTTTTCATTGGTGGCTTTCGCTTGCCTGTGACTATGCTCGGCTTCGTGCTGGGGAAGGGTGACGCATGTCCGACCGGAACACGCCACGACGAACTGCAGGGCCGGCCGGGGAGGCCGGCTGCAGTCGCCGGCTTCATGTGCAAGGCGGCGTTGCGGCCACCCACGCGATCGGGCTCGCAGCCGGAACGGCCTGCAGGGCCATCCACAAAGGCATATCCGTCGATGGGCAAAGCCATGTGATGGCTTTGGCCGGCGGCGGTCACATGGCGCCAAAAAAACTTGGGGGAGCATTCATGAACAAGCGTTCCGGTCGGATCGCGCCGACCTTGCTGGCGGCTGCGGTATTGCTTGCACTCGCTCATACGGCGGCAGCGCAGGAGGCGAACCCGCCCGCGGCATCGGCCGACGCAACGGCCCAGACCTCGACGGAGGCCCAGGCCAGGGCGAAGAACCTGGGCCCGGTGGTAGTGACCGGTACGCGTGCAGGCAACCGCACGGAAAGCTCGTCGCTGACCCCGATCGACGTGATCTCTGCCGACGTGCTGAGGCAGACCGGCACGATCGATCTCACCCAGGCGCTCGAGCGCGCGATCCCCTCGCTGAACTTCCCGTTCGCGCCCGCGTCGGACACCTTCGCGTTCCAGCGTCCGTTCGAGCTGCGCGGCCTGTCGCCCGACCAGGTGCTGGTGCTGGTGAACGGCAAGCGCTGGCATCCGGGCGCGCTGGTGCTGAGCCTGGGCCAGATCGGCCAGGGTTCGCAGGGCATCGACCTCAACACGATCCCGATGTCGGCGATCGACCACATCGAAGTGCTGCGCGACGGTGCTTCCGCACAGTACGGTTCCGACGCGCTTTCCGGCGTGATCAACATCATCCTGAAAAAGGGCGCCAAGGGCGGCGACGTGCAGCTCAGCGGCGGCCAGTTCTCCGCCGGCGACGGCCGGCAGTGGCAGGGTGCGGCGAACTTCGGCGTTCCGCTGGGCGGCGACAGCGGCTGGCTGCGCATCACCGCGGAAAACAGCAACCAGAGCCCGAGCAACCGCGCTGGCGTCGACCGTCGCCCGGGCCTGGCCCATCTCGGCGTGAAGTTCCACTTCGGCACCGTGTCGTTCAAGAACAAGAACCTGTTCCTCAACACGCAATACGACATCAGCCCCGACGCGCAGCTCTACGCGTTTGGCCACTGGGGGCGCCGCATCGGCGAGCCGCGCGGCTTCTACCGCTACGGCAGCAACACGCCTTACCCGAACAACCCGCTGATCGGGCTGGTCTACCCGGACGGCTTCCTGCCGCGCGAGCACGGCGATTCGACCGACACCTCGCTGGTCGTCGGCCTGCGCGGCAACTGGAACGGCTGGCGCTGGGACGTCAGCGGCAACTACGGCGGCAACCGCGTCTCCTACAGCACGCGCAATACCGTCAACTACGCCATGCTCAACGATTTCGGCAGCAGCCCGACCAGCTTCCACGACGGCATCCTGACCGCCAAGCAGCAGACCTTCGACATCGACATCTCCAAGGACGTCTCCTTCGGCTGGCTGGCCAATCCGCTGACGCTGTCGTTCGGCACGCAGTGGCTGCGGCAGAGCTACGACGTGGAGGCGGGCGACCTCGGTTCGTACTACGTGGGCAACTCCGGCGTGCGCGGCGGCGCGCAGGGCTTTGCCGGCTGGGGCCCGCAGGACGCCATCTCGGTGGCGCGGCACGACGTGGCCGAGTACCTGCAGCTGGAAGGCAACCTGACCGAGCGCTTCGGCTTTTCCGCCGCCTTGCGCCACGAGGACTATTCGGACTTCGGCGCCACCACCTCGGCCGCCTTGTCCGGCCGCTTCGACTTCACCGACTCGTTCGCCCTGCGCGGCAGCGCCTCGACCGGCTTCCGCGCGCCAGGCCTGGGCCAGCAGCACTACTCGGAAACCACCTCGGCCTCCTTCGGTGTCGGCAATTCGCTGGGCCTGCCGCCGGGCATCTACCTGCGCGGACTGGTGCCGGTGGACAACCCGCTGGCGCGGCTGCTCGGCAGCGAGCCGCTGAAGGCGGAGAAGTCGCGCAACTTCACCGCGGGCGTGGTGTGGAACCCCACCAACGACCTCAACCTGTCGTTCGACGCCTACCAGATCACCGTCAACAACCGCATCGCGCTGTCCAGTTCGATCTCGCTGTCGACGCCGGCCGTCATCAGCTACCTGGCCGCCAACGGCATCACCAACCTGCAATACAGCGGCCTGTCCTACTTCACCAACGCCGGCACCGTGCGCACCCAGGGCGCCGACGTGGTGGCCAGCTACCGCAACGATGTCGGCGCCAGTGGCAACCTGCTTTCCACGCTCAGCTACGGCTACCACAAGAACAAGGTCACCGACGTCAAGCCGAACCCGGCCGTGCTCGACTCGCTGGGCGTGATCTTCCAGCGCCTCAACCGCAGCGCGATCAAGGGCCTGCTGGCCGACACCGCACCGCGCAGCAAGCTGATCCTCGACGAGACCTACAGTGTCGGCCCCTGGACCTTCAACGGCACGCTGACCCGCTACGGCCGCATCACCACCTACGGCTCGACCAGTTACCTCAACGACATCGTCTACCCGCACAAGTGGCTGCTCGACGTGGCGGCGAGCTACAGCCGCGATCGGTGGACCTTCACCTTGGGCAGCGACAACGTGCTCAATACCTATCCGAAGAAAGTGCCGCAGACGGACGACCAGAACGGCGCCTTCCCCTACTCGTCCAGCTCACCGTTCGGCTTCATGGGGGCGTTCGTGTACGGCAAGGTGCAGTACCGCTGGTGAGTGTGTTGGCCGGCCGGCGAAGGCCGCGCTCCCCACGCGGTCTTCGCCGGCCGTGGCGTGCGCCGGATCGCGCGCCGCCACTGTCTGTCGCGCCATGCCATGGTCTTTTCATGGGTGGCGCACGACTGCTCGTGACCATGTTTGAACCGAACCGCAGAGGGTGAACGAATGACCGCACGAAACACGCCGCACGACGGCGCCGAAACCGCCCGCCGACTGCCGGCGTCTGGCGCGCCGCGCTGGCGCCGCACCTTGCTGGCGCTGGTGATCGGCAGCTTCGGCGTGCTGGCCCAGGCACAGGATACGGCGGCGACGAAGACCGCCGCGATCGCCAGCGCCAACGCGCTGGCCACCGAAGCCGGCTTCGAAGTGCTCTCCCGCGGCGGCAATGCGGTGGACGCGGCGATCGCGGTGGGCACGGCGCTGTCGGTGGTGCAGCCGGAGGGTTCGGGCATGGGCGGTGGCTTCCTCGCCGTGATCCACGACGCGGCCACCGGCAAGAACACCTTCATCGACGCGCGCGAGATGGCGCCGCAGGCAGTCAGCGAGAAGGACTACCTGAAGGCGGACGGCACACCCAACCGCGACACCTCGCTCAACGGCCCGCTCGCCGCCGGCATCCCCGGCATGCCGGCCGGCCTGGCCTACATGGCCGGCAAGTACGGCAAGTTGCCGCTCGCGGAGTCGCTGCGCCCGGCAATCCGGCTGGCCGAGCAGGGCTTCCGTCCCAGCGGCGCGCTGCTGCGTTCGATCGAGCACAAGGCTGACGTGCTGCGCCGCTATCCGGCCTCTGCAGCCAAGTTCTTCCCCGGCGGCAAGGCCCCGCAGGCCGGCGACCTCTTCCGTGACCCGGACCAGGCGCGCACGCTGAAGGCGCTGGCCGAAAAGGGCGCGGACGGTTTCTACAAGGGCGCGGTGGCGAAGGAACTGGTGAAGTCGGTGCGCGCTGCCGGCGGCACCTGGACCCTGGCCGACCTCGCCGCCTACCGCGCGAAAGAGCGCCAGCCGATCGTGCTCGACTACGCCGGCTACAAGGTGATCACCGCGCCGCCGCCGTCTTCCGGCGGCGTGGCCGTCGCCGAGATGCTCAACATTCTCGCGCCGCTCGACCTCAAGAGCATGGACGAGGCCCATCGCATCCATTACCTGGTGGAGGCGATGCGCCGCGCGTTCCGCGACCACAACGAATACCTCGGCGACCCCGATTTCGTGAAGATGCCGCTGGACATGCTGCTCTCGCCGTACTACGCCGATGGCCTGCGCCAGAGCATCCTGCCGGATCAGGCGACCAAGTCCGCCTGGCTGCCGTCGGTGCAGGCCAAGGCCCCCGGCATGCACACCACGCACTACTCGGTCATCGACAAGGACGGCAACATGGTCTCGATGACCGCCACGGTGAACACCACCCTGGGCTCCAGCTTCGTCGCGGGCAGGACCGGCATCCTGCTCAACAACGAGATGGACGACTTCGCCCTGGTCTCCGGCCAGCCCAACGCGTTCGGGCTGATCGGCGGCTCCGCCAACGCGCCGGTCGGCGGCAAGCGCATGCTGTCGTCGATGACGCCCAGCTTCGTCATCGGCAAGGATCGCCTGGCAGTGATCGGCTCGCCCGGCGGCTCGACCATCATCACCCAGGTGTTCGGCGCGATCCTCGCCTTCATCGATGGCAAGGACGCGGGCCAGATCACCGCGCAGAAACGCATCCATCACCAGTTCCTGCCCGACCGCGTCGACATCGAAAAGGGCAGCGACATCCCCGCCGACGTGCTGGCGAAATTGAAGGCGATGGGCTACGAGATCAATGACAGGGAGTCGTGGGGCAACATGAACGTGGTGGTCTGGGACAAGGTCACCAACGTCAAGACCGCCGCCAGCGACCCGCGCAATCCCGATGGCCTGGGCAAGGTGGAAGCCATGCATTGAGCCGCGTGCCGGCCACGGCCGGCATCGCACGGCACGGCTGGCGCCCGGCCATCGCCGCCCCCTCCCTCTCCGCACGACGGCAGCCGCAGCAACTTTTCATCTGACCGGCGGCAGCCGCCGCGTGGAGTAGACCTTTCATGTCCAAGCATGGTGATACGGCGCTGCCCGGCCAGTGGAGCCCGCCCTACCTGCTGTACCTGGGCAACCCGGCCGACGAACTGGCCATCAAGACGGCCAGGGGTGTGGCCTACTGGCGGCCGGAATGGTGTATCGGCCAGCACCGGCATCCCGACTGCAAGCCGACGCTCGGCCTGCCCGACATGGGCATGGCCGAAGCCAGGGCCAAGGGCGCGAACACCATGCTGATCGGCACGGCGAACGCCGGTGGCGTGATGGCGCCGGAGATCGTCGCCGACGCTATCGCAGCGCTCGACGCCGGCCTCAACGTGGTCGCCGGCCTGCACCAGAAGCTGCGCGAGAACCCGGACATCGTGGCCGCCGCCCGGCGCAACGGCCGCGTGCTGTTCGATGCGCGCGACCCCGCGCCCGGCATTCCGGTCGGCAACGGCCGCGCGCGCGCCGGCCGGCGGCTGCTGACGGTGGGCACGGACTGCTCGGTCGGCAAGATGTACACCACGCTCGCGCTGGAGCGCGCCATGCGCCGGCGCGGTTGCGCGGCGGATTTTCGCGCCACCGGCCAGACCGGCATCTTCGTCGCCGGCGCCGGCGTGCCGGTCGATGCGGTGGTCGCCGATTTCATCTCGGGCGCCGTCGAATGGATTTCCCCAGCCCGCGACGACGGCGGCTGGGACCTGATCGAGGGCCAGGGCTCGCTGTTCCATCCTTCCTACGCCGGCGTGTCGCTGGGCCTGCTGCACGGCGCGCAGCCCGACGCGCTGGTGTTGTGCCACGAGCCTACCCGGCGCCACATGCGCGGCCTGCCGGGTTACCCGATTCCCGAGCTGAGGTCCTGCCTGGAGGCGAACCTCGCCGCCGCGCGCCTGACCAATCCCACCGTCCGGGCGGTCGGCGTCGCGCTGAATACCTCCGGCATGTCGGCGCCGGAAGCACTGGCGGCCTGCCAGCGGGTCGGCGAGCTGCTCGAGCTGCCCTGCCAGGACCCGGTGACCATGGGCGTCGAAGCGATCGTGGACCACCTGTTTGCATGCTTCGCGAACTGAGCATCACCCGGCACAGCTACCCGCTGGTGGCGCCTTTCCACATTGCCCGTGGGGTCAAGTACGCCGCCGACGTGGTGACGGTCGAACTGCGCCAGGGCGACCGGGTCGGGCGCGGCGAGTCCGTTCCGTACGGCCGCTACGGCGAGTCGGTGGCGTCGGTGCTCGACGAAATGGAAGCGCTGCGCGGCGAACTCGTCGCCGGCATGGGGCGCGACGAACTGCAGGCGCGGCTGCCGCCGGGGGCCGCACGCAATGCGCTGGACGCGTGGTGTGTTCCTCGCTCGGCATCACGCCAGCACTGGAGATCGCGCGCGAAGCGGAGTTCATAGACCTGGACGGCCCGCTCTGGCTGCAGCACGACTATCCCGATGGCGTGAGTCTGCAGGGAGGCTTCCTGTTGCCGCCGTCGCCGGCCTTCTGGGGCGGATGAGCGCGTCGGCCTGATGCTTGTCGGCTGCATGGGCGCTGCGCTCGCCAGGGCATGGCATGGAAAACGGTTGGCATGTCGCCGGAACCGACCGCAACGGGGCGAAAGGCTCAACCGCCCGCCAGCATCGCCTTGATCCGTGCCATGTGCGACTCGGCGGTTTCGCGGGTCACTTCCTTGTCCGCTTCCGGGTCCTTGCCCTGCCAGTGCAGGTCGGCCTGCGGCAGCTCGTGCAGGAAACGGCTGGGCTGGTTGCGGTGGATCTCGCCGTAGCGCTTGGTCTGCGCGCACCACGACAGCGTGAGCAGTTCCTTGGCGCGGGTGATGCCGACGTACATCAGTCGGCGTTCCTCGTCGATGCGGCCTTCGTCCAGCGCGCCCTCGTGCGGCAGCGTGCCATCCTCGCAACCGACGATGAAGACGAAACGGAACTCCAGGCCCTTGGCCGCGTGCAGGGTCATCATGCGCACGGCATTGCCCGGTTCGTCGCGGTCGGCGTGGCTGAGCAGGGCCAGCTGCGCGGCGAGGTCGCCGGCACTGTTGCCTTTCTGCATCGCGCGGAACCAGTCGGCCAGCTCGCGCAGGTTGCCCAGCTTGCGCTCGCGCACGCCGGCGTCGGGCGTGGCGGCGGCGATCTGTGCGGCGTAGCCGGTGCGTTTCAGGATGCGCTCGACCAGGTCGGCGGCGCTTTCATGCAGCGAGGCGCTGCGCAGTTCGTCCAGCAGATTGGCGAATGACGCCAGCGCCGCCGCCGGGCGCGGGGTGAGCTGGCGCAGCACGCCGTCGCTGCGGGTGGCGTCGAGCAGGGACGAGTGGCGCGACTGCGCGATCTGGCCCAGCTTCTCCAGCGTGGTCGCGCCGATCTCGCGCTTCGGCACGTTGACCACGCGCAGGAACGCGGCATCGTCGCTGGGGTTGGTCAGCAGGCGCAGGTAGCACAGCACGTCCTTCACCTCGGCGCGGTCGAGGAAGCTCAAGGCGCCGGTGAGGTGGTACGGAATGCGCGCCAGGCGCAGCGCCTTCTCCAGCGGCCGCGCCTGGAAGTTGCCGCGGTACAGGATCGCCATGTCGTCCCAGCGCGCCTTGTGTTTCTCGGCCAGCGTGGTGGCGATCGAGGCGATCTTCTCGGCCTCGTGCTCGGCCTCCTTGCATTCGAGCACGCGGATCGGTGCGCCTTCCGGATGCTCGCTCCACAGCTTCTTCTCGTGGCTGTGCGGGTTGTGCGCGATCAGCGCGTTGGCCGCGCGCAGGATGCGCTTGCCGCAGCGGTAGTTCTGCTCCAGCTTGATCACGCGCAGGTTCGGCCAGTCGCGGCCGAGCTGGTCGATGTTCTCCGGGTTGGCGCCGCGCCAGGCGTAGATCGACTGGTCGTCGTCGCCCACGCAGGTGATGTGGCCGCGTTCGCCGGCCAGGCATTTGAGCAGGCGGTACTGCGCGTCGTTGGTGTCCTGGTACTCGTCCACCAGCAGGTAGCGCAGGCGCTCGCGCCAGGCGGCGCGGCATTCGTCGTCCGACTCCAGGATGCGCAGCGGCAGCCGGATCAGGTCGTCGAAATCCACCGCGTTGAACGCGGCCAGGCGCTGCTGGTACAGGTCGTAGATCGTCGCCGCTTCGAGTTCGCGCGGGCTGCGCGCGGCGGCCAGCGCCTCCTCCGGCGAGAGTCCGCCGTTCTTCGCGCGGCTGAGCAGGTTGCGCAGGCCAAACAGCACGTCGTTCTTGATCCCTTTCGGCGCCAGCTCCTTGACGATGCCGCCGCTGTCGTCCGCGTCCAGCACCGAGAAGCCGCGGCGCAGGCCGGCGCGCGCGTGCTCGATCTGCAGGAACTTCAGCCCCAACGCGTGGAACGTGCTCACGGTGAGCGCGGCGGCGTCCTCGCCCGAGACCAGCTTGCCCACGCGCTCGCGCATCTCGCGCGCGGCCTTGTTGGTGAAGGTGATCGCGGCGATCTTCGACGCCGCCAGCTTCCGCCGCTGGATCAGGTAGGCGATCTTCTGCGTGATCACGCTGGTCTTGCCGGAACCGGCGCCCGCCAGCACCAGCAGCGGGGTATCGCAGTGTTCGACGGCGGCCAATTGTTGCGGATTGAGCATGGAGCGCGGCGGGACGTGAGGCGGCGGCCGATGGTAGCAGAGCGGTCCGGTCCGGCCGGATGCGGATGGCGTCGCCGCCGCGCTGGCGCGGATCCGCAGGCTGCGGCGGGCCGGGCGCCGCGGTCGGCCTCATTCGGCCTGCGCGCCGTCCCGGTAGATCGGCAGGTCGGCGTTGCGGTAGAAGTTGAAGATCAGGCTGGTCTCGATGTGCGCCACTTCGGAGCGGGTGGTGAACGCGTCCAGCGCGAAGTCGCGCAGGTGGTCGCTGTCGCGCACCGCCACGTGCACCAGGTAATCGTTGGCGCCGGCCACGTGGTAGAAGCTGAGCACTTCGCGCAGGGTCAGCAGGTAGGCGTGGAAGGCGTCGACGTCGCCGCGCGCGTGGCGGGCCAGGCGCACGCTGATCATCGCCTGCAGGCCGATGCCCACCGCGCGCGGCTGGACCTCCGCGTGGAAGCCCTGGATCGCGCCGCCCTCGCGCAGCCGCCGCACGCGCTCCAGCGCGGTGGAGGGCGCCACGCCGATGCGTTCGGCCAGGGTCTTGTTCGGCAGCCGCGCGTTCTTCCGCAACTCGCGCAGGATGGCGAAGTCGGTTCGGTCCAGGTGCATGATCCGGGTACTTTTCGAAATATTGTTCGGCAGCATGCCTTGATGGGCGGGCGAAGTTCTAGTCTCCGGTGATTATCACGAACCCACGGGAGCGGAACATGCAAAACCTCGGCGAGCTGCATCAGGACACCCTGGCGGTACATGCCGGGCGCGAGGACTTTGCCGAGCTGGGCGTGCACGCGCCGCCGCTGGACCTGTCCACCACCTATCCGGTGCGCGACCTCGCCGAAGGCACGGCGAGCTTCGATGCGCTGGTGGGCGGTGCCGCCAGCGCGGCCAACCCGATCTACGCACGCCTGTTCAACCCCACCGTGGCGCGCTTCGAGCAGGCACTGGCGCAACTGGAAGGCAGCAGCGACGCGGTGGCCTTCGGCTCCGGCATGGCGGCGATGAGCGCCTGCCTGCTGGCAGCGAAGCAGCGCGGCAAGCACGTGCTGGCGGTGCGCCCGATCTACGGTACCAACGACCACCTGCTGGACTCGGGCCTGCTCGGAATTCCAGTGCGCTGGACCACGGTCGAGGGCCTCGCCGCGGCGGTCGACGCGGACACCGCGCTGGTGATCGTCGAGACGCCGGCCAACCCCACGCTGGATCTGGTCGACATCGCCGCCGTGGCGCGCGCCGCCGGCAGCGTGCCGGTGATGGTGGACTCCACCTTCGCCACGCCGGTGCTGCAAAAGCCGCTGGAATGCGGCGCGAAACTGGTGTTGCACAGCGCCACCAAGTTCCTCGGCGGCCACGGCGACGTGATCGCCGGGGTGATCGCCTGCGATGCCGAGTGGGCCAGCGCGCTGCGCCACGTGCGCGCCGCCACCGGCGGCCTGCTGCATCCGCTGGGCGCCTATCTGCTGCATCGCGGCCTGCCCACGCTCGGCCTGCGCGTGCTGAAGGCGCAGGAGAACGCGCAGCGCCTCGCCGAGCGGCTGGCGGCGCATCCGGCGGTGGCGAAGGTCTGCTATCCCGGGCTGGGCACGGTGGCCAACGCCGCGCTGGTGGGCACCCAGATGCGCGGGCCGGGCAGCCTGATGGCGTTCGAGCTGCACGGCGGCCATGCCGCGGCGGCGGCGGTGATGGCGGCGGTGCGCCTGGCCACCCCGGCGGTGAGCCTGGGTTCGGTCGACACCTTGATCCAGCACCCGGCCGGGCTCACCCATCGCGTGCTCGACGAAGCCACCCGCCAGCGCTGCGGCATCACGCCCGGCCTGCTGCGGCTTTCGGTGGGCGTCGAGCACGCCGACGACCTGTGGGCCGACCTGGAGCAGGCGCTGCAGCGCGCGCGCCTCGCGGCGGCGGCCTGAATCGCGCGCGGCGGAGGCAGGCCCTCTCGCCGCGCTACCATGGGCGCTTCGGATTTCACGGCGGCGCCATGGCCAAGCTCTACTTCTATTACTCGGCGATGAACGCCGGCAAGACCACCACGCTGCTGCAGAGCGCGTACAACTACCACGAGCGCGGCATGCGCACGCTGATCCTCACCCCGGCGCTGGACGACCGCTACGGCGAGGGCGTGGTCGCCTCGCGCATCGGCCTGCAGGCGAACGCGCGGCGCTTCGCCGCCGACGAAGACCTGTACGCGCTGGTCGAGGCCGACGTCGCCGCGCGCGGGCCGCTGCACTGCGTGTTCGTCGACGAGGCGCAGTTCCTCGCCAAGGCGCAGGTGTGGCAGGCCAGCGATGTGGTCGACCGGCTGCACATCCCGGTGCTGGCCTACGGCCTGCGCACCGACTTCCGCGGTGAACTGTTCGAGGGCAGCCGCTACCTGCTGGCCTGGGCCGATGAGCTGCAGGAGATCAAGACGATCTGCCATACCGGCAGCAAGGCCACCATGGTGGTGCGCGTGGACGAACACGGCCGCGCGGTCACCGACGGCCCGCAGGTTGAGATCGGCGGCAACGAGCGCTATGTCTCGGTGAGCCGCGCCGAATTCAAGAAGATCACCGAAGGCCGCGGCCGCATCGAGCTGCAGCAGGCCGTGCTGCCGCTGGGCGAGCGCGAATGAACCCATCCAGGAAATCCGCATGAGCGACGCCAAACCCGCCCCCAGCTGGCCGCGGCCGTACTGGCAGCCCGGCACGGAGGAGGCCGTGCTGCAGTTCTACGTGTTCGGCAAGTTCGAGCCGGAGCTGCGCATCCCCTCGCCGCGCTACGGCAGCCCCGGGCTGCCCGCGGGGGTGGAGATCCAGCGCTTCCAGAACGCCGTGCTGCGCCAGTGGGAAGGCTATCCGCTGAACGGCGCGCTGGGCGGGCTGATCAAGGAAGACACGCCGGAGGCGTACGAGCAGGCGCGCATCGCGCCGGAAGTGCTGGTGGTGCGCGGCGTGCTCGGGGATGCCGCCAGCCTCGACTACCTGCGCGACACGCTGGGCGTGCTGGCCGGCATGCTCGACGTGGGCGGCACCGCGATCCTCGACCCGCAGATCCTCACCCTGTTCGACGCCGCGCACTGGCGTCGCCACTACCTGATCAAGGACGGCGCGCCGCCGCGCCACCACGTGCTGATCCTGAGCAGCGCGGAAGCGGGCGACCGCTTCTGGGTGCACACCCGCGGCATGCGCAAGTTCGGCCGCCCCGACCTCAGCCTGCGCCACGTGCCCGAACGCGACCTCGACCGCGCCGGCGTGCTGTGCGAGAAGCTGGTGGAGCTGCTCGCGCTGGGCGCACGCTTCGACGCCGGCCAGCCACTCGACGTGGACGGCCTCCCCGGCGGCCTGGTGGCGCAACCGGGCGGCAGCCTCGACGACCCCGAGTTCAACAACACCCACATCGAGTTCCGCTGGCCGGAATGAGTGGCCGGTTCAGCGCTGGCAGTGCGAACACCAGAACGTCGAGCGCTGCCCCAGCACGACCTGCCGGATCGGCGTGCCGCAGACGCGGCACGGTTCGCCGGCGCGGCCGTAGACCATCAGTTCGCGGAAGAAGTAGCCGGGCGCGCCGTCGGGGTTGAGGAAGTCGCGCAGGGTGGTGCCGCCGCGTTCGATCGCCCAGGCCAGCAGGTGTTTCACCTCGGCGGCGAGCCGTGCGTAGCGTGCGCGCGACACGCTGCCGGCGGCGCGGCGCGGGTCGATGCCGGCGCGGAACAGCGCCTCGCTGGCGTAGATGTTGCCCACGCCGACGACGACCGCGTTGTCCATCAGGAACAGCTTCACCGCCGCCGTGCGGCCACGCGAGAGGTGCCACAGCAGGTCGCCGTCGAACGCGTCGGTCAGCGGCTCCGGGCCGAGGTTGGCCAGCAGCTCGTGGGTCGTGCCGGGCGGTTGCCACAGCAGGCAGCCGAAGCGGCGCGGGTCGGTGAAGCGCAGGATGCGCGGCGCCTGCGTGCTCGTGCGTTCCAGCGCGATGTCGACGTGGTCGTGCTTGCCGACCGGCGCGTCCGGCGGCAGCACGCGCAGCACGCCGCTCATGCCCAGGTGCAGCAGCGCACTGCCGGCCTGCGTGTGCAGCAGCAGGTATTTCGCGCGGCGTTCCACCGCGTCGATGCGCTGGCCGGGCAGCAGCTCGACGATCTGTGGCGGGATCGGCCAGCGCAGGTCGGGCCGGCGCAGCAGCACGCCAGTGACGCGACGGCCGACCAGGTGCGGCGCGATGCCGCGGCGGGTGGTTTCGACTTCGGGCAGCTCGGGCACGGCGCTCAGTGCAGCTCGGTGGTGGCGATGGCCGGCGAGCGCGGCATGTAGCGCGCAGGCACCAGCGCGATGCGTGCGCCCACGCGCACGTAGTGCTGCGGGCCGGTGACCGAGGTTTCGCCGAACTCCAGCGCCTGGCCGTCCAGTTGCAGCACGGCGCGCGGCGGCGCGAGGCCGATCTTCGCCAGGTCGAAGTCGCTGGCCGCTCGCCATTCCAGCACGGGGGCCGCGGCCGTACCGGCGAGGTCACCGAGGCGGGCGTCGCTGGCGCGCGCGGGCGTGCCGTCGGTGCGCCACCAGTGGCCGGCGCGCTTTTCGTAGTGTTCGGTGGGCGCCCCGGGCAGGGTGAGCGCGATGCGATCCACGGTGGCGGGATCGAGCGCGGTGAGCTCGCCGGCTTCGCCGCGGGCGTCGCGCCGCCATTGCGTGAAGGCCAGCACGAGCAGCGCCGCCACCGCGAGCAGCAGGACCAGGCGCTGGCGTGCGGCGCGTTTCATCGCCGCCGCCGGCGCCAGGCGATCAGCCCGCCGGCCAGCAGCAACAGCGACGGCAGCGCGACCAGGAAGCCGAGGCTGAGCAGGTTCAGCTCGGTCTGCGAGATCTGCAGCACGCGGTCCGGCGCGCCGCGCGGCGGCAGGTCCACCAGCTTGTCGTCGCCGAGCAGCCAGTCGAACACGCGCTCGCCCAGCGCGCGGTTGCCGCCGTTGCCCAGGAACGTGTTGGAGAGGAAGTCGCCGTCGCCGATCACCACCACGCGCTGCTCGCTCTTGTCCGGGCTGGGCGACAGCCGGCTCAGCGCGAGGCCGAAATCCAGCGGCCCTTTCAGCTCGCCGGCGTCGGCGTCGTAGCGGATGCCCGAGGGCCTGGCGTTGTCGATCGGCTGGAACTCGGTCCAGCTCTGCGCGCCGGAGCGCAGGAACGGTGCCGCCGCCCAGTCGCCCTGCGTCACCCGGGCCAGCGCCGAGGCCTGCGGGAACAGCGTGGTCAGGGTGAAGCCGCGGGTGATCGCGTGCGCCGGGTAGCTGCCCAGCGCAATCAGGCGCGGGTCGCCCAGGCCCAGCGCGGCGCCGCCGCCGTCGACCAGCACGCCCGGCAGCACGCGCACGCCGAGCGCGGCGGCCAGCGGGGCGAGGCCGAGGTCGTCGTTGCCGGGTTCGCTCAGCCACAGCAGGTTGCCGCCGTTCTGCACGTAGCCGACCAGCGCCTGCACCGCCGCCGGCGGCAGGGCCAGGCTGGGGCTGGCCAGCACCACCAGGTCGGTGTGCTCGGGCACCGCCGTCACCTGCGCGAAGTTCAGCGGCACCGCGCGCATGCCGCGCGCTTCCAGCTGTGCCATGAAGGTGCCGAGGTCGGCGTTGGCCTGGCCGTCGGCGCGACGCTCGCCATCACCGGTGACGAAGGCCACGATGCGGTCGCTGCCGCGCAGCAGGCGTTCCAGCGCATTGGTGAGGCTGCGCTCGGACAGTTCGTCCAGCCGTTGCTCGCGACCCTGGTAGTGCAGGATCAACGCGCCGTCGACGGTGATGCCCAGCTCGCGCATCTTCGCCGGGTCCAGCTGCGGGTCGACGAAGCGCAGCGTGAGATCGGGTTTCACCGCCTGGTAGCGCTGCAGGAAACCGGCCACGGTCTGGCGCAGGTCGCCCTGCGGGTTGGCGTAGCTGGTGATCTCCACCGGGCCGTCGAGTTTCGCCAGCACCGCGCGGCTTTCCGCCGACAGGCCGGTGCGGCCGTTGGCGGTCCAGTCGGCCTGGTACGCATGGCGCGTGCTGAGGTAGCCGGTCGCGCCAGCTGCCAGCACCAGAAGCAGGGTGAACAACCAGCCGTCCAGACGTCTGAACGGAGCGCCCATCAGTTGCGCTCCTTGTCGGCCGCCAGCCGGCGCGTGGCCAGCGCCAGCGCCAGCACGATCAGCAGCGCGAACCAGACGAGGTCGGCGCTCGAGACCAGCCCGCGCAGCAGCGGCTGCAGGTGCGTGCTCATCGCCAGCCAGTTGATCGCGCCGCCGTTGACGCCGGCCATCTGCGCGCCCAGGTTCACGCTCCACAGCGCCAGCGCGATCACCAGCGCGGCGGCGGCAGCCAGCGCCGGGTGCGAGGCGAAGCTCGAACAGGCCACGCCGATCGCGGCCAGCGCGGCCAGCATCAGCGCCAGGCCCAGCGTGGCGGCGGCCAGCTTGCCCCAGTCGATGTGGGTGGCGTGTGCCAGCGCCAGCGGCATCGCCAAGGCCAGCGCCAGCCACAACAGCAGCCAGCCCAGCACCGCCAGGTACTTGCCCAGCACGATGCGCGAGGCCGGCACGCCGGCGGCGAACAGCAGCGGCAGGGTGTCGTTGCGGCGTTCGCCGGCGAGCGTGGACATGGTGAGCAGCGGCACCACCAGGAACGCCAGCTGGGCCAGCATGCCCAGGAGCGGCACACCGACCAGGTCGACGAAGCCGGGGCCGTCGGGCTGTGCGGCGCGCTGCACCTGGCTGGCCAGGAAGCCGCCCAGCATCAGGGTGAAGTTCCATGCCAGCCAGGCCACGGTCAGTGCGGCCAGCACCCAGGCCAGCGGGCGTACCAGCAGACGGCGCCATTCCAGCCGGGTCACGGCGAGGGTGTTCGCGAAAGCGTGGCTCATGCGGCGCGCGCCACGCCGTTCATCGCGATGGCGAAGAAGGTTTGTTCGAGGGCCGCATGGTCGCCGGCGCGCACCGGTCCGTCGTGGCGCAGCGTGCCCTCGTGCAGGATCGCCACGCGGTCGCATACCGCGGTGACCTCGGCCAGCAGGTGGGTGGACAGGATCACCGCGGTGCCGGCGGCGGCCTGCTCACGGACCAGTGCGCGCAACGCCGCCACCTGCACCGGGTCGAGCGCATTAGCCGGCTCGTCCAGCACCAGCAGCGACGGCCGGTGCAGCAGCGCGCAGGCCAGGCCGAGGCGCTGGCGCTGGCCTTGCGACAGCACGCCGGCAAGGCGCCTGGCCAGTGGCTGCAGTTCCAATCGCTCGATGATGGCGGCGCGTGCCGTGCGCAACGCGGTGCCGCTCAGTCCGCGCAGGCGGCCATGGGCGTCGAGGTGCTCTACGACCGTAAGTTCGGCCCATACCGGCGCGCGCTCCGGCAGCCAGCCGATCTGCGTGCGGGCCAGTTCCGGATGCTCCAGGAAATCCTCGCCGTTCAGCGCGATGCCGCCGCTGTCCGGCCTGAGCGCGCCGGCGATCATCGCCAGGGTGGTGGATTTGCCGGCGCCGTTCACGCCGAGCAGGCCGAGCACCTGGCCGGCTTGCAGCTCCAGGCTGAGCTCCTGCACGGCGACACGCCCGGCGCGGCGGCGGCCGATACGGTCCAGGCACAGCACGACGCGGGGCGAGGCAGGGATGGGTGAGGTCATGACTTGGATTGTCATGGCGGCCCCACCATTTAGACAACAGGTGCGGTTCTGAGCCGTGGATAACGTCACCTTAGCGTGCACCTCTTGACCCGCTGTTATCATTCGTGTTTCGCCGTGCTGGCGGGTATGGAAACCCCCGATCTACACTGCTCCCATCCCTCACCCGGTGTCTTCCATGCTCGATGCTGTGCTGAATTTCCTGAACGACGGTCTTGCCCACGCCAGTTGGGGCCAGATTCTCGTCTACATGCTGGTGGTCACCCAGCTCACCATCTTCACCGTGACGATCTACTACCACCGCTGCCAGACCCACCGCGGCGTGGACCTGCACCCGATCGTGCAGCATTTCTTCCGCTTCTGGGGCTGGCTCACCACTGGCATGGTCACCAAGGAATGGGTGGCGGTGCACCGCAAGCACCACGCCAAGGTGGAGACCGAGGAAGATCCGCACAGCCCGCAGATCTACGGCATCAAGAAGGTGTTCTGGGATGGCGTGTCGCTGTACCGCGACGCCAGCGAGGTGAAGGAAGACCTGGAGAAGTACGGCCGCGGCACCCCCGACGACTGGATCGAGCGCAAGCTCTACACCGGCCACCCGTACTGGGGTCCGACCCTGATGCTGTTCATCAGCGTCGCACTGTTCGGCGTGATCGGCGCCGCGCTGTGGGCGGTGCAGATGATCTGGATCCCGTTCTGGGCCGCCGGCTTCGTCAACGGCATCGGCCACTGGTGGGGCTACCGCAATTTCGAGAGCGCCGACACCGCCACCAACCTGATTCCGTGGGGCTTCTGGATCGGCGGCGAGGAGCTGCACAACAATCACCACGCCTTCCCCAGCTCGGCCAAGTTCGCGCTGCGCAAGTGGGAGTTCGACATCGGCTGGGCGGTGATCTGCGCGCTGCGCGCGGTGGGCCTGGCCAAGGTGCTGCGCGTGGCGCCCACGCTGGACGTGCGCCCGAACGTGCGCCTGCCCGACGCCGATACGCTGAAGGCCGTGCTCACCCACCGCTTCCAGGCGATGACCGACTACTACCGCCACGTGATCGTGCCCACCCTGCGCGACGAAGCGGCCCACGCCGGCGACAACCTCAAGGCGGTGCCGCGCCGCATGCGCCGTGCGTTGGCCGACGGCGGCCGTTGGCTGGACAACGAGGGCCGCGACCGCATGCAGGCGGTGCTGGCCAGGCGGCCGACCCTGAAGACCGTGTGCGATTTCCGCACCCGACTGGCGGCACTGATGGAGCAGCGCGGCGCCGAGCAGGCGCTGAAGGGCCTGCAGCAGTGGATCGTCGAAGCCGAGCAGAGCGGCATCCGCGCGCTGCAGGAGTTCGCGCAGCGGCTCAAGGGCTACAGCGTCGCCGCGGCCTGAGCGGTCGCGGACTGGTTCCGGCAAGACCCGCCTTCGGGCGGGTTTTGTTTTTTGGGGATATCCAACCGAGAAGAGTGGATGGCCTTGCACATAGTGCTGATCGGCGCCGCCGGCGTGTTCGGTTCGCGGATGGCCGCCCGGTTGGCCGGCGACCCGCGCTTCCGGCTCACCCTGGCCGGCCGGAACCAGGCCAGCCAGGCGGCGTTGCGCGATGGGCTCGGCGACCCGGACGTGCGACTGGCTGCGCTCGACGTGACGTCGGATCGCCTTGCCGTCGCGCTGGCGGCGTTGCGGCCGCAACTGGTGATCCACGCCGCCGGCCCGTTCCAGGCACAGGATTATCGGGTGGCCGAGGCCTGCCTGGCCTGCGGCAGCGACTACGTCGACCTCGCCGACGGCCGCGATTTCGTGGCCGGCGTGCATCGCCTGGACAAACGTGCGCGGGCCGCGGGGCGGCTGCTGGTCAGCGGCGCCTCGACCGTGCCGGCGCTCAGCAGCGCGGTGGTGGACGCCCTGCTGCCGCGGTTCGCGGTCTTGGAAACCATCCGGCACGCGATCAGTCCGGGCAACCGCACGCCGCGCGGCGACGCCACGGTGGCGGCGATCCTCGGCTACTGCGGCCGCCCGTTGCGGCTGTGGCGCGGCGGCCGCTGGCAGCGCGGCCATGGCTGGATGTCGACGCGCCGACAGGCGTTTCCGTTCGGCAGCCGCTGGGTCGGACTGTGCGACGTACCGGACCTGGAACTGTTCCCCGCGCGCTACCCCGGCGTGCGCGAGGTGGCGTTCCGCGCCGGGCTGGAACTGAAGCGCCTGCACTTCGGCACGCTGGCCGCCGCCTGGCTGGTGCGGTTGGGCTTGATCCGCGACCTGGCCCGGCATGCGCCGCGCCTGCGCCGGGCCAGCGAGTGGTTTCGCGACGCCGGCAGCGACGTGGGCGGCATGGTGGTGGAGCTGGCCGGCCGCGATGCGCGGGGCGAATCGCTGCGCCTGCGCTGGTCGCTGGACGCCGCTGCCGGCCATGGCCCGCAGATCCCGGCCACGCCTGCTGTGGTGCTGGCGCGCAAGCTCGCCGACGGCGGGTTGCCCATGCGCGGGGCGATGCCGTGCATGGGCCTGTTCACGCTGGACGAGGCGCTGGCCGCGCTCGACGGTTTTGCGGTCGGTACGCGATTGGACGCGCTCACGGCATGAAGCGCGTGCGCTGCTCGGGCGTGGGCAGGAAACAGCAGCGGCTCCGCCCGAAGATCCGGTAGCGGTGGCGGGCCACGAAACGGTAGGCGGGGTCGCGCAGCCGGCGCGGCAGCCACGACACGGCGCGTCCGAGCCAGCGCCAGCGGCGTGCGCCCAGGCCGCGCAGGATCCGCGCGATGGCGTCGGTGTCGGTATGGCCGCGGTCGTCTTCCACCAGCAGGAACGACAGCGGCGAGTCCGGGTCCAGACCGTGCGCCAGCAGCAGCGCGCGGCCACTTTCGGACTGCATCGCGGCGAAGCGGTAGCGCGCCGCGCGGTCGTGTTTCAGCAGGAAGCGCACCCAGCGGCTGCACAGCAGGCAGACACCGTCGAATACGATCACTGGCGTGGCGGGTTCAGCGGTCATCCGGCAGAAGTTCCAGCCAGCCCTGGTAGCCGACCAGCTGGCCCAGCCACGGCAGGCGCACGTCGACGCTGAAGTGGTAACGGCCGTCGCGCACGCCGCTGCGCGACAACACACGGCCGTGCAGCATGTGCGGCAGCGGCAGGCCGAACGCGTACAGGCTGCGCAGCTGCCAGTCGATCGCCTCGTCGTCGCATCGTAGCGCGAAGCCCAGCGTGGCCGGCCCCAGCCGTTCGTACAGCAGCGGCGAACCGGCGCGGCGGTCGAGCACCGAGCGCATCCGCCGGCCGGCGAAGCGGCGGGTCCAGGTCTCGCAGCTGCCGTGACGCTCGATGGTCAGGAGCAGTGCCTGCGCCGGCCCCGGCGGCGGCAGGCCGAGCAGGCGGCGCAGCCAGCGCATCGGCGCGTGGCCGGCGCCGGCCACGTCAGCCATGCCGTGCGCAAGCAGCCGCGGCGTGTCGCCATGCATGGCCTGCACCGCGGGCGGCAGCGCGCGCCAGGCGTCGTCGCCGAGCAGGGCAGGGAACAGGGCGGGGCTCATGCGGCCGATGATGCGGGGCGGCCGGACAAAAGAAAACCCGCCACGGAGGCGGGTTTTCTTTTCGGCGTCGATGTCGCAGATGCGGGGCAAGTGCGATCCCTGCTTTCGCAGGGATGACGTCATGGCAAGGGCATTCGCGCTATGCGCGAATGCGCCATGACGTCACTTGATCTTGCCTTCCTTGTAGATCACGTGCTTGCGCACGACCGGGTCGTACTTCTTGAACTCGAACTTTTCCGGCGTGTTCTTCTTGTTCTTCTGCGTGGTGTAGAAGTGGCCGGTGCCGGCCGAGGAGATCATGCGGATCTTGTCGTTTGCAGTCTTGGCCATGACGGATCTCCTTAGACCTTTTCGCCGCGGGCGCGCATCTCGGCAATCACGGCCTCGATGCCATTCTTGTCGATCGTGCGCAGGGCGTTGTTGGAAACGCGAAGCTTGATCCAGCGGTTCTCGCTGGGCACCCAGAAACGACGCTCATGCAGGTTCGGCAACCAGCGGCGACGGGTACGGTTGTTGGCGTGCGAGACGTTGTTGCCGCTCTGCACACCCTTACCGGTGACTTGACATACACGGGCCATGACTTGCTCCGTAATTCTTGGTTGACACCCGTTGGCCAGGGTGAGATCGGCCCAGCGGCGCCATGCGCCACGCGATGCTGGAGTTGTCGCGACGCATGATCGTGGGGTCCGTACCGCGTGGCGGACCGCCCGGAAACACCGGGCCGACAGAGGCGAGCCCCGTATTCTCGCAGAAAAACAAGGCGGTGCGCAATCTTGCGGGGCTCCGCCGGCGTCCGTCGGCGTGCGCGCCGCGGGGATGTATGGAACAATCGACCTCTTTTATACACACGACCCGGACCCGAGGAACCCCCGATGGCACAAGAGATCACCAACGACCAGGCCAACGGCCAGGCCAGTCAGCCGCAGCTGGTGATGCAGAAGATCTACGTGAAGGACGTGTCCTTCGAGGCGCCGAACGCGCCGCAGATTTTCCAGGAGATTGGCGAGAACGAGCAGCCGCAGGTGCAGCTGAACCTGGGCCAGAAGGCCACCGACCTCGGCAACGACCTGTACGAAGTGGTGCTCAGCCTCACCCTGACCTGCACCATCGGCCAGCGCACCGCCTATCTTGCCGAGGTGGAGCAGGCCGGCCTGTTCGGCATCGCCGGCTTCAGCGAGGCGGATCACGCCGGGATCATCGGCAGCTACTGCCCGAACCTGCTGTTCCCGTACGCGCGCCAGGTGATTTCCTCGCTGGTGCTGGAAGGCGGCTTCCCGCCGTTCCTGCTGCAGCCGATCAACTTCGATGCGCTGTATGCCGAACAGCAGCGCCGCATGATGGGTGGCGACGACGCCCCGGCCACGCTCAACAGCTGAGCCGTGTCCATGGCTGAAAACCCGAAGCTGACCGTCCTTGGGGCCGGCTCCTGGGGTACGGCGCTGGCCGCGTTGACCGCACGCAACGGCGTGCCCACCAGGCTGTGGGGGCGCGACCGCGAGGCGCTGGCGGCGATGGCGGCCAGCCGTTGCAACCGGCGCTACCTGCCCGACATCGAGCTGCCGGCGGAGCTGGCCTATGAGGCCGACCTGGCCGCCGCCGTGCGCGGCGCCGGGATCGTGCTGATCGTGGTGCCCAGCCACGCGTTCGCCGCGATGCTCGACGAGATCGCGCCGCTGCTCGACGCCGGCAGCGCGATCGCGTGGGCGACCAAGGGCTTCGAGCCGGGCACCGGCCGCTTCCTGCACGAACTGGTGGCCGAACGGCTGCCCGGCCGCGCCGCGGCAGTGGTCACCGGGCCGTCGTTCGCCAGGGAAGTCGCTGCGGGCCTGCCCAGCGCGGTCACCGTGCACTCGGACGACGCGGCGTTCGCGCAGCAGCTGGCCACCTTGCTGCACGCGCCGAACCTGCGCGCGTATTCCGGCGGCGACGTGCTCGGTGCCGAACTCGGTGGCGCGATGAAGAACGTGCTGGCGGTGGCCACCGGCATCGCCGACGGCATGCAGCTGGGCCTGAATGCCCGCGCCGGCCTGATCACCCGCGGCATGAACGAAATGCTGCGCCTTGGCGTGGCGCTGGGCGCGCGACCGGAAACGCTGATCGGCCTGTCCGGCCTCGGCGACCTGGTGCTCACCTGCACCGGCGACCTCTCGCGCAACCGCCGGCTTGGCCTGGCGCTGGGCCAGGGCGTGGCGATCGACGAGGCAGTGCGCCGGATCGGCCAGGTGGTGGAAAGCATCCTCACCGCCGACGAGGTGGCACGGTTGGCCGACAAGCACGGCCTGGACCTGCCGATCAGCGCCGGCGTGCGCGCCGTGCTGCACGGCGAGGTCACCCCGGCCGACGGACTGAAGGCGCTGATGGCGCGCGAGCAGAAGCCGGAATACCCGCACGGTCTGTTCGGCGCGGCGTGAACCCGTTGTTGCGCACCCGGGCGTTCGGGCCCGGGCGCGTTGGCGACCATCGCATCCTGCCCGCGCACTGTTAAGCTCAATATTTTGGTCGTCGCCACGGACCGCATGCGCATGCAGCAACCGGACGGGAAACAGCACCTCGCCAGCGCGCCTTCCGGCGAGGACGAAGCGCTGCCGCAGGCCTGGCGGCGGCTGCTGGCGGCGCCAAAGCCGGCGGTGGCCGACGAGCACGGCGTGCTGGGTTTCTTCCTGGAAGTGATTCCGGAGGAAGGCGCCGCGTTCGCCCGGCTGGATGCGGCGCCGGTATTGCTGGCGGTGGCCGAGCACGGCCGTTACGCGCGGCCGGTACCGCTGGACAGCCGCCACCTCGCCGCCTCGCCGCTGCCGCCGCATGAGCAGCGCCTCGCCGCGACCCTGCTCGGCCTGCCGCAGAGCGTGCGCAAGGGGCGCAGCTACGCGCGCCTCGGCGGCCACGTCGGCGACACCCTGCTGGCGGAGATCCTGGACACCGCGCCGTGCTTCCTCGGCGGCTTGGCTGGCTTGCGGCTGTCGCGCGGCAAGTCGCACCCGCTCAACTGGCACTGGCAACTGGAGCCGGACGGCAGCCAGCGCCTGTTGCCGGTATTGCCGCACAGCCAGCGTCTGCTGCGCATCGACGCCCTGTGGTACCTCGACGCCGAGCGCGCCACTGTGGGCCGTTTCGACGCGGCGGTCGAGGAAACCCGCTGGCTGGAGCTGCCGCCGCTGAAGCACGAGCACGGTCGCCGCCTGCGCCATCGTCTGGCCGGCAGCCGGCTGGCCACGCGGGTGCCGTTGCCGCAGGTGTTCGATGAAGTGCGCCGCTCCGCGTTGGCGCCCAAGCCGGTGCTGACCCTGCACGCGCTGACCCGGCACGTGCGGCTGGCCGCCGGCACGCCGCCGCTGGGCTACGCGCGGCTGGCCTTCGACTACGCCGGCGAACGCCTGCCCGCCCGTGGCGGCGAACCGCTGGTGCGGCGCGTGCGCAACGGACAACTGGTCGAGATCACCCGCCGTCGTGCCGAGGAACTCAGCGCGATGGAGCAGCTCGAACGTGCCGGCCTCACCCCGGGCGTGGACACCGAGGGCCTGCCGTGGGACGTAGCCGAGACCCTGCCCGACGACGCCTGGTTGTTCCCCGGCACCGGTTACGCCGGCGCACTGGAGGTCAACACGCCGGCGCGCTGGCTGGCGCTGCGGCCGAAACTCGAAGCGGAAAATTTCCAGGTCGAGTACGCGCCGAGCTTCCCGTTCGAGGTGCTGGAAGGCCCGGTGCGCTGGTACGGCCAGGCGGCGGAGGACGCCGACGACCACGCCTTCGACCTGGAGATCGGCATCGAACTGGACGGCAAGCGCCACAACCTGCTGCCCGCCGTGGCGCAGGCGCTGGCCGAGCACCAGCTGAACCTGCGCCCGGCGCCGAACGAGCCGGAAGACGCCGTGTGGTATGCGCCGGTCGACGCGCGCCGGCGCGTGCCGGTGCGCCTGAAGGAACTGCGCGGCCTGCTGGCACCGCTGGCCGAGTACCTGGAGAAGCCGCGCCAGAAACTGCACCTGCCGCGAGTGCAGGCCGGCCGGCTGGAGGAACTGGCCGCGGCGATGCCCGGTGGCGGCACGCTGGAGGCGGCCGAGCCGCTGCTCGGCTTCGCCGCGCGCCTGCGCGACGCCGCCGCGCGCGCCAGCGACGCGGTGCCCGAGGGACTCAGCGTGGAGCTGCGGCCGTACCAGCGCGAAGGCCTGCGCTGGCTCAACGCGCTGGCCGAGGCCGGCGTCGGCGGCGTGCTCGCCGACGACATGGGTCTGGGCAAGACGCTGCAGCTGATCACCCATCTGCTGGCGCTGAAACAGAGCGGCGGGCTGACCCTTCCGGCGCTGATCGTGGTGCCGACCAGCCTGATCCCGAATTGGCAGGCGGAGATCGCGCGCTTCGCGCCGATGCTGCATGTCCTGACCCTGCACGGGCCACAACGCGCCGAGGAATTCGCCCAGCTGGGCGCGCAGGACATCGTGCTGACCAGCTACGCGCTGCTGCCGCGCGACGTGGTCGCGCTGCGCAAGCAGCCGTTCGCGCTGATCGTGCTGGACGAGGCGCAGCAGGTGAAGAACCCGCGCACGCAGGCACGCCGCGCGCTGCTCAGCCTGCGCACGCCGCGCTACGTCTGCCTCACCGGCACGCCGCTGGAAAACCACCTGGGCGAACTGTGGTCGCAGGTCGACCTGGCGGTGCCCGGCCTGCTCGGCGACGAGGGCGCGTTCCGCCGCTTCTACCGCATCCCGATCGAGAAGCAGCATGACGAGGAGTGCCAGCAGCGGCTGAACCTGCGCATCGCGCCGTTCATCCTGCGCCGGAGCAAGGCGCAAGTGGCGAAGGAATTGCCGCCGAAGACCGAGATCACCCGCCGCGTGGTGCTGGAAGGGCGCCAGCGCGACCTGTACGAAGGCTTGCGCCTGTCGCTGGCCGAAGAGCTGCGCGAGGTGATCGCGCAGCGCGGCATCGCGCACTCCGGCATCGTGGTGCTGGATGCGCTGCTGAAATTGCGGCAAGTCTGCTGCGACCCGCGCCTGGTGAAACTGGAGGCGGCGCGCGGCGTGCACGAGTCGGCCAAGTTCGAACTGCTGATGGACATGCTGCCGGCCTTGCTCGACGAGGGCCGCAAGGTGCTGCTGTTCTCGCAGTTCACCGGCATGCTGAAACTGATCGCGGCCGAACTGGATCGCCGGCGCATCCGCTACGTCACCCTGACCGGCGACACCCGTGACCGCGCCGAGCCGGTGCAGCGCTTCCAGAGCGGCGAGGTGCCGCTGTTCCTGCTCTCGCTGAAAGCCGGCGGCGTCGGCCTGAACCTCACCGCGGCCGACACCGTGATCCACTACGACCCGTGGTGGAATCCCGCCGCCGAGGCGCAGGCTTCCGACCGCGCGCACCGCATCGGCCAGGACAAGCCGGTATTCGTGTTCCGCCTGATCACCTCGGGCACAGTGGAGGAACGCATCGAGCAGCTGAAGGAGCGCAAGGCCGAACTGGCCGCCGCCGTGCTCGAAGGCGGCGGCAGCCGCGAGAAGCTCAGCTTCGACGAAGGCGACCTGGACGCGCTGCTGGCGCCGGGCTGAGCAGGCCCGGAGGTCCGGCACTTCACCTCGACGGAAGGCGGAACTACTTCTCGGATGGCTGGGTTTTATATCGCTTGCGCAAGGCCGGACTCGGTGCCTCGACGCGCTCGAGCACGCCTACCGACACCGTGCCCTGCAGGCCTTCGAAAGCCTTTTCGGCCTGTTTGTGGACTTTTTGGGACAGCGCGAAAGCCCCTTCTGGGAGGGGCGTCAGTCCGCTGATGTAGTAAAAGTTGCCGCCCATGGCGGCGGCGTTGTCCAGTGGCTGGACCTCCCGGGTGAAACGATTTGTCGCCCGCTTTCCCGCGACGCGGTCGCCATAGGTCTTGCTTAGCGCCACATACATTTTCGACGCACTTGAAATATCGCTGGGTGAACTTTGAAGGACGGCGATCGAGTAGTCGCGCACGTAGTCGGCATTCTTGCGCTCAGCCGCCAGGGCCAGCCATGCGATGCCCAGTGGGCGATTGACCGGAAAGCCGGGAATGTCGCCATTGATGTAGGTCAGGCCGAGCGCGTGTTGTGCGTCCTTGTTCGCCCAGTAGGCTGCCACCTTGAGCATCTCGACGGCTTGGCGGAAATGCTTGCGGTCCAGATGGTAGCGCGCGCGGCAGGCGTAATAATCCCCGGGAAGGAACCGCTCCCAGCCGTCCGAGCAATAGGTGCGTTGGTCTCCTCCGGCGGCTTCCGGATTGCCCTTGGAAGCATTCGAATTTGCGCTGGTGCCTTGCGCCATGGGCGGCGCGAGAAGAGCAATCGCCATGAGCAGGATGCTGGGCCGATGTTTTTTCATTGAGCCTCCTTGCAGCGCATCAACATCGTACTGCGTGGCTGACCGGAATTGCAGGGTCCCTGGCCTGAATCGGGTGACTGGTCGCTTGGCCCGTCATTTCCCTGGCTGTAGCGACGTTTGGCGCGTCGCCCGGCCAGCTCAGGACGAGGGCGGTAAGCGCGTGCGCAGCAGCGCGTCCACCGACTGCTGCCACTCCGGCGAACCGGGTTTCGACTGCGGCGCTTCCTGGCCCAGCTTCTCCTGCACCGCGCGGTTCCATGCGTCCGAGCCGTGATCCGGGCCGTGGCCGTTGTCGCCGATGTGCAGCGACCGATCGACCCACGCATACCACTCCGGGGAACCAAGTGCGGCATTCGTCGGCGCAGGCTGGCTGGCGGTGTCGGACTGCGGCGGTGCCGGCGAGGGCGAGCACGCGGCGAGCAGCAGGGCGAGCGGCAGGCTGGCGACGAGGCGGCGCATGGGTGGCTCCTTGAAACGGCTGCCGTCGAGCCTAGCGCGCGCCCGGATGCGGGTGATTAATTTTTCATGATGCGGGCAGCGCGATTCAGCCTCGCCACGCGGACGCTCAGTCGCGTGCGGCCACTTCGTCGATATGCCACAGCAGGTCCGCCGGGTCGGCGTACACACGGAACGCGCCGGACTGCTGCAGTTCGGCATGGCCATAGCCGCCTGACAGCAGGCCCACGCCCAGTGCGCGGGCGCGCTGCGCGGCGAGCATGTCCCACACGCTGTCGCCGATCACCAGCGACTGCTGGATGTCCACGCCCAGCCGCGCGGCGGCGGCGAGGAACAGGTCTGGGTCGGGCTTGGCGTGGTGCACCTGGTCGCGCGTCACCACTGGCACCTTCGACGGGTCGACGCCGAGCGCTTCCAGGTTGGCCGCGGCGGTTTCCATCCGTCCGCTGGTGGCGATCGCCCACGGAATGTGCTGCTCGCCGAGATAGGTCAGCAATTCGCGCGCGCCGGGCAGCGGCCGCACCGAGCCCTGCGTGTGCTGGCGGTTGAACGCCTCGGCATGCCACTGGCGCAGGCGGTCGAGGCGATCGGCGGTGATCTCCAGCCCGGTTTCGCGCAGCAGGATGTTGGTGAACAGCCCGCCGCTCATGCCGATCTTGCGGTGGATGCGCCACACCGACAGCTCCACGCCTTCGCGATCCAGGGCCTCCTTCCACGCCAGCACGTGCTGGTAGACGCTGTCGATCAGGGTGCCGTCGAGGTCGAACAGGAAGGCGGTGTCGTGGCGGGGCATGGGTTTCTCCGTGGAGGCTGCGTCAGCGCAGCAGGTCGATCCTGCGCAGGCCGCTGCGGATCGCGTCGAGGTTGCCGCCGGGCGGCCAGCCGACCACCGTGTCGACGACGGTGCCGTGGTCGAGGAAGTAGAACACCGGCGTCTCGACGCGCTCGACCATCGGCAGGCTGGCGTCGTCGTAGGCGATGCCGAGGCGCAGTGCGGGGTGTGCTTCGTTCCAGTCGCGCACGGCATCGAAGGCGATGATCTCGTCAGGCGGTGCCACCCATTGTCCGTATTGGCGGAATACCTCGCGCAGCAACGGATCGGCCTCGATGTCGCGCGCGGCGGTTGCGGAGAAGTGGCAGCCGGTCGAGGCCAGCACGATCACCTGCGCCGGCGCGCGGATGTTGAAGCGGAAGCGCACCAGCTCGCGCTTGCGCGCGCCCGGAGTGGCGACCCACAGGCTGGGCTGGCCGTCGCGGATGCGACTGAACGAGCGCATCTGCGGCGGCGGGCTGCGCTCGACCACGGGGTAGGCGGCGAGCAGGGCGCGGGCTTCGTCGTCGCGGTGTGCGACGAGCAAGGCGTCGTGGAAGTCGCTGGCGTGCGGGCGGTCGACGCGGTGGCGACGCTCGAGTTCGGCGAAGTCGCGGCGCAGGTCGGCGAGGTAGCCCGGTTGGCCGGTGGCGCGGAAGGCCAGCTCCGCCGCGCGGAACAGGAATTCCGCGTCGCGGTCGCCGAGTGCGTGCCGTCGTGCGCCGGTCTGAGCCGGCGCGAATGCCGCGGCGTAGCTGTGCGCGATGGCCTGCGCCGGCGTGGCGCCATCGGGGTGTTCCGCGGCGGCCAGCAAGTGATCGTAGGCGGGCTCCAGCGTCGCTGTCGCCAGGTCGCCCGCGGCGTGGCGCGGCGTGGTCAGCGCGTCCAGGTCGAGGGCGTAGTCTTGCGCGCCGAACAGGCGCAGCAGGGTGTAGGCCTGCTCGCGGGTGAGTTCGTAGCGCAGGTCGGCGAGGCTCATGCCGCCCAGGCCGCGTTCGCGGTAGACCAGGCTGTCGAGGAAGCGGCGCCGGGCGCCGGGCGTGAGCCAGTCCAGCGGCGAGTTCGCCGGCGGCGTGTCGCGCAGGTAGGCATCCAGCGCCGCGCGCGAGGTGATCGGCTTGGCCGGAATGGCCGGCGCCGGGTGGCGGGTGGTGCCGGCACTCGGCGGCTCCGCCGCCAGCGCGGCCAACGGCAGCGCCGGCAGCAGCAGGCACAACAGGCGGGCGATGGTGGTGCAGGGCATACGCATTCCTCGCATTCCGTGGGAAGGATACGCGTCGATCCGTGGTGTCGCAGCGGGCTAACGCGACGGCAGCAGCGTGCGCCCCGATTCCAGCACCGCCAGCGCCGCAGTGCCGAGCAGGCCCGGCTCGGGATTCATGATCGCCTGGGTCGGCACCTTCTCCATGATGTCGCGGAAACGCCCCTTGGCTTCGAAGCGTTCGCGGAAGCGGCCGCGTTCCAGCCACGGCAGCAACACCGGGATCAGCCCGCCGGTGAGGTAGACGCCGTCCCACGCGCCGAGCGTGAGCACAAGGTCGCCGGCGACGCTGCCGAAGATGCCGGCGAAGGTTTCCACCGTGCGCGTGCACAACGCGCAGCTGCCGTCCTTCGCGCGGGCGGTGATGTCCTCGGGCTTCAGCGCCTCGGGCTGCGCGCCGACCATGTGGCAGATCGCGTCGTACAGGTTCACCAGGCCCTGGCCGCAGATCAGCCGCTCGTTGGAGACGCGGCCGTACTTGTGGTTGAGGTAGTCGAGGATGGCGATGTCTTCCGGCGTGTGCGCGGCGAAGCCGGCGTGGCCGCCTTCGGTCTGCAGCACGCTGCAGTGGCCGCCGCGCACCAGCAGACCGCCCACGCCCAGGCCAGTGCCCGGGCCCACCACGGCGAAGGTCTGTTCGTTCTGCGCGCCCACCACCGGGCGCGGCAATGGGCCTACCTCGACCAGGTCGTCACCCTGCAGCAGGGTCACCGCCATGCTCTGTGCGGCGAAGTCGTTGACCAGATGCACGTATTCCAGGCCCAGCGCGCTGGCGGTCTGCTGTGCCGAGATCGCCCACGGGTTGTTGGTGACCTTCACCGTCTCGCCGTCGACGATGCGCCCGGCGGCGGCCACGATGGCGCGGTGCGCCAGCAGGCCGGTGTCGGCGAGGTACTGCTTCGCGGTCGCGACCAGCGACTCGTGCTCGGCCACCCGGTAGCGCCGGATGCTGTCGGTGAGCAGCGGGCGGTCGCTCGCCGGATCGGCCACGCCGAAGCGGACGTTGGTGCCACCGAGATCGACGAGCAGGGTGGGGGTACTGCTGGACGGACTCATGAAACTTCCTGACGACGTGAAGCGACAAGCCTGCCGGGGCGGTGGCGCTTAGTCCAGCGTTTTTTGCCGTCCTGCGGCGCGGAATGGCGCGCCGTGCGGCAAAATGGCCGCCAGCGGCGGGCACGCCGCAGCACGGCGTAAAATGCACAGGATCGACCTGCCAGGACCCGTCATGAACTTTCCTGCCGTCCGCATGCGCCGCATGCGCCGCGATGCCTTCTCCCGCGCGCTGATGCGCGAGCACACCCTGCTGCCCAGCGACCTGATCATGGTCGCCTTCGTGATCGAGGGCGAAGGCCGGCGCGAAGCGGTGCCGTCGATGCCCGGCGTGGATCGCCTGTCGATCGACGAGCTGCTGAAGCTGGCCGGCGAATGCGTGCGCTTGGGCATCCCGGCACTGGCGCTGTTCCCCTCGCCCGGTGCCGAGGTGAAGTCGCTGGATGCCGCCGAAGCGTGGAACCCGGACAACCTGATGCACCGCGCCACCCGTGCGCTGAAGGCGAAGTACCCCGGGCTGGGCCTGATCGGCGACGTGGCGCTCGACCCGTACACCACCCACGGCCAGGACGGCCTGATCGACGACGCCGGCTACGTGATGAACGAACCCACCGTCGATGCGCTGATAAAGATGTCGCTGGCGCAGGCCGAGGCCGGCATGGATATCGTGGCGCCGTCGGACATGATGGACGGCCGCATCGGTTCCATCCGCGACGCGCTGGAGGAAGCCGGCCACATCCACACGCGCATCCTCGCCTACTCGGCGAAATACGCCTCCGCGTTCTACGGCCCGTTCCGCGATGCGGTGGGTTCGTCGGCCAACCTCGGCAAGGGCAACAAGCACACCTACCAGATGGACGTGGCCAACAGCGACGAGGCGCTGCGCGAGGTCGAACTGGACCTGCTCGAAGGCGCCGACATGGTGATGGTGAAACCCGGCCTGCCGTACCTCGACGTGCTGCGCCGGGTGAAGGACGCCTTCGGCGCGCCCACCTTCGTCTACCAGGTCAGCGGCGAGTACGCGATGCTGAAGGCGGCGTCGCAGAACGGCTGGCTGGACGAGAAGGCGGTGGTGCTGGAGTCGCTCACCGCGTTCAAGCGCGCAGGGGCGGATGCGATTCTGACTTACTACGCGGTGGATGCGGCTAAGTGGTTGCGGAGGGAGTAGGCGGAGCCAGGCAGCTATACAATATCCGTTGCCAACCCTGAGTAAGAACGAGCTGATCTTGCGAGCTGTATCGGTACAGGCGGAAGATTCAGGGTCGGACACGACAAGGGGATGTCATGAAGAAGGAATTGCTCGCTATCGGTGTTGCAGTGATGGCATCAGGAGCTTGTCACGCGCAACAACACAAAGTGACCTACATTTACACTGACCCGCAAGGCACGCCGCTGGCGGAGGCCGATGAAAGCGGGAACATCACGGCGACGTATGACTATGCACCATACGGAACGCCTGCTCCGAACATGAGTGGTGCGCCAAACGGGCCAGGTTACACAGGGCATGTGAATGATCCGGAGACTGGCCTAGTCTACATGCAAGCCCGTTACTACGATCCGGCAATTGGCCGCTTCCTGAGTGTTGACCCCGATGCACCGAAGGAAGGTAACGTCTTCAACTTCAATCGGTTTGAATACGTCAACAACAACCCCGTGGTAAACATTGATCCTACTGGGAAAATCATCCAGATTGCGGGCGACCCCGCATTCACCGCCAAGATGAATAACGACATTGCGATGATTGACCAAGGACCGGGTGGCCATGTCTTGATCGAAAAGATGCGGAATACGCCTAACATCATCTATATCGTGCCGGCAGCACCGGGTGCGGGAAATAGCACCCAAGCCGATCCGTCGGGCATTTCCGCAAACGGGAAAGGCACTGGCTCCACAATCAAGATCGATACGACCCAGACGACGGGTGGTATGGATTCAACGGGTAACAAGACACGGCCGGAATTCGTCGGTGTCAGCCATGAATTCGGTCATGGTCGCGCCATTGACCAAGGCGTTCAAAGCTACGACAAAGGAAATGGTGCTCCTGGTACAACGCCGCCAAGCGAAATCCACTCAATGGCGAACGAAAACATGGTTCGTCGAGAGCACAATATCCCGATTCGGCCGGCTTACAACGACCCCAAACCGCCACCGCCTCCACCTCCACCGAAGCCACCCGTTCACTGAGGTTTTCGATGAAGACATTCATGTCTCGATGTGCATCAGTGCTGGCCTCGATATTTTGTTGTAGTGCGTTTGCGCATCAGGCAGTAAGGATTGCAACGTGGCTGCCGACAGCCGAGCAAGTCAAAGAAATTGAAGCCCAAATTACAATGCCGGCTGGAACGACGCTTACTGACTACAGCCGCTATTACTCGGGTCGATTTGAACACGGCCACCGGCAGCTGATAGGTGTGTTTGTAAAAGGTGAGACGAAGCCAGGAGCGTACATTGTGACACCAGAGAAGAGTCCGAAGATTTTTGACGGTGGATGTTCCATCGTCAATTTCTCTTACGACATGACAACTCACAAGACACTTTCAATTTTCTGCAATGGAGTAGGTTAGCGAAGTAAGTTTGACGCTCTGGTATATAGGGGGTAGGGCCAGTTTCCGCGTGAAGGGTGAAGGCCCTTGCTCGCATGTCGAGCGCTCGGATGCGGGTCCGGATCACGCTCGCGCGATACCATAGTCATCTCCGACCGCAAGCCCGAGTTCGCCACCCATGTCCCCCACGCGCCTTGAAATCACCCGCCCCGACGACTGGCACCTGCACCTTCGGGATGGCGATGCGTTGGCCTCGGTGATCGGCCATACCGCGCAGCGCTTCGCGCGCGCGATCGTGATGCCGAACCTGAAGCCGCCGGTGACCACGGTGGCGCAGGCCGAGGACTATCGCCGGCGGATTCTGGCGAGCTTGCCGGCAGGTTCGCGCTTCCAGCCGCTGATGACGCTGTACCTCACCGAGAACACGCCGGTCGAGGAAATCGCCCGCGCCAAGGCAAGCGACAGCGTGTTTGCCGTGAAGTACTACCCGGCCGGTGCCACCACCAATTCCGACTCGGGTGTGCGCGAGCTGTCGCGCGTGTATGCCGTGATCGAAGCGATGCAGAAGCATGAACTGCCCTTGCTGCTGCATGGCGAGGTCACCGATCCGGCCACCGACATCTTCGACCGCGAACGCGTCTTCATCGAGCGCCACCTGCTGCCGCTGCGCGAGCGGTTCCCTGCGCTGCGCATGGTGCTGGAACACATCACCACCCGCGATGCGGTCGACTTCGTCCGCGGCGCGCCAGCCAACGTGGCGGCCACCATCACCGCGCATCACCTGCTGTTCAACCGCAACGCGCTGTTCGAGGGCGGCATCCGCCCGCACCACTACTGCGCACCGATCCTCAAGCGCGAGACGCACCGCGCTGCGTTGTTGCAGGCGGCCACCAGCGGCGATCCGCACTTCTTCCTCGGCACGGACAGCGCGCCGCATCCGCGCGAGGCGAAGGAGACAGCCTGCGGGTGTGCAGGCCTGTACACGGCCCACGCGGCGTTGGAGCTGTATGCCGAGGCGTTCGAGCAGGCGGGCCGACTGGATCGGCTGGAAGCGTTTGCCAGTTTCCACGGCCCGGATTTCTACCGCCTGCCGCGCAATCAGGATCGCATCGTGCTCGAACGCACGTCGTGGACCGTGCCGGACGAATACCCGCTGGCCGGATCCACCTGCACGCCGATGCGCGCCGGCGAGTCGGTAGCGTGGTCGTTGCTGGAAACGACCACGCCCTGAACGTCCTCAGTACGCAAACTCGCGGAACACCGGGTCGACGCTGCCGCGCCACGGGCCATGGAACAGCTCCAGCTTGCGCTCGGCCGGGGTCTGGTTGGCCTGCACGATCTCGACCAGCGGTTCGAGGAAGATGCTTTCGTCGGCGCCGTGTCGGTTGAGGCGCGCGCGGCGTTTGAGGCCATGACCGGCGATCTTCAGCGCTTCTTCGGCCAGGTCGCGTAGCGTGCCGCCGCGGAACGGCAATTTCAGCGCATGCTTCGGTACGCCGTCGCGCAAGGCATGGCGTTCCACGCGGTTGAAGTCCTTGACCAGATCCCAGGCGGCATCCAGCGCCTCGTCGTCATACAACAGGCCGACCCAGAACGCCGGCAGCGCGCACAACCGGTTCCACGGGCCGCCGTCGGCGCCGCGCATCTCCAGGTATTGCTTCAGGCGCACCTCGGGGAAGGCGGTGGTGAGGTGGTCGGCGAAGTCCTTCATGGTGGCGTGGACGCCGGGCAGCGTGGGCAGCTCGCCGGCCAGAAAACGCTTGAAGTCCTGCCCGGCCAAGTCGATGTAGCGGCCGTCCTGGTAGCTGAAGTACATCGGCACGTCGAGGATGTAGTCGACGTAGCGCTCGTAGCCGAAGCCGTCGGCGAAGACGAAGTCGAGCATGCCGGTGCGGTCGGGGTCGGTGTCGGTCCAGATCTGCGAGCGGTACGACAGATAGCCGTTTGGACGTCCCTCGGTGAACGGCGAATCGGCGAACAGCGCGGTGGCGACCGGCTGCAGCGCCAGGCTGGTGCGGAATTTCTTCACCATGTCCGCTTCGGACGAGAAGTCCAGGTTCACCTGCACCGTGCAGGTGCGCGTCATCATGTCCAGGCCGAGCTGGCCGACCCTGGGCATGTACTCGCGCATGATCTTGTAGCGGCCCTTGGGCATCCACGGCATCTCGTCGCGGCGCCATTTCGGCTGGAAGCCCATGCCGAGGAAGCCCAGCCCCATGCCGTCGGCGACCGAGCGTACTTCTTCCAGGTGCTGATTCACCTCGCAGCAAGTCTGGTGGATCGTCTCCAGCGGCGCGCCGGACAGTTCCAGTTGTCCGGCCGGCTCCAGCGTGATGTTGGCCTTGTCGCGCGACAGCGCCACCGGAATCTCGCCCTCGCGCGCGATGTCCCAGCCGTAACGCGTGGCGATGCCTTCGAGCAATGCGCGGATGCCGCGCTCGCCCTCGAACGGCGGCGGCATCAGGTCATCGGTGCGGAAGCCGAACTTCTCGTGCTCGGTGCCGATGCGCCAGGCCTCGCGCGGCTTCTCGCCGGCGGCGAGGTAGTCGGCAAGCTGCTGACGACCCCGGATCGGGGTGCTCTTGACGGCACTGGGTATGGACACGGGCGAAGCCTCGCTGGAGGAGCCGACACTATGGGGGCGGCGCAAGGCGACGAAAAGGGGTGTCGTGGCATGCGGGGTCGGAGTTCCATTGGAGCAACATCGCCCGGGTGCCGCCTTGAGCTGGATCAGGCTGCCACGCGCAGAAAAACGGCGACCCACGGTCGCCGTTTCGTGACAGGGCGGGATCGCCGGGTACCGCGATCCGCAGCCTTGCGGCTCAGCGCTTCATCGAGTTGAAGAACTCGTCGTTGGACTTGGTGTTCTTCATCTTGTCGAGCATGAACTCCATCGCGGCCAGCTCGTCCATCGGGTGCAGCAGTTTGCGCAGGATCCAGATCTTGGCCAGCAGGTCCGGGTCGATCAGCAGGTCCTCGCGGCGGGTGCCGGAGCGGTTGATGTCGATCGCCGGGTAGACGCGCTTCTCGGAGATGCGGCGGGACAGGTGCACTTCCATGTTGCCGGTGCCCTTGAACTCCTCGTAGATCACCTCGTCCATCTTGCTGCCGGTGTCGGTCAGCGCGGTGGCGATGATGGTGAGCGAGCCGCCTTCCTCGACGTTGCGGGCGGCGCCGAAGAAGCGCTTCGGGCGCTGCAACGCGTTGGCGTCGACGCCGCCGGTAAGTACCTTGCCGGAGCTGGGCACCACGGTGTTGTAGGCGCGGGCGAGGCGGGTGATCGAGTCGAGCAGGATCACCACGTCCTTCTTGTGCTCGACCAGGCGCTTGGCCCGCTCGATCACCATCTCGGCCACCTGCACGTGGCGCACCGCCGGCTCGTCGAAGGTCGAGGAAATCACCTCGGCGCGCACGGTGCGGGCGATCTCGGTCACTTCCTCCGGGCGCTCGTCGATCAGCAGCATGATCAGGTGCGCTTCGGGGTGGTTGTAGGTGATCGCCTGGGCCACGTTCTGCAGCATCATCGTCTTGCCGGATTTCGGCTGGGAGACGATCAGGCCGCGCTGGCCCTTGCCGATCGGCGCGATCAGATCGAGGATGCGGCCGGTGATGTCCTCGCTCGACCCGTTGCCGCGCTCCAGCTTGTACGCCTTGCGCGGGAACAGCGGGGTGAGGTTCTCGAACAGCATCTTGTTCTTCGACGCTTCCGGCGGATCGCCGTTGATGTCGTCGACGCGCAGCATGGCGAAGTAGCGCTCGCCTTCCTTCGGGTGGCGCACGCGGCCGGTGATGTAGTCGCCGGTGCGCAGGTTGAAGCGGCGGATCTGGCTGGGCGACACGTAGATGTCGTCGGGACCGGCCAGGTAGCTCTCGTCGGCCGAGCGCAGGAAGCCGAAGCCGTCCTGCAGGATCTCCAGCACGCCCTCGGCCCAGATGCCGCCGCCGGAGCGGGCGTGCGCCTTGAGCACGTTGAAGATCACGTCCTGCTTGCGCGCGCGGGCGACGCCTTCGTGCACGCCCAGCGACTCGGCGAACTCCAGCAGCTGCGGCGCCTTCATGCGCTTCAGTTCGGTGAGGTTGATCACCCGGTCGTTGCTGCCCGGGTCGGCGTTGTCGTCGTCCACCGGCAGGCCGTTCGGGTTCGGGCGCGGGTGCTGCTGGCGGCCCTGCTGCTGGTTCGGGTTGCCGCCGCGTTCGTTGCGCCGGCGCCGGCCGCGGCCTTCGCGACCCTCGCGGCCGCCGTTGTTCTGGCCGCCGCCCTGGTTCTGATTCTGGCTCGGGTTCTGCGCCGGCGCCGGGTTCTGGCCGCTCGGCTGGTCCGGACCCTGGCCGACCTGGGGCGCGAAGTCACGCGGCTCCGAGGCGAGGCGTGCGGCCGATGGTTCAGCTGACGCTGGCGGCAGGCTGGCCGGTGCCGGCGCAGGTGCCGCGGCGGCCGGAGCGGGCGTCGGTGCGGCAGGCTTGTCGGCAACGGCCGCCTTTTCGGCGTTCGCCGCCGCAGTCGCGGCAGCCGTACGGCGCGGCGCGCGGGGGCGTGGCTCGGGCTTGTTTTCGGCAACGGGGCCGGCGTCGACGCCCGGGGCGTCGTTCGGGGTTCTGTTTTCGGTATCGGACACGGGCAATCCTCGCGGGGCGCCGTTGAATTGCAGGAGGGAGGGTGTGCGTCGCGCGGCAGGCGCAAGGGGACAGGACTGTCCCGACGGACGCGGTGAATCTAGCACCCGCTGCGTGCCGGCGTAAAGCGCCGCGAGCCTGCCGGGCGGGGCCGGGCAGGCAGCGGGCAACGCGGGCGCAACGAGGGGGTCAGATGGCCTTGTCGATCATCTGGGTCAGCTGGCCCTTGCTGACGGCGCCGATCTGGGTCGCCTCGACCTTGCCGTTCTTGAACACCATCAGGGTCGGGATGCCGCGCACACCGTAGGCACGCGGGGTCTGCTGGTTCTGGTCGATGTTCACCTTCACCACGCGCAGCTTGCCTTCGTACTGCTGGGCCAGCTCGTCCAGCATCGGCGCGATGGCCTTGCACGGGCCGCACCATTCCGCCCAGAAGTCCAGCAGGACGGGAGTTTCGGATTTGAGCACCTGCTGTTCGAAGGCGTCGTCGTTCACATGGGTAATCAGGTCGCTCACCGGGATCTCCGTGGCTGGGGCCAGAATTGGCAGGTGGAAAACAATGGGGTGGCCGGGGCCGGAAAACAAGGAGTGACGACGGGCAGGGCCGTCATCGGCTACACTCAGGCGCCCACGAAGCGCGGGTTGGGCCGGAACAGGTCTTGCCATGGCGGCGGATTTTCATTCCAGCGCAACTCCGGGCACGATTCAAGGGCGGCTTGCACCGCCGCCCGTCAGACCGCCGGCAAATACGGCGTCGCACGCCGCGGCGCGACCTTGTTGACCCTGACATTGAGCCGCTTCGCTGCGCATTGCGCATCCGTCCTGCACCGCCCCGTGCCGAAGTCCGGCACCCGGAACCGAGTGCAGCGCATCCCGCCGCCGTCAGGCAAGGTCAACCATCCGCATATGTCACAAACCGTACTTACCGACACCTTCTTCGCCAACTTCGATCTTCATCCGCTGCTGCAGCAGGGCCTGGACGACAGCGGCTTCACCCGCTGCACGCCGATCCAGGAAATGACCCTGCCACCGGCGCTGGCCGGGCGCGACGTCGCCGGCCAGGCGCAGACCGGCACCGGCAAGACCTGCGCCTTCCTGGTCGCGCTGATGAACCGCCTGCTCACCACCCCGGCGGTGGCCGAGCGCAAGGACAGCGACCCGCGCGCACTGGTGATCGCGCCCACCCGCGAACTGGCCATCCAGATCGACAAGGACGCGCGCAACATCGGCCGCCACACCGGCCTGAAGACCGCGTTGATCTACGGCGGCGTCGACTACGACAAGCAGCGCCAGCAGCTGAAGGACGGCTGCGACATCATCATCGCCACACCCGGCCGCCTGCTCGATTACCACAAGCAAGGGGTCTTCAGCCTCAACAGCGTCGAGGTGATGGTGATCGACGAGGCTGACCGCATGTTCGACCTCGGCTTCATCAAGGACGTGCGCTTCATCTTCCGCAAGCTGCCGCCGCGCGAGCAGCGCCAGGTGCTGCTGTTTTCCGCCACGCTCAGCCACCGCGTGCTGGAGCTGGCCTACGAGCATATGCACGAGGCCGAGAAGCTGGTGGTGGAAAGCGACCACGTCACCGCCGACAAGGTGCGCCAGCTGGTCTACTTCCCGGCCAAGGAAGAGAAGATGCCGCTGCTGCTGAACCTGATCGACCGCCACCAGCCGAGCCGCAGCATCATCTTCGTCAACACCAGGGCCGCCGCCGAGCGCGTCACCGAGCGGGTCAGGCGCCACGGCTGCCGCGTCGGCGCGATCTCCGGCGACGTGCCGCAGCTGAAGCGGCAGAAGCTGCTGCAGCGTTTCCAGGATGGCCAGCTCGACATCCTGGTGGCCACCGACGTGGCCGCGCGCGGCCTGCACATTCCGCACGTCAGCCACGTGTTCAACTACGACCTGCCGCACGAGGCCGAGGACTACGTGCACCGCATCGGCCGCACCGCGCGGCTCGGCGCCGAGGGCGACGCGATCAGCTTCGCCTGCGACCTGTACGCGATGAGCCTGCCGGACATCGAGACCTACATCGGCCAGAGCATCCCGGTCGCCGCGATGGAGCCGGAGCTGCTGGTGATGCCCAAGCCGCACGCGATCGACCCCGAGTTCGCCGCCAATGCCGCCGCCGACAGCGCCGCGTTCGGCGATGTGGTGGCGCCGCGGCCGGGCGAGAAGCCGCGCCGCCGGGGTGGTCCGGGGCGTGGCAACGAGCACGGTGGAAACAGCGGCGGCATCGCGCGCCCGCCGCGCGAGCGCCGGCCGGCGGTTGGCGGCGGCGAAACTGCTGCCGCAACGGTCGCCGTGGCCGCGCACAAGACCGGCGCGCCCCCAGCGGCCGACGGTAGCGAGGCCGCCGAAGGCCCGCACAAGCCGCGTCGTCGCCGTGGCGGGCGCAACCGCCGCCGCGAAGGCACGCCTACCGATGGCGTGGCGACGACCGGTCGCCAGCCCGCGGTCGCCGAGGGCAATCGCTTGCCGCGCGGCGAGCGCCGCCCGCCGCGCGAGCGCGTGGCGGCCGTGGCCAACGAGGCCGCCTCTGTCGTCCACAACCGGCCGTCGCGGCAGGTCGCAGTGACCTCGGGCAAGGCTGTCGAGCATGCCCATCCGAAGAAGCCAGGCCTGTTCCGCCGGCTGACCCGGCTGTTTACCGGGCGCTGAGTCTGCCGGTCGCCGTGATGCGGGTTCGCGGCGACCGGAAGTCCGCATCTTGATGCCCGCTTCCCTTATCCTTGCCGTCGATACGACGACACGCAGGTCCGGGGACGCGCGGTGATCCAGTTCGATCAAGTCAGCAAGCGCTACGAGGGCGGCCACGAGGCGCTCTCGCAGCTTTCGTTCGAGGTGCCGACCGGCGAGATGGCCTTCGTCACCGGGCATTCCGGTGCCGGCAAGAGCACCCTGCTCAAGCTGCTGGGACTGATCGAGCGACCCTCGCACGGCACGATCAGCGTGGACGGCAGGAGCCTGACGAAGATCCGCCACAGCGGCATCCCGAAGTGGCGCCGGCAGGTCGGCATGGTGTTCCAGGACCATCGCCTGCTGATGGATCGCAGCGTGTTCGCCAACGTCGAGTTGCCGCTGGCGATCGGCGGCGTCGCCCGCGCCGAGCGCGCGCGGCGGGTGCGCGCGGCGCTGGAGAAGGTCGGCCTGCTCGCCTACGAGCGGCAATTGCCGGTGACATTGTCCGCCGGCGAGCAGCAGCGCGTGGGCATCGCCCGTGCGATCGTGGCGCGTCCCGCGCTGCTGATCGCCGACGAGCCCACCGGCAACCTCGATCCGCAACTGGCGGTGGAGATCATGGGCCTGTTCGGCGAATTCCAGCAGATCGGCACCACCGTGCTGGTCGCCAGCCACGACCTGCCGCTGATCAAGCGCATGAAGCGGCGCGTGATCGTGCTGGACCACGGCCGCCTGGTGGCCGACCTGGCCGCGCAGGAGGTGCTGTGAACACGTCGACGGAGACTCTGCACGTGTCGGCGGATGCGCCGCAGCGCAATGGCCACAGCCGCGGCAACCGCTTTGCCAGCTGGCAGGAACATCACCGCTGGAGCGCGGCGTCCAGCCTGCGCCGGCTCGCCTCGCGCCCGCTCGGCAGCCTGCTCACGATCGCGGTGATGGGGCTGGCACTGGCCCTGCCGCTGGCGTTCTACCTGCTGCTGGGCAATGTGCAGCAGCTTGGCCAGGCGCTCGGCCAGAGCCAGGCGATCAGCGTGTTCCTGCAGCCGGGTCAGGCCGCGCCGCAGGCACAACTGCTCGCCAAGCAACTGGGCGACCGCCCCGAAGTGGCCGCAGTGACGGTGAAGACGCCGCAGCAGGGCATGGACGAACTGGCGCAGATGCAGGGTTTCTCCGGCGCCTTGCAGACGCTGGACGACAACCCATTGCCGTACGTGCTGCAGCTGCAGCCGCGCGCCGGCGCGAGCGCGCACGCGCTGGAGCAGCTGGTGGCCGACGTGCGCGCGCTGCGCAGCGTGGAGCTGGTGCAGGACAGCGGCAACTGGCGGCAGCGGCTGGACGCCCTGCTCGGCGTGGGCAACCGCGTGGTGCTGGTGCTCGCTTCGCTGCTGGCGCTGGCGGCGCTGCTGGTGGTCGGCAATACGATCCGGGTGGACATCGCCAGCCGCAGCGAGGAGATCGGCGTGCTGCTGCTGGTCGGTGCCAGCGGTGCGTTCGTGCGCCGGCCCTATCTCTACGCGGGAATCTGGTACGGCCTGTTCAGCGGCATCCTGGCGGCCTTGCTGGCGGTACTGATCGAGCTGGCGCTGGCCGCGCCGGTGGCGCGGCTGAGCCAGGCTTATGATGGCAAGCTGCAGGTCGGCGGCCTGCCGCCGTGGTTGCTGCTGGCGGTGCCGCTGGCCGCCGCGGCGCTGGGCTGGCTCGGCGCGCGACTGGTCAGCGCGTGGCAATTGCGCAAGGCGGCGTGACAGTCTTGTGGCGTGGTGACGTGAATCGCAGCGCTCGAACCGTATCCGGTGCACTATTCCCGGTTGCAGCGGCTGCAGGGGGCGTGTCCGCAGGTTCATCGGCAAGGGATCGCCGCGGATCGGGTAGGTGAGCTAAGGAATGAGTACGAATATCAGCAGCCGTCTGCTGACCGAGGCGCCACGGGTGCTGGTGGTCGACGGCTCGCGCGTGGTGCGCCAGTTGATCAGCCGCGTGCTGCAGGCCGAGCTGCCCGGCGTCGAGGTGGTCGGTTGCGGCAGCGGCGCCGAGGCGCAGCAGGTGCTCGGCGACGGCGTATTCGACTTCATCACCATCGCGCTGCGCCTGCCCGACATGGATGGGTTGGAGCTGGCGCGCTTCGTGCGCGAGTCGGCGCCGCAGGCCTACGTGCCGATCGTGGTGGTTTCCGGTGACGTGGACGACCGGCTGCACCGCCGCTCGCTGGGCGAGCACGTCACCGACTACTTCGACAAGGCGCTGGGCTTCCAGGCGCTGGCCGAGTTCATCCGCGGCTATGTACGGCCCGAGAACACCGCCGAGGGCGTGGTGCTGTACGTCGAGGACAGTCGCGTGGTGGCGCTGGCAACCCGCCGCATGCTGGAGAAGATCGGCCTCACCGTGCGCCACGTGGTCAGCGTGGAGGATGCGCTGGCCTTGCTGGAAACCTCGAAGGCGCAGGGCGAGGTGGGCGCCGACGTGGTGCTCACCGACGTCAGCCTGAAGGGCGAGCTCACCGGTGGCGATCTGCTCGAGCACATCCGTGGCGAGTTCGGCTACGGCAAGGGCCGGCTGCCGGTGCTGGTGATGACCGGCGACGAAAACCCGGCCAACCAGGCCGCGCTGATCAAGGCCGGTGCCAACGATCTGGTCGAGAAGCCGGTCGAGGAGAAATTGCTGGTGACCAAGCTGCTGTTCCAGCTGCGCGTGGCGAAGCACCTGCGCGGGCACGCGGCCGAGGCATGAGCGACGCGGCGCGGATCAGGCTGGAACCCTCGTGGAAAGAGCGCATCGGCGATTACCTGCTGCGCCCGGAGATGCAGGCGCTGGCGGCGTTCCTGCGTGCGGAGAAGCAAGCCGGCAAGCGCATCTACCCGCCCGGGCCGGAGATCTTCGCCGCGTTCGCGCACACGCCGTTCGACGCGGTGCGGGTGGTGATCCTGGGCCAGGACCCGTACCACGGTCCCGGCCAGGCGCATGGCCTGTGCTTCTCGGTGCGCCCCGGCGTGCCGGCGCCGCCCTCGCTGGTGAACATCTTCAAGGAGATCCAGCGCGACCTTGGCATCCCGCCGCCCGATCACGGCTGCCTCACGCCGTGGGCCGACCGCGGCGTGCTGCTGCTCAACAGCGTGCTGACAGTGGAGGAAGGCCGCGCGGGCTCGCACCAGGGCAAGGGCTGGGAGGGTTTCACCGACGCGGCGATCGACGCGCTGAACCGCGAGCGCGACGGCCTGGTGTTCCTGCTGTGGGGCAGTTATGCCCAGCGCAAGGGCCAACTGATCGACACCCGCAGGCACTGCGTGCTGAAGAGCGTGCACCCGTCGCCGCTGTCTGCCCACCGCGGTTTCCTCGGCTGCGGCCACTTCTCCGCGACCAATCGCTACCTCGAGGCCCACGACCAGGCGCCGATCGACTGGTCGCTGCCGTCGCGAGCCGCATTGCAGGGCGGTTTCGTGCCGGCTTGAGGCCCGTCGGGCCGGCCGTACGTCGGGTCGCCTGCCGCACTGGACAAGTCCGGCACAAATGTGTACTATTGAGTACATTAAAGCGCGGAACCAAAGCCGTGCTTTAGCACTCCAACCAGTCGAGTGCTAAACTTCGATGTCATGCAGGAGGTTCCATCCATGTCCCAAGCCTTGGTGACCGCCAACTTCCCGCTGCCCAGCGTCGTCGGCAGCCTGGATGCGTACATTTCCGCGGTCCATCGCATTCCGGTGCTGAGCCAGGAAGAGGAGCAATCGCTGTCGCGCGACTACCTCGAGGAATCCAATCTGGAAGCGGCCAAGAAGCTGGTGATGTCGCACCTGCGCTTCGTGGTGCACGTGGCGCGCGGCTATTCCGGCTACGGCCTGCAGCTGGCCGACCTGATCCAGGAAGGCAACATCGGCCTGATGAAGGCGGTCAAGCGCTTCGACCCCGACCAGGGCGTGCGCCTGGTCAGCTTCGCGGTGCACTGGATCCGTGCCGAGATGCACGAGTTCATCCTGAAGAACTGGCGCATCGTGAAGGTCGCCACCACCAAGGCGCAGCGCAAGCTGTTCTTCAACCTGCGCAGGAGCAAGAAGCGCCTGGGCTGGATGAACGCGGCCGAGGTGAGCGTCGTGGCGAAGGACCTGGGCGTGCCCGAGGCGACCGTGCGCGAGATGGAGTCGCGCCTGTCCGGCCGCGACATCGGTTTCGAGGCTCCGGTCGATGCCGACGACGACGCCAAGCCGGCGCCGGCGGCGTTCCTGGTCGACGACGGCGCCGACCCGTACGAGAACGTGGCCGACGAGGATTACGCCGACAACCAGATGGAGACGCTGAGCGACGCGCTGGACCAGCTGGATCCGCGCTCGCGCGACATCATCCAGCGCCGCTGGCTGGACGACGGCAACAAGGCCACGCTGCAGGACCTGGCCGACGAGTACGGCGTGTCCGCCGAACGCATTCGCCAGATCGAGGCGAACGCAATGAAGAAGATGCGCGGCCTGTTCGCGGCGGTGGCCTGAGCCGGCGCGTCGCGGTTCGGCGGACCGCATGGACAAACGGCCCCGCGAGGGGCCGTTTGCGTTTCTGCGCCGTTCAACGCACCGACATCAGCGCCGCACGCCGGCGGGCTGGCGCAGCGCGATGCCCTTGAGCACGTTCAAGGCCTGCGACAGCGCGTAGTCGCTGGTCGCCAGCTTGGCGTCGGCGGCGCTGCCATTGTCGTCGATGTCGACAGCGGCCTTGGCTTTCTCGTTGGCCAGGTGGTTGGGCAGGTCGGCCTCGGAGCTGATCAGCACCGGTCCACGGTCGGATTCGTTCACGGTGAGGTCGGCCAGGGCGATGTCGGGCTTGATGCCTTCGGCCTGGATCGAGGTGCCATTCGGCGTGTAGTAGCGCGCGGTGGTGATCTTCACCGCGTGGTCGGCGTCCAGCGGCAGCACCGTCTGCACCACGCCCTTGCCGAACGTGCGCTGGCCCATGATCAGTGCGCGATGGTTGTCCTTCAGCGCGCCGGAGACGATCTCGGCGGCGGAGGCAGTGCCGTTGTTGGTGAGCACGATCATCGGCGCGCCGGCGAGCTGGTCGCCGGGATGCGCCTTGAAACTCATGTTCGCGTCCTGCAGCCGGCCGCGGGTGGTGACGATGGTGCCCGCGTCGAGGAAGTCGTCGCTGACGCCCACGGCCGCGGTGAGCAGGCCGCCGGGGTTGTTGCGCAGGTCGAGCACGGCGCCCTTTGGTGCCCCGTTCTTCGCGATCAGCTGGCCCAGTTTCTTCTCCAGGTCGGCGGCGGTGTCGTCCTGGAACTGGCTGATGCGCACGTAGACGTAGCCCGGTTCCAGTTCGCGCACCTTGACGCTGCTGACGGTGATGTTCTCGCGCACCAGATGCAGGTCGATCAGCTTGTCGCTGTTCGGGTGCACGATGGTCAGGTCGACCTTGCTGCCCGGTTTGCCGCGCAGCTGCTTGAACATCTCGTCCACGTTCTGCGCGTCGATCAGGGTGCCGTTGATCTTGACGATGCTGTCGCCCGGCCTGATGCCGGCACGCGCCGCCGGGGTGTCGTCGATCGGCGAGACGATGCGCAGGCCGCCGTCGACCTGCAGCACCTCGATGCCGAGGCCGCTGTACTCGCCGGTGGTGTCCTCGTTGAGCTGGACCAGGCCGTCCTTGTCCAGGTACTCGCTGTGCGGATCGAGGCCGCTGAGCATGCCGGTGATGGCCGCCTTCATCAGGGTCTTGTCGTCCACCTTCTCCACATAGGCCTGGCGCACCACTTCGTAGACACGGCTGAAGTTGCGGATATCGTCCAGGTCCACCTGGCCGGGGGAGCTGGCGGCGGCTGGCGCGTCGGCGTTGCTGCTGGCGGCCGGCAGCTCGACCGGCGGCGCCACGCTGGCGGCGTTGGCCGGGGCGCTCTGCGCGCAGGCATCCGGCGTGGCCAGCAGGAATGGAACGGCGAACAGCAGGACCGCCATGCCGATCGTCGGACTACAGGTGGAAAGGCGCATGCGTGTGACTCCGTACAGCAGGCATCGCCGCGCCGGGGCGCGGCGACGGGGAAAGGGTCGGGTGTGAGACAACCGGACGCCGGAGTAATTCAGTGTGAACCTGTTCCCGCGGTGCGGCCATGGCCGGGTCAACGCCGCTGGCTCAGCCAGCGGCGTGGATCGACCGGTTGGTTGTTCCGGCGCAGCTCGAAATAGGCGCCCGTGTTGACGCCGGTGGGCGGACTGGCGGTGCCGATCGCCTGGCCGGCCTCGACCTGGTCGCCGACGCCGTACAGCAGCGTCTCGTTGTTGCCGTACATGCTCATCCAGCCGTCGCCGTGGTTGAGGATCAGCAGCATGCCGTAACCGCGCAGGAAGCCGGCGTAGATCACCCGGCCGCGCGCCACGGCGTGGATCTCGCTGCCGCCCGCTGCCTTGATCAGCACGCCGTTGCCGTAGCTGTTGACCACGCCGCTGGCTGGCCACGGCAGGTTGCCGCGGATGTCGGTGCCGGCGCTGCCGACTTCGAGCGGCGGCGGCTTGTGACCCGGGCGTTTCCTGGCTGCCGCGGCACGCTCGGCGGCGGCGCGCGCGGCGGCTTCGTCGATGGCTTTCTGCAGCTTTTCGAGCAGACTGTTGAGTGCCTGCGCGTTCTGTTTCAGCGCGGCCAGCCGCTGCGCCTGGTCCTTGTACCGGGCGTCGGTTTCAGCGGCCAGCTGCTGCTGTGCGGCCCGCTGCCGGGCCAGCACCGCGGCCTGCTGCTCGCGCTGGACCCTGGTCGCCTGCAACGCCTGCTGCTCGGCAGTGATCGTAGCCTCCAGTTCCTGCAGCCTGGCCAGGTCGGCCATCAGGCGTTGCACCCGCTGCACGCGGTCCTGCTGGAAGTATTTCGAGTACGCCAGCGCGCGGGCGATGCGCGCCACGTCCTCGTCGCCCAGCAGCAGGCGCAGGTCCGAACCGTGGCCGAGCGCGTAGGTGGCGCGCAGCAGGTCGGCGATCGCGGCGCGCTGGCTGTCCAGCGCCTGCTTCAGGGTGCTGCGCTGCTGCTGCAACTGGTCCAGTTGCTGCTGCTTGGCCGCCAGCTCGGCATCGGTCAGGCGTACCGCGCGTGCCGCATCGGCCAGCGCATTGGCTTGCCTGGCCAGTTCGGCGTTGACGCTGTCGCGGCGGGCGGCGGTGTCGGCCTGCTCTTTCGCGAGCGTTTCCATCTTGTGGCGCAGGTCGGCCAGTTTCTGTTTTGCCTCGGCCTGTTCGCTCCTGCTCCTGTTGTCCTGGCGGGCCAATGCCGGGGCGGTCAGCAGGGCACCCAGGAACACGATGCTGACCAGTTGGCGAAAGGAAAGATGAAGAAAGCGTGCGGGCTTGGGCATGCGGTCGATTATCCCCGAGCGGGGTGGCGGGGGCGAGACAGGGAAGTTCCGCTTCCGGCGGTGCGTCCGGCGCTTTGAATGCGGTGTTTGCTTGCGACGGTCCGCGAATGCCGGATCGGGTGAAATGCCCGGTCCGATGCGCTTTGGCCACCGCTGGCGCGGACCGTCGAGCGCAAGATCATGCATTAGCCTGAATATGTAAAAACTTACGATTAATTAGTGACTTGTGCAGATGTTATGCGGGTGATAAACCGCGCTGGCGAAGAGGCCTTCCCCCGCTCGTGGCCTTTCGCAGGCTGTCGAAGCCGGCCCCCCACCCCAGTTGCCTGCTTCTTCATGGCCCGATCCGGACCGAGCGCATCGTGATTGCTCCGCTAGTGGAGGGTATGTTCATGAAACGCACGCTTGTCATTTCGCTGGCGGGTCTGGCCCTGACCCCGATCGCCGCCGCCCTCGCGCAGACCACGCAGACCACCGAGACGCCACCGGCGCAGAGCACGCCGCAGACCCCGGCCAATACGCAAAACCCGCCGCCGAGCGGACAGAACGTGCAGAACCTGCAGACCATCACGGTGACCGGTTCGGCGATTCCGCGCATTGATCTGGAGACGCCCTCGCCGGTGACCACGATCACCGCCGCGCAGATCCAGCGCAGCGGCCTCACCACGCTGTCCGACGTGGTGCGGGCGGTTTCGGCCGACAACAGCGGCTCGATCCCGAATGCGTTCGCCAACGGTTTCGCGGCCGGTGCGTCGGGCGTCGCCCTGCGCGGCCTCACCGTGAACTCCACCCTGGTGCTGATCGACGGCCATCGCGTCACCAACTATCCGGCGGCCGATGACGGCCAACGTACCTTCGTCGACCTGAACACCATCCCGCTCGCTGCGGTCGAGCGCATCGAGGTGCTGAAGGACGGCGCCTCGTCGCTGTACGGCGCCGACGCGATCGCCGGCGTGGTCAACGTCATCATGCGACCGAGTTTCAAGGGCGTGGAAGCCACCGCCAGCGTGGGCACTTCGCAGCACGGCGGCGGCTTCACCCGCAAGGCCACGTTGCTGGCCGGCGGCGGCGACCTGGACAAGGATCGCTACAACGGCTACCTGAGCGTGCAATACCAGAAGGACAACGTGATCCGCACCAATCAGCGCGGCTTCCCGTTCAACACGGCCGACCTGACCTCGCTGGGAGGCCCGGGTCTGGGTGGTCCGGCGGCCCGCGCGGGCGGCATCAATGGCGCCATCAAGCCGAACGATGGCAGTGGTCTTTGGCAGCCGCTGAGCGCCTGCACCTCGGGCCCGCTGGTCACCGACGCCACCGGCAGCTACTGCCGTTTTGACCCCGTCAATCTGTATGGCCAAATCCAGCCGGCGATGGAACAGGGTGGCATATCCGGCCGCTTCACCATCAAGCTGGACGACACCACCACTGCCTACCTGGACGCCAGCTACATGGAGGCGAAGACCTGGGCCCCTGGTGGACCGCGTACGATCCAGAACAGCACGCCGCACAACCTGAGCGGGATCACCCTTCCGGTGGGCAATCCGTCGAATCCGTTCGCGGTGCCGGCGCTGATCAGCTACAGCTTCGGCGACATCCCATCGGGCTTCAACTTCAACAACCACAGCGCCCGCATCGTGGGTAATGTCAGCGGCCAGCTCGCCGAGTGGAACTGGAATGCCGCCCTGGTGCTCAACCATGCCTGGCTGAGTACCACGCAGTACGGCTTCCTCAGTTATCAGCCCCTGCTCGATGCGGTGGCCAACGGCACCTACAACTTCGTCAACCCGTCGGCCAACTCCGCCGCCGTGCGCGCCTCGCTGGCGCCGGGCTACGACAAGACCTCGACCACCGACATGGACTCGCTGGACCTGAGTGCCAGCCGCTCGCTGTGGGATCTGCCGGGAGGCTCGCTGGGCCTGGCCGTGGGCGCCCAGTTCCGTCACGAGGCGCAGAACGACCCCACGCTCAATCCGAACTTCCAGTTCCAGGGGCTGGGCAACGCGCAGACCAAGGGCAGCCGCGATGTGAGCGGCGCGTATGCCGAGCTCTACCTTCCGCTGCTGCAGTCGCTGGAGGCCGACGTTTCGGGTCGCTACGACCACTACACCGACGCCGGCAACAATTTCTCGCCGAAGCTCGGCATCAAGTACAAGCCGTTCGACTGGATCGCCTTGCGCGGCACCTGGTCCAAGGGCTTCCGCGCGCCGTCCTTCGCCGAGAACGGCTCGAGTTCCGCGCAGGGCTTCATCACCTATACGCCGCCATCGGCGTTCCAGGCGCTGCACGGTGGCAGTCCGTACGTGACCATTCCGTACGGTCTGTCGGAATTCACCCTGGCCAACAAGAACATCAAGCCGGAGAAGTCCAAGAGCTTCACGTTCGGCGTGGTGCTGCAGCCGACCAGCTGGCTGAACGTCTCGCTCGACTACTACAACATCAAGAAGTCCAACCTGATCGTGCAGGCCGATACCTCGGCGGCATTGGCCAACTACTACGCCGGCACGCCGCAGGCGCCAGGGGTGACGGTGATTCCCGACCTGCCTGACCCGGATCATCCGAACGCCCAGCCGCGTCCGTCCGAGCTGATCGGCTCGTACCTCAACGCGCAGTCGCTGAAGACCACCGGCGTCGACCTGGATGTGCAGGCGCATTTCGACTTCAGCGACAACCTGCACTACATCAGCGAGCTGACCGGCACCCAGATCTTTCAGTGGAAGGTCAGGTTCCCTGACGGCACGGACCAGAGCTACGTGGGCACCCAGGGCCCCTACAACCTGTCGTCGGGTGCCGGCACGCCGCGCAGCCGCGCTTCGTGGGCGAATACGCTGATGTACGGGCCGTTGACGGTCACCGGTACGCTGTACTTCACCAGCAGCTACAAGAACATCGCGGCGGACGTGGGCGTGCTGGGCCTGTTCGACGGCGATTGCCTCTCGACCCGGCCGGATAATGGTTTGAACTTCCCGGCGAGTTGCCGAGTGGGTCCGACCTACGACTTCGACCTGACCGGCAGCTACGCGATCAACGACCACGTCAGCATCACCGGCTCGATCATGAACGCGTTCGACAGGAAGCCGCCGTTCGATCCGTCGAACTACGCCGGCGCAGGCTCCAACTACAACCCGACCTGGTCGCAGGCCAATGTCGTGGGGCGCTTCTACAACCTGGGCGTGAAGGTCAAGCTGTAACCGGCGATCCGCTCCGCCGTGTGGCGGAAAGCCGCGGTTCGAGGCGGCGCTCCGGGAAACCGGGGCGCCGCCTTCGTTTGTGCCGCCAGGCGGGCCATGGCCTGGCGGCGGTCGGCGGATGGAAGTCTAGCCGTCCAAACAAATATTTTGACGCATCGCAGCAATTGTGGTTTAGTCGGAACCGCTCCTGCGCAAAACGATCGGTGCCGCCGGCATCGCGGCAGTCTGCGCAGCCCGGAGGGGTGAGATGGCGGCAAGCGGCACGGCGACGTTGTACGACCCGGCTTTCGAGCACGACAGCTGCGGTTTTGGCCTGGTGGCGCAGGTCGACGGGCGCGCCAGCGCCGCGCTGGTCGATACCGCGTTCGCCGCGCTGGCGAAACTCTCCCACCGCGGCGGCGTCAACGCCGACGGCGTCAGTGGCGACGGCTGCGGCGTGCTGGTGCATCGTCCGGCGGACTGGCTGCGTGCGTTGGCGGCGGCCGACGGCATCGCGCCGGGCGAGCGCTTTGCGGCGGGGCTGGTGTTCCTTGATCCGGCTGGCGGCGAGACGACGGCGATCGAATTCGAGCGACACCTGACCGAGGCCGGGCTGACCCTGGCCGGTTGGCGTGAGGTGGCGATCGACCCGCAGGCCTGCGGACCGCTGGCCTGCGCCACCCGCCCGCGTGTGCGCCAGGTGTTCGTGAATGCCGCGCCCGGGATGGACGACGATGCGTTCGAGCGCGCGTTGTTCCGCGCGCGCCGCCGTGCCGAGCAGGCGCTGCGGGACGATCCGCAGTTCTACGTGGTGAGCCTGTCCGCCCACGTCATCGGCTACAAGGCGATGGCTGCGCCGGGCCGGTTGCGCGAAGTGTTCGCCGACCTGTCGCATACGGCGTTGGCCAGCGACGCGGTGGTGTTCCACCAGCGCTTCTCCACCAACACCACGCCGCAATGGCGGCTGGCCCAGCCCTTTCGCCTGCTCGCGCACAACGGCGAGATCAACACCATCCGCGGCAACCGCCGCTGGATGCAGGCGCGCGAGGCGGTGCTGCGTTCGCCGCAGATCGACCTCACCGACATCGGCCCGCTGGTACGCCAGGACGGTTCGGATTCGGAAAGCCTCGACAACGCGCTGGAAGTGCTGCTGGCCGGCGGCCTGGACATGCTCACCGCGATGCGCGTGCTGGTGCCGCCGGCGTACGCCGCGCGCGAGGATCTGGACGAGGACCTCAGCGGCTTCTACGAGTACTACGCGCTGCACAGCGAGCCGTGGGACGGCCCGGCCGGGCTGGTGATGTGCGACGGCCACTACGCGGCGTGCACGCTCGACCGCAACGGCCTGCGCCCGGCGCGCTGGGCACTGTCCGACGACAACCTGCTGATCGTCGCTTCCGAGGCCGGCCTGTGGGACGTGCCGGCCTCGCGCGTGGTGGCCAAGGGTCGGCTCGGTCCGGGCCAGATGCTGGCGGTGGATTTCGCCGGCAAGCGCCTGCTGCACGACGCCGACATCGATGCGATCAACCAGGGTCGCGCGCCGTTCCGCGATTGGCTGCGCGCCGGCGTGAGCTACCTCGAATCGGACCTGATCGACCCCAGCCTCGCCGCCGAGCCGCTGCCGGCGGCCGAGCTGCGCTGCTACCAGAAGCTGTACGGGCTCAGCCGCGAGGAACGCGAGAGCGTGCTGAAGGTGCTGGCCGAGACCGAGGCCGAGGCCACTGGCGCGATGGGCGACGACACCCCGGTGGCAGCGCTGTCGCGCCAGGTACGGCCGCTGTTCGATCGCTTCCGCGAGGGCTTCGCCCAAGTCACCAACCCGCCGATCGATCCGCTGCGCGAGCGGCTGGTGATGTCGCTGGTCACCCAGTTCGGCCGCGAGGGCAACCTGTTCGAGCTGTCGGCGGACAACGCGAAGCAGATCCTGCTGAACTCGCCAGTCTGTTCGCAGCGCAAGCTGCGCCAGTTGCTGGCGCTGCCGCAGTTCGCCCACGCCACCGTGCAGATCGACCTGTGCTATCCCGCCGGCGAGGGGCTGGAGGCGGCGCTGCGCCGCTTCTGCCGCGAGGCCGAGCAGGGCGTGCGCGGCGGCGCCGGCATGGTCTTCATCACCGACCGCTACCCCCGCAGGGACACGCTGCCGGCGCACGCGTTGCTGGCCGTCGGCGCGATCCATGCGCATCTGGTCGAGCGCGGCCTGCGCTGCCAGTGCAACCTGCTGGTGGAAACCGCCACCGCGCGCGACGCACACCAGTTCGCCTGCCTGATCGGTTTCGGCGCCACCGCAATCTACCCGTGGCTGGCCTACCAGAGCCTGTTCGAGCTGGGCCGCGACGGCCACATCAGGCGTGGCGACGGTACGCCGCGCGAGATCGGCCGCAGCTACCGCCGCGGCATCCGCAAGGGGCTGCTGAAGATCCTGTCGAAGATGGGCATCTCCACCATCGCCGGCTATCGCGGCGCGCAGTTGTTCGAGATCGTCGGCCTGGCGCCGGAAGTGGTCGCGCTGTGCTTCGCCGGCACGCCGTCGCGCATCGGCGGCGCCGGCTTTGCCGATCTCGAGCACGACGCGCGCCTGCTCGCCGCCGAAGCGTGGAACGAAGCGCAGCCGCTGCGCGCCGGCGGCATCTACAAGTACGTGCACGGCGGCGAGTACCACATGTACAACCCCGACGTGATCGACACGCTGCAGGCCGCCGTGCGCAGCGGCGCAATGGCCGACTACCGCCGCTACGCGCAGCACGTCGACGCGCGCCCGCCGTCCGCACTGCGCGACCTGCTGCTGCCGCAGCCGGCCGGCGCGCCGGTTCCGCTGGACGAGGTCGAGCCGGTCGAGGCGATCCTCAAGCGCTTCGACTCGGCCGGCATGTCGCTCGGCGCACTGTCGCCGGAAGCGCACGAGGCGCTGGCGATCGCGATGAACCGGCTCGGCGCGCGCAGCAACTCCGGCGAGGGCGGCGAGGACCCGGCACGCTACCGCACCGAGAAGAGTTCGAAGATCAAGCAGGTCTCCTCCGGCCGCTTCGGCGTTACCGCCGAGTATCTGGTCAACGCCGAGGTGCTGCAGATCAAGATCGCGCAGGGCGCCAAGCCCGGCGAGGGCGGCCAGCTGCCCGGGCACAAGGTCAACGAGCTGATCGCGCGGTTGCGCTACGCCAAGCCCGGCATCGGCCTGATCTCGCCGCCGCCGCACCACGACATCTACTCGATCGAGGACCTGGCCCAGTTGATCCACGACCTGAAAGAGGTGAATCCGGCGGCGCTGATCTCGGTGAAGCTGGTCTCGCACGCCGGCGTGGGTACGGTCGCCGCCGGCGTGGTCAAGGCCGGCGCCGACCTGATCACCATCTCCGGCCACGACGGCGGCACCGGCGCCAGCCCGCTCACCTCGATCAAGTACGCCGGCACGCCGTGGGAACTGGGCGTGGCCGAGGCGCAGCAGACGCTGCGCCGCAACGGCCTGCGCGGCCGCGTGCGGCTGCAGACCGACGGCGGCCTGAAGACCGGCCTCGACGTCATCAAGGCGGCGCTGCTCGGCGCCGAGAGTTTCGGCTTCGGCACCGGCCCGATGGCGGCGCTGGGCTGCAAGTATCTGCGCATCTGCCATCTCAACAACTGCGCCACCGGCATCGCCACGCAGAACGAGACGCTGCGCCAGGATCACTTCACCGGCCTGCCCGAGATGGTGATGAACTACTTCCGCCTGCTCGCCGAGGACGTGCGCGGCCATCTGGCCCGGCTCGGCGTGCGCAGCCTCGGCGAGCTGGTCGGCCGCAGCGAGCTGCTGCGCCAGGCCGAAGGCAGCACGCCGGTGCAGCGGCAGCTCGACCTGTCGCGGCTGATCGCCGCCGACGGCCTCGGCGCGGGCGTGGACAGCGCCTGCACGCTGCCACGCAACCCGCTGCGCGACGAGGCGGCGCTGGCCACGCGCATCGCGCACGATGCCGCGCCACTGGTCGAGCTGGGTGCGGGCGGCACCTTTCGCTACGCCATCGCGAATACCGACCGCGCGATCGGCGCACGGCTGTCCGGCGACGTCGCGCGCCGCTGGGGCGACCACGGCATGCCCGAGCCGATCACCCTGCAACTGGAGGGCAGCGCCGGGCAAAGCCTTGGCGCGTGGAACGTCGGTGGCGTGCAGATCGAGCTCACCGGCGAGGCCAACGACGGCGTCGGCAAGGGCATGGCCGGCGGGCGCATCCTCGTGCGGCCGCCGCCCGAGTCGCCGTTCGCCAGCCAGGACGCGGCGATCCTCGGCAACACCTGCCTGTACGGCGCCACCGGCGGCGAACTGTTCGCCGCGGGCCGCGCCGGCGAGCGCTTCGGCGTGCGCAACTCCGGCGCGCTGGCGGTGATCGAGGGCGCCGGCGACCACTGCTGCGAGTACATGACCGGCGGCGTGGTCGCGGTGCTCGGCGCCTGCGGGCTCAACTTCGGCGCCGGCATGACCGGCGGCTTCGCCTACGTGCTCGACCTCGAACGCAACTTCGTCGACTGCTACAACCACGAGCTGGTCGACATCGTGCGCATCACGCCGGAAGGCATGGAACACCACATGCAGCACCTGCGCAGTCTGATCGCGCGCCACGCCGAGCTCACCGCCAGCGCCTGGGCGCAGCGCCTGCTGGGCGATTTCCGCGGCCTGCTGCAGCGTTTCTGGCTGGTCAAGCCGAAGGCGGCGAGCCTCGCTGCGCTGGCCGACGAGTTGCGGAGGGCGGCATGAAGAATCCCGCTGCGTCAGCTCTGCTCCTCCCCCTGCTCGCCCGCAAGGGACTCCCTTCGGTCGCAGGGGGAGGCTGGGAGGGGGTTGCTCCGGCTGGCGAGGAGATCAAGAGCGAACCCCTCCCCAACCCTCCCCTGCGACCGAAGGGAGTCCCTTGCGGGCCAGCAGGGGAGGGAGCAGAAGCCGGGCCATGGAGCTGTCCATGAGCGACAAACTGTTCCGCTTCCTCAACGTCCCGCGCCAGCCGCCCAAGGCGGTGCCGGTGGCGATCCGCGTGCTCGGCTACGGCGAGATCAGCGGCGACTTCACGCCGCCCGCGGCCGTGGGCCAGGCCGAGCGCTGCCTGGACTGCGGCAACCCGTACTGCGAGCACGCCTGCCCGGTGCACAACTACATCCCGGACTGGCTGAAGCTGGTGCAGGACGGGCGCCTGTTCGAGGCAGCCACGCTGATGCACGAGACCAACCCGCTGCCGGAAATCTGCGGCCGCGTGTGCCCGCAGGACCGCCTGTGCGAGGGCGCCTGCACGCTGGAGCAGGGCGGCTTCGGCGCGGTGACGATCGGCAGCATCGAGCGCTCGATCACCGACGAGGCGTTCCGCCAGGGCTGGCGGCCGGACCTGTCCGGCGTGGTCGAAACCGGTCGCCGCGTGGCGGTGGTCGGCGCCGGCCCGGCCGGGCTGTCCTGCGCCGACCGGCTGCGCCGCGCCGGCATCGCGGCGGACGTGTTCGATCGCCAGCGCGAGATCGGCGGCCTGCTCACCTTCGGCATCCCGCCGTTCAAGCTGGACAAGACGGTCATCCACACCCGCCGCGCGGTGCTCGAGGGCATGGGCGTGCGTTTCCACCTCGACGTGGAGATCGGCCGCGACATCGCGTTCGAACAACTGCTGGCCGACTACGACGCAGTGTTCCTCGGCACCGGCGCCTACACCTTCGTCGACGGCGAGCTGCCGGGGCGCGAACTCGACGGCGTGCACGACGCGCTGCCGTTCCTGGTCGCCAATGCCGAGCGCCTGCTCGACGACCGGCCGGTGCCGCCGGCGCTCGACCTCAACGGCAAGCACGTGGTGGTGCTCGGCGGCGGCGACACCGGCATGGACTGCAACCGCACCTCGGTGCGCCTGGGCGCCGCCTCGGTCACTTGCGTGTACCGCCGCGGCGAAGCCAGCATGCCGGGCTCGCGCCGCGAGGTGGCCTACAGTCGCGAGGAAGGCGTGGAGTTCCTGTTCCACCGCCAGCCGCTGGCCCTGCTCGGCGAGCAGGGCCGGGTGCGCGGCGTGCGCCTGGTGCGTACCGAGGTGGGCCGCGACGCGGACGGCCGCGCGCGGCTGCAGCACGTCGACGGCAGCGAAACCGAATTGCGTGCCGACGTGGTGATCCAGGCATTTGGTTTCCGCCCCAGTCCGCCGGCGTGGTGCGCCGAATACGGTATCGAACTGGATGCCGGCGGTCGCATCCGCGTCGGTGACGCGGGCGCGCTGCCGTTCCAGACCGGTCACCCGAAGATCTTCGCCGGCGGCGACAACATGCGCGGCGCCGACCTGGTGGTGCGCGCGGTGCACGACGGACGCGAGGCGGCTGCGTCGATCGCGCAGATGCTCGGCAAGCTTCCGCTGGAAGCGATGGACTGCGTGGCGTAAGTTTCACGCATGTGCCTGATCGCCTTCGCCTGGAATGCGCATCCGCGCTGGCGCCTGCTGCTGGCGGGCAACCGCGACGAATTCCACGCGCGCCCCAGCGCGGCGCTGGCGCGCTGGGACGACGCGCCGATCGTCGGCGGCCGCGACCTCGAGGCCGGCGGTACCTGGCTGGGCGTTGCCGAGGGCGGACGTTGCTGCGTGGTGACCAACGTGCGCGACCCACGCGATCCACAACTCGGTGCCTCGCGCGGGCTGCTGGCCAGCGACTACCTGCGCGGCGACGCCGATGCCGCCACCCATGCGCAACAGCTGCTGCGCGCGGCCGCCGACTACCGGCCGTTCAATCTGCTCACCTTCGATGCGCACGCGGCGTTCTATCTCGGCAACCGCCCCGAGCCGCGCGCACAGGCGGTGACGCCGGGCGTGCATGGCCTGTCCAACGCCGACTTCAACACGCCATGGCCGAAGACCCGCACGCTGATGCAGCGGCTGCAACAGTGGATCGACGCCGGCGACGACACGGATTTCGCACCGTTGTTCGAGGCGCTTGCCGATGAACGCCAGGCACCCGATACGCAGTTGCCCGACACCGGCGTGGGGCTGGAGCGTGAGCGCCTGCTGTCGCCGGCATTCATCCGCGGCGAACAGTACGGCACCCGCGCCAGCACCGTGGTGGCGATCGACCACGGCGGCCGCGGCGTGATCGTGGAGCGCCGCTTCGGGCCGAACGGCCGCTATCACGGCCAGACCCTGCTGCGCTTCGGCGAGCGCTCGACCGCCGTCGGCTGACGCCTCGCGCCTACATGCCGGCGCGCCCGCCGCCGCCTGGCCGTCCTGCGCCGCGGCGGCTAGCCTCGCCGACGCCATCCACGGAAGGAGCGTCGCATGCGCACGACTTGCCGGTTGCTGATCCTGCTCGCCGCGTTGGCCGGTGCGGCGCACGCGACCGATTGCCCGGATTGGCCGCCGGCGCGGGCGCGGCAGGAGCTGGCCGCGCTGCACGAGCGGCTCGACCGCTGGAACCATGCGTATCGCGTCGAGGGCCGTTCGCCGGTGAGCGACGCGGTCTACGACCAGGCCATGCAGCGCCTCGCCGCATGGCGGCGCTGCTTCCCCGCACAGGCACCGGCGCCGCTGGCGCACCTCGCCGACGCCGGTGGCCGGGTGCGTTCGCCGGTGGCGCAGACTGGCCTGGCCAAGCTGCCGGATGCCGCCGCGATCGGCGCCTGGATGCACGCGCACGGCGACCGTGACCTGTGGGTGCAGCCGAAGGCCGACGGCGTGGCGGTCACCTTGCTGTACCTGGAGGGCCGCTTGCGCCAGGCAACCAGCCGCGGCGACGGCCTGCATGGCTCGGACTGGACGCCGCTGGCGCAGGCGATCGAGGCGATTCCCAAACGCCTGCCCCATGCGCCGGCGCGCGTGGTGTTGCAGGGAGAGCTGTACTGGCGCCTGCCCGGCCATGTGCAAGCCGACGACGGCGGCGCCAACGCGCGTTCGGCGGTGGCCGGCGCGCTGGCGCGCGATGCGCTGGATGCCGCCAGCGCCGCACGGATCGGCCTGTTCGTGTGGGACTGGCCCAGCGGACCGGCCGACATGCCGTCGCGGCTGGCCGGCCTTGCAGCGATGGGACTGGCCGACAGCGTGGCGTACACCCGACCAGTCGCCACGCTGGATGAAGTGAAGCGCTGGCGCGAGCAGTGGTATCGCCATGCGATGCCGTTCGCCGCTGACGGCACGGTGTTGCGCCAGGGGCATCGGCCGCCGGCTGCGAGCTGGCAGGCGGTGCCGCCGGACTGGGCGGTGGCGTGGAAGTACCCGGCCGCCTCGGCGCTGGCCGAGGTGCGCGCGGTGGATTTCACCGTGGGCCGCAGCGGCCGCATCACGCCGGTGCTGGAGCTGGCGCCGGTGCAGCTGGACGACCATCGCGTGCAGCGGGTCAGCGTGGGCTCGCTCCAGCGCTGGCGCGAGCTCGACATCCGCCCCGGCGACCAGGTCGAAGTGGTGCTGGCGGGGTTGACCATCCCGCGCCTGCAGTCGGTGGCGTGGCGCGCGCAGCAGCGGGCGCCGGTGACGCCGCCCGATCCGGCGCAGCACGGCCCGCTGACTTGCTGGCAGGCCACGCCGCAATGCAGGCAGCAGTTCCGCGCACGGCTGGTGTGGCTGGGCGGCCGACAAGGCCTGCAGCTGGAGGGACTGGGCGCGGATACCTGGCAGGCGCTGATCGACGCCGGGCTGGTGCACGACCTGCTCGACTGGATGCGTCTGACGCCGCAGCAGCTGGCGAGCGTGCCGGGCCTGGGCGCCAGCCGCGCGGCGTTGCTGGCGCGCAGCTTCGCCGCGGCGCGCCAGCGTCCATTCGCGCGCTGGCTGCAGGCGCTGGGCGTGCCCTCCGGCGTGGCGACCAGGGTGCCCGACTGGGCCGCGTTGAGCGCACGCGAGGCGGATGACTGGCAGGCGCTGGAGGGCATCGGCACAGCCCGCGCGAACCAGCTGGTGGCGTTCTTCGGCTGCCCCGAGGTGCGCGCGCAAGCCGCGCGTCTGCGCGCCGCCGGCGTGAGGGGTTTCTGAGCGCGGCCGGGCGGCACATGAGCGTGCGCTTGCTCGCGGACGCTTCAGCTCTTGAGTTCGCCGTCGTGGTAGTACCAGCGGCCGCCCTCGCGCACAAAACGGCTGGTCTCATGCTGGCGTTGCGCGCGGCCGCCGCCGAGGCGATAGCGGGCGACGAACTCCACGATGGCGTGGTCGTCGTCGACGCGTTGCTGGCGGCGCACTTCCAGCCCCAGCCAGGTCGGCGGCGGCTGCTGCGCGGCCAGCCGCAGCGAGGCCGGCCGCGTGTCGGGATGCCAGCTGGCGAGCAGGTAGTCCTCGCGCCTGAGCACGTAGGCGCTGTAGCGCGAACGCATCAGTTGTTCGGCCGTGGCGGCGATGGCGCCGTCGTGCAGGGGCCCGCAGCACTGGCTGTAACCGGCCGGGTTGCCGCAGGGGCAGGGGGTCAGCGTGTCGATCGCCTTCATGCCGCCTTTGTACCCGGTTCGGCGCGGTTGTGCAGGCGTATGTGCGGGCGGCGCGTCAGTCGCGGGTGCGGCGCCACACGCGGCAGCGGTTGTTCGCCGGCATCGCGACGTCATCAACCAGCGCGAAGCCGGCGACCGCAGCCAATGCGTCCACCGCCTCGGCATCACGGATGCCCATGTGTGCGCCGCGCGCCTTCAGCCAGGCGTCGAATGCGGCATTGCTGTCGCTGCTGTAGCGACCGTGCTCATTGAACGGTCCGTAGATCGCCAGCACGGCATCGCCAGTGGTGACCCCGGGCAGGTGCGCAAACAGCTGCTGCACCTCGGGCCACGCCATGATATGCAGGGTGTTGGCGCTGAACACCGCGTCGAACGGGCCGGACGGCCACGCGCCGCCGACGTCCAGCTCCAGCGGCGGCGGGGTGTTCGGCAGCGCCGCCTCGTCCAGCCAGGCGCGGATACCGGGCAGGTGTTCAGCGCGGTCGGAGCTTTGCCAGCTCAGCTGCGGCAGCGCCGCGGCGATGTGCACCGCGTGCTGGCCCGTGCCGCTGCCGATCTCCAGCGCGCGCCGGCGATCGGCGAAATGCTCGCGCAGCACGCCAAGGATCGGTTCGCGGTTGCGCTCGCACGAGGGCGAGTGCGGCTTTTCCACGCCAGGTCCGGTTTCAGACCGGGCGCCCGCGCAGCACGCGCGCCGGCAGCATCAGCAGTGCGCCGAGAAAGGCGAACACTGCGCTCACGGTGATGCCGACCAGCCGCAGCGGCAGCAACAGCAGCCACACGACCGGGTACAGCACCAGCGCCAGCAGCGCCAGCGGCCAGCAGAACACCAGCAGCAACAGCCAGAGCAGGAAGGCAGCCATGCGGCGATCCTCGCGAAGGGTGGGACGACGCCCACTGTAGCGCAGGCCGGCGTCGCCGCGCGGGTGACTCCCGGCACCCCCGGCGGCCGCTGTTCAGCCGATCGGGCTCATGCCGATCAGCCACAGGTGCAGCCAGCGCGCGAACAGCGCCCAGGCCACCGCGCCGATCACCACGGTGAGCGCGCTGCCGCGCAGCGTGCCGGCCGGATACAGCGTGCCCTCGCGGTGGTCGCGTCGGCGCGATGCGATGAACAACGCCACCGCCCACAGCAGGAACGCGCCGAACAGCAGCACGTCGTGCAGCATGCCGGTGGCCAGCAGATGGCCGGACGCCCACACCATTACGCCGAGCAGCATCGGGTGGCCGAAGACCGCCTTGAGATGGTTGCGCGGAACGTAGGCGGCAGCCAGCAGCACGAAAGCGATCAGGGTGAACAGCGCGTTGGCGTGTCGCAAGGCCAGCGGCGGCACGTACAGCAGCACGGCATGCTGGCGCGCCAGGCCGAAGCCCCAGCAGATCAGCGCAAAGCCGACCAGCGAGACCAGCGCGTACACGCCTTTCCAGCGCAGCTCGCCCAGTCGCGCCCGTTGCCGGCTGCGCCAGCCGTCGGCGAAGAGGCGCAGTGAATGCACGCCGAGGAACAACACGAGACCGAGGATCAGCACGGGCATGGTCGAAACTCCAGGGAACGGTGAGTGACAAGCGTAGAGCGTGTTGCCCGCCGCCATAGTGACAGTCGTCAGGCGACGGCCTCGACCCGCACGACCAGCGCCAGCGCACCCGGCTGCAAGGCCAGCGCTGCGGGCGCGGTCGACGACCGCCGCCAGGCGTCGCCCGCCTGCAGCGTGCCGTCGGCGCTGTCGATCGTGCCGCGGGCGCAGTACACCAGCACGGTGGCGTCGTCGACGGTGCCCGCGCCCACCTCCCGCCATGCCTCGATCCCGCCGCGCACGCGGCCGCGGCGCAGCATCAGGTTGAAGTCGCGGGTGGGGCCGCCAGCCAGCGTCACGTCCACCCTTGCCTCGCCGGGGAACGCGAACGGGGCGAACGGCGTGGTCAGCGCGTGCGTGCGGCCATCGTCCAGCGTCATGCTGAAGCCGGCGCCGTCGAGCAGCGCGATCTGCCGGTCGATGCCGGGAAAGGCGGAGAACGGCGCAGCGCTGTCGACCTCGGCCACGCTGACCCGCCACAGGAAGTCGTCGATGCCCGCGTCCGGCGGTTCGACGGCTATTTCGCGAGTGCGACCCAGGCCGTTCTTCCACGGCTGTGAGGGGCGATCGGCGAGGCGGATGATCATGCGCTTCTCTCGATCACGCGCTGGAACGGCGGCAGCGCCTTCAGCATGCCGGCGCCGTAGCGCTTGGTGACCACGCGGCGGTCCAGCAGCACGATGCGGCCGCGGTCGCCCTCGTTGCGGATCAGGCGGCCGCAGTACTGGGTGAGCAGGCGCGTGGCCTCGGGTACGCTGACCTCGATGAACGGGTTGCGCCCGCGCGATTCCAGCCATTCGGCATACGTGGCGCCGACCGGGTCGGTCGGCACGGCGAACGGCAGTTGGGTGATCACCACCGTCTCGCACAGCTTGCCGGGCAGGTCCAGGCCTTCGCCGAACGAGGCCAGTCCGAACAGCGTGCTGCCCTTGCCGGCCTCGACGTCGGCGCAGTGCTCGGCGACCAGCTGCGACTTGCCCAGCGAACCTTGCGCGCGCACCTTGCGCACTTGTGCGATCGGCAACTTCTGCAGCACGCGGTCGAGCTTGGCGCGTGAGGTGAACAGCACCAGGTTGCCGGCGTCCCAGTCGAGATTCTCCGCCAGCCACTCGCTGATCTCCTCGGCATGCGCCTCGCGCGCGTCGGGCAGCGTGCGCATCGAGGGCACTTCCAGCCGCGCCTGCGCGGCCAGGTCGAACGGCGAGGGCAGGCTCAGCGTCAGCGCGTCGTCGGGCAGGCCCACGGCGTCGGCGAAGTGGCGGAAGTTGCCGCCGGCGCTCAGCGTGGCCGAAGTCAGCAGCACGCCGCTGGCATTGCCCCACAGCACCTCGCGCAGCAGGCCGGCGGCAGACACCGCCGAGGCGTGGCAGACCAGCTGCTGGTCGGCGCCCAGCGTGACCCAGCGCGCCAACGGCGGCGCCTCGTCCGCGTCGTCGGCTGACCAGGCGCGCCAGCAGGCCACCTGCCGTCCGATGCGTTCCAGCGCGATGCCCAACTCGCGCGACAGCGCCTCCTGGGTCGGGCCGCCGTCGGTCATCTCCACCACCGCGCGGCGCACCGCGCCGAGCCAGCGCTGCACCTCACCGGTGAACAGGCCGAGCATCCGCGCGTGTTCCACCCACGGTTCGGGCAGCTGGCCCAGCGAGCCGCGGTACATCGGTTCGGTCTCGGCCGGATCGGGCAGCCAGCCGAGGCGGATGGTTTTTTCCAGTTCATCCAGCGCGTCGCTGAGCTCCTGCAGCTTGGCGTCGCCGGCGTCCAGCGTGAGCCGGCCCAGGGTTTCCTTGTCGGTCAGCGAATAGGCCGCGTGCACCTGGCGGCCGAGCCGGCTCAGCTGGCGCATGCTGGCGGTCATGTAGACCTCGGCGGCGCCGCGGTCGAGCGCCTTGCCCGGCAGGTGGTGGGCCTCGTCGAACACGTACAGCGTCTCGTCCGGGCGCGGCAGGATCACCCCGCCCCAGGCCGGATCGGCGCCGCCGCCCTCGCCGGGCATGGTGAGGTCGGCCAGCACCAGGTCCTGGTTCGCCACGATGATCTCGGCGTCGTCCACCGCGCGGCGCGCAGCGAAGAACGGGCAGACCATGAACTGGCCGCACTTGCGGTTGGTGCAGCCGCCGGCGCTGGTGGTGATCATCGGCCGCAGCAGGTCGCTGACCGGCGCCGGCGCGCTGTCCATGTCGCCGTCCCACTCGCGGCGGTCGAACGCCTCGCGCAGCTTCGCCAGCGCCTGCTTGTCGCGCGGCTGCGGCGGCTTGCTCCACAGCATCAGGTCCGCCTCGAAGCCGGCCAGGCCCAGCTGCGCGTCATGCACGCTGTTGGCCGCCATCAGCAGGTTGCGCGGGCACAGGTAGCGGCCGCGGCCCTTGGCCAGCGCCACCTTCGCCTCGATGCCGTTGAGCCTGAGGTAGAGCGGGATGTCGCGCTGCACCAGTTGTTCCTGCAGCGCCACGGTGGCGGTGGCGATCAGCAGTTTCTTCTTCTGGAAGCGCGCCACTTCGTGGCCGGCGATCAGGTAGGCCATCGACTTGCCGGTACCGGTGGGCGCCTCGATCGCCGCCACGCCGCCGGCGCGGCCGAACGCCTTGGCCGTCTCGGCGATCATGCGCCCCTGCGAGGCGCGCGCGCGGAAGCCGGGCAGGCCGTCCTTCAGTCGTGCATAGGCGGCGCGGATGGCGTCCTTGGTGGTGTCGGCAAGCATGGACGGAGCGGGGACCTGCACGGCGGATGACGCGAAAACGCGGCGGCTGACGAGTGGCGCGGTCGGCCGGACGCAAAGAGTCAGTTTATCGGTATTGCGTGTTGGCGCGCATGGAGGCAGGCTCGGCACGAGCCGATACCGGTGTTCCGCAGGGGTCCGATGGGGCCGGTTCATTGGCGTTGGCGGACCCGGGCTTGGGGAGAGCTCCATCTGATGAAGCGTGCCGATGCTGTGGAGGCGCCGTCGCATGACGGATCGCTGCCGCTGAGCTGGTTGGCCCAGCTGATCGTCGCGCACGCGCCCGAAGCAGTGGCCGCGGCGATCGCCGCCCTGGTGCAGGCCCGGCCAGGTTGCATCGCAGCCAGCGTGCAGTGGGGGCCGGATCATGCGGCTGGCGATCGAATGGTGCCGCCTGCGACGGTCGACGCGGCGTGGCTGGCGGCGGTCGGCCACGCGGACGGGCCGCACTGGCACCCGGACGGGCGGCACGTGGCGATCCGCCTGTGCGCGCAGCCCGAGCCGGCGGTGTTGCTGCTGCAGCTGCAGCCGGGCCATGCCGGCGACGGCTTCTTTGCAGAACTGGAAGCGCCGCTGCAGCTGGCCGGTCAGCACCTGCGGCGGGCACTGGAGTGGGCCGAACTGAAGGATTCGCACGAGCAGCTGGAGCGCTCGGAAAACCTGCAGCGCGCGCTGTTCGCGATCTCCGATCTGGCCGGCTCCGAGCGCGACATGCCGGACATGCTGCGCGGCATCCACGCGATCGTCAGCACGCTGATGTACGCGGAGAATTTCTTCATCGTGCTGCACGACGCCGTGCGCGACACGATCCGTTTCCTTTACTACGTCGACGAGCTGGAGCCGGTCCCGCCTGGTGGCGGCCAGGACATGCCGCTGGGCGCGATCGAGCACACGCTGACCTGGTACGTGATGCGCGATGGCAAGGCGCGCATGGGCGATGCCGAGGAATTGCGCAGCCAGGTGGCGGGGCCGGTGGCCCTGATCGGTCCGGACAGCCGCGACTGGCTCGGCGTGCCGATGCTGCGCGGCGGCCAGCCGTGCGGCGTGCTGGTGGTGCAGAGTTATCGCCTGGACGTCGGCTTCACCGAGGAAGACCTCGCCCTGCTGCAGTTCGTCGGCAGCCACATCCTCACCGCGCTGGAGCGCAAGCAGGGCAAGGAAGAACTGGAGCAGCGCGTGCAGTTGCGCACGTTGCAGCTGGCCGAGGCGAACCGCGGGCTGCAGCAGGAGATCGTCGAGCGGCAGCGCGCCGAGCACCTGCAGGCCGCGCTGTTCCAGATCGCCGAGCTGGCCACCGCGGACATCGATCAGGACGCGTTCTACCGGCGCGTGCATGCGGTGGTGGGCGAACTGCTGAACGCGGAGAATTTCTTCATCGGGCTGCTTTCCGACGACCGGCTCAAGCTGATCTTTCCCTATTCGGTGGACGCGGTGCTGGCGCCGCCGGCCGAACGCATGCTGGGGCGTGGCCTGAGCGAATACGTGCTGCGCCTGGGCCGGGCGCTGCGGGTGGACAACGCGGACATCGAGGAACTGGAGCGGCGCGGCGAGATCGCGCCGGGGCGCATGAATTCCCCGGCGATGTACTGGCTGGGCGTGCCGCTGATCGTGGGCGACGAGGTGATCGGCCTGGTCGCCGTGCAGAGCTACCGGCCCGACGTGGTCTACGGTGCAGCCGACCAGGAACTGCTCAGCTTCGTCGCCTCGCAGATCGCCAACAGCCTGACCCGGCGCCGTTCAGCCGAGTCGCTGCGGCGCGCCTACGAACAGCTGGAGCAGCGGGTGGAGGAGCGCACGCTGGCCCTGCGCAAGGAGATCGGCGAGCGCGAGCGCATGCAGGACCAGCTGCGCCACCAGGTCATGCACGACGCGCTCACCGGGCTGCCGAATCGCGGCTACCTGCGCGACCGCATCGAGCGCGCACTGGCCGCGATGCGGCGCGAACCGCAGCAGCGCTGCGCACTGCTGTACCTGGATGTGGACCGGTTCAAGATCATCAACGACAGCCTGGGCCACCTGGCCGGCGACGAGGTGCTGAAGGAAGTGGCGCGGCGCCTGGCCGGCTGCGTGCGCCATCCGGACCTGGTGGCGCGGCTGTCCGGCGACGAATTCGCGATACTGCTGGAACAGGACGAGCTGCCGTCGGCGGCTACCGCCGTGGCGCAGCGCGTGCTGGACATGCTGGACGCGCCGATGCCGGTCGCCGGCAAGGAACTGCAGGTGACCGCCAGCGTGGGCATCGCGATCGGCGACGGCCACTACGCGGCGGCCGACGAGGTGCTGCGCGACGCCGACATCGCGCTGTACCGGGCCAAGGAACTGGGGCGCAAGCGCTACGAGCTGTTCGATGAGCGGCTGGCGCAGACCGTGGTCGACGTGCTCGCGCTGGAAGGCGAGCTGCGCCAGGCGCTGCTGCACGGCCAGTTCGAGCCGTACTTCCAGCCGATCTGCGCGCTCGACGGCAGCAACCGCACGCTCGGCTACGAGGCACTGCTGCGCTGGAACCATCCGCAACGCGGCGTGCTGCGGCCGGGCGACTTCCTGAAGATCGCCGAGGACAGCGGGCTGATCGAAGCGATCGACTGGCACATGTTCGAGCTGAGTTGCCGGCTGCTGCTGCAGCACGGGCGCAACGACAGCTTCATGACGGTGAACGTGTCGGCGCTGCACCTGCGTCACGCGCATTTCGACCGGCGCCTGATCCAGTTGCTGGAGCGCATCGGGCTGCCGCCGTCGCGGCTGGTGGTGGAAGTCACCGAGGGTGCGCTGCTGGACAACCCCGAGCACGTACGCGCCACGCTGGAGCGCCTGCGCGCGATCGGCGTCGGTGCCGCGCTGGACGATTTCGGCACCGGCTATTCCTCGCTGAGCTACCTGCACTCGCTGCCGCTGCGCATCCTGAAGATCGACCGCGCCTTCGTGAGCGAGCTGGACAAGGGCACCAACACCTCCAGCACCACGGTGGTGGCGGCGATCCTGGCGCTGGCCCGCGCGCTGAACATCCAGGTGATTGCAGAAGGCATCGAGACGGCGGCCCAGCGCGACGCGCTGATGGCGATGGGTTGCGAGCTGGGGCAGGGCTACCTGCTCGGCCGCCCGGCGCCGATCGCGCTCTGGCGGGAGCCGCGCGCCATCGATATGTGAGCGGGCCTACGCGTTCGCGGCGATCTGCCGCAACGCCTGCTCGAACGCTTCCGGCGGCTGTCCGCCGGAAATCAGGTGTCGGCCGTTGACGATGGTCGCCGGCACCGAGTGGATGCCGCGGCTCTGGAAGAACTGCTCCTGCGCGCGCACTTCGTTTGCATATTCGTCGCCGGCCAGGATCTGCCGCGCACGCTCGGCGTCCAGCCCCGCTTCGGCGGCGAGCCGCAGCAGCGTGGCGTGTGCGCTGACATCCTCGCCGTCGGTGAAGTACGCGCGCAGCAGGATCTGCTTCAGCGCCAGCTGGCGCCCTTCCAGCCCGGCCCAGTGCAGCAGCCGGTGCGCGTCGAAGGTGTTGTAGACGCGCTTGCGCCGCGCCATGTCGAAGGTGAAACCCAGCGCCGCGCCGCGCTCGCGGATCATCTCCTGGTTCGCCTCGATCTGCGCGGCCGTACTGCCGTACTTGTGCACCAGATGCTCGACCGCATCCTCGCCCTCCGCCGCCATCTGCGGGTTCAGCTCGAACGGCTGGAAGTGGATCTCGGCGGACACCTCGCCGTCGAGCCGCGCCAGCGCCTGCTGCAGCGAAGCCAGCCCGACCGCGCACCACGGGCAGGAGACGTCGGAGACGAAGTCGATGCGGAGCGGGGCGGAGGTGGTCATCGGGATACCTTCATCGAGAGGCGGGCGGCGCGGATGCTGCAGATCCGCTTGAAATATGGCCGCGACGCGGCGAATCAACAGCCGACCGGAGTCTCAGCTTCCAGCGATGCTCAGCGCCACCGCCTCGGCCACCTTGATGCCGTCCACCGCGGCCGAGAGGATGCCGCCGGCATAGCCGGCGCCTTCGCCGGCGGGGTAGAGGCCGCGGGTGTTGAGGCTCTGCAGGCTGTCGTCGCGGCTGATCCGCACCGGCGAGGAGGTGCGCGTCTCCACGCCGGTGAGGATCGCGTCGTGCATCGCGTAGCCCCTGATCTGCCGTTCGAACGCCGGCAATGCCTCGCGGATCGCGGCGATCGCGTAGTCGGGCAGCGCGCTGTCGAGGCTGCCCAGGGTCACGCCCGGCTGGTAGGACGGCTGCACCTCGCCGAAGTCGCGCGAGACGCGGCCAGCGAGGAAGTCGCCGATCAGTTGCGCGGGAGCGTTGTAGTTCTCTCCGCCCAGTACGTAGGCGTGGCTTTCCAGCGCACGCTGCAGCGCGATGCCGGCCAGCGGACTGCCACTGTCGTCGTAGGGCGCGAAGTCGGCCGGGTCGATGCCGACGACGATGGCCGCATTGGCGTTGCGCTCGTTGCGCGAGTACTGGCTCATGCCGTTGGTGACCACACGGCCGGGTTCGCTGGTGGCGGCCACCACGGTGCCGCCCGGGCACATGCAGAAGCTGTACACCGAGCGCCCGCCGCGGCCGTGGTGCACCAGCTTGTAGTCGGCCGCGCCGAGGATCGGGTGGCCGGCCTGCGGGCCGAAGCGGGCGCGGTCGATCAGCGACTGCGGATGCTCGATGCGGAAGCCGATCGAAAAGGGTTTCGCTTCCAGATGCACGCCGCGCTCATGCAGCATGGCGAAGGTGTCGCGCGCGCTGTGGCCCAGCGCCAGCACCACGTGATCGGCACGGATCTGCCCGCCGCTGGCCAGGGTCACGCCACGGATCTGCCGCTGGCCATCCGTGCACGGTTCCAGCAACAGATCGTCGACGCGCCGGCCGAAGCGGATCTCGCCGCCCAGCGATTCGATCGTGGCGCGCATGTTCTCCACCATAGTCACCAGCCGGAACGTGCCGATGTGCGGCTTGCTGACGTAGAGGATTTCCTCCGGTGCGCCGGCCTTGACGAATTCGGCGAGTACCTTGCGGCCATGGTGCTGCGGGTCGCGGATCTGACTGTGCAGCTTGCCGTCGGAAAACGTGCCGGCGCCGCCTTCGCCGAACTGCACGTTCGACTCCGGGTGCAGCTGGCGCTTGCGCCACAGGTCCCAGGTGTCTTTCGTGCGCTCGCGCACCTGCTTGCCGCGGTCCAGGATGATCGGGCGGAAACCCATCTGCGCCAGGATCAGCCCGGCAAACAGGCCGCAGGGGCCGAAGCCGATCACCAGCGGGCGGTGTTCGATCCGCGGCGGCGCCTTGGCGACGAAGTGGTAGCCGGTGTCCGGCGTGGGTTGCACGTGCGGATCGTCGGCGAAGCGTCGCAGCAGTTCCGCCTCGCGCGGGGTGTCGATGTCCAGCGCGTAGATCAGCACGATCGCGCCGCGCTTGCGCGCGTCGTAGCCGCGCCGGGCGATGGTGTAGCCGGTGAGCGCGGCGGCGTCGATGTCCAGCCGCCGGAGGATCGCGGCGCCGAGCGCGGCCTCGCCGTGGTCGAGCGGCAGCTTGAGGTCGGTCAGTCGCAGCATGGGGCCGGGGAGCTGGAGGGCGGGCGTCGGCCCGGTCAGCTATTGTCGATGCGCCGGCGCGTGCCCGGCAAGGCGCCGAAGGGCTGCGACATCATGCCCTGTTCCGCCAGCTAGTGCCGATGTTTCCGCGGCGCGGCTCCCGGGTGACGCGATGCGTCAGTTCAAGCCGCCAGCATGGTCAGAATCTGTTCGCCGGTGGCACGCGGATGCAGCAGCAGGTAACGCGTACCCATGCTTTTGTCGTGCCGGCGGACGGCCGCAACGCACGGCTCGCCGTCGTCGGCGATCACGTACAACGGGGCCGGGCGGCGCCGGTCCCACGGGCGTCGGAGCACCAGGCCGTGCTGCGGGCCGCCGACGATGATGCACTTGATCTGTTCCATGATGCTTGCTCGGTAGGGAGGGGACTGGGGGAGGAGTCATCTCCAGGCAAGCAGGAGGCAGGCCATGGGCCGATGGTGGAATGTGGTGCCCATCACACTTCGGAACTTTGGTCGGCGACGACCCGTTTCCGGGCCGCCGCCATGCCGGTTCAGGCGTTGCCGATGAAGTCGGATTTGCCGATATCGGTGCCGATCTCGCGCAGGATGTCGTAGGCGGTGGTGCAGTGGAAGAACAGGTTCGGGATCAGGAAGTGCAGCAGGTAGGTCTGGCCTTCGAAATGCAACTCGCCGTTGCGCATCTTCAGGTGGATCGGGCGGGTTTCGCTGCCGTCGATCTGCTCCGGCGTGAAGTTCTTGACGTACGCGATCGAGCGCTCGATGCGGCTGTAGGCCTGTTCCAGCGTGGTCTCGTTGTCCTCGAAACTCTGCGGCTCCACGCCGGCCAGGCGGGCGGCGCCGCGGGTGGCCATGTCGCAGGCGATCTGGATCTGCTTGATCAGCGGCAACATGTCCGGGATCAGCCGGGTCTGCAGCAACACTTCGTCGCTGACGTTCTTCGACTTCGCATGCTGCTCGCCCTTCTTCAGCACGTGGGCGAGATTGCCCAGTGCGCGAACGAAAACGGGAACGGCGACCTGGTACATCGAAATGGTCATGGGTGATCTTCCTGTGGTGGATGAGGGTAGACGGATGGGTGGGCGTTGGTGATCGGCGGCAGGTCGTCGGGGCATGCCACCGGGATGGCCGCCTCGATGTTCGGCTTGCCGCCGCCGGGAGTGCGCCGGGTGGCCCGTGCGGCGATCAGCGCGCCGGCCAGCATCAGGATTGCGGCGAGCACGAAGGCTACACCCGGCACGTCAATGGACGAAGCCGGGGCGATCGACAGCGCAAAGACCTGCGCGAACAGGTACGGCCCGAAGATGCCGGCGAAGCTGCCCAGGCTGGTGATGGCGCCTTGCAGGCGGCCCTGTTCGGACGGCTCGACCTGCTGCGTCATGATCGATTGCAGCGGCGGCCCGGACAGCCCCCACAGGGCCAGCAGCGGCACGCCGAGCAGGAACACCCAGCCGGTGTCGGCCACGCCCATCACCAGGAAGGCGCCGACGCCGAACAGCATGCCGGCCAGCAGCACGCGGCGTTCGCCGAAACGCGGCGTCATCCGGCCGGTGAGCACGGCCTGCACGAAGCCGTCGCAGGCGCCGACCAGCATCAGCACGTAGCCGACGGCCTGCGGTCCCCAGCCGTAGCGGTAATCCGCATACAGCACGAACACCGTCTGCAGCACGTAGTGGGCGAGATAGACCAGGAACATCACGATCGCCAGTTGAAACACCTGCGGGTATTGGCGCAGCAGTTTCAGTGAACCGAACGGATGGGCGCTGTGCAGTTCGAGGCGCTTCGTACGGTGTTTCTTGTGCAGCGACTCGGGCAGCACCAGCAGCCCGTACAGGAAATTGCACAACGCCAGCGCGGCGGCGACCCAGAATGGCAGGCGCAGGTGGATGCCGCCGAGGAAGCCGCCGAGACCGGGGCCGACGATGAAGCCCACGCCGAAGGCGCTGCCCAGCAGGCCGAACGCCGCCGCGCGCTTTTCCTTCGGCGTGATGTCGGCGATGTAGGCATTGGCGGTGCTGAAACTGGCCGCGGTCATGCCCAGCAGGACGCGCGCGACAAACAGCAGCCACAGCGTCGGCGCGAGGGCCAGCATCACGAAATCCACGGCGAGGCCGAGGTTGGAGATCAGGATCACCGGCCGCCGGCCGAAACGGTCCGACAGCGCGCCCAGCACCGGCGAGAACACGAACTGCACGATCGCGAACACGGTGCTGAAAATGCCCACCCACCATGCCGCGTTCGCGATGCCGCCGCCGGCCAGCTGTTCCACCAGGTGCGGCAGCACCGGGATGATGACGCCGTACGACAGCATGTCCAGCAGCACGGTGACGTAGATGAAAGCCAGCGCGGCCCGATGGCGTGGTGCGGCGGGGGTCGACGACAGGTCCATGGGCGTGGCGAAGCGAGGGGAATGCGACGATAACCGAAGGACGGGTGTGCGGCATGTGCATCCGGTCGGTATCGCGTCAGTGCGGCCGCGATACCATGAAGCATTCTCCTGCCAGGGCATGATCATGGTCCGACGTCTGCTTCCCTTCTGTCTGCTGCTGGCGCTGGCCGCCTGCTCCTCCCACCAGGACGCCCCGGCGCCGGTGTCGAAGGAAGAACTGGCCCCTGCGCCGCCGACCAGTGCCACGATGGCGCCGGCAGGTGCGGAAACCGACGCGGCGATCCAGCGCAAGCTGGCCGATTACGCCACGGTGAAACTCACCGCCGACCTGTCGAAGTTCGACGCGCGGCAGAAGAAGATGATCGCGCTGCTGGTCGAGGCGGCCGACAGCATGAACGCGCTGTACTGGCAGCAGGCGTGGGGCGACAAGGATGCGCTGCTACAGAAGATAAGCGACCCGGCCACGCGGGAATTCGCCGAGATCAATTACGGTCCGTGGAACCGGCTGGACAACGACAAGCCGTTCGTCGACGGCGTCGGCGCACGTCCGGCCGGCGCGCAGTTCTATCCGGTCGACATGGACAAGGCCGAGTTCGAGAAGTCCACGCTGAAGGACAAGACCTCGCTGTACACCCTGCTGCGCCGCGACGCGCAGGGTCAGCTGATCAGCGTGCCCTACCACGAGGCGTACAAGGCCGAGCTGGAAAAGACCGCCGGCCTGCTGCGCCAGGCGGCGAAGCTGGCGAAGGACGCCGGTTTCAGGAAATACCTCACGCTGCGCGCCGACGCGCTGCTCAGCGACGACTACCAGGCCAGCGACTTCGCCTGGATGGACATGAAGAAGAACCCGGTCGACATCGTGATCGGCCCCATCGAGACCTACGAGGACCAGCTGTACGGCTACAAGGCCAGCTACGAATCCTATGTGCTGATCAAGGACCAGGCCTGGAGCGCGAAACTGGCGCGCTTCGCCAAGTACCTGCCCGAACTGCAGCGCGGCCTGCCGGTGCCCGACCGTTACAAGGCGGAAAAGCCCGGCTCCGACGCCGACCTCAACGCCTACTTCGCGGTCTACTACGCTGGCGACGCCAACGTCGGCGCCAAGACCATCGCGATCAACCTGCCGAACGACGAGCAGGTGCAGCTGAAGAAGGGCACGCGCCGCTTGCAGCTGGAAAACGTGATGCAGGCGAAGTTCGACCAGATCATGCTGCCGATCGCGAAGGAGCTGATCGCCGAGGACCAGCAGCGCAATCTCAGCTTCGACGCGTTCTTCCAGAACACCATGTTCCACGAGGTGGCGCACGGCCTCGGCATCAAGAACACCTTGGACGGCAAGGGCACCGTGCGCAAGGCGCTGAAGGACCAGGCGTCCAGCTTCGAGGAAGGCAAGGCCGACATCCTCGGCCTGTACATGGTCAGCAAGCTGGCCGACAAGGGCGAGCTGGACAAGGCGAAGCTGATGGACAACTACGTCACCTTCCTCGCCGGCATCCTGCGCTCGGTGCGCTTCGGCGCCAGCGACGCGCACGCCAAGGCGAACATGGTGCGCTTCAACTTCTTCAAGCAGCAGGGTGCGTTCAGCCGCGACGAAAACAGCGGCCGCTACCGCGTCGACTTCGACAAGATGACTGCGGCGATGAACGCGCTGTCGGCCAAGCTGCTGACCATCCAGGGCGACGGCGACTACGAAGCCGCCAAGCAACTCACCGACCAGATGGGTGCCGTCGATGCCGAACTGGCCGGCGACCTCAAGCGACTGGACCAGGCGCACATTCCGGTCGACATCCGCTTCGAGCAGGGGCTGGACGTGCTGGGGTTGAAGAAGCCCTGAGGCGCTTGCGTCACGTCGCCGCGTCGATCCACGCGGCGACTTCGGCCGGATGTTCGAGATGCAGGTGGTGGCCGCCGGCCAGATGGCTGACACGGATGTTCGCGACGCAATCGGCGCGGGCCTGCATCGGGGCGCTGGGCAGGTAGGAGGTGGCCGGTTGCGCCAGCAGCAGGGCGGTGGGTGCGGCGATCCCGCGCAGCAGCGCGTGCACCTGCGCTTCGGCCAGGCGCACCGCGCTGGGGCGGGTCAGCCGCGGGTCGCTGCGCCAGCGCCAGCCGCCATCGGCTTCGACCAGGCCGCGTTCGACGATCGGCCGCGCCAGCTCGACGGGCAGGCCACTGGCCTTGCTGCGGGCGGCGACCGCTTGGGCGACGTCGCGGAATATTCGCAACGGCTTGGCGTTGTCGCCACGCGGTGCCAGCGCATCGCGGAAGCGCTGCAGCGTGTGCGCGCCGTCATCGCCGAGCGGGCCGAGACCCTCGATCAGCAGCAGCCGCTCGATCCGCTCGGGCGAGGCGGCCGCGACCAGTGCGGCGATGCCGGCGCCCAGCGAGTGGCCGAGCAGGCTGTAGCGATCCAGCCGCAGCGCGTCGGCCGCGGCCAGCACGACCTGCACGTAGTCGAGGTAGTGGTAGCTGGCGCCGGCGACCAGATGATCGGAGTGGCCGTGACCGGGCAGGTCCAGCGCGATCACCCGATAGCGGGTGACCAGCCGCGGCGCCAGCCGGGCGAAGCTGCCGGCGTTGTCGAGCCAGCCGTGCAAGGCCAGCAGCGGCGGCAGCGCTTCGTCGCCCCATATTTCGGCGGCCAGGCCCAGGTGCGGCAGGGTGATGCGGCACTCGACGGGTGTCGTCACGCGGCGGCTTCCGGCCAGCCGCCCAGGTGCCGGCGCACCAGCGCGGCGAGGCTGGCCACCTGCTCGGCGCTGTCGTTCAGTGCGGGGATGTAGCGCAGCGTTTCGCCACCGGCGGCGGTGAAGAAGTCGCGGTTCTGCATCGCGATCTCCTCCAGCGTCTCCAGGCAGTCCACCGCGAAGCCGGGGCAGGCGACGTCGAGCTTGCGTACGCCGTCGGCGGCCAACTGGCGCACGCTGGCATCGGTGTAGGGCTGCAGCCAGCGCTCGCGGCCCACCCGCGACTGGAAGCTGACGATCAGCTCGCCCTCGCCCAACTGCAGTCGCTCGCGCAGCAGCTTCGCGGTGCGTTGGCATTGTTCCGCGTAGGGATCGCCGAGCCGTACGTAACGCTCGGGTATGCCGTGGAACGACAGCAGCAGCTTCTCGCCGCGGCCGTTCGCCGCCCACCAGCGCTCGATGCCGGTGGCCAGCGCCTCGATGTGGCCGGGGTCGTCGTGGTAGTCGTTGACGAAGCGCAGCTCCGGCGGCCAGCGCAGTTGCTTGAAGGCGTCGGCCACCGCGTCGATCACCGAGCCGGTGGAGGTGGCCGAGTACTGCGGATACAGCGGCAGCACCAGCAGCCGGCGCACGCCGTCGCGCTGCAGCCGTTCGATCGTCTGTGCCACCGACGGTTCGCCGTAGCGCATCGCCAGCGCCACCCGCAGCGTAGCGGGCTGCTGCCGGTCCAGCTCGGTCTGCAGGCCGGCCGCCAGCGCCTCGCTGCCGTAGCGCAGCGGCGAGCCGCGTTCATCCCAGATCCGCGCGTAGGCGTGTGCCGAGCGTTTCGGCCGCACGCGCAGGATCACCCCGTGCAGGATCAGCCACCACAGCCAGCGTGGGTAGTCGATCACCCGCGGATCGCCGAGGAATTCGGCCAGGTACGGCCGCACCGCGGCGGCGGTCGGCGCGGTCGGCGTCCCCAGGTTGACCAGCAGCACGGCTGCCTGAACGGGCGGAGCGATCGGCGCGCCGGAATCGTCGGCAACGCCGGTATAGTGGTTGCTGCGTGGCATCGTGACAGTCGTGGCGGCTGGGATCGTGCAGTCTGCCACAAGCCCGGCGCACCACGTGGCGCCGTGCCTTCCCCCGAACCCGAGTGGAGCTGCCCCATGTTGAAGACATCGCTGCAACGCCTGCTGCTGGCCGCCCTGGTCCTGTTGCTGCCGGCCATGGCCGCGCATGCCGAGGACCCGCCGCTGGTGCGCGCCAGCAACGCCGTGCGCGTGCTGAACGACATCATGCAGGCGCCGGACAAGGCGATCCCGAAGGATCTGCTGCAGAACGCCCGGGCGATCGCGGTGATCCCGGACATGATCAAGGCCGGCTTCATCTTCGGCGGTCGCCGCGGCGAGGGCCTGATCTCGGTGAAGAGCCCGGACGGTACCTGGTCCAACCCCAGTTTCATCACCATGACCGGCGGCAGCGTGGGCTTCCAGGCCGGCGTGTCCTCGACCGACGTGATCCTGGTGTTCCGCACCCAGCGCGGGGTCGATTCCATCGTCAACGGCAAGTTCACCCTCGGCGCCGACGCCTCCGCCGCGGCCGGCCCGGTCGGGCGCACCGCCAGCGCCTCCACCGACGCGCAGATGAAGGCCGAGATCTACTCCTACTCGCGCAGCCGCGGCCTGTTCGCCGGCGTGGCGCTGGACGGTTCGGCGCTGCGCATCGACTATGATGCGAACGCCGCGGTGTATGGCGCCGGGATCACGCCGCGGCGCATCTTCGAGGGCGGCGTCAGCAACGTGCCGGCGCCCGTGGTCGACTTTCGCGACCGGCTCGAAGAGTACACTTCACGCTGATACGGAAAGGCCGGCGCGCGCTGCGCGATGGGTTTCCGGCTCCCTCCGTTTTCGAGGTAATACATGAGCATCTGGCATCTGGTAATCCTGCTGGTCGTGGTGGTGGTGGTCTTCGGCACCGGCAAGCTGCGCAACATCGGTTCCGACCTCGGCAACGCCATGCGCGACTTCAAGAAAGGCCTCAACGGCGACGAGGACGAGGCCAAGCGCAAGGAAGAAGCCGATCGCCTGCGCGCCGATCCGCCGGCCAGCCCCGCCGACAAGGCGACGCAGGGCCAGCGCGACTCCAGCGACCCGAAGTAAGTCGCGGGCGGCGGGCGGGTTGCGGCGATGATCGAGATCAGCTTCGGCAAGCTGGTGCTGCTCGCGCTCATCGCGCTGATCGTGCTCGGCCCGGAGAAGCTGCCGGGCGCCGCGCGCACCGCCGGCGCCCTGCTGCGCCGCATGCGCAGCGGCTGGGACGACGTGCGGGCCGAGGTGGAGCGCGAACTGCAGATCGAGGAAATCAAGCGTGCCGCACGCGAAGCCGCGGCACGGGCGGAAGCGGCACAGGGCGAGCTGGACGCCACGCTGGCGCAGGTGCGCGACATGCCGGGCGCCGTATCGTCGGGCAGCAGCGTGACGGACGAGCCGGCTGCAGCCGCCAGCACCACCGTGCCGGAGGCCGCCGCCGCAGACGAGCCGGAACACGCGACCGGCGACCTGTTCGCCGACACCGCCGCGCCGACGAACAGGGAGGCTCCGCATGGCCGCGCCTGACGCCGACGTCGACCTGCAGCAGGGGCTGTTCTCGCACCTGCTCGAACTGCGCACGCGCCTGCTCAAGGCCTGCGCCACCGTGCTGGTGGTGCTGCTGGCGCTGGTGCCGTTCGCCAACCGTCTGTACACGGAACTGGCCGCGCCGCTGGTGGCGCGGCTGCCCGAGGGTTCGCACCTGATCGCCACCGAGGTCGCCAGCCCGTTCGTCACGCCGCTGAAGCTGGCCTTCTACGCGGCGCTGTTCATCAGCATGCCGATGATCCTGTACCAGCTGTGGGCGTTCGTCAGTCCGGGCCTGTACAAGCACGAGAAACGGCTCGCCCGGCCGCTTCTCGCCGCGGCGCTGGTGCTGTTCTACGTCGGCTGCGCGTTCGCCTATTTCCTGGTGCTGCCGGCGGCGTTCCGCTTCCTCACCGCGATCACGCCGCAGGGGGTGGAGATGATGACCGACATCACCCACTACCTCGATTTCGTGATGCTGATGTTCTTCGCGTTCGGGCTGTGCTTCGAGGTGCCGGTGGCGGTGGTGGTGCTCGCCGCGATGGGCATCGTCGACGTGGACAAGCTGCGCAGCAGCCGGCGTTACGCCATCGTCGGCGCGTTCGCCATCGCCGCCTTCATCACCCCGCCCGACATCACCTCGATGATCATGCTGGCAGTGCCGATGTGCCTGCTCTACGAGCTGGGCGTGCTGGCGGTGCGCTGGCTGGTGAAACCGGGCGCGTTGAAACCCGACGCGGGCTGAGCCCGGTCCGCTGCGGGCGTTCAGTACAGGTCGATCGGATCGACGTCCAGCGACCAGCGCACCTTGCGTCCCGTCGGCAATGCGCCGAGCGCCAGTTGCCATGGTCGCAGCATCGCGTGCAGCACCTGTCGGCTGGCCGCTTCCAGCAGCAGCTGGCCGCGGTGGCGTCCTGCCCGCAACGGCATCGGTGCGGGCATCGGCCCGGCGACCTGCAACTGATCGTTGATCGGCAGCGCGGCATGTGCCGCGGCGAGGAACGCCCCGACCTGTTCGCGCTGCGGCGCCTCGGCGCGCAGCAGCACCTGGTGGCTGTATGGTGGCAGCCGGATCAGCCGGCGCTCGGCCAGCAGCTCGCGCGCCGCGGCAGCATAACCGTGTGCCAGCAGGTTGCGCAGCAGCGGGTGTTCCGGCTGGTGCGTCTGCAGCAGCACGCGGCCGGGCTTGCGCGCGCGGCCGGCGCGGCCGGCCACCTGCACCACCAGCTGCGCCAGCCGCTCGCCGGCGCGGAAATCCACGCTGTGCAGGCCCTCGTCCACGCCCACGATCGCGACCAGGGTGAGGTTGGGCAGGTCGTGGCCCTTGGCCAGCATCTGGGTGCCGACCAGGATCGCCGGCTGGTCGTCGTTGAGCGTGGCCAGCAACTGCTCGAACGCGTCGCGGCGACGGGTGGTCTCGCGGTCCACGCGCACGACCGGCACCTGGGGGAACCGCGCGACCAGGGCCTCCTCCAGCCGCTCGGTGCCCTGGCCCTGCGGCTTCAGCTCGCCGGCACCGCAAGCCGGGCACACGGCAGGCATGCGCTGGCGATAGTCGCAGTGATGGCAGATCAGCTGGCGCCGGCCTGCGTGCAGGGTCAGCGGGCGGTCGCAGCGCGGGCAGCCGGCATGCCAGCCGCAGGCGTGACACAGCAGCACCGGCGCGTAGCCACGGCGGTTGCGAAACACCAGCGCCTGCTCGCCGCGCGCCACCGTCTCGGCCACGGCGCCGAGCAGCGCCGGCGACATGCCGTGCTCCAGACGCTGCGCGCGCATGTCGATGATCTGCACCTGCGGCGGCCGGATCGCGCCGGGACGGGCGCGCAGATGCAAGCTGCGGTAGCGGCCGGCCTCGGCATTCGCCAGCGATTCCAGCGACGGCGTGCCCGAGCCCAGCAACACCGGCACGCCGAGCGCGCGGGCGCGCACCAGGGCCAGGTCGCGGGCGTGGTAGCGGAAGCCTTCCTGCTGCTTGTAGGCGCTGTCGTGTTCCTCGTCGACGATGATCAGGCCGGCCTGCGGCAGCGGCGTGAACACCGCCGAGCGGGTGCCCAGGATCACCCGTGCGCTGCCGGCGCGGGCGCGCAGCCAGGCGCGCGCGCGGTCGCCTTCGGACAGGTTCGAGTGCAGCACCTCGACGAGCACGCCGAGCCGTTCGCGCAGGCGCCGCATGGTTTGCGGGGCGAGGCCGATCTCCGGCACCAGCAGCAGCGCCTGCCTGCCTTGCGCCAGCACCTGTTCGATCAGCGCCAGGTAGACCTCGGTCTTGCCGCTGCCGGTGACGCCATCGAGCAGGAACGGCTGGTAGCGGCCGAGGCTGGCGCCGACCGCGGCCACCGCCTGCTGCTGCTCGTCGCTGAGTTGCGGTGCCGGCGAGGCTGGCGACGGGCGGTCGAGCGGCGGTCGTTCGCTGCGCTCGAGCAGGCCGGCGGCGGCCAGCCGGCGCGCCGCGTCGCGCCAGCCGCTCTGGCGTTCGCTCAATTCCTGCGCGCTCAAGGCGCCGGCAGCCAGCAGGGCCAGCAAGGCCTTGCTGCCGCCGCGCCGGCTGCCGGCATCGTGTGCGCTGCGGCCGGCGCCGGTGAGCGACCAGTACTCGTCGCCGATCGGCGGCAGCGGCTTCGCCTCGCGCAGGGCCAGCGGCAAGGCGTTGGCGTAGGCCTCGCCCGGCGCGCCGATCCAGTAGTCGGCGGCCCAGGCCAGGGTCTGCATCAGTTCGGCATCGAGCAGCGGCTCGTCGTCGAGCAGGCGCAGTGCCGGCTTCAGCCGCGCACGCTCCACCGTCGCCTCCACCTCGATCGCCACCACCACGCCGACCAGCTCGTGGCGGCCGAACGGCACCAATATCCGGCTGCCCGCACTGGCCTCGCCCGCCGCCGGCGGCAGGTAGTCGAACAGGGTTGGCAGGGGTACCGGCAGGGCGACGCGGAGAACGGCGGGCATGGGTTACCTCGTGGCGGGCCAGTGTAACCGTGGCGTACGCGAGGCCTCATGTTTCGATAGCTGCGATGTCTGGTAAACCACGTCGAGCAGGTTGCGCAAACTTGCTGCCCGGTTATCGAGGAGTTGCAGGTAAGTAGCTATAGCCGAGAGGTTTTTGCGCTTATCCACAGCAGCTGTGGATAAGTCTGTGGATGCAGCGGGGAGGGGGCGCCTCAAAGCGCGTCGCAGCGCCTTTCACGACGGCCTGACGAGGTTTTGGTCACGTAAAAAAAGACTTTTATTTCAATAGCCTGCAAATGGCATCCAGCTGCAGTTCACACAATTGACAAGCCGCCCCCGGTTGCCTTGACAGGCTCATGACGCTGTGCAAAACCCGCCGCGCCGCGGCTCGGAAAAGCGGCCTCAGTGGGCCATGCCAAGCGCTGCGGCGACCATCAGGGCGAACATCAGCAGCCAGAAGTAGCACCACCCGATGAACCAGAATTTCAGCAGGGTCATCGGCCAGCCCTGGTGGTAGACATGTTTTTGCATGATCAGCAGGTAAGTGGGCACCCACAGCATCAGGAGTGCCTGTATCCAACCCAGCACGTAGCCGGTCCAGGCGGCATGGGGGCGCAGCCAGGTCGAGAGCATGCCGACCACGGTGATCAGCAGCAGGGAGAGGAACATGAAGGCGTGGCTGTGCAGGGCCACGATCAGATGCTCCATGTACAGCCGTCGGCGAAAAACATAGAACAGCTTCAGCAGGACGGCGAATATCGGAATCATCACGAACATGGTCGGCGGCAGAACGCCGAAAACCCCGTTGATCATCCGCTGCTTCGCTTCGGCGCTGGCCGCCGGGTCGCCGTGCTTGACGGCTCGCCAATTCCGGTGCATCTGCTGGCCCAGCGCGGTCAGGCGCGCATTGACCAGGTCCGGCAGCCAGGCGATCTGCACGGGTTTCGACTCGCCCTCGGTCGCCTTGGGCAACGCGTCTCGCGGTTTCGTGTCGCCGGTGACGTTCTCCGTTGCGGCTACCGGCGGTGCGGCGAGCGAGGCGGCCGACATGGGCGCCGCGTCGAGCGCGACGAGGCGCTGATTGGCTTTCCGACGTAATTCCCGTGCTGCCGTATGGGTCTGCTCGAGTACGTTCGGCGGCAGCAGGCCAGTGTCTCGGGCGCTCTGCAGGCCGTCCAGTTCGTCCTGCAGTGCCTTGCGCACTTCGGCCGGACTTGAGGCCGCCTCGATCGCCCGGCTGTCCACGCTCACCAGCGGCTGGCCGTTCGCGGGCATCTTGCCGGTGAACTGGTCGACCGCCAGGTGGAACACGAAGAACGACAGCAGGCACAGCACGAACATCAGCCGGAACGGCGCGATGTAGCGCACGCGCCGGCCGGCGAAATATTCCAGGGTGAGGAAGCCCGGCTTGAGCAGCAGCGGCGGCAGCGTGTGCACGATGCGGCCGTCGATGTGCAGCACCGTCTCGACGGTTTCCTCGAGCATGTGGTGCATCGGCTTGAGCACGCTGTGGATCGACTGCCCGCATTCGTGGCAGAACTCGCCCTGCATGCTGGCGCCGCAATTGGCGCAGTGCAGTCCTTCGTGGCTGGTCAGCTGCTTCATCGGGGGCTCCGTCCGCTGCAGCGGGAAATCTTCGCACAGCGCGGCGGCCGGCCGGGCGTGACCTTTGGCTCAGGTAGAATGGCCGGCCCTGGAGTCTGCTTGACCGATGATGGCTTTCCGTCCCGAACGCGCCCATCTACTGCACGAGGTGCGCGCCACCGTGCGTCTCGCGCTGCCGTTGATCGCCGCCCAGCTGGCGGCGGTCGGCAGCAACGTGATCGACGCGGTGCTGGCCGGGCATGTCAGCGCGCACGTGCTGGGTGCGGTGGCGGTGGGTGCCAGCATCTGGTCGCTGGCGATCGTCAGCGGCATCGGCATGATGATGGCGGTGCCGCCGTCGGTGGCGCAGCTCGACGGCGCCGGCCGGCGCCACGAGGTCGGTGCGGTGTTCCGCCAGGCGCTATGGCTGGCGCTGGGCATGGGCGTGGTGCTGTGGTTCGCGGTGCGCCACGCGGAGCCGCTGATCGAGCTGATCGGGGTGACCGCGAGCCTGCGCCACGACGTGCAGCGCTTCCTGCTGGCGATCAGCTGGGGCGCGCCCGCGCTGACCTGCTACTTCGCGCTGCGCGGGCTGTCCGAGGGCCTGTCGCTGACCCGGCCGTCGATGTACTTCAGCCTCGGCGGGCTGGTGCTGCTGATCCCGCTGGGCTACGTGCTGATGTTCGGCAAGCTGGGCATCCCGCCGCAGGGCGCGCACGGTTGCGGCGTGGCTACCGCGATCGTGCTGTGGCTGGAGATGCTGGCGTTCGGCGTCTATGTGATCTTCCGGCGCAACTATCGCGGGCTGGGCCTGTTCGACCGTTTCGAGTGGCCGGACCTGCGCCGGATCGGCCAACTGCTGCACATCGGAGCGCCGATGGCGGTGACCCTGCTGGCCGAGGCCGGGTTGTTCGTGGCCACCGCGCTGATTATCGCCACGCTGGGCGAGGACGTGATCGCCAGCCATCAGGTGGCGATCAACATCGCCTCGCTGTTCTTCATGATCCCGCTCGGCCTGGCCATGGCGATCACCGTGCGGGTGGGCAACGCGGTGGGCCGCGGCGACGAGCGCGGCGTGCGCTATGCGGGCTTGTGCGGGATCGGCCTTACCCTGGTCACGCAGGTGTTCTCGGCCGGGCTGATGCTGGGCCTGCCGCACTTCATCGCCGCGCTGTACACGCACGAGCCGAAGGTGATCGCGCTGGCCGCGCAGTTGATCATGCTGGCCGGGCTGTTCCAGTTCTCCGACGGCATCCAGGTTGCGGCAAACGGCGCCCTGCGCGGCCTCAAGGACACCCGCGTGCCGATGGCGATCACGCTGTTCTCGTACTGGATGGTGGGCATGCCGGTGGGCTGGTGGCTGGCCTTCCACCACGGCATGGGCGCGCGCGGCATGTGGATCGGCCTGATCGCCGGCTTGTCCGTGGCGGCGGCGATGCTGTTCACCCGCTTCTGGCGCAGTGCCTGGAAGCAGCGCTGGCGCCGCCACCTGCCGATGACCGCGCCGGCCTGAACGGCTACGCTTGCCCCGACGCTTCCGGATACTTGCCTATATGACGTTCCCACCACCGCCACCGCCGCGCCGCAACGGTTTCTGGGCCTTCCTGCGTGCACTGGGGCGCCTGATCAACGGCTTCCGGCTGGTGATCATCAACCTGGTGTTCTTCGGTCTGCTGTTCGTGCTGCTGCTGGTATTGGCCGCCGGTGCGGACCGCACGGTGCAGGATGGCAGCGTGCTGGTGATCAAGCCGCAGGGCCAGTTGGTCGAGCAGTACAGCATCGATCCGCTGCAGCGCGCGCTGGCGGGACTGGCCGGCGACGAACCGAAGCAGGTGCAGGTGCGCGACCTGGTCGGCGCGATCGACGCGGCGGCGAAGGACCCGCGGATCAGCCGCATCCTGCTGCTGCCGGACGAGCTGCATGACGGCGGTTTTGCCGCGTTGCGCGAGGTCGGCGCGGCGCTGGAGCGCTTCCGCGCGGCGGGCAAGCCGGTGGTCGCGTGGGCGGTGAACCTGGACCAGGGCCAGTACTACCTGGCCGCGCATGCCGACCGCCTGCTGGTCGACCCGCAGGGCGGCGTGCTGATCACCGGGCTGGCCAACTACCGCCTGTTCTACAAGGACCTGCTGGACAAGCTCGGCGTCGACGTGCACCTGTTCCGTGTCGGCGAGTTCAAGAGCGCGGCCGAGCCGTACATCCTCGACCACGCCTCGGCCGAGGCGAAACAGGCCGACAGTTACTGGATGGGCGGCCTGTGGGACGGCTACCTCGCGGAAGTGGCGGCCATGCGCAGGCTGGATCCGGCGACGCTGCGCGACGACATCGACGACCTGCCGCGGCATATCGCCGGCACCCAGGGCAACCTGGCCCAGCTGGCGCTGGATCAGCACCTGGTCGACGGCCTGGCCACCCGCGCCGAGCTGATCGCGATGATGCGCAAGGAAGGCGTGCCGGCCGACCGGAAAGGCCACAGTTTCCGCCAGGTCGAACTGAGCCGTTACGCGGCCAGTGTGCCGCACGACGGCGACGCGTTCGCGCCGGGCGTGGCGATCGTGGTGGCCGAGGGCGAGATCGCCGGCGGCAAGCGCGCGGCCGGCTCGATCGGCGGCGAATCCACCGCGGCGCTGATCCGCAGCGCACGCGAGGATCGCAAGACCAAGGCCCTGGTCTTGCGGGTCAACTCGCCCGGCGGCGAAGTGTATGCGGCCGAGCAGATCCGCCGCGAGATCGAGCTGACCCGCAGCGCGGGCATTCCCGTGGTGGTGTCGATGGGCGACGTGGCGGCCAGCGGCGGCTACTGGATCGCGATGAACGCGAACCGCATCTTCGCCGAGCCGAACACCATCACCGGTTCGATCGGCATCTTCGGCATGTACTACACGGTGCCGAACACGCTGGCCAAGCTCGGCGTCAAGAGCGACGGCGTGGCCACCGGGCCGATGGCCGGTGCGTTCGACATCAGCCGGCCGCTCGACCCGAAGGTCGGCGCGGTGATCCAGGCGATCATCGACAAGGGCTACCGCGACTTCGTCGGCAACGTGGCGAAGGCGCGCGGCAAGAGCTACGAGGCGGTCGACGCGATCGCGCAGGGCCGGGTGTGGACCGGCCGGCAGGCGCTCGAGCGCGGCCTGGTCGACCAGCTTGGCGGACTGCAGGCCGCCGTCGCCGATGCGGCGAACCTGGCCAGGCTCGGCAAGGGCTATCCGGTGCGCTACGTGGAGGCACCGCAGAGCGGTTTCGAACGTTTCCTGGCCGGCTTCAGCCAGGGGGCCAGCGTACGCCTGCTGCAGTCGTGGGGCGTGCGCCTGCCGAACTGGTTCGCCCAGTTGCCGGCATGGGCGCCGGAGCTGCAGCTGCTGCGCAACGCGAAGGCCGGTACGCCGAACATCTACGCCGATTGCCTGTGCCGTCCGCGTTGAGCAGTCGCCGCCGGGCGGCAGGCACCGCCGGCGGATCGTGCCCGCGGCGGACTGCGCGGGCAGGTCGCGCCGAAGGGCCGTGAATGTCGCGCGGGCCGGCCGTAGCCTGGGCGCGGCTACTGTTCCTGCGCCTCGATCTGCTTGCGTTGCTCCTCGGCCTGTTTGTCGACGGCCTTCTGCACGTCCTTCGCGCGCTGCTCGTCCGCCTTCAGTGCGTCGAACGGCGTGGCGGTGTCGGCTGCCGCCGGTTTGGCCTGGGGCTCCGGCGGCTTGCCGGAGCAGGCGGCGAGGGCGACGGCACAGAGCAGGATCGGCAGCGGTTTCATGGCGGTTCCCATGTGGGGGCGAAGTGCCGAGTGTCCCGCCATGCAGGGGGTCGGGCAAGGCTTGGCGCGGCAACGCGGCCGCCGTTTGCTTTAAGCTGGGCCCATGAACAGCCGCCTCGATGCCTGGCAACTGTACGGCCATACCGCCCTGGTCACCGGCGCCAGCAAGGGCATCGGCTACGCCACCGCGCGTGAACTGGCCGGCCTTGGCGCCAACCTGCTGCTGGTGGCGCGCGACGAGGACTATCTCGAACAGGTGCGCGTGGAACTGGCCGACGAGTTTGCCGGCATCGACGTGTTGGCGTTCGGCGCCGACCTGGCCGACGCCGAGGACCGGCTGGCCGTGTTCGACTGGATCGCCGACCTCGGCGCGCCGGTGTCGCTGCTGGTCAACAACGCCGGTGGCAACCAGCCCGGCGCCACGCTGGATTATCGCGAGGAGGACTATCGCGCGATCTTCGAGCAGAACCTGTTCTCCGCCTTCGAGATGTGCCGGCTGGCGCATCCGCAGCTGGTGCAGCACGCGAACGCGGCGATCGTCAACGTGGGTTCGGTGTCCGGCGTCACCCACGTGCGCACCGGCGCGCCCTACGGCATGAGCAAGGCGGCGCTGCACCAGCTCACCCGCAACCTGGCGGCCGAATGGGCGGTGGACGGCATCCGCGTCAACGCGGTGGCGCCGTGGTACATCCGCACCCAGCGCACCGGCCCGGCGCTGGCCGACGCCGACTACCTGGACGAGGTGCTCGAGCGTACGCCGCTCAGGCGCATCGGCGAGCCGGAGGAGGTGGCCGCGGCAATCGCCTTCCTGTGCCTGCCAGCGGCCAGCTACGTCACCGGCCAGGTGCTGGCGGTGGACGGCGGGTTCCTCAACTACGGCTTCTGAGCGGCGGGCCTCAGAACTCCGCTTCGTGCTCCTCGGCGGCGAAGCCGATGGTCACTGCGCCTTCACCCACGTTGACCATGCCGGTGATGCTCATCGGTGCCTCCATCAACTCGACGCCGCACTCCTCGCAGGCCGCACGCAACCCGGCATAGCCGGGCAGATGCGACAGCACGGCCAGGTCGCCGCCGTAGCTGGCGCACACCATCGGCACCAGCAGGCCGGCGCGCACCCGCTGCGCGGCGTAGTTGAACAGCGCTTCCGCGCCCTGCTCGAAGCCGCGTGCCTTGCCGACCGGGCCGGTCTCGCCGCGGAAACAGCGCAGGATCGGCTTGATGTCCAGCGCCGAGCCCAGCATTGCGCTGACCAGACTGACGCTGCGGTCGTTCTTCTTCTTGGCGCGGGCGCGCAGGTAATACAGGTCGCGCGGCAGCATGTAGCCGTAGGTGTAGTTGGCGAGGTGGGCGAGCCGCTCGCGGATCGTGGCCGGCGTTTCGTTGGCGGCGATCAGGCGGGCCGCTTCGTAGACCAGTGGCGCGGCGCCGGCGAAGATGTTGCGGGTATCGATCACGCGCATCATGAACGGACCGGGCACGCCGGCCTGCTCGCGTACCTGGCGGTAATTCTTGAGGATGCCGAAGCTGGCCTTGTTGACGTGTTCGTTGATCGGGCTGCGGGTGGCGGTGATGGTCAGGCAGAACACGCAGTCCTGCTCCAGCACCAGTTTTCCGAGGAACAGCTTCTGCACCTCGTCCACCGGGCAGGGCTCGGTTTCCGCCGAATGGCTGCGACTGCCGAGGCGGCGGTCGATGAAGCGCTGGATCTCGGCCGGCTTGCGGTCGTCCATGAACACTTCGCTGTCCACCCGCACGGTGATCGGCATCACCGCGATGTCGTGCTGTTGCAGGAACGCCTGCGACAGGTCGCAGGCCGCATCGATTGCCAGACCCATCCGCATCACATGCCCCCCGGTCATCAATGGCAGGCAGACCATAACACGCCACAAGTGACCGGCAAGACTGGAAAAAGTACCGGTTCGGCGGCCGCGGCTGCAGACCGCGTCGCCGGCGGCCCCTAGAATGGCGCTCTTCACAACTGGCATCGTGCCGGCGTGGCGTCGCCGGCAACCTCAGTGGGCAAGACTCCATCCATGAAAAGCAAAAGCGAGATCGTTTCCAACTGGCTGCCGCGCTACACCGGCACGCCGCTCGACCAGTTCGGCGAGCACATCCTGCTGACCAACTTCGGCCATTACGTGGAATTGTTCGCGCAGTGGCACGGGGTGGAGGTGCAGGGGCGCGACCGGCCGATGCCGAACGCCACCGCCGACGGCATCACCCTGATCAACTTCGGCATGGGCAGCCCGAACGCGGCCACCATGATGGACCTGCTCGGTGCGATCGGGCCGAAGGCCGCGCTGTTCCTGGGCAAGTGCGGCGGCGTCAAGAAGAAGAACCAGCTTGGCGACCTGGTGCTGCCGATCGCGGCGATCCGCGGCGAAGGCACCAGCAACGACTACCTGCCGCCGGAAGTGCCGGCGCTGCCGGCGTTCCAGCTGCAGCGCGCGGTGTCGACGATGATCCGCGACCTCGGCCACGACTACTGGACCGGTACCGTCTACACCACCAACCGCCGCGTGTGGGAACACGACGATACCTTCAAGGCCTACCTGCGGCGCACCCGCTGCATGGCGGTGGACATGGAAACCGCCACGATCTTCGCCGCCGGCTTCGCCAACCGGATCCCCTGCGGCGCACTGTTGCTGGTGTCCGACCAGCCGATGATCCCGGAAGGCGTGAAGACCGAGGCCAGCGATCGCAACATCACCTCGCGGTTCGTCGAGGCGCACATCAGGATCGGCATCGAGGCGCTCAAGCTGGTGCGCCGCAACGGTCGCAGCGTGAAGCACCTGCGCTTCGAGGAGGAGATCGAGGCGGATTGAGCGCAAGGAGGGCTCCGCCTGACGTGAAGAAGGCCGCCAGGTCTCCCTGGCGGCCTTCTTGCAACTACCACATGCGTGTTGCTTCAGCTCATCAGAAGTCGTACGACACGCCGAAACGGACGTAACGCGGCGTCTGCATGCTGTACGGGCGCAGGTAGCTCGTGCTCGTCGAGATCGCGTAGGTCTGAGTGACCTTCTGGCTGTCGAACACGTTGTTGACCATCACGTTGAAGGCCAGCTTCTTGCCCGCCCACTCCGGCCGGTACTCCGCGCTCAGGCTGAGCGTGTAGGTCCACGGGTTGCGCGTGGCACCCGGCGACGACGGCTTACCGTTGCAGAAGTGGTAGTACGGACCGTAGCCGAGGCCCGGGTTGGTCTGGTCTGCCCCGTAGTAGCCCAGGCAGGTGCGCGGTGCACCGGACAGGATCGCCAGGTTGCCCGACACCATCCATTCCGGCGCGATCTGGTACGAGCCGTATGCCTTGAGCTGGTGGCGACGGTCGTTGGCCAGGGCACCGTTGGCATAGTCCATGACCTGGGCGTAATCCCAATCCACCGTCGCGGATACGTCGGTCTGGCCGATGTCGGTGCGCACCTGGCCTTCGCTGTTGCCGTAGCTGCGCGAGAACAGGTAGTCGACCTTGCCGTACCACTTGCCGTCGAACGGATGCTCCAGGTACAGGTCCAGGCCGTAGTACTTGCGCTTCATCGTGGTGTTGAAGTGGAAGTCGTTCTTCCAGTCCATCTGCACGGTGTAGTAGCCGCCGCCCAGCTTCGGAATGTTGAAGTAGGAGGTGCTGCCCGGGTTGATCAGGATGCTCGCCGGCACCTGGGTGGCATCGTAGCTGTTCGGATCGATGCCCATCGCGTTCATCTTGGCGATGATCGAGATGTTGTCGCCGACGTCGTCGATGGCGTTGCGCAGGTTGCGGTAGGTCGCCTTGGCACCGTACACCCACGAATCGCCCAGCTTCTTGTCGAAGCCGAGGATGTACTCGTCCTGGTACTCCGACTTCAGGTTGGTCGAGGCCGAGGTCTTCGGGTCACGCGCCTGGCCGTACTCGCCGTTGGCCGACACGGGCGCACCGGCGCCCAGGTAGGTGTCGATCGGAGTCAGGCCGGTCGGGATGCCGTTGGCGTCGATACCGGTGTAGGTGTAGTAGGTGCGGGTGTACAGCGAGGTGCCGGCGGAGCGCAGCGCCACGCTGGTCGGCAGCGCGAGGTAGTAGCGACCGGCGTTGCCGTAGACCTTGAAGCTGGAGTCGCCGTTCACGTCCCAGCTGAAGCCCACGCGCGGTGCCCACTGCGGGCTGGTCAGGCGCAGGTAGGGCTGACCGACGGCGTTGTAGTTGGTGAACTGGTCGTTGCGCAGGCCGAGCTTGACCAGCCAGCGGTCGTTGACCTGCCAGCTGTCCTCGACGTACTGCGCACGCTGCGCCACGCGCACCGAGGCATTGTCGTGGTACTTGTACTGGGCCACGTAGTAGCCGTCCGCGCCACCCGGCTGGGAGCCGGTGTTGGCCACCCACGGCGAGTTCTGCCAGTCGGCACCCGGCTGGGCCGTGCCCGGGCCACCCACGATATAGGTGTTCGGATCGTCCATGTGGTCGTATTCCCAGGCGTAGCCGAGGCCGGCATCAGGGAACTTGGTGCCGCCGTCGACGTTCTTCTGGTCCTGGTTGTCGATACCGGCGGTCAGCGTGTGGTCGCCGAGCTTGTAGCTCACGTCGATGCGCAGGTTGGTGTTGGTCGAACGGTGACCCGGCAGGTTGATCGTCGACACCGTCTGGCTGTTGGTGATCGGCGAGCCGCCGTTGAGGGCAGGGTTCTGCTCGTTCGGCGTGAACAGGTACGGATAGGTCGGATCGTAGTCGGCGACGCTGCTGTACCAGGTGCCCTTCATCTTGCCGTACAGCGCGCTGACGGTCAGGTCATCGGTGATGTAGCTGGTGAACTTCGCCGAATAGACGTCCGCACCGTTCTTGGTGTGGGTGTCGTTGCTGTTGAAGCCGCCTTCGGTCAGGGTGGCGTAGCTGAAGTCGTTGAACTTGCCCTGGTAGGACGACTTGTTCGACGCACCGGTCAGTTCGAGGATGTTGCTGTCGGTGATGTTCCAGTCCAGCTTGCCGTACCACTTCGGGTTGTCGTAGCGGTAATGGTCGACGAACGGCGCCACGTTGGAGCCGGTCGACTCGCCCTGCTGGCGCTCGGCCTCGACGGCGGCGAACATGAACAACTTGTCCTGGATCAGCGGACCGCCGACGTAGGCGTCCACCGTGGTGGTCCACGACTTGTTGTTCTTGCGGTACTGGCGCAGCTTGCCCTGCGAGCCGTCCTTGTTGACGTAGTACCAGTTCTTCGGGTCGGCGCTCAGGTCCGTCGGGGTCCACTGGATCTGGCCGCCGAAGTGCCACTCGTTGGTGCCGCGCTTGCCGACCTGGCTGATCACGCCGCCGTCGGAACGGCCGTAGGCCGCGCCGTAGCCGCCGCTCATGATTTCCTGCTGGTCGATGGCGCCGTACGGCAGGGTGATGCCGCCGAAGCCGCTGAGCGGATCGGTGGTGTTGAAGCCGTTGATGTAGTACGCGTTCTCGGTCACCGAGGAGCCGCCGAACGACACTACCGAGCCGCCGAGGACGTTGTTGAACAGGCCGCTGCCCTGGACCACGCCCGGGGCCAGCAGGGCGATCGCCTCGGCGCTGCGCGCCAGCGGCAGGCGGGCCAGCTGCTCGGCGGTGATGACCGTACGGGAGTCGACGCCGCTGACGTCGATGCTGGGCAGGGCGTTGGCCTGCACCGTCACCGCCGACAGGTTCTGGGCGTTCTGGGCGCCGAAGGAAACCTCGGTGCCCGCGCCCACGCGCAGCGTGACGTTGGAGCGCGAATCGACGGCCTGGCCATTGCGCTGCAGGGTCACCGTGTAGTTGCCCAGCGGCAGTGAACCTACGGTGTAGTGGCCGGTCGAATCCACATCGACCTGCCGGGTGACACCGGACGAACTCTTGATCAGTACCGAATCGCCTGCCTGAGCCTGACCGAAGATGCTGCCGGTCGTGGCTTGGGCATAGACCGCCCCGGTCATGCCGAATCCAACGGCAATGGCGAGCGCTACCGCGGTACGACGCCCCAGCGCCTTGTTGGATGCAGGCTTGTGCAAAGTGGACTTCATTAACTCACCCTCCGTTGAGCGGTTTGGCGCAGCTGGTGCGGCGCTTCCCCAATTACGCAGCGAATGAAAAGGCTGCAAACAGATTCGACTTATTAGTTGTTTCCGAAGGCATCCGTTGTCCCGGAACCGTGGCCATGGACAGCACCGCACTCGAATGCAGCGTGCCGGCGTGCCCGCTTGAATTGCTGGCCCAGTGACGTCACGGATGGATCACGATCACCTTCGTGCGGACAAGTTACGACGCACAAAAACGTTACGCAATAGTTATGAATTCAGTAATAAAACAGCTATGCAATAGCTGGCATATTTCATGCTAAGTCGTAATAAATGACGGATATCGAAAACAATGGCGGCATGCACGATGCAATCACGCAAATACTTGTGGAATGCAAGAATTGACGTCAAGAAATCTCGTAATGAGATTCTATTAATCGCAAGTAATTGCGGCTTGCGGATTTCAGCATTAACGCTGCATGAATGGACGCTGCCCGCCGGGCATAAAAAACGCCCGCAAGGCGGGCGTTCCGGCGTGTCGCATGGCGAGAGGAAAATCAGTAGCGGGGCACGCCCGGATCCACTTCGCTGGCCCACGCGTCCATGCCGCCTTCCACGTTATAGAGGTTGCTGAAGCCGTGGGCGGCGAAGCGTTCGGCCATGGCGCGGCTGGACATGCCGTGGTGGCAGATGAAGGCCAGCGCGGTGTCCTTGGGCAGGCTGGCCAGCGCCTCGTAGCCTTCTTCCTCCAGCACCCGCGCCTGCGCCAGCGGCGCGGCCATGGCGCGGCCGGCGGCGGGGCGCACGTCGATCAGCACGAGGTCGCCGGCGGCCAGGCGCTGCTGCAGCTGCTGCACGCTCAGCGACTTGATCTCCTGTGCGCCCGGGAACTTCAGGCTGAGGCCCTCGCCCTGCACGGTGGAGACCCAGTCGATCACGATGCCTTTGGCGCGCTGCGCGCTGGCCGGGTCGAAGTGGATCTCCAGGCCGTTGGCGTGCGCCACGATGTCGTGCTCGCCGGCTGGCGCCAGCTGGAAGCCGGCGCTGTGGTCGGGGCCGATCTCCAGGTGCAGCGCCATGCCCTGCGCGTTCGCGGTGCCCTGGCGGATCGCCTCCGCGGCGGCGTCGGTAATGGTGATTTCCGGCGGGGTGCGGTCCGGCGCGGCGACGCCGAACAGCTGGTGCAGCTCGCCGCTGCCGTACATCTGGCGGATGATGTCGGCGCCGCCGACCAGTTCGCCCTCCACGTACAGCTGCGGGATGGTCGGCCAGTCGCCGTAGGCCTTGATGCCCTCGCGGATCTCCGGGTCGTCCAGCACGTTGACCGTGTGGTAATCCGCCAACAGCTCGTTCAGCGTGTTGCTGGCAGCGGCGGAGAAGCCGCACATCGGCTGGCTGCGGTTGCCCTTCATGAACAGCACCACGCGGTGGTCCTTGAGCAGGGTTTCGATACGTTCGCGGGTGTTGCTGTCGAGGGACATCGGGGGACCTCCGGCGGGGAAGACGACATGATACGCCGCTCCGACATGCGGTGCCCCGGCCTGGCGTTCAAGCCGTCCGGTGCAATGCGTCCGCCTCGCCGCGGCGGTGGGCCGCACCCAGCGGCGCCAGCGGCAGCACCGCGGCGGGCGAGGGCCAGACCCGTTCGCGGCTGGCGCGACCCAGTGCGGTGGCGTGCTCGCTCCAGTGCAGCAGTTCCATCGCGCCGGCGCCGTCCTCGACCAGCACAGTGCAATGCTCGACCCAGTCGCCGTCGTTGAGGTAGAGCACGCCGCCCAGCTCGCGCACGTGGCCGAAGTGGATGTGCCCGCAGATATGGCCGTCGAAGCCGCGCTCGCGCGCGTCGTCGGCCACGCGCTGCTCGTAGGCGCGGATGTACGCCAGCGCCTTGCCGATGCGCGACTTCAGGATGATCGACAGCGGCAGGTACGGCAGCGCCAGCCGCTGCCGCCACGCGTGCAGCCGGCGGTTGCTCCAGCACACCAGCCGGTGCATCGCCTCGCCCAGCAGCATCCAGCGGCGGCCAATCCGCGCGGGGTCGAACTCGTCGCCGTGGCTGACCCGGTAGCGGCGGCCGTCGGCGGCCACATGCACCGCGTCCAGCGCGATCCGCACGCCGCCGACGCACTGTCCGTGCAGGCCGCGCAGCGGCGCGTCGTGGTTGCCGGGGATGTACACCACCTCGACCCCGCGACGCGCCAGCGCCAGCACCTGGGCGATCACCGCGCTATGCGAGGGATGCCACCAGCGCCGTCGCGACAGCGCCTCCACGTCGATGATGTCGCCGACCAGGTAGAGCTTCTCGCAGCGCAGCCGGCGCAGGAAGTGGAGCAGGTAGGCGGCCTTGCAGTCGGGCGTGCCCAGATGTACGTCGGAGATGAAGGCGCTGCGACAATGGAAGCCGGTCATGGCACGTCCCCGCTGGTGGCCCGGGGCGGCAGCGTGCGCCGGCCGTGTCACCGCGCGATGGCGGGCAGGTTGCAGCGCGGTTGCGGCGGCTACGTGGCCAGCGCGGCGCGGGCCGCCGGCGCGATCGCCTGCGCCCATAGTGCGTACTGCGCAGCCGACGGGTGCAGGCCGTCGTCGGCGAGCAGGGCAGGATGGGCGCGCGAGATGCCGGTGATGTCGACGAAGCGGGCGCCGGCGCTCTCGGTCGCGGCGCGGGCGATCGCGTTGTAGGCGTCCAGTTCGGCCGCGATGCGCGCGGCGTCGCGGCCCTGTTCGCGGGCAAACGGGGTGATGCCCCAGTCGGGGATCGATGCCACCAGTACGTGCGCGACGCGGTTGCCGGCCAGCGCCACGGCACGTGCCAACAGGCCGGCGAACTGGTCGCGATAGTCGTCGGCCGGGCGGCCGCGGTATTGGTTGTTCACGCCGATCTGCAGGCTGACCAGGTCGTACGGTGGCGCCAGCGCGGCTACGTCCATGCCCCGCCACAGCTCGTCGGTGGTCCAGCCGGTGACGGCAACCACCTGTGGCTCGTCGAGCGGCGTGCCGGTCCGGCGCAGATGCCGCGCCAGCACTGCCGGCCAGCGTTCGTGTGCGGCCACGGCCTCACCGATGGTGTAGGAGTCGCCGAGGGCGAGGAAGCGTGCCATCGCGCCACTCAGGCCAGCGCGGCCGAGAGCGGCGCCTGCTCGCGCACCATCCGCGCCAGCACCCGTTCGATCCGTACGAACACCTCGCCGAGCTGTGCCGGCGGCGGCAGCAGGGTCAGCCGGAAGTGGCGGCTGCCAGGCACGTTGAAGCTGCTGCCGGGCACCACCAGCACCGATTCCTCCTCCAGCAGGCGCAGCGCGAACGTCTCGTCGTCGAACACGGGGAAGTGCTCGGCGCACACCTGCGGGAACGCGTACAGCGCGCCCTGCGGCGCGGCCAGTTCCAGGTAGTCGCTGGCAGCGACGCCCGCCAGCACTTGCCGGCGCGCCTCGTGCAGGCGGCCGCCCGGGGCGGTCAGCGCACCGATCGTGGGAGCGTCCTGCAGTGCCGGCGGTACCGCCCATTGTGCGGTGACGTTGGCGCACAGGCGCAGCGCGGCAAGCAGCTGCAGCGCGTCGCGGTAGGCGGCGCTGCGTGCGGGATCGCCGGACAGGCTCATCCAGCCGACCCGGTAACCGCAGGCGCGATGCACCTTGGACAGGCCGCCGAAGCTGAGGCAGGGCAGTTCGCCGGCCACCTCGGCCAGCGGCTGGAACACGGCGTCGTCGTACAGGATCTCGTCGTAGATCTCGTCGACCAGCAGCAGCAACCGGTGGCGTGCCGCGACCTGCGCCAGCCGCTGCAGCAGCGCGCGCGGGTACACCGCGCCGGTGGGGTTGTTCGGGTTGATCAGCACCAGCGCGCGGGTGCGCGGGGTGACCAGCGCCTCGACTTCGTCCGGATCGGGCAGATGGCCGTGCTCGGCCTGGCAGCGGTAGTAGCGCGGGCGGCCGCCGTTGAGGATGGTGGCGGCGCTCCACAGTGGGTAGTCGGGACTGGGCAGCAGCACTTCGTCGCCCGGCTGCAGCAGTGCGCGCAGGCTGAGGTCGATCAGCTCGCTGACACCGTTGCCGACGAAGATGCGTTCCGGCGCCACGCCCTGTGCGCCGCGCGCGCGCTGCTGCGCGGCGATCGCCTCGCGGGCCGCTTCCAGGCCCTGCTCGTGGCCGTAGGCCTCGCTGTCGCGCAGGTGGCTGGCGATTGTCTCGCGCAGGTGCGCCGGCGCCTCGAAGCCGTAGCGTCCGGGGTTGCCGATGTTGAGCTTGATGATGTCGAGGCCGGCGGCCTCCAGTTCGCGCGCGCGCCGGGTCAGCGCACCGCGGATTTCGTAGCGCACGTCCGCCAATTGCGCACTGGGTGTGATCGGGGCCAACGCCGGGGTCCTTTGCATGCTTGGGATGATGTCGAGAGGCGGCCCGATGCTAGCAGCGTGGTGCAGTGCAGCGCGAGGGCTGTTTGGGCCGGTTTGCGGTTCATCGTCGGGCAATCTTCAGGCAGGGCATAATCGCCACACCAAGCCGACCGGTTCCTCCAATGAGCGATGCCGAAACGATCGACCGCCTGCGCCGCATCGGCTGGCGCGGCGATGCGCTGCCTGCCGCCGGCGTGGGCCTGGCGCGGGTGGTGGCCCAGCATCGCGCCGGCTACGAGCTGCACGACGGCGAAAGCCTGTTCGGCGCGCAGCCGGACGGGCGTTTCCTCAAGCGCGGCCTCGACCCGGCCGAGCGGCCGGTGGTCGGCGATTTCGTCGAGGTCGAGCCGGGCCGGCCGCCGCACATCGTCAAGGTGCTGGCGCGGCGCACGGCGCTGTCGCGCGCCGCGGCCGGCGAGCGCTACGAGCGCCAGCTGATCGCCGCCAACATCGACTACGTGCTGGTGCTGACCGGGCTGGACGGCGACTTCAACCCGGCGCGGATCGAGCGCTACCTGTCGTTGACCGAGGGCTCCGGCGCGCAGCCGGTGGTGCTGCTGAGCAAGCTGGATGTGCACGAAGACGCCGCGGCGCAGGTCGATGCGCTGCGCGCGCGGCTGCCCGCGGGCACGCCGATCCATGCGCTGAACGGCAAGGACCCGGCCAGCGTGGCGCCGCTGGCGGCGTACCTGCAGCCGGGCGACAGCGCGGTGCTGGTCGGCTCCTCCGGCGCCGGCAAGTCGACCCTTACCAACACCCTGCTCGGCACGGCACGCATGGCCACCGCCGCGGTGCGCAGCCACGACAGCCGCGGCCGCCACACCACCACTTATCGCGCCCTGCTGCAGCTGCCCTCGGGCGGCTGCCTGATCGATACCCCCGGCATGCGCGAGCTGAAGCTGACCGGCGAGGAGAACCTCGACCTGTTCGCCGACATCGAGGCGCTGGCCGAGCAATGCCGCTTCGCCGATTGCGGCCACGGCAGCGAACCGGGCTGTGCGGTGCAGGCGGCGCTGGACAGCGGCGAGCTGGCGCCCGGGCGCTGGCGCAACTACCTCAAGCTGCATGACGAGCGCGAGGAGCAGGCGGCGACGCTGGAGGCGCGCCTGCGCCGCCAGCGCGGCGGCCGGCCGATCGAGCGGCCGCACGGCCATCGCGGCCAGCGCGAGCGGGAGTGAACCGCGGCGCGGCCGGCTTGCGGACGGCACGCGCCAAAGCATCTAGTATCGCGGCATCGTCGTGGCGGAGCGCGGGCATGCGTCGGATGTCTTCCCCATACCCGGGCGGCACGGTCGCGCCGGCCCGTGCGGCGGAGTGGTGAGTTGAACGCGTCGGGCGCCTCCGTCGCGCCGGAACTGCAGCGCTACGCCGCGCTCGACCAGCGCCTGCTGGCGGCCGTGCGCGGCATCCACATCCTGCCCACGGTGGCGTGGCCGGCGTCGCTGGAGGACCGCATGATCGCGGACTACGCCCGGGGCCGCTTCGCCTTGCCGCAGGTGAGCTACACGCGGCCGGACCTGTCCGCGGCGCGCGCCGAGCTGGCGGCGATCGAGGCCGCCGCGGCCGAGGTGGCGCAGATCGACCCGCTGGGCGACTACCTGCGCCGTACCGCCGAGTCCTGGCGCATCGCCGCCGAGATGCTGGAGTCGGTCGGGACCGCCGGCGTCACTGCGCCGTCGATCGCGCTGTATGGACGCCCGGACGACATCATCCCCGGCAGCCAGCGCAGCAACCTCGATGCGGCACGCTACTTCGTCGAGTTGTCCGATGAGCTGGGCGCGGACCTGCTGGCCGACGACAGCTGCGTGGACGTGCCGGCCGACGAGCTGCGCGGCGACCTGGCTGCCACCCTGGACGCATTCTTCGGCGCCGGCACGATCAGCGTCGAGGTCGATCCCGAACTGACCGCCAAGGCCGCTGCCGGCGCCACCCGCATCCGCCTGCGCGGCGGCGCCAGCTTCAGCGAATACGACCGCCACCAGCTGCTGGCGCACGAGGCCTTCGTGCATTCGCTGACCGCGCTGAACGGCCGCCGGCAACCGCTGCTGGCCTCGCTGGGGCGCACCTCGCCGCGGGTCACCGCGACCCAGGAAGGGTTGGCGGTGTTCGCCGAGCTGATGTCCGGCGCGATCGACATCGCCCGGCTCAAGCGCATCAGCCTGCGCATCCTGGCGATCGACATGGCGCTGGGCGGCGCCGACTTCGTCGAGGTCTACAGGTATTTCAGCGCCTGCGGCCAGAGCCCGGCGGACAGCTTCCATTCGGCCCAGCGCGTGTTCCGCGGGGTGCCGCCGGGCGGCGGCGCGGCGTTCGCCAAGGACAACGTCTACCTCAGTGGTCTGCTCAGCGTGCACACGTTCTTCCGCCTCGCCCTGAAGCGGCGGCGGATGGATCTGCTGCGCCACCTGTTCGCCGGCAAGCTGACCCTGCACGACGTGGTCGCGCTGCAGCCGCACTTCGAGTCCGGCGCGATTGCGCCGCCGCGCTGGCTGCCGCCGTGGATGCAGCGCGTGCACGGGCTGGCCGGCAAGCTGGCGTTCTCGGTTTTCATCAACGGCATCCACTTGAACCGGGTGCAGGGTGACGAACTGCTGCAGAGCGTCTGACGCCGCCCCGCCGGCGCCGGTCGGGCAGGCGCCCCGGTGCTAACATCACAGGCCATCCTCCGTCGGGGTGTCTGCCGCCCCGTTCACCCACACACGAAGCATCCATGAGCCTTCCCGAAGAACTGCGCCTCGCCGCCCTCGAGTACCACCGCCTGCCGCGCCCCGGCAAGATCAAGGTCACCCCGACCACCTCGCTGCTGACCCAGCGCGACCTGTCGCTGGCCTACTCGCCCGGTGTCGCCGCGGCCTGCGACGCGATCGTCGAGGACCCGACCACGGCGGCGGAGTACACCGCACGCTCCAACCTGGTCGCGGTGATCAGCAACGGCACCGCGGTGCTCGGCCTGGGCAACATCGGGCCGCTGGCGGCCAAGCCGGTGATGGAAGGCAAGGGCGTGCTGTTCCAGAAGTTCGCCGGCATCGACGTGTTCGACATCGAGGTGGCCGAGAACGACCCGGACAAGCTGGTCGACATCATCGCCAGCCTGGAGCCCACCTTCGGCGGCATCAACCTGGAAGACATCAAGGCGCCGGAGTGCTTCATCGTCGAGCGCAAGCTGCGCGAGCGGATGAAGATCCCGGTGTTCCACGACGACCAGCACGGCACCGCGATCATCGTGGGCGCCGCCATCGTCAACGCGCTGGAAGTGGTGGGCAAGAAGATCGAGGACGTGCGCATCGCCACCACCGGCGCCGGCGCGGCCGGCATCGCCTGCCTGGACATGCTGGTGGCGCTGGGCGCGAAGCCCGAGCACATCCTCGCCTTCGACCGCGAGGGCGTGATCTACCGGGGCCGCGACCACCTCGACCCGGACAAGGCGCGCTACGCCCGCGACACCGAGCAGCGCACGCTGGCCGGGATCGTGGCCGGCGCCGACGTGTTCCTCGGCCTTTCCGCCGGCGACATCCTGAAGCCGGCGATGGTGGCCACCATGGCCGAGCGGCCGATCATCCTCGCGCTCGCCAACCCCAACCCGGAGATCCTGCCGGAAGACGCCAAGAAGGTGCGGCCCGACTGCATCGTCGCCACCGGCCGTTCGGATTATCCGAACCAGGTCAACAATGCGCTGTGCTTCCCGTACATCTTCCGCGGCGCGCTGGATGTGGGCGCCACCGTGATCAACGAGGCGATGAAGACCGCCTGCGTGCGCGCGATCGCCGCGCTGGCGCGGATGGAAGCCTCCGACCTCGGCAGCGCCTACGGCGGCGAGGTGCCCTCGTTCGGCCCCGACTACCTGATCCCGCGCCCGTTCGACCCGCGCCTGCTGGTGATGCTGGCGCCGGCGGTGGCGCAGGCGGCGATGGACTCGGGCGTGGCCACCCGGCCGATCGTCGACATGGAGGCGTACAAGGAGAAGCTCGGCCAGTTCATCTACCGCACCGGTCTGATCATGAAGCCGGTGTACGACCGCGCCCGCGCCAATCCCAAGCGCGTGGTCTACGCCGAGGGCGAGGAAGAAACCGTGCTGCGCGCGGTGCAGACGGTGGTCGACTACAAGCTCGCCCGGCCGATCCTGATCGGCCGGCCCGACGTGATCGACATGCGCATCCATCGGCTGGGCCTGCGCATGCGCCCCGGCGTCGACTTCGAGCTGACCAACATCAACGACGACCCGCGCTTCCACGAGTACTGGCAGCAGTACCACGCGATGACCGGTCGTCGCGGCGTGACGCCGGACGCGGCGAAGAACCTGATGCGCTCGCGGCCCACCCTGATCGCCGCGATGATGGTCAAGCGCGGCGAGGCCGACGCGATGATCTGCGGCCTGGTCGGCCGCTACCACAAGAAGCTGGGCTACCTGCGCAGCGTGTTCGGGCTGGACCCCGGCGTGCAATGCACCTCGGCGATGACCGGGGTGATCAATGACAAGGGCGCCTGGTTCTTCCTCGACACCCACGTGCAGCTCGACCCCAGCGCCGAGCAGATCGCCGAGGCCACGCTGCAGGCCTCGTACCGGCTCAAGTTGTTCGGCGTGGAGCCGAAGGTGGCGCTGCTGTCGCACTCCAACTTCGGCAGCCACGACAACGCCAGCGCGGCGAAGATGCGCAGGGTGCGCGAGATCCTCAAGGCACGCGCGCCGAAGCTGGAGATGGACGGCGAGATGCAGGCCGACACCGCGTGGGACGAGCCGTTGCGCCGGCGCATCTACCCGGAGACCACGCTGGGCGGCCGCGCCAACCTGTTCGTGATGCCCAACCTGGACGCCGCCAACATCGTCTACAACATGGTGCGGGTGATGACCGACGGCGTGGCGATCGGGCCGATCCTGATGGGCGTGGACAAGCCGGCCCACATCCTCACCACGGCGTCCAGCGTGCGCCGCGTGGTCAACATGAGCGCGGTGGCGGTGGTGGATGCGCAGATCCGCGCCGCGCAGGGCGAGCGGCGCGGCTGAGGCAAGGCCCAGCCATGCGCCGACGCATGGCCGGCCATTTGGCGCCCATGCCGCGCCGCGGCTAAACTCAGGCGTTCACCCGTCGCGTCCCCCGGCGGGTCTGCCATCCAGGCCGGCGCACTGCCGGCATTGCGGAGAATCCCCCCATGGACCAGCTCGACGACGTCCTCAACCAGGATCTCGATCCCACCGAAACCCGCGAATGGATCGATTCGCTCAATGCGGTCATCAGCCACGACGGCACCGAGCGTGCGCATTACCTGCTGGAGCGGATGGTCGACACCACCCGCCGCTCGGGCGGCTACCTGCCGTTCAACCCGACTACCGAGTACGTCAACACGATCCCGCCCAGCCAGGAAGCGAAGAGCCCCGGCGACGCGGCGATGGAATGGCGCATCCGCTCGCTGATCCGCTGGAACGCGATGGCGATGGTGGTGCGCGCGAACCGCAAGCCGGGCGAATTGGGCGGGCACATCGCCAGCTTCGCCTCCAGCGCCACGCTGTACGACGTCGGCTTCAACCACTTCTGGCGCGCGCCCGGTGCCGACCATCCTGGCGACCTGGTGTTCCACCAGGGCCATTCCAGCCCCGGCATCTACGCGCGCTCGTTCCTCGAAGGCCGCTTTACCGAGGACCAGCTCGACCTCTTCCGTTCCGACGTGATCGGCCATGGCCGTTCGCTGACTTCCTACCCGCACCCGTGGCTGATGCCGGACTACTGGCAGGTGCCCACGGTGTCGATGGGCCTGGGTCCGATCCAGGCGATCTACCAGGCGCAGTTCTTCAAATATCTGGAGAATCGCGGACTGGTGCCGAAGTCCGACCGCAAGGTGTGGTGCTTCTTGGGCGACGGCGAGTGCGACGAGCCGGAGTCGCTCGGCGCCATCGCGCTGGCCGGCCGCGAGGGTCTGGACAACCTGATCTTCGTGATCAACTGCAACCTGCAGCGGCTGGACGGCCCGGTGCGCGGCAACGGCAAGATCATCCAGGAGCTGGAGGGCGTGTTCCGCGGCGCCGGCTGGAATGCGATCAAGGTGGTCTGGGGTTCCTACTGGGATCCGCTGCTGGCGCGCGACAAGGACGGCGTGCTGCGCAAGCTGATGATGGAGACCGTCGACGGCGAGTACCAGGCCTGCAAGGCCTTCGGTGGCGCGTACACGCGCGAGCATTTCTTCGGCAAGTACCCGCAGACGCGCGAGATGGTCGCCAACCTCAGCGACGACGACATCTGGCGCCTCAACCGCGGCGGCCATGACCCGCACAAGGTCTACGCGGCTTACCACGCAGCGGTGAACACCAAGGGCATGCCCACCGTGATCCTGGCCAAGACGGTCAAGGGCTACGGCATGGGCATCGGCAGCGGCGAGTCGCAGAACCCCACGCACCAGCAGAAGAAGATGGAACACGAAGCGGTACGCCACTTCCGCGACCGCTTCCAGGTGCCGATCCCCGACGACAAGCTGGAAGAGGTGCCGTACTACCACCCGGGCAAGGATTCGCCGGAAGTGGAATACATGCTGGAGCGCCGCCGCGCGCTGGGCGGCTTCCTGCCGCAGCGCCGCCGCAAGGCGGACGCCAAGCTGAAGGCGCCGGAGCTGGCCGCGTTCGAGCAGATCACCAAGGGCACCGGCGAGCGCGAGATCTCCACCACCATGGCGCTGGTGCGCGGCATCAACCTGCTGCTGCGCGACAAGCAGCTGGGCGAGCGCGTGGTGCCGATCGTGGCCGACGAGGCGCGCACCTTCGGCATGGAAGGCATGTTCCGCCAGATCGGCATCTACGCGCCGTTCGGCCAGAAGTACAAGCCGCAGGATTCCGACCAGCTCTTGTACTACCGCGAGGACCAGAAGGGCCAGGTACTGCAGCAGGGCATCAGCGAAGCCGGCGGCATGGCGTCGTGGATGGCGGCGGCGACCAGCTACTCGGTCAGCAACCAGGCGATGCTGCCGTTCTTCATCTACTACTCGATGTTCGGCTTCCAGCGCATCGGCGACCTGTGCTGGGCCGCGGGCGACATGCGCTCGCGCGGCTTCCTGGTCGGCGGCACCTCGGGCCGCACCACGCTGAACGGCGAGGGCCTGCAGCACGAGGACGGCCACTCGCACCTGATGGCCGGCGCGATCCCGAACGTGAAGTCGTACGACCCCACCTTCTCCTACGAAGTGGCGGTGATCCTGCAGGACGGCGTGCGCCGGATGCTGCAGGAGCAGGAGGACATCTACTACTACGTCACCGTGATGAACGAGAACTACCCGCACCCGGACATGCCGAAGGGTTGCGAGGAAGGCGTCATCAGGGGCATGTATCTGTTCAAGGACGGCGGCAAGCCGAAGAAGGGCGAGCCGCGCGTGCAGCTGCTCGGTTCCGGCACGATCCTGCGCGAGGTGATCGCGGCGGCCGAACTGCTGGAGAAGGACTTCGGTGTGAAGTCCGACATCTGGTCCTGCCCCAGCTTCATCGAGCTGCGCCGCGACGGCTTCGATGCCGAACGCTGGAACCGCCTGCACCCGGAAGCGGAACCGCGCGTGCCGTACGTCACCGGTCTGCTGGAGGGGCGCCAGGGCCCGGCGGTCGCCGCCACCGACTACGTGCGCGAATACGCCGACCAGATCCGCGCATTCCTGCCCGACGGCATGCGCTACACCGTGCTCGGCACCGACGGTTTCGGTCGTTCGGACACGCGTGCGCACCTGCGTGACTTCTTCGAGGTGGACCGCTACTGGATTGCGCATGCGGCGCTGGCCGCCCTGGCGAAGGACGGCAAGGTGAACGCGAAGGACGTCAGTCGCGCGATCAAGGAATACAAGCTCGATCCGGATCGGCCCAACCCGCTTGGCCAGTGAGCCGGTTGGCCAGTGCAACGAGAACCCCGCTTCGGCGGGGTTTTTCATGCGCGTGAGCGGTTTTCTTCACCTCTGCTGCACCCGGCGCAGACTTCGGCGACACCCGCCACCGCGGGGCGATGCCCGACAGTCACTCGATACATGAGGGAACGGCCGGCGGTGGCCATGGCGCGACCATGCCGCGGGACGTCTGGACGGCCGAACAAAAACCCGCCGGTGGCGGGTCTTGTTGGTTGCCGGCGCCGCTTGTCGCCCGGGCCAGGTCAGTCGTCGTCGCTGCGGAATACGCGGCGCAGCAGCCAGAACGCGCCGATCGTACCGGCGACGATCGCCAGCGTGGCGGCCGGATGACGGTTCACCTGGCGGCGCAGCCGGCGGTAGTGGTAGTTCGCCTCGTCGGCAAGGTCCTCGGCGGCCCGGCTCAGCTGTTCGCCGTAGGCGGCACGCCTGCCGAAACGCTCGTGGATGCGGCGGCGGCCGCGCTCGAGCAGGTCCCTGGCACTGCTGCTGGCGCCGTCGGCGTAGTAGCGCGCACGTTCGGCGGCACGTTCGGCGGTGTCGTGGAGCTGACGTTCGACGTCGTGTTTGCGCATGGGGGTTCTCCTTCGCGGCTGGCCTTGCAGGTTGCCAGCGGCGTCGTGAGCGGGGCGTAAACAGCGGCAGCCCGCGTGCGGCGCCGGTCAGCCGAACCGATACTTGCCGTCACGCCGCAGCAGATTCCTGCCCGGAAGAAGACCGGTGCGGGAAGGCTCAGTAGATCTCGCCCACGCAGCAACGCAGGCTGCCGCCGGCCTTCTCGATTTCGCCCAGCTCCACCGTGCCGATCGCGAAACCGCAGCCGGCCAGCGTCTCGCGCTGCTCGTCGGCGAGCGCGGCGGCGGCGCCGGCGCTCATCCACACGCGTTCGTCGGACAGGGTGATCGCGTTGCCGGCGAAGGCCTGCTTCTGCGCCGGGCTCAGCCAGATCGCACGACCGCCGCAAGCGCGCGCGATCGCCTGCGCCGCGGCCGGGTCACGGAAGCCATCGGCGGCAATGATCGCGGCGCGGCTGGCCAGCAGCGCCAACACCACGTTGGTGTGGTACTCGGTCGCGGCCAGTTCGAAGCAGAACGTCAGACGCAGCCCGAACGCCTGGTGCATCGCCTCGGCGCCAGCCCGGTCGCAGCGTTCGCTGAGGCCGCAGTAGCCGATGCCGCGGGCGCGGTCGATGACCAGCGAGCCGGTCAACTCGGCGACTAGATCGGTGCGGCCGGACAGGTCGATCTCGGTGTAGCCCAGCATGTTGCGGAAGAATCCGCGGATGTCGGCACGCGCGGCCTCGCGCTGGCGTACCGCGTGGCGCATGCGGCCGACGATCAGCCGCCCCGGCGCGGTGGCGAACACGTTGTTCGGAAACACCGCGTCGGGCGTCGCCGGGTCGCCCGGGAAGGTGATCACCGGCAGATCCGCACGCAGCGCCTGCGCCAGCGCGGTGTGCTGGGCCAGGGCCTTGAGCGGATTGACCGCGAGGTTCATGTCCATGTAGCGGTTGTCGCGTGCCGATTCCTCTGCCAGGGCGAATTCGGCAGGCGCGACCAGGAACGCCGCCCGCGCGGTCGCCGCGGCTTCCGGCAGCGGCGCCAGCGCGGCGTAGGCTTCGAGGAAGTCGGTGGGCGAGGTGGTGATCATGGGATGGTTCCGTTGTGTCGGCTGACTTTGGGAGGATATTCGCTGCCGGTCCTTCCCGTGCAGCGGCTTCCGCGTGCAAACGAGCGTGAAGGCGTCAACGCCACCGTACAACTGGAACGGCCCGACGTGCCGGAGTGGAGCCGGCAGGTCTGGCTCGATCAAATCCTGCGGGTCGAACACCTGGACTCGTGCATGGCCAGCGAAACCTGAAGTTCAGGCCAGATCGTCGGCCGGTTGCGGCATCCTGGCGGCGATCCGCGGGGTGCGCGAAGGCGCCGCGTCGAGTCCGAACAGCGGCCGCAGCCAGCGCACGCGGCGGATCACGCACTCGTGCAGCAGCGCGCAGCCAGCCACCGTGGCCAGCACGATCAGCAGCGGCTCGACGACCGGCCCCAGCCCCAGCGGCATCAGCCGCCAGGCGAACAGCAACAGCAGGCTCTGGTGCAGCACGTACCACGGATACACCGCCTCGCGTGCATACGGCAGCCAGCCGAACGGGCGATCCAGATACGCGTGGCCCCAGCCGAGCACGGCGACGATCGCGCTCCACAGATAGAGGTAATGCAGCGCACGCACCGTCAGCACCAGCGGCAGCGCCGCATCGTCCGGCAGGGTCTGGATGCCGAGCAGGTAGCCCGCGAAGCAGCCGAGCGCCGTCAGCAGCGAGGCCCGGCGCAAGCGTGCCAGTTCCGCCCAGAGGCCGGCGTCGGTACCGAGCAGGTAGCCGTACAGGAACACCGTGGCGTAGATCGCATGCGCGTACCAGTCGCCCCACAGCGCCCCGGTCACCGGATAGTGGCTGGCCAGCAAAGAAGCCCACAGCAGCAACGGCAGCGCGGGCAACAGCAGCAGGCGCGCGCCGCGCAGACTCAGGCAGGCCCCGCGCAGGCGCTGGCCCGGGCGCGATTCCAGCAGCGGCAGCAGGGCCAGCAACAGCATCGTGTAGACCCACAGATAGGGCAGATACCACAGGTGATTCCAGGTGAAGCCGTACTGCCAGCCGGTGAATGCGCCGGCCGGCCACGGGCCGCCGCTCCAGTAGCGCAGCAGGAAGTGGCCGAAGCCCGGCTCGACCAGGTGGTTCGAAAGGCCCTGCACGTAGGGCTGGATCGGCACCACCACCAGCACGCCGAAGACCAGCGGCAGCAGCAGGCGCAGGCTGCGCTTGCCGGCCAGCCGGCCGATGCTGCCGCGCCGGCGCATGAAGTTCACCGCCAGCCCGGAAACCAGGAACAGCAGCTCCATCCGCCAGCGGTTGAGGAACAGCATCGGGTACTGCAGCCATTCGGTGGTGTGGCTGCTCTTGAGGTGGAAATCCCAGCCTTCGCCGGCCACGTACAGCATGGCGGCGTGGTACAGGATCAGCAGGCCGAAGGCGAGGACGCGCAGCGCGTCGATATCGTGGCGGCGGTTCATGGCGGCGTTCCCGTGCGTGAAAGTGGCTCCAGCCTGGGTTGCCGGGCGGAGCCTGTCCTGCCCGAAGTGACCGTTCGCCGGGCTGTTGTGACGAATCGCGGCGTGCAGGGACGAGCGGCGGGACGAGTTGGGTAAACTCCGGCGGATGGGCACGACTCCCGGTTTCGACATCTACCAGCGCTGGCGGCGGCCCTTCGAGGTCGGCGCCTGGGTGGCGTTCTTCGTGCTGAACGGGATCTTCAACAGCATCAACTCGCGCCTCGACCACGCCGGCGCGGCGGCATGGGAGCCCTGGTTGTGGGAGTGGAGCAGCCTGCTGGTGCTGCTGGCCTTGCTGCCTGGGGTGATTGCGCTCGAACGGCGCTGGCCGATCCGCTTCGACAACTGGCGCCGCAACCTGCCGCTGCACCTGTTGTTCAGCGTCCCGTTCAGCCTGATCCACGTGAGCGCGATGCATCTGCTGCGGAAGCTCGGCTACCTCGCCGCGGGCAGGCCCTACGACGCTTTCGGCGCCTCGTGGTGGATCAACTTCGGCTACGAATACCTCAAGGACGTGCGCACCTATTTCGTGATCGTCGGCACGCTGGTGCTGTACCGGCTGTGGCGGCTGCGCCAGCAGGGCGAGGCGAAACTGCTGGCCGCGCCGGACGAAGGCGCGCCGGTGGAACCGGTCGACCGACCGGAGCGTTTCCTGGTGCGCAAGCTGGGCAAGGAGTTCCTGCTCAATGCCAGCGAGATCGAATGGCTGCAGGCGTCCGGCAATTACGTGAACCTGCACGTGCGCGGGCGCGACTATCCGCTGCGCGCCACCATGGCCGGGATCGAGGAGCGGCTGGACCCGGCCCGCTTCGTGCGGGTGCACCGCAGCCATTTCGTCAACCTCGATTACCTCGCCGAGATCGAGCCGCTGGAAAGCGGCGATGCACGATTGCAGATGCGCGACGGCGCGAAGATCCCCTGCAGCCGGCGTTACCGCGCGGCGTTGCGCGAGCGTTTCGGCCAACCGGATTGAGCCGGCGCGGTTGCATGGCGACCGCGGATCGTTCCAAGCTAGCGGCCTGTTCCCGCCAGGTAGGCCGCCGATGAATCGCGCTTTTCCCCGTTATGCCGTGATGGCTTTCTGCGCCGCCTGGATGCTTGCCGGCTGTTCGCAACAGGGAAGCGCGCCGACGGCCGGGCAGCAGCAGGCCCAGGCGCAGGCGAACGACGCGGCGCGCAACCTCGACACCTATCGCCAGCTGCTGCGCATCGGCAACGACGAGATGGCGGTGTCGATGGGCAAGGACATCGTCAAGCGCTTCCCCGACAGCGACGCCGCGAAGGAAGTGCAGAAGACCCTGCCGGCGATAGAGCAGCGCTACACCGAAGCCAGCGAGAAGCGTCGCTTGGCTGGCCTGTGGCTGTACCAGGTGGCGCCGATGGCCGGTGGCACGCAGTCCACCGCCACCATCGAGAACAGCCAGCCGACCGGCAGCGAGCGCGTGCGACTGGTGCTGCGTCGGCACACCAGCTGGGGCCAGAGCGTGTTCCTGTACGGCAGCAAGCCCGGCTTCGTCTGCCGCGGCAACTGCACCATCACCACCCGCTTCGACGACAAGAGCGTGCCGGTCAAGGCGTTCGCGCCGTCCACCGGCGAGCCGGCATTGATGATCCGCGACGACAACGCCTTCATCGCCCAGTTGCGCAAGGCGAAGAAGATCAGCATGGACGTCACCCTGGTCGACGGCGAGAAGAAGCAGACCCTGGTCTACGAGGTGGGCGGCTTCGACCCGACGAAATGGGTTGCCGTGGGCAAGGGCGGCCGCAAGTAGCCCGCCGGCGCCATGCCGCGTCAACCAGAGCGGCGGTCATGCGTCTGGATGCTGGAGACCTCGCGGAGGAGCCCGTCATGTTCCGATCGTTGCTGATTCCCGCCGGCGCACTGCTGCTTGCCCTGTCCTGCGCCGCTTGTTCCAGCGTGCCGTACGCGCAACGCGTCAGCGAGCGCCAGGCCGCCTACGCCGCGGCGGCCGGCGCGCCGGTGCGCAGCTTCAACTTCTTCAGCCTGTACTCGTGGGAGCCGCTGAGCGATACCGAGCTGGCCGTCTACACGCAGCCGAACAAGGCGTGGCTGCTGGATCTCGGCGGCTGCCAGGAGTTGCTGTTCGTCAACAGCATCGGGCTCACCTCCAACCTCAACCAGGTGATGGTGGGCTTCGACAAGGTGCTCACCGGACGGCATAACGTCCCCTGCACCATCACGCAGATTCGCCCGATCGACGTGAAAAGCCTGAAGCTCGCGCAGCAGAAGCAGCGGCAGATCGAGAGCGCGGCGCGCAGCGCAGCCGAGCCGGCAGCCGCACAATGAGGCGTCAGTGCAGGAACAGCTTCTCGGTGATCTTCGCCAGCGGCTTTTCCAGCGCACTCTGCAGGCGCGGCGGCAGGTCCAGCGGCTTGAGCAGCATCTTCACCGTCATCGCCGCCGGGATGTTCCGGCGCAGCAGGCCCTGCGCGCGATCGCTGATGCGGCGGAATTCGGCCTCGTTGCCCTGGTGCTGCGGATAGCACTGGTTGAACACGTGGCGCAGCGCGATGTCGCTGTCCTCGCTCTTGATCTCGTTGACCCGGCGCAGGATCGCGCGGAACACCTGGTAGCGGCCGAAGCCCTCGCGCTCGCGGTACCGCCGGTAGTGCTGGTAGAAGTACTTGAAGTGGCGGACCTCGTCGCTCTTGATGTGGTTGGTCAGCAGCTTCAGTACCGGTTCGTCGGTGATCCCGTTGAGCGCGCGGTACAGGCTGGCGGTGCCGGTTTCCACCACACAGCGTGCGGCCAGCTCCAGCCCGCGGCAGGATTCCAGCTGCTCGGCGGTGCACACCGCGCCGTATTCGTTCCAGAACGCGGCGAAACCCTTGTCCCAGTCGAACTCCGGCCAGACCTTCCTGACGTAGGCGGCCAGCGCGCGGCCGTGCTGCAGCTCCTCCTGTTCCCAATGCTGGCTGAGCCAGCCACCCAGTTCCTCGTCGCCGGCGAAGTGGTCGATCAGGTTCCGCGTATACAGGTCCGAACCGCTCTCGACGAAGGACGAACTGCACAGCAGGAAGAACAGATCCTCGTCGTGGCGTACGCGGGCGACCTCGATGCGATCGAGATCGATGCTCTCCAGGGTCCAGGGCAGGGCAGTGGATGGGTTCAAAGCGGGTTTCCGTGCGGCGATGGCCTCGACAGCCGGTAGCCTGTTTCAGGTGACAGCAAGATGACACAGGATACGGCCTGGCCGCGGCAACGGGTTAACGCCGACCGACTCGCCGTCCGCCGCCCCTCGTCAGCGCACCACCGTCACCGGCACGTGCGCACGTGCCAGCACGTTGCCGGACACCGAGCCGAGCAGCCAGCGCGCCAGCGCGCCGCGTTCGGTATGGCCGATCACGATGTGGTCGACGCCGTGCTGCTCGATCTGGCTGAGCAGCACGTCGCCGGGGCTGCCCAGGGTCAGTTCGACGTCGATCAGCCCGGCGGCGTCGGGCACGATCGCAGTCAGTTCCTGCAGCAGCTCCTGCACGCGTTCGGTGCCGGTGTCGGTCATCATCAGGGCGCAGGCATCGGCGCCGCCCTCGGTGACCTGCAGCACCGACACCACGCGCACCCGGCCATGGCTGCAGCGGGCCAGTTCGACCGCGAACTGGAATGCGCGGCGCGAAGCCTCCGAGCCGTCGTAACCGACCAGTGAATACTTGACCATGCTGCTCCTTCGCTTTGCCGGCAGCGGCATCCTGCCGGGTCCGCAGGGCGCCCGCCGCGCCACCATCGCGAGGCCGCTGCCAGCACGCCCATGGCAGTCTGCGCGGCGCCCCGTTACCGCCGCATCAACGGCGAAAACCTGAACGGACAGTCATGCTTCTGCACGCGACTGTCACGCTGCCCTGCACAACCTGATCTCACTCCGCCGCGATGCATCCGCAGCGCAGGACGAACCCCACCCGCAGAAAGCAGAAGGAGACGACGATGATCAAGCGTACATTTGGAATGGCTGCCCTGGTAATCGCCTGTGCGGGCGCCATGACCGCACTGCCGGCCGGCAGCGCACGGGCCGCCGAGGCGTCGGTGAAGTGCGATCTGGTGTACAACCTGTCCGGCTGGTCGCTGATCTACAAGCATGCCGAAGGCAGCGGCACGATCACCTGCGACAACGGCCAGCGCGCGAACGTGAAGATCGCCGTGGTCGGCGGCGGCCTCACCGCCGGCAAATACCACATCGACAACGGCAAGGGCGAGATCAGCAAGGTGCACGACATCGCCGACGTGTACGGCGACTACGCGCAGGCCGGCGCCGAGGCCGGCGTGGTGAAGAGCGGCAGCGCGCAGGTGCTGACCAAGGGCACCACCTCGCTGGCGCTGTCCGGCACCGGCGAAGGCGTCAACCTGGGCGTCTCGGTAGGCAAGTTTACCATCAGCAAGCGCTGATGCTCCGCGAGCGTGCGACGAAGAAGGGCGCCGGATGGCGCCCTTCTTCGTGTGGCGCGTAAACTGCGAAGCTTGTTCCCGGAGTTTTCCATTCCCGAACCGGAGTTGCCGTCATGCGCCGTTTTTCCCGCCTGCTCGTGTCGACCTCGTGCATGGGCATGCATGGCGCCAGGCATGCCGCCTTCCCGATCGACCTGCCGGGCAAGGTGGCGCCCTGATGCCGCCGGCGGTGCGCGCCGAACCCGCGCCGGCGCGGCGCTTCGCGGCGTGGGCGGTCGGCCCGTGGGTGCTGCTGCTGTTTGCCGCGCTGGGCTTCGTGCAGTACCTGCGGCATGCCGAATACGTCTATCTTGCCGCCGCCTTGCTGGTCGTCGTGGTGTGCGCGGGCTGCATCCTGCGCCAGGCATGGGCGCGCCCGGCGCTGCAGGTGCTGGCGGTGCTGCTGGCCGCATGGTCGCTGGCGACGGGCGTGCTGATGCTGCAGCAATGGGGCGATTTCGACACTGCCAGGCAGCATGCGCTGGCACAGCCGCAGTTGGGTGATGTCGCGCTGTGGATGATCGCGCGGGCCGAACGCACCTGGCAGGTCGGCCTGGCGCTCAAGACCGCCGCGATCCCGCTGCTGCTGTGGCTGGCCTGGCAACTCGGCAGGCCGGCGGTGCGTGCGCAGTTCCGCTCGCGTCCGCGTTGAGCGGACCAGTTCAGCGACGGTTGCGGCGACGTCGGCTATCGCTGGGCGAATCCATTTCCCGGGAATCACTTATGCATCTGCCGCGACTGCTGTGCCTGCTCGTCCTTCTGCCCGCCGCGCCATGGCTGCATGCCCAGGACCTGGCGGCGACCTGCCGCGCCAGCAGCAGCTACGACGTCACCCTGAAACCCGGCAGCCTGCTGTTCGACCGGCCGGTGCCCGCGCCGTTCCAGATCGAGCTGCAGCAGGGTGCGCTGCGCACCGATGGCGCCGCGGTGAAGTTGAACGCGGAAGACGAGGACCGGCTGGCCGTGTTCGAGCGCGACCTGCGCGCGCTGGCGCCGCGGGTGCGCACGGTGGCACGCAACGGCGTGGACATCGCCGCGCAGGCGCTGCGCGAGGAGGCCGGCGGCATGGGCCTGGGCGCCGATACCCGCGCCGAATTCAACCGCCGGCTGGACGCGCATGCGGCCGAGTTGAAGCGGCGCATCTCGGTCAGCCAGAGCACGCACGACTGGCAGGGCGATGCCGCCAACCAGGCGATGAACCAGATCGCCGGCGACCTGCTGCCGCTGCTGGCGACCGACCTGGGCCAGCAGGCGATCAACGCGGCGCTGGCCGGCGACCTGCAGGCGGCCGCCAGCCTGCGCGACCGCGCCGCCGACCTCGCCACTGCGCTGCAGCCGCGCCTGCGCTCGCGCCTGCAGGCGCTGCGTCCGCAGATCGAGGCGCTGTGCCCGTCGATCCGGCAACTCGCAGCCTTGCAGCAAGGCGTGCGCGGCAGCAACGGACAGCCGCTGGACCTGCTGCAGGTGCAGCCGTGAGCGAGGCTGGCCGCCGGCTGACTGGCGGGTGGCGCGTCGCGCGGGGTTAATCTCCCGCTAAGTGGGCCAGAGCGAGCATGGCGCACCGCCGTCGACCGCCGACCAGCATGCCGCAGCACCTGCCCGTATCCGCCTGCAATGCCCTGATCCGGCGCAGCATCGACCTGTGCCGGCTCTATCGCCACGCCGCGACGGCGTGCGAACCGGGCCTGCGCATGGTGCTGAACGACAACGCGCACACGCTGGATCTGCTGATCGCCGACCTGCAGGCCCAGTTGCGCGCCCGCGGCGGCAGGCCGTGCGAATACGGCAGCTGGCGCGGCGCCGCCCATCGGCATCTTGCCGGCTGGCTGACGCGTACCGCCGCGCGCCGCGACAGCGCCTGGATCCGCGTGCTGGCGCACGCCGAGAGCGCCTTGCTGCGTCGCTTCGAGCAGGCCGTCGTCGCCGCCCCTGTCGAGTCGGCGCTGGTCCTGCGCCGGCAATTGCCGCGCTTGCGCGGCATCCACCTGGACATGCACAGTCTGGCCGGTACCGCACGCTATTGAACGAGGGTGGCGATGTCCGCGACCGCACAGGATGTCCTCGATTTCTGGTTTGCCGAGGCGAGCGCCGCCCACTGGTTTGCCGCCGACGCCGGGTTCGATGCACAGATCCGCGAGCGTTTCGGCGACGCAGCGAAGGCGGCCGCCGACGGCCGGCTGGACGACTGGGCGGCCACCCCGCCTGGCTGGCTGGCGTTGCTGATCCTGCTCGACCAGTTTCCGCGCAACCTGTATCGCGGCGATCCGCGCGCCTGGGCGGCGGACGCCAGCGCACAGCGCGTGGCGCTGTCGGGCCTGGCTCGCGGTGATGACCGGCAACTGCCTGCCGTGCAGCGCGTGTTCGCCTACCTGCCGCTGGAACATGCCGAGGACATCGCGCTGCAGCGGCGTTCGGTGGAATTGTTCGAGGCCTTGCTGGCGGATGCGGCGGCGGAACAGCGCCGGCAATTCGAAAACTATCTGGACTATGCTCGGCGCCACCGTGAGGTGATCGCGCGCTTCGGCCGCTTCCCTCATCGCAACGCCACGCTCGGTCGCGCCAGCACACCGCAGGAAACGCTTTACCTGGCCCAGCCAGGTGCCGGTTTCTGAAGCACGGGGCGATCGACGGGTTCCGCATTCCAGCCAGATCATTCCAACCAGACCAGGGAGCAGGTCATGCGCATTCGTCTCGTCGTTGCATTGTTCGCGTTCAGTGCCGCCGTGCAGGCATCCAGCACCTTGCGCGTGGGCAGCCAGGTGCTCACCGCCGGCGACAGCCGCGAACGTGTGGTCGAGCTGCTGGGCAAGCCCACCTCGAAGTCGCATGCGCACAAGCCGCGCAGCCACGGCAGCCGCCGCGGCGGCGTGCGCGTGGTGGACAACCACCAGGGCGGCGAGCAGTGGCGCTATCGCCGCGGCGATCACGTCACCGTAGTGACGATCGTCGACGGCCGGGTCAGCGAGATCGAGGATCACCGGCTCTAGCCGTTCGCGGCGGCGTTCGCGTCGCCGGCGGCGCGAACGCCGCGAGTCTCCTGCTAGGCTTGCCTGCGGTTTTTCGCGGAAGGCAGATCATGTTCGACGTATCGATTGCGCCGGCGGCGGCCCGCGCGGTGTCCACTTACTCCGACCAGGCGGTGCAGCTCGGTTTGCGACTGCTCGGTGCGTTGCTGGTGCTGCTGCTCGGTATGTGGGTGGCGCGTCGGCTGGCCGGTTTCGCGCAGGCGGCGCTGGGCCGGGCCAACCTGGATTCCACACTCAGCGGCTTCCTGCGCAACCTGATCTACGGCGTGCTGGTGGTGCTGCTGGTGGTCACTGCACTGGGCGTGCTGGGCGTGCCGTCGGCGCCGCTGGTCGCCGCGCTCGGCACCGCCGGGCTGGCGATCGGGCTGGCCCTGCAGGGCTCGCTCAGCAACCTGGCGTGGGGCGTGCTGCTGGTGCTGTTCCGGCCGTTCCGGGTCGGCGACTACGTCAGCGCCGGTGGTACCGAGGGCACCGTGCAGAGCATCAACCTGATGCACACCCAACTGGTCATGCCCGACAACCGCGAGGCGATCCTGCCCAACGCGAAGGTCGGCGGCGACGCCATCATCAATTTCAATCGCCGCGGCACGCGCCGCTTCGAGCTGACCATCCCGATCGGCATGGACGACGACATCGGCAAGGCCATGACCGGAATCGGCACGTTGCTTGCGGCCGATCCGCGCATCCTCAAGCAGCCGCCGCCGAGCGTGGTGACCGGTCATCTCGGCGACGGCACGGTCAGCCTGATCGTGCGCGGCTGGGCACGCTGCGATGACCTCTGGGGTGCACAGACCGACCTGCTGCGTTCCATCAAGGAAACGTTCGCCCAAGCCGGCATCCGGATCGCCGCGCCGCAGCGGCAGATGACGCTGGTGCCGGTCAGGGGTGCCCAGCCGTGAGCTCTCGATAGCTTGGTACCGGCCGCTGGAATCGGCCGGAGTCGCCCGATTCGCCTGCACCTACGCTGCACAGCATGGGCTCGGTGGCGTCGCTTCCGCCATCGAGCTGGCCGCCAAAATTGCCCGCGGTGGCCTGGCGTCTGCCGGTCCGGGTAGATTCGGGTGTGCGAAATGCGCTCTGACCTCGTCAGTCTCTAGCAGGCAGTCTTTTTTGCGGAGGAAGCGTGGCCGAGGACTACGAAGCCAGCTCGTTCGAGCTACCGCTGTTCGATGCCATGGGGCGGCGCTTCCTGCGCCGGCTGGCGGCGCAGTTGCGCGACGGCACCGACGAGGATGACCTGGCCCAGGAGGTCTACCTGCGCCTGTTGCGCGCCGAGTCCTCCCGGCTTGCTCGGGATCCGCGCCGCTATGCCATCCGTGTCGCCAGGAACGTTGCCGTCGAGTGGGGGCGCCTGGCGCGCCATCGGCGCCCCCACCTGGAATTGGATGTACTCGATGCCAAGGCTGCCCCGGACCCTTCGCCGGAAGCACATGTCGAGCTGGATCAGCAGCTGGGACACATGACTGACGCATTGAGCCAACTTTCTCCCGCACGCCGTGCCGCCGTGTTGATGCGCCTGCGCGACGGGCTCAGCTACGCCGAAATCGCCGAGGCGATGGACCTGTCCATTTCGATGGTCTACAAGCATCTTCGCCTGGGCCTGGCCGCCTGCCAGCAACAGCTGGAAAGCAAGGGCGTGACTGGCGTTGCCATCCATGCAACGGCCACGCCGAAGGAGCAAGCAGAAAAATGAGCCATCGCATTGATCACGCGACCTCGGCCATTCGCATGGACGCGCAAGAGTGGGTTGTGCGCCTCGATGGGCCTTTGCAGGCGTCCGAGCGGGAAGAGTTCGTGCAGTGGCTGCGCCGTTCGCCGCTGCATGTGCGCGAATACCTGAAAGCCGAAGCGGCCTGGCAAATCATGCTGCAGGCGGCAGTGCGAGACACCGCGGATGTGGACGCCTTGAGCCGCCAGCCCGACGCGTCGGCCGGCAAGGTGGTCGACCTTCTGGCGGCGATGGCGGAACGCGGAGGAGGCGTGCAGATCGCGTCGCGCAGCGGCACCATCAGGCCGGGCAATGGCGCCCGGCACGGGTGGCGCGGTCGCGGGCGCAAGTGGGCGGCTCGTGCGGCAACCGTTGCGGCCGTCGTCCTGCTGGCTGCGGGAGGGCGCTGGCTGATGCAACCGGTGGACGGGCAGGTCTATGCCACGGCTGTCGGCGAAACCCGCCGCATTTCGTTGCAGGACGGCAGCACGGTGGAGCTCAACACCGACTCGGCAGTGCAGGTGCGCTATCAGCGCGGTTATCGCGACATAGTGCTCTTGCGAGGCGAAGCCTTTGTGGACGTCGCCAAGGACCCGCGGCGACCGTTCCGCGTGATGGCCGAAGGTGTCGGCGCGCGGGCCGTCGGCACCGCGTTCAACGTCCGGCGCGACAACCGGCGCCTGGAAGTGACGGTAACCGAGGGCCGGGTGGAGGTTGAGCCGGTGGAAACAGCATCCACCAACTGGCAGCGGCTCGCGGAGGACTTGCATGTGATGCTCCCTGGCGCGGGCGGCGATGGCGCCCCGGGCGAAGTGGCCCTCGTTTCGAGCGGGCAGCGCCTGAGCGTGGACCTGCGCTCGAAGTCGATCGATGCCGGTGCCGTGACCCATGCGGACCTGGCACGGTGGGTGGGGTGGCGCCATGGCCGCTTGCATTTCGATGACGAACGTCTCGATGCGATCGTGGCGGAGCTCAACCGTTACAACTCCAGGCAGATCAGGCTGAAAAGTTCGACGCTGGCTTCGCGGCGGATAAGCGGCAACTTCGATCCGAATCGGCCGCAACAGTTGCTGCGGTTCCTGGCCATGCACGGCGATGTCGTGGTGCACGTGAACCCGAATGGGGACAGTGAAGTGGTACCGGTTTCGACAGACGGTAAAAAAATCCGCCGCTGATCTCGTCATTCCCGTGACGGCGAACTGCTCGCCCTATGTCGGGAATCGGGGGAACAATGAAGATCAAACTGCGTGCAACCACGTTGGCGCTGCTCTGTAGCATGAGTCTGGCGATGGCACAGGCTTCGGCCACGGATCGCAAGGTACGGGTGGATATTCCGGCCCAATCGCTGAAGTCGGCGATCAAGGCCTACAGCGAGCAAACCGGCGTCGAGGTGGTCTATTACGCGGACGCGGTTGCCGGGTTGCGCAGCAAGGCGGTTGCCGCCGGGCAGTCCGCGGATGAGGCGTTGCGCCTCATGCTCGTCGGGACCGGGCTGGAGTTCGAGCGCCTGGAAGATGGCTCGGTAGTCCTCAAGCGCTCGACCTCCGCGGTGAAATCCGGTGACGAAACCCGACTGAAGCCGGCGGCACGTGATCAAGGTGCGGAGGTTGCCCAGCCCGAGCCGGTCAATCTGCAGACGGTGGTGGTGACGGGCTCGCATCTGCGTGGAGCGCGCAACCCGTCCTCGCCGGTGACGATCATCGATCGCGCGGAAATCGAACGCTCCGGTCATGCGAGCGTCCAGGAAGTTGTCCGAGCCTTGCCGCAGAACTTCAACTCGGTCAGCGAGCGCATCCAGGAACACCTGGTGTCCGTCGGCGGACCCACCGATGCGCAGAGCAAGTACAGCGCCGGCGCAGACTTGCGTGGCCTTGGCCCGGATTCGACGCTGGTCCTGCTGAACGGGCGGCGCATCGCCCGCGCGGGCATGGATACGCACGCCGATCTGACCCTGATTCCGTTGAGTGCGGTCGAGCGGGTGGAAGTGCTGACCGACGGGGCGTCGGCGCTGTACGGGTCCGACGCCGTGGGTGGGGTGATCAACGTGATCACCCGCAGCAACTTCAATGGCGCGGAAACGCGGCTGCGCTACGGCACCGCCAGGGGCTCCTACAGCCAGGGTCAGGCGTCGCAACTGGTCGGCCGCTCCTGGGGAAGCGGGCAATTGATGGCGGGCATCGAGTACAACCGGGAAACGCCGCTGTATGTCCATGAACGCTTCGCCGATGTCCGGTTTGCCAGCCGTGACACAGCCTTGATCCAGGAGTCGAAGCGTACCGGCGCCATCGCGTATCTGGAGCAGGACCTTTCCAGTGCCGTGCGCGTCGATGCCGAAGTCACCTTCGGCAAGCGCGACACGCCTGCCAGTTATGCCTTCGACTACGGCGGGTACGGCGGGGTCACCCGGGTGGAGACGCAAAGCAGGAATGTCGGCATCGGCACCGGCCTGACGGTGGACCTGTCGAACGACTGGCAACTGCGTGCCAACGCCGGCTACGACAGGAACCATGCCGAGTACTGGCAGTGGAACGGGCCAACCATCGACGCCCTGGTGCAGAACTACGACAACACCATGGCCACCGCCGTCCGCTCGCTGGGCGGCGTGGCCGACGGCCGGCTGTTCGATCTCCCGGGCGGCGGCGTGTTGCTGGCGGTAGGCGCCGAGGATCGCCATGAGCGCTTCGATCACGATGCGCACAGTACTTCATGGGCTCCGCTGATTTACCGGCCGCAGCGGCGCGTGCGGGCCGCTTTTGCGGAGCTCAATGTGCCGCTGATCGGCGAGGGCAACAGTGTGGCTGCGGCGAAGTCGCTCGAACTTTCGCTGGCCGGGAGGTTCGAGCGTTACAGCGACTTCGGCAGCACGTTCAATCCGAAGGTCGGCCTGGCCTGGACGCCACGCGAAGGGCTCACGTTCCGCGGTTCGACCGGTACGTCGTTCAAGGCCCCCACGCTTTCGCAGATGGTCGCGCAGCGCGATTCCTACATGTATCTGGGGGTGTTTTCGGATGCGGACGGGCCCACCAATATCCTCAGTGTTTACGGCGTGGCGGAAAATCTGAAGCCCGAGACCTCGAAGAACTGGTCGCTCGGGGTCGACTACCAGCCGGCATGGATCTCCGATCTGTCGCTGTCGGCGACCTACTACGGCATCAGTTTCCGGCGGCGCATCGGCTCGCCGTTCCCGAGCGGCTACAACCCATTTGGTTCCATCATGGATCCGACCTACGGCTTCGTGGTGACGCGGAACCCTGGCGTGGACGAGGTCCGGGGACTCCTGGGCGGCGGATCCGACTCGTGTTGGGAGGAGCGGGGAGAGGATTTTCTTGCTTGCGACAGCTCGGCGAATGCCGGGTCGGTCAACTACATCGTCGATACACGCACGCGAAACCTCGCCGGCGTGCGTCAGCGCCTGGTCGACTTCTCGGCGCAGTACAGCCACGACAGTCGCGTGGGGCAATGGCACTTCGCGCTTTCGGGCACCAGGATGCTCAGGTCCACCAAGACTTTCGTGCCCGGCGCCAGCCCGGTGGGGCAGCTCGATCAGGTGTTCTATCCGGCCGATCTCAGGTTGCGCGGCAGCGCGGGACTGGCTGGTGATGGCTGGTCGTCGCAGGCGACGATCAATTACACGGATGGCTATCGCGACACGTACTACCGCCCCTACGTGTCGCCGGATCGCGCTACCCATGTGGCGTCTTTCACGATGCTGGATCTCTCGTTCCAGTACGACCTGCGCCGACTGCTGAGCCTGCAACGGCTCGACGGACTCCAGTTGCAGCTGAGCGCCACCAACGTTCTCGACCGCAAGCCGCCATTCGCCGAAAACTACTACAACATCAATTACGACCCGACGAACGCCGATGCCGTGGGGCGCGTTGTCAGCGCCCAGGTCAAGGTCGACTGGTAGCGGGTAGCCGGGCGCGTGGCGCTGAACGAGCTTGGCCAAGAGGTGGTGCTGGTCAAGTACGTGGGTGAAGCACATGCGCCGCTGCTTACCGACACGCTGCGCGATTCCTGGCAGCGCGCGCTGGCCTTTTTTGACACCCAACCCAAACGAGAAACACATGCCGTCCGGCAATTGCCGGGCGACATGTGCCTCGCCCTTTGATGGACGGCCTGGCGGTCGTTCGATCGGGCTCGCAACCGGCGCGATGAGGCTGGAACGCGGGCGCAACACATTCCCGAAAACCGGGAAGCCCTCACCCACATCGGAGACTGTAACGATGAAACGATGGATAGCGGGCGCGCTGGTCGCCCTGGCCGTGGTTTCGGCCCCACTCATGGCCGAGGAGAAAAAAACGCCGTGGACCATCAAGGACTCGGTCGAGCTGGCCTACTTCATGCTGCCGAACGACGTGAACGTGTCGATGATTGCGGTCCAACATGCCAAGCCGGTCCTGTCGCCCGACGGTACGATGTTCTATGTCGTGGCAGAGCGGGGAGACCTGGAGCAGAACGTCAACCTGACCGAGTTGCGCGTGTACGCGGTGGCGGATGTGCAGGCGGCGTTCGCGCGGTCGTCGCCGCCGTCCCCGCGGGCGAGCCACGTGGCGCGTTCGCGGATTTCCGGTTCGATGGATCCGGGCATCAAGCACCTGCTGTGGGCACCGGATGCCTCCTCGTTGACGTTCCTGGAGTACGGCGTGGACAAGCCCGCGCAGGTCAGGCGTCTGGATACGCGCAGTGGCGAGGTGCGCACTCTTACCGCCGCGCCCCATGGCGTGTCCCATTTCACCGTGGTCGGGGACATGCTGGTCCACGACGCGATGATGACGACGCGCCGCGGCGATGTGTCGGATGTCATCAAGCATCCTTTCAGCTACGTGCGTGACAAGGAGTGGTTCAGCGCGCTGCAGTTCACTATCGGCACCTATGCGACCTTCGTGCGCCACGGCGACGGCACAAGCGTGCAGGCATCGACCGAAACACGTGGGCTGGCCCCCGAGGCGTATCCGTCGCCGGACGGGCGCTGGGCGATCGTCAAGAAGCAGGGCTTGCCCCTGGAGAACATTCCCGACTGGGCCAGGAAGATAGCGTTGGCCGGGGGGGTGCTGCCTACCATGCTGCAGTATTTCTATCTCAAGGACCTGCATGCACCGGAGCAGGCCGAGCGCTTCCTCGGGCTTTCCGGCTGGGCGGTGAATAATGGCAGCTTCGGTCCGCCGCTATGGAACCCCGATTCGGCCAGCGTGGTCATCGTCAACGCGATCTTGCCGGCCAGCAAGCGGCCGGCTGACGGTTTGCCGGTGCCCGGCATCTTCGAGTTTCGCCCGGGCACCTTCGAGTCCCGTGAAATAGGGACCATGCGGCCATCCCAGGTGGCGGGCGAATTTCCGGACGTGTTCACCTATCGATGGGTCGTGCCGGGCAAGTCTTTCGCGTTGGAAAAGTTCGCCAAGACGCCTGCCGAAACCGCGATCCTGTATTCGAGAAAGGGTGGCCGCTGGGTGGTACGTGATGCGCCCGCCGCGGAGGTCAAGGCCATGAAGCCCGAGCCCACCTTCCCGTCCGGCTTGCAGGTCGCGATCCGCCAGGGGCTGAACGAGTCGCCGCAGCTGATTGCTTCGCGCGATGGCAGGGACATGGTGTTGTGGGATCCCAATCCCTGGCTGGCCACCCGGCATCTGCAGCCGATCGAATTGGTCCACTGGACGGACGCGGAAGGAAGGCGCTGGGACGGGCACCTGGTCGTGCCGTCGGGGCCAAAGCCGCAGGGCGGTTACCCGTTGGTCGTGGTGCTCGCGCATGAAACCTACCCGAAGCATTTCATGCCCGACGGCTATGCCTTTGCGCCGGGCAATGCCGCCCAGGAAATGGCCGCCCGTGGCATGGTGCAGTTGACCTTGAATGCACGCAATCCGGTATTCGCGACGGCGACCGGTACTCGCGAAGGACCCACCCTGGTGGCGGGCGCCGATGCCGCCGTGGCCACGCTCGCCCGGCAGGGACTGATCGATCCCTCGCGGGTTGGCGTGATGGGGTACTCGAGGATGGGCTGGGGCACGCTTTACCTCTCGACCCATCACCGCGGCTTCGTGCCGGCGGCGGCGATCGTGCAGGACGCGTTCGACGCCAGCTACGTGGCCTACGTGAAGGATGCCACCCTCGGCGAGTTGCGCTCGCTGGGCTATTCCCAGATGTACACCGACGGCCCGGGTACGTTCTGGGAGGACAAGCAGGCGTGGATGGACGCACCGGGTTTCATGATGGACAAGATGCAGTCGCCGTTGCTGATCCAGCATCACTACGGCCCGTACGTGGGGGGCTTGTTGACCATGCTCGAGCCTTACGCCGCACTGCGCAATCTCGGCCGTCCGGTCGAGGCGGTCGCCTTCAATGGCGGCGCCCACATCCACACCCAGCCGGCGCACCGGCAGGCGTCGATGCAGCTGGCGGTGGACTGGATGCGGTTCTGGCTCAAGGGTGAGATGAATTCCGATCCGGCCCATGCGGACAGAAACCTTCACTGGCAAGGCATGCGTGATGCCTGGAAGCGGGCCGCTGCGGACAGCGCGCAGCCGCCGGCGCGACAGGGGTAGCGCGTGCCGGCATGCGGGCGATGGTGGCTCATCGCTGTGCCCGGGCCGGGTGGCCCGGGTTGACGGTGACCTTTCGATGGATCGTTCACCGCCAGGGCACCGCAGGCGGGCTTCAATCCCCTGCGGTGCCTATTGAATCGTCACGGCGCGGCGGTTGTCGCCCGATACGCGGTCGATCAACTCGTTGAACGGATCAACGCCGGCCACGGCGGGCTTGCCATCGACGGTGACGGTGAGCGTGCTGTCGCCGTCGGGCAGCAGGCGCTTTTGCAGGTACAGCGGCTTGCCGTCCCTGCCGTCGCCGGTGGATGCGGCGAACACGCCGACCTCGATCGGGATATCCGGCTTCGCCGCGGTTTCCCGGCCGGTACCGTCCACGTAGACTTTGCTGGCGTGCACCTTCAGGGTCACTTCGTAGCGGCCGCCCGGCAGTTTCTTCGCGCGGGCCTCGGTGATGCGGTTGTCGAACAGGGTGATCTTCCAGAACAGGTCATCCAGCAGCGGCTGCCACTGCGGGTCGACGGCCTTGCCCAAGGCGTCCATGAATTCCTGTGAGGTGGTGTACGGCGGCTGCTGGAAACCCTTGTCGAGCAGGAACTGCTTCAGCATCGCATCGAGCTTGCCTTCGCCGAGGTAATCCTGCAGCGCGTAGAACACCAGCGAACCCTTGCGGTAGTGGATGTACTGCTGGTTCTCCACCTTTGCCAGCGGTTCCTCGGCGAGCTTCTCGGTGGCGCGGCCGGACAGGTAGCCGTCCAGCTCGTATTTCAGGAACTTGTGCATCTGGTCGGCGCCGTACTTGTGCTTCATCACCATCAGCGCGGAGTACTGCGACAGCGATTCGCTGAGCATGGTCGAGCCCTGCATGTTGGCGCCGATCACCCGGTGTGCCCACCACTGGTGCGCCACTTCGTGCGCGGTGACGTAGTAGACATAGTCGATCTTGCTCGTGTCGCGCAGGTCGGCGATGAAGCCGAGCGACTCGGAGTACGGAATGGTGTTGGCGAATGACTGCGCGAAGCTGGCGTAGTTCGGGAACTCCAGGATGCGCAGCTGCCTGAACTGGTAGGGCGTGAAGTTGGCGTCGTAGTAGTCCAGTGCGTCCTTCGCGCCCTGGATCATGCGCTCCACGTTCCAGGCATGCGCGGGGTTGTAGTACACCGCGATGTCCACGCCCTTCCAGGCCTCGTGCTTCACCGCGTAGCGTGCCGACAGGTACGAGAAGAACGGCAGCATCGGCTGGTCCTTGCCGTCCTGCGTCATCGTGTAATGGAAATAGCGCCGGCCGTTGGCGGTCCATTCCTTCTGCAGATAACCCGGCGCCACCGCGATCTGGTCGGGCGCGGTGGAGACGGTGGTGTCGAAGCTGATCCAGTCCGCGTCGTTGCTGATGTAGGTGTTCGCGCGGGCCTTCTCGTCGCCCAGCTTCGGCATCCGCGGCACCTCGGCGGAAAGCCCGTACTTGCGGCGGTCGTTGCGGTCGGTGAGCTGCGCCTGGGTCTGGTAGCCGAACTGCGGCATCACGGTGTTGTTGAAGAAGCTGCCGTTGTGCGCGAGGAACTGGCCTTCCGGGCTGTTGGTGAAGCCCTTCGGCGCATATTCCAGCTCAAAGTCGAAGCTCATCGACGCGCCCGGCGCCAGCGGCGTGTTCAGCCGGTAGATGGTGTAGCCGAGGTCCTTGTCCGCGCTGACCGTGTCGTGCGGCGCGAAGTTGAGCGATTCCACGGTGAACTCGTCGTTGAAGTTCACGTGCAGCTCGTCGATCGGCGCGGCAGTCTTGTTCACCAGGGTGTAGTGGCCGCGGATGGCCAGCCGGCGCCGGTACGGGAAGATGTCGACGTCGGCCTTCACCGCGGTGATGCGCGGCTGCGGCAGGTCCTTGTACTTCGCGTATTTCTTCTCGTAGTCGGCGCGCTGGATTGTCTTCGCCGTGCTGTTCCGGAAGTGGTTCAGCACGTTGGTGTTGTAGTAGATCCACACGCCGCTGCCGACGAAGGCGAGCAGCGCCGCCGCCAGCGCGAACTTCGCCGGCGCATGCAGCCGCGCGCGCGCCTCGCGCAGGCGTTCGCGCCACGACTGCCCGGTGCCGCGCACCCAGAACAGCGCCGCCAGCACCAGCAGCGCCGCCGCGGCGCAGGCCCAGTAGAAGTCGAACCACAGCGCGGCGCCGAGGAAATGCCCGAAGCCGTTCATGTCCGAATACGGCACGTCCGGCGCGTTGCCGTAGTTGTACAGGTTCTGTTCCCAGTGCAGCAGGCTGAAGCCGATCGTGCTCAGCACCAGCCACACGATGGTCAGCAGGTAGCCGAGGAACTTGTTGTTCGACAGCACCTGCAGGAACAGCGCCAGCACTGCCAGCAGCACGAACGGCACTGCGTTCAACGCCAGCGTGGCCAGGTACAACCCGGGTTCCAGGTGGGTGTAGCCGTGGCCCAGCTGCCAGAGCATGCCGACGACTGCGCCGATCAGCAGGAACGCAGCAGTCACCGCCAGCAAGGCGCCCAGCTTGGCGGTCAGCGGCACCCAGTCCGGCACCGGGGACGCGTCGCTGACCTCGGCCGAGCGCTGGCTGCGTTCACGCCACACCAGCTCGCCGGCGTAGAACGTGACGATGATGTACAGCAGCCACTGGAAGCTGCCGCGCACGTTCTCCAGCACCTGGTGCGTCACCGGCCAGGTGGCGGTGCCGTAGATCTGGCTGGACAGCGCCAGCGCGAAGATCAGGTTCAGCAGCCCGAGTGCCAGCATGATCAGGAACGGCGCCCCGCGCAGCACCCCCACGGTGTCGAACACGAACTGCGTGCGCAGTTGCAGCAGATGCGCGTGCAGGTCGTCGGCCAGCCGTACCTTCGGCAGGACCAGTGTGGTAGCGCCGGCCTGCGGGCGCAGCAGCGGCGGCTCCGCCCGCGGCTTGCGCCGCGGCAGCTGCAGGCCTTCGCGGTTTGGCCGGAACAGCGCCATGGCGGCACCCAGCATGGCCACGCCCACCGCGCTCCACAGCAGCCGGTTGAACAGCAGCACGCCGCTCAGCGTGGGCAGCTCGTGGTTGGCCTGGTCGGTCGACCAGTAGCGCGTGACCAGGGCCAGGGTGCGGCCGCCGAACGGATCGAGCATGGCGGCAATGAAGTGGTTGTTGACGTCGCGGGTCAGCAGGCCCACGACGGAGTTCAGCACGAAGTAGGCGATCAGGCCGATGTAGGTGGCCAGCAACGAACGCGTGGTGGTGGCGAGCAGGAACAGCAGCGCGGCGATGAACAGCATGTCCGGCACCACCATCACGCCGAACGCCCACACGTAGCCGCGCCAGCTGGCCGGGCCCAGCCGCGCCGCGTCGATCCATGGCATCAGGCCGCCGATGGCCAGGCCCAGCGCGCAGACCAGCATGACCGCCAGCGCGGCGAGGTAGCCGGCGGCGAAGCGGCCGCCGAGGTAGGCGCCGCGGCTGATCGGTGTGGCGAAGAACAGCTCCGCGGTGCGCTGCTCGAAATCGCGCAGCGCCGCGCCGGCCACGAACACCGTCACCAGGAACGTGCTGAGCACGGTGAGCACGCCGAGCAGCCGTGCGATCACCAGCGGCGCGTTGCGCAGCACGTTGCCGCTGGCGCCGCCGACGATCACCGCGTCGGTGCTGGCCAGCGCAAAGGCCAACGCGCCGAACACCGCCGCGACGATCCAGAACAGCGGCGCCTTCAGTTGCTGGCGCAGCTCAAACCCGAGTATTTCGAAGAACATCGGTGATCCTGCGTGGTGTAGGAGCGCACCCTGTGCGCGAATGCCTTGCGGGTAGCCGTTCGCGCACAGGGCGCGCTCCTACAGAATGCGTAGGGGCGTCAGGCGGCGCGGGCGACGGCCTGTGCGCGCAGGCGGCCGAAATAGACGTCTTCCAGATCCGGCACGACCGGCTCGAAGCCTTCCTCCGGCAGTGCGTCGGCCAGCACGTGCAGCAGGGTGCGGCCGCCGGCGAGGCGGGTGGACAGGATGTTCATGCGGGCGCGGTAGCCGTCCAGCTCGGACTTGTCGATGGTGCGCCGCCAGACGCGGCCGTCCAGCGAGCGGATCGCCTCGGCCGGCTCGCCGCTGAGCAGCACCTGGCCCTGGCCGATGATCGCCATGCGTTGGCACAGGTCGGTGACGTCCTCCACGATGTGCGTAGACAGGATCACCACCACGCGCTCGCCGATCTCGGCCAGCAGGTTGAGGAAGCGGTTGCGTTCTTCCGGGTCGAGCCCGGCGGTGGGCTCGTCGACGATCACCAGCCGCGGGTCGCCGATCAGCGCCTGGGCGATGCCGAAGCGCTGGCGCATGCCGCCGGAGTAGGTGCCGAGCTTGCGCTTGCGCACGTCCCACAGGTTCACCTGGCGCAGCAGCGATTCGACCAGCTCGCGCCGCTCGGCCTTGACGGTGACGCCCTTGAGCACGGCGAAGTGCTCCAGCATCGCCTCGGCCGAGACCTTCGGGTACACGCCGAACTCCTGCGGCAGGTAGCCGAGCAGGCGGCGGGTGGCCTGCTTGTCGGCGAGCAGGTCCATGTCGTCGAGCCTGATGCTGCCCTCGTCCGGGTCCTGCAGCGTGGCGATGGTGCGCATCAGCGACGACTTGCCGGCGCCGTTCGGGCCGAGCAGGCCGAACATGCCGCTGGGGACGTCCAGCGACACGCCGCGCAGCGCCTTGACGCCGTTGGCATAGGTCTTCGACAGGTCGCGAATCGTCAGCATGGAGCGTTTTCCTGCGCCGCTCGTGCGGCAGGGTGATGCGGGCCAGACTACGGGATGGAGCGCGGGCGTGCGTGCGCTCAAGGTCATGCATACGCGTGCGCATGGTGACCGGGAAATCGGCGAAGCCAACGCCCCCGGGCATACGGATCGGGTGTGCCTTCGCTATGATTGAGTTCTATGCGGCCGCCATCCCCGGGCGGCGCGCCATCGCCTGCAGGAGTCACCATGGCCGACCTCAAAGAAGCCCGCGTCCCCGATATCGGCCACGCGGACGTTCCCGTCATCGAAGTGCTGGTCAAGGCCGGCGACCGGGTGGAGAAGGAACAGGGCCTGATCACGCTGGAGTCGGACAAGGCCACCATGGAAGTGCCTGCGCCGTTTGCCGGCACGGTGAAGGAAGTGAAGCTGAAGGTGGGCGACGAAGTCTCCGAAGGTGCGCTGATCGCGGTTATAGAAACCGACGGCGCAGCCGTCTCCGCCTCCCCTTCTCCCGCTCCGGCAGAGGGCAGGGGTGAGGGTGCGCCCGAAGCGGTGAAGCCACCCGCCCCGGCTCCCGCGCCCGCTCCCGCGCCCGCCGCAGCGAAACCCGCGCCGGCCGTCGTCCAGGGCGCGCACAACGCGCCCGAGGGCGACGTATCGCCGCAGGCGCGCCCGCCGTTCGACGCCAACATCGTGATGCCCGGCGACGCGCCGTACGCCAGCCCGGCGGTGCGCGCGTTCGCGCGCGAGCTGGGCGTGGACATCCAGCAGGTCAAGGGCAGCGGCCGCGGCGGCCGCATCCAGCGCGAGGACGTCAGCACGTACGTGAAACATGCACTCGCCTCGGGCGCGCGGCCGGTGGGCGGCGCCGCCACGCTGGGCGGCCTCAGCCTGCTGCCGTGGCCGAAGGTCGACTTCGCCAAGTTCGGCGAGATCGAGGAGAAGCCGCTGACCCGCATCCAGAAGATTTCCGGTGCGAACCTGGCGCGCAACTGGGCGATGATCCCGCACGTCACCCAGCACGAGGATGCCGACATCACCGAGATGGAGGCGTTCCGCAAGCAGCTCGGCGCCGAGAACAAGGACCTGAAGATCAGCCCGCTGGTGTTCCAGATCAAGGCGGTGGTGGCGGCGCTGAAGCAATTCCCGCAGTTCAACGCCTCGCTCGACGAGACCGGCGAGAAGCTGATCCTGAAGAAGTATTTCCACATCGGCATCGCGGTGGACACGCCCGACGGCCTGGTGGTGCCGGTGATCCGCGACTGCGACAAGAAGGGCCTGCTCGACCTGGCCCGCGACCTGGCCGAGATCTCGAAGAAGGCGCGCGAGAAGAAGCTCGGCCCGGCCGAGATGTCCGGCGGCTGCTTCTCGATCAGCTCGCTCGGCGGCATCGGCGGCACCTACTTCACGCCGATCGTCAACGCGCCGGAAGTGGCCATCCTTGGCGTCTCCAGGTCGGTGACCAAGCCGGTGTGGAACGGCAGGGAATTCGCGCCGCGGCTGATCCTGCCGCTGTCGCTCAGCTATGACCACCGGGTGATCGACGGCGCGCTCGCCGCGCGCTTCGCCAGCTTCCTGGCCAACCAGCTCGGCGACATCCGCCGGCTGCTGCTCTGACCGGAGGCGATGACGATGGCGAACACGATCGAGATCAAGGTCCCCGACATCGGCGGCCACGACAACGTGCCGGTGATCGAGGTGCTGGTCAAAGCCGGCGACACGGTGGCGAAGGAGCAGAGCCTGATCACCCTGGAGTCGGACAAGGCGACCATGGAAGTTCCCTCCAGTGCCGCCGGGGTGGTCAAGGAAGTGAAACTGAAGGTGGGCGACGAGGTTTCCGAAGGCGCGGTGATCGCCGTGCTGGAGGTGGCCGGCGAGGCTGCTGCAGCACCGGTGGCGAAAGCGGAAGCACCCAAGGCCGCTGCACCGGCGCCGGCCGCCGTTCCGGCGGCTACCCCTCCCCAGCCCTCCCCTGCGAGCAGGGGAGGGAGCGAATCGGCAGCGAAGGCCGCGGCAGCGTCCGGCCGCCAGGCCGACATCGAATGCCAACTGGTCGTGCTCGGCTCCGGCCCCGGCGGCTACTCGGCCGCGTTCCGCGCCGCCGACCTCGGCGTCGATACCGTGCTGGTGGAGCGCTACGGCACGCTCGGCGGCGTCTGCCTCAACGTGGGCTGCATCCCGTCCAAGGCGCTGCTGCATGCCGCCGCGGTGATCGACGAAGCGGCGGCGATGGCCGCGCACGGCATCAGCTTCGGCGCGCCGAACATCGACCTCGACAAGCTGCGCGGCTTCAAGAGCAAGGTGGTCGGCCAGCTCACCGGCGGCCTCGCCACGATGGCGAAGCAGCGCAAGGTGCGCACGCTGGTGGGCACCGGCATGTTCGTGTCGCCGCACGAGATGGAAGTCCAGACGGCCGAAGGCGTGAAGCTGCTGCGCTTCGAGCACGCGATCATCGCCGCCGGTTCGCAGTCGGTGAAGCTGCCGGCGTTCCCGTGGGACGACGAGCGCGTGATGGATTCCACCGGCGCGCTGGAACTCAAGGACGTGCCGAAGAACCTGCTGGTCGTCGGCGGCGGCATCATCGGGCTGGAGATGGCCACGGTGTACTCGGCGCTGGGCAGCGCGGTGACCGTGGTCGAGTTCATGGACCAGCTGATCCCCGGCGCCGACGCCGACCTGATCCGGCCGCTGGCCAAGCGCCTGGCCGGCCGGCTCAAGGGCGTGCACCTGAAGACCAAGGTGGTCAGCGCGAAAGCCACGAAGAAAGGCATCGAGGTCGGCTACGAAGGCGACAGCATTCCCGAAACCACGCTGTTCGACCGCGTGCTGGTGGCGGTGGGCCGCTCGCCGAACGGCAACATGATCGGCGCGGACAAGGCCGGCGTGGCGGTGAGCGAGCGCGGCTTCATCAACGTCGACACGCAGATGCGCACCAACGTGCCGCACATCTACGCCATCGGCGACCTGGTCGGCCAGCCGATGCTGGCGCACAAGGCCACCCACGAGGCGCACGTGGCGGCCGAAGCGGTGGCGGGGCTGAAGAGTCACTTCGACGCACGGGTGATTCCGTCGGTCGCCTACACCGACCCGGAAATCGCCTGGGTCGGCGTAACCGAGCGCGAGGCGAAGGAAAAGGGCCTGAAGGTCGGCGTGGGCAAGTTCCCGTGGGCCGCCTCGGGCCGCGCCATCGGCATCGACCGCACCGAGGGCTTCACCAAGCTGATCTTTGACGAGGACACCCACCGCATCGTCGGTGCCGGTATCGTCGGCGTGCACGCGGGCGACCTGATTTCCGAACTGGCGCTGGCGATCGAGATGGGCAGCGAGGCGGCCGACATCGCGCTGACCATCCACCCGCACCCGACCCTGGGCGAATCGGTCGGCATGGCGGCGGAAGTGTACGAAGGCACCATCACCGATCTGTACCTGCCGAAGAAGAAGTGAGCGTCGCGCCGCGCTCCGGCGCGGCGTGCGCCTGACCCGCGAGGTGTCCATGTCGCTGAAGGTATGTCTTGCCGGCGCCACCGGCTGGGCTGGGTCGGAGCTGGCGCGCGGTATTGCCGCCGCCGATGATCTTGCACTGGTCAGCGCCGTGGCGCGCCGGCATGCCGGGCAGAAACTCGGCGACGTGCTGGGCGAAGACGGCCTGGATGCAACGATCTTCGGCAGTGCCGTCGAGGCGCTGACGCAGGCCTGTGACGTGTTCGTCGAGTACACCCATCCGGACCGCGCGAAAGCGAACATCCTCGCTGCGCTGGAGCATGGCGCGCACGTGGTGGTCGGCACCTCGGGCCTCACCGATACGGACTATGCGCAGATCGACGCGCTGGCGCGCGAGCGGCGGCGTGGCGTGCTGGCCTGCGGCAACTTCGCGCTGACCGCGGTGCTGCTGATCAAGTTCGCCGAGATGGCGGCGAAGCTGATCCCGCAGTGGGAACTCGTCGACTACGCCAGCGCCGGCAAGCCGGATGCGCCCAGCGGCACTGTGCGCGAGCTGGCCACCCGCATGGGCAAGGTGCGCCAGCCGCAACTGGAGGTGCCGCTGGAGAAAACCCGCGGCCTGCGCGAGACGCGCGGCGGCACGCTGGCCGGCAGCCAGGTACACGCGCTGCGCCTGCCCGGTTTCGTGATCGGCGCCGAGGCGATCTTCGGCATGCCGGACCAGACCCTGACGATCCGCCACAACGCCGGCAGCAGCGCCAAGCCCTACGTGGACGGTGCGTTGCTGGCGATCCGCAAGGTGCCCGGCCTGCTCGGCCTGCACCGCGGGCTGGATGCGGTGCTGGAGTTGTAGCGCGCACCGCTCCTGCGGGTGGTCCTGTAGGGCGGGCACTGCCCGCCGCTCTTGGTCGCACTCTTGAAAAGCCGGCGGACAGTGTCCGCCCTACGTGGCCGGGCCTGCATGCCGTGCGCAAGAGGCAGCTGGCTCAGTCCTCCGTATTCCCTTGAGCGTGCCGTTGCCACTGACCCAGCAGCCAGGACGCGCCGAGGCAGCCGGCCAGTGCCAGCAGCCAGCGGATGGCCGGTGCGTGCGGGGACGGCAGCAGCGTGACGAACGACGGCAGCCATGTGCTGCCGTAGATCGTCACCACGGCACCTGCGGCCATGGCCAGGGCAATCGCCAGCGCCAGCGTCAGCATGGATTCGACCGAGCGGCCGGCGGGCGCCCGCCGAGCCGGGATGGCCGCGACCCGCGCGGCCAGCTGCTGCGCGAAGTCCGCCGGCAACGCGTCCGGCAGCGGTTCGCGCAGCGCCCGTGCGAGCAGCCGGTAGCGTCGGCTGCGCGCATCGTCGCCGGCGGGGTCGAGCTGCAGGCGTTCGCGCCGCATCGCGCGTTCCTGCGCCAGCCATTCGCGCTCCTGGGCGGCGTTGTCGAAAGCAGGAAGGTGGTCGTCGGTGTGCTGGTTCATGCTGCAACTCCGGTGCGCGCTTCGAGTGCGCCGCGCAGGCGCAGGCGTGAGCGGAACAAGTGGCTCTTGATGGTGCCGCTGGCCAGCCCGGTGATCCGCGCGATCTCCGGAATGGAGGTTTCCTCAAGGTAATACAGCGTCAGCAGCGTGCGCTGCAAAGGCGGCAGGGCCTCGATCGCCGCGTGCAGGTGGCGCGCCGTTTCCTCGTCCGCGCAGGCTGCCTCCAGGTCGAAGCCGTCGCCGATGTTGTCCACCAGCGAGTAGTCCTCGTCGGCGCCGGCCGGTTCGACCAGCGCGATGCGCTTGTGCTGCAGGTGGCGCAGCGCGATGGTGTAGGCCACGCGGCCGATCCAGGATTTCAGCGCGCTCTCGCCGCGGTACTGGTGCAGGCACTGGTGCACGCGCAGGAAGGTGTCCTGGCACAGTTCGCGCGCGTCCTCCGGGTTGCGCACCATGCGCTGGATGATGTGCCAGCACAGCCCCTGGTGCTCGCGCACGAGGCGTTCGAACGCGCCCGGCCGGTTGGCCAGCACGGCGTCGACCAGTTCGCGGTCGGGGCTGCTGCGGGTGTCATCCATGGGGCAAGGGATACGCGCAGGCGGGAAACGGTTGCAAGCACTTTGCTGCAACCGTTTGCGGGCTGCCTGTATCCATGGTCACGAAGGTCACCCCATCCCACCCGGATTTGCCTGGAGAACCCCATGGATTTCGCTGTCCTGATCCCGATTTCGCTGTTCGCATGCATCGCCTACGCCATCAAGGTCGTGGTGGACGCGAGGGTGCGCCGTCAAATGGTCAACGCCGGCGGCTCGGAGGAACTGGTCAATTCGTTGCTGCGCGACGAGGAGTTGCGCCGTCGCCATTCCTCGCTGCGCTGGGGCATCGTGCTGGTCGCGCTGGCGCTCGGCTTCGGCCTGATCCAGTGGTTCGGCTGGCAGGACGTCACGCCCGGCCTGGTTGCCGTGCTGGCCGGCGCGACCGGCCTGGGCAACCTGGCGTTCTTCGCGATCTCGCGCAAGCTGGGCTGAAAGCCTGTTCAACGGCTTCGCGTGACGCGGGCCGTGCGGAGGTACTGGGCAGGCCCGAAAGCTGGTTCAATGGCGGGCAACGCCGCACCGTCGGCATGCCCGCGTGGGCCGGCTGGATGAACGAACGACTGATGTTCAACCTGGTGGACCTGGCCGGCACGTTCGCGTTCGCGATCAGCGGCGCGACCGCGGCGCGGCGCTGCAACCTCGACCTGTTCGGCATCCTGGCGACCGCCTTCATCACCGCCTGCGGCGGCGGCGTCGTGCGCGACCTGTGCATCGGCGCGATCCCGCCGGCCGGCCTGTCCGACTGGCGTTACCTGCTCACCGCGGTGGTGGCGGCCCTGCTCACGATCGTGGCGTACCGCTGGGTGGAGCGGCTGTCCTACCCGGTGCGCCTGTTCGACGCGATGGGGCTGGGCCTGTTTGCGGTGTACGGCGCAAACAAGGCGCTGGCGTTCGGCCACAACGCCGAGGTGGCGATCCTGCTGGGCATGGTCACCGCGATCGGCGGCGGCATGGCGCGCGACATGCTGCTGGCGCGCGTGTCGATCGTGCTGCAGCAGGAAATCTATGCGCTGGCCGCGTTCGCCGGCGCCGCACTGACGGTGATCGGCGAGTATTACCACTGGCCGGCGGTGTGGGCGACCTGGCTGCCGATCCTGTTCTGTTTCGGGCTGCGCGTCCTGTCGCTGTACTTACACTGGAACCTGCCGCGCTTCGGCCGCGACCGCGAGGCGTGACATGCCACGCCGTCATCAGTCGAACAGGTCGCTCTGCGCCTGGTAGCTGTCGGCGTCGACGAAGCCGGCCAGGCCCACGCCGACCAAGCGGTACAGGCTGTCGGCGGGGCGCCCGACGCGCTCGCGCAAGGCGCAGGCGATGTCGGCCAGTTCGTGCGCCGACAGCGGCCGTTGCGCCGGGGTGAGGCTGCGCGTCAGCGTGTGGAAATCGGCGGTCTTCAGCTTCAGCACCACGGTGCGTGCCACCCGGCCGCGCTCGCGCTGGTGGCCGGCCCAGGCCTTTTCGGCGAGGCGGCGGATGTGCGGTTCGAGCTCGTCGAGCTTGAGGTCGTGCTCGAAGGTGTCCTCGGCAGAGACCTGCAGGGTGGGGCGCTCGGGTTCGACCGGGCGCTCGTCGATGCCGCGCGCGAGTTCGTGCAGGCGCCGGCCCCAGCGACCGAAGCGCTGCTCCAGTTCGGCCTGGGCGAATGCGCGCAGTTCGCCCACGGTGGCGATGCCGAGCACGGCCAGCTTCGCCTCCATCACCTTGCCTACGCCGGGCAGGCGACCCACCGGCAGCGGCGTGAGGAAGTCCAGCACCTCGCGCGGGCGCACCACGAACAGGCCGTCGGGCTTGCGGAAATCCGAGGCGATCTTGGCCAGGAACTTGTTCGGCGCCACCCCGGCCGAGGCGGTCAGTTGCGTCTCCTCGCGGATCGCCGCGCGGATCGCCTCGGCGGTGGCGGTGGCCGAACCCAGGCCGCTTTTCGTCATGGTGACGTCGAGGTAGGCCTCGTCCAGCGACAGCGGCTCGATCAGTTCGGTGTGCCGCGCGAAGATCCCGTGCACCTGCCGCGACACTGCCTTGTAGCGCGCGAAATCCGGCGGCACGAACACCAGCTGCGGGCACAATCGCTCGGCGCGGACCGCCGGCATCGCCGAGCGCACGCCGAACACGCGCGCCTCGTAGCTGGCCGCGCACACCACCGAGCGCGCGCCGCGCCAGGCCACCGCCACCGGCTTGCCGCGCAGCGACGGGTCGTCGCGCTGCTCCACCGACGCGTAGAACGCGTCCATGTCGACGTGGAGAATCTTGCGCGGAAGGGATGACACGCAGGCAGCCGTAGCGGGGGATACGCCGATTCTAGAGGCGCGCCTCGCCGAGAGGTGTCAGCAGGGAGGCACCGCCGAACGCCGCAGGCGCCACTCGAACACCGCCAGCGCCGCGCCGGCCAGCACGAACGGCAGCGCGGTGTAGGTCAGCCGGTAGCACAGTATCGCGGCGAGCAGGTCGGCGCGTGCTTCCGGCGGAAACGAGGCCAGCATGATCGTCTCGAACACGCCCAGTCCGCCCGGCGCGTGGCTGACGATGCCGGCCAGCACGGCCGCCACGTAGATCGGCAGGAAGTCCACGAACGGCGGCGCGGATGTCGCCGGCAGCAGCACGTAAAGCGCCGTGAGCGCGGCCAGCATCTCCACCCCGCCGACCAGCATCTGCGTGGCGGCGATGCGTGCGCTCGGCAACGTCAGTGTCAGGCGTCCCAGCGCGAGCGTGCGCGGGCGGGCCAGCCAGGCGAGCAGCGTGGCCAGCGCCAGCAACAGCACCGCGCCAGGCCAACGACCCCAGCCATCGGTGATCGCCGGCTCCCAGCACAGCGCGCCGGTGATCACCACCGCGAAGCCCAGCCCCACGCCGAGCCCGGCCAGCGCCACGATGCGCGCGATGTCGCCGGCGCCGAGTCCGGCCGTGGCATAGATGCGGTAGCGCAGCGCGCTGCCGGTGATCGCGTGGAAGCCCAGCGTGTTGGAAATGCCCTGGGTGACCGCGCCGGCGAACGCGGCCAGCTTCGCCGTGATGCGCTCGCGCACCACGGTGCGCGCGGCCAGCACGTCGAACAGCGCCAGCATCGCCAGGCTGAGCAGCGCCGCCGCGGCCGAGCAGGCGATGCGCCAGCCCGGCAGCTGCGCCCAGGCCGCGGCCACGTCGCGCCAGGCGAGATGGGTGAGGTAGCGCTGCAGCAGCCACAGTGCCAGCCCGAACGCTGCCAGCGAACCCAGCCCCGACAGCAGGCGTGGCCAGTGCGCGGACGGTCCGGGCAGAACGTTCGCCATGCTCAGCGCAGGCCCGCCAGCGTGGTCGGCGCCAGGCGCGCGGCCACGTCCTGCGCCAGCCGTTCGGCGGCGGCCGGCTGCGCGGCCAGGTGCAGGAACGGTTCGATCAGCTCCAGTTCCATCACCAGGAAGCGCCCGCCGCTGACCACGCCGTCCACGCGCAGGTAGGCGTGGTCGCCGTGGCCGAGTGCGGCCAGCGCCGCGAGGGCGCGCCCGGCCGCGGCGAGGATGGCGGCGTCGGGTTGCGCCGGCTCGGCGCTGCCGCCGTACTCGCCCTGCACGCGGTAGTCGCCGGCGGCCGGTCGCTTGAGCACCGCGTGGCTGAAGGCGCCGGCGAAGTACAGCAGCGACCATTCGCCGTGGCTGACCACTTCCGGCACGAACGGCTGCACCAGGTAGTCGCGCCCGCGCGGCAGCTGCGCCACCGCGGCGGCGAGCGCCGCGTCGCCGGCGGTGCCGCGCAGCGTGTGCCAGGCGCTGCCACTGACGCTGGGCTTGATCACCACCGCCTGTCCGGCCAGCGCCGCCAGCGTGTCCGGCAGCGCGGCCGCGTCGGCCAGCCGGGTGGGGATGATGTCCACGCCGTGCTGCGCCAGGTCGAGCAGGTAGCGCTTGTCGCTGTTCCAGCGCAGCAGCGCGCTGTCGTTGATGGTGCGCACGCCCAGCGCATCGAGCCGGTCCAGCCAGTCGAGGAACGCCGCGTGGTGCCTGAAGTAGTCCCAGATGGTGCGGATCAGCACCGCGTCGAACGCCGACCAGTCCACCGCCGGGTCGTTCCAGACGCGGACCGCCGGCGGCAGGCCGAGGCGCTCCAGCGAGGCGGCCAGGTGCGCGTCGTCCGGCTGGACCGACGGGTATTCGGCGGAGGTGGCGATGGCGAGCCGGCGGCTGGGCATGGGTTTCGGCGGACGTGGCAAGGCTGGCCTGCGACGATATCGCATGCGCGGCCTCGCTGGCGGTGCATGTGCCACAGCATGGCATGCGGTACTGGTGGAAACCCCCGCCGCAATGGCAAGGTAGCCGGATGCTGACCGAACCTGCCAATGCCTATGCCCGCCGCCTGAACACCTGGGACGCCGCGATGATCGTCATCGGCGGCGTGATCGGGGCAGGCATCTTCCTCACCCCGTCCACGGTGGCGCGCAACACCTCGTCAGGTACCGAGGTACTGATGTTGTGGGCGGTCGGCGGCCTGCTGACCCTGGCCGGCGTGCTGTGCTACGCCGAGCTGGGTGCGCGGCGGCCGCAGGCGGGCGGCATCTATGTCTACCTGCGCGAGGCGTTCGGTCTGCTGCCGGCGTTCCTGTTCGGCTGGACCATGGCGCTGATCAACTACCCCGGCAGCGTGGCCGCGGTGGCGACCATGTTCGCCGAGTATTTCTGCGCGGCGATCGGCCTGCCGCCGCTGCACGTGAAGCCGGTGGCGGTGGGCGCGATCGTGTTCATCGTGGGCGTGAACCTGTTCGGCATCCGCGCTGGCGCGTGGATGCAGAACGTGTTCACCGTGCTGAAGCTGGCGGCGATCGCGCTGCTGGTGGTCGCCGGGCTGGTACTGGCGCACGGCCGGCTGGGCCTGACCCTGGTGCCGGACGCCACGCGCCCGGCGTCGCCGTGGTCGTTCGTTGGTGCGTTGCTGCCGGTGCTGTTCACCTACGGCGGGTTCCACTACCTCAACGACCTCGCCGGCGAAGTGCGCAACCCGCAGCGCACGCTGCCGCGCGCGCTGGGCCTGGGCATGGCCGGCGTGGTGCTCTGCTACGTGCTGGCCAATTTCGCCTACCTGGCGGGCCTGGGCCACGCCGGCCTCGCCGCCAGCCAGGCGCCGGCGGCGGACCTGATGCGCCGGCTGTTCGGCGAGCATGGCGCCACCGTGATCGCGGTGGGCATCGCCTGCTCCACTTTCGGCTACTGCGCCATCGCGATCGCCGGCGGCGCGCGCGTGCTGCAGACGATGGGGGCGGACGGCGTGTTCTTCCGCGCCGCCGGCCGCGTCGACCTGCGCACGCGCGCGCCGCAGATCGCGCTGGCCCTGCTCGGCGGTTGGGCGGTGGTGCTGACTCTGTCCGGCAGCTTCAGCCAACTGCTCAACTACACCACGGTGGGCGAGTGGCTGGGCCACGTGTTCGGCATCGGCACGCTGTTCTGGTACCGCAAGCACTTCATCGACCAGCCGGCGCCGTACCGGGTGCCGTTCTACCCGCTGCTGCCGCTGGTGTTCGTGATTACCGTGTTCGGCGTGATCGTGGCCAGCGCGATCCACGCGCCGGGCGACGCCGGCATGAGCCTGCTGATCATCGCGCTCGGCGTGCCGGTGTACTACGGCTGGCGCCGGCTGGAAGGCCGCAGGGCGGCCTGAACGATATCGTCTGAAGGGCGGCGGGACTGCCTGGTCGCCCGCCGCCGCACATAGCCTGTGGTTGTGGAACCTGCATCTATTTGCAGTGGCATGTCACCGGGGCAACCGATACGGTGGACGCGCGCTTCCTGTTTTTCATCCATGCATTGCGACGGCGGCCCTTGCCGCAGCACGCGCAATCACGACAGCCGGGGGACACACCATGCCCACCATGACTGCCTGCCGATGGCAACTCCCGATCCATCCAGTGCCGGGCGCTGCTCGTCCGGCGCCGGCCGATGATCGGCGCCCGCAGCCGCAGGCAGCGGCGCGAGTCCGGCATCGGCATCTCTCCGTGAAGCCGCCGCAGCCGTGGCGGGGCAATCACCCGCTGAAGGAAATCGTCACATGATCCAGCTGGATGCCGTGCAGACCCTGGCCTTCGGCGGCGTGGTGCTGTTCGCCGGTTACGCCCTGTGCCGGCTGATCCCCGTGCTGGGCCGCTACAACATTCCCGAGCCGGTGGTCGGCGGCCTGGTGATGGCCTTGGTCGCACTGGTGGCGTATCGCTTCGATACCACCCTGGTCGCATTCGACACCAGTTTGCAGCAGCCGCTGATGGTGGCGTTCTTCACCACCGTGGGCGTCAATGCCAGCCTGTCGCTGTTGCGCGTCAGCGGTCGCCAGGTGATGGTGCTGCTGGCGCTGGCCAGCGTGTTCGCGGTGCTGCAGAACCTGTTGGGCATCAGCGTCGCGACCGCGTTCGGCCTGCATCCGCTGTTCGGCGTGCTGGCCGGTTCCACCACGCTGACCGGCGGCCCGGCGACCGGGCTGGCGTTTGCGCCGCTGTTCGAGCAGGCCGGCGTGGGGGGCGCCGAGTCGATCGCGATCAGTTCGGCGATGGCCGGCATCATCTGCGGCGGCGTGATCGGCGGTCCGGTGATCACCCTGCTGATCCGGCGCTTCAGGCTTCGCCCCGACAGTGGTGTTGCCGGCGTGCCCGGTGGTGGCGGGGCGGCCACGTTGCAGGTCGATGAACCGCAGGATGACGCCGGACGCGAGTTTGCCGCGCTCAAGAGCATCGTGATCATCCTGATCGCGATGTGGGCAGGCGGCTGGGTCGGGCAGGGTTTCGCGGCACTGGGGTTGACCCTGCCGGCGTACATCGGCGCGATGCTGGTGGGCGCGCTGATCCGCAACATCGACGACTACACCGGATGGATCGGCTTGTCCGTGCGCAGCACCGACGTGATCGGCAACGTCGCCCTGGCGATGTTCCTTGCGGTGGCGCTGATGAACCTGCACCTGTGGGAGCTCTCGGGGCTGGCGCTGCCGCTGATGGTCAATCTCGCGCTGCAGGTCGTGCTGGTGGTGCTGTTCTGCATCCCGGTATTTCGCCTGATGGGCCGCGACTACGATGCGGCGGTGATGGGCGGGGGGTTCATCGGCTTCATGCTGGGCACCACCGCCAATGCGATGGCGGTGATGCGCACGCTGGTGGAGCGCTACGGCGTGGCGCCGCGGGCGTTCCTGGTGGCGCCGCTGGTCGGCGCGTTCTTCATCGACTTCACCAATGCGCTGATCATCACCGGGTTCCTGAATTTCTGGCGCTGAGCGGTCGACCATAACCGCAGGTTAGTCCATGCCGATATAAAGCGATGAGGCAACGGATGGCTTGCCCGCTAGGCTAGGCGCATGTTCGACAACGCCCACATTCGCTGTCCGCGCCGTGCGTTTTGCCGGCCGGTGCCGATGCCGAAGCGGGACCGGATGACTGCCGGTCCGGGACGCGGAAGCGACGGGCGTCTGCCGGATCGATGACCGTGCAAACGCCACTCGAACCCGCGGGGCCTTCCATGACGACGATCGATCCAGAGTCAGCGGCGCCCCTGGCCGGTGCGTATGCGCCGGCCGACGAGGGCACGGTGGACGTCGCCGTGCTGGGTGCAGGCGTGGTCGGCATGGCCACCGCCTATGCGGCGGCGCGCCGCGGCCTGTCGGTACGCCTGGTCGATCGCGCGACCGGCCCTGCACGGGGTACCTCGTTCGCCAACGGTGCCCAGCTGAGTTACGTCTATACCGACGCGCTGGGCAGCCCGGTGCTGTGGAAACATCTGCCGCAGCTTCTGCTGGGTCTGGATCCGGTGTTCCGCATGCACTGGCTGTTCGATCCGGATTCGCTGAAGTGGGGCCTGGCCTTTCTGCGCAACACGACGGCATCGCGGTTTCGCGAGAACACCCTGGCGGTGCTTGAGCTGGCGATGGAATCGAAGTCGGCGATGGATGCGCTGCTGCAGCGGCATCGGATCGAGTTCAACCATTCGGCGCCCGGCAAGATGCACCTGTACCACGACGCCGGCGCGCTGCGCCGGGCGCAGGCGGTGGCCGCCATCAAGCAGCGGCACGGCGTGATGCAGCAGGTGCTGTCGCCGCGCGAGGCAGCGGCGATCGAGCCGGCGCTGGAAGGCGTCGCGGGCCTGGTCGGCGTGCTGCATTCGCCGCAGGAGGAAGTGGGCGACCCGCATCGCTTCTGCGTCGAGCTGCTGCGCGTGCTGCGCGGGCAATACGGCGTGCAGGCGTGCTTCGAAACCGATGTCGATGATCTGCTGCGCGAGCCGGATGCGATCACGCTGACGACCCGCGACGGCCGGCGCCTGCGCTCGCGGCAGCTGGTGGTATGCGCGGGGGTGGAGTCGGCGCAGCTGGCGCGCAGGCTCGGCATCCGCATGCCGCTGATGCCGATGAAGGGGTACTCCTTCACCACCCGCTGCGGTCCGCACACGCCGGTCACCAGCATCACCGACACCACGCGCAAGCTGGTGTTCTGCCGCCTCGGCGATCACCTGCGGGTGGCTGGCCTGGCCGAACTGGGCGTGCGCGACGCGGCGGTGGACCCCGAGCGCAGCGATCTGCTGGTGGCCCTGGCGCGCGCATCGCTGCCCGCCGCCGCGGACTATGACGCCATCGAAAGCCGCTGGGCCGGCTTGCGTCCGATGACGCCGTCGTCGATGCCGATCATGCGCCGGGTGCAGGGCGGCATCGTGTTCAACGTCGGCCACGGCATGCTGGGCTGGACGCTCGCCATGGGCGCGGGCGAGCGGGCAGCCGCATTGCTGGCGCAGCGCTGACCGCACGGCACCGGCGCGCGCGTTGCGGAAAATCCGTGGACGCTCGTGCCGCAGATCGCGCTGGCTCTGCTCGGCGCTTGGGCGGTGGTGCTGACCCTGTCCGGCAGCTTCAACCCGCTGTCCAACTACACCACGGTGGGCGAGTGGCTGGGCCACGTGTTCGGCATCGGCGCGCTGTTCTGGTACCGCAAGCATTTCATCGACCAGCCGGCGCCGTATCAGGTCCGTTCTACCCGCTGCTGCCGCTGATCTTCGTGATCGCCGCGTCCGGCATGCCGGTGTACTACGGCTGGCGCTGGCTGGAATGCTGAGTGGTGTTCTCGCGGGCGGTAGTGGCCCCGGCCCGCGCAACGCCGGCTACTTGGCGCGCCTGAGCGTGTAGTAGACGGTAGGCGAGCCGCGCCGCACCAGGGTGAGCGTGTTGCCGCCCTGGCCCAGCGCCATCTTCAGCGTGTCCGATGCCGGGCCGCGCCACGTGTAGGACGTGGTGATGACGCTGCCGTTCTGCTGCCACGTGCCCTTGGTCGCGTTGAGGATGCCGCCGATGGTCAGTGTCTGGTCGTAGCTGCCGTCCGGCTTGAACACCAGTCGTCCGCTGACGTCGCGGTGCTCGCTTTGCACTCCGCTGCCGTCCGCGAACGCCACTGCCTGGTAAAGCCACGTGTCGACGATGGATGCGATGGCCGCGGGCGGCTCATGCGGCGCGGGCGGTGCCAGCGGCGTCGCGGGCGGTGCCGGGCGTGGCGGCTCGGATGGTTCGACCGGCGGTGCCGGCTGCACCGTCGTGGCCGGTGGCGATGGGCGGGCAGGCTGAGGATGCGCTGGTACGGCGGTGCCGCCGCTGCCGCCCGCCCACTCGACTCCCAGGGGATTGGCCCCGGCGGCGGGTGCGGATGCGGCCGTGCGGTTTTCCCGCCATTCCACCTCCAGGCCGCCTGCGGGCGAACGAGCTGGCGGCGGCGTCACCTGGCCGCCTTGCCAGCCGACGTCCAGTCCCGCCGACGGCGTGCGCGGGGAGGACGCCGAAGCGCCCCCCTGCCATTCGACCCCGAGCGGATTGGATGCCGGCACCTGCGATGCGGGTGGAGCGGATGTGCGCTGCGGGCGCGGCTGGCCGGTCGGCATCTTGATGCGCGCGGGAGTGACCCACTCATCCCACGAGCTGTCATAGCCATCGTAGCGGACCAGGTACCGCCCGGCGTTGGCCTGCAGGATACGCGCGCCGAACCAGCGTCCTTTCCACTCCACCTGCACGGCGTCGCCGGAACGCAGCGGCGGCGCGGATGCCGATGAGCCCGCCGGTGCGCCGCCGATGCGCGTGCCGGTGGCGGCGTGGCCGCCGACACCGCCGAACAGCACCACGAGGCGGTCGCCGTCGGAATGGTAGAACTCGTATTCGCCACCTGCCGGATGCACGATGCGGTAGTAGCGGCGCCCGGCCTGGTGGTGCCATGGCTGCACTTCCTCGAGACGACCCTGGCGGTCGCCCCAGCGATAGCGTCCGTCGCGGGCAATCTCCACCCGGTTCATCGCTGCCCCCGGCTGGTATTCCTGGTGGATCGATCGGCCGTCGGTGCGGTACTGCACCGCACCCGGTATCCAGATCTCCCAGTCGCCCACGATGCGCGGGTCGACGGGGCCGGGATTGGGCACCGCGGTCGCGCGCTGCATCTGCGCGGGGTCGACACGTTCGCCGGCGCACAGAGGCGTGCTGGCGAGCATGGCAGGCAAGGCAAGGCCGAGCAGCAGGCGCGGCCAGTGGATCGGGTTCATCGTCACTCCCTCCGGGATGGTGATGGTCGGGTTTCCTGCGTTACCGCGCGTACATCGCGATGAAGCATCGGCCAGATTGCCGCGTGCTTCCAGCCCCCGCCGGCTTTCATTCGGTGGTGCCGGCGGACGGCAGCGCTCACGGCACGCTGTGCGCGCAGGCGACCCGCTCCGGAACACGTGAGGCAACCATCCGCTTCACGCCGCCGGCCGAGCGCCTGCGGCAGCTTGCGGGCGATATCGCGACGTGGTGGCGACCGGCTTCAGCCAGGCCGCGCGATACTTCGCTTTTCGTCGCAGGTTGCGGGCTCATGAAATCGATGGCTTTCATCGCTGGCTGGATGGTGCTCGCCCTCGGCGGTTGCCGGAACGATGCGCCGGTGGCCGTGATCGACCTGGCACAGCCAGGATCCGCCGCGTTGGTCGCTTTCGACCAGGTACGGCACGAAGGCGCAGCGCGTAGCAAGGGCGAGGCTCGTCTGCAGCGCTACGTGTTCCAGCCAGGCGCACGGCCGCAGGTGGTCGTGTCCGGCGCAGGCGATGGCTGGGACTGGCCCGGCGGCAGCGAACTGCGCATACCGGTGCAGAACGCGATGCCGTGGGCGGTCACGCTGACCATCGACATCGACGGGGCGAACCAGGAGCGGCGCCTGCACACGCAGATCGGCCTGCCGGCCGGGCCGGCACAGACGCTGGTGATCCCCCTGCACGCGACCAGCCCGCGCGCCATGGGCATGCAGGCCGCGCCGCCGATGCCGTTCGACGACCACGGCCGCGCCATCCTGCTTGCCACCACGGTGGAAGGCGGCCTCGATCCGCGTACGGTGCGCGCGCTGCGGTTCGGCATCCCGGCGCCGCAGGCCGCGCAAACCCTGCTGCTTGGCACGATCGACGTCGTGCCGGGCGGGACCGCGCTGCGCGACGCCTACACCGGCATCGTCGACCGCTACGGACAATACGTGCGCGGGCGCTGGCCGGAGAAAGTCGACTCCGACGACGCGCTGCGCGCCGCCGTGCGGGTGGCCCCGGCCGGATCGAGGCCGGCCGGCCTCGATCGCTACGGCGGACGTCTGGACGTCCAAAGCCTGGACCGGACCGGCTGGTTCCATACGCACAAGCGCGACGGCCGCTGGCACCTGGTGACGCCCGACGGCCACGCATTCTTCTCGCTCGGCGTCAACGCAGTGATCACCGACGGCGGGCGCAGCTATGTCGAGGGCCGCGAGTTCATGTTCCGCGACCTGCCGCCGGACCGCGGCGCGTGGGCCGCTTTCTACGGCAGCGGCGACGACCGCAGCGAAGACCAGGGCGCCAGCCGGGGCATCGGCTACAACCACGGCCGCTGGTTCGATTTCTACGCGGCGAACCTGTATCGCGTCGATGGCCGCGACTGGCTGGCCGCATGGCGCACGCGCGCGCTGGACCGGTTGCAGGCCTGGGGTTTCAACACCCTCGGCAACTGGAGCGACGATGCGCTGGGCCAGGCGCACCGGCTGCCGTACACGCGCTCGATCGAGATCGCCGGCGACTACGCCAACGTTTCCAGCGGCTACGACTACTGGGGCCGCATGCCCGACCCGTTCGACCCGCGCTTCGTGCAAGCCGCCGAGCGCGCGGTGGCCAAGGCCAGCGAAGGCGTGCGCGACGATCCCTGGTTGCTCGGCTACTTCGCCGACAACGAACTGGCCTGGGCCGGCGCGGGTCCGCAGGGCCGCTGGGGGCTGGCGCTGGGCACGCTGGCCGGCGAGGCGAACAGCCCCGCCAAGCGGGCCTTCATCGCCGACCTCAAGGCGAAGTACCGCACGCCGGGGCAGTTGGCCGCGGCGTGGGGCATTGCGCTCGCCTCATGGCAGGCGCTCGACGCCACCGGCTTCGCCGCGCCCGCGCCGAGCGAGGCGCATCCGGCGATCGAGCGCGACTACAGAGCGTGGCTGCGCCGCTACGCCGACCAGTACTTCCGCAGCGTGGCGCAGGCGATCCGTCGCCACGACCCGCACCACCTGTTCCTCGGCGGCCGCTTCGCAGTGCACACTCCCGAAGCCGTCGCCGCCTGCGCCGCGTACTGCGACGTGCTCAGCTTCAACGTCTACGCCGACCTGCCGCAGCACGGCCTCGACGCCGCTGCGATGCATGCATTGGACAAACCCGTGCTGATCAGCGAATTCCATTTCGGCTCCGACGACCGCGGCCCGTTCGGCAAGGGCGTGGTGTCGGTGTGGAACGAGCAGCAACGCGGTGAAGCCTATGCGAGGTTCATCGCTGCCGCGGCTGGCGATCCGGATATCGTTGGTGCGCACTGGTTCCAGTACACCGACCAACCGGTCACCGGCCGCCTGCTCGACGGCGAGAACAGCCATATCGGGCTGGTGGGGATCACGGATATTCCGTTTGACGGGTTTGTCGAGGCGGTGCGAGGGATGAATGTGAAGGCTGCCCATTCGAGTGAATGAGATGGTACGACGCGCTATGGAGCTGGAGGGAGTTGAGTTGGGGTGGTCGCTGGATTTATTGCCTCAACTTTTTTTGTGCGTGTAGCGCACATTTGCAGTTTCGATGTCTATATGCTGCAGGAGCGGTGGTCCCCCCCCTTGCCAATCGCTATGCGGATAGGTCAACTCCCAGTAGCGATAATCAACGGGGTCTTGGTATAGGATCTGCCACCCAGTAATGTCTGTTGCTAGCTTTTTCAGCACATTTTGTGTCAAGTATTCAATGCGACTGCAAGTCTCATCAGGAATTAAACATCCATCTTCTCGGAAGCCCCATTGACCCTCAAGGCGAGTTTCGGACGACTTCAATGAAGTGTACGCAGTCATTGGACGGTCCTCGTCACAGCGGTAGAAGGCACCGGGCCATTGGGAATTACAAACTCGGAGGCACCACCCAGGGTTCTACCCTTTCCAACGAAGCCGGGGTTCGAACGATTCACTGGTGACGCTATGCCGCTTAGACCTGATGATGGAAACTCGATGACGCTGTAACCCGTAGAGCTCATAGGGATCGTGAGCTTTTGCGAAATCTGCTGTGCTGATAATCCTCTTATCTGGGCGGCATTTGTTACAAAAACGTCAGCCGCTGCCGGCGCTCCAAGAGTAGATGTCTTCAGTCCAGCAGGCACAACTCTCGCCAGAGTTCCAGGAATCGGATTGGCCACAACCGACCTATCGTCAGTAGCCAGCGCTTTTGCTGCCCCAACGATAACGGCACCGATCATCATGCCCGCAGCTTGCTGATCGTTCGAAGCCGCCAACGGCTCACCTTCAGACGATACTAGTGAATCGCGCAGATCACCGAGGCCATTCGCGATTGCTTTGCCGATGCCAATTGATACCTCATTCACATCTTTGGCGGCTGCTTTTGCGGATGGATTATTACCAATGCAGTGGCTCTTTTGTAGAACACAACCGGCTTCACGGCCATCAGGGTCGATGTTGACGACAGGGTTGTTATTGGCATAAGCGTAGCGACTGAAGTTAAAAGCGTTGCCTGCGCTCGGAGGGACAGGGTCGAGGCTCAGAAACCTTCCCGTTCCTGAATCGTAATAGCGCGCCTGCATATACACGAGTCCGGTATCCGGATCGTTCACATGCCCGGTGTAACCCGGTCCGTCCGGTGCCGGACTCATGCCCGCTACTGTCGTGCCATACGGCGCGTAGTCGTATGTGGCAATGATGTTGCCGCTGGCATCGGTCTTGGCCAGCACCGTGCCCTGCGGATCGGTGTAGTAGTAGTGGTGCGTGCCGGCGTGTGACAAGCCAGAGAAAAGCAGAATCAATAAACTGCCCATCCACTGGCGGTTGAACCATCTTCCCCTACGATCGCCCATATCCCTTCCCCTTGGCGTTACTCCGATATCGTCGGAGCAGCCTACACCCGCGCCTGAGCTCCTTGGCAAGAGTCAATCGCGTCGCCAGATCTCGTTTCTGCGTTCCCGCCGCCGATGCTCGCCCTCGGCCATTGCCTTGAACCGGTTCAGCGACTGCAGCCAGAGCGGGTCGTGACTGGCCTCGTTCTCGCTCTTGGCGTCGGGTACGCGGTTGAACGGGATGCGCATGGGAGCGGCGTCGTGTTCGAGTGCCAGCTGCATGCTGCCGAAGTAGAGTTTGTTGTAGCCGAACTTCGCGTTGATGCGGTCGAGCACGGCGTCGACGCGATCGTCGCCGTGCGCGGGGACGAACAGCGAGCCGCTGCTTTGCGTGCGCGGCACCAGGCGCATCAGGGTCACGCTGACCGACAGCGGCGTGGCGTCGGCTGGACCGGGCCACTCCTGCGCGTCCTGCGCTCGCGGCACTCGGGCATCCATGCCCAGTGGTAATGGCCGGTTGCCGCTGTCGAGCATGCCGCTCAGCAGGTGCAGCAGCGCGCGGCTGTCGTCGGTGGGGTCGAAGGCGAGGTCGCGTTCCCAGCGCTGGTCGTGGCCGAGGAAGCGGATGCGCACGGCCATGGCGCCGCTGAGCATTTCCTCGCGGCGCATGCGCATGGCGGCCTTCACCAGCAGCTTCTTCAGCACCGCGCGGGCGCCCATCGGCGTGCGCAGTTCCGGGCCGAGCACGTGCGAGTGGCCGATCGAGCCGCGCACGGTCGGCGCGGCGGGCAGCCAGGCTCCGCGCAGCAGGCTCCACATGCGCTCGCCCTCGATGCCGCCCCAGACGCGGCGCAGCAGCAGTTTCGAGGCGGCGGTGAGCTGGGCCACGCTGGTGATGCCGGCTTCGTGCAGGCGCGCTTCCATCGACGGGCCGATGCCGCACAGGTCGCGCAGCTTCAGTCCATGCAGTGCGTGCGGCAGGTCGGCCAGCTCGATCACGGTGAGGCCGTCGGGCTTCTGCATGTCCGAGGCGGTCTTGGCCAGGAAGTCGTTCGGCGCGATGCCGATCGAGCAGCGGATCGCGCCGCCGGGCGCGGCCAGCGCGATCTCGTCTTTCACCTGTCGCGCGATCTGCTCGGCGACCTCGCGCCGGCGCCGGCGGCCGACCAGTTCGCAGGCGACCTCGTCGATCGAGCCGACGCGACCGACCGGGATCGCGCGGTCGATCGCCTGCATCAGCCGGTGGTGCCAGTGCACGTAGCGTTCCGGCCGCGCCACGCGGATGGCGATGCCGGGGCACAGCCGGCGCGCCTCGCGCACCAGGGTGCCGGTGCCCACGCCGCACGCCTTCGCCTCGTAGCTGGCGGCGATCAGGCTGGTGGTCTCGGCGGCTACCGGCGCCACGCCGACCGGACGCCCGCGCAGGCTCGGGTCCTCGTGCTGCTCGACCGAGGCGAAGTAGCTGTTGAAGTCGACGAACAGGCTGCGCAGGCTCATGGCACATCTCTTGGAGCCGATGGTATGGCGCGGGCGGATCTCGCCGCGGGAGACGCCGGCGCGGATCATCGGTTAGGCTGGCGCCACCGCCGGGGAGAGCGGGTGGCCGGGGTGCCGTCCGGGCGGTTTTCCTTCCACTGACAGGGGGTTGTATGGGTACTTCGACGTTGGCCGCGCTGGCCGGCATGGGCTTGTTCGCGATCGTGGTGATGATCGTGGTGGGTATCGCGCTGGCGGCGCTGGTGCTGAGCGTGGCGTTCCGGCTGGCGGTCGGCTACATGCCGTCCTACCTGCGTGCGCTGGGGGCGGTGGTGCTGACCTGGATCGCGGGCGCCGTGGCGATGGTCGTCATCGGCATGGTCAGTTCCGGTGGCGCTGGCGGGTTCCTGTCGCTGGCCGTGCAATTCCTGGTCGGCGCTGCCGTGGTGAACTACCTGCTGCTGTCGCAGAACGGCAGCCAGATCGGTTTCGGCAAGGCCTGCGTGGTGCAGGTGATCTACCTGGTGATCTTCCTCGTGCTGGCGTTGATCTTCGCTGCGTTGGCGGCGGTGTTCTTCGGCGGCATGCTGGCCCACGCGTGAGCTTGTGCGAGAGGCGGAGCGATCCGCCTTTCGCATCTCGAAGCGGATTTCAGGCCAGGCTGGTGGCCACGCCGAAGCCGATCGCCATGATCGCCGCCACCGCCATGCAGGCGCTGCCGGGGCGGATGCGGCGGGCGTCGATGCGCGGCACCAGCCGCCACAGCAGCACGCTGCCGATCAGCATGTCCAGCACCAGCGCGCCGCGCAGCATGCCGGACTCCAGCAGCGCGGCATAGGGCGGATGCAGCCGGCCTTCGTAGGCGGCCACGCCGACCACCAGCAGCAGGCCGGCCAGGGTCCACAGCAGACAGGCCAGATACACGCGGTTGAACACCACCGCGCAGCGCTCGGCCCAGCGCAGCACGCACCAGCCGACCAGGGCAAACGCCAGCGCGGCCATGCTGCTGTACAGCACCCACCAGAGCAGGCTGCTGATCACGGTGAGCAAGGTGGTCATGTGACTTGCTTGAACCCCAGTTTGCGCAGCAGCTTGGCCATCAGCCAGGCCGGGCCGATCAGCAGGTAGGAAAGATCGGTGAGGAAGCTCGGCTTGCGCCCTTCGAACTTGTGCCCGATGAACTGGCCGATCCAGGCGACCACGAACACGCCGATCGCCAGGTAGCAGAGCTGCGCGGCGCCGAGTCGCCAGTACAGGTAGTTGGTGAGCAGGCCGAGCAGGGCGAACGCGATCAGCAGGCCGACCGCCAGCCGGTGCGAGCGCTTCCAGTACCAGTAGAACGCCAGCACCATCACCAGCACCGCCCACGCGCCGGGGCGGGCGAACGTGGCCGGCACCGGCATCGCCCACAGCAGCGCGATCACCGACCACACGATCGGCGGCACGCAGAACCAGTGGAATATCTGGTTGGTCGGGTTCTGATGGTCGCCGCTGTAGCTGTCGAGCCAGTCCTGCATGGTGCGCATGGGCGTTCCCCCCCGGTTGGAAACTTCAGTCGAGCCGGATACCGGCCAGCCGCTGCAGGGCCTCGGCGTACTTGGCGGCGGTGCGGGCGATCACCTCGTCCGGAATCACCGGACCGGGTGCGGTCTTGTTCCAGTGCTGCGTCTCCAGCCAGTCGCGCACGAACTGCTTGTCGTAGCTGGGCGGGCTGATGCCGACCTGGTATTGGTCGGCGGGCCAGAAGCGCGAGGAATCCGGCGTCAGCATCTCGTCCATCACGTAGAGCTTGCCGCTGGCGTCGGTGCCGAATTCGAACTTGGTGTCGGCGATGATGATGCCGCGTTCGGCCGCATAGGCGGCTGCCCAGCGGTAGATCGCCAGGGTGGCGTCGCGCACCTTTTCCGCCAGCTCGCGGCCGACCTTGTCGACCATCGTGTCGAAGCTGACGTTCTGGTCGTGGTCGCCCACCGCGGCCTTGGTCGAGGGGGTGAAGATCGGTTCGGGCAACTGCTGCGCCTGCTTCAGGCCGGCCGGCAGCGCGATGCCGCACAGCGCGCCGGTGGCCTGGTAGTCCTTCCAGCCGGAGCCGATCAGGTAGCCGCGCGCGATCGCCTCCACCGGCACCGGTTGCAGCCGCCGCGTCACCACCGCGCGCTTTTCGTACAGTTTCAGGTCGGTGCCGGGCGGCAGCACCTCGGCCAGCGGCACGTCGAGCAGGTGGTTCGGCACCAGGTGCGCGGTCTTGCCGAACCAGAAATTGGAGATCTGGGTGAGCATCTCGCCCTTGCCGGGGATCGGGTTGGGCATGACCACGTCGAACGCCGACAGCCGGTCCGTGGCGACCATCAGCAGCCGGTCGCCAGGCACCGCGTAGACGTCGCGCACCTTGCCGCGGTGGATCAGCTCGAGGCCGGGCAGGTTCGATTGCGGCAGGGTGGTGGGCACGGCGGCGGGTTCCACGTGGCGGGGAAGCGCCCATTCTAGCCGCTGCGGCCGGGGCGCCGGAAACGCCGCCGCAGGAAATCCGGGCGCGCTGCTAGAATTGGCGACCTTTGGCCCCCATGGGTTGCCGATGCGAATCCTGTTGCCTGCGGCGCTGTGCCTGCTCGCCGCCTTCCCCCTCTGCGCGCAGACGGTGCCGCCGACCCGGCTGGGCCTGTGCGCGGCCTGCCACGGCGCCAATGGCCACGCCAGCATGCCCGGCGTGCCGCATCTGGCCGGGCAGCGGCTGGACTACCTGCGCGACGCGCTGAAGCAGTACCGCGACGGCCGCCGCAACGTGCCAGTGATGCGCGCCGCGATCGGCCCGGTCAGCGACGCCGAACTCGACGCGCTGGCGCGCTGGTACAGCGCGCAGTCGCCGCAGCCGCAGGGGAGTCCATGAGCTACACCTACACGCTGTGGTTCGCCTTCTTCGGCCTGCTGATCGGCCATCTGCCCGGCGCCATCACCGGTGCGGTGATCGGTTTCGTGTTCGACAACCTGCGCTACAGCCAGCGCAAGCACGCCACGCCGGAAGCCGGCGGCTTCGTCGGCCCGCTGTTCACCCTGCTCGGCGCGGTGGCGAAGTCAGACGGCCGCGTGTCGGAGCAGGAAATCGCGATCGCCGAACGGCTGATGACGCGGATGGGCCTGACCGCCGAACAGCGCAAGCAGGCGGTGGCCAGTTTCAATGCCGGCAAGCAACCGGAGTTCGACGTCACCCGGACCATTGCCGAGCTGCGCAGCTGGGTCGGCCTGCGTCGCGACCACGCTTTCCCGGTGCTCGACGTGGTGATCGAGACGGTGCTGGCCGAGGGCAACCCGCCGCCGGAGAAGATGTCGATCCTGCGTCAGCTGGCGTTCGCGCTGCGCATCAGCGACATGGAGCTGATGGCGCTGATGGCGATGAAGGGCTATGCCTGGAACGCCGGCGCCGGCGGGCCACGCGGCCGCGGCCAGGCCCACGGCGGCGGCTACGTGCCGCCGCAGCGTGCGCCGCAGGGACCGGACCCGTACGCGGTGCTCGGCATCGACCGCAACGCCGACGATCGCGCGATCAAGCGCGCCTACCGCAAGCTGATCTCCGAGCACCATCCCGACCGTCTCGGCGACCTGCCCGAAGACATGCGCAGGCGTGCCGAGGCGCGCGCCAGCGAGATCAACGCCGCCTACGACCGGATCAAGGAAGCGCGCGGGTTCAAGTAGACGAGATGTCCTCCCTCCCCTGCGCAGCAGGGGAGGGTTGGGGTGGGGTCGCTCTTGATCTTCGAGTCAAAAGCACCCGCCTCCCGAGCTCCCCCTGCTTGCAGGAGGAGGAGCCAGACGGCAACGTCGTGGCAGACTTCAGCTTTCGCCTCCCATCCCGGCAGCCAACATGACCAAACAATCCCCCGTCATTGCCCCCTCCATCCTCGCCGCCGATTTCGCGCGGCTCGGCGAGGACACTGCCGCGGCGCTGGCCGCCGGTGCCGACTGGGTGCACTTCGACGTGATGGACAACCACTATGTGCCGAACCTCACGATCGGGCCGATGGTGCTGCAGTCGCTGCGCAAGTACGGCATCACCGCACCGGTCGACGTGCACTTGATGGTGAAGCCGGTCGACCGCATCGTGCCGGATTTCGCCAAGGCCGGCGCCAGCCTGATCAGCTTCCATCCGGAGGCGAGCGAACACATCGACCGCACGCTGGGGCTGATCAAGGACTGCGGTTGCCAGGCCGGGCTGGTGTTCAACCCGGCCACGCCGCTGGATTACCTCGACTACGCGATGGACAAGCTCGACCTGATCCTGATCATGTCGGTGAATCCCGGCTTCGGCGGCCAGAAGTTCATCCCCGGTGCGCTGGACAAGCTGCGTCAGGCGCGGCAGCGCATCGACGCCAGCGGCCGCGCGATCCGGCTGGAAATCGACGGCGGCGTCACCGCGCAGAACATCGGCGCGATCGCCGCCGCCGGCGCCGACACCTTCGTGGCCGGCTCGGCGATCTTCCACGCGCCGGATTACGCGGCCGAGATCGCCGCCATGCGCAAGGCGATCGCCTGAGCGTGTCCGCCGCCATGCGCAAGGCGATCGCCTGAGCGTGTCCGCCGCCATGCGCAAGGCGATCGCCTGAGCCTTCCTGCCGCCATGCGTCGTGCCGTCGCCGGATCGCACGCATAAAAATCCCGGCGGGGCGGGTGCCGCGCCGGGACAAACGTCATCGCAGACGTGTGAGGAAACACCATTGATTGGTGTGCCGGCACGACTTCATGGGGAGGGTAGGCGTCGTGCCGGCACGTTCCACGGCAAGAGGAACGGTACCAATCAGTACTACTGACCGGGGCGACCGGGTTTGGTTCCCGGCCGCATCATGAACGGGCGCAGGCCGCGCCGCTGTCGGCTTTCTTCCCGAAAAAATCCCCTCGCAAGGAGGGGAAAAGCAGCCACCATGCTGACGGGATGCGCGTCGTGGAGCGGCTACAGGGGCTGCCAGTCGGGAGCGGGCTGCGCCTGCCCCGCATCCGGCGCGACTCCCTTCGCGCCGGATGCACCGCTGCCTTCCACGGAGAAGGGATCGGACGAGTACGGGTCGAGCCAGGACTGGTCCATGACGCTCGCCTCAAAGGCCGAGCAGCAGCCCGAGCAGCAGCGCGCCGATCGCCAGCGCGGTGCGCAGCGGCTCGAAGCCGTGCAGTTCGGCATTGGGATGCATGCCTGTCTGATCGGGTTTGCGCATGAAGACTGCTCCAGCTCTGAACGTGGAGCCATTGAAATGGCGTGGGAGGCGATGCTGCTGTCCCGGATCGGGCACGCAGGAGGCAGTACATGTCGATTTCGAGGCGGCGGCTTGCCCGATCGTCTGTTGGCGGGTCAGTGGCAACGGGCATAGACTCGAGGCTGGTGTCGACGGGAGAGGGATTTCCGCATGAATCGCATGACTTTCCCCGGATGGGGCAAATGGATGCTGGCTTCTGCCGTGGCCCTTGGCCTGGCAGCGGTCAGCCAGGGCAGTGTTGCCCGCCAGCAGGTTCCACCGGCTGGATCGCCGGCGACAACGGGTGCGGCAGCGCCTGGGCTCAGGGTTCACCGAAGTGTCGAAGAGCTCGCCCAGCTCGATTGCCTGCCGGGCGTCGAACGCTTTCTTCCCGGGGTGTATTACCACTGCGTCGGCGTTCGCGACGTGGCACGCGGGAAGAATGATCGAGCCAGATCGATGCTCCAGATCGCGGCCGGCTGGGGCAGCAAGCCGGCCCAGTTTCTGCTGGGCGTGGGCTACTACAAGGGCGACCTGCAGCCGAGGGATCGCGCTCGCGGACTTGCGTGGCTGAAGCTCGCATCGGAGCGGAAGGATCCGACTTACTTGGCGGTATTCGCCTCTGCGTGGAAGCAGGCCACGCCACGGGAGCAGGCAGACGCCGAGCAATTATGGCGGTCGATGTTGCCGGTTTATGGCGACCAGCGGGCTGCACGCCGGGCGGAATTGCGTTTCAGGCACGAACGCGACGCGTTGCTCGCCAGGCGGCAGACCAACGGTCAGCGGACCTGCATTGCCGGGTTGACCACGGGAAAGATCGAGCCGCTGCCCGTGATGAAGGGGTTCGAGGACAACACTTCGGCTTGCGGCGGTTCGGATGTCGCGGCCGTCTTCGTGGCGGACCGGTTGAACTCCTACGCGGAACAATTGTTCGATGGCTGGAAGGGGCATGTCTCCGTAGGAGACCTTCAGGCAGTGCCAGCCTCGTCCAGATAGCCGCCGAATCAGCTGCTGCCGTGGTCTTTCCGGGGCAAAACCCGGGCAAGCATGTCGCACGGCTTGCGTACGCGCGGCCCGCATAGCACGCTGCGCGCACCACCAGAGGGAGCGCGCCATGGGCCGCAGCATTGCCATCGTCGAAGACGAACCGCTGATCCGTGCCAACTACGTCGAGGCGCTGAACCGCTTCGGCTACGACACGCGCGGCTACGGTTCGCGGCGGGAAGCCTCCGACGCGTTCGCGATGCGCCTGCCCGAACTGGTGATCATCGACATCGGCCTGGGCGACGAGCCCGAGGGCGGCTTCGACCTGTGCCGCGAGCTGCGCGCGAAGTCGGCCACGCTGCCGATCATCTTCCTCACCGCGCGCGACTCGGATTTCGACGTGATCTCCGGCCTGCGCCTGGGTGCCGACGATTACCTCAGCAAGGACACCAGCCTGCACCAGCTGGCCGCGCGCATCGCCGCGCTGTTCCGCCGGATCGAGTCGCTGAAGGTGCCGACTTCCAGCGAGACGGTAATCGAGCACGGGCCGCTGAAGCTGGAATCCGAGCGCATGCGCATCACCTGGAATGGCGAGGAGGTGCCGCTCACCGTCACCGAGTTCTGGATGGTGCACACGCTGATCCGCTTCCCCGGCCACGTGAAGAACCGCGACCAGCTGATGCGCGAGGCCGAGCTGGTGGTGGACGACGCCACCATCACCTCGCACATCAAGCGTATCCGCAAGAAGTTCATCGCGGTGGCACCGGAATTCGACGCGATCGAGACCGTGCACGGCGTCGGCTACCGGTGGAAGCCGTGAGTCGACGCGTCGCGGCGGCGCTGGCGCTGTGCGCGTTCGCCGCGCTGGCGCAGGCCACCGGCAAGGACGACGGCGTGCTGGCACGCGGCGCCCGCGACGGCGCCGCGCCGGCCTGGGCGATCAGCGCGACCACGCCACCCGGCTGGACGCGCGACTGCTGCACCTACGCGCGCGCGATCGGCGTGAGTGCCGTGCTGTACCAGGGCGAGTGGAGCGGCAAGCCGCAGCGGGTGATGGTGCTCAACGTGTGGCCGCGCCAGCTGGCCACGCTGGCCGACGAGCTGCAGGCCGACCGCCAGCGCTACCTGCAGCACGACCCGGCCGGCAAGGTGTCCGGCTTCGCCGTGCGTCATCCGGTCATGCCGTGCGAGGCCTCGGTCTACCAGGGCAGCGACCGCATCGACGACGTGCTGGTGTTCTGCGATCCCGGCGCGGCCAGCGGCGTGCGGCTGAGCTGGTCGATGGCGTTCGACGACGCCGACCCGTCGCGCCGCGCGCTGCTCGACGACTTCATGCGCGTGGCAGTGGCCACGCGCTGGGCGAAGGACGCGGCGCCCGCGCATGGCCGCTGACCGCCGGCGCCGATGACGCTGCGCCGCAAGCTGCTGTTGGTCGCGTTGTGCACGCTGGCGCTGCCGATCGCCGGCTGGCTGTACGTGCGGCAGATGGAAACGCTGCTGCGCGAAGGCCAGGCGCAGGCGCTGCTGGCATCGGCCAATGCGGTGGCGCGCAGCCTGGTGGTGACCGGCGCGGTGGCGCCAGCGTCGGGCCGCGGCTGGTACGTGCAGCAGGCGCCCAACCCGATCACCGTGGACGGCTACGGCGACGACTGGGCGCCGCTGACGCCGTGGAGCCAGCCACTGGGCACGCACGGCAAGCTGCTGCTGGCCGCTGACGGCGATGGGCTGTACCTGTACGCCGACGTGCGCGACACCCGGCGCACGCGCGCCGACGCCGACGACGCGGATGCGCTGGCTGCCGATCACCTGATCCTCGCGCTGGCCGGCGCGGACGGCCAGCGCCGCTACCTGCTGGCCAGCGCGGCACCCGGCCCGCTCACCGCGCGCCCGCTCGATCCTCCGGTGGACGGCCTGCCGGAGACGATCGCCGCGCAATGGCAGGAGGACGGCAGCGGCTACCGGGTCGAGTTGCGCTTGCCGCGCCAGCTGCCGCTGCGTGCGCTGGGCGTCGGCGTGTACGACGCGAGCGCGGGCGGCGATCGGCTGGCCGCCGATACGCGGCCGCTGCTCGGCTACTCGGACAAGCTCGCCGGCGAACTGGCGCAGCTGGTGCCCGGCAGCGTGCAGGCACGCGTGCTGGCGCCGCAGGGCTGGCTGCTGGCGCGCAGCGGTCGCCTGAACACGCTGCTCGGCAGCGACGGCCAGTCGGGCTGGTTCGCCGCGCTGGTCTACCGCTCGCTGCTGGCGACGCGGCTGGAGGACGCAAATCTGTGGGCGCAGGACGTGCCGCGGCTGGATACCCGCGAAGTGGCCGAGGCGGCCGCCGGTCAACCCGTATTGGTATGGCGCAGCGGCGAGGAGCGTGGCAGCGTGGTGCTGGCCGCCGCGGTGCCGATCGAACGTGCCGGCCAGATCGACGGCGTGCTGCTGCTGGAGCAGGCCAGCCGCAGCGTGCCGCTGCTGGCCAACCGCGCGCTGTTCGGCCTGCTGCTGACCAGCTTCGGCGTGCTGCTGGTGGCCGGTGGCATCCTGCTGCTGTTCGCCACCCGGCTCAGCCTGCGGCTGGGCCGCCTGCGCAATGCGGCCGAGCGCGCGCAGCTCAACGACGGACGCCTGGACGGCCTGTTCGAACGCGGCAAGTTCCCGATGACCGACGCGCCGGACGAGATCGGCGACCTGGCGCGCAGCTTCGAGCAGCTGTTCGAGGTGGTCGGCAGCTACACCGACTACCTGCGCACGCTGGCCTCGAAACTCTCGCACGAACTGAACACGCCACTGGCGATCGTGAAATCCTCGCTGGACAACCTGGAGCATGCCGCGTTGCCGGCCGAAGCGCAGCCGTACCTGGCCCGCGCCCGCGACGGTGTGGCGCGGCTGGGTGCGCTGGTGCGCGCGATGAGCGAGTCGAGCCGGATGGAGCGCGCGATCGCCGCGGCCGAGCCCGAGGACGTCGACCTGCGCGAGGTGGTGCGCGGCTGCGCCGACGCCTACCGCCCGCTGGTCGGCGCGCGCCGGCTCGACTGCGTGCTGCCCGACGCGCCGCTGTACCTGCACGGTGCGCCCGAGCTGGTCGCGCAGGCGCTGGACAAGCTGCTCGACAACGCGCTGTCGTTCACTCCGGAGGGCGGCTGGCTGCGGCTGACCCTGCGCAGCGTGCCGGACGGCGCCGAGATCGAGCTGGCCAACCAGGGCCCGCCGCTGCCTGCGGCGATGCAGGGCCGGTTGTTCGATTCGCTGGTCAGCCTGCGCGACAAGGCCACCCCCGGCGGCGCCCCGCACCTGGGACTGGGCCTGTACGTGGTGCGGCTGGTGGCCGAGCGCCATGGCGGCGAAGCCCGCGCGCGCAACCTCGACGACGGCAGCGGCGTGGCGTTCTCGCTGCGCCTGCACGGCATGCCGCGACAGCGGCTGAGTGGTTGAAGCGGCGCATCGCCTACAATGGCCGCTCCCTCGTTTGGCCATCCGGATTTTCCCACGTGATCTCCCGAGACGAATTCGACGCGCTGGCTGCCCAGGGGCATACGCGCATCCCGCTGGTGCGCGAGGTGTTCTCCGATCTCGACACGCCGCTGTCGGTGTACCTGAAGCTGGCCGACGGCCCGTACACCTTCCTGTTCGAATCGGTCGAGGGCGGCGCCACCTGGGGGCGCTACTCGATCATCGGCCTGCCGGCGAAGCGGGTGTATCGCCTGCGCGGGCACGAGCTGGAGGTAGAGGATGCGGGCGAGGTTACCGAACGTCGCCACCTCGACGACCCGCTGGCGGAAATCGAAAAGCTGCGCGCGCAGTACGACGTGCCGCGGCTGCCGCAGCTGCCGGCGTTCTCCGGTGGCCTGGTCGGCTACTTCGGCTTCGAGACGATCGGCTACATCGAACCGCGGCTGGCGCAGTGGGACCGCGCCGACGAGCTGGGCACGCCCGACGTGCTGCTCATGCTGGCCGAGGAAGTGGCGGTATTCGACAACCTCAAGGGGCGGCTTTACCTGATCGTGCACGCCGATCCGGCGCAGCCGCAGGCCTACGCGCAGGCGCAGCGCCGGCTCGATGCGCTGGTGCATCGGCTGCGCCAGGGCGGCGCGGCGTATCCGCAACTGACCCAGTCGATCGCGCTGGACGAAGGCGACTTCAAATCCACCTTCACCCGGCCCGAGTTCGAGGCGATGGTGGAGCGCGCGAAGGAGTACATCCGCGCCGGCGACATCTTCCAGGTGGTGCCGTCGCAGCGGCTCAGCGTGGGCTTCAACGCGCGCCCGGTGGACGTGTACCGCGCGCTGCGCGCGTTGAATCCCTCGCCGTACATGTACTTCGTCGACCTCGGCGAGACGCAGATCGTCGGCTCTTCGCCGGAAATCCTGGCGCGGCTGAAGGACGGCAAGGTGGTGGTGCGCCCGCTGGCCGGCACGCGCAAGCGCGGCGCCACGGAGGAGGAAGACCGCGCGCTGGAGGCCGAACTGCTGGCCGACCCGAAGGAGCGCGCCGAGCACGTGATGCTGATCGACCTCGGCCGCAATGATCTCGGTCGCATCAGCGAGACCGGCAGCGTGGAGGTGAGTGACTCGTTCGTGGTCGAGCGCTACTCGCACGTGATGCACATCGTCTCGCAGGTGCAGGGCACGGTGCGCGAAGGGCTCAGCTACATGGACGTGCTCAAGGCCACCTTCCCGGCGGGCACGCTGTCGGGCGCGCCGAAGGTGCGCGCGCTGGAGATCATCCAGGAGCTGGAGCCGGCCAAGCGCAACATCTACGGCGGCGCGATCGGCTGGATCGGCTGGTGGGGCGACGCCGACACCGCCATCGCGATCCGCACCGCGGTGATCCACGGCGGCCGCCTGCACGTGCAGGCCGGCGCCGGCATCGTGTTCGACTCCGATCCGGCCGCCGAGTGGGAGGAGACCATGAACAAGGGCCGCGCGCTGTTCCGCGCGGTGGCGCAGGCGGCGAAGGGGCTGTAGCCCCGCGAGCCTCGTCGACCGACCGAGCGGCTTGCGCCGGCCTGCGGCCTGCACGCCTCTGCATGGCCAGCGGACGCAATTTCTTGCAGGGTTTCGCGGTCACTTGGTACGTTATATCGTTGCGTTTTCGGCCTTCCCGCCAAGACGCATCCGCATGAGCAACCCATGGTTCGAGTGCTTGCCGGCACCGTCGACAGGACGGTGGCGATGAGCGGGCGGATGTGTGCGTCGGTGCGGCCGCTGCTGGCTGCCGTCGCGATGCTGATGATCGGCGGGTGCGCGGTGGGGCCGGATTTTCAGCGGCCGGCGGCGCCAAGCGTGGCGAGCGTGGCAGGCGCTCCGTTGCCGGCCGCCACCGCGAGCGCGCAGGTCGCGGGCGGTCAGGCCCAGCACTTCGTTCCCGGCGCCGACCTTCCTGCGCAGTGGTGGACGCTGTTCCATTCGCCGGCGCTGAATGCGCTGGTCGAACAGGCGCTGGCGCACAACCCCGACCTCAAGGCGGCGCAGGCCGCGCTGGCGGTGGCACGGGAAAGCGCCTTGGCCGGGCGCGGGGCCTATTACCCGAGTGTCGGCGCCGGCATGTCGGCGCGGCGCCAGCAGGATCCGCCCGGCGCGCTGGCGCCGGTGCCGAGCAACAACGCGTCGCTGTACAGCCTGTTCACGCCGCAGGTCGGCGTGTCGTACGTGCCCGACGTGTTCGGCCTGAACCGGCGTACGGTGGAATCGCTCGCGGCGCAGCAGCAGGCGATGCGCTTCCAGGCGATCGCCACGCGCATGGCGCTGAGCGCCAACGTGGTGGCCGCAGCGGTGCAGCAGGCTTCGCTGCGCGCGCAGATCGCCGCGACTCGCGAGCTGGCCGGGATCAACCGCCACATGGTGGACGTCCTCGCCTACCAGCTGCGCAAGGGTTATGCCGGCCGGCTCGAGCTGGCGGCGCAGCAGGCGCAGCTGGCCCAGGTCGAGGCTGGCCTGCCGCCGCTGCTGACCCAGCTGGATCGGCAGAACGACCTGCTGGCCGTGCTGGCCGGGCAGTTGCCGGGCCAGGCCACGGCCGCGTCGTTCGAGCTGGACCAGCTGCAACTGCCGCAGCCATTGCCGCTGAGCCTGCCTTCGGCGCTGGTGGCGCAGCGCCCGGACGTGCGCCAGGCCGAGGCGAACCTGCATGCGGCCAGCGCGCAGGTCGGCGTGGCCATCGCCAACCGGCTGCCGAACATTTCGCTGAGCGCGAACGCGGGCAGCACGGCGCTGGCGATCAACCAGCTGTTCAAATCCGGCACCGGCTTCTGGAGCCTGGGCGTGGACCTGGCCGCGCCGATCTTCCAGGGCGGCAGCCTGCGGCACCAGGAGCGCGCCGCCAAGGCCGCCTACGTGCAGGCAGCCGAGCAGTACCGCAGCACGGTGCTGACCGCGTTCCAGGACGTGGCCGACACGCTGGCCGCGCTGCAGCACGATGCCGAAGGCCTGCAGGCGTCCGCCCGTGCGGAGCAGGCGGCGAAGCTCAGCCTGGATCTGGCGCAGCGCCAGTACCGGGACGGCTACGCGAGCTACCTGTCGCTGCTGGGCGCCGAGCAGGGCTACCAGCAGGCGCGCATCGCGCGGGTGCAGGCGCAGGCCAGCCGCTACGCCGATACCGCGGCGCTGTTCCTGGCGCTGGGCGGCGGCTGGTGGCATGACGGCGATGTGGCAAGCGGGCAGGCGAACCATCCATCGGAGCGGCCATGAAGAACCGAACTTCCCTGGCGGCGCGACGCCTGTCGCCCGGCCGTTTGGCGCCTGTGCTGGCGCTGGCGGCACTGATCGGCATGACCGCCTGCTCGTCGCCATCCGACCCGCCGAAAGCGGCCGCCTCCGACACGCCGCAGAACGTGACGCTGACGCCGGCGCAGCGCCAGCGCATTCGCCTGCTCACCGTCGCGCCGGCCAGTTTTCACCGCGCGGTCGAGACCACCGGCGTGGTGGATTTCGACAACGACCGGGCGACCGGCGCGCTGGCGCCGTTCTCCGGACCGGTATTGCGCGTGCTGGTGGCGCCGGGCGAGCAGGTGCGCCAGGGCCAGCCGCTGGCGCTGGTGGATTCGCCGGACTTCGCTGCCGCGATCGGCGCGTATCGCAAGGCGCTGGCCGCCGCGCGCAACGCCCGCAAGCTGGCCGACACCGACCAGGACCTGCTGCAGCACGAGGGCGTGTCGCGGCGCGAGGCCGAGCAGGCGCTGACCGATGCCGCCAGTGCCGAGGCCGATCGGGATGCCGCGCTGCAGGCGCTGGTGGCGCTGGATGTCGATGCCGGCACGATCAAGGCGATCCAGGCGGGCCGCACGGTGGCGCGCGCGCAGGGCATCATTCGCGCGCCGATCGCCGGCACCGTGGTGGAAAAGCTGATCACGCCGGGGCAGCTGCTGCAGGCGGGGACCACGCCATGTTTCACCGTGGCGGATCTGTCGAAAGTGTGGGTGATGGCGCAGGTGTCGGCTGCCGAGCTGGCGACGATTCGCGTGGGTGATCCGGCGCAGGTCGACAGCGGCACGCCGGGCGTCGCGTTGCCGGGCACGGTGGACCATATCGCCGCGGTGGTGAACCCGGATACCCGCGCGGTTGCCGCGCGCATCGTGGCGGCGAATCCCGGTGGCGTGCTGCGCAAGCAGATGTACGTGCGCGTGAGGATCCAGTCGCGCCGGGCCGACCAGGGTCTGCTGATGCCGGTATCGGCGCTGCTGCGCGACGACGAGAACCTGCCGTTCGCGTATGTCGTGCAGCACGACGGCAGCTTCGCGCGGCGACACGTGACGCTGGGTCCGCGCATCGGCGATCAGTACGAAGTCAGCGACGGGCTCAAGCCCGGCGAGCGGGTCGTGGTCGATGGCGGCCTCTTCGTGCAATTCATGCAGAACCAATGAGCGACCATCTGCCGCCCATGCCGCCGCGCGCGGCGTCGCTGATGAACCGGCTCGTCGGTGCCTCGCTGGCGCAGCGCTTCCTGGTCGCGCTGCTGGTGCTGGTGCTGATCGGCGCCGGCGTGCATGCATTGCACCGCTTGCCGGTGGACGCCTATCCGGACCTGTCGCCGCCCAGCGTGGAGATCGTCACGCAGTGGCCGGGGCACACCGCCGAGGAAGTGGAGCGGCTGATCACGGTGCCGGCCGAACAGGGCATGACCGGCATTCCGAAGACCGACAACGTGCGCTCGATTTCGCTGTACGGGCTGTCGGTGGTCACGCTCACCTTCGACAACGGCACCGATAACTATTTCGCGCGCCAGCAGGTGTTCAACCGGCTCGGCGACCTGAGCCTGCCCGACGGGGTGAAGCCGTCGGTGTCGCCGCTGTCGTCGCCGTCGGGACTGATCTACCGCTACGTGCTGCAAAGCTCCGATCGCTCGCCGATGGAGCTGAAGACCTTCGAGGACTGGGTGGTCGAGCCGCAGTACCGCACCGTGGCCGGCGTGGCCGACGACTCCGGCTTCGGCGGCGGCACGATGCAGTACCAGGTGCTGCTCGACCCGGCGAAGATCGCCGGGGTCGGGCTGACCGCGCAGCAGGTGCAGGCCGCGCTGGCCGCCAACAACGGCAATGCCGGTGGCGGCTTCTACGCGCAGGGCGGGCAGTTCTATTACGTGCGCGGCGTCGGCCGCCTGCAGACGCTGGAGGGCATCGGCAACGTGGTGCTGGCGGTGCACGACGGCAACCCGGTGCTGGTCAAGGATGTCGGTCGCGTGGTGATCGGCATCGCGCCGCGGCTGGGCCAGTTCGGTTTCGAGAAGCAGGACGACGCGGTCGAGGGGGTGATCTCGCTGCGCACCGGCGAGAAGACCCAGGACGTGCTGCAGCGGGTCGAGGCAAAGACGAAGGAACTCAACGAGCAGATCCTGCCCCAGGACATCAAGGTCCACCCGTTCTACGACCGCAGCGACCTTGTCGCGGTGACCACCCGGGTGGTCAGGGACAACCTGCTGCGTGGCATGCTGCTGGTGGTGGTGGTGCTGATTTTCTTCCTGTACGACGTGCGCGCCGGGCTGATCGTGGCGGTCACCATCCCGCTGTCGCTGCTGGTCGCCTTCATCGGGCTGGATCTGCAGGGCGCCTCGGCCAATCTGCTGTCGATCGGCGCGATCGATTTCGGCATCCTGGTCGACGCGGCGGTGGTGATGGTGGAGAACATTTACCGCCAGCTCGCCGATCGCGCGGGAACGAAGTTCAACCTCATCGAGGTGATCCGCGATGCCGCCGCGGAGGTCGACCGTCCGCTGTTCTATGCGGTGGCGGTGATCGTGGTCAGCTTCCTGCCGATCTATGTGCTGTCCGGGCCGGCCGGCACGCTGTTCAAGCCGATGGCGGACACCATGGTGTTCGCGCTGGTCGGCTCGCTGGCGATCACCCTCACGCTGTTGCCGGTGCTGTGTTCGTGGTTCATGCGCAAGGGCGTACGCGAGCGGCGCAACCACGCATTCGAAGCGATCAAGGCGGTCTACATCAAGGGCCTGGATTTCTGCCTGGCCCGCGTATGGCTGACCACGATTGCCTCGGCGCTGCTGCTGGGGCTGTCGCTGCTGCTGATTCCGCGCATCGGTGCGGAGTTCATGCCGCACCTGGACGAGGGCGCACTGTGGGTGCGCGCGACGATGCCGTACACCATCTCGTTCGACGAGTCGGCGAAGATCGCGCCGCAGATTCGCGCCATCCTGCGTTCGTTCCCCGAGGTCACCACGGTGGCCTCGGAACTGGGCCGGCCCGACGACGGCACCGACTCGACCGGCTTCTTCAATGTCGAGTTCTATGTCGGCCTGAAACCGTATGCGCAGTGGACCGGTGCGTACCGCACCAAGGCCGGGCTGATCGCGGCGATCAACCAGAAGCTGCAGGCGTTTCCCGGCATCAGCTTCAACTACACCCAGCCGGCCGAGGACGCGGTGGACGAGGCCGAAACCGGCCTGAAGAGCGCGCTGGCGGTGAAGGTGTTCGGTGCGGACCTCAACACGCTGCAGGCGAAGGGCAAGGCGATCAAGCACGTGCTGGAGCAGGTGCGCGGTATCCGTGACGTGACCCTGGTACAGGAGCTCGGCCAGCCCAGCCTGAGCATCACGATCAATCGCGCGGCGATCGCGCGTTACGGCTTGAACGTGGACGACATCAACGGCCTGATCCAGACCGCGATCGGCGGCGACGTGGCGACCGAAGTGATCCAGGGCGAAAAGCAGTTCGACCTGGTCGTGCGCCTGGATCGCCAGTACCGCGACAACGCCGAGGAAATCGGCAACATCCTGGTGGCCACGCCGGGTGGCCAGCAACTGCCGCTGAAGGAGTTCGCCGATATCCGGGTGACCAACGGTGCCTCCTTCATCTACCGCCAGGACAACTCGCGCTACATCGGCGTGCAGTTCTCGGTGGAAGGGCGCGACCTCGCCGGCGCGGTGGAGGACGCGATCGCCCAGGTCAACGCGAAGGTGAAGCTGGCGCGGGGCTACCGGCTGGACTGGGGCGGTGAATACAAGGAATACACCGCCTCGCGCGCGCAGCTGAACCTGATCGTGCCGCTTACCGCGGGCCTGATCTTCCTGCTGCTGTTCGCGCTGTACAGCAACTTCAAGTTTCCCTTCATCACCGTGCTCGGCGTGGTGCTGTCGGCGCCGGCCGGCGGGATCATCGCGCTGTGGCTGACCGGGACGCCGTTCTCGGTGTCGTCCGGGATCGGTTTCCTCGCGCTGTTCGGCGTCTCGGTGCAGACCGCGGTGGTGTACATCTCCTACGTCAACGAGCTGCGCCGCAACGGCGTCGGCGTGGCCGAGGCGATCCGCGAAGGCGCGATCCTGCGCCTGCGGCCGATCATGATGACCGCGCTGGTGGCGGCGCTGGGCCTGCTGCCGGCCGCATTGGCCACCGGCGTGGGTACCGACACCCAGCGCCCGTTCGCGCTGGTCATCGTCAGCGGCCTGTTCACCCGCCTGCTGATCAGCGTGTTCCTGATGCCGGCGCTGTACGCGATCGTGGCGCGGCCGGGCGATCGGCTGGAGGTGTGAGGCCGGCGGCTCAGCCGCCGCTGCCCACGATCTGCTGCGCCAGGTTGTACAGGATGCGCAGGTCCACCTCGTCCAGCGTGTCGCCCTGCATGCTGCGGTAGTGGTGGTGGAAGGAGCGCACGGCGGCGGCGCGGTCGTCCAGCGGGTAGCCGACCAGGCCCAGCGCCATCCACGGATCGAAGCCGGCCGGTGGATCGACCAGTTCGCCCTGCGGCCACAGGCCGAAGCCGGCGGCGGCCAGTTGCGGCCATGGGAACAGCGGGCCGGGGTCGTCCTTGCGGCCGGGAGCGAGGTCCTCGTGGCCGATGATCTGGGTGCGCGGGATGCGCAGGCGATCGGTGAGATCGGCCAGCAGGCGCAACAGGCTGTCGATCTGCGGCTGGGCGAACGGCGTGGCGCCGTCGTTGTCCAGCTCGATGCCGATCGAGGCGGAGTTGAGGTCGGTGATGGTGCCCCAGCGTCCCGGGCCGGCCTGCCACGCGCGCCACTGGTCGGGCACCAACTGGTAGATGTGGCCGTCGGCGCCGACCAGGTAGTGCGCGCTGACCGGGCCGCCGCTGTTGGCCGTGCGCAGGGTTTCCAGGCTCTGCCGCACCGACTGCTGCTGGGTGTAGTGCAGCACGATCAGCACCGGCCGGCGCACGTCGTGGTTGGGCGAGGGCACCCAGGTCGCCAGCGGGTTGCGCGGCGGCAGCGGCGCGCAGGCGGCGAGCAACGCGAGCAGCGCCAGCAGCGCGACGCGGCACAGCAGACGGGACGAGGCAGGCAGTCGGCGCATCGGGATCACTGCAGGTAGGGTTGGGCGATCGCCAGCGCGGTGCGGTATGGCTCCGGATCGTTGCGGTTGCTGAGCAGGATCACGGTGAGGCGCTGCTTCGGCCAGCGCACGATCACGTTGCGGAAGCCGATGCTTTCGCCGGAGTGCCACAGCGTGTCGCCGGTGATGCGCCAGCCGTAGCCGTAGCTGGCTTCGTAGGGCTCGTCGGTGACTTTCACGTGCGCGCCGAAGGCCAGTTCGCGCGAGGCCGCGCTGAGCAGGCGGTCGTCGTACAACGCGGCGTCCCACTTCGCCAGGTCATCGATCGAGGAATAGATGCCGCCATCGCCGAGGGTGGCGCTGGTGACGCTCTGGTCGGTGCGCGTCCAGCCGCCGTCCTGTTCGCTGTAGCCATAGGCACGGTTGTCCACTTCCGGGCCGCCGCGCACGTACATCAGGGTGTGGTCCATGTGCAGCGGACGGAAAATGCGCTGCTGCAGGTACAGCGGCAGGCTGATGCCGGAGGCGCGCTCCACCACCAGGCCGAGCAGCACGTAGCCGGTGTTGCTGTAGCGGTACGCACTGCCCGGTGCGAAGTAGGTCTTCGGCGTGGCGGACAGCATGCGCAGCACGTCGTTGTCGCTGAGCTGTTCGGTGGTGCCGGGCGGGATCAGCTCCTCGTAGTCGACCAGACCGCCGGTGTGGTCGAGCAATTGGCGCAGAGTGACCGCGGCGGTCGTCTCCGGCAGCGAAGGCAGCCAGCGGCGCACCGGGTCGTCCAGGTCGAGTCGGCCGTTCTCGGCCAGCAGCAGGATCGCCGCGGCGGTGAACTGCTTGCTCACCGAGGCGAGCCGGTAGTTGGTGGCCGGCGTGGCGCGCTCGCCGTCTTCGAGATTGGCCAGGCCGTAGCCGCGGCGCACGACCGGCTTGCCGTCCTTGAGCACCAGCAGCGAGGCGCCGGGCACGTCGCCGGCATAGCGCTGCATCAGCGCGTCGGTCGGGTCGGGCGATTTGGTGCCGGCGGTACAGCCGCCGAGCAGGATGATGGCGGCGAGGCCGGCGAACAGTTTCGGCATGGCGGTTCCCCTGCGGTCATTCGCGGTGCGTCATTGCACCGGCACGTCGTAGAGTGTGTGTGGCGTCGGTTCCGGCACGAGGGTGTAGTGCCACCATTCCAGCGGATAGTTGCGAAAGCCCTCGCGCGCCATCGCGTCGCGCAGCAGCAGGCGATTCGCGTGTTGCGCGGCGCTGATGCCGGGCGCGTCGGTGTGGGCGCGCACGTCGAAGAAGTCGAAGTCGGTGCCCATGTCCAGCGCTTCGCAGCGCTTGCCGTCGGCGGCGCAGTGCTCAAGGGTGAGGTCGATGGTGGCGCCGCGGCTGTGGCCGGAGACCGGCGCGATGTAGTCGCCGAGCAGTTGCGACTTGTCCAGCGTGGGGTAGTGCTGCGCCTTGGTGCGCTGGTCGGCGAGGTCGTGCGCCCAGCGCACGAAGTGCGCCACCGCACGGGCGGGGCGGTAGCAGTCCCAGATCCTCAGGCGCAGGTGTTGCGTGCGCAGCTCGTGCTCGACCCGCGCCAGCGCCTCGGCGACCGGGCGCAGCAGCAGGCACTTCGGCGCCAGGTAGCCATCCACCGGCGCGCCCACGAAGTTGTCGTGGCCGGCGTACTTGATGTCCTCGGCGATGTCCGGCACCAGCGTGCGGATGTCGACCAGGTTCGCCGCGGCGGCGGTCTTCGCCGGCGACAGTGCCGGCGGCTGTTCGGCGCGGCTGTCGGCGCAGGCGCCGATGGCGGCGAGCAGCACCAGCGCGGCAAGCGGGCGACGCATCAGCGGCAGCTTCCTGCGTGCCGGAGCTCGAGATCTTCGTAGTCGTAGCTGAAGTCGCCCTGGGGGTCGAGCTTGGCCATGCGCAGGGAAGCCGGCTGGTCACCCGCAGCCGGCTGGAAGTCCAGCCACGCGTCCAGATCGCCGTGATCCCAATGCACCAGGTAGCGGTCGCCCAGGCGCATCACCGTGCCGGTCAGCGTGGGCGATTTCGCCGCCGTGAAACGCAGCTGGCCGTCGCGCGGGCACAACGAGATGTCGCCGAACCAGGGGTCGCGGTACTTGCCGGCCCACGCGGCCAACTCCCTCGCGGCGGCCGGTCGTTGCGCAGCGGTGTCCGGGGCGGTCAGGTTGGCCGGACGCTGCTTCGCTTGCTGCTCCAGTGCGTCGGCGTACCAGCGCACGTCGCGGCTGTCGCCGGGCGCGGTGAAATGTTTCATCAGCACTTCGCCGAGCACGGTGCGCGCATCGTCCGCCTCGCCGTTGATCATGAGCACGAAGCCGCTCTGGCGGTCCGGCAGCAGCGCCAGCATCGAGTACATGCCGTTCAGCGTGCCGGTGTGCCACACGCTCCACTGCCCGTCGACGTCGGCCATGCGCCAGCCATAGCCGTAGGCCATCACGTGGGTGTTGTCCCACGCGCGGCGTTGCGCGGACACCGGGATCAGCATGTGCGGGGCCTGCAGCACGTCGCGCTGCACCGGCGACAGCCACTTCAGCTGTGCCGACGTGGGCGCCAGCCAGTTGCGCGCCCACGTCAGCATGTCGGTGAGATCGCAGCGGATGCCGCCGGCGGCGGCCGAGGTGATCGCGGGAATCGCGGCGTCTTCGGGCATCGCCACATTGCGGCCGTTGTCGCGGCGATGCGGCGTGGCCACGTCGCCCACGGTGTCGCGGTTCCACGCGCCGACCTGGCAGCGGTCCAGGCCCAGCGGCTCGAACACTTCGCGCTGCATCAGCGTCTCGTAGGACGCGCCGCCAGCCGCGGCGGCCACTTCGCCGGCGACCACGTAGAGCAGGTTGTCGTACTGGTATTGCGAACGGAAGCTGTAGGCGGGCTTGATGAAGCGCAGGCCGTGGATGATGTCGGCGCGGGTGAACGCGTTCGGCTCCGGCCACAGCATCAGGTCACCGCCGCCCTCGGGCAGGCCGCTGGCGTGGGTGAGCAGGTCGCCCACGCGCATGTTCGCGGTGACCCATGGATCGTTCATGCGGAACTGCGGCAGGTATTTCGTCACCGGGTCGTCCCAGCGCAGCTTGCCCTGGTCGACCAGCCGGCCGAGCAGGGTGGTGGTCATGGCCTTGCTGTTGGAGGCGATCTTGAACAGCGTGCGCGGGGTGACCGGCTGGCCGGAGCCGGCGACGGTTTCGCCGGCGGTACGCACGTAGACGACTTGCCCATGCTCGATCACGCCGACGGCAATACCGGGGAGCTGGTAGCGGGCGATTACGGCGTCGACGATCTTGTCGTAGGTGGGGTTGGCGGATTGGGCGGTGGCGCCAAGCGGTGCGAGCAGGAACGCAAGGGCAAGAGCACCCCACCCCAGCCCTCCCCTGCGTGGCAGGGGAGGGAGCGAAGCTTCGGCGCCGCGCTCCTGGCTCCACCCCCTGCTGGCAGGGGGAGGTTGGGAGGGGGTAGCTCGGGAATGCGGGAGAGCAGCGCCCCACCCCAGCCCTCCCCTGCGTTGCAGGGGAGGGGGCGAAGCTTCGGCGCCGCGCTCCTGGCTCCTCCCCCTGCTGGCAGGGGGAGGTTGGGAGGGGGTAGCTCGGGAGTGCGGGAGAGCAGCACCCCACCCCAGCCTTCCCCTGCGTGGCAGGGGAGGGAGCGAAGCTTCGGCGTCGCGCTCCTCTTGGCTCCTCCCCCTGCTGGCAGGGGGAGGTTGGGAGGGGGTAGCTCGGGAGTGCGGGAGAGCAGCGCTCCACCCCGATCCTCCCCGGCGTTGCCCAGCGGGGACTTCCTTCGGTCGCAGGGGAAGGCGCAGTGCGCGGGCCGGGTCAATGTTGTGCATGGCGCGCGACCTCGCTCCACACGCGCAGCAGGTTGCCGCCCCACAGCTTGGCGATGTCGGCGTCGCTGAAGCCGGCCTTGCGCAGCGCGGCGGTGACGTTGCGGGTTTCGCTGGCGTCTTTCCAGCCGGTGATGCCGCCGCCGCCGTCGAAGTCCGAAGCGAGGCCGACGTGGTCGATGCCGGCCACCTTTACCATGTGGCGGATCTGCTTGACGTAGTCGTCCAGCGTGGCCAGCGGATACTTCTTCTGGATCTCGGCCATGCCTGCTTCCATCGCGGGCCGGTAGTCGTCGTTGTCGCTGTCGTACTCCTTCTCGCCGGCCTGTTTCGCCACGCGTTCCTGCAACGCCTTCTCGGCGGCTTCGCGGCCGGGATCGTGCTTGAGGAATTCCTTGTACGCCACCGCCTGGATCACACCGCCCTTGGCGGCGATCGCGCGCAACAGGTCGTCGGGCAGGTTGCGCGGGTGGTCGAGCACGGCGCGGGCGCCGGAGTGCGAGGCGATCAGCGGCGTGCTGGACACCTCCAGCGCATCGCGCACGCAGCGGTCCGAGGCATGCGAGATATCGACCAGCATGCCGAGCTGGTTGGCGCGTTTCACCACGGCGCGGCCGAAATCGCTCATGCCCTTGTCGCCGGCGCTGTTCATCGCCGGCTCGCCGTGCTTGGTGTCGGGAAGCGAGCTGCTGCACAGGTCGTTGTTGCCGACGTGGACCAGGCCGACCGAACGCGCGCCGCGGTCGAACGCGGCGTCGAGGCGGCGGATGTCGTGGCCGAGCGAGTAGGCGTTCTCGATCGCGATGGTCGCCGAGAGCAGGCCGGCCTTGCGGTTGGCCAGCAGCTGTTCGGGCGTGGTGGCCAGGCGGATGCGGTCGGGGTACATCATCAGCATGCGGCCGATGCCGTCGTATTTCTGGCTGGCCTGCTGCACGGCCTTGGCGTAGCCGGCGGCGTCGAGCTGGTGCTGCGGCACCCAGATCACGAAGAACGCCGCGTTGAGGCCGCCGCGCTCCATCTTGCCCAGGTCGACCAGCAGACGGGTGTCCTTGCCGACGTCGAAACGCGGCTCGGCCATGTAAGTGAACGGGATGTCGACGTGGGTATCGATGGTGACCGGTGGATCCTGCGCGGCCTGCGCGTGCAGGGCGACGGGCAGGGCCAGGGTGGCGAGGAGGGCGAGGCGCGTACTCAGGCTCATGTCGTTTCCCAGTTTCGCGCCGGCTGCTCGCCGGCGATCATTTCCTCGAAGTGCTGGCGACGGCGCACCACGGCGTAGCGGCCCTGGTTCAGCAGCACCTCGGCCGCCAGCGGCCGCGAATTGTAGGTGGAGGCCATCGACGCACCGTACGCGCCGGTGGCCTTGATCAGCAACAGGTCGCCGGCCGCGCACTCGGGCAGCTCGCGCGCACGGGCGAAAGTATCGCCGGTTTCGCAGACCGGGCCGACGATGTCGTAGGTGACCAGCGGGCGCGGCGCGTCCGCGACCGGCACGATGTCGTGCCAGGCGTCGTACAGGCTGGGCCGCTGCAGGTCGTTCATGGCCGCGTCCAGCACCAGGAACGTGCGTTCGACGCCCGGCTTGACGCGCAGCACCCGGGTCAGCAGCACGCCGGCCTCGGCGACCAGGTAGCGGCCCGGCTCCAGCAGCAGCTTGCCACGGTAGTCGGCCAGCGCGTCGCGGATCACGTTCACGTAATCGGCGGCGGCCACCGGGTGATCCGTGCCGGCGCGGTAGCACACGCCAAGCCCGCCGCCCACGTCGATGCTGTTGATCGGGTGGCCGGCCTGTTCGAGTTCGCGCCAGAACGCGGCGACCCGCTGCAGCGCAAGGCGGAACGGATCGAGGCTGAGGATCTGCGAGCCGATGTGCACGTGCAGGCCGTCGAGTTGCACGTGGCCGAGCCGTTTGCGCTCGGCGAACCAGCGGCGCGCCTCATCGATGCTGACGCCGAACTTGTTTTCCGACTTGCCGGTGGAGATCTTCGCGTGGGTCTGCGCGTCCACGTCGGGGTTGATGCGCACGGCGGCGCGTGCAGTCACATCCTGCGCCTTCGCGACGCGTTGCAGGGTGTGCAGCTCGTCCAGCGACTCGACGTTGAAACGCATGATGCCGACGTTCAGCGCGCCGGCGATCTCGTCGGCACTCTTGCCGACACCGGAGAACACGATGCGCTCGGCCGGGATGCCGGCGTTCAGGGCGCGGCGCAGTTCGCCGACCGAGACGATGTCGGCGCCGACGCTGGCCTGCGCCATCAATTGCAGGATGGCGAGGTTGGAATTGGCCTTGACCGCGAAGCAGATGGTGGCGTCGAGGCCGGCCAGCGCGCTCTGCAGCTCGCTGATGCGCTGGCGGATGGCGCTGGCGGAATAGGCATGCAGGGGCGTACCGATCCGTTGCGCCAGCGCCGGCAGGTCGACCCCGTCGAAGTAATGGCTTGTGCCGTTCGCCTGTGGGACAGGCTGCGGTGCTGCCGGGCGGCTGCTCGTTTGCGTTGGCATGGGCTGGATGTCGTTGCTGGTGCAGGGGTGCTGGAAAAAAGAGCGGCCCGCCGGGCGGGCCGCAATCGGGGGAGGCCGATCAGAACGTGACGGACATGGTCAGCTGGGTGAAGCGCGGCGACTGGAAGCCCAGCGGTTGGCGGAAGGTGTCGCTGGTGGAGTTGGAAATGGACGTCTGCAGGTCCTGGTCCACCGCCGTGGTGCGCTTCTGGTTGAGCAGGTTGTAGACGGCCAGCTTGACCCGGAATTCGCCGCCGTCGAACGGCTGGATGTAGCTGATGCCGGCGTTGAAGTTGAAGGTCCACGGCAGGCGGCCGTACTTGCCGCGCGGCGAGCGTTCGTAGACGCGGTCCTCGGACACCGGCGAGTCGCAGTTCTGCACACAGATGAAGTAGCTGTGGTAGTTGGTGGCGTCGTAGGGGTTGCCCACGCCGAAGCCGGTGATCGGGCCGCCGGAAGCCGCGTTCAGGTCGGCGCCGAGTTGCCAGTGCGGGGTGAGCGCGTAGGTGCCGCGCAGCTTGAACTGGTGGCGACGGTCGTTCGGCAGGTAGCCGTCGCCGCCCAGGTTCACCCACGGGTCGTCGAAGTTCTCGGTGCGGCCGGTGTCGTCGAAATCGGTGTCCGAGTTGACCGGGCCTTCCGCGTTGCCGCGGTTCCACGACATCGTGTAGGAGGCGTTCATCGCCCACTTCTCGTCCCACGCGCGGTTCAGCTGCAGCTCGACGGCGGCGTAGGTGCGCTTGGGCTTCACCCAGCCGCGCTGGCCCAGGTAGTTGCCGTCGGCGTCGTACATCGCCCAGCCTTCCTTCGAGGTATCCACGGTGAGGTAGCCGTCGGCGGTGCCGTCGCAGTTGGTATCGCCCCACACGGTGACCTTCTTGCCCGGGTTGGCCATCACCCAGCCGATGTAGCCGTTATCGCCGCACTGCGCGGTGGCGCTGATCTCCATGTCGTCGATCGCGTTGTGCAGACGCCGGTAGGTGGCGCTGACGCCCCACGACCACTGCGACGTGATCAGCTGCTGGAAGCCCAGGATCGCCTCGTCCTGGTAGACCGGATCCATGTTCTTGTCGACCTCGGAACGCAGGTCGCCGACGGTGCCGTCGCCCTGCGAGTTGTCGACCGCACCGATCTGCGGCCCCAGTTTCGGGATGGCGTACTGCACGCCGTTGAGGGTCTGGATGTCCCAGCCGTCGAATGCGTAGTAGGTGCGCTCGTCGAGCAGGCCGCCGGCCTGCTTGATGTTGATCACGTTGGCCACCGGCAGGTAGTAGCGGCCGAGGTTGCCGAACAGCTTGCTGCTGCCGTCGCCCTTCATGTCCCAGGAGAAGCCCAGCCGCGGCGCGATCTGCCGGCTCATCTTGATGTAGCTGCGGCCTTCGGCGTCCTGGTTGTCGAAGCTGTCGTTGCGCACGCCGGCGTTGAGCACCAGGTTGGGCGTGACCTGCCAGTTGTCCTCGATGTAGTAGGCGGCGTTCTTGGTGGTGAAGGTGCCGGAGATCTCGTAGCGGCGCGCGCGGATGTAGGCGTCGTAGCCGGCCGGCACCACGCCGCCGTTGGAGATGGTGGAGCCGGCGCTGGCGGCGTACAGGTTGTAGTAGTACGCGCCCGGCCCGGCGTAGTGACGGTTGTAGTCGGAGGTGTCGTTCTCGTGGTCGTAGCCGAAGCGAAGCAGGTGGTCGCCCAGCGTCCATTCGAAGTCGGCGCGCGCCTGCTTGCGGGTGTCGTTGCGCTCGTACACGGTGGAGCTGCTGGTGCAGCCCAGCTGCACGCCCGGGTCGTGGATCGCCCGGAACGCGTTGTTGGCCGAGACGTAGTTGCAGTCGATGTCCAGCTGCGAACGGGTGAACGCCTCACGCTCGTTGCGGCCGTACATCAGCTTCATCGACAGGTCGTTGGTGAGGTAGCTGGTCCAGGTCAGCGCCCAGTTCTTGCCGCCGGTGTCGGTGAAGACCTTGTTGGTGCGGGTGCCGATGGTGTCGGTGTCGTAGTCGTAGCTGTAGACGTCGCCGATGTTCTTGTTCTTGTCGGAGAACGCCATCAGCTGCAGCACGTTGCTATCGGTGATGTTCCAGTCGATGGTGGTGCCCCAAAAGCCGGTATCCGCGTTGTTGGAGGTCAGCGTGGTGCCGGCGTTGTTGGTATTGCGCGGGCTGCTGCCGCGGGCCTCGTACATGGCGAACATGAACAGCTTGTCCTTGACGATCGGGCCGGAGGCCCAGACGTTCGTCTTCACCAGCGAGTCCTGGTCGCGGCTGGCGGTGAGGTAGCGATGGCCATCGGCGTCGTAGTGGTCGTCGGCCCGCGAGTGCCAGTTGCCAGGCTCCAGGGTGATCTCCACACCGCCTTTCAGTTCATTGGTGCCCGAGCGCGCCACCGCGTTGATCACGCCGCCGGTGGTGCGGCCGAACTCTACCGAGTAGCCGCCGGTTTTGACCTGGAACTGGTCGTAGAAGGCGAACGGCGCCTCGGAGAAGCCGTTGCGGTTGTAGAAGTCGGTGACGTTGAGGCCATTGACGTAGATCGCGTTCTCGGCGATCGAGGAGCCGCCGAAGGAGATGCCGCCGAAGCTGGCGTTACCCTTGACCACACCCGGCGCGAGAAGGGCCACCGAGGTGACGTTCTGGTCGACCGGCAGGCGTACCAGTTCGTCGCGCGAGACGATGGTGGCCGACTCGGTGGAACTCACGTCGATCACCGGCAACACCGCGCCGGTGACGTTGACCGCGGCCAGACTGGTCGCGTCTGCCGCGCCCAGGTCCACCGTGGTGGTGGTACCCAGCGCTACCGTGACGTTGCGCGTCGGCCCCACTTGTTGGCCGCTGCTGCTTGCGCTGATGGTGTACTGGCCCACCGGCAGGAACGGAAAGCGGTAGCTGCCGTTATTGTCGGCGATGATGGTGCGGGTCAGGCCGGTGGCCGGATTGGTCACGACCACGGTGGCGCCAGCCTGGGTGCGACCGGCTACCGCGCCGTCGTTGTTGGCCGCGTGCGCCTGCGGCGCGCCGAAGGCGGCGAGTGCCAGTCCGAGCGCCGTGCCGAGTACAGTCCTGCGCAATGTCCGGGTGTTGCTCATTTTCCCCATCTCCCCATCGACGCCGTCGATGCCGTGTTTATGAAAAGCTGCTGGTTGGTCATTTGCTGCTGCGTCCCTGCACCGCTGGCAGAACCTGCCAGTCGAAGTCGTAACCCAGTTGGTCGAAATAGAGGTTGCCGCCGCGCCACTCGGCCTCGCCGCGCTGCGAGTCCACGTCGTCGGAACGGAAATGCTGCTTGGCCGGCTGGAAGCGGCGGCCGTAGTCGTCGTTGAAGGCGATGCGCCAGTGGTCGAGGCCGCCGAGGTAGAACCACTCCAGCGCCTGGTCGTCGCCCGGCGCCGGGTGCAGGCGGCCGGTGGTGACGTCCATCGGCACCCAGCCGTACGGCGCCAGGTACAGGTAGCCCCAGTCGTGGATGTTGCTGTAGCCGCTGCCGTCGGCGGAATACACCATGCCGGACTGCCAGCGCGCGGGGATGCCGTTGAGGCGCAGCAGGGTCATCAGCAGCAGGGTCTGCTGGCCGCAGTCGGCGTGGCCGGCGTGCAGCGCGTAGTCGCTGATGTTGCTGATGGTGGAGTACTCGCGCGCGCCGGCCCACGGGATCTGATCCACCGCGGCGAACAGCTTCTGCGCGATGCGGTACGGGTTCTTCTCCTCGCCGACCACCTTGCGCGAGAACGCACGCATGGCGTCGGTGAACACGATGTGCGGCGCGCGCTCGGCCACGAACGGGGCCAGCTCGGGAGTGATCGCTGCGGGCTGGACCTGGTCCGGGTCGATCGCGTGGTACTGCGCGTACAAGGTCAGCTCGTAGGTGACCGAGAACACGGTCTTCTGCCCGGCCACCGCGGGCTTTTCCAGGTACACCGTGCGCTGCATGGCCGACTCGGGCGCGATCTGGTGCTGCGCCGGCACGCTGGCGACGTAGCGGATGTCTTCCTGCTGGCCCGGCACCGCGCGCGGGTACGGAATCCACGCGCGCACGGTCTCGCCGGCGGGTACCGCATCGGCGGCCACGGTCAGGGTCTGCGTCATGCGCAGGCGCTGCGGCAGCACGCTGCTTTCGTGTTCGGCCAGCGCGGCCCGGTAGATCGCGCGCTGCTGGTCGTTCAGCGCTTCCATCGGGCCATCGCTGATCGGCGTCTGCACCGCGCGCCGCGCCACCGCTTCGGGGCTGAGCCGGAACAGGTTGCCGGGCGCACGCTTGAAGTACAGCATCCTGCCGTCGATGACCTGGTGCTCGAACAGGCCGGCCGCGTTCCACCTGGCGAACTCGGCGTCGCCGAGGTCGGGGATCTGCTTGCGCACGCGCGCCTTGACGTCGTCGGCGTCGAGGGTGAAGTCGAGCAGGATGCGGCGCATGCGTTCGCGCTGGAAGGCGAGCGCGTCGCGCGCGTCGGTGCTCAGGTCGGGCTGCGCCAGTGCGGTGGAGATCGCCGCTTCGGCGGACTGGAAGTGGCCGGCGTCGATCTGGGCGATGATGGGGGCGAGCGCCTTGCCATCGGCGCCGTTGCCGGCGAAGGCAAGCGGGGCGGCGGACAGCAGGACGAACAGCAGGACGAGCGGGAACGCAGCCACGCGCAGGCCACATGCTTGGCGGCGTATTCCCGGCGCGACAGGCAGCAACGTATCCATCGGCGAACGTCCCCACATCGAGTCCCCTGAAACCGCTGTGTAACACGCTTGCAAATGCCGGTCAATAATTTATGCTTCAATCAAATCCGAAAAGAATCAGCTATTCCTTGGTGGCCGAAACCAGCCAGCCTGCGAATGCCCGCGAACGATCCACGAGGGGATGCATGTGATCCACACGGTCTGGCCTTACATGGCGCTGATGCTGCTGGTCGCCGGCCTGTTTCCGGCGCTGGAGCGCCGCTTCGGCTGGAAGGTGTTCTCGGTGCTGCCGCCGATCGTGCTGACCTATCTGTTCGTCACCGCGCTGGCGGTGTCCGGGCTGTGGCAGGTCAACGCGGAGATCAAGGCGGCGCAGTCGATGCTGGTCTCGCACCTGGTGCCGGCGTTGCTGTTCCTGCTGATGATCAACTGCGACCTGCGCGCGATCTGGCGGCTCGGCCCGCGCGTGCTCGGCGTGTTCGCCTGCACTTCGCTCAGCCTGTTCGTGGCCTTCATCGGCACCTTCCTGCTCTATCGCCACTGGCTGCCCGGCAACGACTGGCAGCCGCTGGCCGCGCTGTCCGGCAGCTGGGTCGGCGGCAGCGCGAACATGATTGCGGTGAAGCAGGCGATCGGCATGTCCGACACCTACCTGGCGATGTCGCTGCTGACCGACGCGCTGGGCTACTCGATGTGGGTGGTGGTGCTGTTCTCGGTGGCACGGCTGGCGCCGGCCTTCAACCGCTGGACCCGGGCGGTGTCCAGCGGCGACATCCCGCTGGCGCCGGCGAAGACCAGGGCGCCCACCACCTACGACAGCGTGCTGCTGTGGCTGGGCATGGCGCTGGCGGCAGCGGCGCTGGCGGGCTGGCTGGCCGGCTGGCTGCCGGTATCGGGCATGGTCAGCGCCACCACCTGGACCATCCTGCTGGCCACCGGTTTCGGCCTGCTGGTGGCGCATACGCCACTGGCGCAGTTCCCTGGCGCCAGCACGATTTCCAGCGCCATGCTGATCTGCGTGGTGGCGGTGCTGGCCTCGCAGAGCAACTTCCAGGGCATCGCCGCGGCGCCGCTGTATCTCTTGTGCGGCGTCACCGTCATCGCGATCCACGCGGTGCTGCTGGTCGGCTTCGCCAAGCTGTTCCGCTTCGACCTGTACCTGTGCGGGATCTCCTCGCTGGCGCATATTGGCGGCGTGGCGGCCACGCCGATCCTGGCGGCCAGTTACTCCGCGGCGCTGGTGCCGGTCGGCATCCTGCTGGCGCTGCTCGGCTACATCCTGGGTACCGGTTTCGGGCTGGTGGTGGCGACAGTGCTGTCGGGGCTGGCCGGCCCGTGACGCGGTATCAACCAAGGACCAAGACCATGCGATTTTCCCAGCTTGTTGCCGCCACCGCGCTCGCGCTCGCCTTTGCCGGCGCTCCGCTGCAGGCGCGCGAGGCCAACGATGCCTTGACGGTGCCGCCGTCCGGTGTGCTCGGCGTCGGCGAGGCGCAGCTCACTCCAGCATTCTGGATCGGCCTGCAGGCCGAGCCCGATCGGGTGATCCTCGACCGCGCAGCGATCGAGGCGCAGAACGCGAAGCTGCTGCGGCTCGATCCGTCGATGCACGACCTGCGCGCTTTGCCGAAGAGCCTGGATCGCGCGCAGGTCGCCGGCTGGATCGAGGCGCTGTCGCAGCGACCGGAGCGTCCGTTGTTCGACGTCGACGGCCGGCCGGTGCCGGCCGCCACGCTGGATGCCGTGGTCGGCAACCTCGCGCTCGCTGCGATCCCTGCGCAACAGAAGACGCGCTACGGCCTGGTGGTGCGCCGCGCCGCGCTGCGCACGTTCCCCACCACGCTGCGCGTGTTCAGCGAGAAGGGCGACACCGACATCGACCGCTTCCAGGAAACCGCCGAGTTCCCCGGCACGCCGGTGGCGATCGTGCATGCCAGTGCCGACGGCCAGTGGCTGTTCGTGGTCAGTCCGCGCTATGCGGCGTGGATCGACAAGAATGATGTCGCCGAAGGCAGCGCGGCCGAGGTGTTCGGTTATGCCGACAAGACCCCGTATCGGGTGATCACCGGTGCCACTGAACGCACCGTGTTCACCCGCGAGCAGCCGGCGGTGTCGCAGCTGCAGCTTGACATGGGCACGCGCGTGCCGCTGCAGACCGGCCTGCCGCCGGACCAGCCGGTCAACGGCCAGACGCCGTACGCCGCGCACGTGCTCGAACTGCCGCTGCGCAAGGCCGACGGCACGCTGGGCTTCAGCCCGGCGCTGCTGCAGAAGAACACCGACACCGCCGACGGCTACCTGCCGCTGACCCGCGCCAACATCATCCGCCAGGCGTTCAAGTTCCTCGGCGAGCGCTATGGCTGGGGTCACGCGTACGACGGCCGCGACTGTTCGGGCTTCGTCTCCGACGTGTACCGCAGCATGGGCGTGCAGATGCCGCGCAACACCAGCCGGCAGGCCATCAGCCCGGCGCTGGAGCATCGCACGTTCACCGACAAGGACAGCCACGAGGCGCGCCTCAAGGCCGCGCAGGCGCTCGAGGTCGGCGACCTGGTCTACATCCCCGGCCACGTGATGATGGTGATCGGCCACTGGCACGGCCAGCCGTACGTGATCCACGACGCGGGCGGCATGAGCTACCGCAAGGCCGACGGCGGCAAGGCGCGGATCAAGCTCAATTCGGTGTCGGTGACGCCGTTGCTGCCGATGCTCTACAACGACAGGCAGAGCTATGTCGACCGCATGACCAGCATCGTGCGCATTCGCCATTGAACGCGTCGACGCCAAGAAAAAAACAGGACACGGATTCCATGAAGGCTTTCCCATGAAAATCACCGACATCCAGTTCGGCATGCTGCGAGTGCCGCTGAAGACCCCGTTCAAGACCGCGTTGCGCACCGTCAACACGGTGGAGGACATCGTGGTGATGGTGCACACCGACACGGGTCAGGTCGGCTACGGCGAGGCGCCGGCCACCGCGGTGATCACCGGCGACACCCACGGTTCGATCATCGACGCGATCCGCCACTACATCTCTCCAAGGCTGATCGGCCAGGACATCGCCAACCTCAACCACCTCACCCAGCTGATCCAGTCCTCGATGGAGAAGAACACCAGCGCCAAGGCGGCGGTGGAGATCGCGGTGTACGACCTGTGGGGGCAGCTCTACGGCGCGCCGCTGTACAAGCTGCTTGGCGGCGGCGACCCGGTGATCACCACCGACATCACCATCAGCGTCGACTACATCGACAAGATGGTGGCCGACTCGGTTTCCGCGGTGGAACGCGGCTTCGAGTCGCTGAAGATCAAGGTGGGCAAGGACATCGGGGTCGACATCGAGCGGGTCAAGGCGATCTACGCCGCGGTCGAGGGGCGCGCACTGCTGCGGCTGGACGCGAACCAGGGCTGGACCGCCAAGCAGGCAGTGTACGCGCTGCAGACGCTGGAGGAGGCCGGCATCAAGCTGGAGCTGATCGAACAGCCGGTGAAGGCGCGCGACCTGGCCGGCATGCGCTACGTCACCGAGCGCGTGCATACCCCGGTGATGGCCGACGAGAGCGTGTTCGGGCCGATGGAGGTGATCGAGCTGATCCGCCTGCGTGCGGCCGACATCATCAACATCAAGCTGATGAAGACCGGCGGCATCTCCAATGCGGTCCGCATCGCCGACATCGCCGGCATGCACGGCATCGAATGCATGATCGGCTGCATGCTGGAAACCAGCATCAGCGTGGCCGCCGCGGTGCACGTGGCGGTGGCGAAGTCGAACGTGATCACCAAGGTCGACCTGGACGGCCCCTCGCTGTGCGCGTTCAACCCGGTCGACGGTGGGGTAATCTTCAACGAGTCGGAAATCTCGGTGACGGACGCCCCCGGACTGGGCATTCGCGAGATCCGCGGCCTGGAGAGGTTGGGGAATTGATGATGTCGCCGCTGGTCAAAATCCGTTCGGAACGCGACCAGATGTCGGCAGTGGAGCGGCGCATCGCCGACTTCATCCTGGAGAACGCGCAACTCTTGCGCGACTACTCCTCGCAGCAACTGGCCAATGCGCTGGGGATCAGCCAGTCCAGCGTGGTCAAGTTCACCCAGAAGCTGGGCTTCAAGGGCTATCCGGACCTGAAGTATTCGGTCGGCGAGGCGATCGCCCGCGCCGACAACGGCGACACGCCGCAGGTCGCGGCGGCGAGCGACGGCGAAGGCGGCGGCGCGTCCGCCGGCAACCTGTGGCGGCGCAAGTCCGAGGCCGAGGAGGCGACCCAGCTGATCAATCCGCCGGACGCCCTCCACGCCGTGGCCGACGCGATCGAACAGGCCGGCCGCACCGGCAAGGTGTTCATCATCGGGCTGGGCGAGGACGACATCCACGCGCGCGGCTTCGCGCTGCGGCTGTCGCTGCTGGGCATCCTCACCGTGCACAACTTCGACACCGCGCGGATGACCGCGAACGTCTCCGCGGCCAGCGCCGGCGACGTGCTGCTGGTGTTCTCCGAGCACGGCAACCACCCGGCGCTGTGCAAGATCGCCCGCTACTTCCGCGAGCGCCGCGGCCAAGTGATCACGGTGACGCGGCACACCGCCAACCCGCTGCGCGCACTGGCCGACCTCTGCCTGGTGGTGTCGGCGCACGACGAGCTGCCGTACATCCAGCCGCTGCTGTACCAGTCGGCGCTGCAACACCTGCTCGACGGCGTGTTCGTGCAGCTGTGCGAAGGTCACGACGACCTCCATGCGCAGCTGCTGGCAAACCTGGAGCGGATACAGCAGATGCTGGAGCCGTGAGGGCCGGGAATTAGGAAATAGGAAATAGGAAATCGTAGGAGCCCGCTTGCGGGCGATGCTTTTGAGCCGTGGTTCGGGATGTGCGGGAAGCATCGCCGGCAAGCGGGCTCCTGCGTCTGTCACCTCGCTTGATGATGAATAGCCGGATGAAAAGCTGATGACTGTTTGCCGCCGCCCCCTTGCCTTGCTGGCGTTTGCCATCGTGTTTGTCGGCACCGCGCATTCCGCCGCCGCGGACGCGCCCTGGCAGAACGCCCGCCAGATGATCGTGGTCACCACCGCCGACTGGAACACCAATCACGGCGAGTTGCGCACCTTCGAGCGCCATGGCGATGCCTGGCGGGAGGTGGCTGCGCCTGCGCCGGTGACCATCGGCAAGAACGGTGCCGGCTGGGGCCTGGGCCTGAACGCGCCGCAGACCGGCGGCCCGGTGAAGCGCGAAGGCGACAACCGCAGCCCGGCCGGGGTATTCCGCATCGGCGAAGCGTTCGGCTACGCCGCGCACGCGGCCACCGCGCTGCCGTATCGCGCGCTCACCGCCACCGACTGGTGCATGGATGTCAGCGGCACCGCGCAGTACAACCGCATCGTCGACGCGAACGTGGTCGGTGCCGACGCGGTGAAGGGTTCCAGCGAACCGATGCGGCGCGACCTGCACGTGAACGGCGACCAGCGCTACCGGCTCGGCTTCGTGATCGAGCACAACGCGCAGGCGGCGCCGCAGGGCGGCAGCTGCATCTTCGCGCACCTGTGGAAGTCGCCTGACGACGCCACCGCGGGCTGCACCGCGATGACGCCGGCGGTGATGGAATCGCTGCTGGCCTGGCTGAAGCCGCAGCAGCATCCGGTCTTCGTGCTGCTGCCGCAGGCCGAGTACCAGCGCTTGCGCGCCGACTGGCATCTGCCGGCGCTGGCCACCGCGGGTGCTGCGCAATGAGCGCGACCACCCGGGTCCTGGTGGGACTGGCCACCGGCGCGCTGATCGGCCTGCTGCTGGCCGGCTGGAACGAAACCGTGGCGTTGCAGGTGGCCAGCGTGGCGCAGCCGATCGGCAAGCTGTGGCTGAACGCGCTGCAGATGACCGTGGTGCCGCTGGTGCTGGCGCTGGTGGTCGTGGGCGTCAACACCGCCACCGACGCGGCCGCCTCGGGCCGCATCGCGCGCCGCGCGATCGTGGTGTTCATCGTGGTACTGACCGGCGGCGCGCTGTTCGCGGCGCTGGCCGCGCCGCTGGTGTTCTCGCTGTTCCCGCACAACCCGGCGCTGATCACGGCGCTCGACCACGCCAGCGTGCCGGCGGCCGCGCAGGCGGCGCCGAACTGGATCGACACGCTGGTGGCGATCGTGCCGAACAACGCGATCATGGCCGCCGCGCAGAGCGCGATGCTGCCGCTGGTGGTGTTCGCGCTGTTCCTCGGCTTCGCGCTGACCCGCATCGCGCCGGCGCGGCGCGCGATGTTGATGGAGTTCTTCCAGGCGATCAGCGACGCGATGATCGTGATCGTGCGCTGGGTGCTGTGGATCGCGCCGCTGGGCGTGTTCGCGCTGATCCTGTCGGTGTGCGCCCGCTCCGGCCTGGGCATGCTCAGCGCGCTGGGCGTGTACGTGCTGGTCGAGTGCCTGCTGTACCTCGCGGTCACCGCGATGATGCTGCCGCTGGCGGTGGCCTTCGGCGGCGAGAAGCTGCGCCGTTTCGCGCTGGCGCTGGTGCCGGCGCAGGCGGTGGCGATCAGCACGCAGTCCTCGCTGGCCTCGTTGCCGGCGATGCTGGAAAGCGCCGACCGCCGGCTCGGCTACCCGCAGCAGGTGGCCGCGCTGGTGCTGCCGATGGCGGTGAGCCTGTTCCGCCTGACCAGCCCGGTGCAGTACGTCACTTCCGCGGTGTTCATCGCCTGGGCCTACGGCATCGACCTGACCACCGCGCAGTTGCTGGCCGGCGCGCTGCTGGCGGTGGTGATCAGCCTGGGTTCGGTGGGCCTGCCGGGCCAGGTCACCTTCATCGCCACCAACCTGCCGGTGGCGCAGGCAATGGGCCTGCCGCTCAGCCCGCTCGGCCTGATGCTGGCAGTCGACACCATTCCCGACGCGCTGGCCACGCTGGGCAACGTCACCGGTGACCTCACCGCCACCAGCGTGGTGGCGCGGCAGTCACGGCGCGATACCGCCTGAGCGGAGGCCTGGCGGGTGCGGCTTGCGCCGCTGGCGGAACCGGAGCGGACGGCACGGCTATAATGCCGTGCCCGGCGCGCTGCGCCGCCATGTCCCGCAAGGCGCGCCATGCTGCTGATGATCGACAACTACGACAGCTTCACCTACAACCTCGTGCAGTACCTGGGCGAGTTGGGGCAGGCGGTCAAGGTGGTGCGCAACGATGCGCTGGACGTGGCCGGCATCCGCGCGCTGAAGCCCTCGCACATCATGATTTCGCCGGGGCCGGGCACGCCGGACGATTCGGGCGTGTCGCTGGACGTGCTGCGCGAACTGGCCGGCGAGATCCCGGTGTTCGGCGTGTGCCTGGGCCACCAGGCGATCGGCCAGGTGTTCGGCGGCAAGGTGATCCGCGCCAGGCAGATCATGCATGGCAAGACCTCGCCGGTGATCCATCGCGGGCAGGGCGTGTTTGCCGGCCTGCCGAATCCGTTCGAGGCCACGCGCTACCACTCGCTGGTGGTGGAGCAGTCGTCGCTGCCCGATTGCCTGGAAGTCACCGCGTGGACGGAAAACCCGGACGGCTCGATCGACGAGATCATGGGCCTGCGCCACAGGACGCTGGCGGTCGAGGGCGTGCAGTTCCATCCCGAATCGATCCTGACCCAGCACGGCCATGACCTGCTGCGCAATTTTCTGGGCCAGCCGCTGAGGGCGGCGGCATGAACGACCATCTGCGCGCCATCACCATCACGCCGCAGGAGGCCCTGCAGCGCACCATCGAGCATCGCGAGATCTTCCACGACGAGATGATCGCGCTGATGCGCCAGATCATGAACGGCGAGGTGAGCCCGCTGATGACCGCGGCGATCATCACCGGCCTGCGCGTGAAGAAGGAAACCGTGGGCGAGATCACCGGCGCTGCGCGGGTGATGCGCGAGCTGTCGGCGAAGGTGGAGGCGCCGCCGCACGAGCACTTCGTCGACATCGTCGGCACCGGCGGCGACGGCGCTTCCAGCTTCAACATTTCCACCACGGCGATGTTCGTGGCGGCGGCGGCCGGCGCGCGCATCGCCAAGCACGGCGGGCGCAGCGTGTCGTCGAAGTCCGGCAGTGCCGACGTGCTGGAAGCGCTGGGCGCGGCGATCGAGCTGGCGCCGGCGCAGGTGGCCGCGTGCATGGCCGAGACCGACATCGGCTTCATGTTCGCGCCGAACCATCATCCGGCGATGAAGGTGGTGGCGCCGGTGCGCAAGGAAATGGGCGTGCGCACGCTGTTCAACATCCTGGGGCCGCTGACCAACCCGGCCGGTGCGCCGAACATCCTGATGGGCGTGTTCCATCCCGACCTGGTCGGCATCCAGGTGCGCGCGCTGCAGCAGCTCGGCGCGCAGCACGCGCTGGTGGTGTGGGGCCGCGACGGGCTGGACGAGATCTCGCTGGGCGCGGCGACCCTGGTCGGCGAATTGCGCGACGGCGTGGTGCGCGAGTACGAGGTGGAACCGGAGGATTTCGGCCTGGCGATGGCGTCCAGCCGCAACCTGCGCGTGGAGAATGCGGACGAGTCGAAGACGATGCTGCTGGACGTGCTGCAGGGTCGCCACGGCGTGGCGCATGACATCGTCTGCCTGAACGCCGGCGCGGCGCTGTACACCGCCGACGTGGCCGCTTCGATCGGCGAAGGCATCGAGCTGGCCCGCGCCACGATTGCCAGCGGCGCCGCGCATGCGAGAATGCAGGCCTTCGTGGCGGCCACCCGGCGGCTTGCCGGTTCACGCTAGGACAACCGCGGTGTGCGAAGCTGCAGTTGCCCGCTGCGCCGGGGTTCCTGTCGCGCACGGGATGCGCTCCCACACCATCAGTGAGATGCCATGACTGACATCCTCAATCGCATTCTTGCCCGCAAGGCGGAAGAGGTCGCCGAACGCCGGGCCCGGCTGCCGGAAACCGAACTGGCCGCGCGCATCGCGGAGCTGCCCGGCACCCGCGGTTTTGCCGCGGCCATCGAGGCGAAGATCGACGCCGGCCTGCCGGCGGTGATCGCCGAGGTGAAGAAGGCCAGCCCGAGCAAGGGGCTGATCCGCACGGATTTCGACCCGGCCGCGATCGCCAGGAGCTACGCGGCCGCCGGCGCGGCCTGCCTGTCGGTGCTGACCGACAGCGACTTCTTCCAGGGCAGCGAGGCGTTCCTGCAGCAGGCGCGCGCGGCATGCTCGCTGCCGGTGCTGCGCAAGGACTTCATCATCGACGCGTACCAGGTGTACGAGGCCCGCGCGATCGGTGCCGACTGCGTGCTGCTGATCGTCTCGGCGCTGGACGACGACGTGCTGCTGCAGCTGTCGCTGCTGGCGGCGGAGCTCGACCTGGACGTGCTGTGCGAGGTGCACGACGAGGAGGAACTGGAGCGCGCGATGGCGTTGCCGGTGCCGCTGATCGGCGTGAACAACCGCAACCTGCGCACGTTCGAGACCTCGCTGGAGACCTCGCTGACGCTGCAGGCGATGATCGAGTACGACCGCGTGCTGGTGGCCGAATCCGGCATCCACACCCCGGAAGACGTGAAACGCCTGCGCGAAGGCGGCATCCAGGCGTTCCTGGTCGGCGAGGCGTTCATGCGCGCGGAGGATCCGGGCAGCGAGCTGAAGCGACTGTTCGCGCTGCCGTGACCGCCATGCCGCAGGGGGAGATGGCGGTGGCAGCGCCGCGGGTGGTGCTGTTCGATTTCGACGGCGTGCTGATCCACGGCGATTCGTTCTACCTGTTTGTGCGCGAGCGCTATCGCCGTGCGCCGTGGCGCTACGTGCTGGCGCTGCTGGCCGCGCCGCTGCTGCTGTTGCTGCGGCCGTTCTCGCGCCGCTGGCCGCTGCGCGTGCTGGCGGGCATCGGCCTGCTCGGGCTGGGCGAGCGGCGTTACCAGACCGCCGCGACCGCGTTCGCCGCCGTCTTGGCGCGGCGACCGCGGCAGTTCTGCCGCGGTGGCCTGCAGGCGCTGCGCCGGCACCAGTTGGCGGGCGACCGCGTGATCGTGGTCACCGGCTGCGAGCAGACCCTGGCCTGCGGCATCCTGCAGCAGCTGGGCCTGGACGGCCTGGAGGTGCTTGCCTCGCAGCTGCGGCCCGGTTGGTTCGGCATGCGGCTGCGGCGGCACAACGTGGGCCGGCGCAAGGTGCAGTCGCTGGCCGAGCACGGCATCGATGCCTGGCAGGTCGCCTATGGCGATTCGATGTACGACGCGGCGATGCTGAAGCAGGCCGCCGAGGCCGTGCTGGTCAACGGCACGCCCGCGCTGTGCAAGAAGATGGAGAAGGCGCTCGGCCGCACCATCGGCCGCGTCGAGTGGTTCTGAGGCGCGTCAGGCGACGGCCAGCCGCGCCAGCTGGCCCAGGCTGATCAGCACGATCAGGCTGCCCACCGCCGCCATCACGGCGCGCTCGGGCAGGTGCCGCACCAGCCACGCCGCGAACGGCGCGGCGATCACGCCGCCGGTGAGCAGGCCCAGCACGATCGGCCAGTGGCCGGCACCGACGTGCCAGACCAGCGTGGCGGAGATGCAGATCGTCACCACGAACTCGGCGGCGTTGACCGAACCGATCGTGCTGCGCACGCCGCCGCCGCGCGCGATCAGGGTGCTGGTGGCCAGCGGACCCCAGCCGCCGCCGCCGATCGCGTCGAGCAGGCCGGCGAAGAAGCCCAGCGTGCCGCTGTGCTGCACCCGATGGCGGCTCAGCCGCCGGCCGAACGCACGCAGCAGCACCATCGTGCCGAGGATCAGCAGGTAGGCGTTGACCCAGGGCCGGATTGCCTCGCCCGGTACGTTGGCCAGGAAGGTCGCGCCCAGGATGCCGCCGATCGCGCCGGGAATGGCCAGTTGCCAGAACAGTTTCCAGCGCACGTTGCCGAACCAGGCGTGCGAGGCGCCGGAGACGCCGGTGGTGAACACCTCGGCGGTGTGCACGGTGGCGCTGGCTACCGCCGGTGGCAGGCCCAGCGCCAGCAGGATCGAGTTGGACACCAGGCCATAGGCCATGCCCAAGGCTCCGTCGACGATCTGGGCGAGCAGGCCGACACCGGCAAAGACGAAGAACTGTCCGTAATCCAAGCGCTGTCTCGCAACCGGTGGCGGAGCGCCATCCTCGACCGGTTTCCGTAAAAAAACGGTTCGGACGGCAGGCGTGGCGGATCCCGTGAGGGATCAGCGCGTGCCGCGCACCACGATGGTCTTGCCGGAGACGTCGATCATGCGCTGTTCCTCCAACTGCTTGAGCACGCGGCCGACCATCTCGCGCGAGCAGCCGACGATGCGGCTCACTTCCTGGCGCGAGATGCGGATCTGGGTGCCGTCGGGATGGGTCATTGCATCCGGCTCCTGGCACAGGTCGAGCAGGGTGCGCGAGATGCGGTTGGTGACGTCCATGAACGCCATCCGGCTGACCTGGCGCGAGGTACGCAGCAGGCGGTTGGTCAGCTGCGAGCCGATCGCGAACAGGATCTTCGGGCATTCCTCGCGCAGCGGTCCTTCCATCAGCTGGAACAGGCGCTCGTAGCTGACTTCGGCCATTTCGCACGGGGTGCGCGTGCGCACCATGGATTCGCGCTGCGCCTGCTCCACGAACAGGCCCATCTCGCCGATGAACTGGCCGCGGCTGATGTAGGCGAGGATCAGTTCACGCCCCTGCTCGTCTTCGGTGCATACCGCCAGCGAGCCTTCGACCACGTAGTACAGGGTGTTGGCCGGATCGCCGGGGCGGATGATGGCGGTCTTGCCCGGGTAGCGCCGGCGGTGGCAAAGGGCCAGGAAGCGCTCCATCGCAGCCGGGTCCGGCGCGAAGCCGAGCGGTGCCTGTGAGCGTTCAAAAGCCTGTTGGAGCTGGTACTTGAGTTGCGCCACGATCATCCCCTACCGAAGGTTGTCATTAAACAGTGGCAACCGTTGCCGCACGACGTTCGTGCCGATGGATCTTCCCTGCAAGCTTGGCATTATGGCAAACCTGGGCGCCAGTCGCAGGTTCAATTTCTTTTCTTTTTGCCTCATACTTCGCGGTCTTCCGGATGCGGCGAGGTTGCCGCATGCGGTTCACAAGGGTCGCGCGGGCCATCGCCAGCGCTTCACACCATACCGCGGGGACCCTTGTCGCTAACCCGCCTCTGCTGCTGGCCGGACATCCGGTCATGGAGAGCCGCCCGTGGTCAAGCCACTTCCTCGTCTGCGTCTGCAGGGTTTCAACAACCTGACCAAGGCGCTGAGTTTCAACATCTACGACATCTGCTACGCGGTGTCCGAGGACCAGCGCCGCCGCTACATCGAGTACATCGACGAGCAGTACGACGCCGACCGCCTGACCCAGATCCTCACCGACGTGGCCGAGATCATCGGCGCGAACATCCTCAACGTGGCCCGCCAGGACTACGACCCGCAGGGTGCCTCGGTGACCATTCTGATCTCCGAGGAGCCGGTGGTGGAGAAGCTGGGCCGCGATGCGATCGCCGGCGCCGTGGTGGCGCACATGGACAAGAGCCACATCACCGTCCATACCTACCCGGAAACGCATCCGCACAACGGCATCGCGACGTTCCGCGCGGACATCGACGTGGCCACCTGCGGGGTGATCTCGCCGCTGAAGGCCCTGAACTACCTGATCGACAGCTTCGAGTCCGACATCGTGGTGTGTGATTACCGCGTGCGCGGCTTCACCCGCGACGTGAAGGGCAAGAAGCACTTCATCGACCACAAGATCAATTCGGTGCAGGACTACCTGGCCAAGCACATCCGCCAGAAGTACGAGATGTTCGACGTCAACGTGTACCAGGAGAACATGTTCCACACGAAGATGCACATCAAGGACTTCGACCTCGATACCTACCTGTTTGAGTCGCACGCCGACGACCTTTCGTTCAAGGAGCGCCAGCGCATCGAGTCGCTGCTGCGCCGCGAGATCGAGGAGCTGTTCCACGGCCGCAATCTGATGTGACGAAAAACCCGCCGAAAGGCGGGTTTTCTTTCCCTGGCTGGGTAGGAGCCCGCGAGCGGGCCCCTACACGCGATACGCCACCGTCTTCATCACCATCGAGCTCAGGTGCATCAACTGTGGCAGCGGAAACGGCAGCTCGATGCCGCCGCGCGCCTGCGCGTTTTGCGCATGACGGATTTCATCGGCCTGCATCTGCGCCAGCACGGCGCGCGAGCGTTCGTCCTGTGCGGGCAGTTTTTCCAGGTGCTCGGCCAGGTGGGCCTCCACCTGATGCTCGGTTTCCACCACGAAGCCCAGGCTGAGCGGGTCGCCGGCCAGTGCCACAGCGGCGCCGATCGCGTAGCTGCCGGCGTACCACAACGGATTGAGCAGGCTGGGGCGGCTGTCCAGCTCGCGCAGGCGCTCGGCGCACCAGGCCAGGTGGTCGGTTTCCTCGGTGGCGGCATGCAGCAGGTGCAGGCGGTTGTCGGTATGGCGCGCCAGCGCGGCCTGGCCGAAGTACAGCGCCTGCGCGCAGACCTCGCCGGTATGGTTGACGCGCATCAGGCCGGCGGCGTGCCGCCGCTCGGCCTCGTCCAGCGTGGCCTCGTCCAGCCCGGCGGCGGGCGAGCGGCGGTGCGCCGCGGGCGTGCCGGCAATCGCTTCCAGTGCGCGCTCGCAGCCGGCGAGCAGGCGGTCGAGGGGGCTCAGCGTACGCACGTTCATGGGATTCCCGTTGCAGTTGTTCGGCCGGCAGGGCTGCGGGGAAAGGGGTCTACCGCAGCGCTTCAGGTGCGACCTTGCCGTCCGCGTCGCGCCGGGGGCTTTTCAAGCGGCCCGGTGCCCATGCTATCATCGCCAGCTCACAGCTCGCCGGCCGGTGGGCTTGCGCCGTAGATGACGGCTCCGTTATCATCTCGCGCCTTTGTTCCACCGAAGCATGCTTTCCTGAATCATGCGTACCGCCTCACGGCGGCAGACAGGTATTCTGAAATGAAAACGTTTAGCGCCAATGCCGACAACGTCAAGCGCGACTGGTTCGTGGTCGATGCCACGAACAAGACGCTCGGTCGCCTGTCGACCGAAATTGCCCGTCGTCTGCGCGGCAAGCACAAGCCGGAATACACCCCGCACTGCGACACCGGCGATTATATCGTGGTGATCAACGCGCAGAAGGTGGCGGTCACCGGCGCCAAGCTGGACGACAAGATGTACCACCGCTTCACCGGTTACGTCGGCAACCTGAAGACCATCAGCCTGAAGGATCTGCTGGCGACCTACCCGGAGCGCGTGATCGAGATCGCCGTCAAGGGCATGCTGCCGAAGAACCCGCTGGGCCGCGAGATGTACCGCAAGCTCAAGGTCTACGGCGGTGCCGAGCACCCGCATACCGCACAGCAGCCGCAGGCGCTGGAGATTTAAGGAAATGAGCATGGCAACCCAGCAGAATTACGGCACCGGTCGCCGCAAGACCTCCGCCGCCCGCGTGTTCCTGCGCAAGGGCAAGGGCGCGATCGAGGTCAACGGCAAGTCGCTCGAGCAGTTCTTCGGCCGCGAGACTTCGTGCATGATCGTGCGCCAGCCGCTCGAACTGACCCAGAACACCGACAAGTTCGACATCAAGGTGACGGTTGCCGGCGGCGGCATCACCGGCCAGGCCGGCGCGATCCGCCTGGGTATCGCCCGCGCGCTGATCGAGTACGACGAAAGCCTGAAGTCGCCGCTGCGCAAGGCCGGCTTCGTGACCCGCGACGCCCGCGAGGTCGAGCGCAAGAAGGTCGGTCTGCACAAGGCACGTCGCGCCACGCAGTTCTCGAAGCGCTAAACTAGCTCCACAGCCCCGTCGCCAAGCGGTAAGGCACCTGACTCTGACTCAGGCATTCGGTGGTTCGAATCCATCCGGGGCTGCCAAATCCAGATGCCGGCGCACGCAGCGATGCGTGACGACCCGGCCGAATGCCCGCCCTCCGGCGGGCATTTTCGTGTGGGCGGTACCGCGTCTGGCCGCGCGCTGACGGTGGGGCGGAGGGGTGGTCACGTTCGCGGTAAATGCGAGAAATCGCAGGAAATTACGCACAATTGCGCGATTTTCCTTCTTCTTTTCTGCACCGCAGCAGCGTAAAATTTCCGTTTTACGCAGCGAAACCCGGATGACGCCCAGCTCTGACGCCCCCACCGGCCATGCCGACGTGCGCACCACCGGCAGCACCGACGCCCTGCCGGTTGCCCCCGCGCTGGGGTTGTCGCTGGATGCGGCGCGCATGCCGCGCAAATCCACCCTGGTCACCCACCGGATCCTTCTGATCAGCGTGCTGGCGGTGATCCTGGGCGTGGCGGCGGCCTATGTCGCCCAGCTGCTGATGCTGCTGATCAACCTCATCACCGACCTGTGCTACTACGGCCGCATCTCGGATGTGATCGGACCGAATGCGAAACCGGGTTCGTTCGTGCTGTCGCCGGCTGGCACCTCCATCGGCGCCTGGGTGATCCTGATGCCGGCCATCGGCGGCCTGGCCGCCGGCATCATGGCGCGTTGGGGCTCGCGCGCGATCCAGGGCCATGGCATTCCCGAGGCGATGGAGCAGATCCTCACCAACGAATCGAACATCCCCGCGCGGATGACCTGGCTCAAGCCGGTGTCCTCCGCCTTCGCCATCGGCACCGGCGGCCCGTTCGGTGCCGAAGGCCCGATCATCTCCACCGGCGGCGCGCTGGGTTCGCTGATCGGCCAGCTGCTGCGGGTGACCGCCAACGAGCGCAAGGTGCTGCTGGCGGCCGGCGCGGCGGCGGGCATGGCGGCGGTGTTCGGCGCGCCGGTGGCCTCGCTGGTGCTGGCGGTGGAACTGCTGTTGTTCGAACTGCGCCCGCGATCGCTGATTCCGGTGGCGTTGGCCACGGTGACCGCGGTGGGCGTGCGCTACGCCAGCTACGGCGCGGGGCCGGTGTTCCCGATGCCTGAGGTGCCCGAGCCCGGCAGCCTGGCGCTGGCCGGTTTCGTACTGATCGGCGGCCTGGTCGGCTACGCCTCGATCTGGGTGACCCGCGCGGTGTACGGCGTCGAGGATCTGTTCGAGAAACTGCCGATCCACTGGATGTGGTGGCCCGTCATCGGGGCGCTGGTCGCCGGCTTCGTGGGCTGGATCGACCCGCGCACCCTGGGCGTGGGCTACGACAACATCGACGCGTTGGTGCAGGGGCATTTCGGCCTCGCCGTGCTGCTCAGCTTCGGCGCGCTGAAATTCGTCTCCTGGGTGATCTCGCTGGGCAGCGGCACCTCCGGCGGCACGCTGGCGCCGCTGTTCATGATCGGCGGTTCGCTGGGGGCGGTGCTGGCCATCGGCCTCAACCACGTGCTGCCCGGCTTCCACATCGACCTGCGCATTGCCGCGCTGGTGGGCATGGCGGCGATCTTCGCCGGCTCGTCCCGGGCGCTGCTGACGGCGGTGGTGTTCGCCTTCGAGACCACGCGCCAGCCGGCGGCGCTGCTGCCGCTGCTGGGCGGCTGCACCGCGGCCTACCTGATCTCGGCGCTGCTCATGCGCAACACCATCATGACCGAGAAGATCGCCCGCCGCGGCGTGCGCGTGCCCTCCGAGTACGCGGCGGACTACCTCGAACAGGTGGCGGTGGGCGACGTGTGTTCGCGCGAGGTGGTGACGCTCCGGGCCAGCCAGACCCTGGCCGAGGTGCGCCCCTGGCTCAACGACGGCGCGCCGGAGACGCGCCACCAGGGTTTCCCGGTGGTGGACGGGAGCGGCCGGGTGTACGGCGTGCTGACCCGGCGCACCCTGCTCGATCCGCAGTGGCACTACACCCAGACCCTCGGCGAACTGGTGACGCGCCAGCCCATCGCGGTGACCGAAAGCCACTCGCTGCGCGAGGCGGCCGACCACATGGTGGCGGAGAAGGTCGGGCGGCTGATCGTGGTGGGCAAGGGCGACTCGCGCCGGCTGGTGGGCATCCTCACCCGCGGCGACATCCTCGCTGCCCATGCGCGGCGCCTGCGCGAGGCGCGCGAATCCTCGCGCCACTTGCGTTTCCGCGACGGCCTGAAGCCGCGCCCGGCCGCCGGCGACCTGATGGAAGGTTACGGGCACGCCCGCGGCTCGAAGAAGCCCTGAGGGAGCCAGTGTGGGCGGCCCGCTGCGCCGGGCCGCCAGCGCCTTACATCTCGTGGTCGCCGATCAGCACCACGTCAGCCGGCCGCCGCGCGAACAGACCGACGGTGACGATGCCGGGCAGCTGGTTCAGCTCGCTCTCCAGTGCCGCCGGATCGACGATCTGCCAGCCGTGCACGTCGATGATCCAGTTGCCGTTGTCGGTGATGACGCCGTCGCGCCATACCGGCTGGCCGCCGCGCTTGACGATCTCGCGGCCGATCAGGCTGCGCGCCATCGGGATCACCTCGATCGGCACCGGGAACTTGCCGAGCAGCTCGACCCGCTTGCTGGAGTCGATGATGCAGACGAATTTCTCGCTGGCCGCCGCCACTATCTTCTCGCGGGTCAACGCGGCGCCGCCGCCCTTGATCAGCCGCTTGTACGGGTCGCACTCGTCGGCGCCGTCGACGTAGAGCGTCAACGGGCCGGTGGCGTTGAGGTCGAGCACCGGAATGCCCAGCTTCTTCAACTGCGCGGTGGACTGTTCCGAGCTGGACACCGCGCCCTGGATGCGATCCTTCAGGTCGGCCAGCGCGTCGATGAAGAACGCCACGGTGGAGCCGGTGCCGACGCCGACGATGGCGCCGTCCTCGACATAGCGGATCGCGGCCTCGCCGGCCTGACGTTTTTCGTTGGCGTTGCTCATGGATGGGTTCCGGTGAAGAGAAATCGGATGGCGCTCATTCCAGCGTCAGTATGTGGTTCCAGTGCGCCGCCTCCACCGGTTGCACCGACAGCCGGCTGCCCTTGCGCAGCAGCACCATGCCGTCCAGCGCGGGGTCGGCTTGCAGCTCCTTGAGCGTGATCGTGCGCTTGAGCTTCTTCACGAACTTCACGTCGACCAGCATCCAGCGCGGGTTGTCGCGCGAACTGCCGGGGTCGAAGTACTTGCTCTTCGGGTCGAACTGGCTGGGGTCGGGGTAGGCATCGGTAGCGACTTCGGCGACGCCGACGATGCCGGGCTCGGCGCAGTTGGAGTGGTAAAAAAATACCTTGTCGCCCACGCGCATGCCGTCGCGCATGTAGTTGCGCGCCTGGTAGTTGCGCACGCCGTCCCATGCCTCGCGCTTCTTGCGCTTGAGGTCGTCGATCGAGAATGCCTCGGGCTCGGACTTCATCAGCCAGTGGTTCACGCGGCGGTCTCCGGTGCTGGGGCAGGCGTGTGGCAGTCGATCAGTTCACGCTCGGTGGCGACGAAATCGAGCGGGACGTCCCAGTCTTCCTCGTCGATCGCGGGCAATTCCTGGAAGGAGTAGGCGATGCCGACCAGCAGCGGCTCGGTCGGGCGTACCTGCTCGTTGAGGAAGGCGAAGCTGCGGTCGTAGTAGCCGCCGCCGTGGCCGAGGCGGTGGCCGCGACGGTCGAAGCCGAGCAGCGGCACGAACACCAGATCGAGCTGGAACGGTTCCAGCAGCCCGGTCGGCGCGACGGGTTCGGGAATGCCGTAGCGGTTCGGCCGCACCGCGTCGCCGGCCTGCCATGGTGCGAAACGCAGCTGCTTGCCGTGGTCGATCACCGGCAGCAGGAACTGCTGGCCGCGGCCGGCCAGCGGCGCGATCGCCAGGTTCAACGGCAGCTCGCCGTGGCTGGCCCAGTAGCCGGCCACGCGCGCGTCGGTGAGGTATTCGGGCAGCCGTTCGAGGCTGCGGCGCAGGCCCTGCGCGGCGGCGATACGCTCGGTCGGCGACAGGGCGCGACGTTGTTCGGCGAGGCGTTGGCGAAGTTCGCGTCGTCGGGCGAGGGCGTCCACGTTTCGCGCAGCTCCGTCGTAGTTCGCCCCGTTCGTCGCGGGACGGACGGGGTGGGGGAATGAGTGGCGTCAACCGCGATGCCGCTGCCCACCGAACGACCTTGATCCACGATGGATCAGGTGGGAGAGCTACATGGCCTCAAGGCTTTCCGCACGTGGCGGACATGCACAACAGCCGATGTGAAGCCGACCCGGGGCCGTATGTAGGAACAAGGCAAATGTAACAGTGTGCTGGCGCACATCGCAGAAAACGCCACGAACGATTCTAGGCGCTTGCCCGGGAATGTGCCACTGCCGGGAATGGTCGGCCGCAGCTCGCGCGCTGCCGGATCAGCGCCTGAGCGACTCGCTGTCGAGGACGGCATTGAGCTTGCTTCGCAGCGCGGCAAGACCGTCGCTGAGGCGCTGCTCCTGGTTGTCGTGCTGCTTGCGCAGGCTGAGGAATTCGTGCGCCACGCTGATCGCGGTCAGCACCGCCAGCCGTTCGAAGCTGGGCGCCTTCGCGTTGGCGCGCAGTTCGCGCATCTTGCGGTCGAGGAAGCCGGCGGCCTCGAGCAGGCCCTCGCGCTCTTCCGGCGCGCAGGCGATCAGGAATTCGCGATCGATCAGTCGCAGCGCGACCGGTTCACTGCTGGACATGGGTTCTGTCAACCGTTGCTTTCAAGCGATTTGAGCCGCTGGATCATCGCCTCGACGCGGCTGCGGGCCTGCTCGTTGCGCGCCAGCAGGCCCGCGCGCTCGCCGGACAGTTGCTCCTGGCTCTGGCGCAGGCTGCGGTTTTCCTCGGCGAGCCGGCGCACTGTGTCGAGCAGCCGGTCAAGCTGCTGGGTCAGCGCGGCCAACTCCTGATGGACCGGATCGGGCTGAAGGGGCTCAGGCGTGCTCATGCACGAAACTATAACAGGACCCCGGCGGAAGTCAGCCCGCCTGGCGGCAGGAGCGATGGCGGGCGCGGCGGCTGCATTAAACTGGCGGCCATTCCCTCGAAGGAGCATCGCCATGACGGCACCCGGGCTGGTAGGCCATGACGACATCGACGCGCTGATCGTGCGCCTGCGCCTTGGCACTGAAGCCAGCGAATTGCATGGCTCGCTGTGCGGCTACCTGGCCGGCGGCGGCTCGTTGCGCGGCACCCCGGTGCTGGCCGCGCTGCAGCTTGACGGCGAGGCGACCGACGTCACCGCGGACGACCTGGCCCTGCTCGACCGCTTGGCCCGGCAGAGCGAAGCCGAGCTGGCCGATCCCGAGCTCGGCTTCGAGCCGTTGCTGCCTGAGGATGACCGCCCGCTGGAAGAGCGCGCCGAGGCGACGGTCGACTGGTGCCGCGGTTTCCTCGGCGGTTTCGGCCTGGCCGGCGCGGCGGCGCACGCGCAATTGTCGGACGAGGCGCAGGAAGTGTTGCGCGATCTCGGCACGATCGCCGCTTCGTCGTTCGATTTCAGCGATGAAGACGAGGACGAGGACGCGCTGGTGGAAGTGCAGGAGTTCGTGCGCGTCGCCGCGATGCTGCTGTTTGCCGAGTGCGCCGCGCCCGGTCCGTCCGCCAGCGGCAGCGTGCATTGATTCCGAGCGCCCCGACACTGGCCGCGTTGGCGATCGGCCCGGACGAATTCGCGCGCCGCCGGCGCCAGCTGATGCAAATGGCCGGCGAGGACGCGGTGCTGCTGGTGGCCGCCGCGCCCGAACGCATGCGCAACGCCGATGCGGCGTGGCCGTACCGGCAGGATTCGGACTTCCATTACCTGGCCGGCTTCCCCGAGTCCGATGCGGTGCTGGCGCTGCTGCCGGGGCGCCGGCACGGCGAGGCGGTGCTGTTCTGCCGCGAGCACGATCCGGCGCGCGAGCGCTGGCATGGCCAGTCGATCGGCACCGAACGGGCAGTGGCCGATTACGGCATGGACGACGCCTTCCCGATCGAGGACATCGACGACATCCTGCCCGGCATGATCGAGGGCCGCGGCCGCGTGTACTGCCATTTCGGCCGCGAGCCGGCGTTCGATGCGCAACTGCTCGGCTGGATGCGCCGCCTGCGCCAGCTGCGCGGCGGCGGCGTGGTGCCGAAGGAGTTCGTGGCGCTCGGCCACCTGCTGCACGACCTGCGCCTGTACAAGTCGCGCGCCGAGTTGAAGCTGATGCGTGCCTCCGCCGCGATCGCGGTGGAGGCACACCTGGCCGCGATGCAGGTCGCCGCGCCGGGGCGCCACGAGTACGAGGTGGAAGCCGAATTGCTGCGCGTGATGCGCAGCCGCGGCGCGGTGCCGGCGTTCCCGCCGATCGTCGCCGGCGGCGCGAACGCCTGCGTGATGCACTACCAGAGCAACCGCGCGGCGTTGCGCGATGGCGAGCTGCTGCTGATCGACGCTGGCGCGGAGCTGGACTGCTACGCATCCGACATCAGCCGCACGTTCCCGGTCGGCGGCCGCTACAGCCGCGAGCAGCGCGCGCTGTACGAAGTGGTGCTGGCCGCGCAGCTGGCGGCGATCGACGAGGTGCGCCCGGGGCGGCCGTTCGGCGCCGCGCACACGACGGCAGTGCGCGTGCTGGCCGAGGGCCTGTGCGAGCTGGGCCTGCTCAGGGGCGCTGCCGACGCGGTGATTGCCGACGGCAGCTACCGGCGCTACTTCCCCGCCAGGACCGGCCACTGGCTGGGGCTGGACGTGCACGACGTCGGCGACTACCGGGTCGGCGGCGAGTCGCGCCTGCTCGAAGCGGACATGGTGCTGACGGTGGAACCGGGCCTGTACGTGCCGCCGGACGACCACTCGGTGGCCGAGCGCTGGCGCGGCATCGGCATCCGCATCGAGGACGACGTGGCGGTGACCCGCGACGGCAACGAAGTACTGACCGCCGCGGTGCCGAAAGAGGCCGAGGCGATCGAGGCGTTGCTGGCCGCGCGGGTTGCCTTGTCCCGTTCGTCCTGAGCGCGCACCGGCAGGATCGAAGTCGAAGTGCATTGCCTCGACATGCGGTGCTCCGCACGGACCGATGGCGCCTCGACTCCGCTGCACTGCGCCCGGGACGAGCGGGGTCAGAGCGTCGTCAGGTCAGCTCGTCCGGCATCTGCGAGTCTTCCTGCAGGCGATGCGCCTCGTCGGTGGCATGCACTTCGTACCACATGGCGTTGAGGATGGCGAAGGCGCAGGCCAGGCCCAGCCCGAGGATCCACGCGAAATACCACATCGTTCCGTCCTCCCTTCAATAGCCGCCGTGCGCACGGCGCACCTGCTCCAGCGTGACCCGCCCGCGCATCACCCGGTACACCCAGCCGGTGTAGAGGATCACCACCGGCAGCAGCACCAGGGTGGCCAGCAGCATCAGCTGCAGCGTGCCGCGGCTCGACGAGGCATCCCACACGGTGAGGCTGGAATGCGGGTCGAGGCTGGAGGGCAGCAGGAACGGGAACAGCGCGAAGCCGGCCGAGGCGATCGTGCCGCCCACCATCAGGCTGCTGGCGACGAAGCCGGCCACGTTGCGCCGCCCGACCAGCACCTGCACGCCGACCGCCGCGGCCAGCGCCAGCAGCGGCGCGGCCCAGAACCACGGGTACTGCAGGTAGCCGGCGAACCAGCTGCCGCCGGTCGCGACCTGCTTGAGCAGCGGGTTGGAAACGCCCGCGGTCGCGGCCGGGCCGACGACCGCGTAGCCGGGGATGCCATAGGCTAGCCACGCGCCGGCCAGCACGTACAGTGCGGCGAAGCACAGCGTGGTCCAGCGCGCGATCGTCACCGCGCGCGCGGCGATCGCATGATCGGCTTTCAATGCGGCGAAACAGGCACCGTGCGCCAGCAGCATGCCCAGCGAGACCAGCCCGCACAGCAGCGCGAACGGGTGCAGCAGGTCGAAGAAGCCGCCATGCCAGCTCATGCGCAGGTCGCCGTCGAAACGGAACGGCAGGCCGAGGAACAGGTTGCCGAAGGCGACGCCGGCCACCAGCATCACCACCAGGCCCGAGACGGTCAGCACCCAGTCCCACAGCGAGGCCCAGCGCGGGTCGCGGATCTTGCCGCGGAAATTGAAGCCGACCGGGCGCAGGATCAGCGCCAGCAGCACCAGTGCGATGGCGAAATACATGCCGGAGAACGACACTGCGTAGAGCATCGGCCACGCCGCGAAGGCGGCGCCGCCGGCCAGGATGAACCACACCTGGTTGCCTTCCCAGGTCGGTTCGATGCCCTCCAGCAGCACTTGCCGTTCCTCGTTGTCGCGGCCCAGCACCTTCAGCAGGCCGGCGACGCCGAAGTCGAAGCCGTCCATGATCGCGAAACCGATCAGCAGCGTGCCCAACAGGGCCCACCAGATCACCCGCAGCGTGGCGTAATCAAACATGGCGCTCTCCCCGCGGCCAGATGCCCAGGCCGTCCGGCCCCTTGCGCACGAACTTCAGCATCAGGAACACGTCGACGATGGCCAGCGCGGTGTAGAACAACACGAAGCCGCCCAGCGAAGTCAGCACCTGGCCTGCGCTGACCGACGACACGCCCAGCGCGGTGGGTAGCACGCCCTCGATCGCCCACGGCTGGCGGCCGTACTCGGCCACGACCCAGCCCAGCTCGGCAGCAAGCCACGGCAGCGGCAGGCTCCACAGCGCCAGGCGCAGGTACCAGCGCTGACGGTCCAGCGTGCGCTTGCTGGCCTTCCAGAACGAGAGCGCGAACAGCGCGATGAAATAGAAGCCGCAGGCGACCATGATGCGGAACGCCCAGAACAGCACCGGCACGTTCGGGATGGTCGAATCGGCGGCTTTCTGGATGTCCGCCGGCGTGGCCCGGCGCGGATCGTCGACGTATTTCTTCAGCAGCAGCGCGTAGCCCAGGTCCTTGTCATGCGCGGCCAGCGTGGCCTTCGCCTGCGCGTTGTCCCGGTCCTGGCGCAGCATCAGCATCGCGTCGTAGGCCTGGATGCCGTTGTCGATGCGGCCCTTGGCGGCGTCCACCAGTTCGGCGATGCCGGGCATCGTTTCGTCGAGCGAGCGGGTGCCGATCAGGCCCATCACCCACGGAATCCGTACCGCGTAATGCGTGGTGCGCTGCTGCATGTCGGGCAGGCCGAACAGGGTGAACGCGGCTGGCGCCGGCTCGGTATGCCACATCGCCTCGATCGCGGCCATCTTCATCTTCTGGTTGAGCGACACGGTGTAGCCGGACGCGTCACCCAGCACCACCACCGACAGCGCCGCCGCCAGCCCGAAGCTGGCCGCCACCGTCATCGAGCGCTTGGCGAAATCCACATTGCGCCCACGCAGCAGGTACCACGCGCTGATCGACAGCACGAACATCGCGCCCAGCACGTAGCCGGCACTCACCGTGTGCACGAATTTCTCCTGCGCCACCGGGTTGAAGAACACCTCGGAAAACGAAGTCACTTCCATCCGCATCGTCTCGGCGTTGAAGGCGGAGCCCACCGGATGCTGCATCCACGCATTCGCGATCAGGATCCACAGCGCCGACAGGCTGGTGCCCAGCGCCAGGAACCAGGTCACCAGCAGGTGCTTGATCGGCGAGATGCGCTCCCAGCCCATGAAGAACACGCCGACCAGGGTGGCTTCGAGGAAGAACGCCATCAGCCCCTCGATCGCCAGCGGCGCGCCGAAGATGTCGCCGACGTAATGCGAGTAGTACGCCCAGTTCATGCCGAACTGGAACTCCATGGTCACCCCGGTGGCCACGCCCATCGCGAAGTTGATGCCGAACAGCACGCCCCAGAACTGCACCATGCGCTTCCACACCTCGCGCCCGGTCATCACGTAGACGCTCTCCATGATCGCCAGCATCCACACCAGCCCCAGCGTCAGCGGCACGAACAGGAAGTGGTACAGCGCGGTCAGCGCGAACTGCAGGCGCGACAGCGTGACGACATCGGCGTCGATCAGGATCATGGTTTGGCTTCCGGCGGCGCGGCGGCAGGGGCCAGCCGCTGCGCGACGGCGCCCGGGCTGGCATCGGGTTTCGGTTGTGGCGCGAACGCCACCCACCAGATCAGCGCGAGCGCCGCGATCTTCAGCGCGACGACGACGAACAGCTCCAGCGTCAATCGGCGCAGCGGACTGAAGCCTTCGGGCGGGGCATCGGTGGCGGTTGGACTGGACATGCGACGGATTCGTGCATTGCCTGGCGAGCAGCATACGCCGCGCGGATGTCGTCCCGGTGTGGACGAATGTCGCAGCGGACCCGGCGGGCCGTCAGTCGAGCTCGTCGTCGTCAGCGGCCGGCGGCGGGTCCAGCGGCACGCTGGAGCCGTCGGGCAGGCGCAGCGTGCCGCCGGCGATGCGCTCCTGGTCGGCGTTGGTCGAGACGAAGCGGGCCACCGCGGTGCCGTTGCCGCGGCTGCCGCGCAGGCGGAACACGAAGGTGTCGTCGTCGTCGATGGCGCCCATGGCGACGAAGTCGGCGGAGATGCCGTCGATGCGGCCGATGTGTTCGATGACGGCAGGGTGCTCCGCGAGGGCCGTGCGTGCCTGGCCGACAAAAATCGACCAACCCCACACGACCAGGCTGCCGACGGCCAGCACCAGGGCCAGCATGCCGCTGATCAGCAGCCAGGCCCAGGCGGGCAGGCCGTTGCGGGGCGGGGACCGGGTCGGCAGGCCGGGCGGAGGCATGGCGACCTGCTACGCCGGCGTGGCGAACGCGTCGCGGGTGAGATTTTCCGGGGCGCCGTCGGTGCAGGCCACGTCGTCCTCGATGCGGATGCCGCCGTACTGGCGGAAATGGTCCACCTTCGCCCAGTCGACGTCGCCGGCGACCGGCTTGTCGCGCAGTTCGGCCAGCAGCATGTCGATGAAGTACAGGCCCGGCTCGATCGTCACCACCATCCCGGGTTCCAGCACGCGGGTCATGCGCAGGTACGGGTGGCCTTCCGGACGCGGGATGCTGCCGCCGCGTTCGCTGGCCTGGAAGCCGGCGACGTCGTGCACCTGCAGGCCGATCGGGTGGCCCAGGCCGTGCGGGAAAAACGCGCTGCTGACGCCGGACTCGACGGCGCTCTCCGCGCTCATGCGGATGAAGCCGTGCTCGCGCAGCACGCCGGCGATGACGTGGTGGGCGTGGATGTGCAGCTCCGGGTAGCTTTGCCCGGCGCGCACTTTCGCCACGAAGCCCTGCTGGGCGGCGTCGACGCTGTCGATCAGCGCCTGGAACTCGCCCGCCTGCGGCGCGGCGTAGGTGCGCGTGATGTCGCTGGCGTAGCCGGCGGCGCTGGCGCCGGCGTCGATCAGGAACGAACGGCTTTCGCGCGGCGGCAGGCGGTCGAAGTGCGTGTAGTGCAGCACCGCGCCGTGCTCGTTGAGGCCGACGATGCTCGCGTAGGGCAGCTCGGCATCGGTCTGGCGCGCGGCGGCAAGGTAGGTCAGGTGGATGCCGAACTCGCTGCGCCCGGCGCGGAAGGCGGCCTCGGCAGCGCGGTGCGCGCGCGTGCCGATGCGGCTGGCTTCGCGCATCAGCGCCAACTCGTACGGGGTCTTGTACGAGCGGTGCCAGTGCAGGCAGTCGAGCACCGGCTGCGGGTTGTTGACCTCCACGCCGTCGATGCCGGGGCAGGCCGCTGCGATCACCGCGCGCTTGCCCGCCGGCAATTGCGCGATGGCTTCCGCCGCGCTGCGCACGATGACGATGTCGAAGTGCTCGACCCAGTAGCCGCGCGGCGCCTCCGGCACCACGTGCCAGTAATCGCGCGGCTGCACGAACACCAGTTTCGGCTTCGCTCCAGGGGTGTACGCGATCCAGCTGCCCGGCGCGCCATCCAGCGGCAGCCAGTGCCTGAAGTGCGGGTTGGCGACGAACGGATAGTCCTGGTCGTCGAGGAACTTGCGCAGCGGCGTGCCGGCGGCGACCAGCAGATGGTCGAAGCCGCCCAGCGCGAGCGCCTTGTCGGCGCGTTCGCACACGGTGGCCAGGTGGTGCGGATACAGCGAGGCGAGCGGGTCGTGCATGGTGACTCCTCGGCAGCGGAGCGTGCGGCGACCGGATCGCTTGCGCCTGCCGCGGCGGCGCGCAGGGCCGGCGCGGCCCGTGCCTGAACTGGGGGAAGGGAAGGCAGGGCGTCATGATGACGCCTGCACGCTGCGACCGCCAGTCGCGTTGGGCCGTGCGCGGCGGGCTCAGTCCTGCGCCAGCCAGCTCCCGATCCGGGCAGCGTCGGCGTCGCTGACTGCCACGATGCGATAACCGGCCCAGATCTGCCCCGAACTGGCGGCAGGTTCGTGCCATTGCTCCTGGATGCCGATCTCGATCGGCTGCGACTGGGCCAGCATCCGGCCCGTGCCGGGCAGGGTAAGGCTGACCTGATAGATCGCCTCGCTGCGCGGCGCTTGCGCGCAGATCAGCATCATGCCGGTGCTGGAGAGGTTGCCCAGGTGCCCGATCGGCAGGTTGGTGATGACGTCCGTGACGATGGCGTTGACGGGTGCACGCTTGCGCTGGGCACGACGCTGGTTGGGGGTGTTCATGGGCGCGGAGGCTCCGGCGTGGAGGGCGGGCGGCGCACGCCGGCCGTCTGGCGCAGGCTGCCGGTAAGGCTGCGCCAGGCGCGGTCGAGCAGGCTCTCCGGCTGCACCAGCACCTCGCAGGCGCGGCCGCTGGCCACTTCGCGGGCCAGCTGCAGCAGGCTCATCTCCTCGCCGCGCTGGCCGCGGCGGCTGACCAGCAGGCAGCGTCCGGACATCGGCGAGTACCAGGCCAGCTTGCGCCGGGCGATCTGCCCGGTGGCCGGGTCGACGAACTCGAACCAGCTGCCGAACGGCAGGTTGCGCAGGTGTTCCTCGATGCGCCGCTCGCGCGGGCTGGGCTCGGGCGCCGTCGCCGCTTGCCGGACCGAGGGAGCGTTCGGCGCGGCGCCGGCTTCCTGCGCGCCGCCGTGCTGTTCACCCAGGCGTTGGTGCTGTTTCAGGCGCAGGGCGAGGTCGGTGGCGCTGGGCAGTTCCACGGCAGGGTCGGGCTTGCCCGCGCCAAGCAGGCGCTGCGCCACCTGCACCGCTTCCTCGACGTGCATGCCGATCTGCTGCAGGCCGGACTCCACCTCTACCTGCAACTGCAGCCGGTCGTCCACCGGCAGGCGGCCGAGCAACTGGTCGGTGATCGCCAGTTGCGCGCGGAACGTCTCGCTGTCCTCGCCGTGGCGCAGCAGGGTCAGCGCCAGCACGTCGGACCAGGCGCGGTCGAGCAGGGCGCGCAGCAGGCCGCGCGGCGGCGATTGCGCAAAGCGTTCGGCCATCAGCTCGCCGGCGCGGTGGCGGGCCTGGTCCAGCCGTTCGCGGCCCTGTGCCGCTTCCACGTGACGGCGCTCGGCGGCCTGCGCCTTGCGCGTGAGCAGGGCCAGGTGGTGTTCGATGTCGGCCAGCAGCGTGGTGTACAGGCCGGCGCTGGGCGGCTCCTGGCTGGCGCGGTTGACCAGTTGTTCGAGCTTGGCCGCCAGCGGGCGGTTGCTTTCATCGTCGCTGCCGTCGAGCCAGTCGTTGGCCGTGGCGGTCACGGTGTCGAGCAGCCGGCGCGCCGGGTGCTCGCGCTTCTCGAAGAAACCGTGGTCGGCCACCGCCATGCGCAGCACCGGCAGTTGCAGGCTGCTGAGCAGGTTGCTGGCGTTGCCGCCGCGCTGCAGTTGCTGGCCGAGCTGTTCGAACAGCCGTGCGACCAGTTCCACCGTGTCGCCCTGTTCGTCGGTGAGCTGGGTGCGCGGTGCGTCGGCGGGCTTGCCGAAGTTGAGCTGGGCCAGCAGCTCCTCGCGCAGGCGTGCCGCGCTGCGCAGCTCGCGGCCGGCGCGGTCGGTCACCTGGGCCAGGTGCTGTTGCAGCGCGCCCAGCGCGGATTGCAGCTCCTGTTCGCTGGCGGCGCGGCCGACCGGCTGGTCGCTGCCGCCGCCCCGGCCGGCACGCTGCCGCGCCAACAGATCGCGCAGGGATTCCAGCACTTCGATGGGCTCGCCGCTGCCGCCGCCATGGCCGGAGCCCGCGGCGTGCTCGGTGCCGGCTTCGGCAGTGGCCGGTTCGCCGGCCGCCGCGGAATTGCCGCTGGTGGCGGGGCGCGATCGTTTGCCGATGTGCCGCGGGATCGGGATGCTGCGCAACTGCGGCAGGATGCCGTCGCCCTGCAGGTGGGCGTTGACGATGTCGTACAACGGCGCCAGCGCCTGGATCACCCACTGGTCGAAGTGCTGCAGCAGCAACAACTGGTGCTTCAGCGGCAATTCCAGCTCGGCGCTGGCCTCATGGCACGCCCTGGCCATGGCGTAGGGGCCCAGCGGCAGCGCCTGGCCTTCCAGCGGCGGGGCACCGACCAGCACCGCCAGCCGATAGCCCAGTTCGTGCAACACGCTGCTGTGGCGGACTTCGCCGCGGGCACCCAACTGCTCCAGGGCCATCGACACTTCCTGCTCGCCGGGGTCGACCAGTGCCAGCGTCTGCCACGGCTTGGCATCGGCCACGGCCGGCGCGGTCCTGTCGGCCTCGTCGATCCCGTCGAACGCGTGGCCGAGCTGCTCCGTGAAACGCCGGGTGAAGGCGGTGCGGCCCTGCAGCACGCGTTGCCGGCTGGCGAAGCAGTCCTGCTGCTCGCCGGCGTGGTGCGCGCGCTCGGCCAGCGCGAAAAGCTGCTTCTCGAATTCGCTCAGGCAACGACGCAGGGGTTCCTGCAGCCCTTCCACGCACAGCGTGTGGCTGGTTTCCAGCAGGCGTTGCGCGCGCACCGGCCAGCGTGCGCCGCCGATGCGGCCGCCGTGGTGTGACGCGGACGAGTGACGTCGATCGTGCCCGACATCCATGCATGAACCCGTTGATTCCCCTAGGGCGGCCAGTCTATGCCGGTCGTGGCGGCGATGCCATCCGGGGAGCGCCCGGTGGCCAGGCACGCACAGTCGAGGAAGCTGCCGATCACGTCGTTGAGGAAGCGCTGGCCCAGCGCGGTGGTCTGCAGCCGCTGCGGGTCGTCGCGCAGCCAGCCGCGACGACGCGCCGCAGCCAGCGCGGCGGCGATGTGCTCCGGCGGCAGGCCGGTGCGCTCGGCGAAGGCGGCCATCGGCACGCCGTCGACCAGGCGCAGCGCGTTGAGCATGTACTCGAACGGCAGCTCGCGGGGGGCGACCGCGCCGTCGCCGCCGATCCGGCCCGGGCCGCCGGCGGCGTCCATGTAGGCGCGCGGGCCGCGGGTCTTCCAGCGCCGGTGCACCTGGCCGGCATGCGCGTCGCTGAGCTTGCCGTGGGCGCCGGCACCGATGCCGAGGTAGTCGCCGAATTGCCAGTAGTTGAGGTTGTGCGCGCAACGGCGGCCGGGCCGGGCGTAGGCGGAGATTTCGTACTGGCCGTAACCGGCGGCGGCGAGGCGCGCCTCGCAGGCCTCCTGCATGGCCCAGGCGTGGTCGTCGTCGGGCAGCGGCGGCGGGTTGGCGGCGAACACCGTGTTCGGTTCCAGGGTGAGCTGGTAGTGCGAGACGTGGGTGGGCGCCAACGCGACCGCGTGCTCGACGTCGGCCAGTGCGCCGTCCAGCGTCTGCTGCGGCAGCGCGTACATCAGGTCGAGGTTGATGTTTTCGTAGCCCGCGTCCTGTGCGGATTTCACCGCGGCTTCCGCCTCGGCCGCCGAGTGGATGCGACCGAGCCGTTTCAGCTTGTCGTCGTCGAAGCTCTGCACGCCGAACGAGATGCGGTTGACGCCGGCGGCCAGGTAGCCGTCGAAGCGACCGTGCTCGACCGTGCCGGGGTTGGTTTCCAGAGTGATCTCGGCGTCGTCGGCCAGCGCCAGCCGCTCGCGCACGCCGTCGAGCAGGCGTGCGATCAGTTCCGGCGCGAACAGGCTGGGCGTGCCGCCGCCGAAGAAGATGCTGATGACGGGACGGCCTTCGAGTGCGGTGGCGAAGTCGGCGCGGTCGGCGTCGAGATCGGCCAGCAGGTGGCCGATGTAGTCGGCGTACGGCGGCGGCTCGCTGCGCAGGCCGTGCGAGTTGAAGTCGCAGTACGGGCACTTCTTCACGCACCACGGCATGTGCACGTACAGCGACAGCGGTGGCGCGGTCAGGCTCATGCGTGCCGCTCGGCCAGCCTCGCGCGCAACTGCGCCAGCGCCTGGCCGCGGTGGCTGAGCGTGTTCTTCAGCGCGGGATCGAGTTCGGCGGCGCTGAGCGCCTGGCCGTGCGGCAGGAACAGCGGGTCGTAGCCGAAGCCCTGCTCGCCGCGCGGGGCGTCGAGCACGCGGCCGTGCCAGCGGCCTTCGGCGATCAGCGGAGCGGGGTCGTCGGCGTCGGCCAGCAACGCCAGCGCGCAGATGAAGAACGCGCCGCGCTGCGCCGCCGCCACGCCGTCCAGCGCGCGCAGCAGCTTGGCGTTGTTCGTCGCACTGTCGCCGTGGCCGCCGGCGTAACGCGCCGAGTACAGGCCGGGGGCGCCACGCAGGTGCGCCACGCACAGGCCGGAGTCGTCGGCCAGCGCCGGCAGACCGCTGGCGCGGGCGGCATGGCGCGCCTTGAGCAGCGCGTTCTCGACGAAACTGAGCCCGGTTTCCTCGGCGTCCGCGATGCCCAGGCTCGATTGCGCCACCACCTCGAAACCGCTGTCGGCGAGCAGCGCGTTGAACTCCGCGAGCTTGCCGCGGTTGCTGCTGGCCAGGACCACTCGTTGCGTCATCTGCCGATTCCCGGCTTACGGCGCCAGCGCCGCGCGCTGCGCCGCGACCAGCTCGCCGATGCCTTTCTCGGCCAGGGCCAGCATCGCGTCCATTTCCCCGCGGCGGAACGCGTGGCCCTCGGCGGTGCCCTGCACTTCGATGAAGCCGCCGCCGTCGTTCATCACCACGTTCATGTCGGTGTCGCAGTCGGAGTCCTCGGCGTAGTCGAGGTCGAGCACCGGCACGCCCTTGTAGATGCCCACCGAGACGGCGGCGACCGCACCCACGATCGGGTTGCGCTTGAGGTTCTCGCGCTTCATCAGCAGGTTCACCGCGTCGACCAGGGCCACGTAGGCGCCGGTGATTGCGGCGGTGCGGGTGCCGCCGTCGGCCTGCAGCACGTCGCAGTCCAGCGTGATCACGCGCTCGCCCAGTGCCTGCCGGTTGACGCAGGCGCGCAGGCTGCGGCCGATCAGCCGCTGGATCTCCATGGTGCGGCCGCCCTGGCCGCCGCGCGCCGCTTCGCGCTGGGTGCGCGTATTGGTGGCGCGCGGCAGCATGCCGTATTCGGCGGTGATCCAGCCCTCGCCCTTGCCGCGCAGCCAGGCCGGTGCGCGATCCTCGATGCTGGCGGTGCACAGCACGCGGGTGTCGCCGAAGCTCACCAGCACCGAGCCTTCGGCGTAGCGGGTGTAATGGCGTTCAAGGCGGACCGGGCGCAACTGGTCGCTGGTGCGACCACTGGGGCGGGTGGCGGAATTCATGGGGCGGATCCTGGGGACGCTTGGCCGGATTGGGCAAGGCGGGACCATAGAGTTTACCATTGCGTCCTTTCCCTCCGCCCGGAAGGCGCCGATGATCCGCAGCATGACGGCCTACGCCAGCGCCGAAGCCACCGGCCCTGCCGGTACGCTCAGTTGCGAACTGCGCACGGTCAACCACCGTTACCTGGAGCTGAGCCCGCGCCTGCCGGACGACCTGCGCGGTTTCGAGTCGCAGCTGCGCGAGCGCGTCGCGGCGAAGCTTTCGCGCGGCAAGCTCGACCTCACCGTGCGCCGTGCCAGCGAGGCGCGCAACGGCTCGCTGCAGGTCGATCGGGCACTGCTGTCGCGCCTGTCCGAACTGAACCTTGACCTGGCCGCGCTGTTTCCCGGCCTGCAGGTGCAGCTCACCGAGCTGTTGCGTTTCCCCGGCGTGCTGCAGCAGGCCGAGGCCGATCCCGAGGTGCAGCAGGCGGCGCTGTTCGACGTGCTCGACCGCGCGCTGGACGCGCTCGCCGCCACCCGCGAGCGCGAGGGCGCGAAGCTGGGCCAGGTCCTGCGCGACAAGCTCGATGCGATCGAGCGCGTGGTCGCCGACGTGCGCGGCTGGATGCCGGAGATCCGTGCCGCGCTGCGCACCCGCCTGGAAACGCGCCTGGCCGACCTGAAGCAGCCGGTCGAGCCGGGGCGGCTGGAACAGGAACTGGTGCTGCAGATCACCCGCAGCGACGTGGACGAGGAACTGGACCGGCTCGACACCCACATCGCCGAGACACGTCGTGTGCTGGGCCTGGCCGAGCCGGTCGGCCGGCGCCTGGACTTCCTGATGCAGGAATTCAACCGCGAGGCGAACACGCTCGGCTCCAAGTCGGTCGACGCGCGCAGCACCAACGCCGCGGTGGAGCTGAAGGTGCTGATCGAGCAGATGCGCGAGCAGGTACAGAACATCGAATGAACGCCCCGCTCGAAGGCACCCTGTTCGTGATCGCCGCGCCCTCGGGCGCCGGCAAGTCCACCCTGGTCAACGCGCTGCTGGAGCGCGACAGCGCGATCTCGCTGTCGGTGTCGCACACCACGCGGCCGCCGCGGCCGGGCGAGCAGTACGGGCGGCATTATTACTTCGTCGAGCGGGCCGAGTTCGAGCGCGAGATCGCCGAGGGCATCTTCCTCGAGCACGCCGAGGTGCACGGCAACCTGTACGGCACCTCGCGCGCCATGGTGCAGGAACTGCTCGGACAGGGGCGCGACGTGCTGCTGGAGATCGACTGGCAGGGCGCCCGGCAGATCCGCGCGAGCAAGCCCGACTGCGTCAGCGTGTTCATCCTGCCGCCGTCGCGGGCGGAACTCGAGCGGCGCCTGCGTGGTCGTGGCTCGGACGCGCCCGAGGTGATCGAACGCCGCTTGCGCAATTCGCGCGGCGAGATCGCCCACGCGCACGAGTTCGACTACATCCTGGTCAACGACGTATTCGACGAGGCGCTGGCCGACCTGCAGGCGATCGTGCGTGCTGTGCGCCTGCGCAACGCGCTGCAGTGGCAGCGGCACGAGGCGCTGATCGCCGAGCTGCTGGCTCCCTGAGCGGCCGCCGGCGGGCGATGCCCTGTCCGAATCCAGAGTCACGGCGCAAAGGCATCGCCCGCCGGCGGGCTCCTGCGGGGGCGGGTGTCGCGTGGCGTTGCGGATGTGGTTCCATTACCTTTGTTTTCTTTTGTGGTCGCAGCCTTCATGACTCAACCTGTCCGATCGCCGCCCGACGACGCCACCCTGGTGCGCATCCGCGGGCTGACCACGGTGCTCAATGGCAAGACCATCTTCGACGCGCTGGACCTGGACATCCCGCGCGGCAGGATCACCTCGATCATGGGCCCCAGCGGCACCGGCAAGACCACCCTGCTCAAGCACATCACCGGGCAGATGCACGCCGACGAAGGCAGCATCCACGTGGATGGCCGCAACGTGGCCGAGCTGTCGCGCGAGGAGCTGTACAAGCTGCGCGAAGGCGTGGGCTATCTGTTCCAGAATTCCGCTCTGCTGACCGATTTCGACGTGTTCGAGAACGTGGCGTTCCCGCTGCGCCAGCATACGAAGCTGCCCGAGGCGCTGATCCGCAACCTGGTGCTGATGAAGCTGCAGGCGGTGGGCCTGCGCGGTGCCGCGCGGCTGATGCCGAACGAACTGTCCGGCGGCATGGCGCGGCGGGTGGCGCTGGCGCGGGCGATCGTGTTCGACCCGCAGCTGATCCTCTACGACGAGCCGTTCGTGGGGCTCGACCCGGTGGCGCTGAACCAGGTGCTGAAGCTGATCCTGACCCTGAACCAGACGCTCGGCATCACCAGCGTGCTGGTCTCGCACGAACTGGCCGCGGTGCAGCAGATCGCCGACCATGTGGTGCTGCTGGCCAAGGGCAAGGTGGTGGCGCAAGGCGACCCGAAAACCATCGCCGACGACGGCTCACCATGGACGCGGCAGTTCTTCGGCGGCGAGGCGGACGGCCCGATTCCGTTCCGCTACCCGGCCGGCGACTACGCCACCGAGCTGGGCTTTGCCGGAGCGACGAAATGAACGCGCGCGCTCCTCGGCCCAACAACGTGGTGACCCAGTCGCTGGCGCAGATCGGCCTGTGCGGCCTGTTCCTGCTGACCCTGCTGGGGGCGATCCCGCGCAGCTTCCGCTACCTGCGCGAAACGGTCCGCCAGCTGTGGTTCGTCGGCGCGATGAGCCTGACCATCATCATGGTCTGCGGCCTGTTCGTCGGCATGGTGCTGATGCTGCAGCTGTACCACGTGCTATCGATCTTCGGCGGCACCTCGGCCAGCGGCATGGTGGTCGCGCTGTCGGTGTACCGCGAGCTGGGCCCGGTGGTCACCGCGCTGCTGTTCGCCGGTCGCGCCGGCACCGCGGTCACCGCCGAGATCGGCCTGATGCGTGCCACCGACCAGATCTCGGCGATGGAGATGATGGCGGTCGACCCGGTCGCCTACGTGGCCACGCCGCGTTTCCTCGCCGGGCTGATCGCGATGCCGCTGCTGTGCTGCGTGTTCTGCGCCATGGCCATCTTCGGCGGCCACCTGGTCGGCGTGACCTGGCTCGGCATCGACAACGGCACGTTCTGGTCGAACATGACCGCCCAGGTCGACGTGCACACCGACATCGTCAACGGCGTGCTGCTGAAGAGCCTGGCATTCGGCGCGGTGGTCTCGCTGATCGCGGTGTTCCAGGGCTTCACCACGCCGCCGACCAGCGAGGGCGTGGCCTACGCCACCACCCGCACCGTGGTCGCCTCGTCGATCGCGATCCTCGCGCTGGACTTTGTCCTCACCGCCTTCCTGATGTGACTGCCATGACCTATCGTTTTCCGAGGATTCTGCCGTGAGCCAACCGAGAAGTTCCTATGCCGTCGGCACCGGCCTGTTCATCGTGCTGGGCTTCGCCGCGCTGGCCTACCTGGCCACCCAGACCAGTTCGGTGGCGAACGTGCGCCAGGGCGACAGCTACACCATCGACACGCAGTTCACCAACATCGGCCAGCTGAAGGAGCGCGCGCCGGTGAAGATCGCCGGCGTGCGGGTCGGCCAGGTGCAGTCGGTCACGCTCAAGGCAGGCCACGACGTGGCCGACGTGAAGCTGTCGATCGACAAGAACTACGACCGTATTCCGCTCGATTCGGTGGCGACGATCTTCACCAGCGGCCTGCTCGGCGACCAGTACGTGGGCATCGAATACGGCAGCTCGAAGCAGGCGGTGGCCGCTGGCGGCACGCTGGCACGGACCAAGTCGACCCAACCGCTGGAAGAGATGCTCGGCAAGTTCTTCGGCGCCGGTGGCGTGGTCGACAACGTCGGCGGCAGCTATGCGGTGAAGGCCAGTTTCACCAACGTCGGTACGCTTTCGGCCGGTGCGCCGGTGAAGATGGCCGGCGTGGTGATCGGCAGCGTGCAGTCGGTGCGCGCCGATCCGGTCAAGCTGAACGCCGAGGTGGTGCTGTCGATCGACAAGCGCTACGACGCGATTCCCGACGATTCGTCCGCTGCGGTGTTCACCAGCGGTTTGATCGGCAGCCAGTATGTTGCGATCCAGCCCGGCGGCTCCCCCGAGGTGCTCAAGGACGGCGACGAGATGATCCTGACCCAGTCCGCGTTGCAGCTGGAGGACCTGATCGGCAAGTTCCTGGTCAACGGTTCGCCCGGCGACAAGAAGGACGCCGGCAACGGCAGCAAGTAAGCCCGCCATTCCACGCCGGCCCGCGCGCCGGTTTCGCTGAAGGAGTTATCCATGTTGCGCAGACTGGCCCTTGCCACCGCCATCGCGTTCGGCGTCGTCGCCACCGCTTCCGCCCCCGTGTCCGCCCAGGCGACCGCCACGGTCGCCACCCAGCAGGCTCCAGTGGAGGTCGTGCAGACCATTGCCGACCAACTGGCCACGGCGATCGAGGGCCATCAGGACGAGTTGAAGAAGAACCAGGAGAAGCTGATCGGCGTCATCGACGACGTCTTCCTGCCGCACTTCGACATCGACTACGCCTCGATCCTGGTGCTCGGCCAGCACGCCCGCGAAGCCAGCCCGGTGCAGCGCGAGCGCTTCGCCCGGGCGTTCTACAACTCGATCACCCACCGTTACGCCGAGGGCCTGCTCAATTACACCCGCGGCCGGGTCAAGGTGCTGCCGTTCAAGGGCGACCTCAACGACAAGCGCACCGTGGTGCGCACCCAGGTCGTGCTGGACGACGGCAAGCTGGTGTCGATCGATTACGCGTTCCGCAAGGGCCGTGACGGCGGCTGGAAGGCCTACGACGTGATTATCGAGGGCATCTCCTACGTCACCAACTACCGCAACCAGGTCGACGCGGAGATCCGCAAGGTCGGCCTCGATAAGCTGATCACCAACCTCGAGACCCAGGGCTCCAAGGCGCTGGAGACGATGGCCAAGGACAACAAGGACGCGTCGTGAGCGGGCAGTCCTCCATGGCCGCCTTCCGGCTCGACACCGATACGCCGGCCGTACTGGGCGTGCATGGCGAATTGAGCTTCGACACGGCGACCGCGGCGTGGCAGGTGATCCGGTCCGCGCTGGCGGGTGGTGCGGTGGCGCGGCTGGACCTGGCTGGCGTGCAACGCAGCGACAGCGCCGGTCTTGCCTGCGTGCTGGCGGTGGCGGCCGACGCGGCGCGGCGTGGGCAGGCCCTGCAGGTCGTCAACCTGCCGGCCGGGATGCGTGCCCTGGCCCAGGTCTGCGAGGTCGATGGCCTGATCGGCTGAGCACCCGGCGAGGCGGGAAACGAAAAGGGGCCGTGCGGCCCCTTTTCGATTCTGCGGATGTCTCTAGGGCGATTCCGGTTCCGACGGTGCGCCCTGGCCCGGGTGCTGCTTTTCCCACTGGTGCTGCTGCTCCAGCAGTTCCTCGGGGTCGAAGTTCTGATCGTCCAGACCCTGCATCTGCTGGATGATCTCCAGCGGCGGGTTGCCGTCGTAGATCTTGTACAGGCGCTGCTGCCGGTACGCATCGCGCATGAACACGTAAGGGTCGTAGGCGGACTGCAGGAAGCCTTCGGCGTCGATCGCGCGCGCGCGGATCGTCACCAGGTACATCGCCGTCGGCAGGTACTGCAGCCCGTTGTAGTGATGGTTGCCGGCGTACAGCGTCAGCGGGTCGAAGAAGTAGCTGTCCACCGGCCGCTGCCAGATGTCGCGCGCGGTGCTCGGGCCCAGCAGCGGCAACACCAGGTAGTCGCCTTCCGGCGTGCCCCAGCGCGCCAGGGTGATGCCGAAATCGTTGTCTTCCAGCGGCAGGCCGAGTTGGCTGGCCGGGTCGAAGAAGCCGCCGACGCCCAGGGTCAGGTTCACCAGGAATCGGCCGGTGCTCTGCAACGCCTGCTTCGGGCGCGCCTGCAGCAGGTCGTTGGCAACCGTGATCGGCATCCGGATGTTGGTGAAGAAGTCGCTGAACGAGCGGCGTACCGGCGGGTTGGTCACCTTGCGGTAGCCCAATGCGACCGGGCGGATCACGGCCTTGTCCACCGCGTCATTGAATTTGTAGGTGCCGCGGTTGTATTTCTCCAGCGGATCGTCGGTGCGTGGCTTGGCGATGGTGCAACCGGCCAGCAACGCGATCGCGAGCACGGGCAACCAGCGGCGCAGCAGGGAAAATCGAGGCGATGGGGGCATCAATGCGGGGGCTCGCGTCGGGGGAGACAGTAAGTGTACTGTCTGGTTTTGTATCACGCACGGCTTTCGGCTTGCTTCCACCGGCCGAGCCGCCGGTCCGTGGCCAGCCCGCCATGATACGCGTCGTGCGCATTGCCAGCAAAGCCCCCGCTCATCTACACTGACAGACCATATAAGTCACTATTCCCCAAGGAATTCGCATGGCACGCATTACCGTGGAAGACTGCCTCGAGGTGGTCGACAACCGTTTCGAGCTGGTATTGATGGCGACCAAGCGCGCACGCCAGCTGGAAAAGGGCGCCGAGCCGGCGGTCAACCCCGATCACGACAAGCCGACCGTACTGGCGCTGCGCGAGATCGCCGCCCGCCGCATCGACCAGGCCACCATCGACCAGATCGACAAGGCCGAGCGCGAGCGCGCCGAGCGCGAGGCGCTGGAATGGGCTGCCGCCGAGGTCGACGACGACCTGTCCAAGGGCGGCGACGACTGATGGACGGCGGCTGCTGTAGTACGCGTCTCCGCTGCACCGGCACGGCCGGTGTGGCGGTCCGCGTGCGTCCGGCAGCTGCTGTCTGTTCCCGCCGCAGGGTGGGCGCCTGAGCAGGCGTCGGCACCGATGACTGCGGCCACCCACTCCGCTACGGTCGACCTGTCCGCGCTGCCGCCGTATGCGCTGGCGCTGAAAGAACGCATTGCCTACCTGCCCGAGGCGCAGATCGGTCGCGTGTTGCGCGCGTTCCAGGTCGGCGCGCAGGCGCATGCCGGTCAGGAGCGCATGAGCGGCGAGCCGTACATCACCCACCCGGTGGCGGTGGCCGGCATCCTGGCCGAGTTGGGGCTGGACGCCGAGACGATCATCGCGGCGATCCTGCACGACACCCTGGAAGACACCGAACTCGGCCGCGAGGCGCTGGCCGCCGAGTTCGGCGAAGTGGTGGCCGAGCTGGTCGATGGCGTCACCAAGCTGGACAAGATGCGCTTCGGCAGCCGCCAGGAGGCGGACGCGGAAAGCTTCCGCAAGATGCTGCTGGCGATGGCGCGCGACATCCGCGTGATCCTGATCAAGCTGGCCGACCGCCTGCACAACATGCGCACGCTCGGCGCCAAGGATGCGCCCTCGCGCCGCCGCATCGCGCGCGAGACGCTGGAGATCTATGCGCCGATCGCGCAGCGCCTGGGCATGAACAAGTTCAAGGCGGAGCTGCAGGACCTGGGCTTCCGCGCGTTGTATCCCGACCGCTACCGGGTGATCAGCGAGCGCATCCGCGCGGCGCTGGGCAACCGCCGCGAGGCGATGGGCAAGATCGAGGCGGCGCTGTCCGCGCGGCTGGCCGCCGATCATCTGCCGGCGCGCGTGGTGGGCCGGATCAAGTCGCCGTGGAGCATCTATTCGAAGATGCGCGGGGACCACAAGAGCTTCGCCCAGCTGATGGACGTCTACGGTTTCCGCGTGGTGGTCGACAGCGCGATGAGCTGCTACATGGCGCTCGGCGTGGTGCACGCGCTGTACAAGCCGGTCGATCGCCGCTTCAAGGACTTCATCGCGATTCCCAAGGCGAACGGCTACCAGTCGTTGCACACCGTGCTGCTGGGTCCGTTCGGTGCGCCGATCGAGGTGCAGATCCGCACCGCCGAGATGGATTCGGTCGCCGAGCGCGGCGTCGCCGCGCACTGGGCCTACAAGACCGACTCGGGCCCGGCCAACAGCGCACAGGTTCGCGCGCGCGAGTGGTTGTCGTCGCTGGTCGACAGCTCGGCGAATACGGTGTCGTCGTCGGAGTTCATCGAGAACGTCAAGATCGACCTGTTCCCCGACGAGGTCTACCTGTTCACCCCGCGCGGCGACATCCTGTCGCTGCCGCGCAACGCCACCGCGCTGGACTTCGCCTATGCGGTGCACACCGACGTGGGCGACCACGCGGTGGCCGCGCGGGTCGACAAGAAGCTGCTGCCGCTGCGCACGAAGCTGGAATCGGGCCAGCTGGTGGAGATCATCACCGCGCCGTCGGCGGTGCCGAACCCGGCCTGGCTGGAAGTGGTGGTCACCGGCAAGGCGCGCACCGCAATCCGCCAGTACCTGAAACACCTGCAGCACGAGGACGCGGTGGACTTCGGCCATCGCATGCTCGACCGCGCGCTGGACGCGCAGGGCAGCAGCCTGGACGGCATCCCGCCGGCGGTACTGGACCGCTTCCTGGAAACTTCCAAGCTGAAGCGGCTGGAGGAGCTGCTGTCCGACATCGCGCTGGGCAACCGCATGCCCGACGTGGTCGCCAGCCAGCTGCTCGCCTCGCGCGGCAAGAAGGCCGGCAAGCCGCCGTCGCCGGCGCATGCACGCGAGAAGATCCGCATCACCGGCGCCGAACGCGGCGTGCTCAGTTTCGCCAACTGCTGCCACCCGCTGCCGGGCGACGACATCATCGGTTACCTGTCCTCGGGCAAGGGCATCGTGGTGCACCGCGAGGAATGCCCGAACGTGGTCGAGCTGCGCAAGTCGCCGGAGCGCTGCGTGGCGATCGAATGGGACCGCGACGTGCAGGGCGACTACCGCGCCGAGCTGCGCATCGAGGTGATCAACCGTCCTGGCGTGCTGGCCACCGTGGCCGCCGCGATCGCCGCCGCCGACTCGAACATCGAGAACGTGGAGTACGTCGAACGCGATGCCGCTGCCGCGACGCTGCTGTTCGCGCTGGAAGTGAAGAACCGCAAGCACCTGGCCGACGTGATCCGCCGCGTGCGCCGCACCGGCGTGGTCAGCGGCGCCTATCGCTACCCCCTGTAGGAGAGGGCGAGGGAGCCGGAAACGAGTGCTGCTAACATCCATGGCTTTCCCACTCCTCACCACCCGAGGCAAGCCATGTCCCGCAGCATCATCTCCACCGAGAAAGCCCCCGCCGCGATCGGCCCGTACTCGCAGGCCGTGCGTGCCGGCAATACGGTGTACTTCTCCGGCCAGATTCCGCTGGACCCGGCCACCGGCGCGCTGGTCGACGGCGACATCACCGCGCAGACGCGGCGGGTGTTCGACAACCTCACCGCGGTGGCCGCAGCGGCCGGCGGCTCGCTGGCGCAGATCGTGCGCGTGGGCATCTACGTCACCGACCTGGCGAACTTCGCCGCAGTCAACGCGGTGATGGCCGAGTACTTCCAGCAGCCGTACCCGGCGCGCTCCACCATCGAGGTGTCCGGCCTGCCGAAGGCGGCGCAGGTCGAAGTCGACGCGGTGATGGTGCTGGACTGAGTGTCGCCGGCGCCGCGCGCCGACACCGACTGTCGGCGTCCGGCTTACGACAGGAGGCGGTGCTCGGTTAGGCTTGCCGGGCCATGCCTGCCCGCACTGTCCGCTCCGCTGCCGCCACCGACGCCGACCCCGGCCTCACCCCGGTCGGCGCGCTGCCGGGCGTGGGCCCGGCGCTGGCCGCGTCGCTGCACAAACTCGGGCTGGAGCGGGTGCAGGACCTGTGGTTCCACCTGCCGCTGCGCTACGAGGACAAGACCCGGATCACCGCGATCGCCGACTTGCGGGTGGGCGAGCGGGCGCAGGTCGAGGGTGTGGTCGAGGCGGTCGAGCGCGGCTTCCGCTATCGCCCGCAAATGAAGGTGGCGATCGGCGACGACAGCCGGCAGACGCTGCTGCTGCGATTCTTCCATTTCAACCGCGCGCAGGCCGAGCAGTTGCAGCCGGGCACGCGGCTACTCTGCTACGGCGAGGTGCGCCATGGCGCGCAGGGTCTGGAGATGGTGCACCCGAACTACCAGCGCCTGAGCGGGGAAGCGGCGGCCACGGTCGACGAGTTGCTCAGCCCGGTCTACCCGACCACCGAGGGACTCGGTCCGAAACGGCTGGCCGGAGTGATCGGCAAGGCACTGGCGCTGCTGCCGCCGGCCGCGCAACTGGAGCTGATCCCGCCGGAGCTGTGCGCCAGGCACGGCCTCACTTCATTGCGCGATGCGCTGCTGTACGTGCACCGGCCGCCGCCGGACGCGCGCCTGGACCAGTTGCTGCTCGGCCGGCATCCGGCGCAGCAGCGGCTGGCGTTCGAAGAACTGCTGACCCAGCATCTCAGCCTGAAGCGCCTGCGCGCGGCGGTGCGGCAGCGGCGTGCGCCGAAGCTGGGTGGCGCAGGCGAATTGCGTCGACAACTGCTGGCTGCGTTGCCGTTCCGCCTGACCGCGGCGCAGCAGCGCGTCGGCAAGGAGGTGGCGAGCGACCTGGCTCGGCCGCGGCCGATGCTGCGGCTGGTGCAGGGCGACGTCGGCAGCGGCAAGACCGTGGTCGCGGCGCTGGCGGCGTTGGCGGCGGTGGAGTCGGGCCACCAGGTCGCGCTGATGGCGCCGACCGAGCTGCTGGCCGAACAGCACCTGCGCAACTTCCGCCACTGGCTGCAGCCGCTCGGCATCGAGGTGGAGTGGCTGGCCGGCAAGGTGGCCGGCAAGGCGCGCCAGCGTGCGCTGGCGCGGGTCGCGGCAGGCGCGCCGGTGGTGGTCGGCACGCATGCGCTGATGCAGGAAGGCGTGGCGTTCGCGCGGCTCGGCCTGGTGATCGTCGATGAGCAGCACCGCTTCGGCGTGCAGCAGCGGCTGGCCCTGCGCGACAAGGGCAAGGATGGCGAGCTGGTGCCGCACCAGCTGGTGCTGACCGCCACGCCGATCCCGCGCACGCTGGCGATGAGCGCCTATGCCGACCTCGACGTTTCCTCCATCGACGAACTGCCGCCCGGGCGCACCCCGGTGCAGACCATCGCGATCTCGAACGCACGACGGAGCGAGGTGATCGAGCGCATCCACGCCGCCTGCGGCGAGGGGCGCCAGGTGTACTGGGTATGCACCCTGATCGAGGAGTCCGAGCAACTGCGCGCGCAGGCGGCCGAAGTGGCACACGCCGAACTCTCCGTGGCCTTGGCCGAATTCAAGGTCGGCCTGATCCACGGCCGCATGAAGCCGAAGGAAAAACAGGCGGTGATGGACGCGTTCAAGTCCGGCGCGCTGGCCGTGCTGGTGGCGACCACGGTGATCGAGGTTGGCGTGGACGTGCCCAACGCCAGCCTGATGGTGATCGAGAACAGCGAGCGGCTGGGACTGGCCCAGCTGCACCAGTTGCGCGGCCGGGTCGGCCGCGGCGCGGTGGCCTCCAATTGCGTGCTGCTGTACCAGCCGCCGCTGGGCCAGCTGGCGCGCGAACGGCTGCAGGTGATGCGCGACACCAACGACGGCTTCCGCATCGCCGAAAAGGATCTGGAACTGCGCGGCCCGGGCGAGGTGCTGGGCACCCGCCAGACCGGTCAGCTCAGTTTCCGCATCGCCGACCTTACCCGCGATGCGCACCTGTTGCCGGCCGTGCAGCAGGTCGGCGAACACATGCTGGCCGAACACCCGCAGCAGACCACCCGGCTGATCGAACGCTGGGTCGGTGGTGCCGCGCGCTACGCGCATGCGTGATTTTTGCGATCATCCCTCGCCGCACTTTTCAATTCTTCAAGTCATCCGCCCATGAGCAAGCCGCAACTCCTGATCGACACCGACCCCGGCGTGGACGACGCGCTGGCCATCCTGATGGCCTGCGCGCACGCCGACATCGCCGGCCTCAGCATCGCCGCCGGCAACGTGGGCCTTGGTCATACCGTGCGCAACGCGCGTACCCTGGTCGACCTGGCCGGCACGGCTATCCCGGTGTTCGCCGGTTGCGCGGTGCCGCTGGTACGCGCGCCGGAGGAGGACGCCGCGTTCGTGCATGGCCAGGACGGCTTCGGCGACGTCGGCTTCCCCGAGCCCGTGGCCGCGCTGGCCGACGAACCGGCCGCGCTGGCGCTGCTGCGGCTGACCCGAGAGCGCTCGGGCGAGCTGACCCTGGTGGCGCTGGGTCCGTTGACCAACCTGGCGCTGGCGTTGCGGCTCGACCCCACGCTGCCCGCGCGGGTGAAGCGGCTGGTGGTGATGGGCGGCGCGGTGACCGGGCACGGCAACACCGGCAAGGTACCCGCCGAGTTCAACATCGGCTTCGACCCGGAGGCGGCCCACGTGGTGTTCGAGGCGTTCCCTGCATTCGACCTGGTCGACTGGGAAGCCACCTTGCGGCATGCCTTCGACGATGCCGAATTCGACGCCTGGCTGGCCGCCGGCGACCGGCGCGCGGACTTCTTCAGCCGCATCGTGGCCACCGCCCGCCGCTACAACGCGAAGCACGACCGCCACGGCCTGGTCGCCGCCGACGCACTCGCAATGGCGGTGGCGCTGGACTCCGGCATCGTCACCCGCAGCGAAACCCGTGCCGTGGCGGTGGAGCTGGACGGCCGCCTGACCCGCGGCGCCACCGTGGTGGACTGGAAGGGACGGCTGGGCCGCCCGGCCCAGGCCCGCATCGTGCTCGAGGTGGATCAGGCCCGCTTTGCCGCGATGGTGCGGCGCGCGCTGGGTGCGCCGGGCTGAGCGGACTTGCGGCCGGTGCCGCCTCCCCGTTACAATGCCGCTCTTTTCACCACCGCTTTAGAGCCAGCCATGAAGCCTGACATCCATCCGAACTACGTCCCGGTGGTGTTCCAGGACCTGTCGTCCGACTTCGCGTTCCTGACCAAGTCGACCATGTCCAGCAAGGAAACCATCAAGTGGGAGGACGGCAACGAGTACCCGCTGATCAAGGTGGATATCTCCAGCCATTCGCACCCGTTCTACACCGGCAAGCAGAAGACGCTGGACGTCGGCGGTCGCGTCGACAAGTTCCGTCGCCGCTATGCGGGTGCCGTCAAGGAATAAGCGACGCGGCGGGCCGGCGCCTGGCGCCGACCGCACGAATCCGGTTCAGGGCACGGGGCAGGCCACAGGCCTGCCCCGTGTCTTTTTGCGTCCGCCATTCGACCATTCGCCATCGAATGCAGGCAGAAGCTTGTGCGATAATGGCCGGTGCGCTGACGCCATTGCGTCCGTAGCGCCGCGCGCTTTCCCCGGCGCGTGGTGCCGCATTCCCTCGCCGGCCGGCCGCCCCGCGGTCGCCGACGGCGACGACCCACATGTAAGGAGGTTTCCGTGTCCGATCCCAAGACCGTCAAGCTGGTGGATGAATCGAGCAAGCGCAGCAGCGAACTGCCGCTGGTCAGCGGCACGCTCGGCCCGGCGTGCATCGACATCGCCACGCTGTACAAGGACACCGGTCACTTCACCTACGACCCCGGCTATGGCTCGACCGCCAGCACCAAGAGCGCGATCACCTACATCGACGGCGATCAGGGCGTGCTGCTGTACCGTGGCTACCCGATCGAGCAGCTGGCGGAGCACTCCAGCTTCCTGGAGGTGGCCTACCTGCTGCTCAACGGCGAGCTGCCGAAGCCGGCCGAATTCGCCACCTTCGAGCACGACGTCGCGCACCACACGATGCTGCACGAGTCGCTGAAGAACTTCTTCCAGGGCTTCCACCACGATGCCCATCCGATGGCGATGCTGGCCGCCGCGGTGGCCTCGCTGTCGGCGTTCTACCACGACGACCTCAACGTCGACGATCCGGCCGACCGCAAGCTTGCCGCGATCCGCCTGATCGCCAAGATGCCGACCATCGCCGCCGCCTGCTACCGCTATTCGATCGGCTGGCCGATGCGCTATCCGCGCAACAACCTGGAGTATGTCGACCGCTTCCTGCACATGATGTTCGAGGTGCCGAGCGAGCCGCTGCAGATGAACCCGGTGGCGGCCAAGGCGCTCGACCTGCTGTTCATCCTGCACGCCGACCACGAGCAGAACGCGTCCACCTCGACCGTGCGCCTGGTCGGTTCCACCGGCGCCAATCCGTACGCGTCGATCGCTGCCGGCATCACCGCGCTGTGGGGCCCCGCGCATGGTGGCGCCAACGAGGCGGTGCTCAAGCAGCTGCAGGAAATCGGCACGCCGGACAACGTCGAGTCAGCGGTGCTGCGCGCGAAGGACAAGAACGACAGCTTCCGGCTGATGGGCTTCGGCCATCGCGTCTACAAGAATTTCGACCCGCGCGCGAAGATCATCCGCGAGATGTGCCACAAGGTGCTGGCCGAGCTGGGCGTCAACGACCCGCTGCTGGACGTGGCGATGAAGCTGGAAGAGGCGGCGCTGAAGGACGAGTACTTCGTCGAGCGCAAGCTGTACCCGAACGTCGACTTCTACTCCGGCATCATCTACAAGGCGCTGGGCATCCCCACCGAGATGTTCACCGTGATGTTCGCCATCGCGCGCACCGCCGGCTGGATCGCGCACTGGATCGAGCAGCACGAAACGCCCGGATCGCGCATCGGCCGTCCGCGCCAGGTCTATACCGGCGCCGACATGCGTGACTACGTGCCGACCGCGAAGCGCTGATCGCCGCATCGCATGGGCGAAAAAGCCCCGGCCGAGGCCGGGGCTTCTTTTTATGCGGCTGGATGAGCCGGGCTCAGCGCAACGCCGCGCCCAGCCGCTGCTCGAAGGTTTCGTCGTCGCCCTCGTCGAGCAGCATTTCCACCTGGGCCAGCGGAGCACGGCGCATCGGCCGGTCGTCGGTGCGGTCCAGCGGGGCCCGGCGCAGCGCGTCGCGCGGCAGCACGGTGAGGTCGAACGGCAACTCGTCGGCGGCGAACAGCAGCACCGGGTACTCGGGCTGTTCGTCGCGACCGTAGCGCAGCCGGCGCACCTGCGTCTCGATCGGCACGCCGCGCTCGCGCAGGTACAACATGACCGCTTCCGGGTCGTCGCAGTAGACGTGCAGGCACACCGCCGAGTGCGTATCGGCGGTGCCTTCGAGCACGGCGCCGACCAGGCGCGGCTCGAACGGAGCGAGGAAACGCATCGCTTCGACCGCCGCCTCGCGCCGCTGGCGCAGCAGCTGCGGCTGACTGTCGGCGAGGAACAGGCGCTGGTGCTCGCGCAGGGCCTGCTCGATCTCCAGGTTGCGCGGCAGCGCCTGCGTGTCGAGGATGCCGAGCCGTTCGGCCGCCTTCAGCTTGGCATGATGGAAATCGCGGATGCCGTGCTCGCTCATCAGCCGCGCGGCTTCCTGGGCAACCCGCAGGCGGTTGCGCCGCAGGCGGTCGTGCGCATGGATGCGGTGGTGTTCGCCTCGGGACATGGCACGCTCCTCAACGATCGGTAGCCGGCAGCACCTCAGAAGATGTCGTAGGCGTGCTGCTGGTCCTGCTCCTTCTGCTGGGCGGCCTGGCTGCGCAGCCGGTCGACGTCTTCCACCTTCAATATCTCGTTGATGCCGTCCGGGTCGTCAGACGACGCGGGCAGGCCGCTGTTGCGGTCGATCCATACCGTACTGATTCCCGGCGGCATCGGCAACGTGCTCGACGGCTGGCCCTTCAGCGCGCTGCCCATGTAGGACATCCAGATCGGCAGCGCGGCCTTGGCGCCGAACTCGCCGCGGCCGAGCGAGCTGTAGTCGTCGAAGCCCACCCACACGGCGGTCGACAGCTCGCCGTCGAAGCCGGCGAACCAGGCGTCGCGGTGGTCGTTGGTGGAGCCGGTCTTGCCGGCCAGGTCGTCACGCCCGAGGGCTCGCGCGGCCGAGCCGGTGCCGCGCAGGATCACGTCCTTCATCAGCGAGGTCACCAGATAGTCGTTGCGCGCCTCGATCACGCGCGGCGCGAGTACCGGCGGGTGCGTGCCTTCGCCGTGCGCGTCGGCCGGCAGCACCGCGTCGCCGATACCGTCGACGCTGCTGGGTTCGGCGGGTGCGCTGGACGAGGCGCCGGCCAGGCGGTTGGCGGGCGCAGGGTTCATCTCGGGCGGCGGCGGCCCGGGCGGCCGCGTGTCGAGCAGGCGCTCCTGGCAGTTGCGGCAGGCGCGCGCGGGGTTGGCCACGTACACCGGCTTGCCGTTGCGGTCGTCGATCTCGTGGATGAAGTACGGCGTGACCAGGTAGCCGCCGTTGGCGAACACCGCGAAGCCGCGGGCCATGCCCATCGGCGACACCGAGGCGGTGCCCAGTGCCATCGACAGGTTGGCCGGGATCGCATCCTGCGAGAAGCCGAAGCGGGTGGCGTATTCGCGCATGTAGCGCACGCCGATGGCGTCCAGCAGGCGCACCGAGACCAGGTTCTTCGACTGCACCAGCGCTTCGCGCAGGCGCATCGGCCCGGCGAACTTGTCATCGTCGTTGGAGGGCGTCCAGATGCCGTTCGGACGCGACGGATCGGGCAGGGCGAGCGGCGCGTCGTTGATGATCGAGGCCGGGGTGAAGCCGCGCTCGAACGCTGCCGAATACAGATACGGCTTGAAGGCGGAGCCGGGCTGGCGCGCCGCCATCACGGCCCGGTTGAACTTGCTGCGCACGAAGTTGAAGCCACCGACCAGCGCCTGGATCGAGCCGTCCTCCGGCGCGATCGAGGCCAGTGCGGCCTGCGCGGCAGGGATCTGTGCCAGCTGCCACTCGCCCTTGTCGTCGCGTGCCAGCCGGATGATGTCGCCGCGCTTGAGCACGCCGTCGACGCGGGTCGGCGCCGCGCCGACACGGTCGTCGTTGATGTGCGGGCGCGCCCAGCTGACCGCGGCCAGATCGAGGATCACGCTTTCGCGGCTGGACAGGTAGACCGTGGCCTGCGTTGCGTTGCTGGCGGTGACGACGCCCGGTTGCATGCCGGAAACGCTGGTGTAGGCGGACAGCAGGGCATCGAGGTCCGCGTCGCCGGCGTTGGCCGGCAGGTCCTGGTGCGCTTCCGGTCCGCGCCAGCCATGCCGGCGGTCATAGGCGACCAGCCCGTCGCGCAGCGCTTCCACGGCGGCCTGCTGGCGGCTGCTCTGCAGCGTGGTCCTGACCACGTAGCCCTCGGTCAGCGCGTCGTTGCCGAAGCGGTCGAGCACCTGCCGGCGCACCATCTCGGCCAGGTAGGGTGCGTCCACCTCGATCGGCTGCTCGTGCGGGTAGGCCCGGTTCGGCTCGGCGATCGCCTGCTCGTACACGGCCTTGTTGATGTAGCCGTGCCGCAGCATCTCGCCCAGCACCCAGTTGCGCCGGGCGATCGCGCGTTTCTGCCCGTTGATCGGGTTGACTACCGACGGCAGCTGGAAGGTGGAGGCGATCAGCGCGCATTCGGCCACGGTCAGCTGGTCCAGCGTCTTGCCGTAGTAGTACTCGGCGGCCGCAGCCACGCCGTACGAGCGGTGGCCGAGGAACATCTTGTTGAGGTAAAGCTCGAGGATCTGGTCCTTGGTCAGTTCGTGCTCGATGCGCAGCGCGATGAAGATCTCGGTGAGCTTGCGCGAATAGAGCTTCTCGGGGCTGAGGAAGAAGTTGCGGGCCACCTGCTGGGTGATGGTGGAGCCGCCCGGGCCCTTGTCGCCGCCGGTCACCAGCACATGCCAGCCGGCGCGCGCGATGCCGTGCCAGTCCACCCCGGGGTGGTGGTAGAAGTCCGCATCCTCGGCCGACAGCACGGCATGCTTGAGCCGGTCCGGCACTCTCCCGATGTCCACCGGGATGCGCCGGGTCTCGCCGAAACTCGCGATCAGCTTGCCGTCGGCGCTCAGCACGCGCAGCGGCACCTGCATCGGATAGTTCTTCAGTTCGGCCACCGAGGGAAGTCTCGGGGCGATCAGCCAGTACGCCACACCCACCGCGACAACTGCCAGGAGCAAACCGGAAAAGGCCAGGACCAGCGCCCAGCGCAGCAAGCGTTTGAAAATTTGCATGGTGGGGGGATAGCGAGACCTGAGTCAAAACATGACAGAGTATAGATGTAGGAGTATTCCTGACATGAGGAGCGGTCGACCGAATGCAAAAGCCGGCCCGCAAAGCAAGGGTCAGGCCAATGGGGTTTCCGTAATAAATGTGGTGGGCATCACGCCAATTACTTGAGAAAGTTCCCGTAGACCGTTGCCATTGCGTTATTTTTTCGATTTAATGCCATCGCGTACCCCGCCAGGATTCTGGCTACGGGCGTCAGCGGCAAGGGGGAAACACCGTGGGGCTCTTTACACCGAAGAAGCCGGCGCTGATTGGTGTCGACATCAGTTCGACTGCCGTCAAGCTGCTGCAGCTCAGTCAGGCGGGCGGGCGTTATCGCGTGGAACATTACGCGGTCGAGCCGTTGCCGCCGAACGCCGTGGTCGAAAAGAACATCGTCGAGGTCGAGGCGGTGGGTGACGCGATCCGTCGCGCGCTGGCGCGCTCGGGCTCCAAGCTCAAGCACGCCGCCGCCGCGGTGGCCGGGTCGGCCGTGATCACGCGCATCATTCCGATGAACGCCGATCTTTCCGATGACGACCTGGAAGGCCAGATCCAGGTCGAGGCGAACCAGTACATCCCGTATCCGATCGACGAAGTCAGCCTCGACTACGAGGTGCTCGGCCCGGTGCGCGACAACCCCGACATGAACAACGTGCTGCTCGCCGCGTCGCGCACCGAGAACGTCGACATGCGCGTGGCCGCGCTGGACCTCGGCGGGCTCACCGCTGCGGTGATCGACGTCGAGGCGTTCGCCATGGAAAACGCCTTCGCGATGATCGCCGACCAGCTCAACGTGAGCCGCGACGCGCTGGTGGCGGTGGTCGACATCGGTGCCACCATGACCACGCTGTCGGTGCTGCGCAACCAGCGCACGATCTACTCGCGCGAGCAGGTCTTCGGCGGCAAGCAGCTCACCGACGAGATCATGCGCCGCTTCGGGCTTTCCTACGAGGAAGCCGGCCGCGCCAAGCGCAAGGGCGGCCTGCCCGAATCCTACGAGACCGAGGCGCTGGAGCCGTTCAAGGAGTCGCTGATCCAGCAGATCAGCCGCTTGCTGCAGTTCTTCTTTGCCGGCAGCGAATACAGCAAGGTCGACCAGGTGGTGCTGGCCGGCGGCTGCGCCTCGATCGAGGGGCTCGGTCCGATGCTGGAGGAGCAGCTCGGCGTGCCGTGCGTCATCGCCAATCCGCTGGCCCGCATGGCGTTGTCGCCGCGGGTGCAGGCACAGTCGCTGGCGCAGGACGCCCCCGCGTTGATGATTGCGGTCGGCCTCGCCCTGAGGAGCTTCGACTGATGGCACACGTCAACCTACTTCCGTGGCGCGCCGAACGGCGCAAGCAACGCGAGCGCGAGTTCTACATGCAGCTCGTCGCCGCCTTCGTGGCGGGGTTGGGCGTATTGCTGCTGTGGGTGTTCTGGATGGACCAGCGCATCGACAACCAGAACGAGCGCAACGCCTACCTGCAGACCGAGATCAAGCAGCTCGACGTGCGCATCGCCAAGATCAAGGACCTGGAGAAGGTGCGCGAGCACCTGCTGGCACGCAAGCAGATCATCGAGCAGTTGCAGGCCGATCGTTCGCAGATGGTGCATCTGTTCGACGAACTGGTGAAGACGATTCCCACCAGCGCGCGACTGACCGCGCTGAAGCAGGGCGGCCAGTCGATGTCGCTCGACGGCGTGGCGCAGTCCAACGCCAGCGTCGCCGAGTACATGCGCAACATCGAGCGCTCGCCGTGGATGGGGCATGCCGACCTGCGCAAGACCGAGAACACCCATAACGCCACCCGCATGCCCTACCAGTTCGGCTTGAACGTGCTGCTGAGCAAGCCGAAGACGGACGAGGTCGACGGCAAGACGCCGGTACTGCCGTCCGCCGCCGGCTCCAGCGCCGCTCCTGCCGCGGCGGTTCCGGCGGCACCCGGTACGGCAGCCCAGGCGGTGGCCACCCCGCCTGCGGCGGCAGCCGCCGTGGAAGCCAAGCCGGCGAGTGCGCCAGCTGCCAAGGGAGGCGTCGGATCATGAGCTTCTTCAACGACCTCCAGAACCTCGACCGCAACAACGTCGGCGGCTGGCCGCAGACGGTCAAGATCTTCTTCACCGTGCTGCTGTTCGGCTTCGTGTTGCTGTTCGGCTGGTACTTCTTCGTCAGCGACCAGCAGGACAGCCTGAACACGCTGGCCGGCAAGGAGAACCAGCTCAAGCAGGAGTTCTCCCAGAAGCAGGCCAAGTCGGTCAACCTGGAAGCGCTGCAACAGCAGCTCGACGAGATGCAGGACATGCTGCGCCAGCTGCTGCGCCAGCTGCCCAGCAAGACCGAGATGCCCGAGCTGCTGGTCGACATCTCGCAGACCGCGCAGGCGGCCGGCCTGGAGAGCGACCTGTTCCAGCCCGGCCCGGAAACGCCCAAGGACTTCTACGCGGAAAAGCCGATCGCGTTGCGCTTCACCGGCACCTACCACCAGTTCGGCACCTTCATCAGCGGCGTGGCCTCGTTGCCGCGAGTCGTCATCCTGACCCTGCACGACGTCTCGCTGACGCCGAAGGCGGCGGGCAAGGACGGTCCCGCCAATGGCCAGCTGGTGCTGCAGGGCACGGTGAAGACCTACCGTTACCTTGACGACGAAGAGAGCTCCGCCACTGGCGCCGGCAAGAAGGCGGGGGGAGCAAAATGATGAACAAGCTGACTGCCACCAGGCCGGCCCATGTGATGCGCCTGCTGCTGATACTCGCCGCCGCGCTGGTGCTGGCCGGCTGCACCCGCGGCATGTCCGACCTGCGCACCTGGGTTGCCCAGGAGAAGGCCAAGAAGGGCGCGCCGATCCAGCCGCTGCCGGTGATCAAGACGTTCGAGACATTCAAGTACGACGACCAGGACCGGCGCGATCCGTTCAGCCCGAGCACGGCCGAGCTGGAGAACAGCGCCGCCACCAGCGGTCCGCGGCCGGACGCCAACCGCGCCAAGCAGCCGCTGGAGCTGTTTGCGCTGGACAGCCTGAAGATGGTCGGCACGGTCGGTACCGGTGCGGGCATGGAAGTGCTGGTCAAGGACCCGGGCGGCGTGATCCATCGCGTCCATGTCAACGAGTACATGGGACAGAACTACGGGCATGTCACCGCCATCAGCGAGGACCACATCGACCTGGTCGAGCTGGTGTCCAACGGTAATGGTGGCTGGATGGAACGTCCCGCCAGCATCGCGCTCGATGCGAAATAGGAAATACAGGGGCTGATGCAATGACCAACCAAATCCAATCCGTCCGGGGCCGTGTCATGCGCCATGCGAGCCGTTACATGCTGATGGGCCTGCTGATCGCCGGTACCGCCTGGGCCAGCGCCGCGATGGCGGCCACCACCACGCTGAAGAACATCAGCTACGACGCCTTGCCCGGCGGCAGCGTCGAGCTGCACATGGACTTCGGCGACGGTCCGGTGCCGCAGCCGAAGATCTTCACCACCGGCAACCCGCCGCGCATCGCGGTCGACTTCGCCGATACCGCCAACGCGGCTCCGCGCCACCTGGACGTCGGCAAGGGTTCGACCTCCGGCGTGTCCGCGGTATCGGCCGGCGGCCGCACCCGCGTGGTGGTCGAGCTGATGCGCGAGTCGAGCTACCGCTCGCGCGTCGAGGGCAACAGCCTGGTGCTGACCGTCAACAACGGCAGCACGGACCAGTCGGTGACCACCGCGGCCACGATCGACCCGACCAAGGCGCTGCCGTCGTCGTCGAACGGCCCGGCCATCTCCAACATCGACTTCCGCCGCGGTCCGAACGGCGAAGGCCGCGTGCTGATCAACTTCAGCGGCAGCGGCGCGAACGCCGAGATGACCCGCAAGGGCGACAAGGTGCTGGTCACCATCGATCACGCGAACCTGCCGGCCAACCTCGCCCAGCGCCTGGATACGCTGGACTTCGCCACGCCGGTGCAGTCCATCGTCACCCGTGCCGGCAACGGCGGCGGTGCGCGCATGGAAATCGCGGTCAAGGGCGACGTCGAGACCTCGGCCTACCAGACCGCCGACCAGTACGTGGTCGAGGTTGCGCCGAAGAAGGCCGACGCCACCAGGGACGCCAAGCTGGCCAGGCTGGGCCAGGAACCGAGCTACAACGGCAAGCGCGTCACCTTCAACTTCCAGGACATTCCGGTGCGCTCGGCGCTGCAGCTGATCGCCGACATTTCCGGCCTCAACCTGGTCGCCTCCGACAGCGTCGGCGGCAGCGTCACTCTGCGCCTGGTCAACGTGCCGTGGGATCAGGCGCTGGACGTGATCCTGCGCGCGAAGAGCTTGGACAAGCGCCGCAACGGCAACGTGGTGTGGGTGGCGCCGCAGGCCGAGCTGGCCAAGTACGAACAGGACCTCGCCGATGCCAAGCTGAAGGCGCAGGACACCGCCGAGCTGGTCACCGACTACGTGCCGATCAGCTACGGCAAGGCGTCCGACATCGCCAAGCTGCTGACCACCGGCAGCATGCAGGGCGGCGGCGGCAGCGGCGGTGCCAACCAGCAGCGCGGCTTCCTGTCGCCGCGCGGCAGCGTGTCGTTCGACGAGCGCACCAACACGCTGCTGCTCAACGACACGCCGGAGAAGATCAGGCAACTGCGCGACCTGATCGCGGTGCTGGACAAGCCGGTGCAGCAGGTGCTGATCGAGTCGCGCATCGTGGTTGCCACCGACGACTTCACCCGCGAGCTGGGCGCGAAGTTCGGCGTCAGCGGCAAGCAGACCAATCCCAGCGGACAGGTGCTGCAGCTTGGCGGTGCATTGGGCAACACCATCGGCAGCAACACGGCACCCTCGACCGTGGGCTCCGGCGGTCTCAACGTGAACCTGCCCACGACCTTGAAGGGTGGCAGCTTCGGCCTGGCCATCCTCGGCGCCAACTACGCGATCGACCTGGAACTGTCCGCCGCGCAGACCGAAGGCCGTGGCGAGGTGATCTCCAGTCCGCGCGTGATCACCGCGAACCAGCAGGAAGCGGTGATCCGCCAGGGCCAGGAAATCGGCTACGTCACGTTCCAGAACAGCGCCGGCAGCGGTGCCGGCAGCGGTACCGCCACGGTGCAGTTCAAGGACGCCGTGCTGGAACTGAAGGTGACTCCGACGATCACCGCCGACAACCGCGTCTACCTGATGATCAACGTCAAGAAGGACGCGCTGGCCGGTTACGTGGATGCGCCGGGAAGCGGCAAGATCCCGACCATCGACACCCGCGAGATCAACACCTCGGTGCTGGTCGACAACGGGCAGACCGTGGTGCTGGGCGGCATCTACGAGATCAACAAGTCCAACACCATGACCAAGGTGCCCGGCCTGGGCGACATCCCCGGCATCGGCGCGTTGTTCCGCAGCAACTCGCGGGTCAACACCAAGGCCGAGCTGCTGATCTTCGTGACGCCGCGCATCCTCAGTGATACGTTGCAGTAATCGCGACTGACGGCAAGATGAAAGAGGCGGCTTCGGCCGCCTCTTTTTTCATGGATGCCGGCAAGCTGCCGCAGCCGATTAAACTTCCCGGGCCGTCGATGGTCTGAAGCACGCCATCCGGCCCTGTTGCGCCCGGGTCGCGCCGCTGTCACGCCAAGAACGGAACCCGCCCATGGACATGCCCGAAACCGCGTCACCGAGCCGCCTGCAGCAATCCTTCGCGCAACTGCGCGGCGACCTGCAGCAGTGCATCATCGGCCAGCCGCACCTGATCGACTGCCTGCTGGTGGCCCTGCTCGCCGATGGCCACCTGCTGGTCGAGGGCGCGCCCGGCCTGGCCAAGACCACCGCGGTGAAGGCGCTGGCGGCGCGCATCGAGGCGGACTTCCACCGCGTGCAGTTCACCCCCGACCTGCTGCCGGCCGACCTCACCGGCACCGACGTGTTCCGCCCGCAGTCGGGCAGTTTCGAGTTCGAGCGTGGCCCGCTGTTCCACAACATCGTCCTGGCCGACGAGATCAACCGCGCGCCGGCCAAGGTGCAGTCCGCGCTGCTGGAGGCGATGGCCGAGCAGCAGATCACCGTCGGCCGCCGCACCTGGCCGCTGCCCGAGCTGTTCATGGTGATGGCGACGCAGAACCCGATCGAGCAGGAAGGCACCTTCACCCTGCCGGAGGCCCAGCTCGACCGCTTCCTGATGCACGTGACGATCGGCTATCCGGACGCCGCCGCCGAGCTGGCGATCCTCAAGCTGGCGCGCGAACAGGCCAGCCGCCGCGCGCATCCGGTCGCGACATCGCCGGCCTTGCTCAGCCAGGCCGACGTGTTCGCCGCGCGCGATGCGGCGATGGCGGTGCACATGGCGCCGGCGCTGGAGGAATACCTGACCCAGCTGGTGCTGGCCACCCGCGACGCCGGTCGCTATGGAGCCGAGCTGAAACGCTGGATCGCCTGGGGCGGCAGTCCGCGCGCCACCATCGCGCTGGACCGCTGCTCGCGCGCGCAGGCGTGGCTGGCCGGCCGCGATTACGTGTTGCCGGAAGACGTGCACGCGATCGCCCACGAAGTGCTGCGCCACCGCGTGCTGCTCAGCTACGAGGCGGAAGCCGAGGGCGTGCGGCCCGACCAGGTGATCGACCGCCTGCTGGATCTCGTGCCGCTGCCGTGAACGCCGCCGTGTCATTTCGCGCCGACGGCGACGGCCGCAGCCGGGTCGCGCTGGCCGAGCTGATCGCGCTGCGCGCGCGGGTCGGTCGCGTGCGCCTGGCGCCGCTGCTCAGCCGTGCCGCACGCAGCGGCCAGCAGTCCAGCCGTCTATACGGCCGCGGCATGGATTACGCCGAGTCGCGCGTGTACCAGGCCGGCGATGACGTGCGCCGGCTCGACTGGCGGCTCACCGCGCGCAGCGGCAAGCTGCACACCAAGCTGTTCCAGGAAGATCGCGAAGGCTGCCTGCTGATCCTGCTCGACACGCACGCCAGCATGCGTTTCGGCACTCGCGTGCGCTTCAAGTCGGTGCAGGCGGCGCGTGCTGCTGCCGCCGCCGCGTGGTATGCCGTGCGGGCCGGCGAGCGGGTCGGGGTGATGGCGTTCGGCCAAGCCGAGCAGCTGCTGCGGCCGCAGGCCGGCCCGCGCGGCGCGCTGGCGGTGTGCGGCGCGCTGGCCGAATGGGATGCACAACCGGTATCCGACCGGATCGAGCCGCTGTCCGACGCGCTGGTCCGCGCCGGCCGCGTGCTGCACGGCGCCAGCCGCGTGCTGCTGGTCAGCGACGGCTTCAGCTGCGACGCCGCGGCGCGACAGCGCTTGCTCGACCTCGGCAGGCATGCCGGGATCAGCGTGCTGGTCGTGGCCGATGCGCTGGAACTGGCGCCGGCGCCGCCGGGCCGCTATCCGCTTGAGCATGCCGGCGAACGCTGCGAAGTGCTGCTGCAGTCCGAGCGCCAGCGCAGCGATTTTCAGCGTGCGCTGGGTGCCGGTCCGGCCCGGCTGGGCGAGCTGGCGCAGTCGCTCGGCCTGCGCTGGAACAGCATCGACACCGCCGCCGATGCGTTCGATGCGGTCAGCGGCCTGCTCGGCGCACGGAGGTCGGCGCGATGATGTCTGCTCGGCCCGCGCCGTCGCCCGGCCCGCAGCTGCGCGACATACACTTGCCGCCCGAGCCGTCCTGGTGGCCGCCGGCGCCGGGCTGGTGGCTGCTCGCCGTGCTGCTGTTGGCGGCAGTGCTGGCCGGCATCTGGTGGTGGCGACGGCATCGCCGCGCGCTCCACCAACGCCGACTGGTGCTCGGCGAACTCGATCGGCTCGCACGGCAGCATCAGCACGACGGCAATGGAGTTGCGTTGGCGAGCGCGCTGCACCAGTTGCTGCGCCGGGTGGCGCGTCGGCACGATGCGGCGGCCGTGCGGCAGCGCGGCGACGCCTGGCGGCAGACACTGGCGCGAATGCCGGTCGATGCCGCCACGCTGGAACAGCTGCTGGCGCTGGAGCAGCAGATCTACCGCCCGCCCGCTGCGCTCGATCACGCCGCCGCGGTCGCCGCCGTGCGCTGCTGGCTGCAGTTGGCGCTGAAGCCGGCAAGCTGGAAGTCGGTAGCGACGGAGCACGCCGATGCCTGAATTCGCCTGGCCGTGGGTGATCGTGCTGCTGCCGCTGCCGTGGCTGCTGCGCCGCTGGCTGCGTCCGGCTGCGCCAGGGCAGGCGCTGCATTTGCCGCAGCCGGGTGTGCGGCTGGCCACCGTCGCCGGCACCCGCGCTCGCGGCGCCACGTCGTGGCTGCTGGCGCTGGCCTGGCTGTGCCTGCTGGCGGCGGCGGCGCGACCGCAGTGGGTCGGGCCACCGCAGGCGCAGCAGCGCAGCGGACGCGCGCTGATGCTGGCGGTGGACCTGTCCGGCAGCATGCGCACCGACGACATGCAGCTGGCCGGCCGGGACGTCAGCCGTTTCGGCGCGGTCGAGGCGATCGCCGGCGACTTCATCAGCCGCCGCAGCGGCGACGAGATGGGGCTGATCCTGTTCGGCAGCCAGGCCTTCCTGGTGACGCCGCTGACCTACGACCTGAGCGCGGTGCGCGCGCAACTGCGGGGCGCCGTGGTGGGCCTGGCCGGCACCGAGACGGCGATCGGCGACGCCATCGCGGTGGCGGTGAAGCGGCTGGCCGCGCTGCCCGAGCAGGCGCGCGTGCTGGTGCTGCTCACCGACGGCGTCAACAACGCCGGCAGCATCGCGCCGCGCGACGCGGCGCGCGCGGCGAAGGCGGCCGGCGTGCGCATCTACACCATCGGCATCGGCGCCACACGCATGCGCATCCCCGGTTTCTTCGGCAGCCAGCTGGTCAATCCCTCGGCCGACCTCGATGCGGACATGCTCACCGACATCGCCAGCGAGACCGGCGGGCGCTTCTTCCGCGCCACCGACAGCGGCGAGCTGGCCGACGCGTATCGCGCGATCGATGCACTCGAACCGATGCCGCAACGCGGCCCCAGCCTGCGGCCGCGGCACGAACTGTTCCGCTGGCCGTTGCTGGCCGCGATCGCGCTGCTGTTGCTGGTGATCGTGCCGCGCCGCTTCGCGCGCAGGCGGGAGCTGCCGGCATGAGCGAGCTGCTGCAGCAATTCCATTTCCTGCGGCCGTGGTGGCTGCTGGCCCTGCTGGGGCTGCCGTTGCTGGGCTGGCTGGGCGCGCGCCGCGATCTCGCGCAGGTCGAACTGTCGCGGCTGGTCGACGCCGAACTGCTGCCGCACCTGCTGCACGGGCGCGCCGGCCATCGCCGCCTGCCGCTGTGGCTGTTCGCGCTGGGCTGGACGCTGTGCGCGCTGGCCCTGGCCGGGCCGACCTGGAGCCGGGTCGAGCAGCCGTTGTACGCCAGCCGCGCGGCGCAGGTGGTGGCGATCTCGCTGTCGCAGCGCATGCTGGCGCGCGACGTGGCGCCGAGCCGGCTCGACCGCGCGCGCTACAAGGCGCGCGACCTGCTGCACGCCAACCAGGACGGCCTCAACGCGCTGATCGGCTACGCCGGCGAGGCGTTCGTGGTGGCGCCGCTGACTTCCGATGCGCACAGCCTCGACGACCTGCTCGCGGCGATGGCGCCGGACACCATGCCGGTCGACGGCGACAACGCGGCGGCGGCGATCGAGCGCGGCGTGGCGCTGATCCAGGGCGGCAAGGCCGGCGGCGGTTCGCTGGTGCTGATCACCGACCAGGTCGACGCGGCCGCCGAGGCCGCCGCGCGCAAGGCTGACGCCGACGGCGTGCATGTCTCGGTGCTTGGCGTGGGCACGCCGCAGGGCGGTCCGGTACCGTTGCCCGACGGCGGCTTCCTGCGCGATGCGCAAGGCGACATGCTGCTGGCCCGTCGCGACGACGCCGCGCTGGCGGCGCTGGCCGCGGCCGGCGGTGGCCGCTACGTGGCGATGAGCGCGGACCAGCGCGACGTCGAGGCGCTGCATGCGCAACTGCGCCGCACGAAGGCCACGCTGGCCGACGGGGAGCGCGGCGACGCCTGGCAGGATCGCGGTGCGTGGCTGCTGCTGCCGCTGCTGCCGATCGTGGCACTGGCGTTCCGCCGCGGCTGGCTGCTGTTGCTGCCGCTGGTCGTGTTGCCGCTGTGGCCGGGCACGGTCGCGGCGACGACGTGGCAGGACCTGTGGCAGCGTCGCGACCAGCAGGCCGCGCAGGCCTTGCAGGCGGGCGACGCGAAGCAGGCGCAGCAGCTCGCGCGCGATCCGGCCTGGCGTGGCGCCGCGGCGTATCGCGCCGGCGACTACGCGGCCGCGGCGCAGGCCTTGCAGCAGGCGCCCGGCGGCGAAGCGGCGTACAACCTCGGCAACGCGCTGGCGAAGCAGGGCGAATACCAGCAGGCGCTCGCGGCCTACGATCGTGCACTGCAACTCGACCCGGCCAACGCCGACGCGAAGGCGAACCGCCAGGCGGTGGAGGACTGGTTGCGCCGGCAGCAACAGCAGCCGTCGGACCAGAAGGAACACGAGGGCCACGGCGGCAAACAGAACCAGTCGTCGCAGGGCGAGCAGGGCAAGAGCGGCAGGCAGGAGGCGAAGGATCAGTCGTCCGCGGCGGACGACGCCAAGCCATCCGGCCAGCAGGGCCGGGATGGCAAGTCGCAGGCGCAGGAGCCATCCGGCAAAAACGAGTCGCCGCAAGGCAAGTCCGAGCAGGGCGGTGCCGACCAGTCCCAGCCGCAAACCGCGCAGCAGCAAGCCGAACAGAAGGAGCAGGCCGCGCAGGCGCAACAGGCACTGAAGCAGCAGATGGACGCGGCGCTGGCCAAACCGGGTGATCGCCAGGCCGAGCACCAGCTCGGCACGCTGGGCAAGGACGACCCGCAGGCGAAACTGCCGGCCGACCTGCGCCACGCCCTGCAGCGCGTGCCGGACGATCCCGGCGCGCTGCTGCGGCGCAAGTTCGCACTGGAATACCAGCAGCGCCACGGCGGCGCGCCGAGCGAGGAGCAACAGCCGTGATGTTCCGACATGTCATGAGCAGGTGTTTGCTGATGCTGGCGCTGGTGCCGGCGCTGGCCGGCGCCGCCGAGGTGACCGCCACGCTGGACCGCGACCACGTGCAACTGGGCGAAACGGTGACGCTCAACGTGCGCGTGGCAGACAGCACCGGCGGCGTCGCGGCGCCCGACCTGCGCGCGCTGAACCAGGATTTCCAGTTGCTCGGCACCTCGCAGAACAGCAGCCTCAGCGTGGTCAACGGCCAGGCCAGTTCCGAGCTGACCTTTGGCGTGGCGTTGCGGCCGCGCCATGTCGGTGTGCTGCAGATCCCCGCGCTGAGCGTGGCCGGAGGCCGCACCGCGCCGCTGCAGCTCACCGTAACCGCACCGGACCCGGCCGCGGCCGCCGCCACCCAGCGCGACGTCTTCATGGAATCGCAGGTCGAACCCGCACATGGCTACGTCGGCCAGCAGCTGACCTACGTGGTGCGCCTGTACTACGCCAACCGCATCGGCGGCGACGCGCCGCCGCCGCCGCAGGTCGACGGCGCGGAAATCAGTGCGTTGGGCAAGGGCCTGAACTACGACGCCGAACGCGGCGGCCGCACCTACCACGTGCTGGAGCAGCGTTACGCGCTGATCCCGCAGCACGCCGGCCGGATCGAGATCCCTCCGGTGGATTTCCAGGGCGAGGCGGCCGACCCGCGCGACCCCAACAGCTTCTTCGGCGCCACCGTGCCGGTCAGCGCCAGCGCGCCGGCGCAGAGCATCGAGGTGAAGCCGGCGCCTGCCGACTGGGGCGGCAGCGCGTGGCTGCCGGCGCGCCAGCTGAGCCTGAGCCTGGACGGCTGGCCCACTGCGCAGGACACGCCGCCGCGGGTCGGCCAGCCGCTCAACCTGACCATGAACCTGCAGGCCAGCGGCCTCTCGTACGAGGCGCTGCCGGCGCTGAGCCTGCCGCCGCTGGACGGCGCCACGGTGTACCCGGACAAGCCGGTCACCGGCAACCGCCAGGACGGCCAGTGGATCATCGGCCGGCGCCAGCAGTCGTTCGCGATCGTGCCTGAGCGCGCCGGCACGCTGACCCTTCCCGCCACCACGCTGAAGTGGTGGAACGTGCTGACCGACAGCATGGAAGTGGCGCAGATCCCCGCGCACAGCGTCACCGTGCTGCCGGCGATCGGTGCTGCGACCGCGCCACCGCCCGCCGCAACGGCGGCTGCGCCGGGCGAGGCTGCCGCGCCGGGGGGGGCGGCCGTCGCACGGTCGGTCGTGCCGTGGCGCTGGATCGCGCTGGCCAGCCTCGGCCTGTGGCTGCTCAGCGTGCTGGCCTGGTGGCTGTGGCAACGGCGCCGGCGCGCGTCGTCGGTGACGCCGCCGGCCGCGGCGCGCACCTCGGCGCGCAGCAGCCAACTGGCCTTTCTGGCGGCGGCGCGCGGCAGCGATCCGGCCGCGCAGGTGCGCACCTTGCTGGCCTGGGCGCGCGCGGAGCGGCCGACGATCCAGCACCTGGGCGAGCTGTCGGCGGCGCTGGACGACGCGGCGCAGCGCGCGGCGATCGACGTCCTGCAGCAACGCCACTACGCGGCCGCGCCGTCACACGATGCCGGCGCGAACCTGGCCGAAGCGTTCAAGCGCGGCTTCGCCTGGCGTGCCGCGGATGCGGCTGATGAAAATTCCGGGCTGGCGCCGCTGTATCCGTTCAAGCTGCACTGAGCGGCTCACGCTGTAGGGCGGGCAATGCCCGCCGGCTTGTTTCCGGCGCGATCGGGGACGGCGGGCCGTGCCCGCCCTACGCCACCAGTGCCTGCTGGAACACCGCGCGCATGGCGTCGCTGAAACAGCACAGCGTCACCTCGATGTCGTCCGCGTCGGCCAGCATGTCGCGCAGCGTGGCCACCGCCACCGCGGCGGCCTGTGCGGCCGGGTAGCCGTAGACGCCGCAGCTGATCGCCGGGAATGCGATCGTGTGCAGTTCCTGCTCGCGCAGCAGGCGCAGCGCGTTGCGATGGCAGCGCGCCAGCAGTTCGGCTTCGCCGTCGTCGCCGCCATGCCACACCGGCCCCACCGTGTGGATCACCCAGCGTGCGGGCAGCGCGAAGCCGGGCGTGATACGCGCTTCGCCGGTGGGGCAGCGCACGCCGGGGGCGGTTTCCGGCAGCGCGCGGCAGGCTCGCAACAGGCTCGGCCCGGCGGCGCGGTGGATCGCGCCGTCCACCCCGCCGCCGCCGAGCAGGCCGGGGTTGGCCGCGTTGACGATGGCGTCCACCGTCAGGCGGGTGATGTCGGCGCTGATGACCTGGATGGGCATGGGTCGGCGGCTTACCTTATGCTTCGGACAGGCATTCGGGCGCGGCGGGGTGGCAACGGATCATGGCGAAAACGGAAGACATTTCCTTCGGCTATCTGCTCAGCGACGTGACCTTGCTGTTCCGCAAGCACTTCGACCGGCGCGCGGTGAAATTCGGCCTGACCCGCGCGCAATGGCGTGCGACCAAGGTGTTGTACCACCGCGAGGGGCTGCGGCAAACCGAGCTGGCCGAGTTCCTGGAAATGGAGCCGATCGCGGTGGGCCGGGTGATCGACCGGCTGCAGGCGGCCGGCTTCGTCGAGCGCCGGGCCGATCCGAAGGACCGCCGCGCCTGGCGGCTGTACGTCACCGACCAGGCGCGGGTGATCGTGGGTGACATGGAGATCATCGCGCGCGAACTGCGCAAGGATGCCACCCGCGGCATCGACCACGACGAGCTGCAGCAGGCGCTGGCGGTGATCGGCCGGATCAAGGACAACCTGCAGGCGCTGGAGCAGGGCGACGGCGGCACGCCCTGATGCGCGTCCGCGGCGCCGGCCAGTGCCATTGGTCGGGGCTATCCGCGGCGCGATCCGCGGCATAGTGTGAATCCGGCGTGGCATGGGCGGGTCAACCTGAAGTCCGCGCATGCGTTGTCACAAGCTTGGTGCATAGTCATCGGCCTTGCGCTTCCCCGGCCGCGCACAACCTGCCCCGCCACCACGCGTGGCGCGAAGATCGAGAAGCCCCCGCGCATGTCCTGGAAAAAAATCGTCCTTGTGCTGGCCGTCCTGCTGGCGATTGCCCTGGCCATGCACTTCGGACGCGGCAGCGGCGACAACAGCAAGGCCGCCAGGGCGCCGGCAGCGGTGCCGGTCGAGGTGGCCAGTGCCACCCGCGGCGACGTCGAACTTTCATTGAAGCTGGTCGGCCGGGTCGAGGCGTGGTCGACGGTGAGCCTGCGCGCGCGGGTCTCCGGCCAGCTGCAGTCGCTGTCGTTCACGCCCGGCGCGCTGGTGCGCAAGGGCAGCGTGCTGGCGCAGCTCGACCCGCGCCTGCTGCAGGCACAGCTGGACCAGGCGCGCGGCAACGTGGCACGTGATCAGGCGCTGCTGCAGAAGGCGCAGGCCGACCAGCGCCGCTACGCCGACATGCTGGCCAGGGGCTTCGTCTCCAAGGCGGACTACGACCTGTACCAGGCCAACCTGGCGGTGGCCCGCGCCACCCTGCAGAGCGACCGGGCCGCGCAGGAACTGGCGCAGACCCAGCTCGACTACGCACGCATCGTCGCCCCGTTCGACGGCATCGCCGGCGCGCCGCTGGTGTGGCCGGGCGCGCAGATCAGCGCCGACAGTACCGACATCGTGGTGCTCAACCAGGTCGAGCCGGTGCGCGTGGCGTTCAACATTCCCGAGGACAGCCTGCCGGCCGTGCGCGATGCGCAGAAGCATGGCGCGCTCGCCGTGCAGGTGATCGTCGCCGGCGACCAGGCGGCGCCGCTGTCCGGCACGCTGGAATTCATCGACAACGCGGTCGACGCCGCCACCGGCACCATCGTGCTGAAGGCGCGCTTCGACAATGCCGAGCATCGGCTCACCCCCGGCCAGTTCGTGCAGGTGACGCTGCCCACCACGCGCCTGGCCGGCGTGGTCAGCGTGCCGGTGCAGGCGCTGCAGAGTTCCAGCAGCGGCAGTTTCGTGTTCGTGCTCGGTGCCGACGGCAAGGTGCGCCAGCGCTATGTCACGCCCGGTCCGACCAGCAGCGGGCGCACGGTGATCGACAAGGGCCTTGCGGCCGGCGAGCAGGTGGTCACCGAAGGCCAGATGCTGCTGGTCGACGGCAGCGCCGTCACGGTCAGGCGCTGACCGCATGAACATCCCCGAGCTCTGCATCCGCCGCCCGGTGATGACCACGCTGCTGATGACGGCGTTGCTGGTGTTCGGCATCGTCGCCTATCCGCGGCTGCCGGTGAACGAGTTGCCGAACGTCGACTTCCCCACCATCAGCATCAGCGCCAGCCTGCCCGGCGCCTCGCCGGAGACGATGGCCTCGGCGGTGGCCACACCGCTGGAAGGCCGGCTGTCGACCATCGCCGGGATCAGCTCGATGAGCTCGACCAGCGCGCTCGGCTCCACCTCGATCACGCTCACCTTCGGACTGGATCGCAACATCGACGCGGCGGCGCAGGACGTGCAGTCGGCGATTTCCTCGGCGCTGCGCCAGTTGCCGAGGGAAATGACCACGCCGCCCACGTTCCGCAAGGTCAACCCGGCCGACGCGCCGATCCTTTTCCTGGCGATGGGCTCGAGCACGCTGCCGCTGACCCAGGTCAGCGAGTATGCGGAAACCGAACTGGCGCAGCAGCTGTCGATGATCGACGGCGTGGCGCAGGTGAACGTGTACGGCTCGCAGAAGTACGCGGTGCGGATCAGCGTGGACCCGGACCGGCTGGCCGCCGCCGGCATCGGCATCGACCAGGTGCAGAACGCGATCGCCGATGCCAACGTCAACCAGTCCACCGGCTCGCTCTACGGCAGGCGCCAGCAGCTGCCGATCCGCAGCGATGGCCAGCTGCTGCGCGCGGCCGCCTACAACGACGTGGTGGTGGCGTACCGCAATGGCGCGCCGGTGCACGTGGGCGACATCGGCCAGGCGCGCGACAGCGTGCAGGACGACCAGCGCGTCAGCTCGTACAACGGCAAGCAGGCGATCGTGCTGGCGATCCAGCGCCAGCCGGGCGCGAACACGGTGGCCACGGTGGACCGGATCAAGGCGGTACTGCCCGGCTTCCGCGCCGGACTGCCGCCGTCGATCACGCTGGACACGTTGTACGACCGCTCGCAGTCGATCCGCGATTCGGTCGACGACGTGCAATTCACCCTGCTGCTGGCCGGCGCGCTGGTGGTGTTCGTGATCTACCTGTTCCTCGGCAACCTGTCCGCCACGCTGATCCCGGCGGTGGCGCTGCCGATCTCGGTGCTGGGCACGTTCGGCGTGATGTACGCGCTGGGTTACAGCCTGGACAACCTCTCGCTGCTGGCGCTGACCCTGGCGGTCGGCTTCGTGGTGGACGACGCGATCGTGATGCTGGAGAACATCGTGCGCCACATGGAAGCGGGCGTGCCGCCGTACGAGGCGGCGCTGAAGGGCGCCGGCGAGGTCGGCTTCACCATCTTCTCGATGACGCTGTCGCTGATCGCGGTGTTCATCCCGGTGATGTTCATGGGCGGCATCGTGGGCCGGCTGTTCCACGAGTTCGCGGTGGTGATCAGCGTGGCGATCCTGATCTCCGGCATCGTCGCGATCACGCTGACGCCGATGCTGTGCAGCCGTTTCGTCAAGGCGCACGACCACCAGAGAAAGAACTGGCTGGTCGCCGGCTTCGACCGCGGCTTCGCCGCCGTGCAGCGCGGCTACGCGGACAGCCTGCGCTGGTGCATGCAGCGCCCGCGGCTGGTGCTGGCCGCCTTCGGCGCGAGCCTGCTGGCTACCGCACTGCTGTTCTACGTGACGCCGAAGGATTTCATCCCGGCCGGCGACAACGGCCAGTTGCGCGTCAACACGGAAGGGCCGGAGGACGTGTCGTTCGAGGGCATGCTGGCGCGCCAGCAGCAGCTGGTCGACATCGTGGCGAAGGACCCGAACATCGCCGGCTACATGTCCACCGTGGGCGCCGGCGGCCCGCGCTCCACCATCAACAACGGCTCGATCCTGCTGCTGCTGAAGCCGGCGCACGAGCGCAAGCTCGGTCCGGACGGCATCATCCAGGAGCTGCGGCCGAAGCTGGCGACGGTGGCCGGCATCCGCAGCTATATCCAGAACGCGCCGGCGATCCAGATCGGCGGGCGGCAGTCCAAGGCGCAGTACCAGTACACGCTGCAGTCGGTGAACCTCGACCAGCTGTACGAGTGGAGCGGCAAGGTGACCCGCGCGTTCGCCGCGCTGCCGGGCTTCGAGGACGTCACCAACGACCTCGACCTCAACAGTCCCTCGATCGTGGTCAAGGTCGACCGCGCCAGGCTGGCGCCGCTGGGCTTGACCATGGCGCAGGTGCAGACTGCGCTGGGCATCGGCTTCGGCCAGAACCAGGTCTCCACCATCTACGGTGCGGCCACCCAGTACTGGGTGATCCTGCAGGTCGAGCGCAAGCTGCAGGACGACCCGGCGGTGCTGTCGCGGCTGTACGTCACCTCGAGCAACGGCAACCTGGTGCCGCTCAGCGCGGTAGCCAGCTTCAGCCGCGAGCCGCAGGCGCTGACCGTGAACCACCAGGGCCAGCTGCCGGCGGTGACGGTGTCGTTCAACCTGGCGCCCGGCGTGTCACTCAGCGACGCGGTGGCCAGCATCGACGGCGCGATGGGCAAGCTCGGCCTGCCGGCGACCATCAGCGGCAGTGTGCAGGGCACCGCGCAGGCGTTCCAGGAATCCCTGCAGGGCATGGGCATGCTGTTGCTGCTGGCGGTGTTCGTGATCTACCTGGTGCTGGGCATCCTGTACGAGAGCTTCATCCACCCACTGACCATCCTGTCCGGCCTGCCGGCCGCGGCGGTGGGCGCACTGCTGACCCTGGTGATCTTCCACGCCTCGCTGGACCTGTTCGCCTTCGTCGGCATCGTGATGCTGATCGGCATCGTCAAGAAGAACGCGATCATGCTGATCGACTTCGCGCTGGAACGGCAGCGCGAGGAAGGCATGGTGCCGGCGCAGGCCATCTTCGAGGCCTGCCGCGTGCGCTTCCGCCCGATCATGATGACCACCATGGCGGCGATGGCCGGCACCTTGCCGATCGCGCTCGGCATCGGCGCCGGCGCCGAGGTGCGCCGCTCGCTGGGCCTTGCCGTGGTCGGCGGCCTGCTCTTCTCGCAGGTGCTCACGCTGTACCTGACGCCGGTGATCTACCTGTGGATGGATGAGTTGCAACGGCGCTTCCAGCGCCCGGGCAAGGCGTTGCCGGCGCAGTAGCTTGCGGCGCCGGGCGGCCGGCGGCTAGGCTGGCCGCTCCGTCATAGCAGGAGCGGACATGCGCCGCCTGACCGCGATCGCCACCGTATTCGCCATCGCCGGCGTGGCCGCCTGCGCCCATGCCGGCACACCCGCGCCGATGGACGCCGCCGCGCTGCAGGCCTGGGCCGCCAGGCCCTGGGACAAGGCCAGCGTGATGCATACCACAGTGGAAGTGGGCCGCTACCGCGGCGTGCCGGTGGTGGCCGATCACCCCTGTTCGGACGTCTGCCCGCAGTACACCGTGCGCATCATCCACTACCGGCTGCCGCCGGACACTTCCTGCGCCGGCGTGGGCGGCGTCGAGAAGCAGGTGCTGGTGCCGATCGCGATCACCGTGCGGCCGAAGACGTTCTGCGTGCCCGAACCGCTGGTGGCGTCGGGGTCGTACTACGCGAGGTGAGGAGAGTTTGCTCCTCCCCCTGCTTGCAGGGGGAGGCAGGAGGGGGTTCGCTTTTGACTTGCGGCTAAGAGCGACCCCACCCTCCCAAGAGGGATTCCCTTCGGTCACAGCCCTCCCCTGCAGGCAGGGGAGGGAGCAAGTTCCGACTTACTCGCCGGCGCTGTCCTGGGCGAAAGCACCCGGCGCGGAGCCGAAGTCGCCCTTGGCCTGGGCGGCCATGTAGGAGAACGCCGCGTACACCGCCACGTTCTGCGCCAGCTCCTTCGGGTCGATCTTGTCCAGCGTGTCGTTCGGGGTGTGGTGCCAGTCGAAGTACTTGGTGCCGTCCTGGGTCAGCGACAGCGCGGCCATGCCCTTGGCGTGCATCTGCGACAGGTCCGAGCCGCCGCCGCCGGGGCGGGTGGCGTCGTAGGCCACGCCGAGCGGTTCCAGCACCTTGGCGATCTGGCCGATCGCCGCGCGCGCCTCGGGCTTCACGCTGGCGCTCATGCGCCAGATCGGGCCGGCGCCGAAGTCCGACTCGGTGCCGAGCTGGAACTTGGCCACGTCCTTCGCGTGCTTCTCGGCGTAGGCGCGGCCGCCCCACAGGCCCATCTCCTCGTTGGCGAAGGCGATCACGCGGATGGTGCGGTCGGGGCGCCGCGGCAGCTCGCGGATCAGCTTGCCGGCGGCCATCGCGATGGCCACGCCGGCCGCGTCGTCGATCGCGCCGGTGCCCAGGTCCCACGAGTCGAGGTGGCCGCCGATGGCGACGACCTGGTCCGGGTGCCTGCGACCGGTGATCTCGCCGATCACGTTGGCGCCGGTGTATTCGCCGACCACGCCGCAGTCGAGGTCGAGCTTCAGCGTGACCGGCTTGCCGTAGGCGAGCACGCGGGTGAGCTGGTCGGCGTCGGGGTTGGACAGCGCGGCGGCGGGAATCGCCATGGCCGGGTCGCGGAAGCCGGTGACGCCGGTGTGCGGCGCGCGCTCGTGCGCGTCAGTGCCGGCCGAACGCAGCAGGTAGCCGGCGGCGCCCTTTTCCGCGGCGATCACCGGGCCGGCCACGCGTACCGCCGAGCCCATGCCGTAGCCGTGGCCGTCCTTCGCGCGCTCCATGCGGTAGTCGACGTAGACGATCCTGCCCTTGATGCCGGCCGGGTCGGCCGCTTTCAGCGCGTCGAGGCTGTCGAACCTCACCACCTCGGCACTCAGCCCGCCCTTCGGCGTGCCGGCCGAATAGCCCAGCGCGGTGACCGCCAGCGGCTGCGGGAACGGCGCCACGATGGCGGCGTGTTCGCTGCGGCGCACCCACTGCGGGTAGGTGACCGGCTCGGTATAGACCTTGTCGTAACCCAGTTCCTTGAACTTCGCCACGGCCCAATCGACCGCACGGCGGTCGGCTTCGCTGCCGGCCAGGCGCGCGCCGACCTCGGTGGTCAGCGAGGCGGTGACCTGGTACGCGGTGTCGTCGTGCAGCGCCTGGTCGCGCAGCTGTTCGGCCGTCTTTACGGCCGCGGCGGGAATCGTGGTGGTGGCGGCGCTGGCGATGCCGCTGGCCAGCAGGCCGGCGACGAGCAGGGTGAGGGGAAGACGGCGCATCGGGGGACTCCGCGGAGGAAACCCCGATTATGGCGTCACGAGCCGGCGCCGCTTAGGCCAGAAGTCACGGGTGGCCGCATGCATCCTGCAGGGATTACGGCTTGTTCTTCAGCAAGTCGCGGATTTCGGTGAGCAGGGCCACGTCGGCCGGCGGGGCGGCGGGCGCCTCTTCCTGCTTGCGGCTGAGCTTGTTGATCGCCTTGATCACCATGAAGATCGCGAACGCGATGATCAGGAACTGGATCAGCGTGTTGATGAAGGCGCCGTACTGGATCGCCACCTCGGCGACCTTGTGTTTCGGGTCGCTGTCGTCGCCGGGCTTGAGCACCCACTTCAGGGCGGAGAAGTCGATGCCGCCGGTGAGCCAGCCGATCGGCGGCATGATGATCTGGTCGACCAGGGAAGTGACGATCTTGCCGAAGGCACCGCCAATGACTACACCGACCGCCAGGTCGATGACATTGCCGCGCATGGCGAAGGCCTTGAATTCGCTGAGCATGCTCATGCTGCTGGTACTCCCCTTGGATGTGCCGTATGGCACGCCGAATGTAGCGCGACGAGGCAAGGTATGCGCGAACAGATGAAGGCTTCGTGGAAGCTCAGACCATCCGGCCCTGCAGCTCCGCCACGCCGACCAGTTCGGCATGGAAGCGGTCGCCGCGCTGCAGTGCGGCGACCCCGGCGGGGGTGCCGGTGAAGACCAGGTCGCCGGCCTTCAGCTCGAACAGCGTGGACAGCGCGGCCAGGATGTGCGGCACGTCGTGCACCATCTCGCCCAGCGTGGCCCGCTGGCGCGGCTCGCCGTTCACGTCGAGCCGCAGCACGGTCTGCGCGTCCACCGTCGCCGCGCCGACCGGACGCAGCGCGGACACCGGTGCGGAGTGGTCGAAGCCCTTGGCCACATCCCACGGGTGGCCCTTGGCCTTGGCCTGCGCCTGCAGGTCGCGGCGGGTCAGGTCCAGCCCCACGCCGTAGCCCCAGACCAGGCCGGCGGCCTGGTCCGGGGCCAGGTCGCGGCCGCCGGCGCCCAGTGCCACCACCATCTCCACTTCGTGGTGCAGCTCGGCCGTGGCCTGCGGGTACGGCACGTCGGCGCCGTCGGCGACCACCGCGTCGGCCGGCTTGCAGAAGAACATCGGCGCGGACTTGTCCACCGTGGCGCCCATTTCACGCGCATGTTCGGCATAGTTGCGGCCGATGCAGAACACCCGGCGGACCGGGAAGCGCCGGTCGGAGCCGACGATCGGCAGGCTGGGGATGGCGGGCGGGGCGATGGCATAGTTCATGTCCGCAAGCGTAGCAAAGCTTGGCCGGGCATGGCCGCAAGCAGGCGGTTGCCGCGGCGTGTCGACCCCGCGCCTTCCCGTTCGTCGTCCACCAGGCGGCGTGGCGCGGATGACAGCTGTCACCGCCGACGGTTGATGCCATGCTCTGGCAGCACCCCGGTCTGGCGGCCATGATGCACCCCGTCGGCTGGAACATGACCGTTTGAGCAGGAGTGGATGTGGACAACGCCGAACTGTTGAAGGAACTGCGCATCGAGCGCCACCAGCGCGACGACCAGGGGCGCAACCCGGGGCGCTGGCTGTGGATCGGCGGCGCGGCCGTCGTGCTGCTGTTGCTGCTCGGTGGCGCCGCGCAGTTGTTCTTCGGCCATCGCGCGGTGACCGTGCAGACCGCCACCGCGGTGGCGCCCGGCGCCGGCAGCGAGGCGGGCGCGGTGCTGCAGGCGACCGGATACATCACCGCGCGGCGGCAGGCCACGGTGTCGGCGCAGATCACCGGCACGCTGACCGCGGTGCTGATCGAGGAGGGCGACCGCGTCACCAAGGGCCAGGTGCTGGCGCGGCTGGACGACAGCGGCTTCAAGGCCAGCCTGGCCGCGGCGAGGGCGCAAGCCGACGCGGCGCATGCGCAGGTGGCGCAGACCCGGGCGCAATTGACGCAGGGCATGCACGACGCCACGCGGCTGGAGTCGCTGGCCGCCCGCGGACTGGTATCGAAGCAGGCCGCCGAGCAGGCGCGCACCCAGGTCGACAGCCTGCGCGCGCAGCTCGACGCGCAGCAGCAGCAGGCCAGGGCCGCCGACGCCCAGGCCACGGTGGCGCAGGTCAATTTCGATTATTGCGTGGTGCGCGCGCCGTTCAGCGGCGTGGTCACCACCAAGGACGCCCAGGTCGGCGAGATCATCTCGCCGCTGTCCGCCGGCGGCGGCTTCACCCGCACCGGCGTGGGCACCATCGTCGACATGGATTCGCTGGAAATCGACGTCGACGTCAACGAGGCCTACATCGGCCGGATCAAGCCCGACATGCCGGCCGAGGCGGTGCTGGACGCCTACCCGGACTGGAAGATCCCTGCCCACGTGGTCGCCATCGTGCCGACCGCCGACCGCGGCAAGGCCACCATCAAGGTGCGCGTGGCGCTGGAAAAGAAGGACGCCCGCGTGGTGCCGGACATGGGCGCGCGGGTGTCGTTCCTCGAAGAAAAGCCGAAGGCGACCGCCAGCGTGCCGCAAGGCGTGCTGGTGCCGGCCGCGGCGATCGTGCAGCGCGACGGCCGCAGCGTGGTGTTCGTGCTCGACGGCAAGCGCGTGCGCCAGCGCGCAGTGACGCCGGCCGAGCAGGCCTACGGCGACTTGCGCCTGCTGCCGGCCGGAGTGCAGCCGGGCGACAGCGTGGTGGTGTCGCCGCCGGCCGGGCTGGAAGATGGTTCGGACGTCCAGATCAGGCAACCGTAGTTCGCTCCACCCCGTGTAGGAGCCCGCTCGCGGGCGATGCTTTTGGAGCCGGGGCTCGCGAAAGCAGGGCATCGCCCGCGAGCTGGCTCCTACGGAATCCATGTTCTTCGGAGAACCACGCATGTCCACGCTGATCGAAATCAGGGACCTTGCCAAGACCTACGAGCGCGGCAAGCAGAAAGTCGAAGTGCTGCACCACGTCAACCTGGACATCGCCGAAGGCGATTTCCTGGCGCTGATGGGACCGTCCGGCTCGGGCAAGACCACCTTGCTCAACCTGATTGGCGGCCTCGATACGCCCAGTGCCGGCAGCATCAGCGTGGGCGGCCAGCGCATCGACCAGCTTGGTGGCGGCGCGCTGGCGAAGTGGCGCGCGTCGAACGTGGGCTTCATCTTCCAGTTCTACAACCTGATGCCGATGCTCTCCGCGCAGCGCAACGTGGAATTGCCGCTGCTGCTGACCAAATTGTCGGCAGCGCAGCGCAAGAAGAACGCAGCCATCGCGCTGCAGCTGGTGGGCCTGGCCGACCGTGCCAGCCACAAGCCGGGCGAACTGTCCGGCGGCCAGCAGCAGCGCGTGGCGATCGCCCGCGCGATCGTCTCCGACCCCGCGCTGCTGGTCTGCGACGAACCCACCGGCGACCTCGACCGCCAGTCCGCCGAGGATGTGCTTGGCCTGCTGCAGGAGCTCAACCGCGAACAGGGCAAGACCATCGTAATGGTCACGCATGACCCCAAGGCCGCCGAGTACGCCCGCCATACGCTGCACCTGGACAAGGGCACCCTCGTCGAGCAGGCGCTGGCGTGATCGGCGCACGGCGAAGAGCGACCCCACCCTCCGCAGGGGATTCCCTTCGGTCACAGCCCTCCCCTGCAAGCAGGGGAGGGGGCACCGCGGCTTTGCTCCTCCCCCTGCAGCGCAGGGGGAGGTCGGGAGGGGGTCAAGCTTTTGATTTTGCGCCGAAGCACCGTAATCCCCAGAGGATTCCGTCATGAAATACCTCCACCTGATCTGGGCCGCGCTGTTCCGGCGCAAGACGCGCACCTTCCTCACCCTGGTGTCGATCGTCGCCGCGTTCCTGTTGTTCGGCATGCTCGACGCGGTGCGCACCGCGTTCGACTCCGGCAGCCAGAGCATCGCCGGCGTGAACCGGCTGATCACCTCGTCGCGCTACTCGATCATCCAGCCGCTGCCGGAATCACTGGGCTTGCGCATCGCCGCGATCCCCGGCGTGCGCGACGTCGGCCACGCGAACTGGTTCGGCGGCATCTACCAGGACCCGAAGAACTTCGTGTTCAGCTATGCGGTAAGCCCGAACTACCTCGACCTGTACCCGGAAATCCACCTGCCGGCCGGGCAGCGCAAGGCCTTCGACGACAACCGTACCGGCGCGGTGATCGGCGACAAGCTGGCGCAGAAGTACGGCTGGAAGGTCGGCGACAAGGTTCCGCTGCAGTCGACCATCTTCCCGCAGAAGAACGGCTCCAAGACCTGGACGTTCGACATCGAGGGCATCTTCACCGTCGAGAAGGGCGCCGCCAACGGGCTCGACCAGCTGTTCCTGCTGCACTGGAAATATTTCGACGAGGCCAATGCGTTCGGCAACGGCACGGTCGGCTGGTACGTCGACCGGCTGACCGACCCGGCACTGGGCGATCGCGTGGCGCAGGCGATCGACGCGCTGTCGGCCAACTCCGACCATGAAACCAAGACCCAGACCGAGCAGGCCTTTGGCGCCTCGTTCGCCAAGCAGCTGGGCGACATCGGCCTGATCGTCGGCTCGATCATGGGCGCGGTGTTCTTCACCCTGATCCTGCTGACCGCCAACACCATGGCGCAGGCGGTGCGCGAACGCACCGGCGAGCTGGCGGTACTCAAGACGATCGGTTTCTCCAGCACCAGCGTACTGGGACTGGTGTTGGCCGAATCGGTGCTGTTGCTGCTGATCGGTGGCGTGGTCGGACTGGGCCTGGCCGCCGTGCTGGCGCCGGCCATCGGCAAGGGCAGCGGCGGCATGATCAACCTGCCGCCGGTGGGCGCCGGCAGCTGGGCGATGGGCGTCGGTCTGATGATGCTGATCGGCCTGGTGGTGGGCGCGTTGCCGGCGTGGCGGGCGATGCGGCTGAACATCGTCGATGCGCTGGCTGGCCGCTGAGGAGAATCGGACATGCGCAAATTCAAGTCATTCCTGCGCGGCCTCGGCCTGGTCGCGATCGTGATCGCGGGCCTGTGGATCTGGTCCCGGTTGCCGTGGCCCGCCGTGCTGCTGCTGGTGCTGCTGCTGGCGCTGTGGCTGGTACTGACCCGGCGTGGCCGGCAGACGCTCTCGATCACCAGCGTGGGCATCAGCACATTGCGCCAGCGCATCGGCGCCTCGCTGGTGGTGGTGGTCGGCATTGCCGGCGTGGTCGGCGTGCTGGTGGCGATGCTGGCGATGGGCGAGGGCTTCCAGAGCACCCTGCAGCAGACCGGCTCGGACGACACCGCGATCGTGCTGCGCGGCGGCTCCAACGCCGAGCTCAACTCGGTGCTCGATCGCGACAGCGTCAACGTGGTCATCCAGGCGCCCGGCGTGGCGCGTAGTGCCGACGGCAAGCCGGTGGCCTCGGCCGAACAGTCGGTGGTCGCCAACCTGCCCAAGCGCAACGATCCCAGCGTGGAGGCGAACGTGCCGATCCGCGGTGTCGGCGACGAGGCGTGGACCTTGCGGCCGAACGTGAAGATCGTGCAGGGTCGCCGCTTCCAGCCCGGCCTGCGTGAGCTGGTGGTGGGACAGGGCGCGATGCAGCAGTTCGCCGGACTGGACGTGGGCCGGAAACTGCGCCTGGCCGGGCAGGAATGGTCCATCGTGGGCGAGTTCGTTTCCGGCGATTCGCACGACTCGGAACTGTGGGGCGATGCGCAGACGGTGGCCTCGGCCTATCGCCGCGGCAGCAGCGTGCAATCCGTGACCGTGCGGCTGACCTCGCCGCAGGCGTTCGATGCATTCAAGGCCGCGCTGTCCAGCGACCCGCGCCTGAAGGTCGACGTCAGCACCACCCGCGAGTACTTCAGCAAGCAGTCCGAAAACCTGACCAAGGTGATCCGCGTCGTCGGCATCACCGTAGGCGTGATCATGGCGATCGGCGCGATCTTCGGCGCACTCAACACCATGTTCGCCGCGATCGCCGCGCGCGCCCGCGAGATCGCTACCTTGCGCGCGATCGGTTTCCGCGGTCTGCCGGTGGTGGTCTCGGTGTTGATCGAGACCATGCTGCTGGCGCTGCTCGGCGGCGTGCTCGGCGGGCTGGTCAGCTGGCTGATCTTCAACGGCTACACCGCGTCCACCCTCGGCGCGAACTTCAGCCAGGTGGTGTTCCAGTTCAAGGTCTCGCCGGAACTGCTGTGGCTGGGCATCAAGTGGGCTATGGCGATCGGCTTCGTCGGCGGCCTGTTTCCCGCCGTGCGCGCCGCGCGACTGCCGGTGACCACCGCGCTGCGTGAGTCGTAACGCCGGCGGCGAGGTGGTTCGGGGCGTCCGGCTTCGTAGGGCGGGCACCGCCCGCCGCTCTTCATCAATGGGATGCAGAAGCTGGCGGGCATTGCCCGCCCTACGTCTGTTCTAGGGCATCACCGGCGGCACGTAGCTCAGCGTCAAGCCCAGCAGCCACAGCAAGCCCAGCACCAGCGGCACGTGCACGACCAGTTGCACGAAGGTGTAGCCGACCACGTCGCGCGCCTTCAGCCCCAGCACGCCGAGCAGCGGCAGCATCCAGAACGGGTTGATCAGGTTCGGCAGCGCCTCGGCGGCGTTGTACACCTGCACGGCCCAGCCCAGGTGCACGTGCAGGTCGTTCGCTGCCTGCATCACGTACGGCGCCTCGACCAGCCACTTGCCGCCACCGGAGGGCACGAAGAAACCCAGCACCGCCGAGTACGCGCCCATCACCGCCGGAAAGCTCTCCTGGCCGGCCACCTGCACGAACAGGTGCGACAACCGATGCGCCAGGGTGGCGCCATCGGCGCCGGGCACGTGGGTGAGCAGCGCGGCGATGCCGCCGTACAGCGGGAACTGGATCAGCACGCCGGACGTGCTCGGCACCGCGCGGCTCACCGCGTCGAGAAAGCTGCGCGGACGCCAGTGCAGCAGGATGCCCAGGGTGAGGAACAGGAAGTTGTAGGTGTTGAGGTTCGCGATCGCGGTGACCGCCGGCTTGCTGGCGAACTCGTGGCCGAGCCAGCCCAGCCCCAGCAAACCGATCGCCAGCGACAGCAGCGGGCTGTATTCCAGCCACTCGCCCGGGCGCGTGCGCGGCGGCAGCATCGGGGTCGAGGTTTCGCCCACGTCGAAATCTTTCGAAGTGCGCGCGTTCGCATCCGACGGCGCCGTAGTCCAGCAGATCAGCAGCGACACCACGATGAGCACCGCGGTCAGCACGATCGACTGCCACAGGAAGATGGTCTGGCTGAACGGCAGCACGCCGGTGATCGCCAGCAGCCCCGGGGGCATGCTGGCCGGATTCGCCTGCAGCTGCGCGGCCGAGGAGGACAGGCCCATCGCCCAGATCGCGCCCAGGCCGAGATACGCGGCCGCGCCGGCCGCACGGTAATCCATGCGCAGGTCGTTGCGCCGCGCCAGCGCGCGTACCAGCAACCCGCCGAACACCAGCGAGAAACCCCAGGAGAGCAGCGAGGCCAGCATGCTGACCAGCGCGATGTACACGATCGCCCCGCGCCCGCTGCGTGGCGCCCGCGCCAGCACGTCGATGAAGCGCGCCACCACCGGCGCGGTGGCCAGCACGTAGCCACCGATCACCACGAAGGCCATCTGCATGGTGAATGGGATCAGGCTCCAGAAACCGTCGCCGAACGCGGTGACCGTCGCCATCGGCGTGGCGCCGAAGGCGAATGCCGCCAGCGCCACCACCAGCACGCCCAGCGCGGCGAACACCCACGCGTCGGGAAACCAGCGCTCCGCCCACGCCGCGCTGCGCAATGCCGCGCGCGCCATCCAGCCGTCCTGTGATGTGTTCATGCCGTTCTCCGCCGGTGAATCGCGCCATCGTCGCGCCGCTGCGGATGGGCAGGCAAGCCGACGATGGTCACCCCCCGCTTCAATGAAGCAAAGCGGCGTCGCCACCGGCGACGCCTCGTTCGCCCTTCCCCCTGCAAGGCAGGGGGAAGTTGGAAGGGGGCAACGCTCCCGGCGAAGAGCCACCCCACCCCGACCCTCCCCTGCTTCGCAGGGGAGGGAGCAGAAGCATGCAGCCTCGGGCTCGGCCCCTCCCCTGCGCAGCAGGGGAGGGAGCAGGGCGCGCAGCTCCGGGCTCGGTCCCTCCCCCTGCGCAGCAGGGGGAGGTCAGGAGGGGGTGCGCTTTTGATCTTGGCTCTAGAGCGAAGAGCCACCCCACCCCGACCCTCCCCTGCTTCGCAGGGGAGGGAGCAGAAGCATGCGGCCGCGGGCTCGGTCCCTCCCCCTGCGAAGCAGGGGAGGGAGCAGGGCGTGCAGCTTCGGGATCGGTCCCTCCCCCTGCGCAGCAGGGGGAGGTCAGGAGGGGGTGCGCCCCTGATCTACCGCTTCTGCTTTGCCAGCGTGATCACTGCCACGCCGGCCAGGATGATCGCCATGCCGGTCAGGTCGAACGGCCCCACGTGCTCGCCGGCCAGCAGCACGCCGAACAGCACCGCCACCGGCGGGTTCACGTAGGCGTAGCTGGTGGCCAGCGCCGGGCGCGCGTGCTTGAGCACGTACAGGTAGGCGCTGAACGCGACGATCGAGCCGAACACCGCCAGGTAGGCGATCGCCAGGGTGGAGCGCAGGCTCGGATGCACCGGCAGCCGTTCGCCGCTGAGCAGAGCGAAGCCGAGCAGCGCGACGCTGCCGCAGATCATCTGCGCGGCAGTGTTCATCGGGCCCGGCGGCATCACCTTGCGCCGGCTCCACACCGAGCCGAACGCCCACGCCGCCGCGGCCACCAGCAGGGCCGCCGCGCCGATCGTCGAACCGGCCAGGCTGCTGCCCAGGTTCAGCACGATCACGCCGGCGAATCCGATCGCCAGGCCGATACTCTCGCGCCGGCGCGGCCACTCGCCGTACAGGCCGGAAAACAGCGCAGCGAACAGCGGCATGCTGGCCACCGCCACGGCGGCGATCCCCGAGCTCACCCGCTGCTCGGCGAAACACACCAAACCGTTGCCCAGGCCGAGCAGCAGCAGGCCGGTGACCGCCGCGTTGCGCCACTGCTCACGCGTCGGCGGGGGCATGCCGCGCCAGCGCAGGAAGCCGTACAGCGCCACGCCGGCGCCCAGGAAGCGCACGCCGGCGAGCAGGAACGGCGGCCAGCTTTCCAGCGCGAAACGGATACCCAGGTAGGTCGAGCCCCAGATCACGTACAGCGCGAGCAGCGCCAGCGGAATCAGGATGCGGGGATCAGTCAGGCTGCGCGGCGTTTCGGCCGCGACGGAGGCAGGGGTATCGGACATGGGGGCGGATCGTGTGGGGATCGCGCATTATCCGCGCGGACTGCTCAATGCGCGACGGGGCGACCCTGCCGAACCACCACGAACTCGCCTTCCAGCACGGCCGGCTGTGCGTTGGACGCCACCGGCTTCGCCGGCGCGCGGCCCTGCTTCCACTGGCGCACGGCCAGCAGCACGACACCGCCGACCAGCAACACGCCGGCCACTACCAGGCCGAACACCAGCAGCACGCCCAGCACCGCCACGCCGAGCAGCAGCGACAGGGCACGGGCCAGCGGATGACGGGGGCGACGCAGGGAAGGCAGGGCGAAGTACATGTGTTAAAAATCCGTGTGGTAAAATCAACGACTTATGCGTGCAACCATGGGGCCATCCGCCCCGCGAGGCAAGTGCCGATGGATACATTCACTCCCATCGAATCGCTGGACCGGCAGGCGCTGTGCCGGTTGGACGAGATCCCCGACGGCGGCGCCACCGCCGTCGACGCCCACCTGCCCGACGGCGAGGAAAGCCTGATCCTGCTGCGCCGGGGCGGCGAAGTGCGCGGTTACCTCAACGTCTGCCCCCATGCCGGCCGCCGCCTCGACTACGCCCCCGGCAAGTTCCTGCTGAAAAACGACACCCTGACCTGCGCCGTGCACGGCGCCACCTTCAACCAGGGCGACGGCCTGTGCATCGCCGGCCCCTGCCGCGGCGAGCATCTGCGCGCGGTGGCGGTGCAGGTGGAAGCAGGCGAGGTGCGGTTGGGCTGAGAGCTGGCCAGGGCGAAGAGCGACCCCACCCCGGCCCTCCCCTGCGATGCAGGGGAGGGAGCAGAGCGTGCGGCTGCGGGCCCGGTCCCTCCCCCTGCGCAGCAGGGGGAGGTCAGGAGGGGGTGCGCTTTTGATCCTGGCTCGGGCGAAGAGCGACCCCACCCCGGCCCTCCCCTGCGATGCAGGGGAGGGAGCAGGGCGCGCAGCTGCGGGCCCGGTCCCTCCCCCTGCGCAGCAGGGGGAGAGAGCAGGGCCTTGCTATTCGGTGATCTTCTGCAGGTTGTCCTCGAGCAGGTCGCCGGCGCGCTCGCTGGTCAGGTCGTACAGGTTGTAGCGCTTGCCCAGGCGGGCGCCGCCGTCGCGAAGCAGCGGTTGCCACAGGATGTTGGCGCTGCCGGCGTGCGAGCGGGGCAGCATCAGGTCGAACGGGATCGAGAGGTAGATGCCCTTGTCGAAACTGCCTTCGCCGAATTGCCGGGACGAGACGTCGGTGAAGGTGGCGTAGGCGCCCATCCGCACGCCGTTGCGGAAGCTGCGCGAGACGTCGATGGTGCTGCCCCAGTCGCCGGCCAGGTAGCGGCCGTAGCTGAGCGCCAGGGTCACGTCCTTGTAGCCGAGGTCGAAATAGCCGGTCACGTGGCCGGTGGCGACGTGGTAGCGGCGGAACGAGAAGTCCTGGTCGAAGCCGCGCTGCCTCACCCAGTTCGCGTCGGCGCCGATCGCCCAGCGCTCGCCCAGCGGGCGGTACAGCACCTCGCCGCCCACGCCGCCGTACATGCTTTCCAGCATGCCGCCGTAGAGCAGGCCGTACAGGTCGGCGCCCAAGCGACGGCTGGCGGTGAGCTGGAACACCGGCATGGTGACGCGCGCGCCGGTCAGGTACTCGCGCACGTAGGTGCGCACGCGCGGCAGGTTGCTTGGCGCGTCGTACTTGAAGCGGTCGTAGTTGTTCAGCAGGTTCGCGTTGAAGCTGCCGCTCCACCACAGGTTGGGGGTGAAGTGGAAGTTCGCGTCGTAGTTCGCATAGATCTGGTACAGGATGAACGCGTCCGGACCGCCCAGCGACTGCGCGTAACCCAGCGAGAGATTGCCGTCGAATTTCTTCGGGGTGGCCCGGTACAGCACTTCCTCGCGTTGCGGCAGCGGCACGCCCTGCTCGACGCTGCGGCGGAACGCCGGCAGGTCGATGCGGTGGTCGAGCAGTTCGTCGAAGCGTTGCCGGTGCACGCTGGTGGCCACGACCGGCATGCCCGCACCGGTGGCTACCACGGTGTACCAGTCGGTGCCCGGCGCCAGCTGGTTGTCCAGTATGCGGGCGGTGCGTCCCAGCGCCTTGGCCGGGTAGAAATAGCGCTGCTGCTCGCCGGTCACCCGCACTTCGCTGCCGCGGCGGGTGATCGCCGCGACCTCGATGCCGGCGTTGTCGCGCAACTGTTTGCTCACTGACGGCCAGTCGACCTGTTGCGGCGACTGCGTGGGCGGCTTGGCCGCGCGTGCCGGCGGCGGCGGGTCGAGCAGCTTGGCCGGCCCGGCACTTTGCGCCAGATTGGTGTGCAGGGTGAAGCCGAACGCCGCCACGCGGCCGCGCTCCAGCGCCAGGCTCAGGTCGACGTTGCGGTTGAGCCGGTACACCGCGCCCAGATTGATCGGCGTGCGCTGCGGCTGGTTGTTGCCCTGCGGTTCGTGCCGGTAGTCGTTGCCCTCGTACTCCAGCTTCAGCAGCAGCGGCTGCCACGGCGTCTGGTAACTGATGCCGCCGAAGAACGCGGCGCGCCCGCGGAAATAGTCGTGACTGTTGAGGTTGCCGACGACTTCCCCGCTCGTTCGTCCCGGCCGCGTATCGAACCGGTCGCTGATGAGCGACAGCGGGTTGCGGATGTCGCCGCGGTTGCCCAGGTAACCCCACGCCAACCCGAGACTGGCGTCGATCGGCCCGAAGCGCTTGCTGGCCACCACGTACTCGCCGGAGAACAGGCCCGTCCCGCCAAGATCGCGCACGCCCACCGACAGCGCCGGCAGCCAATGGCTCTCGCGCCACAGCCGGACCTTGGCGTCGATCGACTTGTCCTTGTAGCTCTGGTTGCCCGCGATGCGGCCATACAGGCGATTGCCGATGCTGATGTAGCGGAAGCTGCCTTCCAGCCACGGCAGCGGCTGCAGCGTGAAGTTGTAGCGCGTGTACGGCGAGGTGCGGCTGGCGGTGAACGCCACCTCGCCCTCGTCGGCCATCCGCGCGGTCGGCGTCTGCAACAAGCCGGCGCCGCCGAAGTCGCTCTGCGTCGGTGCGCTTTGCGCATGCACCGCGCACGTCACCAGCCACCCGGCCAGTGGCAGCAGGCAGGTGCAGTGGCGGCGGAGGTGCTGGAGGGTGTTCAACGGTGCGGATTCCCGTGCTGTCGTTGCGCGGAGCGGGCGAAGACATCAAGAGCGACCCCACCCCGGCCCTCCCCTGCTGCGCAGGGGAGGGAGTGGTTCTGAGGGAGGGAGCGGCTCTGAGGGAGGGAGTGGCTCTGAGGGAGGGAGCGACTCTGAGGGAGGGAGCGGCTCTGCTCCTCCCCCTGCGTGCAGGGGGAGGCCGGGAGGGGGTGACGCTCTTCGCGACCCACCATCATTCCGCGCCCGCCCCCGGCAACACCTGCGTGGCGAGGAAAGCCGCGATGTCGTCATTCAACCTCGCGTCGACCTTGCCCGCCGCGCGCTCGCGCAAAGGCACGTAGATGACCGCGCCCGGCGCCAGCGCCAGCGGCGCACTGCGATTCCACAGCGCGATCCCCTGCACGAACACCCGGCCGTCCGGTTCGATCACGTAGAGGCTGTCTGCGTCCGCGTCGTCGCCGACCTTGCACGAAGCGAGGTACAGCCGCGCATCCTGCAACGGCACCAGCGGCAGCGTGCACGGCTGCCGCACGGCGCCGACCACGCGGACGGTGGCGGGGCGCCGCGGGTAGTACAGCCGGTCGCCGCTGGCGAGCGGGCGATTCTCCGCAGCATTCACTTCCACCACGCGCGGGTCGAGCAGGGCGGGCGCCTGGCGGCCAGTGACCGGCAGGGAATCGATCCAGCCCGCCATCGCGCCGGCGGTCGCGGCCAGTTCCTGCCGGCCATCGGCACGTGCCTGCCGCTGCAGGCTGGCAAGGTCGAACAGCACGCCGGCCTTCAGCCGCTGCTGCGCGGCCAGCAGGCCTGGCCGCAGCCATGCCGCGCCCAGCAGGTAGGCCTGTGGCAGCGGGCGGGCGGCGAGCGCCGCGTCGCTGAGCCGGGCGCCGTCGGCCAGTTCGAGGCGACCGGCATGCGCCACCGCGCCGCCGGCCTGCACCTGCACGGTGGCGGCGATGCCCGGGCAGGCCAGCATCAGCAGTACGCACAGTACGCGGTTCACGGCGACGGCTCCCGGTACGGGCGCAATTGCACCAGTTGCAGGGTCAGTCCCGGCGCCACCTGCTGCTCGCTCTTCCAGATGAAGCCGTCGCGCGGATCCACCCAGTAATGATTGCGGGTGCGGTAATGCAGGGCCGGTGCGCTGAGTTGTTCGTCCACGCGCAGCACGTCGCGGGTGGTGCCGAGGATGCTGATCCGTTCGTGGCCGGCCGGGGTCAGCGTGGCGTCCACCGGCACGCCGTAGCGGTAGCCAGGCGACCAGTCCGTGTCCACGCGGTACGTCACCGGTGCGGTGAGCGTGTGCAGGCCGCGCGCGAACGGATCGTCCGCGGGCAGCTGCAGGCCGTCGAGGTTCTGGCCGAGGCCGCCGGTCTGCACCACGCGGCCGTGTTCGAGGAACACCACCACGCCATGGCTGCCGTACCAGGCCTGGCGTCGTCCATCCAGGTTGCCCAGGATCAGCACTGCGCTGCCCTGCGGACTGGTCGCCAGCAACTGGTAGTACGGCCTGGCCGCGACCTCGGCGGCGCCGGGCTGCACCTGCGGTCGGCCGTGCATGGCCAGCTTCATGGTGCTGATCGACGAACGCGACAGGTCGCTGCAGCCGTGCACGCCCAGCAGCAACAGCGGCCACGCGAACAGCAGGCGGCGCCAGGCCGGCATCGTGCGTCCGGCAGCCGAACATGCCTTCGGCGCCGTGGTGCGCACGGTGTGGGTCAGCTGATCCGGTGGCAAGCCTGGTTCCCCTTTCTTGAAATCGGGTACAGCGTAACTTCGTAGGGCGGGCACGGCCCGCCGTCTTTTCGACAAATTCCCATGGGCTGCGCACTTGTGGCGGGCAGTGCCCGCCCTACGGGATGGGCGCGCGGCTCCGGCAACAGCGTTCAGAGATCCTTGTTCACGTTGGCCGCGTTGCTGATCAGGCCGGAGAACGGCAACAGCTGGCTGACGAAGCGGTTCCAGCGGGTGATGCCGGCCGCGCCCACGAACACCACGTCGCCCGGCTTCACCTTGAACTGGTCGGCCAGCGCAAACGCGGCCGGCGACTTGGCGTCCAGCTGGAACACCTGTGCCGGCGCCTGCTCGAGGTCCTTCACGCCACGGATCACGTACACCGCCTTGCCCTTGGCGCTGAGCGGGTTGAGCCCGCCGGCGCGGCCCAGCGCCTGGGTCAGGGTGAGGTCGGAAGTCTTGAAGCTGATCGCCAGCGGCCTGATCACCTCACCCACCACGTAGGCTTCCTGGCGGTCGTTGTACGGCAGGAACAGGCGGTCGCCCGGCTTCAGGTAGATGTCCTGCGCCACGTTCTCGCCATCGTTCAGCGCATCCAGGTCCAGGCGGTAGTCATGGCCGTCGCGGCTCAGCACCAGGCTGGACAGGTTCGCCTGAGCGGTATTGATGGTGGCCGTGCCCAGCGCCTGAGCCAAGGTCAGCGGCACCGCGGTGATCGGCTGCGGATCGGTTTTCACGAACGCGCCCTGCAGCAGTACGCGCTGGCTCTGGTAGCCGATCACGCTGACGTCGACCTGCGGCTTCTCGACGTAGGCGGCCAGCTTGTCGCTGATCGCCTCGCGCAGTTGCTCGATGGTCATGCCGGCGACTTTCAGCGTGCCCACGTACGGATAGAACAGCGTGCCGTCCGAGCGCACCAGGCGGCCGTTGGCCAGCGTCTGCTGCTGCGGGCCGGCCGGCGAGGTCAGCTCCGGGTGTTCCCACACCGTGATGTACAGCGTGTCGCCGGCACCGATCCGGTACGGTTCCGGCTGGTACGCCAGCAGCGCCGGCGGCACCGCCGCGGCCTGCGCGCTGGCGCGATCCATCGCCAGCAGTTTCGGGGTGATCGGGATCAGTTCGACCTGGCTGTTGTCCGCCGAATCACCACGAGACAGGCTGCTGGTGGACAGGTGCTGCCCCGGTGCCAGCGCGCAGCCATGCAACAGGGCTGCGCAGGCCATCAGGGTCAGGGCAGGGAGTATTTTCACGATCAAAGGGCCCCATGGGTTCGTGGGAAAACGATGGACACGCTGAAACGCCGGGCGGGCTCGGCACGTTGTGATCTATGCGGGTCGCGGAAGCTGTGGGTACCGTAGTACCGGGATCCGGGAAGCATGCGGCTGAAAAGTATAGCTGCCACCGATGAAAGCACCATGTGTCGCGCTGCCCTGCGAAGCTGAGCCACCCCACCTCCCGTTCGTCTTGAGCCTGTCGAAGGATGGGCGCTAGGCATGCCGGGCGATGGGCTGGTTTCCGCAAGCGCCGTTCGGGCGGCTTGCGCCGGGGCAGGAGCGAAAGCGGCCTTGCCACTCCTCTGCCCAGTAGGCGCCGAGCTAGCAGCTTTTGCTCCCTCCCCTGCTTGCAGGGGAGGGCTGGGGTGGGGTCGCTCTTGATCTTCCCCGCCACCCGGAGCCACCCCCTCCCAACCTCCCCCTGCCAAGCAGGGGGAGGAGCGAAAAGCGGCGCTGTCCCTTCTCTGCAAGCAGGAGGAAGGAGCGAAAAGCGGCCTTGCTCCCTCCCCTGCAAAGCAGGGGAGGGCCGGGGTGGGGTCGCTCTTGATCTTCCCCGCCACCCGGAGCCACCCCCTCCCAGCCTCCCCCTGCCAAGCAGGGGGAGGAGCGAAAAGCGGCGCTGTCCCTTCTCTGCAAGCAGGAGGAAGGAGCGAAAAGCGGCCTTGCTCCCTCCCCTGCAAAGCAGGGGAGGGCCGGGGTGGGGTCGCTCTTGATCTTCCCGCCACCCGGAGCCACCCCCTCCCAACCTCCCCCTGCCAAGCAGGGGGAGGAGCGAAAGCGGCGTTGTCCCTCCTCTGCAAGCAGGAGGAAGGAGCGAAAAGCGGCCTTGCTCCCTCCCCTGCAAAGCAGGGGAGGGCTGGGGTGGGGTCGCTCTTGATCTTCGCCCACAAAAAAGCCGCGCCGGGCAAGCGAGCCCGGCGCGGCTTTTCGAACCAACGCAACCGCTCAGTTCGTACCGGTGGTGCCGGTCGGGGGCGGCGTGCTGGTCTTGTGGTCGTTGCCGCCACCGCCAGCGGCGATCACGGCGCCGAGTACGGCCACGCCGCCGATCACGTAGAACGGGGTCATCTCGCCCAGCGACTGCGCGGTGGCGCCCTTCGCACCCGGCACGGACGGCGCCGGCGCAGCCTGCGGCTGCGGCTGGTCGGCCGGCGGGGCGGACTGGGCCAGCGCTGAACCCATCAGGCCCGTGGCCAGCAGTGCAACGATCAGATTCTTCATGGATGATCCCCCGGTTGGCCCCCTCCGACCATGGAGGGCAGGCACGTCACCGCCGAGTATAGCCACATTCGGACCGGTGGGGGTACGCGCGGCGGGCGGTCGCCGAATGGGCGGCTTCGGCTATCATGCCGAGCTTGCCGGAGCCGGTGCGTCCGCCGTGGACGCCCCGCCAGCCCGGCCCGCCGGCATGAAACGCCAGCGGGGAAGGTAGAAGAACAGGACGCCTGTTGCCGCGGTCCTTCCGCGGGGAGCGAGGGCGTGTCGTGGCGAGCGCCGGATGGCCCGATCCGTCCCCGCCCCGTATTCGAGGAGTGATCCAGCACCGTGTTCAAACGGATCTTGACCGTCTGCATCGGCAACATCTGTCGCAGCCCGACGGCCGAATACCTGTTGCGCGCGCGGCTGGCGTCCCGCGATATCCGGGTGGCCAGCGCCGGGCTGGGCGCGATGACGGGGCACCCGATGGACGCCACCGCACTGCAGCTGCTGGCCGAACACGGCATCGACGGCACGGCCCACTGCGCGCGCCAGCTCGACGTCGGCATGCTGCGCGAGGCCGACCTGGTGCTGGGCATGGAAAAAAGCCACGCGGACGCGATGATCCGCATGGCCCCGGAAGCCAGCGGCAAGATCTTCGTATTCGACAAGTGGTTGCAGGGGCGCGACATCCCCGACCCGTACCGCCAGCAGCGCCCCGCGTTCGAGCACGTCTACGGCCTGATCGAGCAGGGCGTAGAAAGCTGGTTGCGCTACCTGTAGCCCGCATTCCCCTTTCCAGAGACGATCCCGCATGACCGTTACGCAAACCCCGGCGCCAGCCGACGACGAAATCGACCTGGGCGAGCTGCTCGGCACCCTGGTCGACCACAAGTGGCTGATCATCCTGGTCACCGGCGCGTTCTTCGTGATCAGCGTGGCCTATGCCCTGCTGGCCACGCCGATCTACCGGGCCAACGCGGTCGTGCAGGTCGAGCAGAAGGTGCCCAGCCTGCCGGGCCTCAGCGACATCGCCAGCACGCTGGGCTCCTCCACCTCGCAGGCCACCACCGAGATCGCGCTGATCACCTCGCGCACCGTGGTCGGCGCGGCCGCCGACAACCTCAAGCTCGCCATCGAAGTCAAGCCGCGGCACTTCCCGCTGGTCGGCGCTTTCATCGCCCGCCGCTACACGGCGGACCAGGCCGGCACGGTGGCTCCGCCGCTGCTGGGCATGAACAGCTACGACTGGGGCGGCGCCGCACTGGACGTTTTCCAGCTCGACGTGCCGGCCCGCCTGCTGGACAAGTCGCTGACCCTGGTGGCCGGCCGGCATGGCGCCTACACCCTGCGCGACGACGACGGCGACACCCTGTTCGCCGGCCAGGTCGGGCAGCCGGCCAGCGGCCACGGCGTGACCATCCAGGTGAAGGCGCTGGCCGCCAACCCCGGCACCCGCTTCGAGCTGATCCGCCACCGCGACCTGGCCGTGATCACCCAACTGCAGCAGGACATCAGCGCCAGCGAGCAGGGCAAGGACTCCGGCATCATCGCGCTGACCTACGACAACGCCGACCCGGTGCTGGCCACCGACCTGCTCGACCAGGTCAGCGAGCTCTACGTGCGCCAGAACGTGGAGCGCAACTCCGCCGAAGCCGCCAACAGCCTGAAGTTCGTCAAGGAACAGCTGCCCAACGTGCGCCGCGACCTGGAAAAGGCCACCGCCGCGCTGAACGCGTTCCAGACCCGCGCGCACTCGGTCGACATCACCATGCAGACCAAGGGCCTGCTGGACCAGACCGTCGCCATCGAAACCAGCATCCAGCAGCTGCGCATGCAGCAGGCCGACATCGAGCGCCGCTTCACCCCCGAGCACCCGGCGTACAAGGCGCTGATGCAGCAGATCGGCCAGCTGCAGGCGCAGAAGGAGGCGATGGAAAAGCAGGTCGGCACCTTGCCCGACACCCAGCAGGAACTGCTGCGGCTGACCCGCGACGTGCAGGTCAGCAACGAAACCTATACCAGCCTGCTCAACCAGGCGCAGCAGCTGGATATCGCCCGTGCCGGCACCGTCGGCAACGTGCGCGTCATCGACAAGGCCGCGGTAGACGTCACCCAGCCGGTGAAGCCGAAGAAGGCCGTCGTGGTGCTGGGCGGCAGCTTCCTCGGCGGCTTCCTGGCGGTGGCCTTCGTCTTCCTGCGCCAGATGCTGAGCCGTGGCGTGGAAGACCCCGCCGCCATCGAGCAGCTGGGGCTGCCGGTATACGCCTCGATCCCGCTGAGCGAGCAGGAGCGCAGCATCTCGTTGCGGGAAACCCGCCGCCGTGGCGACGGCCGGCAGCACCTGCTGGCGGTGACCTCGCCGGCCGACCTGGCCACCGAGGCGCTGCGCAGCCTGCGCACCAGCCTGCACTTCGCCCGGCTGGAGGCGAAGAACAACCTGCTGATGATCTCCGGTTCCAGCCCCGGCGCCGGCAAGACCTTCGTCTCGTCCAACCTGGGCGCGGTGATCGCCCAGGCCGGCCAGCGCGTGCTGCTGATCGACGCCGACATGCGCAAGGGCGGGCAGCACAAGGTGCTGGGCGGCAAGGCCGAGGGTGGCCTGTCCGAACTCATCGCCGGGCAGATCGACACCGCCGCGGCCATCCGCAAGGTGGAGAGCGTCGAGGGCATGCACTTCATCGCCCGCGGCAAGGTGCCGCCAAACCCGTCCGAACTGCTGATGCATGCCAACTTCACGGCCCTGCTGCACAAGCTGATGCCGCTGTACGACCTGATCATCCTCGACACCCCACCGATCCTGGCGGTGACCGATGCCGCCGTGATCGGCCAGCAGGCCGGCACCAGCCTGCTGGTGGTGCGCTTCGGCCTCAACCAGGCGCGCGAGATCGCACTGGCCCGGCAGCGCTTCCAGCAGAACGGCGTGGAGGTCAAGGGCGCCATCTTCAACGCGGTGGAGCGGCGCGCGGCGGGCTACTACTCCTATGGTTACTACGAATATCGCGGTGCAGCGTCCTGAGCGGGGCGGGTGACGATTTTTGTCGGCATTCGGTGCACAATGTGACGTTGATCACAAACGCGGGGCCTGGCTTGGTCCACGCGAACCGTGTGATATTCGACCGGAACCGGTGGCGACGCAGTCCCTGCGGATACAGGGATGGGTGGCCCGGTAGTTGCTTGACGTTGTTGCATGTGTTGTCGGACCGCGTAACGAGCTATCAAGGACGTGTGATGTTGCTGCTGACCTCAGGGGATTTCCGAACCCGCAGTTCGGAGACGATGTTCTTTTCGAAGTACGCCGCGCTTTTGCACATCCTGGTGCGGATGGGTGACGTGGCGATCGTGGTGCTCACCGCCTGCCTGGCCCATTGGGCCCGGTTCGACAGCCTGTTGCCGGCCGCACCCAGCAATTCCGCGGTGCTTCGCGTGCTGCTGCTGACCCTGCTGGTATTCCCGCTGTTCGGCCTCTACCGCAGCTGGCGTGGCGAGAGCCTGGGCGGGGAAGTGGCGCGCATGGCGCTGGCGTGGAGCACCGTCATGGTGACCCTGCTGCTGTCGGAATGGGCGGTCAAGAGCGTAGAGGACTATTCGCGGCTGTGGCTGGGCACCTGGTTCGTGGCGGCCCTGGCCCTGCTGGGCCTGCACCGCTGGGTGGGCCGCCGCCTGCTGGGCAGCATCCGCGCCCGCGGCATCGACGCGCGCAAGGTGGTGCTGGTGGGCGCCACCCACGCCGGCCGCCGGATCGTGGCCGCCGCACGCCAAAGCCCCTGGATGGGCCTGGACGTGATCGGTTACGTGCAGACCCCATACGACCAGCAGACCATCGCGGATGTTCCGTGCGCCGGCGATCTCGATGCCTTCATTGCCAGCCTGCAGCAGGACGCGCCGGACCAGGTCTGGGTGGCGCTGCCGATGCGCGCCGAGGCCGAAATCAAGCGCCTGCTGGATGCGACCAGCGAGCTGCCCACCACGATCCGGCTGGTGCCGGACCTGTTCGGCTACGAGCTGCTCAACCATCAGGCCTCCATGATCGCCGGGGTGCCGGTGATCACGCTGCGTGGCACCAGGGTCGAGGGCCACGCCCGGATCGCCAAGGCCGTCGAGGACCGCCTGCTCGCGCTGGTGATCCTTCTATTGCTGGCTCCGCTGATGGTACTGATCGCGATCGGCGTGAAGCTGAGTTCGCCCGGCCCCGTGCTCTATCGCCAGAAGCGCAACGGCCTGGGCGGCAAGGAGATCGACGTCTGGAAATTCCGCTCCATGCGCATGCATGTCGAGCCCGGCGGCCAGGTAACCCAGGCCACGGCCAACGACCCGCGGGTCACGCGGTTTGGCCGCTTCCTGCGCGCCAGCAGCCTCGACGAGTTGCCGCAATTCATCAACGTGCTGCAGGGGCAGATGTCGATCGTGGGGCCGCGGCCCCACGCCGTTGCGCACAACCACTACTTCCGCGAACGCCTTGATGGCTACATGCAGAGGTATGGCGTCAAACCGGGCCTGACCGGGTTGGCCCAGATCAGCGGCTTCCGTGGCGAAACCGATACCATCGAGAAGATGGCGAGGCGGGTCGAATGCGACATCGAGTACATCAAAAGCTGGTCGATCTGGCTTGATCTCAAGATCATCCTGCGCACACCGCGGGTATTGTTGAAACGCACCAACGCCTACTGAGTGATATGAAGGGGCTGGGCGACTGGGCTGCGGCGTGCGGAATGATCCGGGCCGGTGCTTCGCGGCTTACTGGCGCGGCAGAAGTATTTTCAGGGTATTTGCAGTTTTGAAAGGCATGATTTCAGGCGCTGGTTGCGTGGAACCGGCTGCAGGCGCTCGCCTGGCCAGGATGGGCGATTCCCGATCTGCGGTGTTCGCGTGAGCCGCATCGTCCTCATGGGCATCAACTACGCCCCGGAGAACATCGGCACCGGCAAGTACACGGGCGAATTCGCCGAGTGGCTGGCCGCGCGTGGCCATCACGTGAGGGTAATTTCGACGCCACCGTATTACCCGGCGTGGAAGGTATGGCCGGGGCATCGCACACGCTGGTTCCGTCGCGAACGCGTGGCCAATGTCGAAGTAATCCGCTGCCCGATCTGGGTACCCGCCCAGCCGCGAGGTCTTACCCGCATGCTCCACCTCGCGAGCTTCGCATTCACTTCGTTGCTGGCGATGGCGTATTCGCTGGCGTGGCGGCCGCAACTGGTGATCAATATCGCGCCCACCCTGGCCAGTGCTCCGGGCGCCTGGGCACTGGCGCGTCTGGTGCGCGCGAAATGCTGGCTGCACATCCAGGATTTCGAAGTGGACGCGGCGATGGACATGGGCATCGTCCACGCCGGCCGGCTGCGCCGTTTCGCCCTCGCGGCGGAACGCTGGCTGCTGCGCCGGTTCGACCGGGTCTCCACCATCTCCAGCCGCATGCTCGACAGGCTCGCCAGCAAGGGCGTGCCGCCGGAGCGCCGGGTGTTCTTCCCGAACTGGGTCGACACCGATGCCATCCGCCCCTTGACCGAGCCCAGCCCGTACCGGGCCGAACTCGGCATTCCCGCCGATGCCGTGGTGGCGCTGTACTCCGGCAACATGGGCCTCAAGCAGGGCCTGGAACTGCTCGGCGAAGCCGCCCAGGCACTGTCCTCCCTTCCCCTGCTTGCAGGAGAAGGTGCCAAGCGTCTCTCCTCCCTTCCCCTGCTTGCAGGGGAAGGTGCCCGCAGGGCGGATGGGGTGAGCTCTTGCTCCACCCCCAGCCTCTACTTCGTCTTCGGCGGCGAAGGCCCGGCCCGCGCCATGCTTGAACAAGCCTGCAGCGGCCTGCCCAACGTGCGCTTCCTCGATCTGCAGCCCACCGAACGCCTGCGCGACTGGCTGGGGCTGGCCGACATCCACCTGCTGCCGCAGCGCGCCGACGTGGCCGACCTGGTGATGCCGTCCAAGCTCACCGGCATGCTCGCCAGCGGCCGCGCCATCCTGGCCACTGCCTTGCCGGGCACCGGCGTGGCGCAGGCCGTGGCATCGTGTGGACTCGTCACGCCACCGCGTAAAGTGGACGCGTTTGTCGACGCGCTGCGCCGGTTGGCCACGGATACCGACCTGCGCACGAACCTCGGCCGGGCGGCTCGCCAACAGGCATTGTCCACCTTGTCGCGTGATGCGGTACTGGGCGCATTCGAACACCAACTGCAGCTGTTGCTGGGTACGGCATGCGCCGAGCCCGGCAAGCACCACTCATCTTCTGACTTGCGGAACGACCCATGACCAAACGCGCACTCATCACCGGCATCACCGGCCAGGATGGTTCCTATCTGGCCGAGCTGCTGCTGGAGAAGGGCTACGAAGTGCACGGCATCAAGCGCCGCGCCTCCTCGCTCAACACCCAGCGCGTGGACCACCTGTACCGGGACCCGCATGAGGCCGACAGCCGTTTCTTCCTGCATTACGGCGACCTCACCGACAGCAGCAACCTCACCCGCATCATGGCCGAAGTGCAGCCGGACGAGGTCTACAACCTGGGCGCGCAGAGCCACGTGGCTGTGAGTTTCGAAATGCCGGAATACACCGCCGACGTCGACGGCCTGGGCACCTTGCGCCTGCTCGAGGCGATCCGTTTCCTGAAGCTCACCGACAAGACCCGCTTCTACCAGGCCAGCACCTCCGAGTTGTATGGGCTGGTGCAGGAAGTGCCGCAGAAGGAAACCACCCCGTTCCATCCACGCAGCCCCTACGGCGTGGCTAAGCTGTACGCGTACTGGATCACCGTGAACTACCGCGAGAGCTACGGCATGTACGCCTGCAACGGCATCCTGTTCAACCACGAGAGCCCGCGCCGCGGCGAGACTTTCGTGACCCGCAAGATCACCCGTGGCCTGGCCAATATCGCCCAGGGGCTGGAGAAGTGCCTGTACATGGGCAACCTGGATGCGCTGCGCGACTGGGGCCACGCGAAGGACTACGTACGTATGCAGTGGATGATGCTGCAGCAGGATGTGGCCAAGGATTACGTGATTGCTACTGGCGTGCAGTACAGCGTGCGTCAGTTCATCGACATGGCGGCGAAGGAACTGGGGATCACCTTGGCGTTCGAGGGCGAAGGTGTCGAAGAGAGGGCAATAGTTCAGTCCGTAAACGGGGACAAGGCGCCCGCGGTGAAGGTGGGCGACGTGATCGTGGCGGTGGATCCGCGGTATTTCCGCCCGGCGGAGGTGGAGACACTGCTGGGAGATCCGTCAAAGGCGAAGGCGGATATGGGCTGGGTGCCGCAGATTGCGCTGCAGGAGATGATTGAGGAGATGATTGGCAATGATCTGGAGGTAGCAGGGCGGCATGCATTCATGAAAACCAATGGCTATACAACCCCCGTGGCGAGCGAACGTTGGCCTTGACTGCCTTGGGTTTCAACGGAGCTTTCGCACATGAATGACATGAAGCATTCGGTTGTTGACCTAGGAACGCATTGTGTGATGTAACCCGCCTTACGATCCGCCTTGCGAATGCACCCCTGTTCTTCAAAACCATGACTGGCGGTCACTCCGCCGCGAGTTCGTTTCACGTGATTAAAGAAAAACCACCGGGTTTGTCGATCGGCGCGGCCGCCGTCCAGACGCTCCGCATGGATGCCACGGTAGCCCGTCGCCTGCTGCATGGGCTGGGCGCCAATGCTTACGGCCAGCTCGTCACAGTCATCGTGCAACTGGTCGGCGTGCCCATCTTGCTGCATGCCTGGGGCACACAGCTCTATGGTGAATGGCTGATCTTGTTCGCTATCCCAGCCTACCTGTCGATGACCGACCTGGGCTTTTCGCAGTCCGCCGGCAACGACATGAGTGCCCGGGTTGCCCGCGGCGACCGCGCGGGCGCGCTGGCGGTGTTCCAAAGCTTGGGCGTGGCGGTCTACGCGATCGCCGGAGTTGGGCTGGTGCTGAGCGCTGTGCTGGTCTGGCGCCTGCCGCTGGCCGGTCTCCATTTTGAGGCGATGAACGCGCAAGCCGCGCATTGGGTGTTGTGGTTGCTATGTGCCCAAGTATTCGTTGCATTGCCAGATGGGGTGAACCACGCCGGCTTTCGTGCCTGTGGTGACTATGCGCTTCATATGGGTCTGAACAGCACAATGCGCCTGTTCCAATACAGTAGCATTTGGATCGTAGCCTTGGGCGGAGGCGGCCCAGTGGCTGCGGCAACCGCCTTTTTTGTGGTACGCGCCATCGCCGGAGTAGCCTTTGCCCTGCTGTTAGTTCAGCGACACCGTTGGCTGCACTTCGGAATGATCCACGCGCGGCGCGCCGAACTGCAACGTCTCGCGCGGCCAGCCCTGGCCAACATGGCTATTCCACTAGCCCAAGCACTGAATGTTCAAGGCATGGTTCTAGTGGTTGGTGCCGTCTTGGGCCCGCTGGCAGTAGTGGTCTTTTCGACCTTGCGCACGCTGACACGACTCGCTTTGCAACTCGTATTGGCGGTGGCGAACGCGGCGGAGCCCGAGCTGGCGGTCGCCTACGGAGTGGGCAACCACGTCCTGATGCGGGACCTATTTGTGCAGGCACTGCGCGGCGCGCTGTGGTTGGCCTTGGCAACCGCCATCGGTTTGGCAGTATTTGGAGGAGTCATTCTTGACGTCTGGACCCATGGCAACGTTTCGATGCACCCCGCACTGTTTGCCTGCCTGCTCGGGTCCGCCCTTGCCAGCGTGCTCTGGTATGGCGCGCTTATCGTGCTCAAAGCCGCCAATCGTCACCTGCGGGCGGCGTCGATCTATGTGTTTGCTTCCGCCGCCGCCGTGGGACTGGCGGCGATGCTGCTCCACGGAACCGGCTCCCTCGCCGGCGCCGGCATGGCGCTGCTGGCGATGGACACAATCATGGTTCTATTCACCTTGGGCGCAACCGCACCCCTGCTCCAAGCACGCCCGCTGGCCAGCGTTGCTTCGGCCGCCAATCCTCTTCCTTTGTTGAATCTTATTAGAGGCAAAGCCCTTGTTCGCTGACGAATCGAAGGCGGGATGTTCCATCTCCGGAACGCCTCCCTCCGACCTTAATTCAAACAGGCCGAATAGCCAGCAGTCGCGTGCCTTACGTATCGCCTACATCGGCAATGCGAGTGGTACTTCGTGATGATTCATCCGCGCAGCGCGCATGCCGGGAGAGGACCGCTGCTTTCGCTGAAGGGAGGGCGCTTAGCATGCTATCTGGGGCTAGCCGCGGTCACTGCGGCGCTGGCGCAACTGGTGCTCGGCGCCTCCTTGGCAGTTGTGACATTTGCTCTTCTTGCAGCCTTGTTCGGGCTGTTGGGCTTTGCGGTGCTGGGCGCCTACAACCTCGGCTCCTGGGTCGGCCTGCTTTACGCCCTTGGCAACGTGCTGATCGCGCTTTACGCAAAGACCCTTCTGGGCCAGCCGCTCGACAGCAACCTTTACTCGCCGCTAGATTCCTTCCTTGCGCTGGCGACAACGAGTGGCGCACTGTTCGCTGCGCTACTGCTGGTCCGACGGCTCGGCGTGGGTCGGCCTATCTTCAAGCCGGTGCGAGATCCACATTTCCTTGCTTACTTTTCTTGGGCTTGCTTTGCTCTAGGCGTGCTGTTTTGGTTTCTGAACAGCCTTTTCCAGGATCCAGAGGGCAGCGGGTTTGGAGGAGTGGCGCTGTTTCGCGACCTGCTGTTCATGGCAGTAATTGCGCGCACCGGGGCCTTGCTGGAGAAAAGCGGGAACCGCCGTGCGTTCGATGGTCGGTTAGCATCCATTATCGCAGCCGCGGCCTTTCTGGGTTTGATCGACAATTCCAAAACACTGGCGGCGCTGGCTGTTTTAAGTCATTTCGTCACGGTGCTATTTTACCGGCGCGGACTTCCTCTCCGCTCGATAATTGTCCTGGCCGCCGGCGTGTTGCTTTTTGGTGCAGTCATCGCGCCGATGGTCCATGCGCTACGAGCTATGGGTCAACAGAAAATGAGCCTTAGCGAACGAATTGGATTTGTAGAGTCCAACTTCACGGCGCTGCTGGACGATCCGAAACAGTTCGATCGCTTTGAGCGGCTGGCAGCCGGCCAATTTGCTGGCGGCTATTACAACTATTTCGGCAAAAGTGGCACCGGTCAAATGCTGCTCGGCCGCTATGTTTCGGTGCAACAAGTCGACCCCGTCATTGCCGTGGTCAATGGCTCTCATCCGTGGGGCGGGGATGCCATCTGGCCCGCATTTGCGCGGCTGGTGCCGAGCTTCATCTACCCCAACAAGCCCGAGTACACTGAGGCCTACAACACGCTGGTCCACTATGGGTTGGTCGATCCTGAAGGCGGCAAATTCCCAACGCTACCGCTGGCTGGGCAGGCCTATGCCGGTTACGGCGTCTCGGGCCTGCTGACGATTCCATTCATCACCTTCCTGGGGGTTCTGCTGGTGATGAAGAAGCTGGGTTGGCAGCTTCATCGCAATATCTACGCCATTTTTTTCTTTTGTAACTTTGTGGTCGTTTACGTAGGCCAAGGTGACTTTGGCCAATACGCCGGTGCTGCTCTCCGCGGATTTCCGGCGTTTGCAGTAGTGTTTTGGTCGATCGGCAAGAGCTATCAAATCCGACTGCGAAGGCGCGACCTCCGGCAGGCTGTATTACATCCACCCAAGGGCCTGCAGGCCCCTGGGATTCAACATGGAAAGCACGATTTGTGACCGCCGATACCTATCGCACCCGTATTTACAATCGTTACGTCCAGGCCCGTGCGCAGTCGCTCGCGCCGCCCACGTTGGCCGAGCTGGCGCCGCGAGCGCCGTCCTTACGGCGATTGGTGGCAGCACATTTTCCAGCCGACCGTCACGCCGCCGTGTTGGACGTGGGCTGCGGCCACGGCGCGCTGCTGCACTTCGCCCGCGAGGCGGGCTACACCAATCTGCGTGGCGTCGATGGTTCGCCAGAGCAAGTTGTGGCAGCGAAGCAGCTTGGCATAGAAGGCGTGGAGGAGGGCGATCTGCGCGAGACACTCGCGGCACAGGCCGACGCCTCGCTAGATATTGTCGTGGCCTTCGACGTGATCGAACACTTCACCCGCGATGAGCTCCTGCCCTTTGTGGACCAAGTGCGGCGCGCACTCAAGCCCGGCGGACGCTGGATCATCCACGTCCCCAACGGCGAATCGCCTTTCTTTGGTGCCGTCCGTTACGGCGACCTGACGCACGAGTTGGCCTTCACCCGCACCTCGCTTAACCAACTCCTGTTGTCCTCGGGGTTCGGCGAAGTGCGCTGCTTTGAAGACGCTCCAGTGGTGCGCGGCGCCAAGAGCGCGCTGCGCTGGCTGCTCTGGAGAAGCTTCCGCGGCGTGTTACGCCTCTATAACGCGGCCGAAACGGGCGATACGAGCAAGGCGCACATCTTCTCGCGGAATCTACTCGCGGTCGCGACCAAATGAGGTCCGCCAGATGAAAGTGCTGCTGATCGGCAACTACGAAAACCTCCGCCAGCAGAGCATGCAGCGCTTCGCCGTGATGCTGCGGGACGGCCTGGCGGCGGCCGGTCACCAAGTGCGACTGGTGCGTCCGCCGGTATGGCTGGGCCGTCTGCGGCGTGGTGAGATGGGTCTTGCCAAGTGGATCGGCTACCTGGACCGCTTCCTGCTCTACCCGCCGCTACTGCGCCGGCAGCTGCACTGGGCCGACGTGGTGCACATCTGCGACCACGCCAACGCGGTATACGTCCCGCACCTGGGTGGCAAGCCGCACGTGGTGACTTGCCACGACATGCTCGCCATCCGCGCCGCGCTGGGTGAAATTCCGGAGTCGCCAACAGGGTGGTCAGGACGGATCTACCAACGCTGGATCCTGCGTAGCCTGCGCAAGGCGCAGGCGGTGGCCTGTGTCTCGATGCAGACGGCCAAGGAACTGCAGCGCGTGGCCGGCTTGTCAGAGGATCGGCTTACGGTCGTCCCAAACGCGCTTAACTACCCGTACCGGTCGATGCCCGCAGCCGAGGTCAAGCCGTATCTGGACGCGCTCGGGCTGGAGCCGAACCAAGCGTTCTTCCTCCACGTCGGCGGCAACCAGTGGTACAAAAATCGCCCCGGCGTGCTGCGTCTGTTCGCTGAGTTAGTGCAGCATCCTGCCTACCGAAGCCACCGCCTGGTAATGGCTGGAAAGCCTTGGACCGAAGAAATGCGCTTGCTCGTCGCCAGCCTGAAGCTGGACGGCCGCGTGGTTGAACGGGTGGAAGTGTCCAACGAACAACTGCGCGCGCTTTATTCCAGCGCCGAGGCATTGTTATTCCCATCGTTGCAGGAAGGTTTTGGTTGGCCTGTAGTCGAGGCACAGGCATGTGGCTGTCCAGTCGTAACCACCAACCGCCCACCGATGAATGACGTCGGCGGGCCCGCCGCCATATACATCGACCCGGCCAACCCAGTGGATGCAGCAGGCAAGATCGCATCGGATCTCGCCGAGTGCGAGCGCTGGCGCAGGAAAGGGCTAGAAAACGCGGTACGGTTTTCGATGTCTGCGATGTTAAAGGGCTACTTGAAATTGTACCGGCACGCCGGACAAACCGTCGCCGCGACTCAACCAGTTTTTGAGGATGAGGCGTGAACGCGACTTATTTGGTTAGCTGGTGGATACAGCCATGGTTTCGTAAAAACTGATGACACGAAATACAGGTAGATATGTATGACAGAGCGAGTCTTAGTGACTGGCGGTTCGGGCTTCATCGGCTCGCATCTGATGGCTGCAATTTCAGCTCGCGGCCATGCGGTAGTGAACCTAGATATTAAGGCCCCCTCAGCCGCGGCGCAGAAAGAGCAGTGGGCTCCGTGTGACATCAAGAATGCACAGGCACTAACCGCCGCATTCAATGATTTCCGCCCGACGCGTGTCATCCATCTGGCAGCTAAAGCGAACCTCAATGGCAATACAGTCGCCGACTTTCCAGACAATACGCTAGGCACCGAAAACGTCGTTCGATGCGTGAATGCTGCCAGCAGTGTGGAGCTGTTCGTCAACACGTCGACCCAGTATGTCGTAATGCCTGGCGTTCGGCCGCCTGACGCCAGTTATCTCGAACCTTACACCGCTTATGGTGAAAGCAAGGCAGTCGCCGAGCGTACGGTTCGGTCCGATTGCAAGCGGCCTTGGTCAATTATACGTCCCACTAATATATGGGGCCCGCGGCACGCGTTCTTTCCTTATGAGCTATGGCGATATCTTGAACTCAGGTACTACGTGCATCCGGGGCTCAAGCCCGTCCGCAAATATTACGGCTACGTTGAAAATGCAGTGAGGCAAATCCTGTACGTCGCCTTGGCCGAGCACCCGGCCGACGTCAACGGAAAGGTTTGGTATATTACGGATGGCGCCATAGACAACGCCGAGTGGATGAACGGGTTTTCGATTGGTTTGAGCGGAAAGCCGGTTCGGCGCGTACCGTTGCCTTTATGGCGGGTCGGGGCATTGATCGGTGATTTTCTCGAATGGCTGGGACTGGGCTTTCCCGTGAATGGGGATCGCCTTTTCCGGCTGACCGTCAACGAGAGCGTACCCGAAGAACTGATTGTGCCCCAGGAGGCAGAGGAGTTTGTATCACTGGAGGAGGGAATAGCGAAGAGCCTCGAATGGTATCGCGCGACCCGTTTACAAGTGGATGCGGTGAGGCTATGAGGGTACTGCATGTTTTGCAAGCGCTTTCGCGCAACTTCGGTGGCCCGCAAGCCGTTCTGCATGATCTTATAGCCGCTCAATGTGAGGCTGGATTTGAGGTGGACGTGGTGTCGACGAACGTTGATGCACCGCGCGGTTTGTTGCCCGTCGTGCCAAACCGGTTCATCGATTACCATGGCGCCCGATTACGGCATTGTTCGGTCGAGTTCAGGCCTCTCCTTTTCTCGCTCGATTTCAAACGTTATATCGATCAGCACATCATCAGTTACGACATTGTCCACGTCCACGGGCTCTATCGCTTCCCTCCCACCTACGCCGCCTGGCAGGCGCGCAGGCAAGGCGTACCCTACGTCATTCGGCCGCACGGCTCCATCGACCCTTACCTGTACGACAAGAGCTCCGTAGGCAGCGCCCGCCTCAAGCGCCTCTACGAGCGTTGGTTCGACTTGCCTAACCTGCATGCGGCTGGCGCCATACATTACACCGCCGCGGAGGAGCGCGAGCGCGCGGCATTTCTTGGCATCAAGGCGCCATCTTTTGTCGTGCCCAACGGCTTGGACTGGGCGCGCTACCACACGCTTCCGGGACGCGGGGCACTTCGGGCGCGCTGGGGTCTTGGCGAAGAGCCTATGGTCTTGTTTCTGGGCCGCCTGCATTTCAAGAAGGGCCTTGACCTGTTGATCCCTGCTTTCGAAGCGCTACTGCGCCGCGTGCCACGCGCGCAACTGGTGATAGCCGGTCCCGAGAACGACGACTACGGACAAAAGGTGCGCACATGGGTGCACGAGCGCGGGCTGGAGGCGGCGGTCCATTTCGTTGGGTCGCTACATGGCGCCGACGTAGTACAGGCCTACGTGGACGCTGACGTGTTCGCGCTGCCGTCCTACACCGAGAACTTCGGCATGACGGTCGCCGAGGCCATGGCCTGCGCGCTGCCAGTCGTGATCTCCGATCAGGTGAATATTCACGATGCGGTGACCGGCGCCGGCGCGGGCCTCGTGACGCGTTGCGACACTGACGAGGTGGCCGGTGCGCTTGAGATGCTGCTGCGCGACCCCGAGCGTCGTCGCTCCATGGGTGAGGGCGGGCGGCGACTCGTGCGGGATCGCTATACGTGGCCCGCTATCGTGGAAGCGTTGTCGCAGGAATATCGGACCGTGATTGACCGGCAGCGCGGCGCGTCTAAACCCGGTCGGCCGCTTCCCATTGCTTCCAAGGCAGCCCAATGAAGCATCTGATCGCCAAGGTCGGCAAGCTTGCCGGCATCCTGCCCGTGCCCTCTTGGCGCCGGGCGTTATTGCGCCAGCACGTGGCCGCGGGCGTAGAACACGCCGGCGTGTTACGCCACCTAGGCGCGCTGCGCATGGTGGTGGACGTGGGCGCCAACCGTGGCCAGTTCGCGCTGGCGGCGCGGCATTTCTTTCCCCAGGCAAAAATCGTTTCCTTCGAGCCGCTCGCCGGGCCGGCGGCGGTATATCGAGCGGTGTTCGCCGGCGACGCGCGCACGACGCTCGTAGAGGCAGCGCTTGGCCCACAGTCTGGTGAGGCAATGATTCATCTGTCGGCCCGCGACGATTCGTCTTCGCTGCTGTCGATCACCGCTGCGCAAAACGCACTGTTTTCAGGTACGGCCGAGGTCGGCACGACAACCATTCGGGTTGAGCGCCTGACCGAGCATGTCCAGGTCGGGACAATCGCGGCACCAGCGTTGTTGAAGCTCGACGTGCAGGGCTTCGAATTGCAGGCGCTGATCGGGTGTGAGGATCTTCTCGAGGAATTCGCCTGGGTCTATGCCGAGTGCTCCTTCGTAGAGTTGTACGCCGGACAGGCCTTTGCCGACGAGATCATCGATTGGCTGCGCCAGCGCGGGTTCGCATTGCGCGGTGTGTATCACATGGTCTACGACGACCAAGGTCGAGCGGTGCAGGCGGACTTTTTGTTTGGGCGACCTGACACGAGGATCGGAGACTGAGATTACAGTGCCGCACGGAATTCGATGCGCTGCCCTCAAAAAGTGGTCGGGTTCATTGAATGCGGCTCAGGCTCGGTTCGTTGGCGCAGGGAATGCGTGTGCCGTCAAACTTACGCTGCGCGCACTTGGGCCTGGTTGTCGACGAACCAGCGGTAGGTCTGCTCTACACCGTCACTCAGCGAGATGGTGGCCTGCCACCCAAGCGCATGCAGCCGGCTCACGTCCAGCAGCTTGCGCGGCGTGCCGTCGGGTTTGCTGGTGTCGTTGACGATCTCGCCCTGGTAGCCGGTGATCTCCTTCACCAGTTCGGCCAGCTCGCGGATGCTGATGTCCTCGCCCACGCCGACGTTGATGATTTCTTCGCCCTCGTAGGTCCTGGTCAGCTGCACGCAGGCATCGGCCAGGTCGTCCACGTGCAGGAACTCGCGGCGCGGGGTGCCGGTGCCCCACATCACCACCTGCTGATTGCCGTTGAGCTTCGCTTCGTGGAACTTGCGGATCAGCGCGGGCAGCACGTGCGAGTTGGCCAGGTCGAAGTTGTCGCCGGGGCCGTACAGGTTGGTCGGCATCAGGCTGATCGCATTGAAACCGTACTGCCGGCGGTAGGCCTGGCACAGCTTGATGCCGGCGATCTTGGCGATGGCGTACCACTCGTTGGTGGGCTCCAGCGGGCCGGTCAGCAGGTACTCCTCCTTGAGCGGCTGCGGCGCCAGCTTGGGATAGATGCACGACGAGCCGAGGAAGGTGAGCTTGCTGGCGCCGTGGCGGTAGGCCGCGTCGATCACGTTGTTCTGGATCTGCAGGTTCTGCAGCAGGAACTCGGCTGGGTAGGTTTCGTTGGCGTGGATGCCGCCGACCTTGGCGGCGGCCAGGAACACGTACTCGGGCTTGTGCGCGGCGAAGAACGCCTCGACCGACTCGCGGTCGCGCAGGTCCAGCGTGTCACGCCCGGCCAGCAGCAGGTTGTCGTAGCCCTCGGCCTGCAGGCGCCTGACGATGGCGCTGCCGACCAGGCCACGGTGACCGGCGACGAAGATGCGGGCGTTGAGATGCATGAGTAATCCTTCACAAGGCGAGAGCAACGGCAGCAGACCGCCCATGATAATGGCCGCGGTCGCTAAGATGTGCCGGATTTGGCAGTTGCTGCTGACCGGCTTGTGCAAGTCGATGCGCTGCATCAGGTGGGTGGAACGCATGCTGCCGGCAGGGTCGAGCGGATGGATGATGGTGGGCTCAGGGCATTTGGAGGCCTGTGCATGAAGGTGCTGGTTTGCGGTGGCGCCATTACATCGGCAGCCACATGGCGAAATGGCTGGCCGCGCGCGGCGTGGCGGTGACGGTGCTGGACAACCTTTCCACCGGGCATCGCGAGGCGGTGCAGTGGGGCGAGCTGGTGCAGGCGGACCTGCTGGACCCGGCGTCGCTGGAGCGCGCGTTCGCCGGGCGCCGCTTCGACGCGGTGATGCATTTCTGCGCGCGTTCGCTGGTGGGCGAGTCGATGACCCGGCCGTACGACTACTACGCGAACAACGTCGGCGGCACCCTGAACCTGCTGCAGGCGATGCAGCGGCACGGGGTGGAGCGGCTGGTGTTTTCCTCGACGGCGGCGGTGTTCGGCCAGCCGCTCGGCGAGCGCATCGACGAGGATCATCCGAAGGCGCCGATCAACCCCTACGGCGCCAGCAAGCTGATGGTGGAGCGCATGCTGGCCGATGCGCATGCGGCCCATGGCCTGCGCTCGGTCGCGCTGCGCTATTTCAACGCCGCCGGCGCCAGCCCGGACGGCGACATCGGCGAAGCGCACACGCCGGAGACGCACCTGGTTCCCAACGTGTTGCGCGCGGCCCTGGGCAGCGGCCCCGCGCTCAAGGTGTTCGGCGACGACTACCCCACGGCGGACGGCACCTGCGTGCGCGACTACGTGCACGTGGACGACCTGGCGCAGGCGCACCTGCTGGCGCTGGCGTACATGGACAGCCATGACGGAGCACACGCGTTCAACCTGGGCAATGGCCGCGGTTTCTCGGTGCGCGAGGTGATCGGCGCGGCGGAGCAGGTCAGTGGCAGGGTTGTTGCGCACGAGATCGCGTCGCGTCGTGCGGGCGATCCGGCGGTACTGGTCGCGTCCAGCGACAGGGCGCGTGCCGGGTTGGGCTGGCAGCCGAAGTACACCGAGCTGGCGTCCATCATCGAGAGCGCATGGCGATGGCACTGCAAGCCGCGCTTCTGATGCACTGGTCGGATGGTGAAGGCCGCTGCGCGGCAGGCTTGCCGTGCTGATGCAGTTCGATCGTCAGGTGTGGATGCACGTCACCGCGCTGGGCGACAGCGCGGTGACGCTGCCGTGCATCGGCTTGATCGCGCTGTGGCTGGCATGGGCGGCACCGACGCGCGGGCTGGCCTGGCGCTGGCTGCTGCCGGTGGCCGGCGTGGCGGCCGTGGTAACCGCCAGCAAGCTGGCTTTCATGGTGTGGGGGCTGAGCTTGCCCGGGCTGGATTTCACCGGCCTGAGCGGGCACGCCGCGATGTCCGCCCTGGTGTGGCCGGCCTTGCTCGCGCTGCTGGCGGGGCGGGGCGGCGGGGCATGGCGCCTGTGCGGCGCCCTGCTGGGTGCGCTGCTGGCCGTCGCGGTGGCGTGCTCGCGCGTGGCCTTGCATGCGCACTCGGTGTCCGAAGTGGTGCTGGGCTGTGCGCTGGGCGCGGCGTTCGCACTGGCGCTGCTGTGGCGGCACGGGCACGAGTGGCGGCTGGCCTGGCCTGCGTTTTTCGCCTTGCTGCCGCTGCTGCTGGTGCTGCCCTTCGTCTACGGCCGCCACTTTCCCACGCAGGACCTGCTGGTGACGGCCGCCCGGCATATGGCGGATGGGCCGCTGCACGTGCGGCAAGAACTGCATGGGCGCTGACGGCCGGCCAAGATCAAGAGCGCACCCCCTCCTGACCTCCCCCTGCTGCGCAGGGGGAGGGACCGAGCCCGCAGCCGCACGCTCTGCTCCCTCCCGTGCATCGCAGGGGGAGGGACCGATCCCGGGGGCACGCCTTGCTCCCTCCCCTGCAAAGCAGGGGAGGGCCGGGGTGGGGTCGCTCTTCGCCTCTCGCGCCAAGATCAAGAGCGCACCCCCTCCTGACCTCCCCCTGCTGCGCAGGGGGAGGGACCGAACCCGAAGCCGCACGCTCTGCCCCTCCCCTGCAAAGCAGGGGAGGGCTGGGGTGGGGTCGCTCTTCGCCTCTCGCGCCAAGATCAAAAGCGCACCCCCTCCTGACCTCCCCCTGCTGCGCAGGGGGAGGGACCGAACCCGAAGCCGCACGCTCTGCTCCCTCCTCTGCATCGCAGGGGGAGGGACCGAACCCGCAGCCGCACGCTCTGCTCCCTCCCCTGCAAAGCAGGGGAGGGTTGGGGTGGGGTCGCTCTTCGCCTCTCGCGCCAAGATCAAGAGCGCACCCCCTCCTGACCTCCCCCTGCTGCGCAGGGGGAGGGACCGAGCCCGGGGCTGCACGCTCTGCTCCCTCCTCTGCATCGCAGGGGGAGGGACCGAACCCGCAGCCGCACGCTCTGCCCCCTCCCCTGCAAAGCAGGGGAGGGCCGGGGTGGGGTCGCTCTTTGCTCTCGGGCCAGGATCAAGAGCACACCCCCTCCTGACCTCCCCCTGCTGCGCAGGGGGAGGGACCGGGCCCGCGGCTGCACGCTGTGCTCCCTCCTCTGCATCGCAGGGGGAGGGACCGAACCCGAAGCCGCACGCTCTGCTCCCTCCCCTGCAAAGCAGGGGAGGGTTGGGGTGGGGTCGCTCTTCGCTCTCGGGCCAAGATCAAAAGCGCACCCCCTCCTGACCTCCCCCTGCTGCGCAGGGGGAGGGACCGAGCCCGGCGCTGCCTGTTCTACAGTCGCCCGTCTACGGCATCTGCCGGCAGCAGGCTCTTGATGTCGAACACGGCGCAGTTCTCGCGGCCGTAGCGGCGGATGCCGGTGCTGCCGTCGTCGAGGAAGGCCTGGTGGGCGACGGCCAGCACGATCGCGTCGTAGCTGCCTTCGGCAGGCGCGGCGATCGGGCGGATGCCGAGTTTTTCCTCGGCTTCGGCGGGATCGGCCCACGGGTCGTGCACGTCCACCTGTGCGTGCGTGGCTTCGAGCTCGCGCACGATCTCCACCACGCGGGTATTGCGCAGGTCGGGGCAGTTTTCCTTGAAGGTCAGGCCCAGCACCAGGATGCGCGAGTCGACTACGTGGATGCGCTTGTTCGCCAGCAGGCGCATCACCTGGTGCGCCACGTACAGCCCCATGCGGCTGTTGATGCGCCGCGCGGCGAGGATCAGTTCGGGGTGGTAGCCGAGGATGGTGGCCTTGTGCGTGAGGTAGTACGGGTCCACGCCGATGCAGTGGCCGCCGACCAGGCCGGGCTTGAACGGCAGGAAGTTCCACTTGGTGCCGGCGGCGTCCAGCACGGCCTGGGTGTCGATGCCCATGGCGTTGAAGATCATCGCCAGCTCGTTGACCAGCGCGATGTTGACGTCGCGCTGGGTGTTCTCGATCACCTTGGCTGCCTCGGCCACCTTGATGCTGGCCGCCTTGTGCGTGCCGGCGGCGATGATGCGCCGGTACAGCGCGTCGACGAAGTCGGCGGTTTCCGCGGTGGAGCCGGAGGTGATCTTGGTGATCGTGGGCAGCCGGTGCAGCTTGTCGCCGGGGTTGATTCGCTCCGGGCTGTAGCCGCAGCTGAAGTCGTGGTTGAAGCGCAGCCCGGAGACCCGCTCCAGCACCGGCACGCAGATCTCCTCGGTGGTGCCGGGGTAGACGGTGGATTCGTAGATCACCACGTCGCCGCGCTTGAGCACGCTGCCGACGCTGGCGCTGGCGCTTTCCAGCGGCCGCATGTCCGGCCGGTTCGCCTCGTCGACCGGAGTGGGCACGGTGACGATGAACACGTTGCAGCTGGCGAGCTCGCCGACGTCGGTGGTGAAGCGCAGGCGGGTGGCCGCGGCGAGTTCCTCGGCGGAGGTTTCGAGCGTGTGGTCGCGCCCCGTGCGCAATGCGTCGACCCGGTCGCTGCTGATGTCGAAACCGACGGTGTCGAACTGCCTGCCGAATTCCACCGCCAACGGCAGGCCGACGTAGCCGAGGCCGACGATGGCGATCCGGGCGGAGGGCAATGTTGGGATCTGCATGAGCCTGTCTGACTTCCCGCGGGCAGTCGCCAGTTTAATGGGCCGGCGCCGCTTGCATACAGCGTGCTTGCTCTCGCGCTCTTTTCCGTCGGACAGGGAAGTGACCGCCCCCGGAGCCGCACGCTCTACTCCCTCCCCCTGCTGCGCAGGGGGAGGGATCGAACCCGAGGCTGCACGCCTTGCTCCCTCCCCTGCGAAGCAGGGGAGGGCCGGGGTGGGGTTGCTCTTCGCTTTCGAGCCAGGATCAAAAGCGCACCCCCTCCTGACCTCCCCCTGCTGCGCAGGGGGAGGGACCGAACCAGAAGCCGCACGCTCTGCTCCCTCCCCTGCAAAGCAGGGGAGGGCGGGGGTGGGGTCGCTCTTCGCTCCCCTCAGCCGTCGATCAGCGCCGCGATCTCGGCCGTGCGCTCCCGCATCAGTGCCTCGTCGCCGCGCGACTCCACGTTGAGCCGCAGCAGCGGTTCGGTGTTGGAACTGCGCAGGTTGAAGCGCCACTGGCCGAAATCGGCGCCGATGCCGTCGGTGTGGTCGAGCGCGGGAGCGTGGCTGGCGAAGTGCGCCATTACCCGCGCGGTGGCGGCGGCTGCGTCGGCGACCTTGAAGTTGATTTCGCCGCTGCACGGGAAGGCGCGCATGCGGTCTTCCACCAGTTCGGCCAGCGACAGGCCGCTGGTGCTGACCAGCTCGGCGATCAGCAGCCACGGGATCATGCCGGAGTCGCAGTAGGCGAAGTCGCGGAAGTAGTGGTGGGCGCTCATCTCGCCGCCGTAGACGGCGTTCTCGGCGCGCATGCGTTCCTTGATGAAGGCGTGGCCGGTCTTGCTCTGTACCGGGATGCCGCCGGCGGCGTGCACCATCTCGATGGTGTTCCAGGTGAGTCGCGGGTCGTGGATGATCCTGCCGCCGGGGTGGCGCGCCAGCAGCGCCTTGGCCAGCAGGCCGACCAGGTAGTAGCCCTCGATGAAGCGGCCGTCGGCGTCGAAGAAGAAGCAGCGGTCGAAGTCGCCGTCCCAGGCCACGCCGAAGTCGGCGCCGTGCGCGCGCACCGCATGGGCGGTGGCATCGCGGCATTCGGGCAGCAGCGGGTTGGGGATGCCGTTGGGGAAGCGGCCGTCCGGCTCGTGCTGGATGCGGATGAAGTCGAACGGCAGTCGCGGCGCGAGCTGGTCGACCACCAGGCCGGCGCCGCCGTTGCCGGCGTTGACCACGATCTTCAGCGGCTTCAGCCGGTCGCGCCAGATGTAGCCGAGCAGGTGCTCGACGTAGGCGGACTTGTCGGTCATTGCGCGCGGCGTGGCGGTGCCGGCGGGAATCGGTGCGCGATGGCCGGCGGCGAAGTCGCGGATCGCGAACAGCCCGCTGTCGCCGCTGATCGGCCGCGAGCCTTCGCGCACCAGCTTCATGCCGTTGTAGTCCATCGGGTTGTGGCTGGCCGTGACCATCACTCCGCCGGCCGCACCGAGGTGGTCGGTCTGGAAGTAGACCTCTTCGGTACCGCCCACGCCGATGTCGATCACCTCGCGCCCGGCTGCGTGGAAGCCGTCGGCCAGTGCAGCCTGCAGCGATGGGCTGCTCAGGCGCACGTCGCGGCCCAGCACCACCGGTCCCGGCCCCAGTTGCGCCGCCGTCGCCAGCCCGATCCTGCGCGCCAGCTCCTCGTTGAGTTCATCGGGCACGCGGCCGCGGATGTCGTAGGCCTTGAAGCAGGGAAGTGGGGGCATCGGACGGTCCTGGTTTGTACGCTGAACCGTGAATGATAAGCCAGGATCAAAAGCACCCCCACCTGACCTCCCCCTGCTGCGCAGGGGGAGGGACCGATCCCGGAGCTGCGCGCCCTGCTCCCTCCCCTGCGAAGCAGGGGAGGGCCGGGGTGGGGTCGCTCTTCGCTCTAGAGCCAAGATCAAAAGCGCACCCCCTCCTGACCTCCCCCTGCTGCGCAGGGGGAGGGACCGAGCCCGCGGCCGCATGCTTCTGCTCCCTCCCCTGCGAAGCAGGGGAGGGTTGGGGTGGGGTCGCTCTTCGCTTTCGAGCCAAGATCAAAAGCGCACCCCCTCCTGACCTCCCCCTGCTGCGCAGGGGGAGGGACCGAGCCCGAAGCTGCACGCTTCTGCTCCCTCCCCTGCGAAGCAGGGGAGGGCCGGGGTGGGGTTGCTCTTCGCTCTAGAGCCAAGATCAAAAGCGCACCCCCTCCTGACCTCCCCCTGCTGCGCAGGGGGAGGGACCGAGCCCGAAGCTGCACGCTCTGCTCCCTCCCCTGCGAAGCAGGGGAGGGCAGGGGTGGGGTCGCTCTTCGCTTTCGAGCCAAGATCAAAAGCGCACCCCCTCCTGACCTCCCCCTGCTGCGCAGGGGGAGGGATCAAGCCCGAAGCCGCACGGCTCTGCTCCCTCCTCTGCGAAGCAGGGGAGGGCCGGGGTGGGGTCGCTCTTCGCTTTCGAGCCAAGATCAAAAGCGCACCCCCTCCTGACCTCCCCCTGCTGCGCAGGGGGAGGGATCGATCCCGGAGCTGCGCGTCGCTGCCTTCCTGCGTGGCAGGAGAGAGCCGGGTGATCGAGGAGGTTGCCGGATGCGGGGTGGCTGCCCGCTCAATGGAACAGCAGGTTGATCGCCAGCAGGGTGACGATCAGCACCAGGAAGGTCAGTGGCAGGCCCACGCGCAGGAAATCCTTGCCCTTGTAGCCGCCGGGGCCGGTGACCATCATCAGCGCGGGGTGACCGGAGCTGAGCAGGAAGGTGTTGGAGGAGGACACCGCCACGATCAGCGCGTAGGCCGACGGGTTGCCGCCGGTGGCCACTGCCACGCTGATCGCGATCGGCACCATCATCACGGTGGCGCCCACGTTGGACATCACCTGCGAGAACAGCAGGGTGAGGATGGCCAGGCACAGCTGCAGCAGCCACGGCGAGGCGCTGCCGAGGTGGTCCAGCACCACCTGGGCGATCCACGAGGCGGTGCCGGTGGCGTCCATCGACCAGCCCAGCGGGATCAGGCAGGCGGTGACGAAGATGGTCTTCCAGTTGATCGCCTTGTACGCCTCGTCCATGTTCAGCACACCAGACAGCAGCATGCCGATCGCGCCGGTCATCATCGCCACCGACAGGTCGAGGTTGGTGAACAGCGCCAGGCACTTGGCCAGCACGAAGAAGCCCACCGCCTGCCAGATCTTGCCCGGGCGCTGCTGTTCCTTCGGGATGTCGGTGACCACCACCAGGTCGCGCTCTTCCGCGGCGAGCGAGAGATCGCGCCAGTTGCTGTGCAGCACCACGGTGTCGCCGGCACGCAGGCTGATCGAGCGCACGTCGTCGCGCAGCACCTGGTCGCCGCGGTTCACCGCCAGCACCGAGATGCCGAAGCGCTTGCGCAGGCGCAGCTCGCCGATGGTGTGCTTGATGAAGCGCGACACCGGCGGGATCACCACCTCGGAAATACCGGCGCGGGTGGGATTGAACAGCTCGCCCAACTGGCGCATGCGGGTGGACAGCCGGCACAGCTGGTTGTTGGCGAACTGGTTGAGCTGCTCGCGTGGGCCGAGCACGCCGAGCACCGAGCCGACCCAGATCACGTGGTCGGCCGGCGGCGCCATGCGGGCGTCGTTGCCGCTCTTGATCGCCAGGATCAGCGGCGCGCCATACAGCTGCTCGACCTCGCCGATGCTCATGCCGACCAGCGGGCTCTCCGCGGTGACGGTGAGCTCGGCGGTCTCGCCGACGATGCCGTAGGTCTCGGCGAAGTAGCTCTCGGTGCGCCCGGGCGTCACCTTCAGCCGCTCGTCCTCGTGCCCGGGCAGCAGCTTGCGGCCGAAGAAGTAGAAATACGCCACGCCCAGCAGCGCCAGGGTCAGGCCGACCGGGGTGACGCTGAACAGGCCGAACTTCGGGATGGTGTGCGCGCCCGGCGGCAGGTTCACGTTGGCACTGGCGATCAGGTCGTTCAGCACGATCAGCGGCGAGTTGGCGATCAGCGTGGTGTTGGTGGCGGTGAGGATGCAGAACGCCATCGGCAGCAGCAGCCGCGACAACGGCACGCCGGTGCGCGCGGCCAGCCGGCTCGACACCGGGATCATCAGCGCCGCCAGCGCCTGGCTGGGGATCACCGCGCTGAACAGGCTGGCCACCAGGTTGATCACCACGCCCAGCCGCGATTCCATGCCGCGCGCCATGCGCATCACGAAGTTCGCGGTGAGGTTGAGCACGCCGGCGCGGTCCAGCCCCTCGCCCATGATCATGATCGCGATGATCGCGATCACCGCGTTGCCGGCGAAGCCGTTGAACACGCGGTCGGACGGGATCAGCCCGGTCAGCCCGATCACCACCACCACCAGCAGCGCCACCATGTCGGCGCGGATCCACTCCAGCACCAGCATCAGCATGGTGAAGCCCACCAGCCCGAGCACCAGGATCATTTCGGGGGTGAGCGAGAGTGCCACTAGCCGACGTCCCTGCGGGGCAGCCAATTACGGTGGATACGGCGGGGCAGTGGAAGCTTCACGCTGCGACGATTCGTCCCTGGGTGGATGAGCACGAGTATAAGCGGGGCGGCGCGGTTGCTGGTGAACCAAGGGCCAGGAGCGACCCCACTCTCCCCAAAGGGATTCCCTTCGGTCACAGCTCTCTCCTGCGACGCAGGGGAGGGAGTACGGAGTGCTGGAGCAGGAGTGCTTGTTTCTGCTCCTCCCCCTGCTTGCAGGAAAAGCCGCACAGTGCATTGCTCCTCCCCCTTGTTTGCAGGGAAAGCCGCACAGCGCATTGCTCCTCCCCCTGCTTGCAGGGGGAGGCCGGGAGGGGGTTACGCTCTTCGCTCAAGCCCAGCGAAAGGATTCGCCATGCATCTCAAATGGATCCGCGCCCGCCGCCTGCGCAACGACAGCACCGACGCCGAGCGCCACCTGTGGCACTTCCTGCGCCACCAGCAGCTGGCCGGCCACAAATTCCGTCGCCAGTATCCGCTGGCCGGCTACATCGTCGATTTCGTCTGCGTGCCGGCGCGGCTGGTGGTCGAGCTGGACGGCGGACAGCACCTCGATGCACTGGCGTACGACGAGCGACGCACGGCGATGCTCGAACGCGAAGGCTACCGCGTGCTGCGATTCTGGAATCACGACGTGCTGCTGCGCACGGAGGCTGTGCTGGCGGAGGTTTTTCAGGTGCTGGAGGAAAGGTCAAAAGCGACCCCACCCCAGCCCTCCCCTACTCCGTAGGGGAGGGAGCGAAGCCGCTTTGCCCTCTCCCCTGAATCGCAGGGGAGGGCCTGGGGTGCGCCTTGTTCGTTCGCTGCTTGCACACGACGCTTTTCTCCTCCCCCTGCTTGCAGGGGGAGGCCGGGAGGGGGTAAGGCTCTTCGCTCAGACCCTGCGATAAAGCAGATCCCACACCCCATGCCCAAGCTTCAGCCCGCGCCGCTCGAAGTGCGTCTCGATGCGCCACTCCGGCTTCTCGGCGTGCTGCCCCGGGCCGACCGCGTTGCGCCACGCGGGCGCGGCTTCCATCACCTCCAGCATGTGCTCGGCGTAAGGCTGCCAATCGGTGGCCAGGTGCAACAAGCCGTTCGGAGCCATGCGCGTGGCGAGCAGGGCGACGAACTCGGGCTGGATCAGGCGGCGCTTGTGGTGGCGCTTCTTGTGCCACGGGTCGGGAAACCAGATGCGTGCCTCGGCCAGCGTGCCCGGTGCGATCTCGTGCTGCAGCACTTCCACCGCATCGTGCTTGTACAGCCGCACGTTGCGTGCGTCGCGCGCGGCCAGCGCGTTCATCAGTCGGCCCACGCCGGGACCATGCACCTCCACCCCGATGAAATCGCGCGCCAGGTCATGCTCGCTGGCCCAGGCCAGCGCCTCGCCGTTGCCGAAGCCGATCTCCAGCACCAGTGGCGCGCTGCGGCCGAAGCTGGCGGCGAAGTCGTGCACGCTGCCCTGGTAGTCGATGCCGAAGCGCGACCACAGCGTGTCGAACGCGCGCTGCTGCGCCGGCGTCATGCGCCCTTCGCGCAGCACGAAGCTGCGGATGCGGCGCAGGTGGTCGGGGGTGGTGGCGTCGGTCGTGGGCATCCGCACATTGTAGAGCTTTACCCCACCCTCCCAAGAGGGATGCCCTTCGGTCACGGCCCTCCCCGGCAAGCAGTGGAGGGAGAGCGGCCGGTCGCCTCGTGCCCTGCTCCCTCCCCTGCGAAGCAGGGGAGGGCCGGGGTGGGGTCGCTCTTCGCTCTCGCGCCAAGATCAAGAGCGCACCCCCTCCTGACCTCCCCCTGCTGCGCAGGGGGAGGGACCGATCCCGGAGCTGCGCGCTCTGCTCCCTCCCCTGCGAAGCAGGGGAGGGCCGGGGTGGGGTCGCTCTTCGCTCAAGCCAGGATCAAAAGCGGACCCCCTCCTGACCTCCCCCTGCTGCGCAGGGGGAGGGACCGAGCCCGCAGTTGCACGCCCTGCTCCCTCCCCTGCGAAGCAGGGGAGGGCCGGGGTGGGGTCGCTCTTCGCTCTAGAGCCACGATCAAAAGCGCACCCCCTCCTGACCTCCCCCTGCTGCGCAGGGGGAGGGACCGGGCCCGAAGGCTGCACGCTCTGCTCCCTCCCCTGCGAAGCAGGGGAGGGCCGGGGTGGGGTCGCTCTTCGCTCTAGAGCCAAGATCAAAAGCGCACCCCCACCTGACCTCCCCCTGCTGCGCAGGGGGAGGGACCGAGCCCGCAGCTGCACGCTCTGCTCCCTCCCCTGCGAAGCAGGGGAGGGCCGGGGTGGGGTCGCTCTTCGCTCTCGCGCCAAGATCAAGAGCGCACCCCCACCTGACCTCCCCCTGCTGCGCAGGGGGAGGGACCGATCCCGGAGCTGCGCGCTCTGCTCCCTCCCCTGCGAAGCAGGGGAGGGCCGGGGTGGGGTCGCTCTTCGCTCAAGCCAGGATCAAAAGCGCACCCCCTCCTGACCTCCCCCTGCTGTGCAGGGGGAGGGACCGATCCCGGAGCTGCGCGCTCTGCTCCCTCCCCTGCAAAGCAGGGGAGGGCCGTGACCGAAGGGCATCCCTTTTGGGAGGGTGGGGTCAGGCTCTTGCTTCAGTGCTGCGCCTGGTCTTCGCGCACCTGCCGCTTGCGGTTGGACGGCTGTGCTTCGCTGCGTTGCGGCCGCGGTGTTTCGGCGCGCGGCGGCGCGGCGCGTGGCGCCGGCATCGAGCGGGGCGCTGGCTGGTAGCGCTGTGGCGCCGGTTCGCTGCGACCCTGGCTGGGCATCGGACGCGGCGGCTGCTCGCGTACGTAGGCGCGCGGTGCGGGTTCGGGCCGATGGAAACGCGCTGGGGCCGGCTCGCGCATCGGCGCGGTCGGCGGCGGCTGTTCCCGCGGCATGGTGCGATCGGCCTGGTAGCGCTGGAAGCGGTTGTCGCTGGCCGGCAGGCGGCGGGTGTCGGTGCGCTGCTCGAGTGGTGGCATCTCCGTGGGCAGCGGGCGGCTGTCGGAGCGCGCGCGTTCCCGTGCCCGGTCTTCGGCAGCCGGAGCGATGTAGCTGACGCCTGGGCGCGGCGTCGCCTCGCGACGGTTCGCGTCGTCGCGGCCGCGCGGGTGGGCGAAGCGGGCCGAACGCAGCTCGCCGTCGTCGCGCGCCATGTTCGGCCGGCCGGGCGTGGCCGGGGTGATGCGCGGAACGGCGGGCAGCTGCCCGGTTGCGGCGGCCGGCCGGCGCGGGGCGGCATCGTTGCGCTCTGCCGTGACCGGGCGCCGGCTGCGGTCGGGGCGGCCCTGGTCGTCGAGCACGCGCACGTTGCTGCGCGGCGTGGCGGTGAAGCGGCCGGGCAGGGCGTCGTCACGGACCACGGGCGGCGTGCGGCGCGCCACTACCTGGCGCTCGAAGCCGCCGGCCGGCAGGTTGCGCGCGTGGGTGCTGCGCGGCGGTCGGCTGGCGTCGCGGTCCGGGCGCAGCCGGTCGATGCCGCGTGCCGGCACCGGCGCGCTGGCCAGCTTGCGCGGGTCGACCTTGAGCAGGTCGCGCTGCACGCGGCCGCCGCTGGCGAAGCTGCGGCCGGGCACGGCGGTGAAGCCGCGCGGCGCGTTGCGGTTGGCGTAGCGGTCGCCGCGGCCGGGCTCGCCGCGGCGGTAGCGGTTGTAGTGGTCGTCGATGTCGCGGCGCGGATCGTAGCCGTGGCGACCGCGGATATTGCGGATGTTGACGTTGGCGTAATAGCTGCGGCCGCAGCGGTACCACGGGTTGTAGAACTCGCCCGGGCCGAGCGGGAACCAGCCCACCGGCGCGCTGCCGATGCCGACCGACCAGCCGCCGCCACCGACGAAGGCGACCAGCGCCGGCGCATAGATCGGACGCACGCCGCGTGGCCCCGGGATCCAGCCCCAGCCACCGCGCACGTATGCCCAGCGGCCGTAGTGGTACGGCGCGAAGCCCCATGGCGCGTCATCCACCCAGGTCCAGCCCCATGGTGCGATGTAGGCCCAATGGCCGGTGCGGTACGGCGCCCAACCGGGGCCGACGTCGCGCGGGAACCACACCGCGCCGTACTCGCTGGTGTCCTGCCAGACGCCGTACTGGTCCAGGTCCTGGTAGCCGACCACCTCGTCGGAGACATAGCGGACGCTGTCGGACTGCGCGTAGCGGCGGTCGCGCTGGCTGGCCCAGTCGTCGAATGCGTCGCCGCCGTCGATGTCGGTGATCGTCACCATGGCCAGGCTGGCGTCGGTGAAGCGGTAGCTGCGGCCGGGGTTGATCGTGCGCTGTGCGCTGTTCTCGCCGAACACGGTGGCGCCGCCGTCGAAGGCGGTGACGCGGGTGCTGCCGTCGCGGTCGTCGACGTCGACGCGGAACGTGCCGGGCTGGTCGACCACCAGCGCCACCGCCGGGGTGTCGATCTCGTAGCTCTGGCCGTCGTCGAGTCGGCGCACGGTGAGGCTGAGCGTGCCCTGGGTCAGCTCGATCTGGGCCAGCGTGTCGTCGAGGTCGAGCAGACCGAGGTCGGTGCGCCCGTCGATGCGCAGCGTGCCGCCGCCGAATTCCAGTTCGGCGCGCGCGCCGGCGGCGGTGGACAGCTTGTCGCCGCGGGTCAGCGGGCGGTTGATGTTGGCGTCGCTCCAGTCCTTCGCGCCGGATGGCAGGAAGCCGAGGTCGCCGGCGATGTACGACAGCCGCGCCACCCGGCTCGGCGGATCGGCGCTGTCGTCGGCGTCGGTTTGTGCCTGGGCCAATCCCGCCGCCATGCACAACAGCATGATGGCCAACGCCCGCCAGCGGCGGCACCGGGTGGACAACTCGGCAAAGCTGGACATGCTGCTCTCCTCGGGAGTGCGCGCTGCAGGCAGCGGGAAGCTTTCGTTCGATACCCTCGCCTCAACGTGCATTGTCAGGCTGGCGATGACCGCCGCCAGAGTATGCGCAGGCGCTTGTTCAGCACGCGTTGGGTCGCCGCGGCTCTGCAGCCCTCCTGACCTCTCCCTGCTGCGCAGGGGGAGGGACCAAGCCCGAAGCCGCACGCTCTGCTCCCTCCCCTGCAAAGCAGGGGAGGGTCGGGGTGGGGTCGCTCTTCGCTCAAGCGTCGTCAGCGGGAACTGGCGGGGGCGAGCTTTTCAATCACGCGAATCCCGGGTTACCATCCGCCGGCGCAGGCGGGTGTAGCTCAATGGTAGAGCTGTAGCTTCCCAAGCTACTGACGAGGGTTCGATTCCCTTCACCCGCTCCACTCCCCGGTCTCCCGAACAGCCCCCGAATCCTCATGGCGGATCTGATCACACTCGGCTGGCGGGAGCGGTTGGCGTTGCCGCAGCTGGGTATCGACGTGCTCAAGGCCAAGCTCGACACCGGCGCGCGCAGCAGCTCGCTACATGTGGACACCCTCGAGACCTTTCGGCGCGACGGCGCGACCTGGCTGCGTTTCACCATCCATGCCGGGCGGCGCCAGCCGGTGGAGATCCGCTGCGAGGCGCCGGTGCTGGATCGCCGCGCGGTGACCGATACCGGCGGTCGGCGTACCGAACGCTGGTTCATCCGCAGCGATGTGCAACTGGCCGGGCAACGGTTCAGCGTCGACATCAACCTGACCGATCGCCGGCATATGCTGTTTCCGATGCTGCTGGGCCGCAGTGCGCTGGACGGGCGCTTTGCGGTGGACCCGGCGCGCTCCTATACCCAGCCGCGGCCGCTGACCGCGGCCACGGGCCTTCGATGACGGCCGACCCATGAAGATCGCGATCCTGTCGCGCAATACCCGACTCTATTCGACCAAACGCCTGGTCGAGGCCGCACGCGTGCGCGGCCACGTGGTGCGCGTGTTCGATCCGCTGCGCTGCTACGTGCGCGTGGCGCCGGGAGCCTCGTCGATCCGCTACAAGGGCAGGGAGGTGCGCGACATCGACGCGGTGATCCCGCGCATCGGCACCACCAGCACCTTCTACGGCACCGCGGTGTTGCGCCAGCTGGAGATGGCGGGCGTGTACACGCCCAACTCGTCCGACGCGGTGCTGCGCGCGCGCGACAAGCTGCGCTGCCTGCAGATCCTCGCCGCGCAGGGCATCGACATGCCGGTGACCGTGTTCGGCGACAACCCGGACGACGCCGACGACGTGCTGGCCCTGCTCGGCGACCCGCCGCACGTGATCAAGCTCAACGAGGGCAGCCAGGGCACCGGCGTGGTGCTGGCCGAGAAGCGCGCTGCCTCGCAGAGCGTGATCGAGGCGTTCCGCGGGCTGTACGCGAACTTCCTGGTGCAGGAGTTCGTGGCCGAGGCGAAGGGCAGCGACCTGCGCTGCTTCGTGGTCGGCAAGAAAGTGGTGGCGGCGATGCAGCGCGACTCCAGCCCCGGCGATTTCCGCGCCAACCTGCATCGCGGCGGCACTGCGCTGGCGGCCACGCTGAGCGCCGAAGAGAAACGCATCGCCGTGCGCGCGGCCGGTGCGCTGGGGCTGGGCATCGCCGGCGTCGACCTGCTGCGCTCCAACCGTGGCCCGCTGCTGCTGGAAGTGAATGCCTCGCCCGGGCTGGAGGGCATCGAGGCCGCCACCGGCGTCGACGTGGCCGGCGCGATCATGGACCTGCTGGAAGCGCAGGCCCGCGACGTGCCGGCCGAAACCCGCCCGCCTCGCAAGCCGGTCAAGGCCTGAACGGCGCTGCCCGTGCTGGGGGCAGGCAGCCTTCGCGCGGCGCGGCGTCACGATCGGATGAGAACGGGTTAACCGCACCGTAACCACAAACCCCCTATAAAGCACTCACTGTTTTTTGCGGCACGGTGGCCTGAACGGCCCGGCGGCAGCAGACGATGGTATCGGGGCAGTAGCTTCGGCCCAGATGGGCGACGGCGAGTCGCGCATCTGGGCCTTTTTCTTGTCTGCGCGGCACCCCATTCAGTTTCATGGCGCGGCCGGCGCGCCGGCTTCACCCAAGATTGTTAAGCTTGCAACCCCAGCCTGCCCGTGCGCCGGCTGTGCAGGAGTGACCCATGCGCGTACTGGTAATCGAAGACAACAGCGATATCGCGACCAACATCGGCGATTATCTGGAAGACCGCGGCCACGTGGTGGATTTCGCCGGCGACGGCGTGACCGGCCTGCACCTGGCGGTGGTGCACGATTTCGACGTGATCGTGCTCGACCTCACCCTGCCCGGCATGGACGGTCTGGAAGTCGCGCGCAAGCTGCGCCACGAGGCGCACAAGCAGACCCCGATCCTGATGCTGACCGCGCGCGACGCGCTGGAGCAGAAGCTGACCGGTTTCGAATCCGGCGCCGACGACTACATGACCAAGCCGTTCGCGCTGCAGGAACTGTCCGCGCGACTGGAAGTGCTGGCGCGCCGCGGCAAGGGTCCGCAGAGCCGCGTGCTGAAAGTGGCCGACCTCACCTTCAACCTGGACACGCTGACGGTGAACCGCGAGGGCAAGTCGATCCAGCTGAACCCGATCGGCCTGAAGCTGCTGCAGGCGCTGATGGAAGCGAGCCCCTCGGTGGTCACCCGGCAGGACCTGGAGCAGCGCGTGTGGGGCGAGGAACTGCCGGACAGCGACAGCCTGCGCGTGCACATCCACGGCCTGCGCGCGGCGATCGACAAGCCCTTCGACAAGCCGCTGATCCACACGCGGCACGGCATTGGCTATCGGATGGTCGAGCCGGATGCGGTCCAGGCGTAAGCTGCGGTTCCGCCTGATCGTCTCGTTCGCGCTGTTCGGCTTCGGCCTCAGCGCGCTGTTCGCCGTGGCCGCGCTGTACGTGCGCGCCAAGGTGGAGGACCAACTGGTGGTGTCCTCGCTGCAGCAGGACGCAGACAGCTACGTGCAACAGATGCACGAGTCGCCGGGGCAACCGTTCTATTCCAAGCTGATGACCGGCTGGGGCTGGAGCGACCGCACCCTCTACAAGGCACCGCTGTCCTGGCAGCAATTGCCCACGGGCGTGCACGACATCTACGAGACCGGCGAGGACGGTCATGCGCGGCACTACAAACTGGCGGTCAGCCGCAAGTACGGCCTGATTGCCTTCGTCAAGTACGACGTCAGTCGCGACGATCTCGGCAAGCAGCAGTTGCTGATCAGCGTGGTCGGTGCGGTATTCCTGTTCGGCCTGCTGTCGCTGGCACTGGGCTTGTGGCTGTCGCGCAAGGTGCTCAAGCCGGTCAGCGAGCTGGCCAATCGCCTGCGCGACTTCCGCAAGGCCGGCAAGGCCGAACCGCTGGCGCCGCATTTCGCCGACGACGAGGTGGGCGAGCTGGCGCACGCGCTGGACGAATATTCGGCGCGGCTCACCGCGATGGTCGAGCGCGACCGCGAGTTCAATTCCGACGTCAGCCACGAGCTGCGCACGCCGCTGGCGGTGATCGCCTCCACCACCGAGCTGCTGCAGGGCTCGCCCGATCTCACGCCCAAGCTCGCCGAACGGCTCAAGCGCATCGAGCGCGCCTCGCGCCAGGCCACCGAGCTGATCGAGGCGCTGCTGCTGCTGTCGCGCGCCGAACGGCGCGGGCCCACCCGCGGCGAGACCACCGAGGTCGGCAAGGTCGCCGCCGACGTGATCGAGAGCCAGCGCCCGCAGATGCGCGGCAAGCCGCTGACCATCGAGCTGGCCGTCAACGCGCCGGTCAGTGTCAACGCGCCGGCCTCGGTGCTGTCGGTGGCGCTGACCAACCTGGTCGGCAACGCGATCAAGTACACGCTGGAGGGCAGCGTGCGCGTCGAAGTGGGCGACGGCCGCATCGAGGTGATCGACACCGGCCCCGGGATCAAGCCGGAGGACGCCGAGCGATTGTTCCAGCGCGGCGTGCGCGGCGAGGGCGCCGGCGGCAGCGGCGCCGGCCTCGGCCTGGCCATCGTGCGTCGCCTGTGCGAACTCTACGGTTGGGACGTCTCGATGCGTCCGCGCAGCGACGCCAACGGCGCGATCGCCAGCATCAAGTTCAACTGAGCAAGCCCATCCTGGTGCGCAAGGAGGGACCGCCCCGAAGCCGCACGCTCTGCTCCCTCCCGTGCAAAGCAGGGGAGGGCCGTGACCGAAGGGAATCCCTTTTGGGAGGGTGGGGTCGCTCTTTGCTCTCGCGCCAAGATCAAAAGCGCACCCCCTCCTGACCTCCCCCTGCTGCGCAGGGGGAGGGACCTAGCCCGGGGCCGCACGCTCTGCTCCCTCCCCTGCAAAGCAGGGCAGGGCCGTGACCGAAGGGAATCCCTTTTGGGAGGGTGGGGTCGCTCTTCGCTCTAGAGCCAGGATCAAAAGCGCACCCCCTCCTGACCTCCCCCTGCTGCGCAGGGGGAGGGACCTAGCCCGGGGCTGCACGCTCTGCTCCCTCCCCTGCAAAGCAGGGGAGGGCTGGGGTGGGGTCGCTCTTCGCCTCTCGCGCCAGGATCAAGAGCGCACCCCCTCCTGACCTCCCCCTGCTGCGCAGGGGGAGGGACCTAGCCCGGGGCTGCACGCTCTGCTCCCTCCCCTGCAAAGCAGGGGAGGGCCGTGACCGAAGGGAATCCCTTTTGGGAGGTTGGGGTCGCTCTTTGCTCTCGCGCCAAGATCAAAAGCGCACCCCCTCCTGACCTCCCCCTGCTGCGCAGGGGGAGGGACCGGGCCCGAAGCCGCACGCTCTGCTCCCTCCCATGCAAAGCAGGGGAGGGAGTCGGGTCTCAGACCTGTTCCAGCCAGCCCCACTTGTCGTGGGTGCGGCCGTCGAACAAGCCGAAGAACAGTTCCTGCAGGCGCAACGTGACGCGGCCGGCCTTGCCGGCGCCGACCTGCTTGCCGTCGACCGAGCGGATCGGGGTGATCTCGGCGGCGGTGCCGCACATCAGCAGTTCGTCGGCGAGGTAGAGGTATTCGCGCGGGATGTCGCGCTCGACCACTTCGATGCCGTCTTCGCGCGCCAGCGTCATCAGCGTGTTGCGGGTGATGCCGGTGAGCAGCGAGGCGCTGGCCGGCGGCGTGTGCAGCACGCCGTCGAAGACCAGGAACAGGTTCTCGCCGGCGCCTTCGCTGAGCAGGCCGGTGGAGGCCAGCGCGATGCCCTCGCCGAAGCCGAGCCGGCGCGCCTCGCGCGCGATCAGCTGGCCGGACAGATAATTACCGCCGGCCTTGGCGCCGGCCGGGATGGTGTTCGGCGCGAAGCGCTGCCAGCTCGACACGCAGGCGTCGATGCCGTTCTGCAGCGCCTCCGGTCCGAGGTACGGGCCCATTGGCCACGCGGCCACGGCCATGTCGACCGGGGTCTCGGCGGACAGGCCGAAGCCGCCCAGGCCACGCCATGCCACCGGACGCAGGTAGGAAGCGCCCAGGCCGTTGCGGCGGATCACTTCACGGCAGGCCGCGGCCAGTTCGTCGGCCGTGTACGGCAGCGCCATGTCGTAGATCTTGGCGGACATGTACAGCCGGTTCAGGTGGTCGGTGAGACGGAAGATCGCCGCGCCGTCGGGCGTGGCGTAGCTGCGGATGCCCTCGAACACCGACGAGCCGTAGTGCAGCGCATGCGACATCACGTGGGTGGTTGCCTCGGCCCAAGGCTTGATGCGGCCGTTCTGCCAGATCCACTCGGGGTATTGCTGGGCCATGTCGGTTCTCCATTGGGGACCGCCCATGATAGCGGTTGGCCGTCGGGACGGCGTCAATCCGCGCTGCGCAGCCACAGGCAGCCGGCCTGGCGCACGATGTCGAAATGCAGCTCGCGCGGGGTGCCGCTGCCGTCGTTGCCGGCGACCTGCAGCAGCAACCGCTGGCCGGGCGATGGCGCCGCGGGGGCAGTGCCGGCGGCTGCGGGTGGCGGGCTGTCGCCCGGGAGGTCCGCGTCCAGCAGCGGCTGCTTCATCAGCTCGGCCAGCGAACGGATGTCCGCGATCACTGCGCCGCGGCCGTAGCCGTCCCACAGCATCAGGCCGGCCAGGCGGTTGGCGTCGCGGCTGGCAAACGCGTCGATCACGCTCCGGCGCAGCTCGCCGGGGCTCGTGGCGCACAGGACCGGCGGCGGCGCGGCCAGCGGCGTGGCTTGCGCGGACGACACGTTCGGGCTGACCGGTATGGCCTGCAGCGCGGTACAGGGCTGGTCGGTGAATACCGCGCCGCCGTTCGCGCCGATGCAGCGATGGATCGGCGTCTGCGCCGCGGCCGGTACGGCGCAGGCCAGTACGGTCAGCAGGAGCGGGGCGGTCAGGCGGTGCATCGCGCCAGCATAGCCTTCCCGCGGATCAGGAAAGTTGCTGCAGTACTGCTTGCGTCGCCTTCGCCCGGTTCAGCGTGTAGAAATGCAATCCCGGCGCGCCGCCCTCGAGCAGGCGCCGGCACAGCTGCGCCACCACCTCGGCGCCGAGCGCGCGGATCGCGTCGGCGTCGTCGCCGTGCGCCTGCATGCGCTTGGCGATCCAGCGCGGGATCTCGGCGCCGCACAGGTCGGAGAAGCGCTTCAGCTGGCTGAAGTTGGCGATCGGCATGATGCCGGGCACGATCGGCACCTCGACGCCGAGCCGGCGCACGTCGTCGACGAAACGGAAATAGGCGTCGGGGTTGAAGAAGTACTGGGTGATCGCGCCGTTCGCGCCGGCGTCGATCTTCGCCTTGAAGTGCTGCAGGTCGCGCAGTGCGTCGTCGGCCTGCGGGTGGGTTTCCGGGTAGGCCGCCACCTCGATGTGGAAATGGTCGCCGCAGTGTTCGCGGATGAAGCGCACCAGCTCGGCGGCGTAGCGGAAGTCGCCGGCGCTGGCCATGCCCGAGGGCATGTCGCCGCGCAGCGCCACGATGCGCCGGTAGCCGGCGGCGCGGTAGCCATCCAGCAGTGCGGCGATCTCGGTCCGGGTGCCACCCATGCACGACAGGTGCGGCGCCACGGGAAGGCCGTGCTGCGCATGCAGTCGCGCCACCGTGTCGCCGGTGTAGCTGAGTGTGGAGCCGCCGGCGCCGAAGGTCACCGAGGCGTACTCCGGCTGCCAGGCCTTCAGCAATTGCGCTGCGCGATCCAGCTGGGCGCGCTGCTCGTCGGTCTTGGGCGGGAAGAATTCGAAGCTGATGGCAGGCATGGACGTCCCTGGCGGTGGTTCCCGGTAATTCTATACATTCATCGCGATGAAAGGATAGATGCCGGAGACGAGCTGCGTACCGGGCGGCGAGGGCTCGCCGGCCCATGCGCTAGGCTGGGCGCCTTTCCCTGCCGGCCATGCCATGTCCATCGTCCTCACCCCCTTCGCCCGCGCCCGCCTGTTTCCCCGCGAGGCGCGTGGAAACACGATCCGAGACTGCACGCCCGAGGCCTTCGAGCGTCGCCTGAACGACGAGCCGCCGCTGCGCGTGCTGGACGGTTACGCGCCGTTCTGCAAGCTGCACGTGCACCGTAACTGGACCTCCACGCGTTGCCTCACCGTGCCGGTCACCGAGGCCAACCGCCACCTGCTGCGCTCGGCCTACGAGGCGCGCACCAAGGCCGAACTGCCGGTACTGGTGCGCTGGTTCGAGGGCATGGAGCCGCCGGTGGCGAATTACCTCATCGCCATCCTCTACAGCCGCGAGCAGCTGGCGAAGGAAGGCGAGCCCATAGCCGCCGAATGGGGCATCGTGGGCTGCCTGTACACCCTGGAGCCGGAGGAAATCCCGATGGCGCCGATCACCATGATGCGCAACGCGCTGGGCGTGGACGAAGGCGGCTCCGGCGTGTCGCTGGACCGCGAGGCCTACCGGCGCAGCGTGGCGTTCTGGGAGGCCAACGCGAACTGGCGGCCGTGACCCATCCGGGCGTGGCGAGATGACTCCGCCTAAATGAAACGGGCGCCGTGAGGCGCCCGTTTCATGCATGCAGCGGAGCCCCGCTCAGTAGCGGTAGTGATCCGGCTTGTACGGGCCTTCCACTGGCACGCCGAGGTAGGCGGCCTGTTCGGCGCTGAGCGTGGTGAGCTTCACGCCGATCTTTTCCAGATGCAGGCGCGCGACTTCCTCGTCGAGCTTCTTCGGCAGGATGTAGACCTTGGCCTCGTAGCTGTCCTTGTGCGCCCACAGGTCGATCTGCGCCAGCGTCTGGTTGGAGAAGCTGTTGCTCATCACAAAGCTCGGGTGGCCGGTGGCGCAGCCCAGGTTCACCAGGCGGCCCTCGGCAAGCAGGAAGATCGCGCGGCCGTCCTTGAAGGTGTACTTGTCCACCTGCGGCTTGATGTTGAGCTTGCTCACGCCGGGCACGGCGTTCAGTGCGTCGACCTGGATCTCATTGTCGAAGTGGCCGATGTTGCAGACGATGGCCTGGTCCTTCATCGCCTGCATGTGCTCCAGGCGGATCACGTCCTTGTTGCCGGTGGTGGTGACGTAGATGTCGCCGCGGCCCAGCGTGCTCTCGACGGTGTTGACCTCGAAGCCTTCCATCGCCGCCTGCAGCGCGTTGATCGGGTCGATCTCGGTGACCACCACGCGCGCGCCGTAGGCACGCAGCGAGTGCGCGCAGCCCTTGCCGACGTCGCCGTAGCCGCAGACCACGGCCAGCTTGCCGGCCAGCATCACGTCCATCGCGCGCTTCAGGCCGTCGGCCAGCGACTCGCGGCAGCCGTACAGGTTGTCGAACTTGCTCTTGGTGACCGAGTCGTTGACGTTGATCGCCGGCACCAGCAGCGACTTCGCCTCGGCCAGCTGGTACAGCCGGTGCACGCCGGTGGTGGTCTCTTCGGAGACGCCCTTCCAGTCCTTCACCACGGTGTGCCAGTAGCCCGGGCGCTCGGCGTGCACGCGCTTGAGCAGGTTCTTGATTACCTGTTCCTCGTGCGAGGAGGCCTTCTCGTTGACCCAGTTCGAGCCCTTCTCCAGCTCGTAGCCCTTGTGGATCAGCAACGTGACGTCGCCGCCGTCGTCGACCACCAGCTGGGGCCCAAGGAAGCCGCCCTTGCCGTCGGGGAAGGACAGCGCGTCCAGCGTGCAGTCCCAGTATTCCTCCAGCGTCTCGCCCTTCCAGGCGAACACCGGCGTGCCGCTCTTGGCGATCGCGGCGGCGGCGTGGTCCTGGGTCGAGAAGATGTTGCACGAGGCCCAGCGCACGTCGGCGCCGATGTCCTTCAGCGTCTCGATCAGCACCGCGGTCTGGATCGTCATGTGCAGGGAACCGGTCACGCGCACGCCCTTCAGCGGCTGCTGCGGCGCGTACTTGCGGCGGATCGACATCAGGCCCGGCATCTCGTGCTCGGCGATGTCCAGCTCCTTGCGGCCGAAGTCGGCCAGGCTGATGTCGCGGATCTTGTAGTCGTGGGTGTTTTCTTTGAGTGCGGCGTTCATCGGTAATCTCCGGTTAGTGCGAGGCTCCCGTGAAGCGTCCGGCCGTGGATGGCCGGTCTTGCTTCGCGAAGGGACTCGCGTACAAACAACCGGGCGCCGTTGTGGAACGTGCCGCGCCGAGCCTGGCCGATTTTGTGAAGGGTCCGCACAGGGAAGTGCGGGACCATGCGGATGGAACCGCATTCACGCCAACGGTCGCAGCGCCCCTCGGCGGGCAGTGCAAGCACGCCATTGTAGCGGCATAAGCTTGTGCCTGCCGGCGTGGTGCCGCGGCCGCGCCGATTCGGTAGGCTGGACGCCTGGTCGCAACCTGGAGCACGGCGTGGAAGCAAATCGCGAGCCCGAGTTCCTGCCCCCCGACGGCCCGTTGCGCGAGGACGTCGGCCGGCTCGGCGCGATGGTGGGGCGGATGCTGGCCGAGCAGGGCGGCGACGCGTTCTACGCGCGGGTCGAGCAGGTGCGCCTCGCCGCCATCCGCCGCCGCCGCGAAGGCGCCGCGGTGGGCGAGCTGGCCGCTTCGCTGGCCGGCCTCGATGCGCGCGACGCCGAGGCGCTGGCGCGCGCGTTCGCCACCTACTTCCAGGCGGTCAACACGGCCGAGCGGGTGCACCGTATCCGCCGTCGCCGCGACTACCAGCGCGAGGGCAGCGCGCCGCAGCCCGAATCGCTGCTCGACGTGCTGGGTCGGCTGAAGGCCGCCGGCGTGGGCGCCGACGAACTGGTCGGCTGGCTCGACCGGCTGTGGATCGAACCGGTGTTCACCGCGCACCCGACCGAGGCGATGCGCCGTTCGCTGCTGGAGAAGGAACAGGCGATCGTGCGCTCGCTGATCGACGGTTTCGATCGCGAACGCACGCCGCAGGAGCGCCGGGAGGACGACGACCGCATCTACATGGCGCTGTCCGCCGGCTGGCAGACCGCCGAGGCCTCGCCGGTGCGGCCCAGCGTGCAGGACGAGCGCGAGCACGTGGATTTCTACCTGGCCAACCCGCTGTACCGGATCGTGCCGGCGCTGTACGAGGCGCTGGCGCAGGCGCTGCAGCAGACCTACGGCGTGGCGATCCGGCTGCCGCGGCTGCTGCGCTTCGCCAGCTGGGTCGGCGGCGACATGGACGGCAACCCCAATGTGGGCGCCGACACCATCGCCGACTGCCTGGCCTCACAGCGCGCGCTGGTGCTGGAGCGCTACCGCGAGGACGTCGCCGCGCTGGCGCGCCTGCTCAGCCAGACCGAGGGCCGCGTGGCGGTGTCCGACGCGTTGCGCGCGCGGCTGGCCGACTACCGCGCGCGCTTTCCCGCGGCCGCGGCGCGGATCCGCCCACGCCACGCCGACATGCCGTACCGCTGCCTGCTGCAGCTGGTCGACGCGCGGCTGGCGCTGACCGCCGACACCGCCGCGGATGGTTATCCGTCCAGCGCCGAACTGCTCGACGACCTGCAGCTGATCGCCGACAGCCTGTTCCAGCACCGCGGCGTGCACGCCGGCGCCTACGCGGTGGAACGGCTACTGTGCCGCGTGCGCAGCTTCGGCTTCCACCTGGCGCGGCTCGACGTGCGGCAGGATTCGCGCGTGCACGACGACGCGCTGGCCGCACTGCTGGCCGATCCGGACTGGGCCGGTCGCGACGGCGTCGCGCGCGCCGACCGGCTGCGCCCCTATGCCAGCGGCGAAGCCGCGTTCGCGCCGTGCGACGACACGGATGCCGAATCCCTGCAGGCGGTGTTCACCACCTTGCGCGACAGCCGCCGCAGCCATGGCCACGACGCCACCGGCCTGTACATCATCAGCATGGCGCGCTCGGCCGCCGACGTGCTGGCGGTGCTGGCGCTGGCGCGACGTGGCGGGTTGGTCGATGCGTCGAACGACGTGCCGCTCAACATCGCGCCGCTGTTCGAGACCGTCGACGACCTGAAGAACGCGCCGGCCACCTTGCGCGCGCTGCTCGACGACCCGGTCTACCGCCGCCACCTTGCCGCGCGCGGCGACCAGCAGTGGGTGATGCTGGGCTACTCCGACAGCGGCAAGGATGGCGGCACGTTGGCCTCGCGCTGGGGCCTGCAGCGCGCCCAGGCGGAGTTGCTGGAAATGGCGAACGCCGCCAACATCCATCTGGCGTTCTTCCACGGTCGCGGCGGCTCGGCCAGCCGTGGCGGCGCACGCATCACGCCCGCGCTGATGTCCTCGCCGCGCGGCGCGGTGGCCGGCGTGCTGCGGGTGACCGAGCAGGGCGAGGTGATCCATCGCAAGTACGGCATCCGCGCACTGGCGCTGCGCAACCTGGAGCAGACCGTGGGCGCGGTGCTGCGCGCGTCGCTGCGCCCGCCCGGGAGCGAGCCGCGCGTGGAACGCTGGAGCGAGCGGATGGACGCGCTGTCGGCGATCAGCCGGAGGCACTATCGCGCCTTCGTCGAACGCGAACACTTCGTGGACTATTTCCGCAGCGCCACGCCGGTCGACGTGATCGAGCGGATGACCCTGGGCTCGCGTCCGGCCAGCCGCCGCAGCATGCGCGGCGTGCAGGATTTGCGCGCGATCCCGTGGGTGTTCGCCTGGACCCAGTGCCGCTCGATCCTGCCCGGCTGGTACGGCCTGGGCAGCGCGCTGGAGCAGGGTGCGCTGCAGTTCGGCGAGGCCGCGCTGGCCGAGATGGCGCGCGACTGGCCGTTCTTCTGCAACCTGCTGGACGACGTGGAGATGGTGCTGGCCAAGTGCGACCTGGACATCGCCGAAGCGTTCTCGAAACTGTCCGGCCCGCTGCACGACGAATTCTTCGGCCTGATCCGCGACGAGTTCGCGCGCACCCGCCACTGGTTGTTGCGGCTCAAGGGCAGCGACGCACTGCTGCGCGACGAGCCGCGTCTGGCCGCCTCGATCCATCTGCGCAATCCGTACGTCGATCCGATGAGCCTGCTGCAGGTCGACCTGCTGCAGCGTTGGCGCGAGAGCGACCGCCAGGACGACGCCGTACTGCAGGCGCTGGTCGCCTGCGTCAACGGCGTGGCGCAGGGACTGCAGAACACCGGCTGACTGCGGCATTTCGTAGGGCGGGCACGGCCCGCCGCTTCCGGCCACGGCTCAACGCGGAGCCGGCGGGCAGTGCCCGCCCTACCCAGCTGATCCGGCCGCGCAGGGCAGGCAGTGCCCACCCTACGGAGGTGTCGTGGAATGCTTGCTTTCGAGCAGGGCGGCGATGCGGGCCTCGCGCGGCAAGCGCTTCCACGCGATCTCCAGTCTGAGCGCCTCGCTGCGGCTGGCAACCCACACCCAGCCCAGCAACCGCTGCGGCGGGTTGGAACGGGTGAAACGCGCGCCCTTGCCGGCGAGGTGCTTGGCGTAGCGTTGTTCGGGGTCGCGCGCGATGCCGGTATAGACGCGGCCGTCGGCGCATTCGAGCAGGTAGACGGCCCAGGCGTCGGCGCCGTCGCTCATGCGCTCAGGCCCACTCGACCAGGCCCTCGGCCTCGCACACCTGCTTCCACGACGGCCGCGCCTTCAGGCGCGTGGCCAGCGCGGCCAGCTGCGGCCAGGCCGTCGCCGGGCGCGGCATGTTGCGCGACCAGCGCATCAGCATCAGCGCGTACAGGTCGACCAGGCTGAACTCGTCGCCGAGCATGTACGGGCCGTGCGCGGCGAGGTGCGCGTCGATCTTCGACCAGCATTTCTCGATGCCGGCGCGGGCCGCCTGCTTGACCGTGTCGGTGCCCTCGGGCAGGTGGTCGCCGGGGTAGAACCACTGGCGGAACAGCGGCTGCAGGTTGTTGGCCAGGTACAGCATCCACTGCAGGAAGTCCGCACGCTGCGCGCTGCCGGGGCTGGGCGCCAGCGCGGCTTCCGGATGCCGTTCGGCCAGCAGTATCGCCAGCGCCGCGGCTTCGCCGTGCGGTACGCCATCGACCAGCAGGGTCGGCACCACGCCGTTCGGGTTGATCGCCAGGTACTCGGCGCTGCGCTGCTCGCCCTTCTCGAGGTCGACGCGCCTGAGTTCGTGCGGCGCGCCGATCTCCAGCAGCGCGAGATGGACGACGAGGTTGGCGGAACCGGGGGCGTAGTAGAGCGTGTACATGGTGATCATCCGTGCGTGGCAATCCATGAATGATACGCCGCCGCGTTCACGCACTCAGCCGTCCAGTTCGCTCCAGCGCGCATACGCCGCGTCCAGCTCCGCCTGCAGCGTCACCAGCGCCTCGTTCGCCTTGACGATGGCGGCGCTGTCCTGCTGGAAGAAGGCCGGGTCGTTCATCGCGGCAGTGCGTGCGGCGATGTCGCCTTCCAGTTGCTCGATGCGCTGCGGCAACTGTTCCAGCTCGTGCTGTTCCTTGAAGCTGCGCTTGCGTTTCGGTGCTGCCGGCACGGACGGTGCTGCCGGCGGCGCAACGGCGGTCGTCTTGCTGCTGGCGGCCGTGCTGCGCGGCACCGGCCGCTGGCGCAGCCAGTCGCTGTAGCCGCCCACGTATTCGCCGACCCGGCCGTCGCCTTCCAGCACCAGGGTGCTGGACACGACGTTGTCGAGGAAGGCGCGGTCGTGCGAGACCAGCAGCAGGGTGCCCTGATAGTCGGTCAGCAGTTCTTCGAGCAGTTCCAGCGTCTCGACGTCGAGGTCGTTGGTCGGCTCGTCCATCACCAACAGGTTGGACGGCTGCGCGAAGAGTTTCGCCAGCAGCAGGCGGTTCCGCTCGCCGCCGGACAGGCGGGTGATCGGCGCGCGGGCGCGTTCGGGCGAGAACAGGAAGTCCTGCAGGTAGCCGATGATGTGCTTGCGTTGGCCGTTGAGTTCGATGTACTCGCGGCCTTCGGCCACATTGTCCAGTGCGTTGAGCTGGTCGTTGAGCTGCAGCCGGTGCTGGTCGAAGTAGGCAATTTGGATGCCGGTGCCCAACTCCGCGCTGCCGCGTTGCGGCTTCAGCTCGCCCAGCATGATCTTCAGCAGGGTGCTCTTGCCGGCGCCGTTCGGGCCGATGATGCCGATGCGGTCGCCGCGCATCACCGTGGTGGTGAGGTCGTCGATCAGCACGCGGCCGTCGTAGGCCTGGTGCACGTGCTCGAGGTCGATCACCTTCTTGCCCGAGGCCTGCGCGTTGGCCGCGGTCATCTTCACGTTGCCGCCCAGCTCGCGACGTTGCGCGCGCTCCGCACGCAGCGCCTTCAGCGCGCGCACGCGGCCCTCGTTGCGGGTGCGCCGGGCCTTGATGCCCTGGCGGATCCACACTTCTTCCTGCGCCAGTTTCTTGTCGAACAGCGCGTTGGCCTGCGCCTCGGCGTGCAGGCGTTCCTCGCGACGGCGCAGGTAGTTGTCGTAGTCGCCGGGCCAGTCGGTGAGCTGTCCGCGGTCGATCTCGACGATGCGCGTGGCCAGCGCGCGCAGGAAGGCGCGGTCATGGGTGACGAACACGATGCTGCCGGCGAACTGCCTGAGGAAGCTTTCCAGCCAGCCGATCGCCTCGATGTCGAGGTGGTTGGTCGGCTCGTCCAGCAGCAGCACGTCGGGCTTGCGCACCAGCGCCTGGGCCAGCAGCACGCGGCGCTTCATGCCGCCGGACAGCGCGGCGAAGTCGGTCTCGCCGGGCAATTCGAGCTGGGTCAGCACGTCGCTGACCCGGCGGTCCAGGTCCCACCCATGCTGCGCCTCGATCTGCTGCTGCACGTCGCCGAGCGCGTCGAAGTCGCCCTGGTCGAGCAGGTGGTGATAACGCGCCAGCAGCCGGCCCAGGTCGCCCAACCCTTCGGCGACCACGTCGAACACGCTGCCGGCGGTGCCCTGCGGCACCTCCTGCGCCATCCGCGCCACCACGATGCCGTTCTGGATGCGCACCTCGCCGTCGTCGGCCTGCAGTTCGCCGGCGATCAGCTTCATCAGGGTGGACTTGCCTTCGCCATTGCGGCCGACGATGCACACCCGCTCGTTCGCCTCGATCGACAGATCGACGTGTTCGAGCAGGAGCGGACCGCCGATGCTGAAGTCGACGCGTTGCAGTTGGATAAGAGACATTCCGCCATTGTACCGGGACGCGAAGGCGACTCTTCCTCACGGCGCAGCGCAATGAGGCGAAAAGGAGGGGCATCAAGAAAAAACCCCGCGGCGGGCCACGGGGTTCTTGTCGTGCAGCGAATGCGCCGGCGGCTTACTTCAGCTTGGCATCCTTGCGCAGCGCCTCGGCGCGGTCGGTCTTTTCCCACGAGAACGCGGTGAAGGCCTTGCCGTCCGGGCCCTTCATCTGGTGCGGGGTGCGGCCGAAGTGGCCGTAGCTGGCGGTCTGCTGGTACATCGGGTGAATCAGGTCGAGCATCTGCAGAATGCCGTACGGGCGCAGGTCGAAGTGCTGGCGGATCAGCTTCTCGATCTTCTCGTCGCTGATCTTGCCGGTGCCGAAGGTGGTGACCGAGATCGAGGTGGGATGCGCCACGCCGATCGCGTAGCTGACCTGCACCTCGCAGCGGTCGGCGATGCCGGCGGCCACGATGTTCTTGGCCACGTAGCGCGCGGCGTAGGCGGCCGAACGGTCGACCTTGGACGGGTCCTTGCCGGAGAACGCGCCGCCACCGTGGCGGGCCCAGCCGCCGTAGGTGTCGACGATGATCTTGCGGCCGGTCAGGCCGCAGTCGCCCACTGGGCCACCGATGACGAACTTGCCGGTCGGGTTGATGTGGATCTTGGTGGCCTTGTGCAGCAGCTTGGCCGGCAGCACCGGCTTGAGGATGTGTTCGCGCACGGCCTCGACCAGGTCCTTGTGCTTGACCGAGGGGTCGTGCTGGGTGGACAGCACCACGGCGTCGATCGCGGTGGCCACGCCGTTCTCGTAGCGCAGGGTGACCTGGCTCTTGGCGTCCGGGCGCAGCCACGGCAGCGGCGAGTTCTTCCGCTTGCGGACTTTCGCCTGCTGCTCGACCAGCCGGTGCGAGTAGTAGATCGCCGCCGGCATGAAGTCCTTCGTCTCGTTCGTCGCGTAGCCGAACATCAGGCCCTGGTCGCCGGCGCCCTGTTCTTCCGGCTTCTTGCGGTCCACGCCCTGGTTGATGTCCGGCGACTGTTTGCCGATCAGGTTGATCACGCCGCAGGTGGCGCCGTCGAAGCCGACGTCGCTGGAGTCGTAGCCGATGTCGAGGATCACCTTGCGGGTGATCGCCTCGAGGTCGATCCACGCATTGGTGGTGATTTCGCCGGCGACGATCGCCACGCCGGTCTTGACCATGGTTTCGCAGGCCACGCGGGCACGCGGGTCCTGCGCGACGATCGCGTCCAGCACGGCGTCGGAGATCTGGTCGGCGACCTTGTCCGGATGGCCTTCGGAGACCGATTCGGAAGTGAACAGGTAGTTGGACATCGCGGTTTATATCCCTTCGTGCGGATAGAAAGATAAAAGAGGTCGCGCATGATACATCGCCGCCCCCCGTTTTGCAGCCCGGGACGATTCTGGTGGTTGCGGGGTTAGACGCGTGTTCAGTCGTTTGGACGGCTTTACGGCCTGCCGCGACGGCCTCGGTCGGGCGTGACTCGTGGCGGGGCGGCTCGCGCGCGGCTCAGTAGGGGCTGGCGCGTGCCTGCACGAACGCGAAGAAGAACACCGCATCGGGGTCGTTGCGGACCGCCTGCAGCTCCGTACGCATGCCCTCGACCGTGACGGCATCGACCTTTCCGGCCAGCACCAGCTGCTCGGCTGCCGACAGCAGCAGTTCTTCCCAGAATTCGATCATGCGCTTGCGCCGCGCCGGCTGGCGGTTGTCCAGATGGACGCTTTTCACTTCCGTCTGCACGTCGCGGTAGCCACCGGCCAGCAGCAGGTTGCCCAGCTTGGCGCCGATGAACGGATCGCCGCCGGTGTCGTACTGGTAATCGTTGAAGGCCATCCAGTAGCGCAGCAGGTTTGGCGAGTAGGGATCGAGGAAGAAGGAGGAGTTGAGCACCTCGGTGACGTAGACGACGGCGCCGGGGCTGAGCACGCGGCGTACCTCGCTGAGCACGCGCGCCGGGCTGGGCATGTGCTCCAGCACCCAGCACAGGTAGGCGGCGTCGAAGCTGCGCTCGGCGAAGGGAAGGTCCGTGGCGTCGGCCTGCTGCAGGGTGTAGCGCGTGGCGCACCAGGTGGTTTCGGCCAGCTTGCGTTCGGCGGCGGCCAGTTGCGCCGCGGAGCGGTCGATGCCGGTGACGTGCAGTTGCGGAAACCGTCGCAACAGGATCTCGGTCTGTGCGCCGACGCCGCAGCCGACCTCCAGCAGGCGGGTCGCGTCGCTGTAGTCGATGTGGTTGAACAGGCTGGTTTCGAACATGCGCGCCTGCCGCACCAGCCGTGATTGCTCCGCCGCGGAAAATCCGTGGATATAGGGAAATTCGCCCGTGGTGGTGCTGTTCATGGTCGTGGCTGGGGATTCGTGGGAACCGCCCCTGCCTGCCCACGGTACTCCTCCGTCATGATGCCGGAGCGTGCGACCGATGCTTTTCTGCGGAGCGTGCGCTCAGGCGGCCAGGCGTGCCTCGTCCTGCAGCGCGGCAAAGTAGTCGCGGGTCAGGCGCAGCTGCTCGCCGGCGGTTTCCGCACGGTTGACCACTTGCCGGAACGCGGCATTCTCCGGGCGGTCCTTCGCGTACCAGCCCAGGTGCTTGCGCGCGATGCGCACGCCGGCCGGCTCGCCGTAGAACGCGTGCAGGTGCTCCAGGTGGCCGAGCAGGATCGCGGCGACCTCGGCCGGTGCCGGCTCGGGCAGCAGTTCGCCGGTGGCGAGGTAGTGGGCGATCTCGCGGAAGATCCACGGTCGGCCCTGCGCGCCACGGCCGATCATCAGCGCGTCGGCACCGGTGACGGCGAGCACGTGCTTCGCCTGCCGCGGCGTGCACACGTCGCCGTTGGCCAGCACCGGGATGCGCACGGCGGCCTTCACCGCGGCGATGGTGGCGTACTCGGCCTCGCCCTCGTACTTGTCGGCGCGGGTGCGGCCGTGCACGGCCAGTGCGGCGATGCCGGCGTCCTCGGCGATGCGCGCGATGTTCAGCGCGTTGCGGTGCTGGCGGTCCCAGCCGGTGCGGATCTTCAGCGTCACCGGCACCTCCACCGCGTCCACCACCGCCTTGACGATGCGCGCCACCAGTGGCTCGTCCTGCAGCAGTGCGGAGCCGGACCACACGTTGCACACCTTCTTCGCCGGGCAGCCCATGTTGATGTCGATGATCTGCGCGCCGTTGGCGACGTTGAAGCGCGCCGCCTCGGCCAGCATCGCCGGGTCGTAGCCGGCGATCTGCACGCTGACCGGCTCGGGTTCGCCGGCGTGGTCCATCCGCCGCAACGATTTGCGCGTGTGCCACAGGCTCGGGTCGGCAGTGGTCATCTCCGACACGGCCAGCCCTGCGCCCAGCCGCTTGCACAGCAGGCGGAACGGCTTGTCGGTGACGCCCGCCATCGGGGCGAGCACCAGCGGCGGGTCGATGAGGTAGGGGCCGATTTGCATCCGGCCATTGTAGTGAATCGCGGAAACCGCCGTGCCGGCGGTTTCCGCGATTGCGGTTACAGCGAGCCGCGCACGGTCAGGCCGAACGTGCGGGGGGCACCGAGGAAGGCGTTGTACGAGCCGGGCTGGATCGGCGCGTCGAAGCCCACCTGCTTGTAGGTGCGGTCCGTCAGGTTGTTGCCCCACAGCTCGACCTGCCAGCGTTTGCTGACGGCGCCGACGATCAGGCGGGCATTCAGCAGCGTGTAGGCGAGCTGCAGCTTGGCCGGGTTCAGGTCGGACCCGGTGTTGTACTCGGTCATGTGCTTGGCACCGACGTTGAAGCGCCCCATCAGGGAGTCACTGAAGTTCCACTGGTAGGTGACTCCGCCGGTGAGCGCCCACTTCGGTGCGAACCCCGCGGTGTTGCCGGGCACCAGCACCAGGGCGGGGTCGGGCAGCGGATCGTTGCCGTACTTCGCATCGGTGTAGGTGGCGCCGGCCTGCAACGACAGTCCCGGAATCCGGGTCTGCCACAGCATGTCGGCGTCCAGGCCCTTGGTGGTCAGTTCGGGCACCGAGCGCACCACATAGCTGGTACCGAGGAAGCTGTTGAGCTGGAAATCGGTGTACTTCGAATGGAACAGCGCGGCGTTCAGCAACAGGTTGCCGTCCCGCCAGCTGGTCTTGGTGCCCAGCTCGTAGCTGTCCACGAACTCGCCCGGGAACGAGGTGTCGGTGACCGGAACGATGCCCTGCGGGCCGTCGCTGCGCCCGTTGCTCGATTGCACCCGATCCAGATTGAAGCCGCCGGCCTTGTAGCCGCGCGCAGCCGAGGCATAGGTCATCACGTTGTCGTCCCAGCGGTACGCGGCCTTCAGCGTGCCTGACCACTCATTCGCGGTGAAGTCCTGTGATGTGGCGCGGCCGTTGAACATCGGGTTGGCCCAGGGCAGGCACATGTAGCCGATCACCGTGGGCACGATCGCCGCGATATACGGCGCCGGCACGCCCCGCGCGGCCAGCGCACCGCCGACCTGCGCCGGGCTGGCCAGCCCGGCGGCGCAACCCAGGCTGCCATTCGGGTTGGTGTAGTACGAGTCGACCGACTTGTTCTCGTGGGTGTAGCGCAGGCCCAGGGTCAGGGCCAGCTTGTCGGTCGCATGGAAGGTGACGTTGCCGAACGCAGCCGTGCTCTTCGCATCCTGGTTCCAGCGGTCGTGCGATGCGGCGCCGACGAACGAGGTGCCGTAAGCCCTGCCGGTGGCCTGAGACAGGAACGTGGCGGCCCCGGCGGTGTTGACCATGCCGGCCGGGAACGACTTGGCGATGTCGTTCAGCAAGGCGGTGGACAGATAGGGTTCGTACGCTGTGCCCAGGGTGACTGCATCGTGGCGCTGCAGATTCTCGTTGTCGTAGTACAGGCCGACCATCCAGTCGACGCGGTCCGTGTTGCCGGACAGGCGCAGTTCCTGGCTGAGGGTCTTGAAGCGCACCGAGTTGTCGTTGGCGCCATACGGGCGGTACCAGATGTCGGCGCCGCTGAAGTCGAGGTCGGTGCCGACGATGGCATCCCACTTGCGCAGCGCGGTGATCGAGGTGAGCGTGGCGTTGCCGAACCACGAGGTGTTCCAGTTCACCTCGGTCGACAGGCCCTTGTCGGTGATGTTCTGCGTGGTGTCACGGTTGCTGTAGGCGAGCCGCTTGTCGATGTCCACGGCCGGGATCAGGCCATTGCCGCCGGCCAGCGCATTGACGATCGCCGCGGTGGGGCCGCTCACCACGGTAACGCCGACACAGCAGTTTTCATTGCGCTGGGTGTAGTCGCCAATGATGTTGATGGCCAGACTGTCGCTCGGCGTGAGCAGCAGTTGCGCGCGCACCGAATGGAAGTCCTGGTCGCCGTCGCTCTTGAGCGTGCGCGGACCCACGCCGGTGTTCACGTCATTGAAGCCGTCGCGCTTGCGGTTCGCTGCGTAGACGCGGAACGCGGCGTAGTCGCTCAGCTTGTTGTTGTACGAGCCGGACACGCCCGCCGCGCCGTAATTGCCCGCGGTGAATTCGAGATTGCCTTCTTCCTTGAAGCTGGGCCGCTTGGTGGTCACGTTGATCAGGCCGGCCGAGGTGTTCTTGCCGAACACGGTGCCCTGCGGGCCCTTCAGCACTTCCACTTGTTCCAGTTCGCCGAGATCGCCGAACGCCACGCCGTTGCGTGCGCGCGGCACGCCGTCGATCACGATGCCGACCGAGGATTCCAGGCCGGGGTTGTCGCCGACCGTGCCAACGCCGCGGATGCGCGCGGTGGTTTGCGTCTCCGAGGTGGTACTGGTGACGAACAGGGTCGGCACCAGGGTCTGCAGGTCCTTGATGTCGCGTACGCCGGTGTCCTGCAGCAGCTGTTCAGGCAGCGTCACCATGGTGATCGGTACGTCCTGCAACAGTTCCTCGCGCTTTTGTGCGTGTACCGTGATCTGGCTGAGCGTGGTGACCTGCTTGTCGGCCTCCTGCTTGGTGCTGGCAGGTGCCGCGGTGTCTTGTGCGTGCGCCAGGGGCAGCTGGGCGGCGAGTATGGCAATGATCGAGAACGCCAGTTTTTGCTGGCGGTGACTGCGGTTATGCATGGTTTTCTCCCCCCGTGGTGGATCGTGGTGCACGGTGGCGTCGCTCCCCAGCGATGTGGCACCGTACCCGTACCCCTACGTTTTGACTTGCGACCCCTGATGTGCCACGGGCGCCTGTGGTGCCATCCGGGCTCCGCGTTAAAAAATCGTGTTCAAAACCGTAATTTCTTGCGATATGGGCATCCTAGCCATTGCACAAATCGAAAGCAAAGCCGTACGCAAAAGGGTTCCGCGCCGAAAGAAAATACGACGTGCCGGCACCGGGCCTCGCCCGGTACGGCGCCGGTATATGCGGGGACATTGCCGTGGCTTGGTGAACGGATCGGCGGGCGCTGCGCTCAGGGGTGCCTGCGCCGTTGGCGTGCCCGCCAGGACAGGAATCCGGTCACCAGGAAGAACGGCGGCAGCAGGCCGCTCAACAGCACCAGCAGTTTTCCGGCCAAGCCGCCCACGCTGCCGGCGTGCAGCGGATAGATCGCGTTGCTGACGCGCGTGCCGGTACCCTCGGAGGTGGCGTCGACGGCGCCCAGCACCTGGGCGCCGCGAGGGTCGATCCATACTTGGCTGCGCCCGACCGGATGCCATTCGCCCGGTGCCCGCGCACGGATCACCACCCGCCCGTCGTCGAGCGAAGGCAGTGCGATGCGACGCAGTTCGGCGCCCGGCAGCGCACGTTGCGCGGCGCCGAGCACCGCCGCCCAGTCGATCGGCTGCGGGCGCGGCGCGATGCGGTCCGGCGTCGGCGCCGGCGCATCCGCGAACAGTACCTGCAGGGCGTGCCGGGCGCCGGCGCCGTAGACCATCAGCGTGCCGGTCAAGGTCACCAGCAGCAGCAACGGCAGGCTGAGCACGCCCATGCTGCGGTGCCAGCTGAACCAACGCCGCGCCGGCGGCTGTGCGTGGATACGCAGGCTGTTGCGCAGGTTGCGTCGGCCCGGCCACCACAGCCACACGCCGGAAAGCAGCAGTCCCAGCGTGAGCCAGCCGAGTACGCCCAGCACGGCCTCGCCGGTTTTCCCGGCCAGCAGGTGGGTGTGCCATTCGCGCAGGGTCAGCAGCGGGTCGCTGCCGGGCGTGCGGGTCAGCAGCAGGCTGCCATCGGACGGATCGAGATAACGTCGCGTGCCGCCGGGAAAGTACAGCTGCCATACCGGCAGCTCGGCGGTCGGCAGGTCGGCGCTGCGCAGCCCCTCGGGCGACCATTCGCGCGCGAGGCGCGCCAGCACCGCCGCGCGCGCGGTAGCGTCGGGCAGCGCATGGGCGGCCAATGACGGATGCATCAGGCGCAGCAGCGGACCTTGCAGCACCAGCACGCTGCCGCTGAGCGCGATCAGGGCGTAGGCCAGCCCCACGCTGAGGCCGACCCACAGGTGCAGGCGCTTGAGCCAGTGCCGCATGGCGCCGGTGCGGCGGGCGGTCGCGCCGGTCGCGGTCGTGGATACCGCCATCTCAGAAGGCCTGCTGCCAGGTCAGCGAGACCACGCGGCCGCGGCCGGCGAAGTACGAGTCGTTGTCGCCGACGGTCTGCGAGACGTAGTTGATGTACTGCTCGTTGGCGAGGTTCTGCACGCCCAGGGTCCAGTCGCCGGCGCGGCCGCCGTGCCATTTCACGTAGGCATCGGCGGTGGCGTAGCCGTCGAAGTGCGCCGTGCGCCGCCCCAGGGTGGCGAAGTCGCGGCTGTACAGGCGGCTAAGCTGCAGGTAGCTCGACCAGGCGTCGTTCCAGCGCTGCGTCCACGACAGGTTGAGCCGGTTCGGCGCGATGTTGGCGCCGTCGAGATCGGAGTCGAGCTTGCCGTCGCCGTTGCGGTCGGAACGGCCGCGGTTGATCGCGAAGGAGGCGTCGAGGCGGCTGCCCTCCAGCGGCTGCCAGTGCGCGCGCGCTTCCCAGCCGCTGATCGCCACGCGCTGGCGCATCACGTTGTAGACCTGGTTGGGCGCGTCGAACACCAGCACCGAACCCAGCCGCGAGCGCGAGACGTAGTAGCTCACCCGCGCGCCGACGCGCTCGCCGGCGTACTCGGCGCCCGCCTCGCGGTTGTCCGAGACCACCGGCTTCAGGTCGAGGAAGTCGGCCACGCTCTGGCCGGGCCGGTTGATCGCACGCAGCACGCGGCCCACGTCCGGCAGGGTGTAGCCCTCGGCGTAGCTGGCGAACAGGTTGAGCCGGTCACCGAGGTACCAGACCGCGCCCAGGTTCGGCAGGGTCTTGCTGAAGCTGGGCGAGCCGCCCTGCACGGTGACGCCGTTGTAGGCGGCCAGGGTGCGGAAGGTCGGCACCTCCAGCGTGCCGTGCTCGCGGCGCAGGCCGCCGGACAGCGACAGCGACTGCAGCGGCCAGTACTCGGCCTGCAGGAACGGTGCCCAGCCGGTGTAGGTGCTGTCCGGTACCCAGTGGCGGCCGGTGTGGGTCAGCTCCTGGAAAGTGCGGTCGCGGTAGCCGTCGGCGCCGGCCAGCACGGTGAGCGTGTCGTCGAGCAGGCCGTGCCGCGCCCACGACAATCGCGCGCCGTCCTTGGTCGACACGTTCTGCGACTGGTCGAACAGCAGGCCCGCGCCGTAGGCGGGATCCTGGAAGGTGCCGAAGGTGCCGCCGCCGAACAGCTCGCGGTTCTTCTGGTGGTACAGCTGCGCGCGCAGTTCGCCGCCGGCCAGTTGCGGGTCGCGGTAGTCGAGGCTGCTGGTCAGCACGCGGTTGCGCGGCGCGTCGCCGGGCTGCTTGCCGCGCACCGAGGTGGTCGGCAGGTCGCTGGCGCGATTGCCGCTGACCGCGGTGTAGTCGCCGTTGCCTTGCAGGTCGAAGCGGTTGACGGTGAGCCGCAGATGGCGCGCGCCGGCGAAGTCGTAGCCGAGCTTGAGAAAGCCGTCGGTGCTGCGTGAATCCATCAGGTCGCCCTGGGTACCGTCGACGCCGATCAAGCGGCCTTTCGCGTCGGAGTACATGCCGCGCGCACGTCCCGCGATGCCGGCGACCAGGTCGAACGCGCCGCTTCGCGCGGCGAGCAGGTAGGAGGCGCCGTAGCCCGGACCGTCGCTGCCGCGGGTCGGTGCGCTGGCATTGGCGCTGACTTCCTGGCGCACGCCGTCCTGCTTCGGCGCCTGCCTGGTGATGATGTTGATGATGCCGCCGGCGGCGCCGAGGCCCTGCATCGCGTTGGAGCCTTCGACGATCTCGATGCGCTCGATCATCGCCGGGTCGATCGTGTAGGCGTCGCGCGAGCCGTTGCGCAGCGGGCTGGATTGCGGCACGCCGTCGATCATGTACAGCGGGTTGCGCCCGCGCAGGGTCTGCCCGCGCGAGCTGAGCTTCTGCGTCGAGGGCGCGAACGAGGGCAGCAGGTTGCCGATGGCGTCGGAGAGGTCCGGGTTGATCGCCAGCTGCTGGCGCAGGTCCTCGGCGGTGATCACGGTGATCGTGGTCGGCAGCGCGCCCTGGCTCTGCGGCATGCGCAGGGTGCTTTCGGAAACCTCGATGCGGCCGAGGGCGACAGCATCCTTCTGGTCGGCGGCATGGGCGACGCCGCCGAGGGCGAGCGCAACGGCGAGAACGAGCGGGCGGGCGTGGAACGACATGGGGCCTCCTGTTTGAGGAGGCGCATGTTAGATGAAAATGATTCGCAATAACAATCCTGCCGCCCGGCCGGATTGCCGCAGCTCACGCGTGCAGCGGCACCGTCATCGCGCCGCGCACGTGCTTGTGCCGGAACAGCACCGCGAACAGCACCGCCACTACCAGCGAGTAGGCCGCAAAGCTGATCCAGATGCCGTGCCAGTCCTTGCTGCCGTCGGCGTGGGTGAACCAGGCGTCGATGATCACGCCGCTGATCGAACTGCCGAGGATCGCGCCGATGCCGTTGGTCATCAGCATGAACAGGCCCTGTGCGCTGGCGCGGATCGCCGGGTCGCTCTGCTCTTCGACGAACAGCGAACCGGAGATGTTGAAGAAGTCGAACGCCATGCCGTAGACGATGCACGACAGCACGATCATCCACAGCCCCGGGCCCGGGTCGCCGTAGGCGAACAGGCCGAAGCGCAACACCCAGGCGACCATGCTGATCAGCATTACCGTCTTGATGCCGAAGCGCTTGAAGAAGAACGGGATGGCCAGGATGAACAGCGTTTCGGAAACCTGCGAGATCGACATGATGATCGCCGGGTAACGCACGGCCAGCATGCCCTTGTACGCGTCGACCTTGGCGAAGTCGTGCAGGAAGGTGTCGCCGTAGGCGTTGGTCAGCTGCAGCGCCGCGCCCAGCAGCATCGCGAAGATGAAGAAGATCGCCATCTTGCTGTTCCTGAACAGCGCGAACGAGGTCAGCCCCAGCGTGTCCAGCCACGAGGTGTGCGCCTGGCCGCGCAGGCGTGGCGGGCACTTCGGCAGGGTGAACGCGTACAGGCCAAGCAGCAGCGCCGCGCCGGAGGCGACATAGAACTGGCCGCCGGAGGTTTCCAGGTGCAGCAGGCTCACCGTCCACATCGCGGCGATGAAACCCACCGTGCCCCACACGCGGATCGGCGGGAACACCAGCACCACGTCCGCGCCGTCGGTCTTCAGCGCGTTGTAGGCCACCGCGATCGCCAGCGAGATCGTCGGCATGTAGCACATCATGTTGAGCAGCATCACCCAGAACAGCGTGTTCGGGTTGTCGATCGAGGGCACGATGAACAGCACGATCGCGCCACCGATGTGCAGCAGGCCGTAGAGCTTCTCCGCGTTGAGCCACTTGTCGGCGATCACGCCCATCAGCGAGGGCATGAACAGCGAGGCAATGCCCATGGTCGAGAAGATCGCGCCGAACTGTGCGCCGGACCAGTGCCGGTATTGGAACCAGTACGCGCCGATGGTGATCAGCCACGCGCCCCAGACGAAAAACTGCAGAAAATTCATTGCCACGAGGCGGAGCTTGATGCTCATCGAGCGGTATCCGGCATATCGGGTTCCCCGGGAAAGGCCGAGGGAAAGCCCCGTGGCCATGAAGCCCGGGCAGGTTAGATGAATCGGCGGGCGGGCGGCAAGGCGCGCCGCGGCGTGCGCTCAGTCGGCTGCGTGCAGCGCCGCGGCCACGCGTTCGCGCAGCATCGGCAGCAGTTCGGTCTCGAACCACGGGTTGCGCTTGAGCCACAGCCGGTTGCGCGGGCTGGGGTGCGGCAGCGGCAGGCGGCCGTGGGCGAGATGGTCGCGCCAGGCCTGCACGGTGTCGGTGAGGCGCGTGCCGCGCGCCACGCCGAGCAGGCCGGCCTGCGCGTACTGGCCGATCACCAGGGTCAGTTGCACCTGCTTCAGCAGCGGCAGCAGGCGCGGGTGCCAGGCCGGGGCGCATTCGGGCCGCGGCGGCAGGTCACCGCCCTTGCCGGTACCGGGAAAGCAGAAACCCATCGGCACGATCGCCACGCGGCCGGCGTCGTAGAAGGTGGGCTTGTCGATCCCCAGCCAGTCGCGCAGGCGGTCGCCGCTGGGGTCGTTGAACGGAATGCCGGTCTCGTGCACCTTGCGCCCCGGTGCCTGGCTGACGATCAGCAGCCGCGACGTCGCCGACGCCTGCAGCACCGGTCGCGGCCCCAGCGGCAGGTGCTTCTCGCACAGGCGGCAGGCGCGGATTTCGCTCAGCAACTGGTCCACCGCCCGCGATGCCCGCGTGGCTCCTGCACCTTTCCGATTTCCCATGAGCGGATCCCGACTCCTGTTCAAGGCAGCAACTTGCCCGGATTCAGGATGCCGTCCGGGTCGAACGCCGCCTTCACCGCGCGCATCAGCGTGACGGTTTCCGCGCCAAGGGCCAGCGGCAGGTAGTCGCGCTTGACCAGGCCGATGCCGTGTTCGCCCGACAGCGTGCCGCCCAGCGCCAGCACCAGCGCGAACAGCTCGGGCAGCGCCGCGTAGGCGCGCTCGATCTCGTCCACGTCGCGCGGCAGCAGGTTCACGTGCAGGTTGCCGTTGCCGGCATGGCCGAAACTCACGATCGGCACGGCGTGCCTGTCCGCCAGGACGCGTACGCCGTCCACCAGTGCGGGCAGGCGCGAGACCGGCACCACCACGTCCTCGTTGATCTTGTGTTGCGTCACCGCGCGCTGCGCCAGCGAGAGCGCCTTGCGCGCCGCCCACAGCGCGGCGGTTTCCTGCGCGTCGGTGGCCACCGCGAGTTCCACCAGACCGGCGCCGCGTGCCGCGCGCGCCACCGCCGCTGCCGCGACGTCCAGCGTTTCCGGTTCGCCGTCCACTTCGATCATCAGCAGCGCGCCGGCTTCGGGCACGCCGGCTTCGGGGTGGAAGTCGCGCGCCAGTTTCAGCGCCAGCGCGTCCATGAACTCCAGCGCCGAGGGCGTCACCGGCTGCGCCATGATCCGCGCCACCGCCTGCGCTGCCGCGCCCGTGTCGGCATAGCTGGCGCGCAGCGTGCGTACCGCGCCAGGCCGGGGCGTGAGCTTGAGCGTGGCTTCGGTGATCAGCGCCAGCGTGCCCTCCGAGCCGATCAGCAGGCGGGTGAGGTCGTAGCCGGTCGAATCCTTGGTGGTGTGCGTACCGGCGCGGAAGCCCGCGCCGGTGCCGGCCACGGCGCGCAGGCCGAGCACGTTGTCGCGGGTGGCGCCGTACTTCACCGCGCGCGGCCCGCCGGCGTTGCAGGCGAGGTTGCCGCCCACTGCGCACCACGCTGCCGAGCCCGGGTCGGGCGCCCAGAAGAAGCCGTGCGGGGCCAGCGCCTGTTGCAGCATTTCGTTGGTCACGCCGGGCTCGACCACCGCGAGGCGATCGCCGGGTGCGATGCGCAGGATGCGGTTCATCCGCGCGAAACACGCCACCACGCCGCCCGCCGCCGGCACCGCGGCGCCGGTGGAACTGGTACCGCCGCCGCGTGCGGTGATCGGCACCGCGTGCTCGCGGCAGGCGCGCACCAGCGCTTCCACTTGTTCATGCGTGGTGGGGAACGCTACCGCCGCGGGCAGCTGTTCGTGGCGGGAGTTGTCGCGCGCGAACGCGCGACGCTCGGCCTCGTCGGTGACGAGTGCGTCGCCGGGGAAGATCTCGCGCAGGCGGGCGAGCAGTGCGTCGGGCAGGGGCATCGGCGAAGCGTAATCCACTCACGGGAAGAAGTTGCAGCGCCAGATCAGCCGGGCCGCATCAGCCGGCCTCGAACGCGCCGCGCAGCCATGCGCAGCGGATCGCGTCGGGTGGGCCGTCGTAGCTGACCACGTCGAAGCGACAGCTGCGTCGCGCGTGTTGCGGATGCGCGGCCAGCCAGTGCTGCGCGGCGAGGATCAGTTTCGCCTGCTTGGCCGCGGTGACCGAGGCGGCGGCGTCGCCGTGGCTGGCGCTCCTGCGGTAGCGCACTTCGACGAACACCACGCTGTCGCCGTCGCCCATCACCAGGTCCAGCTCGCCATGGCGGGTGCTGTAGTTGCGCGCCAGCAGTTTCAGGCCGGCGCGTTGCAGTTCGGTGCAGGCGCGCTGCTCGAAGTCGTCGCCGGCGGTGCGCATCAATTCGCCGCAGGCTGGAAGAGTCCGCCCGACGCGGTGCCGGTCGGCGCAGTCCCGGGCGTGGTCGGCGGCGTGTTCGAGGGCACGTCGTCCAGCTGCAGGCTGCCGCCCAGCGGGCGGGCCAGGCCGTTCTGGAACTGCGCCCAGATCAGCACGCGGCGCACCCGCCCGAACTGGTCGGCGGCAAGCTGGCCGCTGGCGCCGGGCACGTAGCTGCCCGGGTGGGCGCGCAGCCATTCCAGGTAGGGCACCAGGTTCCATGCGTCCATGCCGAACGCGAACAGCCGCGCCGCACCGCCGCGGGCCGCCGGCAGGCGTGCGGCGATGCCGTCGCGGCTCGGCAGGCCCGGCTGGGCGTCGAACAGCCACGGCGCATCGCAGAACTCCACGCCGTCCAGGTCGCGGTTCGCGGCGACGTCGTCGCTGCCTTCGTAGACGTGCGAGGTGGCGAACACCGGCAGGTTCACCTGTGCGATGCGCAACTGCGGCATCAGCAGGCGCGCCTGCTCCGGGCGCATGCTGATGAAGATGCCGGCGTCGCCCGTCGCGGCGCCTTCGGCCACGGCGGCGCTGCCGCCGGCAGCGGGGGCGGCAACGGCCGGCGCGGCGGGAAACTTCAGTCCGGCGATGAGGCTGGCGTAGCTGGTGACGCCCGGCGGCAGGGTGATCATGCCGGCCAGTTCGCCGCCGCGCGCCGCCAGTTCGGCCTTGAAGGCGTCGGCCGCGCGCTGCGCGAAGTCGTCGGTGGAGACCAGCACATAGACCCGGCGCAGGCCACGCTCGACCATGCGGTCGGCGGCCTGGGCGCCCTCGGTTTCCGGCAGCAGGCCGAATTCGCTGGCGTCGCCGGCGGGCAGTTGCTTGTCGTCGGGATGGTTCAGCGCCAGCACCGGCACCGGCAGTTGCGCCTGGCTGAACACGGCGGCGACTTCACCGCGGGTCAACGGGCCGACCACCAGCCGGGCGCCGTCGCCGACCGCCTGCTGGTACGCCTTGACCGCGCCGTCGGCGGTGCCCTGGCTGTCGTAGACGCGCACTGATGGGCGCGGTGCGTGGTTGCGGCCGGCGTCGAGGTAGGCCGCGAAGAAGCCTTCGCGGATGGCCGTGCTGGCCGCCGCGTAACTGCCGTCGTTGGGCAGCAGCAGGGCGACCTGGCTGGGCACCTTGTAGCCTTCGCGCACGTTGGCGTCGGCGCCGGGCAGCAGGGTGCCGACCGGCTGCTGCAGGTCCGGCGGCGGCTGCGCCACGGTCACGCCGAGCTGGCTCAGCGCCTCGTTCACCCACGGCAGCATGCGGTCGCCGCGCTGCATCGCGGCCGCGCGCTGCTTGAGCGAGTCGACACCGACCTGGCCGAGCAGGTCGAGGATCTGCTGGCGGTTCTGACTGTGGTCGTAGCCGCTCAGCTGGCGGTCCATCTGCACGCGGGTGCGCGCGGCGCCCCAGCGGTCGCCGCTGGCGGCCATCGCACGGGCCCGCCATTCCAGCAGACGCAGTTGCAGCGCAGGCGGCACGGCGGCGTTCGGCTGGGTGGTGAGCCGCAGCGCGGTAGCGGCGTCGTGCCGGTCGAGCGCCAGTTCGGCCAGCAGCAGGTCGAAGCGCAGCGGCTCGTCCCCGCTCAGGTGTTGGCGCTTGATGCCGGCCAGTACCGGGGCGGCACGTCCCAGCTGGCCTTCCTCGCGCCACGCCTCGGCGGCCAGCAGGCGGTAGCTGTCGGCGTGACCGCGCGATTGCGCGGCGAGCGCCAGCCAGGCCTGGGCGGCCTGGTCGAACTGGCCCTGCCGGGACAGCGCCTCGGCGTTTTGTGCAGCGGCGATTTCGGCCGGCGAGCGTGGCGTGTTCGCCGGTACGCAGGCGGCCAGCAGCAGAGAAAGCAGCAGAGTGATCGCGGCGATGCGCGGGAGGCGCATGAAGCGCATGGGAAATCCCTTGTTCGTCAGGGTCGTCAATGCGCGATCATAGCGGATCGACTTGCCGGCTTACGGCGCAGGAGTTTGCAAATGTCAGCACCATTAGGCTGCCTGTGGGTGGTCGCCACGCCGATCGGCCACCGCGACGACCTGTCCGCGCGCGCGATCGGAACCTTGCGCGCGGTGTCGGTGATCGCCGCCGAGGACACTCGCCACAGCCGGCCGCTGCTGCTGCATCACAAGATCGACACGCCGCTGCTCGCGCTGCACGAACACAACGAACGCGACGCGGTGGAGGCGATCGTGCGCCGGCTGCTGGGGGGCGAGGCGGTGGCGCTGATCTCCGATGCAGGCACGCCGCTGATCAGCGACCCGGGCTTCCGGCTGGTGCGCGCCGCGCGTGCCGCCGGCATCCGCTGCATCCCGGTGCCGGGCGCCTGTGCGGCGATCGCGGCGCTGTCGGTGGCCGGCCTGCCCAGCGACCGCTTCGTGTTCGAGGGTTTCCTGCCGCCGAAGGCGGCGGCGCGGCGCAGCCGGCTGCAGGAGCTGGCGAGCGACGCGCGCACGCTCATCTTCTACGAGTCGTCGCACCGGATCGTCGAGAGTCTGGCCGACATGCGCGACGTGTTCGGCGCCGGGCGCGAGGCGGTGCTGGCGCGCGAACTCACCAAGCTGTTCGAGACGGTGCTCGGCGAGCCGCTGGCGGCATTGGCCGAACGCGTGGCGAGCGACCCCGACCAGCAGCGCGGCGAGTGCGTGATCCTGGTCGCCGGCCGCGGCGAGGAAGCCGATGCGAAGCTGGCCGAGGGCCGGCGCGTGTTCGCCATCCTGCGCGAGGAACTGCCGCCGGCGAAGGCGGCGAAGCTGGCGGCGGCGATCAGTGGCGCGCCGCGCAAGACCTTGTACGAAGGGTAGGAGCGCACCCTGTGCGCGATGCTCTTGCGTAACGTGACGAAAAGCATCGCGCGCAGGGTGCGCTCCTACTAGACTTGCGGGTGGAGTCGGCCGGACAGTCGCGTCGCGCGCGAGCGCGTCGAGGAAAGTCCGGGCTCCACAGGGCAGAGTGCCAGGTAACGCCTGGGCAGCGCGAGCTGACGGCCAGTGCAACAGAGAGCAGACCGCCGATGGCCCTTCGGGGATCAGGCAAGGGTGAAAGGGTGCGGCAAGAGCGCACCGCGTACGGGGCCAACGCCGTACGGCACGGTAAACCCCACTCGGAGCAAGACCAAATAGGGGGACATTGGCGCGGCCCGCGTCGTCCCCGGGTAGGTTGCTGGAGCCAGGTGGCGACGCCTGGCCGAGAGGAATGACTGTCGCGCCGCGAGGCGTACAGAACCCGGCTTACAGGCCGACTCCACCTCCTTCGACACGTTCCACCCCGGCGCGGCAGCGTCCGCGCCGGGGCGGTCACGTGGGTGAATGTCGATTCATCTGCGACTTGGCCCGAGAGGTGCCGATCCGTTTCGGTTCGGTCCAAATCGAGGCTATCGGGATTTATAAAAAAATCCCTGCTTTCAAACACCTTGCCGGTGTTCCTCAGAATATGCTGGATGTATGGTCAGCATTCTGCCTTTACTCCTTGATTCACAAGCGAAATTCCCTTGACAGTCTCACGAGGCGAGATTATCGTGGGCTCCAGTGTGAAATCGTGGGTTTTCGTGGAGTCTATTGGCCGTGTTCCAGGGCGAAACCGCCATCACCATCGACGACAAAGGTCGCCTGACCATCCCGACCGCCTATCGGGAGCAGGTGGCGGGCGAGTGCGCCAATCGTCTGGTGGTCACCTACAACCCGTTCGAGCCGGGCTGCCTGTGGCTGTTTCCGCATGCGGAGTGGGAAAAGGTGCGTGACCAGGTGAACGGGATGTCCAAGGTCAAGATGGCCCATCGCGACATGCAGATGAAGCTGGTCGGCGCGGCGGCTGTGGTCGAGCCCGATGGCGCGGCACGCATCCTGCTGCCGGCGAGCCAGCGTGCCACCACGGGCATCGAGAAGAGGGCGGTGCTGCTGGGCATGGGCAACAAGTTCGAGCTGTGGAGCGAACAGGCCCACCTGGCCAAGATCCGCCAGACCATCGGCGAAGACGACATCACTGACGAAATGGCCGAACTGCGCCTGTAAGCGGGCGCGGCGATACACGTGGGACGGGAGCGGGAGTGCGGCATGGCCGAGCAGCAGTTGCGGCACATCCCGGTGATGCTGGGTGAAGCAGTGGAGGGACTCGCCGTGCAGGCAGGCGGGCGTTATCTCGATGGGACCTTCGGTCGCGGCGGACACGCCCGCGCGGTGTTGTCGCGCCTCGGCCCCGACGGCCGCCTGCTGCTGATGGACCGCGACCCCGCCGCGATCGCCGCCGCCCGCGCCGAATTCGCCGGCGACCCGCGCGTGTCCATCCGTCACGCGAACTTCTCCAGCTTGGCCGAGTGGGGCGAGACCGCCGCCGGTCTCGACGGCGTGCTGCTCGACCTCGGCGTGTCCTCGCCGCAGCTGGACGAAGCCGCGCGCGGCTTCAGCTTCATGGCCGATGCGCCGCTGGACATGCGCATGGACCCCAGCCAGGGCGAGAGCGCCGCGGATTTCCTCGCCCATGCCGACGAGCGCGAGATCGCCGACGTGCTGTGGCACTACGGCGAGGAGCGCCACAGCCGGCGCATCGCCCGCGCCATCGTGGCCGACCGCGATGCCACGCCGTTCGTCCGCACCGGCCAGCTGGCCGCGCTGATCGAACGCGTGGTCGGGCGGCGCGAGCCGGGCAAACACCCGGCCACACGCAGCTTCCAGGCGCTGCGCATCCGCGTGAACGGCGAACTGGATGCGCTGCAGCGCGGGCTCGATGCAGCGCTGGAGCGGCTCAAGCCCGGCGGCCGGCTGGCGGTGATCAGCTTCCATTCGCTGGAAGACCGCGCGGTGAAGCTGTTCATCCGCGACCACTCCGGTCGCGTGCAGAACAGCCGCCGCGGGCCACCGGTGCAGGCCGCGCCGGCGCGGTTGGCGGCAGTCGGCAAGGCGCAGTTCCCGTCCGACGCCGAGCAGGCGGCGAACCCGCGTTCGCGTTCGGCGGTGCTGCGCGTGGCGGAGAAGCTGTCATGAAGGCGATCGGCGCCCTGTGCCTGTTGATGCTGCTGGTGGCGGTGCTGGCCAGCGCGCTCGGCGTGGTGTGGACGCGCCACGAGAGCCGCGTGCTGTTCGTCAAGCTGACCGCACTGCAGAACCAGCGCGACGAGCTGAACATCGAATACGGCAAGCTCGAACTGGAGCAGGCCACCTACGCCGAACCGCGGCGCATCGACGACGAGGCCCGGCAGAAGCTGGGCATGGTCGCGCCGCGCCCGCAAGACATCCGGTTGCTGCGATGAGCTGGCGCAACCACATCGCGCCCGCCCAGCCCGGCCGCCGCCGTGGCGCCGGGCCCAGCGCGCGTCGGCGCATGGTGGTGGTGGTCGGCCTGCTCGGTCTGGTCTCGGTCGGACTGGTGGCGCGCGCATTCGACCTGCAAGTGGTGCGCAAGCAGTTCTACCAGCGCCAGGGCGATGCGCGCTTCCTGCGCGAGATGCCGATCCCGGTGTCGCGCGGCACCATCTTCGACCGCAACGGCGAGCCGCTGGCGGTGTCGACCCCGATGATGTCGATCTGGGCGAATCCGTCCGAGGTGCTGGACAATGACGAGCGCATTCCCGCGCTGGCGCAGGCGCTGGGCGTGGATGCGGACGGCCTGAAGGCGCAGCTGGCGCAGCGTTCCGACCGTGAGTTCGTCTATCTGCGCCGGCAGATGGCACCGGCTGCGGCGCAGGCCGTGCTGGACCTGGGCATTCCCGGCATCAACGGCCAGCGCGAGTTCAAGCGCTACTACCCGTCCGGCGAAGTGACCGCGCACGTGCTCGGCTTCACCAACATCGACGACCGCGGCCAGGAAGGCCTGGAGCTGGCCTACGACGACTGGCTGGCCGGCAAGCCCGGTGCCAAGCGCGTGATCCGCGACCGCATGGGTCACGTGGTCGAGGACATCGAGCAGGTGCGCGCGCCCAAGCCGGGGCAGAACCTCACGCTCAGCATCGACCGGCGCATCCAGTTCCTCGCCTACAGCGAGCTGAAGAACGCGCTGGAGAAGTCGCAGGCCGACTCCGGCTCGATCGTGGTGCTCGACGTGAAGACCGGCGAAGTGCTGGCGATGGCCAACCTGCCGACCTACAACCCGAACGCGCTCGGCGGCAGCAAGCCGGGTCAGCGACGCAACCGGGCGATGACCGACGTGCTCGAACCGGGCTCCACGATCAAGCCGATCCTGATGGCGGCGGCGCTGTCCAGCGGCAAGTACACGCCGACCAGCCCGATCATCGATACCACCGGCGGGCACTGGTACTTCCAGGGTCACGACATCCACGACACGCACAACTACGGGCTGCTCACGCCGACCGGCGTGATCACCAAGTCGAGCAACGTGGGCGCGGCGCGCATCGCGATGGCGCTCGACACCACGCTGATGTACGACACCTACCGCGCGTTCGGCTTCGGCAACAGCACCGAGAGCGGCTTCCCCGGCGAGGCCGCCGGCTCGCTGCGCATCGGCCGCAGCTGGCGCCCGCTGGAGAAGGCCATCCTCGGTTACGGCTACGGCCTCAACGTCACCGTGCTGCAGCTGGCCAACGCCTACGCCACCATCGCCGATGGTGGCGTGATGCACAGCCCGAGCTTCATCAAGGGCGGCGACACCATCTCCAAGCAGATCATCTCGCCGGAAGTGGCGGGCCAGTTGCTGCGCATGATGGAAACAGTGACCGGACCCGGCAGCACCGGCACGTTGGCGCGCATCGCCAATTACAGCGTGGCCGGCAAGACCGGCACCGCGCACAAGGCCAGCGTCGGCGGCTACGCCAAGAGCAACTACACGTCGGCATTCGCCGGCATCGTGCCGGCGTCGAACCCGCGCCTGGCCGCAGTGGTGGTGGTCGACAACCCGCAGCGGGGCAGCTACTACGGCGGCACCGTGTCCGGGCCGGTGTTCGCGAAGGTGATGGAGGGCGCGCTGCGCCTGCTCGACGTGCCGCCGGACAACATCGGCCGCTGGTATGTCGGTGGCCCGTTGCAGAACGTCGACGGCCTGGTCGGCAGCAAGCCGCCGGTCGATGCGCCGATCGACGACGCCCCGGTCGACGAGGACACGCCATGAGCACCGGCCACCTCGACCAATTGCTGCTGGGTATCGCCGACGCGCCGATCGCCGCGGCGCCGGACGTCGGCCGCATCGTGGTCTCCGGCCTGACCCTCGATTCGCGCCACGTGCAGCGCGGCGATGCGTTCTTCGCCCTGCGCGGCAGCCAGGCCCATGGCATCACGTTTGCTGCCGGCGCCGTGCAGCGCGGTGCCCGGGTGGTGCTGGCCGAAGCGCCCGCGCCGGACAAGGTCGAGCCGCTGGAGGCTCCCGTGCTGTGGATCGACGGCCTGCACGACCAGGTCAGCGAGATCGCCGCGCGCTTCTACGAGCGCCCCAGCGAATCGCTGCGCATGGTCGGCGTCACCGGCACCAACGGCAAGACCTCGTGCGTGCAGCTGCTGGCGCAGGCGCTGACCCTGCTCGGCCACCGCGCGGCCTCGATCGGCACGCTCGGCGCCGGCGTGCACGGCGATCTGCACGAAGGCGAGCGCACCACGCCCGACGCGGTGACGGTGCAGGGTCTGCTGGCGGAGTTCCGCGATGCCGGCGCCAGCCACGTGGCGATGGAAGTCTCGTCGCATGCACTGGAGCAGGGCCGCGTGGCGGCGGTGGATTTCGAGGTGGCGGCGTTCACCAACCTCACCCGCGACCATCTGGATTACCACGGCAGCATGGAGGCCTACGGCGCGGCGAAGGCGAAGCTGTTCGCCTGGCCGGGCCTGCGCAGCGCGGCGATCAACGTGGACGACGCGTTCGGCCGCGAACTGGCCGGGCGGCTGCCCGACGGCGTACAGCGCCTGCGCTTCAGCATGGCCGGCGACGGCGTGGCGGAAGTCGCCGCCAGCGCGATCGCCACCTCGGCCGAGGGGCTGGCGTTCCTGCTGCGCACGCCGTGGGGCACGCGGGCGCTGCGCAGCCAGCTGATCGGCCGCTTCAACGTGGCCAACCTGCTGGCCGTGGTGGCCTGCCTTGGCGCGCTTGACGAGCCGTTCGCGCGCATCGTCGAGGTGGTCGAGCAGTTGCGGCCGGTCAACGGGCGAATGAGCCGGCTCGGCGGCCTGCATGGCCAGCCGCTGGTGGTGGTCGACTACGCGCACACGCCGGACGCGCTGGAACAGGCGCTGACCGCGGTGCGCGCGCATTGCGCCGGCAGGCTGATCTGCGTGTTCGGCTGCGGCGGCGAGCGCGACGCCGGCAAGCGTCCGTTGATGGGCGAGATCGCCGCGCGGCTGGCCGACGTGGCGATCGTCACCGACGACAACCCGCGCGGCGAGGACGGCGACGCGATCGTGGCGCAGATCGTGGCCGGCATGGCGGCGGCGCGCGCGATGGCGGTCGAGCGCGATCGCGCGGTGGCGATCGCCGACGCGCTGCAGCTGGCGCGCGCCGGCGATGCGGTGCTGATTGCCGGCAAGGGCCACGAGACCTACCAGGACGGCGCCACCGGCAAGCGTCCGTTCGACGACCTGGCGGTGGCGCGTGCCGCACTGGAACGGATCAGCCGGGAGTCGCGCGCATGATGCCGCTGAGCGCCATCGCCGTGTGGACCCATGGCCGCCTGCTCGACGGCGACGTCGAGGTCACCGGCGTCGCCATCGACACGCGCAGGCTCAAGCCCGGCGACCTGTTCGTGGCGATCAAGGGCGAACGCGCGGACGGCCACGACTACCTGGCCGAGGCCGCCGCACGCGGTGCGGTCGCCGCACTGGTCACGCGCAAGGTCGACAGCGCGCTGTCGCAGGTGCTGGTGAACGACGCCGCGCTGGCGCTGGGCGACCTGGCCAGCGCGGTGCGCGCGCAGCGCAACGTGCGCGTGGTCGGCATCACCGGCTCCAACGGCAAGACCACGGCGAAGACGCTGATCGCCTCGATCCTGTCGCGCCACGGCCGCACCCACGTCAGCGCGGGCAACTTCAACAACGAGCTGGGCCTGCCGCTGAGCGTGCTCTCGATGCCGCCGGACACCGAGTACGCGGTGTTCGAGATGGGGGCGGGCAAGCCGGGCGACATCGCCTACCTCGCCGCCATCGCGCGGCCCGATATCGGCCTCATCACGCTCATCGCGCCGGCGCACCTTGAGCGCATGGGCAGCATCGAGGGCGTGGCGGAGACCAAGGGCGCGCTGTACCAGGCCTTGCCGGCCGACGGCATCGCGATCATCAACGCCGACGACGCGTTCGCCAGCTTCTTTGCCGGGCTGGCCGGCGCGCGCAAGGTGCTGCGCTTCGGCCTGGACCAGCCAGCCGACGTCGGCGCCGACGTCATCGAGCAGCGTGTGGATGGTTCGCGCTTCGTGCTGAGCACGCCGCAAGGCGACGCCGAAGTGGCGCTGCCGCTGCCCGGCCGCCACAACATCGCCAACGCGCTGGCCGCGACGGCGGTGGCGCTGGCGCTCGAGGTGCCGCTGGCCACCATCGTGGCCGGGCTGGAGCAGGTGTCCGGCGTGGCCGGCCGGCTGCGCCGTGAAACGATGGCCGGCGGCTGGACCCTGATCGACGACAGCTACAACGCGAACCCCAGCTCGATGGCGGCGGCGATCGACACCCTGCTGCTGGCCGGCGGCGAGCGCTGGCTGGTGCTGGGCGACATGGCCGAACTGGGCGCGGATGCGCGTGCGTTGCATGCCGGTATCGGCACGCGAGCGCGCGAGCGCGGGGTCGACCGGCTGTTCGCGGTCGGCCCGCTCGGCGCGGCCACGGTCGAGGCGTTCGGCCCGGGCGGCATGCATTTCGACGACAAGTCCGCGCTGATCGCGGCGCTGCAGGCACAGCTGCACGCCGGCGTCACCTGCCTGGTGAAGGGCTCGCGTTCGGCCGGCATGGAGCAGGTGGTGGCGGCGCTCGGCGGTCATCCGGGCGCGGCGGACAAGAATGAAGGGGGTGCCTCCGATGCTGCTTGAACTGGCCGACTGGATGGCACGGCACTTCACCGCGCTGCACCTGTTCCAGTACATCACCTTCCGCACCATCATGGCCGCGCTGACCGCGCTGGCCATGTCGCTGCTGTGCGGGCCGTGGCTGATCAACCGGCTGGCCGCGCTGAAGGCCGGCCAGGTAGTGCGCAGCGACGGCCCGCAGACGCACCTGGTCAAGGCCGGCACGCCGACCATGGGCGGCGTGATGATCCTGCTCTCGGTGACCGTCGCCACCTTGCTGTGGGCCGACCTGCACAACCGCTACGTGTGGGTGGTGCTGGCGGTGCTGCTGAGCTTCGGCGCGATCGGCTTCTACGACGACTACCGCAAGCTGGTGCTGAGGGACAGCCGCGGCCTGGCCAGCCGCTGGAAGTACTTCTGGCAGTCGGTGTTCGGCCTCGGCGCGGCGCTGTTCCTGTACTACAGCGCGCCACACGCCGGCGTCACCGGCCTGCCGGTGGCGGAGACCGCGCTGTACGTGCCGTTGTTCAAGCACGTGGTGCTGCCGCTGGGGCTGTTCTTCGTGGTGGTGACCTATTTCATGATCGTGGGTTTCTCCAACGCGGTGAACCTCACCGACGGGCTCGACGGCCTGGCGATCATGCCCACCGTGCTGGTCTCCGGTGCGCTCGGCGTGTTCGCGTATCTCGCCGGCAACAAGGTTTTCTCCGAGTACCTGGGCATCCCCTCGATTCCCGGTGCGGGCGAGCTGGCGATTTTCACCGGCGCGCTGGCCGGTGCGGGGCTCGGCTTCCTGTGGTTCAACACGTATCCGGCGCAGGTGTTCATGGGCGACGTCGGCGCGCTGGCGATGGGCGCGGCGCTCGGCTGCGTGGCGGTGATCGTGCGCCAGGAGGTCGTGCTGCTGGTGATGGGCGGCGTGTTCGTGATGGAAACCGCCTCGGTGATGATCCAGGTGGCGAGCTTCAAGCTCACCGGCAAGCGCGTGTTCCGCATGGCACCGATCCACCACCACTTCGAATTGAAGGGCTGGCCCGAGCCGCGGGTGATCGTGCGCTTCTGGATCATCTCCGTGGTGCTGGTGCTGGTCGGTCTGGCCACGTTGAAGGTGCGCTGATGCCGATCTTTGACGCCACCACCCAGGCCAAACGCCGCAGCGGACCGCGCGGCAGCTTCGACCTGTGGCTGCTGGTCGCGCTGGTCGGGCTGGCCAGCGTAGGCGTGGTGATGGTGACGTCCAGCTCGATCGCGGTGGCCGACAGCCAGCACCTCGGCGCGTTCTACTTCCTGAAGAGGCACCTGCTGTTCCTCGGCCTGGGCCTGTTCGCGGCCGGCATGGCGATGCGCACCGAGCTGAAGCTGCTGGAGAAGTTCGCGTTCCCGCTGCTGGCGCTGGCCTTCCTGATGCTGCTGGCGGTGTTCGTGCCGCACTTCGGCATGCGCATCAACGGCGCGCGGCGCTGGCTGAACCTGCTGGTTACCACGTTCCAGCCGGTGGAGGCGGTAAAACTCATCCTGGTGGTCTACGTGGCCAGCTACCTGGTGCGCCACCGCGAGAACGTGGAGACGAAATTCCTCGGCCTGTTCAAGCCGCTGCTGGTGGCCGGCATGATCGTGCTGCTGCTGCTGGCGCAGCCGGACTTCGGTTCGGCCACGCTGGTGATCGCGGTGACCATCGCGATGGTCTGGCTGGGCGGCGCGCGGCCGATCTTCCTGTTCCTGATGGGCTTGCCGCTGATGCCGCTGCTGTACGTGGCGGCCACCGGCGAGAGCTACCGCATGAAGCGGCTGACGTCGTTCATGGATCCGTGGAAGGACCCGTTCAACGACGGCTTCCAGCTGACCCAGTCGCTGATGGCGATCGGCCGCGGCGAGTGGACCGGAGTGGGCCTGGGTTCCAGCGTGCTGAAGCTGTCCTACCTGCCCGAGGCGCATACCGACTTCATCTTCGCGGTGATCGGCGAGGAGCTGGGTCTGGCCGGCGTGCTGCTGGTGATCGGCCTGTTCGGCCTGGCAGTGGGGCGCGGCCTGTACCTGGGGCTGAAGGGCGTCGAGGTGGGCCAGCGCTTCGCCGGCTACGTCGCGTTCGGCGTCTCGCTGATGCTGGCGATGCAGGCGTTCGTGTCGGTCGGCGTGAACCTGGGCGCACTGCCGACCAAGGGCCTGACCTTGCCGCTGATCAGCTACGGCGGCTCGTCGATGGTGCTGACCTGCGCGATGGCCGGCGTGCTGCTGCGCGCCACCTTCGAGATCAACCGCGCGCTGGACGCGCGGCAGATGGCCACGCGGATGCCGGCGGCGGTGGCCGCGCCTGATGCGAACGTGGCGGTGAAGCCGCGCGAGGCGGTGACCGCATGAACGCGCAGGCACCCGTGCTGATCATGGCCGGCGGTACCGGCGGGCACATCTTCCCCGGCCTGGCGGTGGCCGAACGCCTGCGTGCGCAGGGCGTGCCGGTGGTGTGGCTGGGCGCGGTCGGCGGGATGGAGACGAAGGTAGTGCCGGCGCAGCGGATCGAGCTGCACACGGTCGCGGTCGGCGGCCTGCGCGGCAAGGGCATCAGGACCCGCCTGCTGGCGCCGCTGATGCTGCTGCGCGCGCTGTTCGCCTCGCTGGCGGTGCTGCGCCGGGTGCGCCCGCGCAGCGTGCTGTCGATGGGCGGCTACGTGGCCGGCCCAGGCGGCCTCGCCGCATGGCTGTTGCGCCGGCCGCTGCTGGTGCACGAGCAGAACCGCGTGGCCGGCTTCACCAACCGCCGGCTGGCCGGGCTGGCCAGACGTGTGCTGGCCGGTTTCGCCGGCGCGTTGCCGCGGGCCGAGTGGGTCGGCAACCCGGTGCGCGAGGCGATCGCGGCGTTGCCGCCGCCGGCCGAGCGCATGGCCGGGCGCGACGGCAAGCCGCGCCTGCTGGTGCTCGGCGGCAGCCTCGGCGCCCGCGCGCTGAACCTGGCGCTGCCGCAGGCGTTGGCGCAATTGGCGCCGGCGCAGCGCCCCGAGGTGCTGCACCAGTGCGGCAGCCGTGGTCTCGACGAGGCGCGCGAGGCGTATGCGAAGGCCGGCGTCGAGGCGCAGGTGGTGGCTTTCATCGACGACATGGCCGGCAGCTATGGCTGGGCCGATTTGGCCGTCTGCCGCGCCGGTGCGCTGACCCTGGCCGAGCTGGCCGCGGCCGGGCTGGGTGCGGTGCTGGTGCCGTTCCCGCATGCGGTGGACGACCACCAGACCCGCAACGGCGAAGTACTGATGGCGGCGGGAGCCGCCGAACTGATGCAGGAGAGCGAACTGGACGTACAGATTCTGGCGCAGCGACTGGAGTCGTTGCTGGGCGATCGCAGCCGCCTGCTGGCGATGGCCGAAGCCGCGCGCACGCTGGCCAAGCCCGACGCGGCGCAGGCCATCGCGCGCGCCTGCCTGGAGGTGGCTGCATGACGCCGCGTCGACTGCATGCGCACGAAGACCCGATGAGCACCTTCCGCCGGGTGCACTTCATCGGCATCGGTGGCGTCGGCATGAGCGGCATCGCCGAGGTGCTGCACAACCTCGGCTACGCGGTGTCCGGCTCCGACCGCGCCAACTCGCCGACCGCGCAGCGGCTGCGTCAGCTGGGCATCGAGGTGCACGTCGGCCATGCCGTGGAAAACATCGATCACGCCGACGTGGTGGTGACCTCCAGCGCGATCAGGCCGGACAACCCGGAACTGGTTGCCGCCCGCGAGGCGCGCATTCCGGTGATCCCGCGCGCGGAAATGCTGGGCGAGCTGATGCGCTTCCGTCGCGGCGTGGCGATCGCCGGTACCCACGGCAAGACCACCACCACCAGCCTCACCGCCAGCGTGCTGGCCGAGGCCGGCTACGACCCGACTTTCGTGATCGGCGGCCAGCTCAATGCGGCCGGCGCGAATGCACGGCTCGGCACCGGCCAGTACCTGGTCGCCGAAGCCGACGAATCCGACGGCTCGTTCCTGCTGCTGTCGCCGGTGATCGCCGCGGTCACCAACATCGACGCGGACCATCTGGAGAACTACCACGGCGATTTCGCCGAGGTGAAGAAGGCGTTCGCCGATTTCCTGCATCGGCTGCCGTTCTACGGCCTGGCCGTGCTGTGCGTGGACGACCCTGAAGTGGCCGTGCTGGCGAAGTCCACCACGCGCCGCGTGATGACCTATGGCATCGACACCATCGATGCCGACGTGCGCGCGCGCAACGTCAGCCAGCACGGCTTCGAGATGCATTTCGAATTGCTGCTGCCGGGCCGGGACGAGGCGCTGCCGGTGAAGCTGAACCTGCCGGGCCGGCACAACGTGCTGAACGCGCTGGCGGCGGCCGCAATCGGCTGGCAGCTCGGCGTCGAAGCCGAGGCGCTGGCGCGTGCGCTGGCGAACTTCCAGGGCGTCGGCCGGCGCTTCCACCGCCGCGGCGAGATCGCGCTGGACCAGGGCAGCGTGCTGCTGGTCGACGACTACGGCCATCATCCGCGCGAGCTGGCCGCGGTGTTCGCCGCCGCCCGCGGCGGTTGGCCCGGGCGCCGCCTGGTGGTCGGTTTCCAGCCGCACCGCTACAGCCGTACCCGCGACCTGCTCGACGACTTCGCCAAGGTGCTGGCGGAGGTCGACGTGCTGGTGCTGACCGACGTCTACCCGGCCGGCGAGGCGCCGATCGCCGGCGCCGATGGCCGCGCGCTGGCGCGGGCGGTGCGCGCGCGCGGCAAGGTCGATCCGGTGCTGGTCGAGCATCCGCGCGACCTGAAGGAAACCCTGCCGTCGCTGCTGCGTGACGGCGACCTGTTGCTGCTGCTCGGCGCCGGCGATATCGGCGCGGCGGCGGTGGAGCTGGCCCAGCTCGGCAACTTGAGGACGCACAAGTGAGCATGAAGGTGACAGACCCTGCCCGGTTCGGTCGCGTCGCCGTGGTGATGGGCGGCAGCTCGGCCGAGCGTGAAGTCTCGCTGGACTCCGGCCGCAACGTGCTGGAAGCGCTCAGGGCACGCGGCGTGGACGCGCATGCGGTCGACGGCATCCCCGCGCTGCTCGACGCGCTGCGCAGCGGCGGCTTCGCGCGCGTGTTCAACATCCTGCACGGCCAGCACGGCGGTGGCGAGGACGGCGTGCTGCAGGGTGCGCTGGAGGCGCTGGGCGTGCCGTACACCGGCTCGGGCGTGCTCGGCTCGGCGCTGTCGATGGACAAGCCGCGTTCGAAGCGCGTGTGGCAGTCGCTCGGCCTGCCGACGCCGGAATTCGTGGCGCTGCCGCGCGGCGCCGATGCGCAGGCGGTGCACGCGGCGGCGAAGCAGGTGGGCTTTCCGCTGATCGTGAAACCGGCCTGCGAAGGCTCCAGCGTGGGCGTCACCCGCGTGTTCGAGGAAGCGCAGCTGGACCAGGCGGTCGAACTGGCCGCGAAGTATCCCGGCGACCTGCTGATGGAAGCCCTGATCGAAGGCGGCGAGCTGACCGTCGCCATCCTCGGCCGCCAGGTACTGCCGTCCATCCACATCGTGCCGAAGGGCGCTTTCTACGACTACAACGCGAAGTACATCGCCGAGGACACGCAGTACCTGTGCCCCGGCCTCGAAGGCGCCGCCGAGGCGGAGCTGCGCGCGCTGGCGCTGGCCGCGTTCGATGCACTGGGTTGTGACGGCTGGGGCCGCGTCGACGTGATGCGCGACCGCAGCGGCCGCAACTGGCTGCTGGAAGTGAACACCGCGCCGGGCATGACCTCGCACTCGCTGGTGCCGAAGGCCGCCAGGGCCGCCGGCGTCGACTACCAGGAACTGTGCTGGCGCGTGCTGGAAACCAGTTTCCGGGAGGGCACGTGAAGGGAACCGTCCGCCTCGTCGCCTGGTGTCTGGCCATTGCGCTGGTCGCGCTGCCGATCGTCGGCGTGCTGCGCGGATGGTTCGCCGCCGGGCGCTGGCCGGTGACCCAGCTGACCGTGCAGGCCGAGTTCAAGCATGTCAGCGCGGACGACATCCGCGCCGCGGTGCGGCCGCGGCTGGGCAAGGGCTTCTTCGCGCTGGATCTCGACGCAGTGCAGAAGGCGGTGGCCGCGTTGCCGTGGGTGGAATCGGTCGAGGCGCGCAAGCGCTGGCCGGACACTCTGCAGTTGCGCATCTACGAGCGCCAGCCGTTCGCCCGCTGGAACGACAGGCAGCTGATCAGTCGGCAGGGTCTGGTGTTCGAGGCGCCGGGCATGGACGACGTCGGCGCGCTGCCGAGCCTGCATGGCCCGGATGCGCGGCTGGCCGAAGTGGTCAGCTTCTATGCGGAAACCCGCAAGGCGTTTGCCGGCACCCACCTGCAGATCACCGGCGTGGCGCTGACCGAACGCGGCAGCTGGAGCGTGAGCATGGCGGACGGCGCGCAGATCGTGATCGGCGACCGCGAGTACGCCGGGCGCCGGCTGCGCCGCTTCCTCGACGTCTACCCGCAGCTGATCGCCGGCCGCAGCGACGGCTTCGTCTACGCCGATCTTCGCTACACCAATGGATTCGCCGTGCGCTGGCCGCAGACGGCCGCCGTCAACGCAGGAGGTTCGCCCCGCTCATGAAGCCGCGCAACGACAAGCAACTGGTAGTCGGGCTCGACATCGGCACCTCGAAGGTGGTGGCGATCGTCGGCGAGTACGAGCCGGGCGAACCGATCACCGTGATCGGCATCGGCACCCACGTGTCGCGCGGCATGAAGCGCGGTTCGGTGGTCGACATCGAATCGACCGTGCACTCGATCCAGCGCGCGGTGGAAGAGGCCGAACTGATGGCCGGCTGCGACATCCGCTCGGTCTACGCCTCGATCTCCGGCAGCCACCTGGAAACCCGCAACTCGCACGGCAACGCAGCGATCCGCGACCGCGAAGTCACCGCCAGCGACCTGGAGCAGGTGCTGGAGGCGGCCAGCGCGGTGGCGATCCCGGCCGACCGCAAGGTGCTCTACAAGGAGTCGCAGGAATACCGCATCGACGGCCAGGACGGCATCCGCGCGCCGATCGGCATGAGCGGCGTGCGGCTGGAGGCGAACGTGCACCTGGTCACCGGCGCGGCGGCGGCGGTGCAGAACGTCACCAAGTGCATCCAGCGCTGCGGCCTCACCGTGGACGAGCTGGTGCCGTCGGCGGTGGCCAGCGCCAAGGCAGTGCTGACCGACGACGAGCGCGAGCTGGGCGTGTGCCTGGTCGACATCGGCGCCGGCACGACCGACATCGCGATCTACACCCAGGGTTCGATCCGCTACACCGTCTCGCTGCCGGTCGGCGGCGACCAGGTCACCAGCGACATCGCCTACGGCGTGCACACACCGACCGCGCACGCGGAGGAAATCAAGATCAAGTACGCCTGCGCGCAGACCGGGTTGGCGCATGCCGAGGAAACCATCCAGGTACCGAGCGTGGGCGACCGCCCGCCGCGCCGGCTCGCCCGGCAGTCGCTGGCGCAGAGCGTGCAGGCGCGCTACGAGGAAATCTTCGAGATGGTGCAGAACGAACTGCGCCGCTCCGGCTACGAAAGCATGGTGGCCGCCGGCGTGGTGCTGACCGGCGGCGCCTCGAAGATGGAAGGCGCGCTCGAGCTGGCCGAGGAGATCTTCCACAAGATGGTGCGCATCGGCGTGCCGCAGCAGATCGAGGGCCTCGGCGAAGTGGTGTCCAGCCCGCTGCACGCCACCGGCGTGGGCCTGCTGCTGCATGGCGCGCGCGCCGGCGGCATGCGCGTGGGCGGCGCGGGCGGCGGCAGCGTCGGCGGCCTGGTCGGCAAGTTGCGCGGCTGGCTCACCAGAAATTTCTGAGCAACACGATTCCGGCGACGCAGGAGGCGTCGCCACGGGCGGAGGGAGATCCGCCCACCACCATGGACCGACAGGAGTCGCCATCCATGGTTAAAACGACAACAACTCTACGGAGGACGGGAAATGTTTGAACTGATCGATAAACTCGCACCCAATGCAGTCATCAAGGTGATCGGCGTGGGCGGCGGCGGCGGCAATGCCGTGGCGCACATGCTCAATGCCAACATCGAAGGCGTGGAATTCGTCGTCGCCAACACCGACGCGCAGGCGATGTCCAACTGTGGTTCGCGTACCCACCTGCAGCTGGGTGCGAACGTGACCAAGGGTCTCGGCGCCGGCGCGAACCCCGAGGTCGGCCGCCAGGCCGCGCTGGAGGATCGCGAACGGATCGAGGCGATGCTCGAAGGTGCCGACATGGTGTTCATCACCGCCGGCATGGGCGGCGGCACCGGTACCGGCGCGGCGCCGGTGGTGGCGCAGCTGGCCAAGGAGAAGGGCATCCTCACCGTGGCGGTGGTGACCAAGCCGTTCCCGTTCGAGGGCCGCCGGCGCATGCAGGTCGCGCTGAAGGGCATCGAGGATCTGTCCCAGCACGTCGATTCGCTGATCACCGTGCCCAACGAGAAGCTGCTCAGCGTGCTCGGCCGTGAAGTGACCCTGCTCAACGCGTTCAAGGCCGCCAACGACGTGCTGCAGGGCGCCGTGCAGGGCATCGCCGACCTGATCACCGCGCCCGGCCTGATCAACGTCGACTTCGCCGACGTGCGCACCGTGATGTCGGAAATGGGCCTGGCCATGATGGGCTCGGGCACCGCCCGCGGTGACGACCGCGCCCAGGCGGCGGCCGAGGCGGCGATCAAGAACCCGCTGCTGGAGGACGTCAACCTCAACGGCGCCTGCGGCATCCTGGTCAACGTCACCGCCGGCCCGAACCTGACCATGCGCGAATTTGACGAAATCGGGCGGATCATCCACGACTTCGCCAGCGAGGACGCCACCGTGGTGATGGGCACCTCGCTCGACCCGGAAATGAAGGACGACGTGCGCGTCACCGTGGTCGCCACCGGCCTCAACCGGGCCATGGCCTCGCGCCAGCAGCCGCCGATCCGCATGGTCGAGACCCAGCAGGTGCAGATGCGGCCGCGGCCGGTGGTGCTGCGTACCGGCACCGGCAACGAGGTGGTCGATTATGCACAGCCGGAGATGGCGGTGGGCCACGGTCGTGCGGAACCTGCGGCGCCGGCGAAGAGTACCGAGCCTGGCTTCGACTACCTGGATATCCCGGCCTTCCTGCGCCGCCAAGCCGATTGACCGCAGGTAGCCTTCCGGCAGCTTGCACTGGTTAAGGAGATGCGAAAGTATTGAACGAACGCCCGTTGGGCAGGTCACTACTCCCATCGTGCCGCACCGGCGGCCATTGGCCGGATCGCGCGGCATGCGGGGCAGGTCGGGATTGGCCGACAGGCCGGCCGTTCGCGGCCATGCAGCAACAAAGACTGTGCGTCTGGATGGCGCACGGCCAGTCGCCGCGGCTTGCCGTCGCGGCCGGTCCGATGCCCCGTGCCGGATTCCCGTCCCAGGCACGGGGCGTCGTGTCGAACCGTCGCTTCATCGGGAAACCACGGTGGACGCGCGCCAGCTTTCAAGGATGAAAGAAACATGAAGGCTTAATCAGACTGTACGGTACGGTTTGCTTTTATCGCAGGTTAAAACTGTGTTAGCATCCGCTCCTGATTGGCTGCTGCCTACACGGGTACCAACTACAATGATCAAGCAGCGTACGCTCAAGAACATTATCCGGGCGACCGGCGTCGGCTTGCACACGGGTGACAAGGTGTACATGACCTTGCGCCCCGCCGCGCCAAATACCGGCATCGTGTTCCGCCGCACCGACCTCGATCCGCCGGTCGATATTCGCGCCCGCCAGGACAACGTCGGCGATACCCGGTTGTCGACCACGCTGGTCGACGGCGACGTGCGCGTCTCCACGGTCGAGCATCTGCTCTCGGCGATGGCAGGCCTGGGCATCGACAACGCCTATGTCGACCTCTCCGCGCCGGAAGTGCCGATCATGGACGGCAGCGCCGGCCCGTTCGTGTTCCTGCTGCAGTCCGCCGGCATCGAAGAGCAGAACGTGGCCAAGCGCTTCATCCGGATCAAGAAGTCGGTGAAAGTGCAGGAAGGCGACAAGTGGGCCAGTTTCGAGCCGTTCGAGGGCTTCAAGGTCGGCTTCTCGATCGACTTCAACCATCCGATCATCAGCCAGCGCACCTCACGCGCCGAGATCGACTTCTCCACCACTTCCTTCGTGAAGGAAGTTAGCCGCGCCCGCACCTTCGGCTTCATGCGCGACATCGAGATGCTGCGCGAACACAACCTGGCGCTGGGCGGCTCGATGGACAACGCGGTGGTGCTCGACGACTACCGCGTGCTGAACGAAGACGGCCTGCGTTACGAGGACGAGTTCGTCAAGCACAAGATCCTCGACGCGATCGGTGATCTGTACCTGCTCGGCCACAGCCTGATCGGCGCGTACCACGCGCACAAGTCCGGCCACGAGCTGAACAACAAGCTGCTGCGCACGCTTATGGCCGACGCCTCGGCGTGGGAAGAGGTCAGCTACCAGGACGACCCGGCCACCTCGCCGATCTCCTACGCCCACCCGGCGCAGGCGATCTGAAGAAGCCGCTTTTCCACAAAGCCATCACAAAAAAAGGCCGTGTCGCGCGACACGGCCTTTTTTTGTGATGGCAACCGCGTTTCGGTCGCGTCGCGGTTCACGCCTCCATGACATGCCGGATCATTTCTTAACAAATTGCATGCTATAAAACCGCCACCGGCATGCAGGGCGCACCGTTCAGTCCGTGCCGGGCGAGGGGGAATCAGCGGTTTCGGCGAAGGACGCCAGCTCAACGAACAGCGCCCGCAATTCGGGGTCTGTGAATGACGCGGCGGCGGCCCTGAGGTGGGCGGCGGCAGCAGGCGAAAGCGGTTTCGACCGGTCCGGCGCTTCAACTGCCGGCGGTGGGGGGACCACTTTCACGGTGACTGAACTGGCGCAGGTGCCGATGGCATGTGCGGCGGCAAGGATTTGCGTCTGCATCAAGCGCAGGCGCGATGCCCAGCCCGGTGAGGAAGCCAGGAAGACGAGGCGGTCGTTGCGCAGGTTGGCGAATCTCACCTGCTCGCGCAACGGCGATGGCAACGTCTGGCGCAGTGCGCGGTCCAGCGCTTCCAGCGCGTCGGCCTTTCGGGCCAGCGTCGCGAAGGAGCCGCAGTCGGCGAGGGGCTTCGGTCCGTTGCCGATGCGGCGGGAAGTGGCCGGGGTGGCGCGTTGCATGCCGGAATTCGACCCTGGAAAGACATGCAGATCATACTCGTATCGCGCGCCCGCAAACTGCCGAAGACTCTCGACCTGGCGGACCGTCGCCTGCGCTGGAAGCTGTTCTCGGCAGCCGCGCTGGCGGTACTCGGGTGCATGGGAATGGGTGTGGCGCTGGCCGTGCTGGTGGCCAGTCCGCGTGACCGGGCGCTGGCCGAGATCCGCGACCTGCAGCGGCAGATCCGGCAGCAGGACGCCGATTTGACCGGTGTACGCCAGGAGGCCCAGCGCGGGCTCGATGCGTTGGCCGTGAAGCTGGGTCAGCTGCAAGCCCAGTCGACCCGCCTGAACGCGCTTGGTGAACGTCTGGCCGAGGTGGGCAAGCTCGACGACGGCGAATTCGATTTCGACCAGCAGCCGGCGGTCGGCGGCGCCGAGGACGCCGGCAGCAGCGCCTATGCCCTGCCGCCTGCGCTGGATGACAGCATCAACCAGCTGGCCAGCCAGTTCGATCGGCAGCAGGCGCAGCTGTCGGCGTTGCAGAGCCTGCTGCTGGATGCCCGGATCGAGTCCAACCTGAAGCCGACCGGGATGCCGGTGGCTGGCTATATCTCTTCCTATTTCGGCGTGCGCGCGGATCCGTTCGACGGTCGCTCGGCGCGGCACACCGGCATCGATATCTCGACCCCCTACGGCACGGCAGTGCACACCGTGGCCGAAGGCATGGTGACCTTCGCCGGCGTGCGCAAGGGCTATGGCAACGTGGTCGAGATCGACCACGGCAACGGCTACATGACCCGCTACGCGCACAACAGCGCGCTGGTGGCGCGCCCCGGCCAGCATGTGCAGGTGGGCGACGTGGTGGCCCGGGCCGGCTCCACCGGCCGTTCCACCGGGTCGCACGTGCATTTCGAGGTCTGGTACGGCGGGCGCGTGGTCAATCCGCTGGCGTTCGTGCGCAATCACCGTTGACGCCGCCTCCCCCGCCTTGCCATCCCTTGAATCCCGCCCCGGCCGGCGCCATTCAGAGTGGCGCTGCGGCTTGACCGGCCAACCGCGCGCGGCGTAACCGGCCCGCGGGCGGCGCCCGGTTGGCATGTAGTAACATGCCCGATTGGCCCGCGTCCGCCGCAGGCATTTCACTCCCAACCCGGAAAATCGATGTTCAATCGTGCCCTGACGAGCCTGTTTGGCAGCCGCAACGAACGCGTATTGCGCCAGCTTTCCAAGAGTGTCAACCGCATCAATGCGCTGGAGCCCGAATTCGAAAAGCTGAGCGATGACGAACTGCGCGGCAAGACCGATGCGTTCAAGCAGCGTGTCGCCGCCGGCGAATCGCTGGACAAGCTGCTGCCGGAGGCATTCGCGGTGGTGCGCGAGGCGGCCAAGCGCACCCTGGGCATGCGCCATTACGACGTGCAGATGATCGGCGGCATGGTGCTGCATCAAGGCAAGATCGCCGAGATGCGCACCGGCGAGGGCAAGACCCTGGTCGGCACGCTGCCGGTCTACCTGAATGCGCTGGCCGGCAAGGGCGTGCACGTGGTCACCGTGAACGACTACCTGGCGCGGCGCGACTCGGCCCAGATGGGCAAGCTGTACAACTTCCTCGGCCTGAGCGTGGGCGTGGTGTATCCGGGCATGGACCACGCCGACAAGCACGCCGCCTACGCCGCCGACATCACCTACGGCACCAACAACGAATTCGGCTTCGACTACCTGCGCGACAACATGGCGCTCAGCAAGGAGCAGCGCTACCAGCGCGGCCTGCACTACGCGATCGTCGACGAAGTCGACTCGATCCTGATCGACGAGGCACGCACGCCGCTGATCATCTCCGGCCCGGCCGAGGATTCCCCGCAGCTGTACATCGCGGTGAACAAGATCGTGCCGCACATGCTGCGCCAGGCCGAGGAGAACGGCGAGGGCGACTACTGGGTCGACGAGAAGCAGAAGCAGGTGCACCTGTCCGAGGCGGGCATGCAGCACGCCGACGAGCTGCTGCGCGAGGCCGGCGTGATCGACGCGGACAGCGGCCTGTACGACTCCAAGAACCTGGCGGTGGTGCATCACCTCAACGCCGCGCTGCGCGCCAACGGCATCTACCAGCGCGACGTGGACTACATCGTGCGCGACGGCGAGGTGATCATCGTCGACGAGTTCACCGGCCGCACGCTGCCGGGCCGCCGCTGGTCGGACGGCCTGCATCAGGCGGTGGAGGCGAAGGAGGGCGTGCCGATCCAGCGCGAGAACCAGACGCTGGCCACGGTGACGTTCCAGAACCTGTTCCGCATGTACAAGAAGCTGGCCGGCATGACCGGCACGGCCGACACCGAGGCGTTCGAGTTCCAGAGCATCTACGGCCTGGAGGTGGTGGTGATCCCCACCCACAAGCCGATGATCCGCAAGGACAACCCGGACATGATCTTCCTGTCGCAGACGCCGAAGTACAACTCGGTGATCGAGGACATCAAAGATTGCCACAAGCGCGGCCAGCCGGTGCTGGTGGGCACCACCTCGATCGAGGTGTCCGAACTGCTGTCCGGTCTGCTGAAGAAGGCCGGCGTGGCGCATGAGGTGCTGAACGCCAAGCAGCATGAGCGCGAGGCGCACATCGTGGCCCAGGCCGGTGCGCCCGGCCAGGTCACCATCGCCACCAACATGGCCGGCCGCGGCACCGACATCGTGCTCGGCGGCAGCCTGGAGGCGGCGCTGGCGGCGCTGCCGGCGGATGCCAGCGAGGTCGACCGCGCCCGCGTCAAGGCCGAGTGGAAGAAATTGCACGACCAGGTGGTCGCCGCCGGCGGCCTGCACATCATCGGCACCGAGCGGCACGAGTCGCGGCGCATCGACAACCAGTTGCGCGGCCGTTCCGGCCGCCAGGGCGACCCGGGTTCCTCGCGCTTCTACCTGTCGCTGGAAGACAACCTGCTGCGCATCTTCGGCGGCGAGGGCCTGGTGCGCTGGATGAAGCGCTTCGGCATGAAGGACGACGACGCGCTGGAAGACCGCATGATCAGCCGGCAGATCGAGAAGGCGCAGCGCAAGGTCGAGCAGCACAACTTCGACATCCGCAAGCACCTGCTGGAGTTCGACAACGTCGCCAACGACCAGCGCAAGGTGATCTATCGCCAGCGCGACGAGCTGCTCGATGGCGACGATGTGCAGGCCACTGTCGCCGACATCCGCGACGATGTGGTGCAGAGCATGGTGCGCGCGTATGTGCCGGACGACAGCATCGACGAGCAGTGGGATCTGCCCGGCCTCGACCGCGAGCTGGAAAGCGAGCTTGGCCTGTCGCTCGACCTCAAGCACTGGGTCGAGCAGCAGCAGGAGATCGACGCGAAGATGATCCTCGAGCACGTGCGCGGCGCGGTGGACGAGCTGTTCCAGGCGAAGGAGGCGCAGATCGGCGCCGAAACCATGCGCCAGCTGGAAAAGCACATCATGTTGACCGTGGTCGACAACGCCTGGAAGGATCACCTGGCCAGCATGGATTACCTGCGCCAGGGTATCTACCTGGTCGGCTACGCGCAGCAGGACCCGAAACAGGCGTTCAAGCGCGAGTCGTTCAAGCTGTTTTCCGGCATGCTCGAGCGGATCAAGGCCGAAGTGATACAGATGCTGGCGCGGATCCGCATCCGCAGCGAGGAGGAAGTCGCCGCGATGGAGGCCGAGCAGCGGCGCCTGGCCGATCGCCTGCAGAAGCAGATGCTGGCCAGCGGCGGCGGCGCGCCGGCGGAAGGCGCGTTCGGCGGCGAGGCGCAGCCCGCCGCCGGCGCCGGCGTGCGCCTGGCCCAGCCGGCGCAGCATGCCGGCCCCAAGGTCGGCCGCAACGATCCGTGCCCGTGCGGCTCGGGCAAGAAGTACAAGCATTGCCACGGCCAGCTGACCTGAGCGGAAAGCCCTAAGGAGTGAGTGAGGGGGAGCGGGGAGCGGGAAAAAGCCGCTCGGCCTGCTTTCTCCGCCTGCATCTTTTCACGCGTTCTCCGCGCTTCAGTCCTCGCCGCCCGGCGGCCGCTTGCGGTGCGGCTCGGCATTGACGGTGAAATAGCGCGGCTCCTCCCCGTCCAGTTGCAGGGCGGTGAGTTGGCCGCCCCAGACGCAGCCGGTGTCGATCGCGTGCACGCCGAGGCCGGCGAAGCGGCCCAGCGCCGACCAATGGCCGCAGACGATGCGGGTGTCGCGCCGGCGCATGCCGGGGACCTCGAACCACGGATACAATCCGGCTTTCTGCGTGCCGGGGATGCCTTTCGCCTCGAAGTCGATGCGGCCGTTGACGTCGCAGTAGCGCATCCGGGTCATCGTGTTGATGGTGGCGCGCTGGCGGTCCAGTCCCTGCAGCCGGCTCGACCACATCGCCGGCCGGTTGCCGAACAGGTTGTGCAGCAATCGCGGATGGCGCGGGCTGGACAGCTCGCGCTCTACGTCCTGTGCGGCGCGCTGCGCCTGGCGCAACGTCCACATCGGCGCCAGGCCGGCGTGCACCATGGTCCAGTTGAGCTGCTCGTCGTGGTGCAGCAGCTTCTGCGAGCGCAGCCACTCGAACAGCACCGGTGCGTCGTCGGCGAACAGCACCTCGCGCAGCTCGGGGTTTACCCGTGCCTGCGCATCGGGCCGGCGCTGGGCGATCGCCAGCAGGCTGAGGTCATGGTTGCCCAGGGTAACCACGCTGAGTTCGCGCAGGCCGTGGATCAGTCGCAACGTGGCCAGCGACTGGCCGCCGCGGTTCACCAGGTCGCCGCAGAACCACAGCCGGTCCTGCGTCGGGTCGAAGCGCAGCTTGTCGAGCAGGCGTTGCAGTTCGGGATAGCAGCCCTGCACGTCGCCGATCGCGTACGTAGCCATGTCAGCGCAGGGCCATCAGTGCAGCGTACGCGGAATGGACAGGGTGAAGGTCGGGATGGGGGCCTCGAACTCCGTGCCGTCGTCGGCCAGCATCCGGTAGCTGCCGCCCATGATGCCGACCGGAGTTTCCAGCACCGCGCCGGAGGTGTATTCGAAATCGTCGCCGGGCCGCATCCACGGTTGTTCGCCGACCACGCCTTCGCCGGTCACTTCCTCGACCTTGCCGTTGGCGTCGGTGATCATCCAGCGGCGGGCGAGCAGGCGCGCGGGCATCTTGCCGGCGTTGCGCAGGGTAACGGTGTAGGCGAAAACATAGCGATTGTCGCCGGGCTTCGATTGGTCGGGGACGAAGCGGGTTTCGACCTGCACGTCGATCGTGTAGGAGGATTTTTCAGTCATGCCCGGATTGTAAGGCCTGTCGCCGCGAATGGGGCGGCGGCCGCGACCGGGAGGCCGTTTCCGGCGTCAGGACTCGCCGTAGATCCTGGCCAGGCGCACGAAATCGGCCGGGGCGAGGGTTTCGGCGCGCGCCTTCGGGTCGACGTCGGCGCGGCGGATCGCGTCGGCGTCGAGCCATTGCCGCAGCGCATTGGCCAGCGTCTTGCGGCGTTGCCCGAACGCGGCCTTGACCACGGCGTAGACGTGTTCGGGCTGCGCGTCGTGCAGTTCGTGGGCCGGCAACGGCAGCAGCCGCACCACTGCGGACTCCACCTTCGGCGGCGGGCGGAACGCTTCGGGCGGAACCTCGAACAACGGCTCGACCCGACACGCCAGCTGCAGCATCACCGACAGTCGGCCGTATACCTTGCTGCCGGGTTCGGCGGCCATGCGTTCGACCACCTCCTTCTGCAGCATGAAGTGCATGTCCTGGATCGCTGCAGCATGCTCGACGCAGTGGAACAGGATCGGGCTGGAGATGTAGTACGGCAGGTTGCCGGCGATGCGCAGCTTCGGCACGCCATGGCTGTGCGCCAGAGCGGTGAAGTCCACCTTCAGCACGTCGGCATGGATGACATGCAGTTCGCCCGCGGCAGCGGCGCGCGCCTGCAGGCCGGGGATCAGGTCGGTGTCCAGCTCGATGGCGGTGAGCCTGCGCGCCGCCGCCAGCAGCGGGAGGGTCAGCGCACCTTCGCCGGGGCCGATTTCGACCACGAAGTCCTCCGCCCGCGGCGCGATCGCGCTGACGATGCGGTCGATGTAGCGCCGGTCGTGCAGGAAGTGCTGGCCGAAGCTTTTCTTGGGGCGCGCGTTCATGAGGCAGGAGCGAGTGGAGGGGAGTGGAAAACGAGCAGGGCAGCCTTGCCTTCAATCATGGCTCACTCCCCTGCGCTCGTTTCTGCGCTGCACCAGCGCGAGCGCCATGTTCGCCGCGGCGATCAGGCTGGCCGGATCGGCGGCACCGGTACCGGCGAGGTCCAGTGCGGTGCCATGGTCGACCGAGGTGCGGATGAACGGCAGGCCGAGGGTGAGGTTCACGGTGCGGTCAAACGCCTCGCTCTTCAGCACCGGAAGGGCCTGGTCGTGGTACATCGCCAGCACCGCGTCGTAGCGTGCGCGCTGCGCCGGCACGAACGCGGTGTCGGCGGGCAGCGGGCCGAGCAGGTGCATGCCTTCGCCACGCAAGGCGTCGAGTACCGGGATCAGCGTGTCGATCTCCTCGTGGCCAAGGTGGCCACCTTCGCCGGCGTGCGGGTTGAGGCCGAGCACCGCGATGCGCGGCTCGGCGATGCCGAACTTGCGTCGCAGTTCGGCGTGCACGATGCGCAGCGTGCGGCCCAGCGCCGCCGGCGTGATCGCCGCCGGCACCGCCGCCAGCGGCAGGTGGGTGGTGGCCAGCGCCACCCGCAGTTCCGGGCTGGCCAGCATCATCACCACCTCGGCGTGCGCGCGTTCGGCGAAGAATTCGGTGTGCCCGCTGAAACGGATGCCGGCGTCGTTGATCGAGGATTTCTGCAGCGGCGCGGTGACCACCGCGTCGTAGCGGCAGGCCATGCAGCCGTCGGCGGCCTCGGCCAGCGTATCCAGCACGTGCCGGGCGTTGCGCGGATCGGGCCGGCCGGGGACTTCGTCGACGGTCAGTGGAAGGTGGTGCACGCGCAGCGTGCCGGGGCGACGCACCGCTTCGCGGTCGCCGTCGTCATCGGCCAGTTCGATGTTCAGGCCACAGCGCGAGGCGGCGCGCTGCAGCAGGTCGCGATCGGCGACCGCCACCAGGCTGGCCGCCAGCGGCGTGGCGGCCAGCCGGATCAGCAGTTCGGGGCCGACGCCCGCCGGCTCGCCCGCGGTCAGCGCGAGCCGGGGCAGTGGCATGGCGTCCAACCGCCCTTACGGCGAGTTGGCGGCAGCCTGGCTGTCCGCTTCGCGCAGCCCGGGTACCAGGATGTCGATGTAGGCGTTGGAGCGCAGGTCGCGCAGGTAGTCGTCGTAAGCCTGCTCGGACTTGCGCGTGCCAATGGCCTGGCGCGCCTGGTCACGCTCGATCTGCACGGTCTGGTCGCTCTGGCGTTCGCCGAGGCGCTGCAGGATGTGCCAGCCGGCGGCGCTCTGGAACGGCTGCGACACCTGGTTGTCCTTCAGCTGACCCAGTTGCACGGCGATCGCCTGGCCCCATGCCTGCGGCGGGAACCAGCCCATGTCGCCGCCGAGGTTCGCGGTGGTGTCGTCCTTGGAATTTTCCTTGGCCAGGGTGGCGAAGTCCTCGTGCTTGTCGACGATGCGGTGATACAGGTCCCGCGCCTTCTGCTCGGCCTGGGCCGGCGTGACCAGCTCGCTCGGCTTGATCAGGATCTGCCGCGCATGCACCTCGGTGACCAGCTTGCGGCTGCTCTGGCGCTGGTCGACCAGCTTGAGGATGTGGAAACCGGTCGGGCCGCGCAGCGCCGCGCTGACGTCGCCGGGCTTCATCGAGGCGATGGTGTCGGCGAAGGCGGGCGGAATCTCGTCCAGCCGGCGCCAGCCGAGGTCGCCGCCGTCGAGCGCATCGGGAGCATCGGAGTAGCGGATCGCGGCGGCGTTGAAATCCATGCCGCCCTTGATCGCGGCCAGCGCCTGCGCGGCCTTGGCCTGGCTGGCCTGGATCGCGGCGGCGTCGGCACCGCCGGGAATGCTGATCTGGATATGCGCCAGGTGCACTTCGCCAGCCTTGTAGGTCGGACTGCTGAGCAGGTTGTCGATCTCGCTGTCGGTGACCGAAACCGAGTCCTGCACCACGCTCTGGTGCAGCCGCTGCACGGTGATCTGGTCGGCGATCTGCTCGCGGAACGCGGCGAAGCTGGAGCCGCTGCGTTCCACCTCGGCGCGCAGCTGCTCGGGGCTGAGCTTGTTCTGCTGGGCCACGCCCTGGATCGCCTGGTCGACGTCGGCGTCGGACACGTGGATGCCCTGGTCCTGCGCCTTCTGGATCTGCAGGCGCATCAGCACCAGCCGGTTGAGCACCTGCTGCTGCAGCACGTTCATCGGCGGCAACTGGTCGGCGTGGCCGGCGTACTGCTGTTGCACCGAGAGCACGGCATCGTTCAGTTCGCTCTGCAGGATCACGTCGTCATTGACCACCGCCACGATGCGGTCCAGCGGCTGGTCGGCCGGCGCGGTCGGCGTCAGCAGCTGGGCGTGGACGGGGAGCGCGGCCGCAAGCGCGAGCAGGAGGGATGCAAGGGATCGCTTCATCGATGAAAAGCCTGATTTCGCCGGGGCGAATGCGTTTATTGATAGCCGAGAATATCACGGCGCAGCAGTGGATCGATTTGACCGCCGGTGGAACCGAGCCCCTTGAAAACCACCTCGAACATGACGGCGTTGTCGCGATGGTTGAGGTTGCTGCCGACCGGCGCCGGGCCGATGCCGTAGTAACTCTGGTTCACGTAGCTGCGCCCGACCAGCCGCAGCGACACGCAACAACTGTCGTATTCCACGCCGGCCAGCGCATCGACGCTCTCGCGATCCTTGACCGAATAGGTCCACGCGCCCACCAGCCGCCAGCGCTCGGACACCGGGTAGACCACGGAGGCGCTGTATTGTTCCAGCAGGCCGCGGCGATAGCGGTAGGAGAAGTTGAAGACGCCGTCGGTGCGCAGGCGCCGCTGCAGCTGCACTGCGGCCATGTCGGTGAGGCGGGTGTTCGGGCTCCACTGGTAGGCGCTGTTCAGGCGCCAGCGGTCGCTGAGCTGCACGTCGAGCTGGGCCACGTAGGCCGAACGGACCCAGTCGGTGGCCAGCACTTTCTGCGGGCTGAAATAGTGGATCTGGCCGATGCTGGCCGACACCCGCTCGACGCCGCCGTCATCGAGCAGGCGGGTGGTGAGCGCCGCGGTGAGGTTGTTCGCGTCCATCTGGCGGTCGGCGCCGGAGAACCGGTTGGTCGAGAACAGTTGCCAGTAGTCGAACGACATCACGTTGGTGTCGAACAGCGGCAGGTTGTTCTGGTTGCGGTACGGCACGTACAGGTAGTACAGCCGCGGCTCCAGGGTCTGCGTGTAGCTGTTGCCGAACAGCGTGGTGCTGCGATCGAACACCAGCCCGCTGTCGAGGCTGACGATCGGCAGCGAGCGACTCGGCGACTTCCGGTTGAACGGCGTGGTCGCGCCGCTGCCGAGCAGCCCGTAATAGCCGTAATTCTGATAGTCGCTGCCCAGTTGGTAGGCGGTGTAACGGTAGGCCAGCCGCGGCCGCACGAACCAGGCGGAGGTGCCGAAATCGGCGGCCAGATAGGGGTAGAGATCCTCGCGATGGCCATCGACGAAGCTGGTCTTGCGGAACGCCACGGCCGAGGTGTCCATGCCGAATTCCAGCCAGCGCGACAGCGGCACGTTCATGCTGAACTTCGCGTAGGGCAGCTGCTTGTACGGCAGTCCGCTGTCGGTCACGAACGGGTTCACGTTCTGGTAGATGGTGCCGCCGAAGGAGGCATTCCACCACTTGCCGCCGCCCACGATCGCGGCATTCGAGCCCAGCGTGTAGACCGCCGCGTGGGACAGGGCGTCGCCATAGTCGTACAGGTAGCTGCTGTCCGAGGCATGGTTGTACGAACCTACGAACTGCCAGCCTTTCCACAACTGCGTGCGATCGGAGAACTGGACCAGGTAGCGGGAATCGCCCTGGGTGTCGGCGAGGCCGTCGCTCTTGCCGTGGTCATTCGGCACATATTCGACGTTGAGCTGGCCGTTGCTGCCCGGTGTCAGGTAACGGAATTCGCCGGCCAGCATCGCGCCGCGCTCACTGTAGATGCGCGGGTCCAGCGTAGCGTCGTAGTTCGGCGCCAGGTTCAGGTAGTACGGCGTGCTGATCTCGTAGCCCGAGCGGCCGGTGTGGCCGACGGTCGGGTAGAGGAAGCCGCTCTTGCGGCGGTCGTCGACCGGGAAACTGAAATACGGCAGATACAGGAACGGCACATTGCCGAGGCGCATGGTGGCGTTGCGCGCCACGCCGACGCCGGTTTCCTTGTCGATGGTGATCGACTTGGCGCGGAACTCCCACAGGTGGTGGCCGACGTCGCAAGTGGAGTAGGTGGCTTGCGAGTAGCGTGTGTGCTGCGCGTCCAGCATCTGGCCCTGGCCGGCCGTACCGTTGCCGCGCGCGTCGAGCATCTGGTAACGCACATCGTTGGCGATGCCGCGACTGGCCTCGGTGTTGCCGCGCATGCTCGAGGCAGCCAGCAGCTGGCCGGCCTCCTGGTAGCGCACGTTGCCGCGGGCATCGTAGTCGGTGCTTTCGTCGTTGTAGTCAATGCGGTCGGCCTGTAACTGCTGGTCGGCACGTTGCAGCTTCACATCGCCGGACAGGTGGTAGACGGACTGGTTGGAGCTGTCCACGTGCTGAGCTTGCACCAGGGTCGGACTGGTCTCGCGCAGGCTGGCGTCCTTGCCCAGGCTGGGATCGTAGAACTCCAGCAAGGCATTGGGCCGGCACATCGCGTAGTTGAGCGGGCGCGGCGCGCAGTGGAACGAACCCAGCGGGCAGGCTTGGTCGACCGGGGTCACGGGGCTTGTGGGGGAGGACTGGGCGTTGCTGGCGTCGGCTTGGCCACCGATCAAGGCGAGGGCGGCAGCGACCGCCAGCAGGCGGCGTGGGGGTAGCTTGGGTGTCACGGGGAATCTGCCGGCTTCGAAGGCTCGTTAAGCTAGCAGAAAGACCCCCCGGACGGCAGATGAACGTTTCCCGCCGCACGCCGGGATTCAGCGCGGGCATGCGCCACGCGCGGGAGTTATTCCAGGAGGGCGCCGACGTGCGCGCTGACGCTGGCGGCCAGCGCGGCCAGGTCGTAACCGCCTTCCAGGGTGGAGACCAGCCGCCCGTTGGCATGCGTGTCGGCCAGCGCCACCAGGCGCTGGGTGATCCACGCGTAGTCTTCGTTGCCCAGCCGGATGTCGGCCAGCGGGTCGTTGCGGTGGGCGTCGAAGCCGGCCGAGATCAGCAGCAGTTGCGGCTTGAAGGCGTGCAATCGCGGCAGCAGCACGGCGTCCCACAGTTCGCGGAACTCGTGCGAGCCGGCGCCGGGCGACAGCACGCCGTTGACGACGTTGCCGCAGCCGCGTTCGTCCTCGCCGCCGCTGTCCGGGTACAGCGGCGACTGGTGGCTGGAGACGAACAGCACGCGCGGTTCGCGCTCGAAGATGTCCTGGGTGCCGTTGCCGTGGTGCACGTCGAAGTCGGCGATCGCCACCCGCTTCAGCCCGTGCGCGGCCAGCGCATGGGCGGCCGCCACGGCGACGTTGTTGAGCAGGCAAAAGCCCATCGCCTGTTCGCGCGTGGCGTGGTGGCCGGGCGGGCGTACTGCGCAGAAGGCGCGCCGAGCGCTGCCGCCGAGCACCGCGTCGACCGCGGCCGCCGCGGCACCGGCCGCACGCAGTGCAGCCTCGGTCGAGCCGGGGCCCATCACGGTGTCCGGATCCAGCGCAAGCACGTCGCCGGGAGGCGCGCCGAGCAGGACCTCCCTGACATGGGCCTCGCCGTGCACCCGCAGCAGCTGGTCGCGGGTGGCCGGCGGCGCCTCGATGCGGTCCAGTGCGGCGAAACGGTCGTGGTCCAGCGCCCGCAGCACCGCGTGCAGCCGCGCCGGACGCTCGACGTGGCCCGGGCCGGGATCGTGCTGCAGGCAGGCGGGATGGGTGTACAGCCGCAACACGACGGCGTCGCTCAGGCGGAAGGCTTGGGCTTGCGCCGGCGCTCGTGCTGCCACAGCACCTCGCCGTGGCCGCTGGCGCGCGCCAGCACGCGCGAGATCACGAACAGCAGGTCGGAGAGGCGGTTGAGATAGCGCTGCGGCTGGCTGCGGATCTGCTCCACCCGCGCCAGCGCGATCACCTCGCGCTCGGCGCGGCGGCACACGGTGCGCGCCAGGTGGCCGCAAGCCGCGGCCATGCCGCCGCCGGGCAGGATGAATTCCTTCAGTGGCGGCAGCGGTTCGTTGAGCGTGTCGAGGATGTGTTCCAGCCGTTCGATGTCGGCGTCCTCGACCATCGCCATGCCGGGAATGCACAACTCGCCGCCGAGGTCGAAAAGATCGTGTTGCACCTGGGTCAACGCCTCGCGTATCTCGTCGCCGACGCCGTCGGCGGCCAGCAGCATGCCGATCGTGCTGTTGAGCTCGTCCACCGTGCCGTAGGCGTTGACCCGCGGCGAATCCTTGCCCACCCGCGAGCCGTCGCCGAGGCCGGTGCTGCCGTCGTCGCCGGTGCGCGTGTAGATCTTCGAGAGGCGGTTGCCCATCGTGCCGGCTTAGTGGTTCAGGCCGGGTTGGCCCGCGCCGCGCAAGGCCCGCGTCAGCAGCGTCACGCCCACGTGCAGCACGGCGCCGATGCCCACGTACAGCGCGGTGGTGCCCAGGAACGGCAGGTACCAGTCGCCCAGGTTGGCGAACCAGTTGGCCGTGCTGCGCGGCAGCGGCACACTGGCGCCGAGCCAATAGAAACTGCCGTTGGAGATCAGGTAGCAGACCGCCTCGCTGACCACCAGGGCCACTGCGGCCAGGCCCAGCGTGGGCAGGCGCAGGCCGGACTGGTGACGGGCCAGCCAGCTGCCGCCGAACCACAGCGCGCCGAAGTACACCGGCATCGTCCAGTACGCCGGCGAGACGCAGTAGTGGCTCCAGAAGTCGAGCCCGGCGGCCGTGATCGCGAAGAAATCGACCAGCACCGCCTCGGCGATCAGTAGCGGGAACGCCCAGCGTGCGGAGCCGCGCAGCCAGAAGCCGGCGAGGAAGAACACGCCCCACGAGGCATCCGGCAGGGCGCCGAAATGATGCAGGCGGGTCGCCGCCATCATCAGGGCCAACAGCAGGAAGATGCCGATGCGTTGGGTCTGCGACTTGGCCATGTGGAGTACTCCGTGCGGGCGACTGGACAGACCGCTAGTCTAGCCCAACGGGCTGCAACGCCGACAGCGCCAGCGCGTATCATCGGCGCATGAATGCTTCCCGCTCCTCCCGCAGCGACAAGACCGGCGTGCTGATCGTCGGCGGCGGCCTGGTCGGCGCCAGCCTCGCCATCGCGCTGGACGCGGCCGGTATCGCCGCCACCCTGGTCGAGTCCGCCGCGCCGCGCGCCGACGCGCAGCCCAGCTACGACGAGCGCAACCTGGCGCTGGCCCGCGCCACCGTCAACGGCCTGGACGCGATCGGCGTGTGGCGCCACGCGGCCGCGCGCGCCACGCCGATCCGGCACATCCACGTCAGCCGCGCCGGCGAGTTCGGCAGCGCGCGCCTCGACGCGCAGCAGCAGGGTGTCGAGGCACTGGGCTGGACCCTGCCGGCGCGCGAACTCGGCGCGGCGCTGCTGTGCCGGCTGGACGAATGCACTCGGCTGACCCGGCTGGCGCCGGCAACGCTGCGCGCACTGCAACCGTTGCCTGACGGCTGGTGCGCCCAGGTCGAGACCGCCGACGGCGCGTGCCGGCTCGATACCCCGCTGCTGGTCGGCGCCGACGGCACGCCGTCATTCGTGCGCGCGCAGCTGGGCATCGACGTCGAGAAGCACGACTACCGGCAGACCTTGTTCGTGTGCACGGTCACCCCGGAGCGCGACCACGCCAACCGCGCATGGGAGCGTTTTTCCGACGACGGCCCGGTCGCGCTGCTGCCGCTGGCCGAACGGCGTTGCGGGCTGGTGCTCACCGTGGCCGCCGACGTGGCCGATGCGGTCGCCGCGCTGGACGACGCCGGTTTCATCGAGCTGGCGCAGCGCCGCTTCGGCTGGCGGCTGGGCCGGCTGAGTCGCCCGGGCAGGCGGCATCCGTATGCGATCCATCGCGTCGCCGCGATGCAGCTGACCGCGCCGCGCGCGGTGCTGGTGGGCAATGCCGCGCAGACCGTGCACCCGATCGGCGCGCAGGGTTTCAACCTCGGCCTGCGCGACGCGCTGACCCTGGCCGAACTGGTCGCCGCCGCGCCCGACCCGGGCGCAGCCGAGCTGCTGGCGCGTTACGCCGCGCGCCGCGCACCGGATCGCGAAGGCACCATGGCGATGAGCCACGGTCTGGTGCAACTGGCCTGCCTGCCGCAACCGCTGCTGGCGCCGCTGCGCTCGCTGGCCCTGCTCGCCTGCGAGCGGTTGCCGCCGCTGCAGCGCGCGCTGGCACGGCGCGGCATGGGTTTCCGCGGCGAGCCGCCGCTGGCGGTGCTGGAGCGCCTGCCATGAACACATCGGCACAGGACGCCCCTTCGCGCCGCCGCGCGCCCGCGCTGGACGTGGCGGTGGTCGGCGGCGGCATGGTCGGCGCCGCCGCGGCGCTGGCGCTGGCGCGGTCCGGCTTCAACGTCGCCTTGCTGGAAGCCCGCGCGCCCGTGGCGTGGGATGCGAACGCCGAAGTGGACCTGCGCGTGGTCGGCCTGGCGCCGTCGTCGATCGCCTTGCTCGATGAAGTAGGTGTCTGGACGTCCATTCGCGCAGCCCGCGCCGGATCGTACACGCACATGCATGTGTGGGACGCCGAAAGCGGCGCGGCGATCGACTTCGACGCCGCCAGCGAGGGACGCGACCGACTCGGCTACATCGTCGAAAACAGCCTGGTGCAGTGGACGCTGTGGCAGGCGCTGCAGACGGCCGGCGTGCACGTGCTGTGTCCCGCCGAGGTGAAGGCGTTCGAGGCGCGCGAGGATCGCATCCAGCTGGAGCTGGCCGGCGGCGAGACGCTGGCTGCCAGCCTGCTGGTGGCCGCCGACGGCGCCGCCTCGCCGCTGCGCGCGCTGGCCGGCATCGGCACGCGCGGGCGCGACTACGCGCAGCGCGCGGTGGTGGCGCACGTCGCCACCGAACGCCCGCACGCAGGCACCGCGTGGCAGCGCTTCCTGCCAGGCGGCCCGCTGGCGCTGCTGCCGCTGGCCGACGGGCGCAGCTCGATCGTGTGGTCGCTGCCCGAAGCCGAGGCGCAACGCGTGCTGGCGCTGGATGATCGCGCCTTCCTCGACGAGCTGGGCGTGGCCAGCGACTTCCGCCTGGGACGTATCCTCTCCACCACCCGGCGCGCCGCCTTCCCGCTGAAACTGCAGCTGGCCGAGCGCTACCAGACCGATCGTTTCGTGCTGCTGGGCGACGCCGCGCATGCGGTGCATCCGCTGGCCGGGCAGGGCGTCAACCTGGGCCTGCGCGACGTGGCCGAGTTGCGCGACACCCTGCTCGACGCCCGCGCCGCCGGCCGCGACATCGGCGCCGCGCACGTGCTGCGTCGCTATGCGCGGCGCCGGCGCAGCGCCGACACGCTGGATGCACTGGGCTTCGACGCGCTGGCGCGCATCTATGCGTGGCAGGCGCCGGCGCTGGTGGCCGTACGCGGCGTCGGGGTGCGTCTGCTCGATCGCCTCGCGCCGCTTAAGCGGCGGCTGTCGGAGCACGCGGCTGGACTGTGATCTTTGCTCCTCCCCCTGCTTGTCCCGAAGGAACCTCCTTCGGTCGCAGGGGGAGGCCGGGAGGAGGTGAAGCTTCTGGCTTGAAGATCGAGAGCAACCCCACCCCAACCCTCCCCTGCAAGCAGGGGAGGGGAGTCACCCCTGACGGAGGATCGACCATGCGCATCGCCCGACTCTGCTGTCTGCTGTTGCTTGCCGGTTCAAGCCTTGCCGCCCAGGCGAAGATGGTGCATCGCCCGGTCGAATGGACCCAGGACGGCACCCGTTTCCACAGCGTGCTGGTCTACGACGACGCCTCGACCGCGAAGCGCCCAGGCCTGGTGATGGTGCCGAACTGGTACGGCATCAACGACGGGGCCGTGAAGAAGGCCGAGACGATCGCCGGCAAGGACTACGTGATCCTGCTCACCGACATGTACGGCGCCGACGTGCGCCCGCAGCCGGGCCATGCCGACCAGGCGCAGGCGGCGGTGAAGCCGCTGTACGGTAACCGCGCGCTGATGCGCAAGCGGATCAACGCGGCGCTGGCGCAGCTGAAGGCGCAGGCCGCGAACGCGCCGCTCGACGCGACGAAGCTGGCGGCGATCGGCTTCTGCTTCGGCGGCTCGGCCGTGCTCGACCTGGCCCGCAGCGGCGCCGACGTGGCCGCGGTGGTGTCGTTCCACGGCGGCCTCGACACCGATGACCCGATGCTGGCGAAACACATCAAGGCGCGCGTGCTGGCGATGAACGGCGCCGACGACAAAGGCACCATGCCGGACGCGGACAAGTTCATGGACGAGATGCGCATGAGCCCCGCCGACTGGCAGTTCGTGGTGATCGGCCACGCGGTGCACTGCTTCACCGAAGTTGGCGAGAACTCGCCCGGTTGCCGCTACGACGAGCGTGCCGCCGCCCGCAGTTACCGCCTGATGCACGACTGGCTGCGTGCGGCGTTCGCCGGCACGCCATAGCGATACGCGGGCGACGGCCCTGTTCGCGAGAATCGGTGCACACGGATCAGTCCGCACGTTGCGTGCCGCTTCCATGGCCAGCGTGGCCAGCTGACGCAGCTGCGTGAACAATGGTGTCACCTTTGGGGTCCGCTGCCTTCAAGGTTGTTGGCCGTGCGAGAGACACGGGATCCCCGCTTGACCAGCCATGCGGCTGTTGAAAAGCGTCTCGCGGGGATGACGACTTGGGTGAGTGCTACTCGGGCACGTTCCCTCATCCCATGCGTCAGCGCGCCGTCATGCCGCCATCGACGCGGTAGTTCGCGCCGGTGAGGAACTTGCCGCGATCGGACACGAGCAGTGCGACGACCTCGGCGATGTCTTCGGTGGCGCCGATGCGGCCCAGCGGCAGGTGCTGAAGCCAGGCCTCGGTCGAGAATCCCGGCGTGGTCCGGGCGAACTCGTCGGAACCGGGCGTCGCGATGACGCCGGGCGACACGACGTTCACGCGGATGCCCGGCGCGACTTCCAGTGCGAGCGTGCGCGAGTAGTACTCGAGCGCCGCCTTGGCGGCGCCGTAGTGCGCGAAGGGGCCGAACGGCATCGTCGCCGCTGCCGAAGAAATGTTCACCACGGCTGCGGCCTTCGAGGCCCGCAGCGCGGGAAGGACCGTGTTGGTGAGGCGGATCGCGGCGAAGAGGTTGAGCGCGAAGCTGTCGTGCCATGCCTCGTCGGGAATCGTCGAGGCCCCTTCCAGGAACGCGCGCGCACCGCCAGCGTTGTTCACCAGGATGTCGAGGCCGCCGAGCGCCGCGAGCGCCTGTGTCGCGATGGCCTGCACGCCTTCGCTCCTGGCGACGTCGCCGGCGACGAAGGTTGCCCCGGCGGGCATGGCGTCGTCAGGCTTGCGCGCAGCGACCACGACCTTGGCGCCGGCGTCGAGCAGGCGCTGCGCGACGGCCGCGCCGATACCGCGCGTGCCTCCGGTGATCAGGGCACGGCGGCCGCTGAGTTCTTTCGAGAGATCGGCTTTGTTGGACATGGGATGTTCCTACGTAGAGGATTGATGGTTCCGCAGCAGTCATTCGACTGCCGGGTGTGGCGCGTCAGATCTGCGCCAGTCCGCCGTCGACGGCGAGCTCGCTGGCGGTCATGAAGCTGCTGTCCGACGACGCGAGGAATGCCGCCGCCGCGCCGATTTCCGCCGGCTCGGCCATGCGCTGCAGCGGATTCATCGAGGCGAACACCTTCATGCCTTCCTCGCCCACCGCGGCCTTCGCCAGTTCGGTCGCCGTCGGGCCGGGCGACAGCACGTTGACCCGGATGCCGGTGCCTTTCAGGTCCTCCGCCCAGGTCCGCGCGAGGTTGCGCACCGCCGCCTTGCTCGCGCTGTAGATGCCGAATGCCGGGGCCCCGGTGCTGCCGGCGCTCGACCCGGTGAGGATGATCGAGCCGCCCGCACCCATCAGCGGCAGCGCCTTCTGCACCGTGAAGATCGTGCCCTTCACGTTGGTGTCGAAGGTTTCGTCGATGTGCTCGGCGGTGATCTCGCCGAGCGCAAGCAGGCTTCCCGTCCCGGCATTGGCGAAGACGATGTCGAGGGTGCCGCGCTCGGTCTTCACCGCCGCGTAGAGACGGTCCAGGTCGGCCAGGTCGGAAACCGAGCCCCTCACCGCGCGAGCGTTGGGGCCGAGCTCGGCTACCGCGGTGTCGAGCACGTCCTGCCGGCGGCCGAAGATGAAGACGAACGCGCCTTCCTCGATGAAGCGTTTTGCCGCCGCGCGGCCGATGCCGGTGGCGCCGCCGGTGATCACGGCGGTTTTTCCATTCAATCTGCTCATGTCTTTGATCCTTGGTGGTGGCGCAAACAAATGATTGCGCTGCGGCGCGGTCACGCGGCCTCGCTCTTGAACAGGTCCTGGAAGATCAGCGGTGCCCAGCTCTTGTCGCGCACCTGCACCAGCTCACCACCTTCAGCGAGCTTGCCGAGATTCACGGGGGCGAAGCCCAGCCGGTTGGCGAGTTCCGCCACCTGCGTGGCGGCGGCCTCGTCGTCGCTCGACAGGAACACCACACGGCGGCTGCCATTGACGTTCGGGTCGGCGGCCAGCGTCCGCGCGGGAAGGTGATTGAAGCCCTTCACGAAGCGCGCGCCGGGGAAAGCCTTGGCGACGTCGTCGCTCGACAGGCCCTCGAAGCTGTTCATCGCGTCAACCACTGTCTTGCCTTTCCAGCTCGACAGCGCCTTGGCGACCTCGCGATGACCCTCGAAGAGCACGGCCAGGAAAATCACGTCCGCCTTGAGTGCTTCCTGCAGCGTCCGCGGAACGACCGTGGGTCCGATCGCCTGCGCCTGCGGTTGCAGGGTTTCGGGCGCGCGCCGGCTGGCGACGGAGACTTCGATGTTGTTGCGGGCGAAAGCGCGGGCGAGGGCCTGCCCGATGGCGCCGAAACCGATGATGGCGTAGCTCATGGAGATGATCCTTTTCAATGCGGGGGATAGAGCGGGCCGGCCCCATTCGAGCCGGTTGCCCATCCCATTTGGGTTGCTTGACGCATCAACACAATTGACGAAAAATTGCTCAATACGATCTATTTTCTGGATGACCTTGCTCGACAACGTCACCATCAACCAGCTGCGTGCGTTCGTTGCGGTGTGCGACCAGGGCAGCTTCTCGGGTGCGGCGCGGAAACTCGCGCGCGCGCAGTCGGCCATCAGCCACGCGATCAAGGCGCTGGAAAGTGCGTTCGACGTCGAGCTGTTCGAGCGCAACACGCGCAAGGCGCAGCTGACCGCGGCGGGCCGCAGCCTGCTGCCGGATGCGCGGGCAGTGATCTCGCGCACCGAGGAAATGAAGAACCGCGCCGGCGCGATCGCCAAGGCCGGCGTGCCGCAGGTGTCAGTGGCGGTCGATGCCTACTTTCCGCGCACCCACCTGATCGACTGCCTGCGCACGCTGCAGCAGGAGTTCCCGACCGCCGCGATCAACCTGCGCATCACGACCATGCAGGGCGGCGAGAAGCTCGTGCTGGAAAAGGTCTGCGCCTTGGCCGTCACCATCGAGAACGTGCCGGAGGTGAACCCGGACGCCATCGAACGCCACTGGCTGCGCGAGGAAGCCATGGTGACGGTATGCGCGCCGTCCCATCCGCTCGCTTCGACACCCCAACCCATCCCCGTGGACGAGTTCGGCCGCCACACCCAGATCGTCGTCACCGACAACCAGCCCGGTGCGGAAAAAACCCAGCAGGGCGTCGCCGGCAAGCGGCAATGGCTGGTCAACGACCTCGGTGCCAAGCGTGATTTGCTCAAGGCCGGCCTGGGTTGGGGCCATCTGCCCCGGCACCTCGTCGCGGAGGATCTGGCCAATGGGCAGCTCGTCGAACTCGAGCGCCGTGCGTGGCATATGGGGCCGCTCACCTTCGTGATCTCACGACGGCGGGGGCATGATCTGTCGGCGTGCGAGGAACGGCTGGTGGAGTTGCTGGGGAATGCCTAGTTTCGTGCAAGTGGCGGGCGTTTCCGCATGAAGCGGATGGCCGCCTGACCTTGGCTTGGCGGAACAGGTGCCTGTTGCAACGAGAGGGGTAATTGGCTGCATCCAATTACCCCCTCTCTTGCCCGACCATTCCGCTGCGAACCTACTGTTGCGTGCTGTCGGCGGCTTCTTCGATCAGCTTCGCCACCGCCGCGGGATGGGACACCATCACGACGTGCGATGCGCCATTGATCACCACGGTCTTGCGCGAATGGGCGCGTTCGGCCATGAACGCCTGCGCTGCGGCCGGAATGTTGAGATCGGCCTTGCCATAGACGAACCAGGATGGAATGTTTTTCCAGGCGGCCGAAGTACTCGCTTCGTTGAGCGCCGCTTCGGTGATCGGGCGCTGGCCGGCCGCCATCAGGGCCGCTTGCGCTGCCGGCACGTCGGCGGCGAACTGCGCACGGAACTTGTCCTGCTGGATGTACAGATCCTTGCCGCCATCGGCAAGCGGCACTGCAGGTGCCAGCGCCGGACCTAGCGTGCCGCCCGGGAAGCGTCCGGCAAGTTCACCGGCACTCTCGCCCACGTCGGGAGCAAAAGCGGCGACGTAGACCAGGGCTTTCACGTTGTCGAGCCCGCTGGCTGCTGTGCTGATCACCGAACCACCGTACGAATGGCCCGCCAGTACCACCGGACCGTGGATGCTCTGGACCAGGCTGTGAACCGTGGCCGCATCGCTGGCGACACTGCGCAGCTCGTTGGGTGCCGCCACGACGGTGTAACCCTTGGCCTGCAGGCGTTCGATGACGCCGTTCCAGCTCGACGAATCGGCGAAGGCGCCGTGAACCAGCACCACCGTGGGTTTCGTCGGCGCGGAGGTCTGCGCCGAGGCCGCCAGCGGCATGGCCAGTGCGAGCACGCTCGCCACCAGGCCACTGATGAGTGTGGGGACAAAACGCCTGGATGAACTTTTCATGATCTTTCTCCAATGAGGATGAGGAAGCGCCGGTTGACCGGACGCGGGATACGAACGACACGATGGCCACTTCGATGTTGTCGCGCGTGGCAGGCGCTGATCTGGACGGCCGGATGCCTCGCGACACTCCGCTGTTGTCCGGCCGCCTCTTCGCTTCACGCGGCGGTGCTGCAACGCTCCGCGCAGAGGCCATTCCTGGGTTGGAAAGCCGGGGTCAGGTGGGCCGCCTCGAACGCACCCCGCCGATTGGCATCGGAAGCGGTTTTCTGCCGCTCAGCCAGCGGTGACCTGGCGCCGGACATCCGCCGCCCAGGCCTTGACGGTGAAGCCCTCAGGCAACGCGTCGATCAGCACGATGTCGGAGATGGCGTTGTTGGTGCGCAGCGGAAGGATCTTCCGGTAGGCGTCCGACGCGTACCAGTTGTCGGCCTGTTCCCGGCTGGGGAACTCCATCAACACGACCGCGCCCGGCCAGCTGCCTTCGGTGACCGTGGCCGGGCCCATCGCCAGCCACTTGCCGCCGTAGGGCGCCACCGTGGCCTCGACCTGGTCCAGGTAATCGAGGGCCGAAAGATTGGGCACATCGCCCGGAATGCGAAGATGGTTGATCAGGTAGGTTTTCATGCAAGCGACTCCGTGGTGGTCCGGCAGTCGCTCCGCACCGCGCGGACTGTCGGGGATGGGTTGGATCGGCTGCCGTCGTGCGCTCGCATGACGGGTCTTGAGGTGCAGGCCGGATCGGGAACGCCCGGCAAATCGTGGCGGGGTGTTCGACGCCTCAGGCCAGGGTGGCAAGCTGCGCTTTATCGAAAGACTTCAGTTCGGCAAAGCGCGCCTCGTGCACTTTGGACGGCCAATCGGGATTGCTGATCAGCGCGCGGCCCACCGCAACGAGGTCGAATTCATCAGCCGCCATCCGCTCGAGAAGCTCGTCGATGCTGCCCACGCCGGCAGCGGAGGAACGCCCGGTGAGGGCTTCCATGAAGTCCGGTCCGGCGAGCCCCACCGACCCGACGCAGATCGTCGGGCGCCCGGTCAACTTGCGGCTCCATCCGGCGAGGGTGAGGTGGGAGCCTTCGAATTCCGGCTGCCAGAAGCGGCGGGTCGAGGCGTGGAAGATGTCGACGCCGGCGTCAGCCAGCGGAGTGAGGATGTGCTCGAGTTCCTCGGGGGTTCCGGCAAGACGCGCGGTGTAGTCCTGGGTCTTCCATTGCGAGAAGCGGAAGATCACCGGGAAATCCGGGCCCACGGCGCGCCGCACGGCCTGGATGACCTCCACCGCAAAGCGGGTGCGTTCGTCGGCGTCGCCGCCGTAGCGGTCGGATCGCCGATTGGTCTGTCCCCACAGGAACTGGTCGATGAGATAGCCGTGGGCCCCGTGCAGTTCCACCGCGTCGAAGCCCAGTCGTTGCGCGGCCCCGGCTGCGCTCGCGTAGGCGTCGATCGCCCTGGCGATGTCGGTGTCGCTCATCGCATGGCCGCGCCCGTCGATCGGGGAAGGGCCTTCGGATGGCGCGTTGGGGCAGGGCCCGGTTCCTTCTGCCCGGGACAGGCCTTGATGCCAGAGTTGCGGCGCCATTCGGGCGCCGGCGGCGTGGACGCCGGCCAGTACGCGGGCCCAGCCGGCGAGGCTCTCCGCGGCATGGAAGTTGGGAATGCTGGTGTTGTTCGAAGCCGCGGGGCTGTCGATCGTGGCGCCTTCGCTGATGATCAGTCCGACGCCACCCTCCGCCCGGCGGCGGTAGTAATCCGCCACGGCCTCGTTCGGAATCCCGCCCGGGCTGGAGCGACGTGTCATCGGTGCCATGACGATCCGGTTCGGCAGTTGGAGTGAGCCGCGGCGGAAGGGGCGGAACAATGCAGAGGTATTCATCCTGGAGGCCTCTTGGAAGGAGAGCCGAGACCGGGCGCGTGAGCGTCAGCGCGGCGAGTTCGCCGGTGTCGGTGACGAGGCATGGGCAGCCGCCGAACCGGTCGGCGGTGCCTTGCGGACCTGGCGGGTGAGGATCGACTGGAGCGTGGCGTCGAGGATCTCGTCGGCAAGCTCGGGATCGTCGCTGAGCCGCGACAGGGTCAGCGCGCCGACCATGGCCGACCAGCTGGCCAGCGCGGCCCGGCGACGCTCCTGTGCACTGCGCCCGGCCGCCGTTTCGGAAAGGGCGTCGACCAGCTTGCGCATCGCCTCGGTCATGGCGTGCCGCGCGCCGTCCGAGCCCCGCACGATCTCCGAACCCAGCGCGGCGAACATGCAGCCCTCGGCCCGCCGTTCGCGGTGCGCCGGCGAGAGATAGGCCTCGGCGTAGGCGGCAAGCTGGTCGAGCCCGGTTTCCTTCCGCTGGTGTGCGCGCTGTTCCGCGCTGCTGGCCAAAGCTTCGGCAACGAGCTGATCCTTGTCGGCGAAGTGCCGGTAGAAGCCGCCATGTGTCATGCCCGCCTCTTGCATGACATCGGCCACAGACACGCCCTGTACCCCGCGCTCGCGGAAAAGCGGCGCGGCAGCCTGCAGGATGCGGCGACGGTTTTCTTCCTTCACGGCCTGGCTGTTTCGCATGGGTTCGTGCTCCTGGCTTGACGGGTTGAATTGATGATAGTCGTACTCTAAATGGATGTCAACTATCATCCATTTAATTCCCCAATCGCACCCACCCCCAAGGAGAACCCTGATGTCGACTGCTCTCATTACCGGCGCCTCCGGCGGCATCGGCGCCGTCTACGCCGACCGCCTTGCCGCCCGCGGCCACCACCTCGTCCTTGTCGCGCGCAGCACCGGCAAGCTCGATGCACTCGCGCACGACCTGCGCACCCGATACGGCATCCAGGCCGAAACGATCACCGCGGATCTCTCCGATCCCGCCCAGGTTCGTGGCGTGGCGGACCGCATCCGCACGGGCACGCCCATCGATATCCTGATCAACAACGCCGGCACGAATACCGCCTCCGGCTTCGCCGACGCCGCCGATGCGGAACTGGAGGGATTGATCGGGCTGAACATGACCGCCCCCACGCTCCTGGCCCACGCCGCCGTGGCCGGCATGGCGGCGCGCGGCGCGGGTGCGATCGTGAATATCGGTTCGGTGGTCGGCCTGGCCACCGAGCTCGTTCCGGGCATCTATGGCGCGACCAAGGCCTACCTGCTGACTTTTTCCCAATCCCTCGCCCATGAGTTCGGGCCGTCCGGGATCTACGTGCAGGCGGTGCTGCCGGGCGCTACCCGCACCGACATCTGGCGCCACTCGGGTCATGACGTGAGCAGGCTCGACGGCCTGATGGAAGTCGGCGATCTGGTGGATGCGGCTTTGGCCGGTTTCGACCGACAAGAACCGGTAGCCCTCCCCTCGTTGCCGGATGACGGACAGTGGCACGCCTTCGAGAGCGCCCGCCTGGCGATGCGCCCGAACTTTGCCAACAGCAGGCCCGCCTCCCGTTACCTCATTCATTCGTGATGGGTGGCACCGGTTCTGCCGGGATGGTTCGGCGCCTGCACCGACGTCGTCTCGGCGGGAGCGGCGAGGATGGAGCCCGACAAGTCCGGCCTGCGGGTTCCCGTTGCGCACGTGCACAGCGCGGCGCGCGCCACCTTCGCGGCCGACGACATGACGTCGGATCGCAAGGCCTTCGATCTGGCCTACAACGGCTTTTACTCGCGCACGACGCCAAACAACCCAAGGCGGTGCTTCGTCTGCTGACCGCTTTCGGCGACCCCGGCCTCGTGGCGCCGCGCAAGTGGCGGCATTTCGCGGCGACGTCGGTCGAGAAGAAGCGTGACGCGCGCCAGCGCGCATGACGCTGCTGCTGGATCAATCCAGTTCGCGCCAGTGCGCCACGGAGCGGATACAACCGAACAGCACGTAGAGCGAGACAACGGTGAACAGGGCGATATAGGCGTAGTTGATCCAGAAAGCGACCGGTTGGAACGTCATGGAGACAAAATGCTGGGAGCTGAAGTGCCTGTGGTCGAGGAGATCGGTGAAGTCGTAGCCGTGACAGCGCCTCCCCATGCATTTCACGGCACCGCACGTCAACGTTCGGTATGACACGTATGCCAACAAACTGGCGGTCAGCGATGAGGCGAGCAACCCCATCAGGGCGCCGCTGCGAAAGCCGACCATCACCTTGCGCATTCGCCGGTAGCGGCCCCATTCGAGGGCCAGGCCTGAGCCTATGGTGGCGACGCCGATGACAAGCATCACCCAGACAGGCAGCCGGTCGGTGTCCAGGGCAATCTGGTAAGCATGGAAAACATGGGCCATTTCCGGCGGAAGTGGTCTGGGCATGGGCCGTCCCTGGGTTGCAGTTGATCAGTCGCCGTCGTTGTCCTCGCGCACCGCGTCCATGGTCAGCGCGGCCAGCTGGCGCAGGCGGTTGCCGCCGGTGTCGGCGAGCAGTTGCTGCAGGCGCTCGCCGGCGTCGCGCTGGTCGAGTGTGCGGCGTTCGGCCAGCGAGGCGGCCAGCGCGCGGCCCATCGAGTCGAAGATCAGCGCGTAGGCGAACGCGTGCAGCACGCCGCCGCCCAGCGTGCCGAGGCCGGGGAACGCCTTCAGCGCGTTGCCGGCGACGGCCAGCACGATCGAGCTGCCGGTGCGCAGGGTGAGCTTGGCCTGCTGCACGAAATCCTCGACCTGCACCTCGCTGACCTTCACGCCATACAGTTCGGCCAGCGCGCGGGTGAGGCCGGTGGCGAGCACGCCCTGGATCACCAGGTCGCTGCCCGGCGCCACTGCGGCCAGCGCGCCGACGATCGCGCGACGCGCGTACCTGCGCACGATGCGCTCGGCTTCCTCGGCGCGGGTCTGCGCTTCCAGTGCGCCGGTGCGCTGGTGCAGGGCGGCCAGCACGGCGTTCTCGCGTTGCGGTTCGAGGTCTTCGGGGCCGTTGGCGGTGAGCCGCGCGAGCGCCTGCAGCAGCGGCTCGATCGCCGGCTTGCGTTGGCGCTCGACCGACTCGCTGCTGCCGTCGGCCAGCTCGCGCCGGTAGCGCTCGCTGCCGCCGGCGCTGATCGCCAGCACCGCGCCGGCGAGGCCGCGCGCGTGCCGGCGCAGGCGCGCCAGCAGCTGATCGAGTTCGTCGCTGCGCCATTGGTCGGCCTTGTTCAGCACCAGCAGCAGCGGCTTGCCGAAGTCGGCCAGCCAACGCAGTTCGTCGGCCTGGCTGCGGTTGAGGTCGCCGGCGCACAGGTAGATCACCGCGTGCGCGCGCAGCGCTTCCTCGCGCGCCAGCGCTTCGTGCGCTTCGCCGCCGGCCTCGCGACTGCCGGGCACGTCGGCCAGCACCAGCGTGCGGCCGTCCGGCAGCTTGCCGTCGTAGTGGCCGACGCCGCGGGTGGTGCCGCCGCGCACGTCGCTGGCGACCTGCGCCTGCGGCGCCAGCGCGCGGATCAGGCTGGACTTGCCGGTGGAGATTTCGCCGAACAGCGCCACGTAGATGCGCGAACTGGCGCGGCGGCGATCGAGCTCGCCGAGTTCGGCCGCCAGCGCGCCGGTATCGGCGCCGCGTTCGCGCAACTGGCCGATGCGCTGCTCCAGGCTGCCGCGATCGGGTACCGGCAGCGGCCGCTGCCGGCGGCGTGGGCGCAGCAACCACCACAGCACGGCGAGCCCGGCCGCGGCGAAGATCAGCAGCACGCCGCCGAGCGTCCACTGCAGCCATGCCGGCAAGTCCAGGAAACGCTGCGCCAGCGCCAGTGCGCGTTCGGCGGCGGCGAACAGCAGCCACAGCAGCGCGGCGATGGCCAGCGCGGAGAACAGCAGTCGCAGGCGTCGGGACATCCGCGCATTCTAGCCAGCTTCGCGCGGTCGGCCCGGCTCGCTCCGGGGATGGGGTTTTGGCACTATCGTGGGTCAGGGCATCTTTAGGGGCACGTTGCGATCGAAGCCGATGCGGGTTTCGCGACACCGCTTCGCGGGGGACGGATGAGGAAGGGATCGAGGTTGTCCGCTTGGCTGCTGGGCACGGTCTTGGGTGCGCTGGCATCGATGCCTGCGGTTCCGGCGGAACCCGAGGCTCCGGGCGCGTCCGCGGCGGGCCCGTTGCCGACGCCGCAGTTTCGGCGCTACGAGACGGCCAATGGCCTGCCCAGCGGCGCGGTCTACGCCGTGGCGCAAGATCGCAACGGCCTGATGTGGTTCGGTTCGGCCGGCGGCCTGGTGCGTTTCGACGGTGTCGATTTCACGGTGTTCCGGCACGTGGTGGGCGATCCGCAGTCGCTGCCGGCGAACCAGACCTATTCGCTGTTCGTCGATCGCGACAACCGGGTCTGGGCTGGCGGCGTCTCCACCGGGCTCGCCGTCTACGACCAGGACAGCGGCCGCTTCCGGCACTGGGCGCACGACGACGGCAAGCCGGACAGCCTCGCCAGCAACGAAGTGTGGAGCATCGCGCAGACGGCCGACGGCCGGATCTGGGTCGCCACCCAGGACGGGCTGGACTGCCTGCGCGCGGATGGCAGCGGCTTCGATCACGTGCCGCTGGACGTCGACGGCAGCGGGGCCGGGCCGTCCGGCGCCGCCCGTGCCCTGCTGGCGGAGGCCGACGGGCGCTTGTGGATCGGCGCGCACAGCGGCCTGTACCTGCGCCAGAGCGACGGCACGATCCGGCGCGTGCCGGTCGACCCGGCCTTCCGCGGCGAGATCGGCAAGGTCTGGCACATCGACGGCGGTGGAGATGAGGTGCGGGTGGCGCTGGAAGGCGGCCTGCTGGTGATCGGCCCCGACGGGGTGGCGCGTCCACTGGCGCACCGGCAGTTGTCGTCGCTGCGCATCCTCAGCAGCGCCCGCGATGCGCAGGGCCGCCTGTGGATAGGCAGCCTGAACGGCGTGTGGCTGGATGACGGCAGTGGCCGCCTGCAGCACATCGTCGGCCAGCCGCTGCTGCCCGGCGGCCTGCCGGGCGACCGCCTGTGGCAGCTGTTGCGCGATCGCGAGGGCGGGCTCTGGTTCACCTTCGACCAGTCCAGCGTCGCCTACCTGCCGCCGGGCTGGAATGGCTTCACCCGCTTTACCCACGTGCCTGACGATGCATCCAGCCTGTCGAACATTGCCGCCTTGTCGGTGCGCCGCAGCCGCGACAACCAGCTGTGGGTCGGCGGCTTCAACGGCTGGGTCGACAAGCTGGATCCGGTCACCGGCGAAGTCGAGCACGTGGTGAAGGGCCTGCGCGGCAACCTCGCCTCGCTGGCGGAAGACACCCGTGGTCGGCTGTGGATCACCGCACCGGGCAGGATCTACCGCTATGACCAAGGCAGGCTGACCGCTCTCGAAGCGGCGCGCAGCCGCATCAGCCGGCCCACTGCGCTGGTCGCCGGCGACGACGGGCGCGTCTACGCGTCTTCGTGGGGCGAGGGCGTGTTCGCGATCGATCCCGACCGCATGCTTGCGACCTCGGTGATGCCGGCGGATGCACCGGGAGAAACCCGCTTCCACGACCAGCTGAGCTTCCACGCGGGCCATTTGTGGTATGCCAGCGCCGGCGGCCTGCTGCGCGGCGACGGGCCGGAACAGCGGCTGGCCTTCGTGCCCGGCGTGCCGCGCCGGGAAATCCTCGCCTTCGCGTTCGATGCCGACGGTTTCTGGACCGCCACCGAGCAGGCGCTCGAGCACTACCGCCAGGTCGATGGTCACGCCGAACGCAATGCCAGCGTCGACATCAGCCGTATGCCGTTCGCCGCCGATCTGATGGCCATGCAGGTCGACCGTCAGGGCCGGTTGTGGCTGTTCGCCAATCCGGGGTTGTGGCGATTCGAGCCGAAGACGAGGCAGTTCACCGCATTCGGCCCATCGCAGGGACTGACCGGCAGCGAGTTCACCAACGGCTCGGTCGAGACGGCGGTGGACGGCATGTTGCTGGCCGCCAGCAGCGGCGGCGTGGTGGCGTTCCGGCCGGAACGGCTGGCGCAACCGGTGCCGCACGGCGCGCCGCCAAGGTTGACCCTGACCGGGATCACGGTGCGGCGCGACAACCACATCCAGCCGCTGGCGCCGGATCGGCCGATGCGACTGAACTGGCGTGACCGTGACCTGCACGTCGAGGCCCGGGTGGCGTCGTTCGTCGACCCGTCTGCCAACCGCTACCGCTTCCGCCTGCGCGGTTTCGACAACGACTGGGTGAATGTTGGCAGCCACGGCGAGCGCGACTTCAGCGGGCTGGGCGCCGGCGACTACACGCTCGAAGTGATGGCGGCGGGCGCGGGCGGGCAGTGGGTGCACTTGGCCACGCCGCTGCTCATCCACGTGCAGGCGCCGCCGTGGCTGCGCTGGTGGGCCTGGGCGATCTACGTGCTGCTGCTGGCCGCGGCGGTCGGCCTGATCCTGCGCGGCTGGCGCCGCCGCCTGGCGCAACGCCACCGCATGCAGCTGGTGGAGCAGCAGCGGCAGCTGGCGGAGGCGGCGAGCGCGGCGAAGACGCAGTTCCTGGCCACGCTGAGCCACGAGATCCGCACGCCGATGACCGGCGTGATGGGCATGGCCGAGCTGCTGCTGAGCACGCCGCTGAACCCGCAGCAGCACGACTACACGCAGGCGATGCAGCGCTCCGGCGGGATGCTGCTGAAGCTGCTCAACGACGCGCTGGACCTGGCGCGGATCGAGGCGGGCAAGTTGGAGCTGGAGCCGGCGCCGTTCGAGCCGCGCCAACTGCTCGACGATGTGGCGCAGCTGGAGCAGGGCCTGGCGCACGCGAAGGGCATCCGCTTCGTGCTGGAGGTGGCCGACGAGCTGCCGGCGCAGCTGCTGGGCGATGCGCTGCGGATCAAGCAGATCCTGCTGAACCTGGCGAACAACGCGTTGAAGTTCACCGAGCGCGGCAGCGTCACGCTGCGTGCGCAGCCGGTGGCGGACGGGGTGCTGTTCAGCATCAGCGACACCGGGCCGGGCATTCCCGAGGCCAGCCAGGCGCGGCTGTTCCAGCGCTTCGAGCAGGCCGACAGCCCGCAGCGGCGTGCCGGCAGCGGGCTGGGTCTGGCGATCTGCCGCGAGCTGGTGGACATGATGGGCGGCAGCATCGAGCTGGAGTCGCGACTGGGTTACGGCAGCACGTTCCAGGTGCGCTTGCCGCTGGCCGCGCCGGTGGTGGTGCCGCCGATGGAAATTCCGAGCGGGCGCCACTGGCGGCTGCTGCTGGTGGAGGACGACACCATCGTGGCGGCGGTGATCCGCGGCCTGCTGGAGCGCGAGGGGCACGTGGTGGTGCACGTGGTGAACGGGCTGGCGGCGCTGGCGGAGCTGGCGCAGGCGGACTTCGACGCGGTGCTGCTGGACCTGGACCTGCCGGGCGTGGACGGCTTCCAGGTGGCGCGGCTGATCCGCCAGCGCGAGCATGCGGGGCAGCACCTGCCGATCGTGGCGGTGACCGCGCGCCAGGGCAGCGAGAGCGAGGCGAAGGCGCGCGCGGCAGGCATGGACGGCTTCCTGCGCAAGCCGCTCAGCGGCGAACAGCTGGCCGGCGCGCTGGCGCAGGTGGTGCTCGCCGCGCCGCTGGCCGACACGTCCGTCTGAAGCGCGTGCGCCTGTCGGCGCGTGCTCGCGCCGGTATGAGGGTTTTGGCATCATGGCGGCACGGGACAGGAGCCGGCACGGCGCCTCGTTCGCGAACGACAGGTTCGTGCACGGCATGGCGCAGGCGGGATGGGAAGCCCAAAGGGGACAGCCTTATGCTTTCAGCAGTCTTGCTGGCCATGGCCCTGGGCCTGGCCGCGCCCGTGCCGAGCGCGCCGGCGGTCCCGGCTGCCGCGCTTCAGGCCGAGCCACTGCCGACCCCGCAGTTCCGCCGCTACAACACCGCGGACGGGCTGCCCAGCACCAATGTCTACGCCGTGGCGCAGGATCGCGACGGCGCGATCTGGTTCGGCACCAAGGGCGGCCTGGCACGCTTCGACGGTGTCGGCTTCAAGGTGTTCCGGCATGCCGAGAATGACCCCGGTTCGCTGCCCGGCAACAGCATCGCCACGCTGATGGTCGACCGGCAGGGGCGTCTGTGGGCCGCCGGCCTGAACGCGGGCTTGAACCGCTATGACGAAGCCAGCGGGACGTTCCGGCACTGGAGGCATGACCCGAAGCGGCCCGACAGCGTGGCCAGCGACCGGGTCTGGACAATCGCGCAGACCGCCGACGGTACGCTGTGGGTGGGCAGCACCGACGGGCTCGACCGGATGCGTGCGGACGAAAGCGGCTTCGAGCACGTGGCCGATCCGGTGCTCGGCGCGACGCCGGCCGCGGTCGGCACCGTGGCCGCTCTGTACGCGGATGGGCACGGGCGACTGTGGATCGGCAGCAGCCACGGCGTGTTCGTGCGCGAGGCCGACGGCACCATCCGCCGCGTGCCGTCGGCCGAACCGCAGCGGACCATCGACGCGTGGCGGATCGACGGCAGCGGCGACGAGGTACGCATCGCCGCCACCGACGGCCTGTGGATCGTCGGCGCGGACGGCGTGGCGCGCCGTTTCGGCGTCGGCGTGATTCCCGACACCAACGTGATGGGCAGCGTGCGCGATCGCGAAGGCCGCCTGTGGGTCGGCACGCAGAAAGGGCTGTTCCTGCAGGCGCGGGGCGGCGGCCCGGTGACGGCGGTGACCAACCAGCCGGTGCTCTACGGCAACCTGCCGGGCACCTGGGTGTGGCAGCTGATGACCGATCGCGAAGGCGGCCTGTGGGTGGCGCTGTACGACGGCGGCGTGGCGTACCTGGGGCCGGGCTGGAATCGCTTCAGCCGCTTCACCCACACGCCGGACGATCCGTCCAGCCTGCGCGACGCGATCGCCACCACCATGGCGCGCGGCAGGGACGGCCGTCACGTGTGGGTGGGCCAGCGCGGCGGCCAGGTCGATCGGCTCGATCCGGTGACCGGTGCGGTCGAGCATGCGCTGTCGGGGTTGCGCGGCGACGTGGTCGGCCTGACCGAGGACGCGAAACAGCGCCTGTGGGTGGTGGTGCAGGGTGCGCTGTATCGCGACACCGCCGGCCGGCTCGACCGTGCCGATCCGACCGGCACGATGATGCAGCGCCCGCTGGAGGTGGAGCCCGGCCCGGACGGCCAGATGTACGCGCGCACTTTCGGCCAGGGCGTGTTCCGCATCGACCCGGAGACACTGGCGCTCCATCCGGTGCCAATGGACGGCTTCAACGACATGGTGCGCTGGGGCAGCCAGATGACCCTGCACGACGGCATCTTCTGGTACGCCAGCGACGGCGGCATGATGTGGCTGGACGCGGCACGGGACCGTTTCGTGATGGTGCCGGGCGGGCCGGCCGGGCACGCCGTCGACGCCTTCGACTTCACCGCCGACGGGCTGTGGATGGCCAATGCCGACGGGCTGACCCACTATCGCCGGCGCGAGGGCGGCATCGTGGCCGACCGCCGGGTCGACGCGGCGCATGGCTGGCCGTCGGTCAGCGTCACCGACTTGCGCGTCGATGCTGCGGGCCGGGTCTGGGTGTTCGGCCACGACGGCCTGTGGCGGTTCGACCCGGCCGCCGGCACGTTCCGTTCGTTCGGCCTGCAGGACGGCCTGACCAACGGCGAATTCTTCCGTGGCTACGCGCGGATGCCGAGCGGCTACATCTACGCCGCCACCCTGGGCGGCGTGGTGGCGTTCAACCCGGATCGGAGCCAGCAGCAGACCAGCGTGCCGCAAATGGCGCTCACCCAGGCCCGGGTTCGCCGCCACGGCGCCACCCGGGAGCTGGCGATCGGCACGCAGCCGTTGCAGATCGACTGGCGCGACAGCCAGCTCGCGATCGAGGCGCGGGTGTTCTCCTACATCGCCCCCTCCGCCAACCGCTATCGCTTCCGCCTGCGCGGTTTCGACGGCGACTGGGTCGACACCGGCAGCCACGGCGAGCGCGACTTCAGCGGGCTGGGCGCCGGCGACTACACGCTCGAAGTGATGGCGGCGGGCGCGGGCGGGCAGTGGGTGCACCTGGCCACGCCGCTGCTCATCCACGTGCAGGCGCCGCCGTGGCTGCGCTGGTGGGCCTGGGCGATCTACGTGCTGCTGCTGGCCGCGGCGGTCGGCCTGATCCTGCGCGGCTGGCGCCGCCGCCTGGCGCAACGCCACCGCATGCAGCTGGTGGAGCAGCAGCGGCAGCTGGCGGAGGCGGCGAGCGCGGCGAAGACGCAGTTCCTGGCCACGCTGAGCCACGAGATCCGCACGCCGATGACCGGCGTGATGGGCATGGCCGAGCTGCTGCTGAGCACGCCGCTGAACCCGCAGCAGCACGACTACACGCAGGCGATGCAGCGCTCCGGCGGGATGCTGCTGAAGCTGCTCAACGATGCGCTGGACCTGGCGCGGATCGAGGCGGGCAAGCTGGAGCTGGAGCCGGCGCCGTTCGAGCCGCGTCAGCTGCTCGACGACGTGGCGCAGCTGGAGCAGGGCCTGGCGCACGCGAAGGGCATCCGCTTCGTGCTGGAGGTGGCCGACGAGCTGCCGGCGCAGCTGCTGGGCGATGCGCTGCGGATCAAGCAGATCCTGCTGAACCTGGCGAACAACGCGTTGAAGTTCACCGAGCGCGGCAGTGTCACGCTGCGTGCGCAGCCGGTGGCGGACGGGGTGCTGTTCAGCATCAGCGACACCGGGCCGGGCATTCCCGAGGCCAGCCAGGCGCGGCTGTTCCAGCGCTTCGAGCAGGCCGACAGCCCGCAGCGGCGTGCCGGCAGCGGGCTGGGTCTGGCGATCTGCCGCGAGCTGGTGGACATGATGGGCGGCAGCATCGAGCTGGAGTCGCGGCTGGGTTACGGCAGCACGTTCCAGGTGCGCTTGCCGCTGGCCGCGCCGGTGGTGGTGCCGCCGATGGAAATCCCGAGCGGGCGCCACTGGCGGCTGCTGCTGGTGGAGGACGATACCATCGTGGCGGCGGTGATCCGCGGCCTGCTGGAGCGCGAGGGGCACGTGGTGGTGCACGTGGTGAACGGGCTGGCGGCGCTGGCGGAGCTGGCGCAGGCGGACTTCGACGCGGTGCTGCTGGACCTGGACCTGCCGGGCGTGGACGGCTTCCAGGTGGCGCGGCTGATCCGCCAGCGCGAGCATGCGGGGCAGCACCTGCCGATCGTGGCGGTGACCGCGCGCCAGGGCAGCGAGAGCGAGGCGAAGGCGCGCGCGGCAGGCATGGACGGCTTCCTGCGCAAGCCGCTCAGCGGCGAACAGCTGGCCGGCGCGCTGGCGCAGGTGGTGGATGGCGCGGTCGCTCCGGCGTGAGGAGCGCGGGGATACCCGGGGCTGAGCCGGCGCCTGCTCACATGTCGTATTTGTGCAGCTCGAAACCCAGCCGCTGGTATTCGCGCCAGCGCGTGCGCGAGCCGTCGCGCTCGGCCGGATCGGCGGCCACCACTTCCAGCACGCGCTGGTAGCGGCCGGCGGGGCAGGTCTCGCGCAGGTTGATCAGCAGCGGGCGGTCGGCGCTGTCGACGCCGGGCGGCACGATCAGCACCGCGACCTCGTCGTCGTCATCGTCGCCGGCCAGCTGGTGCGGGATCATCGCGTCGTCGTCGAACGCCCACAGCAGTTCGTCCAGCGCATGCGCCTGGTCGTGGTCGCGGGTCAGGATCAGCGTCGGCTGCTGTCCCGCAAACGCCTTCTTCGCCAGCTCGCAGACCAGCAGCAGCGGCTGTTCGCGAAAGCGCGGCTTGTCGATCAGGTAGAAGTCGGCGCGGGGCATGGCGGGTCGGCTCCGGGGTGTGCTCAGCCAGCGCGATCCAGCAGCCATTGCGCCAGCAGCGCCACCGGGCGGCCGGTGGCGAGGCCCTTGCGGCCTTCCTCCCAGGCGGTGCCGGCGATGTCCAGGTGGGCCCAGCGCTGGCCGTCGGTGAAGCGCGACAGGAAGCAGGCGGCAGTGATCGCGCCGGCGCTCTTGCCGCCGATGTTGGCGACGTCGGCGAAGCCCGATTCAAGCTGTGTCTGGTAGTCGTCCCACAGCGGCAGGCGCCAGGCGCGGTCGAGGGTTTCCTCGCCGGCGGCGAGCAGCTCGGCGGCGAGGTCGTCGTGCTTGCTCATCAGGCCGCTGGCGTGCTTGCCCAGCGCGATCACGCAGGCGCCGGTGAGCGTGGCGGCGTCGATCAGCGCCTGCGGCTGGTACGTCTGCGCGGTGTACGTCAGCGCGTCGCAAAGGATCAGCCGGCCTTCGGCGTCGGTGTTGAGCACTTCGATGGTGAGCCCGGACAGGCTGGTCAGCACGTCGCTGGGACGGTAGCTGTCGCCGTCGGGCATGTTTTCCACCGCCGGCACCACGCAGACCAGGTTGAGCTTCAGACCCATCTTCACCGCGGCGACGAACGCGCCGAGCACGCCGGCGGCGCCGCCCATGTCGAACTTCATCTCTTCCATGCCGGCGCCGGGCTTCAGGCTGATGCCGCCGGAGTCGAAGGTGACGCCCTTGCCGACGAACGCATACGGCTTGTCGCCGTCGTTGCCGCCCTTGTATTCGAGTGCGATCAGGCGCGGCTTGTTGACCGAGCCGCGCGCCACCGCCAGCAGCGAGCCGAAGCCGAGCTTCGCCATGCCGGCTTCGTCGAGCACGGTGCAGCCGACCTTGTCCTGCGCGTCGGCGAAGGCCTGCGCCTGCGCGGCGATGTAGGCCGGGTTGCAGATGTTCGGCGGCAGGTTGGCCAGCTCGCGGGCGAAGCGCACGCCCTCGGCGATCGCCACGGCCTGGTCGAGCCCGCCCTGCGCATCGGCGCCGGCGGCGAAGGTGAGCGCGGCCAGCTCGGTCTGCTTGTTCTTGTCGCGCGGCTTGAACGTGGCGGTGTAGCGATAGGCGGCGTAGTCGCTGGCCAGCGCGGCGATGCGCACGCGCCAGGCGCTGTCGCGGCCGGGTACGTCCACCTCGGTGAGGTAGGACACCGCGTTCGCCACCGGCAGGCGGCCGAGCGCGCGCGCCGCCTCGATGTTCACCTTCTGGTAGCGCGCGGTGTCGAACGATTTCTGTGCGCCCAGGCCGACCACCAGCACGCGTTGCGCGGTGACGCCGGCCGGCGCGAACAGCACGGTGACGGAGCCGGCCTTGCCGCTGATGTCGCCGCTCTCCACCTGGCGCTTGATCGCGCCGCCGGCGGCACTGTCCAGCTGGGCGGCGGCGCTGGTCAGCACGCCCTGTTCGTACACGCCGACCAGCACGCAGGCGCTGTCGACGGTGGCGGGTGCGGCGGTGCCGAGGCTGAACTGGAGCGTCATCGGGGTGGTTCCTGCGTGGGTCCGGCGCGGGGCCGGACAAGCTAGACTTGAGGTTTGCCGGCCGATCGGGCCGGGCCGTTAAAGCGGACCAGTCTATCGCATGCTGAGCATCCTCGACCGCTACTTCCTGCGCGAGCTGGCGCAGACCGTGGCCGCCACCGTGGTGGTGCTGCTGGTGATCGTGGCCGGCAGCGCGTTCGCCAAGGTGCTGCAGCAGGTCGCCAACGGCAGCTTCCCGGCCAGCGTGATGTTCCAGGTGCTGGGCCTGCGCACGCTCGACGGCCTCACCAACATGCTGCCGCTGGCCAGCTTCGTCGGCGTGCTGCTGGGGCTGGGGCGGATGTACCGCGAGAGCGAGATGCACGTGCTGTCCTCCTCCGGCATGGGGCCGCGCGGGCTGCTGCGACCGGTGGCAGTGCTCGCTGCGGCGCTGGTGGCGCTCACCGCGCTGGTCTCGCTGTGGCTGGGGCCGTGGGCAGTGCGCACCAGCGACGCGCTGGTGGCGGCGGCGAACCGTTCGGTGATCGCGGCGGGTCTTGATGCGGGGCGCTTCACCGAGCTGCCGGGCAAGGGCGGCATCATTTTCGTCGACAGCCTGAGTCGCGACGGCAGTCGGCTGGGGCGCACCTTCGTGGCGACCCAGAGCGAGGGCAAGGACGGTCCGCCGCACCTGAAGGTGGTCAGCGCGGCCAGCGGCGAGCTGTACCAGGAGAGCAACGGCGATGGCCGCTTCATCGCGTTCAAGGACGGCTGGCAGTACGACATCCCGCTGGGCACGAACAACTGGCGGCAGATGCAGTACCGACGCAACGACACCTCGCTGTCCAACGTGCAGGCCGACGAGGACAACGATCCGGCACATTCGAAGGGCAGCTGGGCGCTGTTCCAGTCGGACGATCCGGACGACCGCGCCGAGTTCGCCTGGCGCGCCAACGCGCCGCCGCTGACCCTGGTGCTGCTGTTGCTGGCGTTGCCGCTGTCGCGGCAGAGCCCGCGCGAGCCGAAGTACGGCCGGCTGCTGCTGGCGGTGCTCACGTTCTATCTCTACTACACGCTGTTGGCGCTGGGCCGTGCGCAGATCGGCAAGGGCCACTGGCACAGCGAGGCGCCGCTGTGGGCGCTGCACGCGCTGGTGCTGGCGCTGGCCGGCTGGATGCTGTGGAAGCAGTACGCCCCGCGCAAGCTGCGCGCATCGCAGTCGGGCGTGCCGACATGATGGCCTTCAACATCAAGCGGGTCGACCGGCTGGTCGCGCTGAGCGTGCTCGGCTCGATGCTGATGGTCTGGCTGGTGCTGACCGGCTTCGACGCGGTGACCCAGCTGCTGCGCCAGCTCGGCAACGTCGGCAAGCACGGTTACACGCTGAGCAACGCGGTGGCCTACGTGCTGGTGACGTTCCCGCGCCGTGCCTACGAGATGTTCGGCAATGCCGCGCTGATCGGCGGCCTGCTCGGTCTGGGCGGGCTGGCCGGTACCGGCGAGCTCACCGCGCTGCGCGCGGCCGGCATGTCGCGGCTGCGCATCGCCGGCTCGGCGGTCGGCGTGGTGGCGGTGCTGATCGTCGGCGTGGTGGTCATGGGCGAGACGCTGGCGCCGTGGGGCGACCAGCAGGCGCAGGCGATGCAGGCGAGGATGAAATCCGGCAACCTCGGCATGACGACCAGCAGCGGGCTGTGGGCGCGCGACGGCGCCGACGTGATCAACGCCCGCGGCACCTCGCTGAAGCGACGTGACGGCGTCGGCACGGTGCAGCTCAGCGACGTGCGCGTGTTCACCTTCACCGCGGACGGCAAGCTCAGCCGCTTCGTGTGGGCCGCGACCGCCGAGCACAACGGCCGTCAGTGGATGCTGCACGACGCGCGCATCACCACGCTGGATGCGCAGGGCACCCATGCCAGCACCGTGGCCGCGCTGCCGTGGCAGTCCAGCCTCGACCCGCAGGTGCTGGCGCAGTCGGTGATCCAACCGCAATACCTCTCCATGCGCGACCTGCGCCGCAACATGGACTACCTGGAAGGCAACGGGCAGAGTCCCGGCACCTATGCGGTGGCGTTCTGGGGGCGTGCGCTGTATCCGCTCAACGTGCTGGTGCTGGTGTTGTGCGCGATGCCGTTCGCGTTCGGTTCGCTGCGCTCCGGCGGCCTGGGCAAGCGCATGTTCATCGGCATCCTGCTCGCGCTGGGCTGGTACTTCCTGCAGCAGGCGATGGTGAATTTCGGCACCGTGTACGGCATGCCGCCGCTGCTGGCGAACCTGCTGCCGGCGCTGATCCTGGTGGCGGCAGCCTGGCTGTATTTCAGGAGGCGCATCTGAAGTCGTGAGAGCCTGGCGCTGAAATAACGGTACCCGATGTTCCGTCCCGACCCTCTTTGTCTAGAGTAGGCGTCGCTGTACGGCTGCCGATCTGAGAGGGGACGTGAGGCCCGACAAACGTACATTCTGGGCGCGGATGTTCGTCACGCACCAGGCCGCGCTCGCCGGTTTCTTCCGGCGCCGCGCGGCGCATGCCTGGGATGCGCAGGATCTGGCCCAGGAGGTCTACCTGCGGCTGCTGCGTGCCGATGGCGGTGAGGGGAGCCACATAGCCAACCCCGAGGCCTACCTGTTCACCGTCGCCTCCAACCTCGCCAAGGAGCATGCCGTGCTGCAGCGCCGGCATGCGCTGGGCGTGGACATCGCGCAGCTGCTGCCCGAGCTGGAAGCCCCGCAAGGATCGGCCGAGGACGAGGCCGAGCGCGATTTCCGCCGGCAGCGGCTGGCCGCCATGCTCGACCGCCTGCCGCCCCGCTGCAAGGCGGTGATGCTGATGCAGTACCGCGACGGCATGAGCTACGAAGAGATCGCCGGGCAGTTGGGAGTGTCCACGCACATGGTCAAGAAATACGTCGTCAAGGCGCTGGCGTTGTGCCGTCGCGGCCTGGCGCGGTACGAGTAGCCGCCATGCGTACCGACGACCGACTGCACGCGCTCATCACCGAACAGGCCGCCGAATGGTACGTGGCGCAGCGGGATGGCGCGCTGGCCCCGGCGCAGCAGCAGGCCTTCATGCGCTGGCTGCGTGCCTCGCCCGTGCATGTGGCCGAGTACCTGTCCGTCGCCGGCGTTGCCAGGGACGTCGGCGACGCCGCACGGCAGGACGTCACGCCGCTGCAGCCGTTGCTGCGCGAGGCTGGCTTGCCGGATCGCGTGGTGCCGTTCGAGGGCGCCGCGCACGCGTCCGGCCTGCCGGTGCCGAAAGGCTCCCGGGGCCGGGTTGCCCGCGAGCGCCGTGCTTCACGCCGGTCGCGGGCCCGCTGGGGCGTGGGTCTGGCTGCATCGGCTCTACTGGCGGTCGTCCTGGCCGGCAGTCTGTGGCGGTTCGCCTCCGGGCCGCAGATTCAAAGCTACGCCACCCGGCATGGCGAACAGCGCAGCCTGCAACTGCGCGACGACACCATCGTGCACCTCAATTCGGATTCCGCCATCGCGGTCAGTTTCGACCGGCGCCAGCGGCGCGTCGAAGTCACCCGGGGCCAGGCCTACTTCAAGGTGGCGAAGGACCCGGCGCGAGCCTTTGGCGTGCAGGTCGGCGGCCTGCTCATCAAGGACATCGGCACCGAGTTCGACGTCTACCGGCAGGGCGCCGACACCACCGTCACCGTGGCGGAAGGCAGCGTGCAGGTGTGGCGCGCGCCGCCCTCGCCCCGCCGCTGGTTCGGCCTGGATCGCCGCCTGCCGACGCCCGCGGGCCGCACGCCCATCCTCGATCTGGCGGCCGGCCGCCAGGCGCGCATCGCCGCTTCCGGCGCCGTGGAGTCGCAAGGTGCGGCCGACGTGCAGCGGGCCACGGCATGGATCGAGGGCAACATCGCTTTCGAGAACCAGCCCATTGCCGCCGTGGCGGCCGAGTTCAACCGCTACAACAACCAGCAGGTCAGCGTGGAAGACCCGCGCATCGGCGCGCTGCCGATCAGCGGCACCTTCGACGCCCACGACGTGCCCGCCTTCGTGGCCTTCCTCGAAAGCCTGCCGGGCGTGCGCGTGGAAGCCAGCCGCAGTCGCGTCCGGGTCGTTGCAGCCGCGCGGCCGCGACGCAGGTAGTATCTGGCGAACACGAATGGACGGCCAAACAGAAACCTGGTTCGGCGCTGGACCCTGATCCGCTTTCCCATCGTTCGTCCTGCGCGCAGGCGCGCAGCGCCGAAGTCGAGGGGTTTCGTCGCCTCAGGCGCTTCGGCTCCGTTTGCCTGCGCAAGCCACACTTCGCGCAAGCGGAGGGAACGGCGGGAGACAAAAAGCGGTACCCGATTTCCGGTGCGGCACCTCGTAACCAGGGAAGCGCATGCATCGATGCAGTCGGAGACTGCGGCATGCGCACCATCGCCACATCCATCGGGGGAATCGATTCATGCGTATGCGCGTTCTGGCCATGTGTTGCCTGGTCTCGTTGTCCGGCGTCGGCCTGGCAGGTCCATCCACGGCGGCGCCGTTCCAGCAGTCCGGATCCGAGGCGGCCATTGCGCCGATGCCGTTGAACCGGGCGCTCGACGCCTTCGCGCAGCGCGAGCACCTGCAGCTGGTCTACGTCTCGAAGATCGCCGATGGCGTGCGCACCCGCGGCGCACCGGCCGGCCTGTCTGCGGAGAAGACGCTGCAGGCGCTGCTGGAAGGCACCGGGCTGGAGTACCGGTTTCTCAATGCGAAGACGGTGACGATCTATGCGCCGACCGAGCCGCAGGCTGCCGGAAGCAAGCCGGCGAGGAAGCCGGTGGCCAGTACCGAGGACAGCGAACCCGCACCGACGATCCTGGAGACCGTTTCGGTCACCGGCACCCGCCTTCGGGGTGGCACCACGCCTTCGCCGGTGATCGCGCTCAGCGCGGTGCAGATTCGTGAAGAAGGGTTTGTCGACCTGGGCGAGGTCATCCGCAGCATCCCGCAGAACTTCAACGGAGGGCAGAACCCGGGCGTGATCGGCGCCGCCAGCGGCGTCGGCAACCAGAACCTGACCGGCGGCTCCGCCTTGAACCTGCGCGGTCTGGGCGCGGACGCATCGTTGACTCTGCTCAACGGACGCCGCCTGGCCTACGACGGGTTTTCCCAGGCGGTGGACATCAGCGCCATCCCGGTGGAGGCGGTCGAGCGCCTGGAAATCATCCCGGACGGCGCCTCGGCCATCTACGGATCGGATGCGGTGGGCGGCGTGGCGAACGTGATCCTGAAGTCCGACTTCGACGGCGTGGCCCTCGGGGCGCGCTACGGCAGCGCGACGGACGGCGGGTTGACGACGCGGGAGTACACCGCGACCGCCGGCGCCACCTGGGCGGGCGGCGGCTTGATCGCCACGTTCAAGAACGTCGATGCCGATCCCATCTATGCGCGCCAGCGCAGCTACGCCAACTACCTGGTGGAGCCGTACACGATCTACGGCGGCAGCGATTCGCGCAATGGCCTGGTCAGCCTCCACCAGTCGATGGGCGACGTGGCCGAACTGAAGCTCGACGCACTGAAGATCAAGCGCGACATGGTGAGCTACGTCGCCACCCAGCCGGGCTCCTACTACCACTACAGCCCGGAGACCTCGATCACGCTGGTGTCGCCCAGCATGGCGTTCTACCTTCCCGGCGACTGGTCCCTCACCCTGGGCGGAGCGCATGGCGAGGACGAGAACATCCACGTGCGCCACCTGGTGTCGGCGGCAGGGAGCCGCTTGATCATTCGCAACTGCTATTGCAACGAGAGCCGCTCCTACGAGATCGGCGCCGAGGGGCCGCTGTTCGCGATCGGGGGTGGAGACGCGCGCCTGGCGGTCGGCGCCGGCACGCGAAAGGACGTGTTCCTGTACCGGCCGGAGGTTTCCGGCAACCCCTACGGGGGCGGCGAGCGCGCGCGCTTCGCCTACGCCGAACTGGGCTTGCCGTTCGTCTCGCCTTCCTCGGGCATCCCGGGCGTCCATCGCCTGGAATTCAGCGCCGCGATGCGCACCGAGGACTACGCCAGCTTCGGCCAGGTGACCACACCGAAGTTCGGCGTGATCTACGACCCCGGCGCTGACGTTACGCTGAAGGCTTCCTGGGGGAAATCGTTCAAGGCGCCGACGCTGGTGCAACGCTACCTGAGCGGGGATGCCTACCTGTGGAGCGCCGCTGCGGTAGGCGCCAGCGGCAGCCCCGCCGGCGCCACCGCCCTGATGTCCTATGGCGGCAACACCGACCTGCGTGCCGAGCGGGCGCGCACCTGGACGGCCTCGCTGGCCCTGCATCCGGAAGCGCTGCCGGGACTCGACGCCGAGCTGACCTGGTTCGACATCGACTACACCGATCGGGTGGTCGAACCGGTCAACTACCAGCAGGCGCTGAGCAACCCGGCCTACGCGGAGTTCGTGGACCGGTCGCCGACGCCCGAGCAGATCCAGCGCCTGCTTGCGGTCTACAACAACGCCTTCTACAACCTGTCCGGCGCCCCTTACGACCCCGGCAAGGTGGTGGCGATCATCCGCGACCAGTACGTGAACGCGGCGCGGCAGCGGATCAAGGGTCTCGACCTGTCGGGCTCGTACCGCATCGATCTCGGCGGTAGCCAGCTGACGCTGCGCGGATCGACCAGTTGGCTCGACAGTACGCAGAAGACCAGCGCCGCCCAGCCCAGGCAGACACTTGCCGGCACCGTCTTCAATCCGGCCAGGCTGAACGGCCGCGCCGGTGCGGTGTGGACCTCGGGCGGCTTCAGCGCGTCGGGCTTCGTCAACTACACCAGCGGCGTGCTCAACCGCTTCGCGCCGGTGCCGGAGAAGACCGCGTCGTTCACCACGCTGGACACCACGATCAACTACGACGTCGGTGAGCGCGCCGGCGCTTTCTCGCGGTTGGCGTTCGGGTTGTCGGTGCAGAACCTGCTGGATCGCGCGCCTCCGCTCTATACCGCGGCTGCGGCGACGTATGTGCCCTACGATGCCACCAACTACTCGGCGATCGGACGCTTCGTCAGCGTCTCGGTTTCCAAGCGCTGGTAGGAGAGGGCCGTGAAGTTCTTTCATTCATGGCTCCTGCGGACGATGGCAGCGGCGCGCAGGTGTGCGGATTTCCCGGCGGTGAAGCGCCGCGTGCGCTGGGCTCCGGCGCTTGCGGTCGTGGCGCTGGGCGTGGCTGTCGGCGCGCCGTCGCGCGCGGAGACGGTCTCGCCGCGGCGCCTGCTGGAGGTGACCGACCTGGGCAACCCGGCGATTTCGCCCGACGGGCGGTATGTGGCGTTCCGCGCCGAGCAGGCGTCGATCGAACGCAACACCTACGACACCACGTGGTACGTGCAGGCCCTGGACGGGTCATCCCCGCCGCTCCGCATAGCGGACGGCGGCGTGCCTCTGCGCGAGTACGTCACCGGAATCGTGCTGCCCTCGCCGGCCCTCTGGTCGTCCGACGGAAAGTGGATCTATTACCGCGCCAGGCACGACGACCGTGTTTCCGTCTGGCGCGCGGCCGCGGACGGCGCCGGCGCCCGCGAGGTGACGTCGGATGCGGCGGACGTGCGGGACTTCGTGCTGAGCGACGATGGCCGGACGCTGCAGTACAGCGTCGGCGCCACGCGGGAAGAGGTCGCCGCCGCGGAAACGTCCGAATACGATCGCGGCGTGCGCATCGACGACAGCGTGGTGATCGCCGCCGGGCTGTTCCGGTCGAACAGGCTCGGCGGCCGGCCGGCCACGCAGCGGTTCCTGGGCGACTGGTTCTCGACCGGGCCGTTGCTGGCGAAAGCGCCGGATCGCTGGAAAGCCGTCGACCTGGCCGCGATGACGACTCGGGACCTGCCCACCTCGTTACCGCCGGCACGCCCGGCGGCGAAGGTCGATCTCGCCCCCGGCCTGCCGGAGCCGGCCAAGCTTGCCCGGCATCCGGGCGATGGACGCATCGCGCTGCTGATGCCCGAGGAAAACAAGGACAAGGGCCAGTTGCAGAGCCTCAACGTCGAACTGGCGATGCTGCCGGACCCGCGCGCTTCGCGCCCGATCCGCTGCACGGCGGACCCGTGCCGCCACGAGCCCATCAGCGACATCCAGTGGCGGCCCGGCAGCGACGAAGTGCTGTTCACGGTCACCGAGTACGCCAAGGGGCGCGCGCAGTCGATCCACGCATGGAACGTCGCGACCGGCGCGGTGCGGCCGGTCGTGCTCTCCGACGGGCTGGTCAGCGGAAGCCAGCGCCACTGGGACATTCCCTGCGCGCTGTCTTCCGCCACGCTGGTGTGCGTGGCGGCCGAGGCCGATCGCCCGCCACGCCTCGAAGCCATCGACGTGGCCAGCGGGCGGCGACGGATCCTGTTCGAGCCGAACCAGGGCTTGGAGGCGGATATCGCGGCCACGGCGCCGGCAGAGCTGCTCCGCTGGCAGGACGAGCAGGGGCGGGAGTTCACCGGCCAGTTCTTCGGGGCGCGCGCAGCGGGCGCAGGCAAGCCGCCGCCGTTGTTCGTGACGTTCTACAACTGCTACGGATTCCTGCGCGGCGGCATGGGCGACGAGTGGCCGCTTGGCTCGCTGGCCGGGCAGGGCATCTCGGCGCTGTGCATCAACACGGCGCCGGGATACAGCGTCGATTACGTCGCCCGCCACGACCAGGCACGCGCGGCCGTCGAGAGCGTCGTCGAGCTGCTGTCCGGCGAAGGACGCGTCGACCGGAGCCACGTCGGGATGGGCGGGCTCAGCTACGGCAGCGAGGCGACGCTGTGGACGCTGATGCACTCGGACGTGGTGAGCGCCGCTTCCGTCAGCAGCATCTCGCCGACGCCGACCTACTACCTGTTCAACAGCCTGCGCGATGCCTTCCGCGCCAACCTGCGGCAGCTGTGGCAGCTTGGCGCGCCGGAGGAAACGCCCGAGCGCTGGAGGGAGATCTCGCCCGTGTATCACCTCGATGCGATCAAGGCGCCGATCCTGTTCCAGGTGCCCGAGCAGGAATACCGGATGGCCCTGGACTACGCGTTACCGCTGGTGCGCAGGCAGCAGGCGGATATCTACGCCTTCCCGGAGGAGGCCCACATCAAGTTCCAGCCGAGGCACAAGCTGGCGGTGTACGAGCGCAACGTCGACTGGTTCCGCTACTGGCTTCAGCGCGTCGAGGATCCCGACCCGCAGAAGGCCGAGCAGTACGCGCATTGGAGAGCGATGCGCGACGCGCAGGCCGTTCGCCAGGCCGGAACCGCCCGGGGAAAAGCCGCCCGGTGAGGCAGCGACCGGATCGCCTTGCAGCCCGGCCTTCTTGCGTTCAAGCTGCGTGTTTTCCGGCGAGCGAGAACGACAGTGGAATGGGTTGACCTGCGCAGCGATACGGTGACGCGCCCCACGGCTGCGATGCGCGAGGCGATGCTGGCGGCTGAGGTCGGCGACGACGTCTATGGCGAGGACCCCACGGTCAACGCGTTGCAGCAGCGGCTGGCCGACGAACTCGGCTTCGACGCCGGGCTGTTCGTGCCCAGTGGCACCCAGTCCAACCTGCTGGCGCTGATGAGCCATTGCGAGCGCGGCGACGAATACCTGGTCGGCGCGGACGCGCACACCTACAAGTTCGAAGGCGGCGGCGCCGCGGTGCTCGGCTCGATCCAGCCGCAGCCGATCGTGCAGGCGGCCGACGGCACGCTGCCGCTGGAGCGCATCGAGGCGGCGATCAAGCCGGTCGACCCGCACTTCGCGCGCACCCGCGTGCTGGCGCTGGAGAACACCTGGCACGGCCGCGTGCTGCCGCTGGACTACCTCCAGGCTGCCCACGACGTGGCGCGCGCGCACGGACTTGGCCTGCATCTGGACGGCGCGCGCCTGTTCAACGCCGCGGTCGCCGGTGGCGTGCCGGCGCGCGAGATCGCGCGGCATTTCGACACGGTGTCGGTGTGCCTGTCCAAGGGGCTCGGCGCGCCGGTCGGCTCGGTGCTGCTGGGCTCGCACGCGCTGATCGACAAGGCGCGGCGCTGGCGCAAGGTCGCTGGCGGCGGCTGGCGCCAGGCCGGCATCCTTGCCGCGGCGGGGATGCATGCGTTGGATCACCATGTGGCGCGGCTGGCCGACGATCACCGTCGCGCGGCCTACCTGGCCGGTCGCCTGCGCGAGATCGCCGGCGTCGACCTGCTCGGGCAGTTCACCAACATGGTGTTCATCGACGTGCCGGCCGAGCGCCTGCGCGAATTGGACGTCCATCTGCGCGAGGCCGGCATCCGCATCAGCATCGGCTACCTGCCCACGCTGCGCCTGGTGACGCACCTGGACGTCGACGACGCCGGCATCGAGCGCACGGCGGCCGCTTTCGCCGCGTTTTTCCGCAGGCACTGAGCGTCGGCACGGGCCATCGCCCGCATGGCCGGCATGGACAACCCACCACAAGGACTTCCGTGATGACGAAAATTTCTCCCTGGCTGCCGACGCTGGCCTGTCTTGCCCTGGCCGGCTGCGAGCCGGCGCCGCCGCCTGCGCAGTCGGATGCTCCGGTCACCGCCGTGTCCACCGGGGTGCCGGTCATGCCCGCGCCGATCGAACCGGCTCCGGCTCCAGCGCCGGCCACGCCGGGATCGGCGCCGACCAAGCCGTTTGCGTTTGCCGCCGAAGCGGCATCGGCAACGATGGCCTGCGGATTCGACGGGCTGCAGCTGCCGCCTTCGGCCAGGGTCTATGCGGCCGGTGCCTACGGTGGCAGCCGGCAGGATTTCCAGATCGACCAGAGCGGACACGAAGCGACCCGGATGGACGTGGCGGTCAACCAGCCGGACGTGCCGGTGGTGCTGATGCTGGGTAACTACGAGCCCACGGTGTGGAACATCGGCTGGGCGCCGGGCACGCGCATCCTGGCGGTGCTGGTCGGCGGCTATCACCACCAGGTGGTCACCGGCTTGCCGGCCAGCGTGCCGGTGCAGGTGAGCACATACGAGAACCGCGGCGGCTGCGGTTATTTCTACGTCACGCCGGAAAAGGCCGGCACGCTCAATCCGATCGCGCGGCGGGTGTTCGGGCGCCCGGTCGACATGCTCTACCCCGCCCGCGACGGCAAGGTGGCCATCGGCATGCCGCTGGCCACCGGTACCGCACTGGTCACCGACGGCGCCGCCAAGGCACCGTCGGCCTTCCGCCTGCCGAACTCGCAACTGGCGGGTCCGGCCGGCCTGGAGCAGGCGGTGCGCGACGGTTTCCTGCGCGAGGCGGATGCGTCCGACGGCGCGGCGTGGGTCGCGGCCAGGCAGGCCCGGCCCGCTGCGCGGGGGGACGCTCCACCCATCGCTGGCGGCACGCCGCCGCCGCGGATGCCCTCGATGTTCCGCGCCTACGTGGTGCTGAAGGCCTACACCTTGCCGGCCGGCCTGTACGGCGCGAACTCGGCCACCTTCTTCGTGCCCAAGGGTGTGCCGCGCCCCACTGGCCCAATGGGCCACTCGACCCTGTACGACTTCAACACGCTGAGTTGCGCCGGGACCGCCTGCGGACGGGAGTAGGGCGGGCGGCTACTTGCCGGCCTGGTCGAACTTGCGGATGAAGTCGCGCACCTGCGGGTAGACCGTCTCGCGCCAGCGGCGGCCGCTGAAGATGCCGTAGTGGCCGGCGCCCTCGATCACCTTGTGCGCGCGGCGCCTGGCCGGGATGCTGCTGCACAGGTCGTGCGCGGCCTCGGTCTGGCCCAGGCCGGAGATGTCGTCCAGTTCGCCCTCGATGGTGAGCAGGGCGCTGCGCGTGATCGCAGCGGGATCGACCCGTTCGCCGGCCACGTCCCACAGCCCGCGCGGCAGCAGGAATTGCTGGAACACCTTGTCGATCGTGTCGAGGTAGAACTCGGCCGGCATGTCGAGCACCGCGTTGTATTCGTCGTAGAACTTGCGGTGCGCCTCGGCGTCGTCGAGGTCGCCGCGCAGCAGGTCCTGGTAGAAATCCCAGTGCGAGCCGAGGTGGCGGCCGGGGTTCATCGCGATGAAGCCGGCGTGCTGCAGGAAGCCCGGATAGACCTCGCGGCCGCGGCCGGGGTAGTTCGGCGGCACGGTGTGGATCACGTTGCCCCTGAACCACGACAGCGGCTGGTGGGTGGCCAGGTTGTCGACGCTGGTGGGGCTGCGCCGCGGGTCGATCGGGCCGCCCATCATGGTCAGGCTGCGCGGCGTTTCCTCGCCGCGCGCGGCCATCAGCGACACCGCCGCCAGCACCGGCACGGTCGGCTGGCAGACCGAGATCACGTGCAGCGTGGACGCGCCGATGTGGCGGATGAAGTCCTCGACGTAGGCGACATAGTCGTCCAGCCCGAACGGGCCGGCCGCGGCCGGCACCATGCGCGCGTCGACCCAGTCGGTGATGTAGACCTTGTGGTCGCGCAGCAGCGTGCGCACGGTATCGCGCAGCAGCGTGGCGTGATGGCCGGACAGCGGTGCCACCACCAGCACGATCGGATCGTTCTTCATCTTCTCGATGGTGGCCGGGTCGTCGCTGAAGCGCTTGAAGCGCTTCAGCCGGCAGAACGGCTTGTCCAGCGCGACGCGTTCGATCACCGCGATCTCGTGCTCGTGCGCGGTGGCGGTGTGGATGCCGAACTCGGGCTTCTCGTAATCCTTGCCCAGGCGATGGAACAGCTCGTAGCCGGCGGCCATCCGCTGCACGATGGGCAGCTGCGCGAACGGGCTGCCCGTGTCGTTGAGCATGTGCGCGCCGGCCTGGGCGAAATGGCTCAGTGGGCCGAGGAACGCACGTTGCCATTCGTGGATCTGGTAGAGCATCGGAGTGGGTCGACTGCAGGCTAAAACAATCATCTTAGCGCCGTTTCCCCTGCGTGTGTTGCGACGCCGCAGACGTGACTTCCAATCCAATCAGCAGGTTGGCGCAGGGTCCGGGTGGTAGCGGCAGCGCAGCAGCAGCTCGTCGACGCCGCCGGTGTCGACGAGTCCGCTGCGCCAGTGCAGCGGCTTCTGGAAGTGCAGGCCTAGCGGCATGAGCACCCGGTTGTACCACCACATCGCGCGCTCTCGCCGGTGGCTGAGGTACCACCGGCCGAGGTCGAGCAGGCGCGGGGACTTCGGCTGCATGCCGTACACCGCGCTGTATTCGATGGTGAAGCCGTGCCGCCCGAGCAGCGCCACGATCCGTTCCGGCTCGTAGCGACGGCAGTGGCCGACGAAGTCGTCGAACGCCGTCCACGCCGCTGGGTGCAGTGGCACCGACAGCAGCACACTGGCGCCGGGTGCGGCCACGCGCGCCAGTTCGGTCAGCGCGCCGGCGTCGTCGGCGACGTGTTCGAGGATGTCGAGCGCGCAGACCAGATCGAAGCTGGCCTCGTGGCAGGGCAGCGCGTCGATCATCCCGTGCACCGCGTGGGCGCCGGCGGCGCGCAGCCGGCGCAGTGCGGCATGGCTGAGGTCGACGAAGCAGGTGCCGTGCAGCGGCAGGCGCGGGCGCAGGCCCGGCGCCACCTCCAGCCGCCGCGGCGCAGCGTCGGCCAGCTCGCGCAGCAGCGGCCAGGTGTTGAAGCGCTCCGGCCCGATCAGCTTCGCCTCGGCCCACAGCATTTCGTAGAAGCCGCGGTTGGTACGGATCAGTGCGGTGTGGCTGTGGCTTTCGGCGGGGCGCGGCGCGGGCATCGGCGGATTGAATCGCGCGGGCGCTGAGCGAAGCGTGAAGTTCAGTCCAGCCGACGGATCTCGGTGCCGGCGGCGATGTCGTGCAGCGCGCGCCGGCGCGGATCGAACAAGGCCACGGCGAACCAGCCGGCCCACACCGCCAGCAGCGTCCACAGCGTCGCACGCAATCCGATCACCGGTTCCAGCAGCAGCAACACCAGCGGCGCGGCCGCCACCAGCACACGAATCAACGCCTGCTGCAGCGTCGGTGCGCCGCCGTCGTCGCGGGTGACCTGGATGCGCCACGGCCGCATGCCCAGCGTCTGCCCGCCGCGTCGCCACGAGCCGATGAAGTACGCCGCCACCACCGCGCCCTGCAGCGCCTGGTACCAGGCCGGCACGACCACCGCCGCACCGGTGCGGATCAGCTGGCCGCCGGTAACCAGCTGGCACAGCAGGCCCACCACCATCACGATCGCCAGCACGATCAGGAGGTCGTAGACCAGCGCCAGCAGGCGGCGCCACGGCGGGCAGGGAATGTCGGTGGCGGCGAGACTTGGCGGCATGGGGTCGATCGCTTGCGTAGTGCGCGCGCAATGCCCAGCATGCGGACGCATGAAGAAGGAAGAAAGCCGCGCCAGTATCGCCGAAGCCGACCGGCTGAGCATAAGCATGTTCGTGGAGCGGGTGTGGTCGGAGGACGGCTTGGCCGACCGCACGCTGGAGGCGTATCGGCGCGACCTCGAAGCGCTGGCGCTCTGGCTCGCCGCGCGCGGCCGCGAGCTGCGCACGGCGCGGCGCGAGGATATTTCCGCCTACCACGGCGCGCGGCCGGCAGCGGTGCGCTCGATCGCGCGGCGGCAGTCGGCGTTCCGCCGCTACTACGCGTTCCTTGCCCGCAACGAGCCCGGTTTTGCCGACCCGACCCTGCTGATCGAACGCCCGAAGCTGCCGCGCAGCCTGCCCAAGGCGCTGGCCGAACGCGAGATCGAGGGCCTGCTCAATGCGCCTGATACCACCACCACGCTGGGCCTGCGCGATCGCGCGATGCTGGAGCTGATGTACGCCTCCGGCCTGCGCGTGTCCGAGCTGGTGGAGCTGCCGCTGGCTGCGCTGAACCCGCGCCAGGGCGTGCTGCGCGTCACCGGCAAGGGCGGCAAGGACCGGTTGGTGCCGGTCGGCGAGGAAGCGCTGGCGCGCATCGGCGCCTACCTGGCCGACGCGCGGCCGGCGCTGGCGAAGGGCCGCCAGCCGGCGGCGCTGTTCCTGAGCAAGCGCGGCGAAGGCATGACCCGGCAGATGTTCTGGACCCTGGTGAAGCGCTACGCGCTGAAGGTCGGCATCAACCCGAAACGCATCTCGCCGCACGTGCTGCGCCACTCCTTCGCCACCCACCTGCTCAACCACGGCGCCGACCTGCGCGCGCTGCAGATGCTGCTCGGCCACAGCTCGCTCAGCACCACGCAGATCTACACGCTGGTGGCGAAGGAAGGGCTGAAGCGGCTGCATGCGCAGCATCACCCGCGGGGGTGAGGGGCGTTCAGCTGCCTGTGCGAGAATGCGCTGCTGCCGCCGCTCCCCCGCGTGGCCCGGATCGAATGAGGTTGATGGTGATGCTGAAGAAACTGTTGCTGGCGCTGTGCATCGGCGGACTCCCCCTGGCCGCCTGTGCGGCCGAAAACGATGTCGCGCCGGCAGCCAGCCCGGCGGCGGTGACGCCGGCGGCGCAGCAGGTGGTGCGGCAGGCGATCAGGAGCCTGGCGGCGAACGTGCAGGTCGATTCGATCGAGCCGGCGCCGATGCCGGGGTTTTACCAGGTGATCGCGGCGGGCCAGATGCTGTACGTCAGCAGCGACGGCCGCTACGTGATGCACGGCGACCTGCTCGACCTGCAGAGCAAGCGCAACCTCGGCGACGCCGCCTGGGCGCGCTTCCGCAAGGCCGAACTGGCCAAGGTGCCGGCGTCCGAGCGCATCGTGTTCGCGCCGCCGAACCCGAAGTACACGATCAGCGTGTTCACCGACGTCAACTGCGGCTTCTGCCGCGCGCTGCACGAGCACATCGCCGCGTTCAACAAGGAAGGCATCGCGGTGGAATACCTGGCGTGGCCGCGCGAAGGGCTGGTGACCACCGCCGGGCGGCCCACGCCGACCTATACCGAGATGGTCTCGGTGTGGTGCGCGAAGGATCGCAAGGCCGCGTTCACCGCGGCGAAGGAAGGCCGTGCCCCGGCGCCGGCGACCTGCGCCAACCCGGTCAAGGACCAGTTCGAGCTGGGCGTGAAGCTCGGCGTCAACGGCACCCCGGCGATCTACGGCCCGGATGGGCGCGTGCTGGGCGGCTACGTCACGCCGGAGCAGCTGTTGCAAGCGCTGAAGCAGGGCGGCTGAGGCCTGCTGCCTCCCTCCCCTGTGTAGCAGGGGAGGGCTGGGGTGGGGTCGCTCTTCGGTCAAGCCAAGATCATAAGCGCACCCCCTCCTGACCTCCCCCTGCTGCGCAGGGGGAGGGACCGGTCTCGAAGCTGCGCGTCTTGCTCCCTCCCCTGCAAGGCAGGGGAGGGCTGGGGTGGGGTGCTCTTCGGTCTTGCCACAGCGAAAAGTCAAAGGCCTTACCCCCTCCCGGCCTCCCCCTGCAAGCAGCGGGAGGGGTAAAAGCCGCGGCCGCAGTCGAGCGTACGGGAAGCCATGCCGTATTGCAGCATAGGGTAGAATGGGCGTTTCTCTCGCCACGGTCCCGTTCCCCGCATGATCGTCCTCGACGGGCAGAGCGCCCTTTCGCCGTTCCGACTCGAACGCCTCAACGCCCGCCTCGACGCGCTGCACCGGGGTGTGCGGGTGCAGGCCACGTGGTTCGTCTACTTCATCGACGCCGCGGTGGAGCCCGCGGGCGAGCTGCGCCAGCGCCTGCTGGCCGTGCTGGAGGCGAAGGACGCCGCACCGGAGCCGGCCACATTGTGGGTGGTGCCGCGGCTGGGCACGATCTCGCCGTGGTCGAGCAAGGCCACCGACATCCTGCATGGCGCCGGTTTCGACGTACGCCGAGTCGAGCGCGGGCTGGCCTGGCAGGTGGCCGGCCTGCCGCCGGCCGAGGCGCCGGACCATGCCGCGATCATGGCGGTGCTGCACGATGCGATGACGCAGTCGGTGCTGCAGCGGATCGAGGATGCGCAAGGCCTGTTCCTGGCCGGCTCGCCCGGCGACCTGGTGCACGTGGCGCTCGGCGCCGAGCCGCAGGCCGCGCTGGCCGCGGCAAACGTACGGCTGGGCCTGGCGCTGGCCGACGACGAGATCGACTACCTGGCCGATCGCTACGCCGAACTCGGCCGCGATCCCACCGATGCCGAGCTTTTCATGTTCGCCCAGGCGAATTCCGAGCATTGCCGGCACAAGGTGTTCAACGCCAGTTGGACGGTCGACGGCGCGGAGCAGGACAAGAGCCTGTTCGGCATGATCAAGCACACTCACCAGCAGTCGCCCGCGCATACCTTGTCCGCGTACTCGGACAACGCGGCCGTGATCGAAGGCAGCGCAGGCAAGCGCTTCTTCGCCGACCCGGCCGACGGCGTGTGGCGCGGCCACGAGGAACGCATCGACTACGCGATCAAGGTGGAGACGCACAACCATCCCACCGCGATCGCGCCGTGGCCGGGCGCCGCCACCGGCGCCGGCGGCGAGATCCGCGATGAGGGCGCGACCGGCCGCGGCGGCAAGCCGAAGGCCGGACTCACCGGTTTCTCGGTGTCCGACCTGCGCATTCCCGGCCTGCCGCGGCCGTGGGAAGTGGATCGCCCGCTGCCGCCGCGCATGGCCAGCGCGTTCGAGATCATGCGCGACGGCCCGCTCGGCGCCGCCGCGTTCAACAACGAATTCGGCCGCGCCTGCCTGGGCGGCTATTTCCGCAGCTACGAGCACGAGACCGCCGAACCCGGCCTGCGCCGCGGCTACGACAAGCCGATCATGCTCGCCGGCGGGCTGGCCAACCTGCGCCCCGGCCACGTGCTGAAGCATGCGGTGCAGCCGGGCCACAAGGTGATCGTGCTGGGCGGCCCGGCGATGCTGATCGGGCTGGGCGGCGGCGCGGCCTCGTCGGTCGCCGGCGGTGCGTCGAGCGCGGAACTGGATTTCGCCTCGGTGCAGCGCGACAACGCCGAGATGGAGCGGCGCTGCCAGGAAGTGATCGACGCCTGCTGGGCGCGCGGCGAGCACAACCCGATCGTCAGCGTGCACGACGTCGGCGCCGGCGGCCTGTCCAACGCGATTCCCGAACTGCTCAACGACGCCGGCGTCGGCGGCGTGATCGACCTGTCGAAGATTCCCTGCGACGATCCCTCGCTGTCGCCGATGCAGGTGTGGAGCAACGAATCGCAGGAGCGCTACGTGCTGGCGATCGCGCCGGAAAACCTGGTCGAGTTCGAGGCGATGTGCGTCCGCGAACGCTGCCCGTACGCGGTGGTCGGCGACGCCACGGCGGAGCGCCGGCTGCTGCTGACTGACCCGCGCCGCGAGTTGACCGTGATCGACCTGCCGATGGACGTGCTGTTCGGCAAGCCGCCGCGGATGCATCGCGACGCGCAGCGCGGCAAGCCGCGCGTCAACCTGGTGCCTGACCTCACCGGCATCGGCATGGACGAGGCGCTGCTGCGCGTGTTGCGTCTGCCCACCGTGGGCAGCAAGAGTTTCCTGATCACCATCGGCGACCGCACCGTCGGCGGCCTGAACGCGCGCGACCCGATGGTCGGCCCGTGGCAGGTGCCGGTGGCCGATTGCGCGGTGACCCTCGCCGACTTCGACGGCTACGCCGGCGAGGCGATGGCGATGGCCGAACGTGCGCCGGTGGCCCTGCTCTCCAGTGCCGACGCGGCGCGGCTGACGGTCGGCGAGGCGATCACCAACCTGGCCGCGGCGCCGATCGGGTCCCTGGGCGAGATCCGCCTGTCGGCGAACTGGATGGCCGCGGTGAATCATCCTGGCGAGGACGCCGCGCTGTTCGATGCGGTCAAGGCGATCGGCATGGAGCTGTGCCCCGAACTGGAGATCTCGATCCCGGTCGGCAAGGACTCGCTGTCGATGCAGACCGTGTGGCAGGACGGCGGCACCGCGCAGCGCACGGTATCGCCGGTGTCGCTGGTGGTTACCGGTTTCGCCCGGGTGGCCGACGTGCGCCGCACGCTCACGCCGCAGCTCAAGCTCGATCGGGGCGACTCCGCGTTGTGGCTGATCGACCTGGGCGCCGGACGCGACCGCCTCGGCTGTTCCGCGCTGACCCAGGTGTTCAACCGTTCCGGTGGCGTGCCGCCGAACCTGGACGACGCGAAGCGGCTGAAGGCGATGTTCCAGCTGATCCAGGAAGCGAACGCGGGCGGCCTGCTGCTGGCCTATCACGACCGCTCCGACGGCGGCGTCATCACCACCTTGCTGGAGATGGCGTTCGCCGGCCACTGCGGCCTGGAAATCCATCTGGACGGCTGGGCCGAGGCGACCTTGCGCGCGCTGTTCAACGAGGAACTCGGCGCGGTGGTGCAGGTGGCCGAAGCCAACCGCGAGGCGTTCGAAGCGCTGTTGATCAAGTACGAGCTGGCCGGCATCAGCCACCGCATCGGCCGCCCGAAGGAGAAGCTGGGGATCAAGCTGTTCCTCGGCGACGAGACCTTGTTCAAGTGGCACTGGAGCACGCTGTTCAAGGCGTGGAACGAGACCAGCCACGCGATGCAGCGCCTGCGCGACAACCCGCTCACCGCCGACGCGGAGTCGGAGTGGCGGCTCGACGACGCCGATCCGGGCATCAGCCCGAAGCTCACCTTCGATCCGGCGCAGGACGTTGCCGCACCGTTCCTCGGCAAGGGCGAGCGCCCGCGCATCGCGATTTTGCGCGAGCAGGGTGTCAACGGCCAGGTCGAGATGTCCGCCGCGTTCACCCGCGCCGGTTTCGACGCGGTCGACGTGCACATGTCCGATCTGGCCAGCGGCCGGATCAGGCTGGCGGACTTCCGCGGCTTTGCGGCCTGCGGCGGCTTCTCCTACGGCGACGTGCTCGGTGCCGGCCGCGGCTGGGCCACCTCGATCCTGTACAACGACATGCTGCGCGCGCAGTTTGCCGCGTTCTTCGCCGATCCGACGAAGTTCGCACTGGGCGTGTGCAACGGCTGCCAGATGCTGGCGCAGCTGAAGGAGATCATTCCCGGCGCGCAGCACTGGCCGAAGTTCCTGCGCAACGCGTCCGAACAGTACGAGGCGCGCCTGGCCACGCTGGAGATCCTCGACACGTCGAGCATCTTCTTCAAGGGCATGGCCGGCTCGCGGATTCCGGTGGCGGTGGCGCACGGCGAAGGCCGGGTAAGTTTCCCGCACGCCTGCAGTCCGTCGAAGTCGAACGGTGCGGTGCGCTTCGTCGACAACCGCGGCAAGCCGACCGAGAGCTTCCCGCTCAACACCAACGGCTCGCCCGGTGGCCTGGCTGGCTTCACCGCCGCCGACGGCCGCGTGACGATCATGATGCCGCACCCCGAGCGCGTGTTCCGCAGCGTGCAGCTGAGCTGGCATCCGGAATCGTGGGGCGAGGATTCGCCATGGATGCGCATGTTCCGCAATGCCCGCGTGTGGTGCGGCTGATCGCCCGCCGCGCCGCGAGGCACTGAAGATGGCCTGGCGCCGGCCGGCATGGCGCGCCGTGCTGTCGCTGGCGGCCTGGCCGATCCTGCTGGCGCTGCTGCCGTGGTGGCTGGGCCTGCCGTTGCTGCTGTCGCTGGCGGCCGCGGTGACCCTGCTGCAGTACCGGCTTGCCGGGGAACAGGCTGCCTTGATCCGGCGCGCCTTGCGCTGGGGCCTGCCCGGGGTGCTGTTCGCGCTGCAACGGGCACTGGGCGGCGACGTGCTTGCCTGGGGCGCGGCCCTGCTGGGCGCGCTGGCCGGCTACACGCTGCTGGCCGGCCTGGACGCGTGGCTCGACCGCGAGCTGCGCCGCGCACCGGCGGTGCCGTCCGCCGAGTGGCCCGAGCTGGCGATGGCGCCGATCGGTCCGGCGGCGGAAATCATCGAACTGCAACCGCCGGCATGGATCGTCGCAGGCGAACTGGCCGACCCGCTTGACGGTCGCGTGGTCTACCACGGTGGCGGGTACTCCTTCGAAGCGGGCCCGCGCATCGATGGCGTCGACGCGCAGGCTGCCTTCAGCCCCTGCGGACGCTGGTTCGCCGCTCGCCTCGGCGGCGACCGCGGCGTGCTGCTGTGGGACCGCCAGCGCCAGCGGCAACATCGCCTGCGCGGCTGGCAACTGGGCGGCTGGTATCGCGGGGAGCCGTGGCTGGCCCGCCGCGACGACGACATGCCGCTGGCGTTGTCGGCGGTGCTCGGCGAGGACGAGGTGGAAGGAACGTGAAGCCGCGGCGAGCCATGAATTCCGGGTCATGATGTCGCGGACAGTTCTCCCCTCGCGCGTCTCCGCGCATACTTGCCGCGTGGATATACCTGCTTCCCACCGCTCGCCGTTCACGCTCGCACTCAGCGTGGTCGTGGTGTCTGCCGACAGTGGCCCGACGCTGCGCGAGTGCGTGCGCAGCGTGCTGGCCAGCACGCTGCCGCTGGAACTGATCCTGGTCGACAACGATTCGCACGACGGCATTCCCGAGGCGATCGAACGTGCGCATGCGCACGACACGCGGCTCAAGGTGATCTACAACTACCGCAACCTCGGCTTCGGCCCGGCGGCGAATCTCGCCGCGAAGCAGGCGCAGGGCCAGGCATTGCTGATCCTCAACCCCGACTGCCTGTTGCGACAGGACGATCTGCAGCGCCTGCTGGACCTGCTCTCCGAGCAGCCCGAGGCCGGCCTGATCGGCGCGGTGGTGTGCGATGCCGACGGCCGCCCTGACCCCGCGTCGTGGCGCCGCGACCCGCTGCTGCGGCGTTCGCTCAACAGCCTGTTCGACCGCCCCGGCGAGAAGATCAACATCGAGCGGGAGATCCCGGCCGAAGTGGTCGAGGCCGAGGCGGTGTCGGGCGCGGTGATGCTGATGCCGCGCGCGATGTTCCAGCGCCTGGGCGGTTTCGACGAAGACTACTTCCTGCATTGCGAAGACCTGGACCTGTGCCGCCGCGTGCGCAATCTCGGCTACCAGGTGCTGCTGGCCGGCGACGTGCGCGTGCAGCACGGCAAGGGCAGTTCCAGCCGGCACCGCCCGGTGTTCGTCAGCCGCCACAAGCACCGCGGCATGTGGCGCTGGTTCCGCAAGCACGATCCGGCCGCGCGCAATCCGCTGACCGCCGGCGTGGTGTGGCTGGGCATCTGGGGGCATTTCCTGCTGCAGATTCCGGGCCAGTTGTGGCGGTTGTTGCGGGTGAAAAAAGCGGACACCGGGTGATCGGCGAGGGGCGGGTGCGTCTCGTCCCGTACTTCGTTGACCACGATTCACGCATGTACCCGCCGTCGGGGTTGCGGCACACTGGCCTTTTCTCGCGCTCCGCTCTTCTTTGATGAATTCCCGCACCGTCACCACCCTCGCCACCCTCGGTCTGTTGGCGATGACCGCCGTATGGGGCTCCACCTTCGTGCTGATCAAGGACGTGGTCGGGCGCATGCCGGTGGCGGATTTCCTGGCCGTGCGCTTCATGATCGCCGCCGTGGCGATGCTGGTGCTGTTCGCGCGGCCGGTGTGGCGGCTCGGCCGCCAGCAGGTGCTGCATGGCTTGGTGCTCGGCGTGATCTACGGCACCGGCCAGTTGCTGCAGACCTGGGGGCTGTCCTTGATCGCGCCCAGCGTCAGCGGCTTCGCCACAGGCATGTATGTGGTGTTCACGCCGATCCTGGCGCTGCTGCTGCTCGGTCAGCACATGGCCGGCGTGGTGTGGCTGGCGGTGGCGCTGTCCACCGCCGGGCTGGCGCTGCTCTCGCTCAACGGCGTCTCGGTCGACCTGGGCGTGTGGCTGACCCTGGCCTCGGCCGCGCTGTATGCGTTGCACATCGTGCTGCTCGGCCAGTGGTCGCGGCAAGGCGAGGCGTTCGGCCTGTCGGCGGTGCAGATGGTGGCGATCGCCGCGGTCTGCCTGCTTGCCACCGCGCCGCACGGGCCGGTGCTGCCGCCCGACCGCAGCGCCTGGTTCGCCGTGCTGTACATGGCGCTGATCGCCGGCGCCGGCGCTATGCTGATGCAGACCTGGGCGCAGTCGCACCTGCCGGCTGCCCGCGCGGCGATCGTGATGACCACCGAGCCGGTGTTCGCCGCCGCATTCGCGGTGCTGCTCGGCAGCGACGTACTGAGTTGGCGCATGGTACTCGGCGGCGGTCTGATCCTGGCCGCGATGTATCTGGTCGAGCTGATGCCGCGGCGGGCAACGCTATCCGCCGAGGTCGTGCATCACGGGGTGTGATGCCTCAGCGCTTGCCGCATGGTCCGCGTCTGCAGGGCGATGCGCACCAGATACACCACGATTGCGGCGTTGCCGGTCAGCGTGGCCAGCTTGAGCCAGCCAAAGCGGTGCAGCGTCTCGTACAACTCCAGTGGGACCAGCGAGCCGGTGGCGATCACGGTGAACCATTCGGCCCAGTACTTGCCCAGCCACAGGCCGACGCCTTCGATGCCGAACAGCACGGCGTAGCCGAGCGCGACGGCGCCGACCGCCACGAAGCGGCTGGGCCCGAAATCCTGCAGCAGGCCGACCAGCTTCCAGCGCAGGCCATTGCTGTCGCTCAGCGAAAGGTGTTCCAGCCAGTGCACCAGCTGCTCGAAGCTCTGCTGGCGATCGAGATGGAACGCCGCCATCGCCACCAGCACCAGGCAGGCAGTCTTGATGATCTCGTAGACCGCGATGACGCGCAGGCCGGGGTGATGCGGCACCGGACCAGCCTCGTGCGGGGAAAGTGGGGGGTTCGTGTTCTCGGGCATGACGGGACAGGGACGGGCAAGCCGTCCATTGTCCTCACTTGCGCGCGGTTGACCAGTGCGCACCGGCACGGTCGCCGCAAGCGCGCGGGCGCAGGAACCTGCCGGCGGGCGATGCTCCTTGACGGGGATCGGTGGCCGTCGAGAGCATGGCCTGCCGGCAGGTTCGTGCAACGTCGCGGCGGTCTTTCAGCAGCAGCGCCCGCCGCCGCCCTTGTAGCGCGCTTCCTGGCGTTCGCGGAAGAACTCCGCGTAGCTGGGCACCTGACGCTCGGGGTGGTGCTCGCGCAGGTGCTTCACGTAGACGTCGTAGTCGGGCACGCCGCAGCACAGGCGGGCGGTTTGCACCGCCCACTTGCGCACCGATTGGAAGCTCGCGTTCATGGCGTTGCCCTCAGCCGGCTACGCTGCTCAGCGCCACGTACGGTTCCTCGTGCGCGGTCGGATGGTTGGTCTGCCAGGCCTTGACCAGCACGCGCAGGCAGAAGATCACCATCGCCACCACCAGCGCCATGAACAGGCCGGTCATCACCATGTCCACGTAGTTGTTGGTGACGATCCGCTGCATCTCCGCCGCCGACTTGGCCGGCGCCAGCAGCTGGCCCTGCTGCATCGCAGCCGCGTACTTGTTGGCGGCGGCGGTGAAGCTGATCGGGCCGACCAGCTTCTCGTAGCCGGCGGTGAGCGTGCAGACGATCAGCCACAGCGCAGGAATGCCCGGCACCCACACGTAGCGCTCGCGCTTGAGCTTCACCACCACCACGGTGGCCAGCATCAGCGCGATCGCGGCCAGCATCTGGTTGGCGATGCCGAACAGCGGCCACAGGGTGTTGATGCCGCCCAGCGGGTCGACCGCACCCTGGTACAGGAAGTAGCCCCACAGCGCCACGCAGACTGCAGTGGCCAGCAGATTGCCGGTCCACGATTCGGTTTCCTGCAGCGGCTTGTGGATCAGGCCGGCGATCTCCTGGATCATGAAGCGGCCCACGCGGGTGCCGGCGTCCACGGTGGTAAGGATGAACAGCGCCTCGAACAGGATCGCGTAGTGGTACCAGAACGCCACCATGCCTTCGCCGGGGATGATGTTGTGCAGCAGCTGGGCCATGCCCACCGCCAGCGTCGGCGCGCCGCCGGCACGGCCGAGGATGCTGCTTTCGCCGATGTCCTTCGCGGTCTGCAGCAGTTCGTCCGGGGTCACCACGAAGCCCCACTGGCTGATCGCGGTGGCCGCTTCCTGCACGGTGGTGCCGACGATCGCGCCCGGCGAGTTCATCGCGAAGTACACGCCCGGGTGCAGCGAGGCCGCGGCGACCAGCGCCATGATCGCCACGAACGCCTCCATCAGCATGCCGCCGTAGCCGACCATGCGCGCCTGGCCCTCGTTGGCCAGCAGTTTGGGCGTGGTGCCGGAGGCGATGATCGAATGCCAGCCCGATACCGCACCGCAGGCGATGGTGATGAACAGGAACGGGAACAGGTTGCCGGCGAACACCGGGCCGGTGCCGTCGATGAACTTGGTCACCGCCGGCAGCTGCAGCATCGGCGCGGCCAGGAAGATCGCCAGCGCCAGCAGCGCGATGGTGCCGATCTTGAGGAAGGTGCTGAGGTAATCGCGCGGTGCCAGCAGCAGCCACACCGGCAGCACCGAGGCGCAGGAGCCATAGGCGATCAGCAGCCAGGCCAGCGCCTTGGCGTCGAAGTCGAACAGCGGCGCCAGCGTGGCGGAGTCGGCCACGTGCTTGCCGGCCCAGATCGAGGCCAGCAGCAGCACCAGGCCGATCAGCGACACCTCCAGGATCCGCCCCGGCCGGAACCAGCGCATGTAGCCGCCCATCAGCAGCGCGATCGGGATGGTGGCGGCCACGGTGAAGGTGCCCCACGGACTGTGCGTGAGCGCCTTGACCACCACCAGCGCCAGCACGGCCAGCACGATCATCATCAGCACCAGCACGCCGATCATCGCCACGATGCCGGGCAGCGGGCCCAGCTCCTCGCGCAGCATGTGGCCGAGCGAACGGGCGTCGCGGCGCAGCGAGAGGCCGAGGATCATGAAGTCCTGCACCGCGCCGGCGAACACCACGCCGAACAGGATCCACAGCGTGCCGGGCAGGTAGCCCATCTGCGCGGCCAGCACCGGGCCCACCAGCGGGCCGGCGCCAGCGATCGCGGCGAAGTGGTGGCCGAACACCACCCACTTGTCGGTCGGCACGTAGTCGAGGCCGTCGTTGCGCAGCACCGAGGGCGGCGCGCGGGTGGGATCCAGTTTCAGCACGGAGTGTTCGACGAACTTGCCGTAGAAGCGGTAGCCGATCACGAAGATCGCGATCGCAGCGGCGACCAGCCAGATCGCGTTGATCGGCTCGCCGCGGCGCAGGGCGACCACGCCCAGGCAAAACGCGCCGACGATGGCGATGGCGACCCACAATATCTTGCTGGCCGGGCTGGGTTGGGGCATGACGGCGGCTTGCATGGGCGGACCCTCCTCGACGATGCCGCAAGAGTCATCCCGCCGGCGGCGGCGGTCAATCCCAAAATCGGTCGGGCGGCATTAGCCATTGGTCGAATAGCGCGGCCGGCGTCGTCACGCCGTGACGAGGCGGCGGCGCTACACTGGCCGCCCGCCGACCACAAGGAATTCGTCATGCGCATTGCGATCCGCCGCGCCTTGCCGGGCATCGTTCTCGCTGTCGCCGCCCTGCCGGTTGCGGCTGTCGGCTCGGGCCAGTTCAAGGACCTGCTGAACAAGGTCAAGCAGTCGACGCACGCATCGAATCCGTCACAACCGGGCAGCAACCTGCCGACCAGCGACATCGCCGCCGGGCTGAAGGAGGCGCTGGCCAAGAGCACCACCAACGCGATCAACAGCCTGGGCCGCGACGGCGGCTTCTGGAACAACAGCAAGGTGCGCATCCCGCTGCCGGGCAAGCTCGAGCAGGCCGGCAAGCTGGCGCGCCAGCTGGGGCAGGGCGCCAAGGTCGACGCGTTCGAGCTGAGCATGAACCGCGCCGCGGAGAAGGCGGTGCCGCAGGTGGCCGGCATCTTCGGCGACGCGATCCGCCAGATGACGCTCGATGACGCGCGCGGCATCCTCACCGGCGGCGACCACGCGGCCACCGATTTCTTCCGCCGCGTGGCCGGCGATGCGCTGACCGCGCGCATCCGTCCGATCGTGGCCAAGGCCACCGACAGCGTGGGCGTCACCCAGAAGTACAAGGCGTTCACCGCCGGCGGCATGGGCGGTGAACTGGGCAGTGCGCTGGATGCGCTCGGCGGTAAGTCGGGCAAGTCGAGCAAGGGCGGCAGCCCGCTGGACCTCGACGACTACGTGACCGCGAAGACGCTGGACGGCCTGTTCGCCACCATCGCCGAGCAGGAGCAGTCGATCCGCCAGAACCCCGCCGCGCGCACCACCGACCTGTTGAAGAAGGTGTTCGGCGGCCGCTGACATGGCCGGCGTTCATTCGCGCGGTGACACCCTCAACCCTCAAGATCCCGGACCGACGACGAGGCGGCGCATGATCCGTGAAATCCTGAAGATGGGCGACCCGCGCCTGCTGCGCATCGCGCCGCCGGTGCCCGATGCGATGGTCGGCAGCGCCGAACTCGACGCGCTGGTCGCCGACATGTTCGAGACCATGCAGGCCGCCGGCGGGGTCGGCCTGGCCGCACCGCAGATCGGTGTCGATCTGCAGCTGGTGATCTTCGGCTTCGAGCATTCCGAGCGCTATCCCGATGCTCCGGAAGTGCCGCGCACGATCCTGCTCAATCCGGCGATCACGCCGTTGTCGCAGGACATGGAGGAAGGCTGGGAAGGCTGCCTGTCGGTGCCCGGCCTGCGCGGTGCGGTGAACCGCTACACGCTGATCCGCTATCAGGGCATCGATCCGCAGGGCGCGCCGATCGACCGCCGCGCCGAAGGCTTCCATGCACGCGTGGTACAGCACGAATGCGACCACCTGATCGGCCGGCTGTATCCGTCGCGCATCACCGACTTCGGCAAGTTCGGCTACACCGACGTGCTGTTTCCGGGGATGGACGTGCAGGACGAGTGACGCGCACCGGCTGCCGCGATCGCTTGTCCATGGCGTAGTGCATCGCGGATGATGCGGCACCCCTGACGCGAGTGACCCGGATGCTGCCAGCGGAACCAACCCGATCGGGTGCGCGCGACGACGCGCTGGCCCGCAACCCCGGCATCGATCTGCTGCGCGGCCTGGCGATCGTGTTCGTGCTGCTCAACCACCTGGGCCTGCCGATGCGCATGCCGCTGAAGGCCTCGGCCCTGGCGGACGTGCTGCCGGTGCGCCTGCTGCAGGCGCTCAACTACAACGGCTACGAAGCGGTGTTCGTGTTCTTCGTGATCTCCGGCTTCCTGATCGCCGGCAACGCGCTGGAGCGCTGGGGCACGCTGGCGCAGATCGATCTGCGCGCCTTCTATGCGCGCCGCTTCGCCCGCATCGTGCCCTGCCTGCTCGCGCTGGTCGTGGTGCTGGCCGTGCTGCATGGACTGGGCATGGAGGGCTACGTCATCGATCGGCCCGGCCAGTCGCTGGGCGGGGCGACGCTGGCCGCGCTGGGCCTGCACCTGAACTGGTACGAAGGCCGGACCGGCTACCTGCCGGGCAACTGGGACGTGCTGTGGTCGCTGTCCATCGAGGAAGTGTTCTACCTCGGCTTTCCGCTGGCCTGCCTGCTGACCCGGCGCACGCGGGTGCTGGCGCCGCTGCTGCTGGTGCTCGCGCTGTCGCTGCCGTGGACGCGTGCCGCGCTGGAAGGCAACGAGATCTGGCAGGAGAAGGCCTATCTGCCCGGCATGGCGGCGATCGCCACCGGCATCCTCGGCGCGCTGTGGCTGGGGCACCGACCACGGCCGACACCGCGCGCATGCCGTGCGTTGCGCTGGGGCGGCACGTTCGGCCTGCTCGCTGCCACGCTCGGCGGCCACTGGCTGTGGCCGCTGCTGCACCAGGGCGTGATGCTGCTGCTGACCGGTTCCACGCTGGCGCTGTTGGTTGCGCTGCGCAGCGCGCCGCCGCGGGTCCCGCGCGCAGCGCGCTGGCTGTGCAGCTGGGGTCGGCTGAGCTACGAGATCTACCTGAGCCACATGTTCGTGGTGTTCGCCATCGTGGGGCTGTACCGCTTCAGCGGCGCCGAGCCGCGCAGCGCCTTTCTCTGGTACTTGCCGGCGTTCGTGCTGAGCTGGGGATTGGGTGCGCTCGTCGCACGCTGGCTGTCGCTCCCCTGCGAGCGCTGGCTGCGCCGGCGCTGGCTGCACACGGCGCCCGGCGCAGCGGAAGCGGCCTGCCGGCCGGGCTGAAGCGCGCCGGAAGGCGCGGATCCGGCCAGCCGGATACCGGGATCGACGCGAGATATCGGAGGTAGGGGGTTTCCCCCGCTTGTCATCAGACAGTTCAGGGGTACCGCGTCGGTGGCCCCGGTTCCCTGGGCGGAGACGGTCTTGGCAAATGGCGAAGCCAATCGAAGTACCGCGCACGCATGCCCTTTTTACGCTTGCACGGAAGGGGGTGCGTGGTGAATGCTGGGACCGTTCCTGTTCTCTGTCCGCCCGACGCGCTCACCCGGGATGTGGGCGTTGCGTCTTTCAGCGAGCGAGCCCGAGCGCGAATGAGCCAGTCTGACACCGCCGTCGACCAGCAGCCGACCCCGGGCGCTGCGAGTGCCCGGGACGCTTTCGATGCCGCTGTGGCCGAACATCGTGACGAACTCCTGCAGTACCTGCGCAGGCGGTTGCGCGACGGCGAGGCGGCTGCGGACCTGGCGCAGGAGACGTTGACCCGGATGATGCATTATCGGGACGCCGAGGACATCGAAGACCGCAAGTCGATGCTGTTCCGCATCGCCAACAACCTGATTTTCGAGCACCACCGCGTCCGCCGGCGACACCACGCAAACCATCACGTGTCGCTGGAAGACACCATGCACTTGCGGGCGCCGGAACCTCCGGTCGAGGTCACGGTGGATGCCCGCCAGGCGATCGACAGGCTGCTCAAGCGCACCCTCGTCGAACTCCCGCCCAGATGCCGGCTGGCCTTCATGCTGAGCCGGTTCGACGGACTGAACTACGCCCAGATCGCGGCGCAGATGGATATCTCGGTGAAGATGGTGGAGAAGCACATCACGAAAGCGTTGGTTGCCTGCCGCGCCGCGGTAGGGGACAGGGATTTCTAGGCATCGATACGCATATGGACAAGAACAGAAACCCCATCGCGGAACAGGCTGCCGAGTATTTCGTCAGGCGGCACGTTGCGTCGCTGGCCGAGCGCCGCAGCCGCAATGCCTGGCTCGATGCCGATCCCGGTCATGCCCGGGCCTATGCCGATCAGCAGCGTCTGTGGGACCGTGCCGGTGACCTGGCTGACGATCCCGAACTGCAGGCGCTGAAGACGGCGGATCTCGCGGCACTGAATCGTCGACGCTGGTTGCCGCCGCGACGGCTGATGGCCCTAGCCGCGTCGCTGGTGGCACTGGTCGGCGCGGGATTTTTCTTCAGCCGGCTCGTGGTGACGCCGCCGCCGGTGGCGTATGCGACGGCGCTGGGAGAGCAGCGCACGGAAACCATGGCCGACGGCACGGAAATCGTGCTCAATACGGACTCCGTCGTGCAGGTCAGCTACTCGAATCATCGCCGGGCGGTGGCGCTTCGCCGGGGCGAGGCCCAGTTCGAGGTGGCGCACGATGCCGCAAGGCCGTTCGTGGTCAGCGTTGGCCACGACACGGTGACCGCGCTGGGTACGCGTTTCCAGGTGCGCCGCGAACGGGACAGCACCAGCGTCACGCTGCTGCAAGGCAGCGTGGAAATCGCGCACGGTGACGAGCGCTACCGCCTGCGGCCGGACGAACGGGCGGTGATCTCGAGCCGCACCGGTGTCGCCATCGCGTCGATCGATCCCGCGTCGGCCGAGGCCTGGCTCGATGGCTGGCTGCGGTTCCGTGGCACGCCGCTGGCCGAAGTCATCGCCGAAGCCAATCGTTATTCGCCCAGAAAGCTGCGCCTGGGCGACCCGCGCCTCGCCAATGTGCAACTCAGCGGTACCTTCCGTGCCGGGGACAGTGCTTCGATCGCAGATGCGGCAAGCTTGATCCTGCCGGTGCGCGTGGCTCGCAGCGGCGACGAGCTGGTGTTGCAGCCGAAGTGACTCTGCCGCAGCACGAGTTTCGTACAAGCAGGTAGGGGGTTTGGGTTTCCCGGCATCAACTTTCCATAGGGGAGAGTGCGGGCATGGCGCCCGCACCCTATGGGGAGAAACCTTCATGCTTTACCGTCACAAGCGCGCTGCAAGTGTCAGCCGCAGTTCCTGCAAAGCCCTGGCACTGGCCGTTGCCATCGCGGCCTGTCTGCCGGTCTACGCCGTCGCCGCAGAAGCAGAGACATCGAGCGAAACCGTCGTCAATTTCAATATTGCAGCGGGCGATCTGGGCGCCGCGCTGGAGAAGTTCAGCACGCAAAGCGGTGTGCAGGTGCTGTATCGGCAGGAACTGGTGGCAGGGAAGCAAGTGCGTACGCTCAGCGGCGCACTCGCCCCGTCGGCAGCGCTGGCGCGATTGCTGGAAGGCTCGGGCATTGGTTTGGAACGCGCGAATGGCAAAACATTTGTGCTGAAAGCGCTGCCGCCGCGTACGCAACAAACCGGGAAACGAGAAGATCAACCGACGTCGTCCCAAAGGGGGAATGACGCTGATCCAGTGGAATTGCAGAAAGTCATTGTCACAGCTACGGGCAGCAACCTGCGCAATATTCCACAGAAGTTCTCGCCGATAACGAGCGTCACTCGGGAACAGTTGGATCAACAGGGTTTCCCGACCATCGTCGAGTACATCCAGCAATTGCCGCAGAACTTCGGCGGCACCGTGTCGCCTGACCGCGCAGGTACCGGCGGAAGCGGGGCAGGTGGTGCAGCGATCAACCTCAGGAATACCGGGGCCGAAGCGTCTCTGGTTCTTCTCAACGGCCGTCGTATAGCACCCTCTGGGACGACGGGGGATTTCGTCGATCTTTCTTCCATCTCTGGCGCGGCATTGGATCGGGTCGAGGTCCTGACGGATGGTGCGTCGGCGGTTTACGGGTCGGATGCCATCGCGGGAGTGGTGAACATCATCCTGGACCGGGACTATGTCGGCTCCCAATCGCGCCTTCAATACGGCAGCAAGGATGGCGATGCGGGAAGCTACAGTGCCGGACATACTTTGGGCTTATCCAGTGAGCGCACCCACGCGCTGATCGCGGTCGATTACAGCAGAGAGAACCCGCTCTACGCGCGTGACCGCCGCTTTGCGACAGGCCTCGGCGATGTCGCCTACTTGCTGCCCGAGACGGAAAAGCGTTCCGCATTGCTGACGGGAGGGTTCAACGTCAACGAGCGGCTCGAACTGTTCGCGGACCTGACCTATTCCGACCGCCAGGCATCGCATATCACCAACAGCGGCTTGCTGATGGAGAACATCACGGATGTCACTTCGACGTCCGCTGCGATCGGCTTGATACAAGACGTCGGCGCGGAGTGGGTGGCCGAAGCGAGCCTGTTCCAATCGGACAACCGCTTCGACGGCCGTACCGCGTACGGATACTTGAGCCCGGACGCCATGTCGATGTTGTTTCGCAGCCGCGACGCGATCCGGGGCGCGGAAGCGAAGTTCGAAGGGCCGTTGCTGACAACCTCGGCGGGCCAGGCGCGCGCGGTCTTCGGCGGGCAATATCGGGAAGAGAAGCACGATGGCTATCAGGCCTACTACTTGCCGGGCGGCTTGATCGACGGCAAGCAGTTCGACGGGGTGAACTCCCGTCACGTCCAGGCCCTGTACAGCGAAATCTATTTCCCGTTGATCGGTGACGGCAACGCCACCGCGTTTGCTCAATCCCTGGACCTGAGCCTGGCCGCGCGCTACGAGCGATACAGCGATTTCGGCAGCACCTTCAACCCGAAGCTCGGCCTGGCCTGGTCGCCTGCCCCTGGCGTGACGCTCCGCGGAACCTGGGGCACGTCGTATCGCGCACCGCGCCTGCAGCAGATGGTCGATCACATCACCGGCTTCTGGATCGTCGATTACGTCGATTCGGAAGCGCCCGGCGGCAGCTCGGCCGCCGGATATGCGCTAGGTACCGAGCCCACGCTGCAGCCGGAGGAATCGACGAGCTGGACCGTCGGCATCGACCTGGTGCCAGCCGGCATCCCGAACCTGTCAACGCGCCTGACCTGGTTCGATATCGACTACGGCTCGCGCATCGCCGAACCGTATGCGCTGATCGATCCGGAGACCTTCGCATTTCACAGCTACAACGGCGAGATCATCCGCGATCCGGCCACGATCATGAGCTACTACGATCGGGCTGACAGCTTTTTCAACTACACCACCTACTTTCCGACCGGCTCTCAGTCCTCGCTGGCAGATGTCACGATGCTGCTCAGGGGCATCGCGATGAATACCGCCCAGTCCAGGCGCACGGGTCTGGACCTGGCCGTGAAGTACGCAATCCCGCTGAATGCGTCGCAGCTGCAGGTGTCCCTGGACGCCGCTTACATCGACAAGGCCTACGACCAGTTCGCGGCCGGCATCGGAGGGAGCCGCGTGGTAGGCCGCGTGGCTCAGCCGGCACGGGTGAAGGGAAATGTGGGGCTTTCCTGGGCTGGGAGCGCGGCGACTTGGGGTATCTCGTCGAACTACGTGTCTTCCGTGGTTGACGATCGTTCGCTTGGCGCCAGCACAAGGGTGGGAGCCTGGCTCACCTGGAACGCCTTCTTCGGATACCGGTTCGACAGCGGGCGTTGGTCCGGCTTGCTGGAAGGGGCATCGGTGAATGTGGCGGTCCGGAACCTGCTGGATCGCGATCCGCCGCGACTGGCGGCTGTGGCGGTCGGCAGCGCCAGCGTGCAATACGACAGTGCCAACGCTGATCCGGACGGACGCAGCCTGCTGCTGACCTTCACCAAGAAATGGTGACGCGGGACGGCGTCATCAATAGCTTCCGCGCCGCCAACGGCAGGCGCGGTCGAAACAGCCTTTAGGAGATCCAACATGCGTAACGACAAACACGGCGCCGGCGGCGGCCGGCGCTGGGCGCTGCTCGTAGCAGTCACGTGCGGGGCATGGTTTTTTGGTCAGGCCATCGCCGCGAACGAGCACCGTCCCGGGCGCGACGGCCGGTTGCTTCAGGTCGAGGACCTGCTGGACCTGGAAAGCATCAAGAACACGGTGGTGTCGCCGGACCGGGAGCTCATCGCCTTCGTTCATTCGGGACCGTTCCGTCTGGCGAACCGGACGCCGGCCGAAGCACCGAAGGCGCAGCTGCTGCTGTTCTCTGCAGAAGCGCCTGAAGGATCGCGTGTAAGAGAGGTGGTTCCGGGACAAGGCCCCGACGATGTCGCCGGTCCGATCGGCTTCTCGCCATCGGGCAAGCGGCTGGCGTTCCACTACGCCCACGCTGGCGAAAATCCTTCGGAGAACCGTATCGGAATCTACGACGTCGGTACGCGCCAGTTGAGCTGGATCGAGGCATCGGGGCGAACGGCCATCGATGCAAAATGGATCGACGACGACACCATCGTCTATTCGGTTGAAAACGGCAGGGATTTGGTTTGGGACGGTAATCCGAACACGCAGCTCGCGCAGACCTACATCCGCGCGTACGACCGCAAGTGGACGCGCGCGATCTCGGGACGAGAAGCGTCAGTCACCGTGATGGAATCGACAGGCAAGCCGGCTGGCGGGACCGAATCGTGCGATCGCTCGTCTTCCGTACATGCATACAACGTCTTGCGCAAGGACTCGCGGCAGCTTACGGATTATGCCGTCGACGGACTCCAGGTAGTTCCCGGATCGCGGCGTCTGGTGGGCTATGTCGAGTGCGGCAAGGTCCCCCTGGGGGCCGAGTTCGGCTCCCGCTCGCTGCGGGTGCGCAGCCTGCCGGCGTTGCTGGATCTGGACGACGGTGCGGAACCTTTCCGGTTCCTGTGCGAGCAATGCACGCCGCGGCTCGGCGCGAGTCGGCCCCTGCATCTTTCGGGCGACGGTCGCTTCGTTGCGTACTTCGAGCACAACGGCCGCTCCAATCCGGATGCTGCCACGGTTGTCGTCCATGACCTCGACAAGCAAACGCAGCAGGACTATCGGTTGCGTGGCCTGATTGCGTTCGACCTCGACAACACCCTCGACCATAACTACACCTCGCCGATCGTGGTGCATGACGGTACACCGTTCATTTACGCACGCCAGGAGGGTCCGGGAGAAAGATGGGACTGGTACCGACTGGCGAAGCACCGCGCTGTCAATCTGACCGCTGGCATCAATGAGGAGAGGGGATACCTCCATGCCGCGGAAGGCAAACTCATGGTCGGTTCGCCCGCGCAGCCGTGGATCGTCGATCTGAAGACGAACAAGGCGAAAACATTCGCCGCATGGTGTGGAGCTGCCTGTCCCGCAGGCGCGATGCTGTTGCCCTTCGCGGAAGACGTGGTGGGCGAAGGCGCACCGACGCAGGCTGGCTGGCGCCGCAATCCGTATGTGCGCCTCGATGTACCCGGCAAGAATGGAACCAGCCTGCACTGGTTCGACGTGCGCAACCGCCGGATCGCTGGAACTGCGCAGGTCCCGGCTGGAAAGGTCGCAAATGTGCTGTCGGCAGTGAATCACCGCATCCTGGGGCTGGCCTCGAGCGAGGCGCAGGACACTTCGCTTTACTACGCTACCGCGTCGGATGCCGGAGCGGTCATGCGGATCAATGCCGGGCTTGCGGATGTGGTGGTGCCCGACACGATGGATGTGGCGTTCACGTCCCCGGACGGATGGTCGGGAAGCGTCTGCGTGGTGTTGCCGCCGAAGAATGCTCCCAGGTTGCTGTCCAACGGCAAGGTTCCGGCGATCATCTGGACGTATCCCACCGGTGGCACGCGCTTCGGTTGCCCGAGACGGAACGGGCAAGCGTTGGCGACATGGGCGGATGAAGACGTGTTCGTCTCCAAGGGCTACGCCTACATCTATGGGGCGGTGCCTTATGTTTTCCGTGACCCCAAAACGGACAAGGCGCTCGACCTCGCCGCCACCTACGACGAGATACTTAAGCAGGTGTCCGCTGCCGTTCCGATCGACATGGAGAACATCTTTGTCGACGGGTACAGCCAGGCCACGATCACGGCACTGGCCGCCCTGAAAGACCGGCGCGGGTACCGGGCCGCCGCGGTCGGCGGCTTCGACAACGACTATCGCCATCTCTGGAGCGGCGCCTACCCTGTGGAGTATCTGGGCAGTGGGGTGTACGGCGCGTTCTCGAGGTTTGAGCCGACCTACTACCCCACCTGGCTCGGCGGGACGCCGATGGACCAGACTGATAGATATGTCGCCGCCGACCCTGCCTTTGCAGCCGACCGCATTCATACGCCACTTCTGATGTGGATTGGAGAGATGGACGGCTTCTCCCCCGTGGGCTTCGAGAATCTCTACACGGCCCTGTGGCGGAGGGGCAAGGAAGCCAGATATCTCTTCTATTGGGCGGAAGGACATGCGATGAGCAGTCCGGCGAATCAGGAACACAACATCCGCGCGCGCCTGGAATGGTTCGATTCGCACCTCGCCCGTTAAGCCTGATCCGCCCCCCGCGTGCGGGGGCGACTACCCGGCGAGCCGCAACGCACGATCCGCGATTACACGCTGCCCATCCGCTGCACGTCGAAAGCAGTGGTGTTCGGCAACCTATTCATCCTTGGGATCCAACAAATGATTATGAAAATGACGTGCTTCGCGCTCGCGTTGCTCGGAGCGATGTCCTTGGCTGGCTGCGACTCGGCCAAACCACAGGCCGAGGTCGCCGGTGGCCAGTCAGATACCGACAGCTACCTCTGGCTGGAGGAAGTGGAGGCACCGAGGGCCTTGGAGTGGGTCCGTAAGCACAATGCGGCCACCACGTCCGAGCTTGCTTCATCGCCGCGGTTCCAGAAACTTGAAACTGACTTGCTGGATGTCCTCGGCTCCGACCAGCGCATTCCGACCGCCTTCAGGCAAGGTGATTGGTACTACAACTTCTGGACGGACAAGCAGCACCCTCGCGGGATATGGCGGCGCACGACACTGGCCGAGTACCGCAAGGCAGAGCCGGCATGGCAGAAGCTGATCGATCTCGACGCGTTGAACGAAGCCGAGGGCGAAAATTGGGTGTGGCATCACCGGACTGAGTGCCTCAAGCCCGAATACCGGCGCTGCCTGGTGCAGCTGTCCCGCGGTGGCAGTGACGCCACCGTGACCCGGGAGTTCGATATCGAGCGCAAGGAATGGGTGAAGGGCGGTTTCTCGCTGCCGGAAGCCAAGGGGGAACTCACCTGGATCGATCGGGACACCGTGTACGCGACCACCGACTTCGGTGAAGGTTCGTTGACCGAGTCCGGGTACCCGCGCATTGTCAAGGAATGGAAGCGCGGCACGCCACTGGAGTCGGCAGCGGTGGTGTTCGAGGGAGAGCCAAAAGATACTCGGGTTTCCGCGATGCGCTCTCTCACCACCGGATTCGAGCGGCATTTCATCGTTCGCAGTGTCGATTTTTTCACCTCCAAGCTCTACCTTCGCGCCGACGGTCGGCTGACCGAAATTGATGTGCCCGGCTTCGTCGGGGCAAACGTGCAGCGCGAATGGATCTTCTTGACCCCACGCGAGCCGTGGCAGGTTGGCGGACGGACTTACCCGGCGGGTGCGTACCTCGCCGCGAAGTTCGACGACTACATGGCCGGCAAGCGCGAATTCGATGTGCTGTTCGAGCCGACGCAAAGCCGTTCGCTGCTGACCGCGACGCTAACGCGCAACCACCTGGTGCTGACCCTCCTGGACGACGTCAAGTCGCGGATCGAGGTGCTGACGCATGAGCCCGATGGATGGAAGCACACGATGCTGCAGGGTGTGCCCGAGAACGGCATAGCCTTCGCGAACGCCGACGAGCCAGACGAGTCCGACCTGATCTGGGTGAGCGTCGAGGGCCTCCTCACGCCCAAGACCTTGTTGCTGGCAGATGCGAGTGCCCCGGCTAAGACGCCCACACGGATAAGGGGAGAGCCGGCCATGTTCGACGCTTCCAAGCACGTGGTCGAGCAGCGGTTCGCGACGTCGGGGGACGGGACCCGGGTTCCATACTTCCTTGTTCGGCCAATTTCGCTTGCGTACGACGGAAAGGCCCCGACCTTGCTCTCCGGCTACGGCGGATTCCAGATCTCCAGTTATCCGTTTTACGACGGAAGCATGGGCAAGGCCTGGCTTGAGGACGGCGGCGTCTACGTGCTCGCCAACATTCGTGGCGGCGGCGAGTATGGTCCAAGCTGGCATCGCGCAGCATTGAAGCAGAACCGGCACAAGGCTTATGAGGACTTCAGCGCCGTTGCGCAGGACCTGTTTGAACAGAAAATCACGTCGCCAAAGCACTTGGGTATCCGGGGTATCAGCAACGGTGGCCTGCTGACGGGCAACATGCTTGTGCAATACCCCGACTTGTTCGGCGCGGTGATCAGCCAGGTGCCGCTGCTGGACATGAAGCGCTACAACAAGCTGCTGGCTGGGGCGTCATGGATGGCCGAGTACGGAAATCCGGATATCCCCGAGGAGTGGGCATTTATTCGTAAGTTCTCGCCTTACCATCTGTTCAATCCGAAAAAGGACTACCCGCCGACTCTGCTGTTGACGTCAACTCGCGACGACCGCGTGCATCCGGGGCACGCTCGCAAAATGTTCGCCAAGATGCATGACGCTGGTAAGCATGTGCGCTACTACGAGAACATCGAGGGCGGTCATGGTGGCGCGGCTGACAACCGTCAAGCGGCCTACATGGATGCGCTGGCGTACCAGTTCTTGTGGAGCCGGCTCGCCGACTAGCTCTGCTGCCCACCCAGGTTGCCTTGGTTGGGGCGACGGTAGATGGGCGATGGCAGAGTTCTCTGGTACCTGAAAGCGCTGGCACTCGACCCGACCCACGTCGGCGCGCTGTTCAACCTGGCGACGCTGTACCGGAGCAGCGGCGACGTGGCGCGCAGTATCATCTTCGAGCGGAGAAACAGGGGGCAGAGTCGACTTTCAGGAAAGCCAGTTGCGGAAAAGTGCACGCTGCCCCCTGTTTCCAACCGTGCGAGCGCCGGCTGCGACGGCGCCTGTCGAAGCCGGTCGGTGCCGCGCGGCAACACCCGCTGAACTCCCCGTAGCGTAAGCTGCGATGGGGCGGATTCCTGCCCGGGAGAACTTCGGTGAAGAAAGAAGATGAAACGCGCCTGCAGATCGTCTCGGCGGACATCAGCTCGGAAGCGTTGACCGGCATGGTGATCTTCCGGCCGCACTGCGTGTCCCGTGCGGGGCGCAAGGTGGACGAGGCCGGCAAGAATGGCAACTGGTATGCCTTGCGTCCGGCCGAGGTGCGCAGCTTTGCACGCGCACTGCTGGACGCGGCCGATACGTTGGACCTGAAGACGAAGGCGTTGCAGGCAGCGAAGACGGCGACGGGCTGACCGTGGCGCCGGCGAGCGACCCGCTCAGCCGCGCCGGCAGCGGTTGATGGTGTCGCGCAGTTCGCTGGCGGCGGCACGCGCAGCCGCGGCGAAATCCTCGCCGTGGCCGGCGTACAGGATCGCGCGCGACGAGCTGATCAGCAGGCCGGTGCCGTCGGCATTGCGGCCGTGGCGCAGCACCGCTTCCACGTCGCCGCCCTGGGCGCCGATACCGGGTACCAGCAGCGGCATCTCGCCGACCGCAGCACGCACCTTGCCCAGTTCTTCCGGCCAGGTGGCACCGGTGACCAGCGCGCAGTTGCCGTTCGTATTCCAGTCGCGGGCGACGGTTTCGGCCACGCGCAGGTAGAGCGGCATGCCGCCGCAGTCCAGCGCCTGGAAATCCGCGCCGCCGGGGTTGGAGGTGCGGCAGAGCAGGATCACGCCCTTGTCGGCATGATCGAGGAACGGCTGGATCGAGTCGCGGCCGAGGTACGGGTTCAGCGTCACCGCGTCGGCGCGGTAGCGCTCGAACGCCTCGCTGGCGTAGTGCTGCGCCGTGCTGCCGATGTCGCCGCGCTTCGCGTCGAGGATCACCGGCACGCCGGCATGTTTTGCGTGGATGTGCGCGATCAGTCGCTCCAGCGTGTCTTCGGCACGCAGCGCGGCGAAGTGCGCGATCTGCGGCTTGAACGCGCAGACCAGGTCGGCGGTGGCGTCGACGATGTCGCGGCAGAACGCGAACACCGCGTCCGGCGCATCACGCAGGTGTGCGGGGAACTTCGCCGGCTCCGGGTCGAGGCCGACGCAGACCAGCGAGTCGTGGTCTTTCCAAGCCTGCTGCAGGGACTGCATGAAGTGCATCGGGATCTCCGTAGCTTTGCTCCTCCCCCTGCGCGCAGGGGGAGGTCGGGAGGGGGTGAAGCTTTTGATCTAGCGTGACGAAGAGCTTGACCCCACCCCAACCCTCCCCTGCAAGCAGGGGAGGGAGTAGGACCCCACCCCAGCCCTCCCCTGCAAGCAGGGGAGGGAGCAGGCCCCCACCCCAGCCCCCCCTGCGACCGAAGGAAGTCCCTTTGGGGCAAGCAGGGGAGGGAGCAGGGCGTCAGGCGAGTTTCTTGTACTTCACCCGGTGCGGCCGCGCGCCTTCGTCGCCGAGGCGGCGCTTCTTGTCGGCCTCGTACTCGTTGTAGTTGCCGGGGAAGAACTCCACGTGCGAGTCGCCCTCGAACGCGATGATGTGGGTGGCGATGCGGTCGAGGAACCAGCGGTCATGCGAGATCACGATCGCCGAGCCGGGGAATTCCAGCAGCGCATCTTCCAGCGCGCGCAGGGTTTCCACGTCGAGGTCGTTGGACGGCTCGTCGAGCAGCAGCACGTTGCCGCCCTGCAGCAGGGTCTTGGCCATGTGCAGGCGGCCGCGCTCGCCGCCGGACAGGCTGCCGACGATCTTCTGCTGGTCGGTGCCCTTGAAGTTGAAGCGACCGATGTAGGCGCGCGACTGGATCTCGAAGTTGCCGATGGTGAGGATGTCCGAACCGCCGGACACTTCCTGCCACACGTTGTTCTTCGGATCGAGCGCGTCGCGCGACTGGTCGACATAGGCGAGCTTGGTGGTGTGGCCCAGCTTCACTTCGCCCGAGTCCGGCGTCTCCTTGCCCATGATCATCTTCATCAGGGTGGACTTGCCGGCGCCGTTCGGGCCGATCACGCCGATGATCGCGCCCGGCGGCACCTTGAACGACAGGTCCTCGATCAGCACGCGGTCGCCGAACGACTTGGTGACGTTCTTGAACTCGATCACCTCCTGGCCCAGGCGCTCGCCTGGCGGGATGAAGATCTCGTTGGTCTCGTTGCGGCGCTGGTAGTCGACCGAGTTCAGCTCCTCGAAGCGGGCCAGGCGGGCCTTGCCCTTGGACTGGCGGCCCTTGGCGGCCGAACGAACCCATTCCAGCTCTTTCGCGATCGCCTTCTGGCGCGACTTCTCCTGGTTCGCTTCCTGCTTCAGGCGGGCGTCCTTCTGCTCCAGCCATTCGGTGTAGTTGCCCTTCCACGGGATGCCGCGGCCGCGGTCCAGTTCGAGGATCCACTCGGCGGCGTTGTCGAGGAAGTAGCGGTCATGGGTGACCGCCACCACGGTGCCGGGATAGTCGTGCAGGAACTTCTCCAGCCAGTCCACCGATTCGGCGTCCAGATGGTTGGTGGGTTCGTCCAGCAGCAGCATGTCCGGCTTGGACAGCAGCAGGCGGCACAGCGCCACGCGACGCTTCTCGCCGCCGGACAGCGGGCCGATGAGCGCGTCCCACGGCGGCAGGCGCAGCGCGTCGGCGGCCACTTCCAGCTGGCGCTCCAGCGCGTGCGCGTCGTTCGCGGCCAGGATGTTTTCCAGCTTTTCCTGTTCCTTGGCCAGGGCGTCGAAGTCGGCGCCCTCCTCGGCGTAGGCGGCGTACACCTCCTCCAGCCGCTTCTGCGCGTCGAGGATTTCGCTGACGCCTTCCTCGACCACTTCGCGCACGGTCTTTTGCGGGTCCAGGTTCGGCTCCTGCGCCAGATAGCCGATCTTGGTGCCCGGCTGTGCGCGCGCCTCGCCCTGGAAGTCCGTATCCACGCCGGCCATGATCTTCAGCACCGTGGACTTGCCCGCGCCGTTGACGCCGAGCAGGCCGATCTTGGCACCCGGGAAAAACGACAGCGAGATGTCCTTGATGATCTGGCGCTTCGGCGGGACGATCTTGCTGACCCCGTTCATGGTGTAGATGTACTGCGAGCTCATGCAACCTCCGAAGGCGTGCGCCGCACCGCCTGCTTTTGGGGCGGCACGGAAAGGGAATTCGTCAAACCGCACAGTATAGCCGCTTGTGGCGTCGCGCCGATGCTGCCGCCCGGACCCGCCCGACAGGTGGCTGCAAACGCCCGGCAGCGCTACACTTTCCGGCTAATCCCGCTACCACCTGCCGAGGCCAGAATGTTCCCCAAGGACTGCACGATTGCCGGTTACGACGACGAACTGGCCAGGGCCATCGCCGACGAAGGCCGGCGCCAGGAAGATCACGTCGAGCTGATCGCCTCGGAGAACTACGCCAGCCCGCGGGTGATGGAAGCGCAGGGTTCCAAGCTCACCAACAAGTACGCCGAGGGTTATCCGGGCAAACGCTATTACGGCGGCTGCGAGTACGTGGACGTCGCCGAGAAGCTGGCGATCGAGCGCCTGAAGCAGCTGTTCGACTGCGACTACGCCAACGTGCAGCCGCACTCCGGCTCGCAGGCGAACCAGGCGGTGTACTTCGCGCTGCTGCAGCCGGGCGACAAGATCCTCGGCATGAGCCTGGCCCACGGCGGCCATCTCACCCATGGTGCCAAGGTCAACCTTTCCGGCAAGATCCTCGACGCGGTGCAGTACGGCGTGGACGAGAACGGCCTGGTCGACTACGACGAGGTCGAGCGCCTCGCCGTCGAGCACCAGCCGAAGATGATCGTGGCCGGTTTTTCCGCCTATTCGCAGGTGATGGACTGGGCGCGCTTCCGCGCCATCGCCGACAAGGTCGGCGCCTACCTGTTCGTGGACATGGCCCACGTCGCCGGCCTGGTCGCCGCCGGCGTGTACCCGAGCCCGCTGCCGCACGCGCACGTGGTCACCTCCACCACCCACAAGACCCTGCGCGGCCCGCGCGGCGGCATCATCGTCGCGAAGGGGGCCGGCGAGGAGATCGAGAAGAAGCTGCAGTCGATAGTGTTCCCCGGCATCCAGGGCGGCCCGCTGATGCACGTGATCGCGGCCAAGGCGGTGGCCTTCAAGGAAGCGCTGGAGCCGGCGTTCAAGGAGTATCAGGCCCAGGTGGTGAAGAACGCCAAGGCCATGGCGAAGACTTTCATCGCGCGCGGCTACAAGATCGTCTCCGGCGGCACCGAAAACCACCTGATGCTGGTCGACCTGATCGGCCGCGAGGTCACCGGCAAGGCCGCCGAGGAAGCGTTGGGCAAGGCGCACATCACGGTCAACAAGAATGCCGTGCCGAACGACCCGCGCAAACCCTTCGTCACCTCCGGCCTGCGCGTCGGCACTCCGGCCGTCACCACCCGCGGCTACAAGGAGGCGGACGTGACCGAACTGACCAACTGGATCTGCGACGTGCTGGACGCGCCAGGCGACGAGGCGGTGATCGCCCGCGTGCGTGAGGCGGTGACGGCGCAGTGCAAGAAGTTTCCGGTGTACGGCTGAGCGTGCTTTTGCCCTGGCGCATGTCAATGGCGGCTTGCCTGGTGGCATTCATGGCCTCGCCGGCGATCTGTGGGGCATTGGCACCATCGGGGGTAGCTGGAAACGTAAGGTCATGGATGCACGCGCATGGCATTGCCCGGATATGCGCCAGCGTGGAGGTTAGCGACGAAGATCCCGCCAAGGCGCGTCTACTGACGTCCACGGGCGATACAGTGGTCGATGCGCAGTTACTCGAAGTGGTGCGGGCGGCCGGAACTGCCTGGAGGAGTGCCGAAGGGCAAGTTTATCCGCGTTATACAAAGTCGCCCCAACAGATGCCTTGGGTATTCTGGGGCGATCCGGTAGACGCGAAAGGCCCGGTCTTGGGTTGCGTGAAAACGACAAGGCAGTGAATTGACCCATGCATTGCCCCTTCTGCCAGCACGAAGACACCCGCGTGATCGACTCGCGACTGACCGAGGACGGTGCCAGTGTGCGCCGTCGGCGTGAATGCGAACAGTGCGGCGAGCGCTTCAACACGTTCGAGACGGCCGATTTGAAGCTGCCGGCGATCGTGAAGAGCGGCGAGCGGCGCGAGATGTTCGACGAGCGCAAATTGCGGGTGAGTTTCGAACGGGCGCTGCAGAAGCGCCCGGTGGCCAGCGACGCGGTGGATACGGCGGTGCGCGCGATCGTCAACGACCTGCGCCGCAGCGGCGAGCGCGAGGTGCCCTCGCGCCAGCTCGGCGAACTGGTGATGCGCGAGTTGAAGAACCTCGACCAGGTCGCCTACGTGCGCTTCGCCTCGGTCTACCGCAAGTTCGAGGACGTGCAGGCGTTTCGCGAGGAGATCGAGAAGCTGGAGCGCGACCTGCCTGGGCTTGCCGACCTGCAGTTGCCGCTGCTCGGCGGCGGCAAGCGTGAAGGCAAGTGAGCTCACCGTAGGAGCGCACCCTGTGCGCGAATGATGTCACCGCATCGCAAGTTTTTCGCGCACAAGGTGCGCTCCTACAAAGGCGCGACGTCGTGACCGAATCTTTCTCGGCTGTTGATCACACTCACATGGCGCACGCGCTGCGCCTGGCCGAGTGCGGCCTGTACACCACGCAGCCGAACCCGCGGGTGGGTTGCGTGATCGCGCACGGCGACGCGGTGGTCGGCACGGGTTTCCACCGGCGTGCCGGCGAACCGCATGCCGAGGTATACGCGCTGCGCGAGGCGGGCGAACGGGCGCGCGGCGCCACCGCCTACGTGACGCTGGAGCCGTGCGCGCACCACGGCCGTACGCCGCCGTGCGCCGATGCGCTGGTCACCGCCGGCGTCGGGCGGGTGGTCGTCGCAGCCGAGGACCCGTTCCCGCAGGTCGACGGCCGCGGCATCGGCAAGCTGCGCGCCGCCGGTATCACGGTCGAATCGGGCCTGATGTGCGAGGCGGCACGCGCGCTGAACTGCGGTTTCTTCAGTCGGATCGAACGCGGCCGCCCGTTCGTGCGGGTGAAGCTGGCGATGAGCCTGGACGGCCGCACCGCGCTGGCCAACGGCGAATCGAAATGGATCACCGGCGCGGCCGCACGCGCCGACGTGCAGCGCTGGCGCGCGCGCAGCTCGGCGATCCTCAGCGGCAGCGGCACGGTGCTGGCCGACGACCCGCGGCTGACCGTACGCCTGCCCGAAGGCGAGGAGTTCATGCCGCCGCTGCGGGTGATCCTCGACCGCCAGCTGCGTACGCCGGCTGGCAGCCACGTGCTGGACGGTTCGGTGCCGACCCTGCTGCTGCACGGGGCAGTGGCCTCCTGCAGCGATGAGCGCTTCGCGCGGGTCGAGCGGATTGCGTTGGCTACACCAGGCGGCACGCTCGACCTGCGCGCCGCCCTGGCCTTGCTGGCCGGGCGTGGCTGCAATGAAATCCATGTAGAGGCCGGCCCGACCCTGTGCGGCGCCTTGTTCGCCGCCGGCCTGGTCGACGAGCTGCTGCTCTACGTGGCGCCGTTGCTGCTGGGCGACGGCGCGCGCCCGCTGCTGCAACTGCCCACGCTCGGCGAGATGGCGCGGCGCTGGCAGCTGCAGGTGGTCGACCAGCGCATGCTCGGCGCCGACTGGCGGCTGCAATTGCGCCCGGCATGACCGGTTTGGCGTGCGCCCCGGCGAACGCTGCATTCGCCATGGCGGTAGCGAGCCGGCTTGGCGGCGGTGCTAGACTTCGCCAGCCGGCTGTGCCGGCGGATACCACATAGCGTCTTCAGGGCGGGGCGAAATTCCCCACCGGCGGTAGGCCTTTCGAGGCGAGCCCGCGAGCGCTTCCGGCCAGGCCGGAAGGTCAGCAGATCCGGTCGAATGCCGGAGCCGACGGTTGGCAGCGGGCGACCGCTTCCTCACAGTCCGGATGAAGAGAAGACGGCAGGCGGGCGCTTCGCGGCGTGCGCCGGGCCTCATGCCTTGAGGCGTACTCGCTCACCACACGCGGGATACGTTTCATGAAATCCATGGCATCCATGCAGTTGCTCGCCCTCCGGCCGGAGGTGCGCTGATGTTCACCGGCATCATCCAGTCCGTGGGCCGCGTCGTGCGGCTCGAACCGCGCGGCGGCGACGTGCGCCTGCATGTCGATACTGCCGACCTCGACCTTGCCGACGTACAGTTGGGCGACTCGATCGCCGTGTCCGGCGTGTGCCTCACCGCGATCACGCTGGAGCCGCGCGGTTTCAGTGCCGACGTCTCCAACGAGACGCTGTCGCTGACCTCGCTGGGACAGCTGAAGGCCGGCGACCCGGTGAACCTGGAGAAGGCGCTGCGCCTGGCCGACCGCTTGGGCGGCCATCTGGTCTCCGGCCACGTCGACGGCCTCGGCAAGGTGGTCTCGATCGTGCCGGACGGGCGCTCGCAGCGCTGGACCTTCGAGGTGCCGGCGAATCTGGCGCGCTACATCGCGGCGAAAGGCTCGGTCTGCATCGACGGCACCAGCCTCACCGTCAATGAAGTCGCCGGCAACCGCTTCGGCGTCAACCTGATCCCGCACACGGTCGAACACACCGCGTTCCGCGCGCGCCGCGTGGGTGACGCGGTGAACATCGAGGTGGATGTGGTGGCGCGCTACATCGAGCGGCTGCTGTCCAGCGGCGAGACGCCGCGGCTGGACGAGGCGTTCCTGAAACAGCACGGCTTCGCCTGACCCTTTGCCCCTCCCCCTGCGAAGCAGGGGGAGGCTGGGAGGGGGACCCCACCCCAACCCTCCCCTGCAAGCAGGGGAGGGAGAACCGCCCACCCAAGGAACCTCCATGGCCTTCAACACCATTCCCGAAATCCTCGACGACATCCGCGCCGGCCGCATGGTCGTCATCCTCGACGACGAGGACCGCGAGAACGAAGGCGACCTGATCATGGCCGCGCAGATGGTGCGGCCGGAAGACGTCAACTTCATGGTGCGCGAGGCGCGCGGCCTGCTGTGCCTCACGCTCACCGAGCAGCGCACGCGCCAGCTCGGCCTGCGCCCGATGGTCAGCGACAACACTTCGGCCTACCACACCAACTTCACCGTCTCGATCGAGGCGGCCGAAGGCGTCACCACCGGCATCTCGGCACACGACCGCGCACGCACGATCCAGGTGGCGGTGAAGTCCGACGCGAAACCGCAGGACCTGTCGCAGCCGGGCCACATCTTCCCGCTCACCGCGCAACCTGGCGGCGTGCTGACCCGCGCCGGGCACACCGAGGCCGGCTGCGACCTGGCCGCACTGGCCGGGCTGGAGCCGTCGGCGGTGCTGATCGAGATCCTGCACGAGGACGGCTCGATGGCGCGCCGGCCGGAACTGGAGATCTTCGCGCAGAAGCACGGTCTGAAGATCGGCACCATCGCCGACCTGATCCGCTACCGTCTGGAAACCGAGAAGACCGTGCAGCGCGCGCACGAGGAAGACGTGGACACCGAGTTCGGCCCGTTCCGACTGGTCGCCTACCGCGACGCGATCCGCCGCGGCCTGCATTACGCGCTGGTGCGCGGCAAGGTCAACGACGGTGCGCCGGTGCTCACCCGCGTGCACGTGCGCAACACGCTGTCCGACGTGCTGCACCTGAAGCGCGACGACCTCGGCCTCACCGTCACCGCGGCGCTGCGCCGGATCGCCGACGAGGATCGCGGCGTGCTGCTGGTGCTGTCCGGCGAGGACACTCCCGAGGCGCTGCTGGCCCGGCTCAACCGCCAACCCGGCAAGCAGGCGCCGGAAGAGGCGCAGCAGCAGGAGTGGCGCCAGCTCGGTCTCGGCGCGCAGATCCTGGCCGATCTGGGCGTGCACCGCCTGCGCGTGCTGGGCACGCCGCGCAAGATGGTCGGCCTGGGCGGCTTCGGACTGGAAGTGGTGGAGTACGTGTAATCTCGCGCAGGACATGAACGCGCCATGCCGCCGCCATGTCCTGCAAACCATACTTGAGCTTTCCCGATCACGACGCGCATGTCCGATACCGCCATCCGCCTGATTGCCCCTTCGGGCTACCCGCACGACCGCGCCGCGATGGCGCGCGGCGTGGCACGACTGCGCGAGGCCGGGTGCACGTTGAGCGGCCTGGAGGTGCTCGAGCGCAGCGAGCAGCGCTACGCCGGCAGCGACGCGGAGCGGGCCGCCGACCTCAACGCGCTGGCCATGGCGGACGAGCTGCCGGACATCGTGCTGGCGATCCGCGGCGGCTACGGCGCCACGCGCCTGCTGGCGCAACTGCATTACGACGCCTTGCGCGAACGGCTGGACGGCAGCAGCACCGTTCTGGTCGGCCACAGCGACTTCACCGCCCTGCAACTGGCGCTGCACGCGCAGAGCGGTCTGTGCACATTCAGCGGCCCGATGCTGGGTGCCGACTTCGGCGCCGAAGCGCTCAGCGAATTCACCTGGCGGCATTTCTGGGACACCGTGCGTTCCCCCTCGACGCAAGTCGAGTGGACTACCGCGCCCGAGCTCGAACTCGATGTCAAAGGGCCGCTGTGGGGCGGCAACCTGGCGGTGCTGTGCAGTCTGATCGGTACCCCGTATTTTCCGGCGATCGACGGCGGCATCCTGTTCGTCGAGGATGTCGGCGAGCCGCCGTTCCGGATCGAGCGGCTGCTGTACCAGCTGCATCTTTCCGGCGTGCTGGGGCGCCAGCGTGCGCTGCTGCTGGGCGATTTCAGCCAGTGCCGGCCCAGCGCCTACGACAACGGTTACGACCTGGCCGACAGCTTCGCGCAGATCCGCCGCGCCAGTGGCGTGCCGGTGCTCGGCGGCCTGCCGATCGGCCACGAGCCGGACAAGTGCACCCTGCCGTTCGGCGCGCCGGCGCGGCTGCAGGTCGCCGGTGGCAAGGCGCAACTGTCTTTCAGTGGCTATCCGCATTTGCCGCCAGTCGTCTGAGTGCTGCTCCTCCCCCTGCGCGCAGGGGGAGGTTGGGAGGGGGTAATGCTCTTGCCGAAGATCAAGAGCGACCCCACCCCAACCCTCCCCTACCAGCAGGGGAGGGGGCTCGGGCGGGCAGGAATCTGGTCAAACCCGTAAAATGGCCGCTTCGCATGGGCCGCGCGTCCACCCAAGGAAACCCGCAATGAAGACCATCGAAGGCGATTTCGCCACCCCGAAAGGCCGTTTCGCCATCGTTGCCGGCCGCTTCAACGGCTTCGTCGTCGAGCCGCTGGTGGCCGGTGCGCGCGACGCGCTGATGCGCCACGGCGTGAAGGACGACGCGATCGAGCTGGTGCGCGTGCCGGGCGCGTGGGAGATCGCGCTGGCCGCGCACAAGCTGGCCGGCTCCGGCAAGTACGCCGCGGTGATCGCGCTGGGCGCGGTGATCCGCGGCGCCACCCCGCACTTCGATTTCGTCGCCGGCGAATGCGCCAAGGGTCTGGCCAAGGCGGCGCTGGACTCCGGCGTGCCGGTGGCGTTCGGCGTGCTGACCACCGACAGCATCGAGCAGGCGATCGAGCGTGCCGGCACCAAGGCCGGCAACAAGGGCGCCGACGCCGCCATGGCCGCGCTCGAGATGGTCAACCTGTACGGGAAGCTGTGATGCACCCGCGTCCCGAAGGGATCGACCTGGCCGCACGCTCTCGCGCGCGCCGCCGTGCGCTGCAGGCGCTGTACGCGTGGCAGCTCTCCGGCAGTCACATGAACGCGGTGATCGAGCAGTTCCGCCACGAGCAGGACATGGAGGTCGCTGACCTCGACTACTTCGAAGACCTGCTGCACGGCGTGGAAAAGAACCTCGATGCGCTGGACGCCGCGCTGCGCCCGCACCTCGACCGCGAGGTGGCGCAGGTCGACCCGATCGAACGTGCCGCGCTGCGGCTGGCGGCGTATGAGCTGAAGTTCCGCCCGGACGTGCCGTACCGCGTGGTGATCAACGAGGCGATCGAAGTGACCAAGCGCTTCGGCGCCGACCACGGCCACAGCTACGTCAACGGCGTGCTGGACAAGCTGGCCGGCGAGCTGCGCGCGGTCGAGAAGCAGCACGGCCGCTGACGGCGGTCGCAGCCGATGGAATTCCGCCTGATCGAACGCATTCGCGAACTTACCGCCCAGGCGCGCGACGACGTGCGCCTGGGCATCGGCGACGACGCCGCGGTGCTGGCGCCGCCGCCAGGGCAAGAGCTGGCGGTGGCGATCGACACCCTGGTCGAAGGTGTGCATTTCCCGCGCGGCACCGCGCCGGCCGACCTCGGCTGGAAGGCGCTGGCGGTGAATCTCTCCGACCTCGCGGCGATGGGCGCCAGCCCAGCCTGGGCACTGCTGGCGCTGACCATGCCCGGCGCGGACGCAGCTTTCGTCGATGGTTTCGCCGAAGGTTTCGCCCGGCTGGCACAGCAGCACCGGCTGGCGCTGGTCGGCGGCGACACCACGCGCGGGCCGTTGACGATCAGCGTGGCCGTGCACGGCTTCGTGCCGCCGGGCCAGGCGCTCACCCGCGCCGGCGCACGGGTCGGCGATGTGGTGCTGGTGACCGGCACGCTGGGCGATGCGGCCGCCGGCCTGCATGCCTTGCAGCATCCGCCGCGCGACGACGACGGCCGCACCGGTCTGCGCGGCTTCCTGATCGAGCGGCTCAACCGGCCGACGCCGCGACTGGCGGTCGGTACGGCGCTGCGCGCGCAGGCCACGGCCTGCGTCGACGTCTCCGACGGCCTGCTCGCCGATCTCGGCCACATCTGCACCGCCAGCGGTGTCGGCGCGGAGATCGAGGCGGCCTGGCTGCCACGCTCGTCGGCGCTGCTGGAACTGCACGACGACACCACCGCGCTGCACTTCGCGCTGAGCGGCGGCGACGACTACGAATTGTGCTTCACCGTGCCGGCCGCGCGCGTGGCCGAGCTGCAGGCCGGCCTGGCCCGGCTCGGCGGCGGCGCCACCAAGATCGGCCGCATCGTGGAAGGCGACGGCGTGCGCGTGCGTGTCGCCGACGGCGCATCGCTGGCGACGGACCGGCCCGGCTGGGAGCACTTCGCGTGAGCGCAAAGAAGAGCTTGAGCGCAGAGCAGCGACGCGCGTTGCTGGCCACGCCGGCCGGCTGGCTGGCCTGCGGCTTCGGCTCGGGCTTGGCGCCGGTAGCGCAGGGCACGTTCGGTTCGCTGGCCGCGCTGCTGCCATGGCTGCTGCTGCGCGAGTTGTCGTTGCCGATCTACCTGGCGCTGTTGCTGCTCGGTTTTGGCGCGGGCGTGTGGGCGTGCAACGTGGCCAGTCGAGCACTCGGCGTGGCCGACCACCGCAGCCTCGTGTGGGACGAATTCATCGGCCAGTGGATCGCCCTGCTGCCGCTGCTGGTGCTGCCCGCGCCGTGGTGGACGATCGCCGCCGGTTTCGCGCTGTTCCGCCTGTTCGACGTGTGGAAGCCGTGGCCGATCCGCTGGCTGGACCGGCGCGTGAAGGGCGGCATGGGCGTGATGGTCGACGACGTGGTAGCCGGCGCGTTCGCCGCGATCGTGCTGGCGCTGGGGCTGTACTTGCAGCGCTGACGGTCGCGTCAGTGTCCAGGGCGGGGCGGCCTGGCTGCGGCTGGGTCCAGGCAACCCAGTCCGCGCAGCGTCGCCTCGACCGCCTGGTCCAGGTCCGTATGGGGTTCCGTTCCGAGCAGCGCCACCAGCTTGCGGTTGTCCAATTGCAGCGGCAGTTGCCACAGATAACGCATCTCGCGCAGCTCGCGGAACAGTGCGACAAACGGTGCGGCCAGCGTGACCAGCCACCACGGGAAAGCCCGCAACGGCAGCTCCGGATGGCCGGTCGCACGCCGGATCGCGTCGGCCATGGCATGGCCGTCGACCCAGTGGCCGCCGAAATGGAAGCACTCGAACGCGGCCAGTTCGTTCTCCCGTTCCAGCAGGCGCGCCACGGTCTCGCCGACATCGGGCAGGTAGGCCCAGGCATGGCGCAGCTCGCGTTCGCCCGGATAATTCACCGCACGCACCGGCCGTCCCGGTTTCACCATTGCCGCGAACCAGTTGCTGCTGGCGCGGGGGCCGAAGAAATCGCCGCAGCGCAGAATCAGCGTGCGCACGGCCTCGGCTGCCGCCTGCTGCAGGCGGCGTTCCATCGCCACCCGGATCGCGCCCTTGCGGGTCAGCGGCTGCTGCGGCGAATCCTCGTGCAGCAGCGGCAGTGCGTCCGGCCCGAAGTTGTAGACGTTGCCGGGCAGCACGATGCGCGCACCGGCGGCGCGTGCGGCAGCGAGGGTGTGCTCGAGCATCGGCAGGGACAGCTTGTGCCAGTTGCGGTAGCCCGGCGGGTTGACCGCGTGGACGATCACCTCGACGCCATGCGCCGCCTGCGCCACGTCGGCAGCGTGCATGGCGTCGCCGGCGTGCCATTCGATCTCCACCGGCAGCCCCGGCCGGGACGCGTCGCGGACCAGGGCGCGCACCTGCCAGCCGCGGCGTAGCAGCGCCGCCGCGATCTCGCCGCCGGCACCGCCGGTGGCGCCCAGTACCAGGGCCTTGCGTGCCGTGTTCATCGCGTGCTCCTTGAAAGTGACCCGGCATGAGTGCCCCGGGCACGAAGGATAATCCGCGATGGTTGCGCTTTTCCTGCAGGAACGCGTGGCCACCGACGATCGGCGGGCGCCGCTCGTCGCGGGAAGGGGGCGACCGGCTACGCCTTCAGCACGATGCGGTAGCGTGCCTTGCCGTCGGCGAGGTGTTGCAGTGCCTCGTTGACCTGCGCCAGCGGGAACATCTCCACCTGCGGGCGGATGTCGTGGCGGGCGGCGAAGTCCAGCATGCGGGCAATGTCGACCGGCGATCCGGTGGGCGAGCCGGAGACGTCGCGCTGCCTGCCGATCAGGCTGAACGCCGGCACCGGGATCGGCTCCAGCACCGCGCCGACCACGTGCATGCGGCCTTTCGGCGCGAGCGTGCCGAGCAGCGCGTTCCAGTCCATCGCCACGTTGACGGTGACCAACAGCAGGTCGAGCGAGCCGGCGACCGCCTTGATCGCGGCGCCGTCGCGGCTGGCGACCACATGATGGGAGCCGAAGCTGCGCGCCTCGTCGGCCTTGGCCGCGGTGGAGGTGAACGCGGTGACCTCGCAGCCCCATGCCGCGGCGAATTTCACCGCCATGTGGCCGAGCCCGCCGATGCCGACCACGCCGACGCGTGCGGTGGGCTTGATGTCGTAGGCGAGAAACGGCTTCAGCACGGTGATGCCGCCGCACAGCAGCGGGCCGGCGCTGGCCAGGTCGATGCCCTCGGGCAGCGGAATCGCCCAGGCCCAGTGCGCGCGCACCCTGTCGGCGAAGCCGCCGTGATGGCCGCCGATGGTCGCCACCGATTGCGCGCACAGGTTGTGATCGCCGGACAGGCACTGACGGCAGTGCATGCAGCTTTCCGCGGTCCAGCCGATGCCCACGCGCTGGCCGATCGACAAACCCTTCGCCTGCGCGCCCAGCGCGACGACCCGGCCGACCACTTCGTGCCCGGGAATGAACGGGTAGCGCGCATTGCTCCATTCGTTGTTGATCATCGACAGGTCGGAATGGCAGATGCCGCAGTAGTCGACCGCCACCTCGACTTCGTCGGCGCCCAGTTCGCCCACGTCGAACGTGGTCAGCTTCAGCGGTTGACCGGCCGTGCTGGCGGCCCAGCCCGTGATCGAGGACATGGCGAACTCCTGTAGTGGGTGGGGAAGACCCAAGATTACGCCGTTGTGTCGCGTGCGTGGATTGGCCATGCTGGCGATCTTTCCCGTCACAGGAGCATCCCCATGCTTTACCGCCGCCTCGGCACCTCCGGCCTGCAACTTTCCGCGCTGTCGTTCGGCGCCTGGGTCACCTTCGGCCGCCAGGTCGGGCGCGGCGAGGCGCGCGACCTGCTGGCGCTGGCGCACGACCGCGGGGTCAACTTCTTCGACAACGCCGAGACCTACAACAACGGCGTGGCCGAGCAGCTGATGGGCGACGTGCTGGCCGACCTGCGCTTTCCGCGCGACAGTTATTGCGTGTCCAGCAAGGTGTTCTTCGGCGCCGTCGACAAGCCGCTGCCGACCCAGCGCGGACTGTCGCGCAAGCACGTGATGGAAGCCTGCCACCAGGCGCTGCAGCGCCTGCGCGTGGACTACCTCGATCTCTACTTCTGCCATCGCCCCGATCCGGATGCGCCGATCGCCGAAACCGTGGCGGCGATGGATACGCTGGTGCGCCAGGGCAAGGTGCTGTACTGGGGCACCAGCGAATGGCCGGCCGAGGCGATCCACGAGGCGCACCGGGTCGCCCGCGAGAATCATCTTTACGCACCGGTGATGGAGCAGCCGCAGTACAACCTGCTGCACCGCGAACGGGTGGAGGTGGAGTACGCGCCGCTGTACGAGGCCTATGGCATGGGCACCACGATCTGGTCGCCGCTGGCGTCCGGGTTGCTCAGCGGCAAGTACAACGACGGTGTGCCGGCCGATTCGCGGCTGGCCCAGCCCGGCTACGAGTGGCTGCGCGAGAGCGTGCTGGGCCACGGCGACGAACGCCTCGGCAAGGTGCGCGCCTTGCAGCCGATCGCCGCCGAGCTGGGCACCAGCCTGGCGCAGCTGGCGATCGCCTGGTGCCTGCTCAACCCGCACGTTTCCACCGTGATGCTCGGCGCCAGCAAGCGCGAGCAGCTGGCGCAGAACCTGGACGCGCTGGAGCTGTTGCCGCGGCTGGATGCATCCGTGGCGCAACGGATCCGGCGGGTCGTCGAGGCGGGTTGAGCCGGCGGCGGTTGACAGTCAAATGAGAATCATTATCATCAAAGATGTCACCGCTTCCGCTGGATGTCCCGATGCCTGTCCTGTCCCTGCACCAACCGCTGTCGCCCCGTTCGATCCCGCGGCCGGCCCCGCCGCCGCCGATGCCGACCCCGGCCCGGCATGTCTCCAGTCATGCGCTGCTGGCCGGTGAGCGCGAGCTGGTGATCCAGCATCAGGGCAGCGAGTACCACCTGCGTCTGACCCGCAACGGCAAGCTGATCCTGACCAAGTAGCGACGACGCTTCTTCGTGGCGCGGCGGGCGGCGGCCCATGTGCCTTCGTCGGGCCGATGGCCCTCGTGCGTGTCGCTGGAGGCAGGCGATGTTCACTCCATGGTGGCGACAACGGCAGGCGTGCTGTCGGCAGGCTGCCGACAGCGGCCTGTCCCGGCGCTGGCGGCGGATCGCGCCGGCATCGTTTCTGGTGGCGCTGCCGTCGCTCGACAGCGTGCTGTACATGCCGCTGACTGCGTGCGGGCCGGAGCCGCCGGCGCTGCCGCGCGGCCTGCTGGTGGAAACGCCGCCGCTGGCCGTGTTGCTGCGGGTGCGCTGGTTGATGGCGGTCAGCGTGATCGCGCCGGACGGGCCGCGCGAATGGGTCGATGGCCTGGATCGAGCCGGCCGCCCCTGCTTGCGCCTGCATCTGCTGCCGGACACCGACTACCTGGGCTGGGACCGGCTGCTGGCCGGTGGCGCGCCGGCGCCGGCGATGCCGGATACCCCGCACTTGCCGGCACTCGATGCCTATCCGCTACGTTTCCGTCGGCGCCGGCTGGCCGGCCTCGACGTGCTCTGCGGCGAAGCGGTCGGCGCGCTGTCGCCGCTGGGTCGGCAACTGGCTGGGCAGATCGCCCGCGCGCACACCGGGCAACGCGAGCGGCAGCTCCGCTAGCCGTCGATCTTCACGGGGCTTCCCGTGTCGGCGTCTCGCGCAACAGGTCGTCGGCCTGCGCCGTGTGGAAGTGCCGCTGGAACGCGACCTCGCCGGAAACCGGCTCCTCCAGCTCGCGCGCGTAGCGGTGGCCGGCGTAGACGGCGTGGGCGATCAGGCCCGGCGCCTCGGCGTCGCCGATGCAGCGCACGCTGCGGATGCCGGCATCCGTCCATGCTGCCTCGCGCTGCTGCAGTTCCTGGTACAGCGCATCGTCGGGCAGGCGCGCGGTGACGGTGACCACGGCGTCGCAGGCCAGCTCGCGCTGGCGATGGGTCCACACGTCCTCGATGGTGAGCGTGTCGCCGTGGTAGCCGACGATGTCGTGCGACACCACTGCCTCGATGCCGAGCTCGGCCATCCGCTTGCGCACATGCCGGTAGTCCAGCGTGTTCAGCGTCCACGGCGCGAGACTGTCCTCGGGCGTGAGATGGATCACCTCGCAGCCGCGCCGGCGCAGCAGCTCGGCGGCGACGCTGGCGTGGTAGTAGCCGTCGTCGTCGTACACCACCACCTTGCCTTCCGGCAGGCGGCCGTCGATCAGGTCGTCCACGGTGAACACGCGCGGGTTGCCCGCGAAGCCGGGCAGGGCAAAGCCGTGGCTGCGGCCGCAGCCGTCGTGGCGCCAGTGGCAGCCGGTGGCCAGCACCACGTGTTCGGCGCCGAAGTCGAGCACGTCTTGCGCGGTCAGGGCCGAGTCGAGATAGACGGCTATATTCGATAGCTTATTGATCTGGCCGACGCGCCAGTCGCGCACGCGCGCCCATTCAGCCAGGCCGGGCAGGCGCGACTCGCGGGTGACGCGGCCGCCGAGCTCCTTGCGCGCCTCCGCCAGGCTCACTTCGTAACCGCGCTGACCCAGCGCGCGGGCGGCCTCCAGCCCGGCCGGCCCGCCGCCGACCACCAGCACGCGGCTGGCCGAGCGCTTCGGTTGTATGCGTTCCGGGTGCCAGCCCTTGCGCCACTCCTCGCCCATGGTCGGGTTCTGCGTGCAGCGGATCGGCGAGATGGTCATGTCGCCGGAGACGCAGATGTTGCAGCCGATGCATTCGCGGATGTCGTCGATGCGACCTTCCTCGATCTTCTTCGGCAGGAACGGGTCGGCGATCGACGGGCGTGCGCAGCCGATCATGTCCAGCACGCCGCGCTTGAGCTGCGACACCATCGTGTCCGGCGAGGTGAAGCGGCCCACGCCCACCACCGGCTTGCTGGTGGATTTCTTGACGAAGTCGATGAACGGTTCCTGCGCGCCTTCGCGGGCGAAACGCGAGGGCACCGAGTCGTTGTACCAGGCGGCGAGGTTCACGTCCCACAGATCCGGCAGCTCGGCCAGCATGCCGACGATGTCCTGCGCCTCGGCCAGCTCCACGCCGCCGGGGCCGAGCCCTTCCTCGACCGCAAAGCGCAGTGCCACCGCGCAGGTGTCGCCGACCGCCTCCTTCGTGTCCTGCAGCACCTCGCGCAGCAACCGCACGCGGTTCTCCAGCGAGCCGCCGTATTCGTCGCTGCGCTGGTTGCGCCGGCGCTGCAGGAAGTGCATCGCCAGCGACAGGTCGTGCGCGGCGTAGACGTAGATGATGTCCATGCCGGCGCGCTTGCCGCGGACTGCCGCCTCGCGGTGCCAGCGCCGGTACTCGCGGATGTCGTGCTTCGTCATCGCCCGCGCCTGGTGCGGGTAGCCGTACTTGGTCGGCTGCGCCGACGGCGCGATCAGCACCTCGCGCGAATACAGGTTGGAGGCGGTCGGACCGTTGTGCGACAGCTCCAGCGCCGCCAGCGCGCCGTGCGCGTGCACCTGGTCGCACATCAGCGCCAGCGCGGGGATGTCGCGGTCGTCCCACAGCCGCGCCTCGACGTAGGGCGTGAGGTCGCCGCTGGGGTGGATCTCGCATTCCTCGGTGGACACCACCGCCCAGCCACCCTCGGCCTTCATCTCGCGCATGGCCGCGTGCGCCAGCGGCATCGCGTGGCCCATGCCGTTGCAGTGCGGCACCTGGAAGAAGCGGTTCTTCGCCGTGACCGGGCCGATCTTGAGCGGGGTGAACAGGATGTCGTAGCGCGGATCTCTCATTCCCGAATGACCTGGACGGTGGGGGCGCTCCTGCGGCGCAGGCGCATGAACACATACAGCGGCAGGCCCGCCGCGCCCAGCCCCAGCGCGTACAGGAACGGCTCGCGGCCGATGCCGACAAAGGCGAACACCACGAACAGTACGCAGGTGACGGCGACCAGCAGCACCCTGCGCGAGGCGCGCATTGCGTGGTTCCGCCACCACAGCACGATCAGCGCGAGTGCGCAGCACAGGTAGAGCGGCAGGGTGGCGGCGGTCACCACGCGGGTGAGGAAGGTGAACGCCGCCACCAGCGAATCGCTGTAACTCATCCCCACCATCGCCGAGCCGAGTATGCCGATCACCAGCAGCGCCATCGCCGGCGCACCGTGTCGGTTGTCGCGCGCCAGCACCGCCGGCAGCACGCCGTTGCCGGCCATCGTGCGGGTCAGTTCGCCGGCCAGCAGGGTCCAGCCGTTGAGCGCCCCCAGCCCGCTGATCACCACGAACAGCGCCAGCCAGCGCCCGGAACCGGCGGCGGCGAAGCGCTCCATCAGCAGGGCGAACGGTGCGCTTGCCTCGGCCAGTTCCTGCTGCCGGATCAGCAGCAGCGGCACGGTGGAGACGATGATGTAGATGATCACGGTCAGCACGGTGCCGGTCATCGTCGAGCGCGGGATGGTGCGCCCCGGGTCGTCGACCCGCGCCGCCGGCACGCTGGCCGACTCGATGCCGAGCATCGCGAACAGGGCGATGGTCGAGGCCGCCATCACGCCGCCCAGGGTGACCGGCGTCGTCGGCGGGTGCGCGGCGTAGCTCGCCGGCGAGGTCAGCAGCAGCCAACCGCCGAGCAACGCGATCGCCAGCATCGGCAACAGTTTCAGGGCGGTGGTGACGACCTGCACGCCGCCGCCGGTGCGCACGCCGAACAGGTTGATCACCACCACCGCCCACAACAGGCCCAGCGCGAACAGCGCCGGCTGGATCGCGCCCAGCGGCGGGAACACCACCGTCATGTAGCCGACCACGCCGGTCGCCAGCGCGGCGTTGGTGAGCCACAGCGACACCCAGTACGCCCACAGCGCCAGGTACGCCAGCGGCTCGCCCAGGGTCTGGCGGATGTAGCCGTACGGCCCGCCGGCGTCGGGCAGCGCGTGGGCCAGGTGCGAGAACACGCGGGCCAGCACCAGGCAGCCGGCCAGCACGATGACCCAGCCGATCAGCGCATTGAATCCGAACGGTGCCAGCGACGCCGGCAGCACGAAGATGCCCATGCCGATGACGTTGCCCACGACCAGCGCGGTGCAGGTCCAGAAGCCGATCTTGTTGCCGTCGTGCATGTCGGCTTCCGCGGGTTTCGGTTCGGAGAGGGAGCGGCCGGGTCGGGGCACGCTCATGCGGACTCCCCGGCGGGGCCGGCATAGGCTGCGCGCAGCAGGTTCTGGAAATGCCAGACACCACTCTCGCGTTTCGGGTTCAGCCGGCCGGGGAGGTAGAACCCGGATGCGAGTCCCTGCTGCACCGCTTCGCAGATCGCGATGTCCTCGTTCTGCACTTCGTCGCTGAAGGCCTGGTCGGCGGCGATGCGTGCCTGGGCGCCGGCGTCCTGCGCGTAGTAGTAGTCGAACACGATGCGGCAGCGGTCCGGTCCCAGCGGCAGGATGCGGTTGGTCTGCAGCCGTCCGGGCATGATGTTGAGCATCACGTTGGGGTAGATGAAGTAGTAGAACGCCTGGCCGTCGCCGTAGATGTCGGCGCTGTTGCGCAGCGGCGAGGATTGCAGCGAATGCCACGGGAACAACTCGGTGTCGTAAACGCGGTAGTCGAGCACGCGGGACAGACCCGGATGCACGTGCGGCAGGTGGTAGCCCTCGAGGAAGTTGTCGACGTAGACCTTCCAGTTGCAGTCGATGTCGTAGTTGTCGCGGCGCAGGTAACGCATTGCCGACAGGTCGATCGGCGCGATGCGCTCGGCGATGCCGCCGTAGACTTCGGCGAACGCCGGCACGTCGTCGCTCAGTGCGACGAACACCAGGCCCTGCCATTCGTGCACGCGCAGCGGCGGCAGGCGGATGTCCTCGACCTTGAAATCGCAGGCGTCCTGCATCTCCGGCGCACTGCGCAGCTGGCCTTCGAGCGTGTAGGTCCAGCCGTGGTACTTGCAGTGCAGTGCCTTGGCGCCCTTGCCGTCGCACAGCGCCAGCGGCCCCGCACGGTGGCGACACACGTTGGGAAAGGCACGCAGTACGCCGTCCGCGCCGCGGACCAGCAGGATGGGCACCCCGGCGATCTGCCCGACGGCATGGTCGCCCGCTTCGGCCAGTTGCCCCTGATGGGCCACCAACTGCCAGCTGCGCGCGAATACCGCGCGCTGTTCCATCGCCAGCATCGCGTCGCCGGCGTAGTAGCGGGCGGGCAGCGCGTGCGCGCGGTTGAGTTCCTCGACCATGGTATCGGCAGGCATGAGCAGGTTTGGTCCCCCGGTGGATGGGCGCGGCGGGCAGCCGTCTTCCGGGTTTTCCATGCCCCGCATGCCGTCCCGCGCCCGCCGTGATGTTTGTCCGATCCAGCCTAGCGCCTCCGTCGAACCGGGGGCAACCGGTTCCGGCTTGCCCCGGCAGGGGATGCCGGCGCCTGGCGTGTTCGTCGGCGCCTACTATCTCCCGGCCGGGTTCGGTTGTAGATTGCGGCGATACCCGCGAGGAGCCGCTGCCGTCCATGCAATGCGCCGTACCCCGGCTGTGTCGCCGCTCGAGACTCGACCCGCGCGGGCAGGGTGCATCGTCACGGCGGGGTCGGCCGTGACGGGTGCGCCGGCCACAGGTACGCTGGAACAGGCGTTGGCCCACGCGGCACGCCTGCTGGAGCGGGACCCGGCGCTGGCAATCGAGCAGCTTGACGAGATTCTGCAGGTGGCTGCGGATCATCCGGTCGCGCTGCAGTTGCTGGCCGCCGCGCGCTCGCTGCAGGGAGACCTGCAGGGTGCGCTCGACATCCTGCTTCCCCTGGCGCAAGCCCAGCCGAACTGGGCCGCGGTCCATGTCGACCTGGGGCTGGCCCTGGGCCGCTGCGGGCGCGGACAGGAAGCGATCCAGGCGTTGCGCCGTGCGGTGGCGCTGAAGCCGGATCTGCCGCAGGCCTGGCGCGCGCTTGGCGACCATCTGATGGCGGCGGGCGAGCAGGATGCCGCCGACGCGGCGTACGCCAGCCACGTGCGTCATTCCACCAATGATCCGCGCCTGCTGACGGCCGCCGTCGCCCTGGTCGAGAACCGCATTCCCGAGGCCGAGGCCCTGCTGCGCGAGCACCTGAAGCAGGCGCCGACCGACGTGGCGGCGATCCGCATGTTCGCCGAAGTCGCTGCCCGGCTGGGTCGCAACGAAGACGCACTGAACTTGCTCGAGCGCTGTCTGGAGCTGGCTCCCAGCTTCCAGGAAGCGCGCCAGAACTACGCGTTGGTCCTGCATCGCAGCAACCAGCCGGAGCAGGCGCTGGCTCAGCTCGAGCACCTGCTGGCGGCCGACCCGGAGCATCTCGGAAATCGCAATCTGAAGGCGGTGGTGCTGTGCCGGATCGGCGACTACGAGCCGGCCATCCGCATCTATGCCGACCTGCTGGAACACTACCCGCGCCATGCGAAGGTATGGGTGAGCTACGGCCATGCGCTGAAAACCGCCGGCCATACGGAACGCGCCATCGCCGCGTATCGTCGCAGCCTGGAGCTCGAACCGTCCTTCGGCGAGGTCTGGTGGAGCCTGGCCAACCTGAAGACTTTCCGTTTCAGCGCCGACGAACTGGCTGCGATGCGCCGGCAGCTGGCGCGCACGGATCTCGCCGAGGACGATCGCCTGCACCTGGAGTTCGCCGTGGGCAAGGCGCTGGAGGACGCCGGCGAGTACGAGTCGTCCTTCCGGCATTATGCGCAGGGCAATGCGATTCGCCGCACGCAGCTGCACTACAGCGCCGACGACATCAGTGCGCGGGTGCGCTACATCCGCGAGCACTACACGCGCGACTTCTTCGCCGCGCGCGCAGGTGCCGGCAGCGCGGCGCCCGATCCGATCTTCGTGGTCGGCCTGCCGCGGGCCGGTTCCACCCTGATCGAGCAGATCCTGTCCAGCCACAGCCAGGTCGAAGGCACGATGGAGCTGCCCGAGATTATCTCGATCACGCGCCTGCTGCGCATGCAGGGCGACGCTGACGGCGCGATGCCCTACCACGGTGCATTGGCGGCACTCGATGCCGACGCCTTGCGTGCGCTCGGCGAGCGCTACCTTGCGCAGACCCGGATCCAGCGCAAGACATCGGCACCGCTGTTCATCGACAAGATGCCGAACAACTTCATGCACATCGGCCTGATCCACCTGATGCTGCCGAACGCGAAGATCATCGATGCGCGCAGGCATCCGCTGGCTTGCTGCTTCTCGGCCTTCAAGCAGCACTTCGCACGCGGGCAGGGCTTCAGCTACGACCTTGAGGACGTGGGGCGCTACTACCGCGACTACGTCGCACTGATGGCGCATTTCGACGCCGTACTGCCCGGACGCATCCACCGCGTCGTGTACGAGCGCATGGTCGAGGACACCGAGGGCGAAGTCCGTCGCCTGCTGGATTATTGCGGCCTGCCGTTCGAGGCGTCGTGCCTGCAGTTCTTCCAGAACCCGCGGCCGGTGCGCACGGCCAGTTCGGAACAGGTACGCCAGCCGATCTACCGCGAGGGGGTGGATCACTGGCGGCACTACGCGGCATGGCTGGGGCCGCTCGCTTCGGCGCTGGGGCCGCTGCTGGGGAGTTATCCGGAAGTACCGGTAATGGAGTAATGGCTTGAATCCGAGGGATTGTCGTGGACTTTGCGAGGGGAGAGCTTATGCACACGAGTAGATTCAAACAGATCACGGGGGTGCAACGGGCCAGGCTGGTCAGGTTGCCGCTCGCGGCGGCGATCTGTCTGGCCATGGCCACGCCGGCCTTCGCCCAGGATGCGGGGCAGGCCGAGGCGTCGACCGCGACACCGGCGGCAAAGCCGAAGACCACGACGCTGAGCGTGGTGAACGTGACCGCGCAGAAGCGCGTCGAGAACCTGCAGAAGGTGCCGATCAGCATCGGCGTGCTGGAGACCGACCAGCTCGAGGCGCTGCACGTGCAGAACTTCAACGACTACGTGAAGTATCTGCCCAGCGTCACTTTCCAGCAGGGCGGTGGCGGCATCGCCACCGGCCCCGGCTTCGCCACCATCTACATGCGCGGCGTGGCCAGCGGCGGCAACACCAACCACTCCGGTTCGCAACCGAGCGTGGGTGTCTACCTGGACGACCAGCCGGTCACCACGATCCAGGGCCCGCTCGACATCCACATGTACGACATCGCCCGCATCGAGGTGCTGGCCGGGCCGCAGGGCACGTTGTATGGCGCCAGCGCCCAAGCCGGCGCCTTGCGCATCATCACCAACAAGCCCGATGCCAGCGGTTTCGCCGCCAGTTACAGTGCCGGCATCGACTCGGTCGCGCACGGCGGCATCGGCTATACGGCCGAAGGCATGCTCAATATCCCGATCGGCAAGAATGCGGCGGTACGCATCGTCGGCTGGCGCGAGCACGATGCCGGCTACATCGACAACAAGGCCGGCTCGCGCACGTTCCCCACTTCGGGCATCACCATCAGCAATGCACCGAATTGCTCGCCGAGCGGAACCTCGCCGTCCTCGGCGTTCCAGTGCGTTGGACATGCCAGGGACAATTACAACGATGCCAATACCAGCGGTGCACGGGCGGCGCTGAAAGTCGACCTCAACGACAACTGGTCAATCAGCCCGATGCTGATGGGGCAGCAGACGATCTCGCATGGCAACTTTGCCAGCGATCCAGTCGTTGGCGATCTGGCCGTTACCCACTTCTATCCCGAGCGCGTCAATGACCGCTGGTGGCAAGGCGCGCTGACCGTACAAGGCAAGATCGGCAATTTCGACTTGACCTATGCCTATGCGCATCTCAAGCGCAATCAGGAAGAGCAGACCGATTACAGCGATTACGGGTTCTGGTACGACTCCTTGTACGGCTCCGGGGCATCCTTCTATGACAACAACGGCGCACTGATCAATCCCTCGCAGCACATCAGCGACCGGGATCGCTACACCAAGAACAGTCACGAACTGCGTCTTGTCTCGCCTGCCGACGAACGGCTGCGCCTCGTCGCGGGCCTGTTCTGGCAGAAACAGAAGCACGACATCATGCAGGATTACCAGGTCGATGGCCTGGCCGACGCGCTGTCCGTCACGGGCTGGAAAGACACGATCTGGCTGACCCGGCAAATGCGCTACGACCGCGACAAGGCCGTGTTCGGCGAACTGTCCTGGGACTTCATTCCCGACGTGCTCACCGGCACGGTTGGCGAGCGCTATTACCGCACCAGCAATCGACTGTACGGTTACTTCGGCTACGCCGCAGGTTTTTCATCGAGCCAGGGCGAGGCTGCCTGCGTGTCGCCCGAGCCGTTCCTGGATGCGCCATGCTCCGACTTCAACAAGGGCGTGAAGGAAAGCGGCAATCTCACCAAGTACAACCTGACCTGGAACATCAACGACACCAAGATGATCTATGCCACCCGGTCCGAGGGCTTCCGCCCTGGTGGTGTCAATCGGCGCGGCACCTTGTTGCCGTACCAGGCCGATTTCCTGATCAACGAAGAGCTGGGCTGGAAGACTTCGTGGTTGGACAATCGGGTGTCGTTCAACGGCGCGGTGTTCCGTGAGACATGGAACGACTTCCAGTTCCCGATCCTCGGTGCGAACGGCCTCACCGAAATCAAGAACGCGAACTCCGCCCGCATCGACGGTCTCGAGTCGCAACTGAACTGGCAGGCCACGTACAACCTGCAGCTGACGGCGGGGATCGCGGCGTATCGCGCCCGACTGACCGCCAACTACTGCGGGTTCACCGACGCCAACGGTCGTCCGATCACGGATTGCCCGGCCGGCTCGATCAACCCGCAGGACGGCAGTGTCGTGGCCGGGCCGCTCGCTCCGAAGGGTACGCAGCTGCCGATCACGCCCAAGTTCAAGGGCAACCTCATTGCGCGCTACACCTTCAGCCTTGGCGGCAACGACGCCTTCGTCCAGGCGGCGCTTGTCCATGTCGGCAGTCGCACGACCGACTTGCGGTTGAGCGAGCGTGCACTGCTCGGCAACCTTCCTGCCTACAACTCGCTTGATCTGTCTGCCGGCGTGCAAAAGGGCAGCTGGTCGGCCGACGTCTACGTCACCAATGCGTTCGATAAACGCGCGGCACAGTACAAATATACCGAGTGCGGCGTCGATGTCTGTGCAGCGCACGGTGTCGCTGCGCAGTATCCGAACGGGCAGGTCTACACCGGCTTCAGTCAGCCGCGCACGTTCGGCATCCGTTTCAAGCAGGAGTTCTAGGCAGAAGAATCGCTCGCCTGTCCGACATGGAGGCTGCCAAAGGCCCCGGTGCGAACCGGGGCCTTTGGCGTTCCGGGGGAGGCCGCCGCGACTGGCTGCGGCGTGTTCGTCCGGTTGTCCGAGCGGTGTCCGCGGACACTTTGCCGATGGCGCTCGTGCGCGCCAAGTCATTGAAAGGCACTGGGTTATAACGTCGCTGCCGAGTGGCATGCGGATTGCAAAGACTGCCGTGCAACCGCGCTGTACGCGGTCAGGAACGGCATTGATGATCCGCGACACTTCCGCACAAGACCGACTGGTCGAGGTCAAACCCAACCACAAGCGCCGACTGATCCTGCTGGGCGCCGGCGTGCTCGTGCTGGCGCTGCTGGCCTGGCTGGCACCGGGCGTGGGCCGGCTGTTCTCGGCGTCCGAGTCAGTCAGCAGTTCGCGGCTGGCCTTCGGCACCGTCGAGCGTGGCCCGTTCGTGCGCGACATCGCCGCCGAGGGCAAGGTGGTGGCCGCGGTCAGCCCCACCCTGTACGCCACTTCCGGCGGCGCGGTGACGCTGAAGGTGCATGCCGGCGACGCGGTGAAGGTGGGCCAGGTGCTGGCCACCATCGACAGCCCCGAGCTGCGCAACAAGCTGGCGCAGGAGCAGAGCAACGCCGATGCGATGGAAGTGGATTACCGGCGCGCGCAGATCGACGCGCGCAAGCAGCGTTCCGCGCTGCAGGAAACCTACGACAACGCCGTCATCGACCAGACCACCGCCGAGCGCAACCTCGATCGCTACCAGAAGGCGTATGCCAAGGGCGCGGTGTCCAACATGGACGTGGACAAGGCCAAGGACGCGCTGGACAAGGCGAAGATCGCCACCGCGCATGCCAAGGCCAATCTCGGCCTCGACAACGACAGCCTCAATTTCGACATCCAGTCGAAGAAGCTCGCGCACGAGCGCCAGCTGCTGCTGGTCAAGGACTTGCAGCGCCAAGTCGACGACCTTAACGTGAAATCGCCGGTGGACGGCCAGGTCGGCCAGCTGTTCATCGCCGAGCGCGCCACCGTGGCCAAGGACGCGCAGCTGCTCAGCGTGATCGACCTGTCCGCGCTGCAGGTGGAGATGCAGGTGCCGGAAAGCTTCGCGCGCGACCTCGGCATCGGCATGGCCGGCGAGATCAGCGGCAACGGCCACACCTGGAAGGGCCTGGTCAGCGCGATCTCGCCGGAAGTGGTCAACGGCCAGGTCGCCGCGCGGCTGCGCTTCGACGGCGACACGCCGAAGCAGCTGCGGCAGAACCAGCGCCTGTCGGTGCGCGTGCTGCTGGACAAGCGCGACAACGTGCTGACCGTGCAGCGCGGCTCGTTCGTGGACGAATCCGGCGGCAGCTATGCCTACCTGGTGAAGGACGGCATCGCCAAGAAAACCCCGATCCGCGTCGGCGCCTCCAGCATCGACAAGGTGGAGATCCTCGACGGCCTGAAGGAAGGCGACCGCATCGTGATCTCCGGTACCGACAGCTTCAAGGGCGCGGCCACGGTCGCGATCAGCAACTGACGATTTTCTCCCTCCCCTGCGCGCAGGGGAGGGCTGGGGTGGGGTAGCTCTTCGTTACGCAAGATCAAAAGCGTCACCCCCTCCCAGCCTCCCCCTGCACGCAGGGGGAGGAGCAAAAGCCATCACCACCACCGAGGAACAACCATGCTGAAGATGACCCACCTGTCCAAGGTCTACCGCACCGAAGTGGTGGAGACCTACGCGCTGCGCGATTTCAACATCGACGTGAAGGAGGGCGAGTTCGTCGCCGTCACCGGCCCGTCCGGTTCGGGCAAGACCACCTTCCTGACCATCGCCGGCCTGCTGGAGACCTTCTCGGGCGGCGAGTACCACCTGGACGGCATCGAGGTGAGCAACCTCAACGACAACGCGCGCTCGAAGATCCGCAACGAGAAGATCGGCTTCATCTTCCAGGCATTCAACCTGATCCCCGACCTCAACGTGTTCGACAACATCGAGGTGCCGCTGCGCTACCGCGGCATGAAGGCGGCCGAGCGCAAGCAGCGCATCATGGACTCGCTGGAGCGCGTCGGCCTGGCCTCGCGCGCCAAGCACTACCCGGCCGAACTCTCCGGCGGCCAGCAGCAGCGCGTGGCGATCGCCCGCGCGCTGGCCGGCTCGCCGCGCCTGCTGCTGGCGGACGAACCGACCGGCAACCTGGACACCCAGATGGCGCGCGGCGTGATGGAGCTGCTGGAGGACATCCACCGCGAAGGCGCCACCATCGTGATGGTCACGCACGACCCGGAACTGGCTGCGCGCGCCCAGCGCAACGTGCACATCATCGACGGCCAGGTGGTGGACCTCAGCGAGGATCCGCGCTTCCACACCCTGCACGCGGTCAAGGCGGACGAGGCGCACGGCTGACGCCAGGCCGGCCGCCGTTGCTGCCACCAGCGGTGGCAGGAGAGGACGGGAACGGAGCGCCGGTCGCAGGAATGGCGCTTCGCCGGCCTCCCCGGCAGGCAGGCAGGCGAATGAACGAGGCTCCCCGCCAGCGGGGAGACAACCGACGGGACTTGAGGATGTTTGGTCATTACTTCCAGCTTGGTCTGCTCAGCTTGCGCCGCAACCCGGCGCTCACCGCGTTGATGGTGATGGCGATCGGCTTCGGCGTGGCCGCGTCGATGATCACGTATTCCGTGTTCCGGGCCGTGTCGGGCAACCCGATACCGGACAAGTCCGCGCGGCTGTTCACGCCGCAGATCGACGGCTGGGGGCCGCAGCAGAACCTGAAGGGCGAGCCGGCCGAAGCGCTGGGTTACACCGACGCGATGGCACTGATGCGCGCGCGCGCGGCGAAGCGCCAGACCCTGCTGTATCCGGTGCAGCTGTCGGTGATGCCGGGCGGCAATCGCGATCTCCCCTTGAATGCCAATGGCTACGCCGTCACCGCCGATTTCTTCACCATGTTCGAAGTGCCGTTCCGCTACGGCAGCGGCTGGGGCGCGCAGGACGATGACGCGCGAGCCAGCGACGTGGTCATCAGCAGCGAGCTCAACCAGAAGCTGTTCGGCGGCGCCGACAGTGTGGGGCGCGCGCTCAGCCTCGGCGGTCATGATTACCGCGTGGTGGGCGTCGCCAGCCAGTGGAACCCGCGGCCGCGTTTCTACGACCTGTTCAGCACCAGCGGCTTTGCCGACGAGCCGGATATCTACATGGTGTTCAACCGTGCGCTGGATTTGCGGATGCGCACGGGCGGCCGCAACAGTTGCCGCGGGTCGCTCGCCTACACGACCTGGCAAGGCTATCTGCAAAGCAACTGCGTATGGGTCACGCCCTGGGTGGAACTGGACAGCCCCACCGAAGTCGCCGGCTACCGCCGCTTCCTCGCCAACTACGCCGCCGACCAGCAGCGCGCGGGTCGCTTCGGCTGGGCCGCCAACGTGCGCCTGCGCGACGTGACGCAGTGGCTCGATTACGAGCACGTGGTGCCGCCGGAAAGCCGCATCTCGCTGGTGGTGGCGCTGGGCTTCTTCCTGATCTGCCTGGTCAACACTATCGGCCTGCTGCTGGCGAAGTTCATGCGCCGCGCCGGCGAGATCGGCGTGCGCCGTGCGCTGGGCGCGACGCGGGGCGAGATCTACACGCAATACCTGGTCGAGGCCGGCACGGTGGGCCTCGCGGGCGGCGTGCTGGGCCTGCTGCTCACTGCGCTGGGCGTGTCCGGCGTGGGCATCCTGTTCCAGCCGGAGATCGCCAAGCTGGCGCAGCTCGATGTCTCGCTGGTGGGCCTGACGCTCGTCGTCGCGATCATCGCCACCGTGCTGGCGGCGTTCTACCCGGCGTGGCGCGCGGCACACGTGCAGCCGGCCTGGCAGTTGAAGTCGAGCTGAGGAGAACGCCATGCATATCCAGATCAGGCCCATCCTCTCCGCACTGCGCCGGCACAAGGCGGGCACCTTGCTGATCGCGCTGCAGATCGCGTTGACGCTGGCCATCGTGTGCAACGCGCTGTTCATCATCCAGCAGCGACTGGCCAACCTGTCCGCTGCCAGCGGCGTGGACGAGGCCAATGTGTTCGTCATCGCCAACATGTGGGCCGACCTCGGCCAGTCGACCGAGCAGATCGATGCGCAGGTGCGCGCCGACCTGCTCGCGCTGCGGCAGCTGCCCGCCGTGCGCGAGGCCACGCCGGCCAGCGGCTATCCGCTGAGGGGCGGCGGCTGGGACAACTTCGTCACCATGACGCCCGACCAGACCACGCCGACCACCGACGCGGCGGTGTACACCGGCGACGAACATTTCATCGATGCGCTGGGTCTGAAGCTCGTCGCGGGGCGCAATTTCCGTCCCGACGAGGTGATGGTGATGGGCACCCAGCAGGCCATCACCCCGCCGACGGCGATCGTGAGCAGGGCGCTGGCCGACCGGTTGTTCCCCGACGGCAACGCGCTGGGCAAGAGCTTCTACGCGATGGGCGCCACGCCGAGCACGATTGTCGGCATCGTCGATCCGCTGCACCGCCAGGGCGTGGATCAATGGAGCAACACCTATGCCGGGCAGGCGCTGATCTGGCCGATGCGGGCAGATGATTCGCGCGGCATCTACTACGTCGTGCGCGCCAGGCCCGGCCAGCTGGCCGACGCGATGCGCGAGGCGCCCAAGGCCCTGTTTGCGCAAAGCCGCCTGCGCATCATCGATCCGAAAGACGGCGTCCAGGACTACGCCACGATCCGCCACAAGGTGTACGACCGCGACCGCGGCATGGCGATCCTGATGGGCATCATCTGCACCGTGCTGTTGGCCATCACCGCCGCGGGCATCGTGGGACTCACCAGCTTCTGGGTTGGCCAGCGGCGCAAGCAGATCGGCGTGCGCCGCGCATTGGGCGCGCGGCAGCGCGACATCCTCGCCTATTTCCTCACCGAGAATTTGCTGATCAGCACGACGGGCGTGGTGCTGGGCGCCGTGCTGGCGATCGCCTTCAATCTGTGGACGGTGACCCGTTTCGAGATGAGCCACATGTCGATGGCCTACGTGGGCATTGGCGTAGTGGTGCTGCTGTTGCTCGGCCAAGGCGCGGTGCTCGCGCCGGCGCTGCGCGCTTCACGCGTGTCGCCGGTGGAGGCGACACGTTCGGTGTGACGTTTTTCTCCCTCCCCTGCTCGTCCCAAAGGGATTCCCTTTGGTCACAGGGGAGGGCTGGGGAGGGGTGCTTTTGATCTAGACGTCAAAAGCTTTACCCCCTCCCGACCTCCCCCTGCTTTGCAGGGGGAGGGGTCCAACTCCATGGAGCACTCGGAATGTTCAGCTACTACCTCGAATTGGCCTTGCGCAGCCTCAAGCGCAGTCCCGGTCTCACCGCGCTGATGGTGCTGGCGATCGGCTTCGGCGTGGCCGCGTCGATGACCTCCTGGTCGGTGTTTCGCGCGGTGTCGGGCGATCCGATCCCGTGGAAGTCGTCGAAGCTGTTCGTGCCGCAGATCGACGCCTGGGGGCCGAGCGGGCGCAGCAACGACGGCCGCAACGAACCGTCGGACGCGCTGAACTACACCGATGCGATGGCGCTGATGCGCGACCGGCGCGCGAAGCTGCAGTCGGCGATGTACCAGATCTCGCCGTCGGTGGTGCCGGCGCAGGCCGGCAAGCACCCGCTCAACGTCAGCGGCCATGCGGTGTACAGCGAGTTCTTCCCGATGCTCGACGTGCCGTTCCGCTACGGCAGCGGTTGGAGCGCCGACGACGACGCGCAGCGCGCCGCGGTGGCGGTGATCAGCACCAAGCTCAACGAGAAGCTGTTCGGCGGCGGCAACAGCGTGGGCAAGACGGTGAACATCGAGGGCAGCGATTACCGCGTGGTCGGCGTGTTGGGCGACTGGAACCCGCAGCCGCGCTTCTACGACGTGGTCAACACGGGCGGTTTCAGCGAAGGGGTGGAGGACGTGTTCCTGCCATTCGAGCGTGCGATCGCCTCGGGCATTCCCAACGACGGCAACACCAATTGCAACGAGACCCCGAAGGAGTCGGGTTTCGTCGGCCTGCAACATTCCAGTTGCGTCTGGATCGCCTACATGGCCTTGCTGGAAGACGCCGCCGCGGTCACCGCCTATCGCCAGTACCTGGATGGTTACGCAAGCGACCAGCAGAAGGCCGGCCGCTTCAACTGGGCGCCGAACAACCGCCTGCGCGACCTGCCGGCCTTTCTCGACCACGAGGAAGTGGTGCCCAGCGATACCAAGGTGTCGTTGCTGGTGGCGCTCGGCCTGCTGATGGTGTGCCTGGTGAACACGGTGGGCCTGTTGCTGGCGAAGTTCCTGCGCCGCAGCAGCGAGATCGGCGTGCGTCGCGCGCTGGGCGCGCCGCGCAAGGCGATCTACCTGCAGTTCCTCACCGAGGCCGGCATGGTCGGCCTGGCCGGCGGCGTGATGGGCCTGCTGCTGACCGGCGTCGGCGTGGCCAGCGTGGGCCTGGTGCTGCCGAAGAGCATTTCCGACCTGGCGCGGCTCGACCTGTCCCTGCTCGTCATCACCCTGCTGGTGGCCGTGCTGGCCACCGTGCTGGCCGGCATCTACCCCACCTTCCGGGCCTCGCGCGTGCAGCCCGCGTGGCAATTGAAGAGCAATTGAGGATTATGTCCATGACCCTGCATCCCATCCTCGCGGCATTGCGCAAGCACAAGGCAGGCGTGGTGCTGATCGCGCTGCAGATCGCGCTGACCCTGGCGATCGTCTGCAACGCCGTGTTCATCATCGGCCAGCGCATCGAACGGGTGAACCGGCCGACCGGTCTGGTCGAGAACGACCTGTTCCTGGTGACCCAGCAATGGGTGGGCGCACCCAGCGGCGACGAGCCGGGCGGCGTGGACAAGCTCGACACCATGCAGCTGGAAGATCTCGCCGCGTTGCGCAACCTGCCCGACGTGGCCTCGGTGGCGCCGATCAACACGTTGCCGCTGCTCAATTCGTCCTGGAATGGCTCGATGGCGCTGCAGCCCGGGCAGGAGCTGCGGCAGGGCCAGGCGCGCACGACCTATTACTTCGGCGACGAGCAGATGCTGTCCACGCTGGGGCTGCGTCTGGTGGCCGGCCGCGGCTTCAACGCCGGCGACGTGCAGCACCGTGGCTTCCGCGACACGACCAGCCCGGCCATCGTGATCGTGACCAGGGAACTCGCCGACAAACTGTTCCCGCAGGGCGGTGCGGTGGGCAAAACGGTGTACATCGACGGCAGCAGCTCGCCCACCGCCATCGTGGGCGTGGTGGAACGCCTGCAGGTGCCGTCCACCGGCAGTTGGGTCAACAGCTTCACCTGGAACGCCACCCTGGTGCCGACCCGGCTGAACGCCAACTTCTCGCGCTACGTGGTGCGTGCCAAGCCCGGTCGACTGGATGCCGCGATGCGTGCGGTGACGCCGGCGCTGTACAAGGTCAATCCGATGCGCGTGCTCGACGACGACAGCGTGCGTTCGTTCGCCGAGATCCGCGACAAGGCCTATCGAGCCGACCGCGGCATGGCGATCCTGATGGGCGTGGTATGCCTGATCCTGCTCTGCGTCACCGCCGCCGGCATTGTCGGGCTGACCAGCTTCTGGGTCGGCCAGCGTCACCGGCAGATCGGCGTGCGCCGCGCGCTGGGCGCGCGCAAGGTGGACATCCTGCGCTACTTCCAGATCGAGAACCTGCTGATCGCCGGCACCGGCGTGGTGATCGGCGTGCTGCTGGCGGTGGGCCTGAACCTGTGGCTGATGAGCCACTACGAGATGACCCGCATCCCGCTGCCATACGTGCTGGCCGGCGTGCTGGCGATGCTGGCGATCGGCCAGGCGGCAGTGTTCGTGCCGGCGCGGCGCGCGTCCAACGTGCCGCCGGTAGTGGCGACGCGGGCAGTGTGAAACGCACTTTTGCTCCCTCCCCTGCTTGGCAGGGGAGGGTTGGGGCGGGGTGCTCTTGCCCCTGGAGGAAAAGCGCCCCCTCCCGCCCTCCCTCTGCCTGGCAGAGGGAGACATGACCATGGAGTGATGCGATGTTCGGCTACTACCTCGACTTGGCGCTGCGCAGCCTCAAGCGCAACAAGGTGCTCACCGCGCTGATGGTGCTGGCCATCGCGGTCGGCATCGGCGCCAGCATGACCACGCTGACGGTGATGCACCTGCTGTCGGGCGATCCGCTGCCGGGCAAGAGCGGCAGGCTGTTCTACGCACAGGTGGATGCCGTCCCGGACACCAGCTACAACCACGCCGAACCGCAGGACATGCTGGACTACCGGTCAGCGATGGATCTGTGGAGCGCACAGCGTGCGGACCGGCAGGCGCTGATCGTGGACAGCCAGCTGAAAGTGCACGCGCCCGGCGTGGACCTGCCGCCGCAGATGAAAACGATGCTGTCGACCACGGCGGATTTCTTCCCGATGTTCGAGGTCCCGTTCCGCTACGGCAACGGCTGGAGCGCGGACGATGACGCGAAGCACGCGCGCGTGGCGGTGATCTCGGCCGATCTCAACGACAAGCTGTTCGGCGGCGCCGACAGCGTGGGCCGCACGCTGCGCCTGCGCGACACCGAGGTGCGCATCGTCGGCGTGCTGAAGCCGTGGCGGCCATCGCCGCAGTTCTACACGGTGGCCGGCGGCCGTTTCTCGCACGGCAACACCGCGGACTATTACGCCAAGCCGGAGGACGTGTTCGTGCCGTTCACCAGCGGCCTCGAAATCAACGACGGCAACTTTCGCCAGTTCAATTGCTGGCGTATCCCCGACAAGCCCGGCTACCTGGTGAACGCGCCGTGTGTCTGGATCGGTCTGTGGGTGGAGCTGGGCAGTGCGGCGAAGGTGGCCGGTTACCGTGACTTCCTGGCCGGCTATGCCGCGCAGCAGAAGGCACTGGGCCGCTTCATCCATGCCGACAACACGCGCTTGCGCAACCTGATGCAGTGGCTGGACTTCAACGGCGTAGTGCCCGGAGACGTGCGCCTGCAGACCTGGCTGGCATTCGCCTTCCTTGCGATCTGCCTGTTCAACACGGTGGGCCTGTTGCTGGCGAAGTTCCTGCGCCGCGGCGGCGAGATCGGCGTACGCCGCGCGCTCGGTGCGAGCCGTGCGACGGTATTCGCGCAATGCCTGGTCGAGGCGGGCCTGATCGGCTTGCTGGGCGGCGTCGGCGGCTGGCTGCTGACGCTGGTCGGCCTGTGGCTGGTGCGGCGGCAGCCCACGGCGTACGCGGACCTGGTGCATCTGGACGCCCCGATGTTCCTGATCACCTTCGCGCTGGCGATCGCGGTAAGCCTGCTCGCCGGCGCGCTGCCCGCCCTGCGCGCAAGCCGCATCGCGCCCGCGCTGCAACTGAAGACATTGTGAGGATGCCCGTCATGCAGATACGCCCCGTCCTCTCCGCGCTGCGCAAGCATCGCCTCGCCACCTTGCTGATCGCGCTGGAGATCGCGCTGGCTTGCGCGGTGCTGTGCAACGCCTGTTTCCTGATCGCCAACCGGCTCGGCATGATGAAGATCCACAGCGGCGTGGACGAATCCTCGCTCGCCGTGCTCAGTCTCACCGGCTACGACGGCAGCGCGGATGTCGACGTCAACGCGCGCATGCTCGCCGGCCTGCGTGCGATCCATGGCATGCAATCGGTCAGCGTGATCAACACGGTGCCGTTCGGCCAGCAGGCCGGTACGGTAGGCATCACCACGGATGCGGCCGGCCAGCACTACGGCGCCGTGGTGGACATCTACAACGGCGGCCCCGGCAGCACGCAGGCGCTGGGCCTGCAGCTGGTGGCCGGGCAATGGCCGCAGGCCGACGATTACCAGGCGTTGCAAGGCGACTTCCCGACGGATGCGCGCGTGCTGATCACCCGTTCGTTGGCCGAGCACTTGTGGCCGGGCGTCGATCCGCTGGGCAGGGAGTTCTGGTGCGACAAGCTCCACTTCCGCGTGATCGGCGTGGTCGAGCATCTGGCGCGGGCCCGTCCTGCGAGTCGTGGCGCGAATGCAGCGCAGTGGTCGGTGTTTGCACCGGCGCAGCCCGGCAGGTTCCTTTCCGGCACGTACCTGTTGCGCGCCGATCCGAAGGACCTGCCGCGCGTGCTGCGCGACGCGAAGGCGGCGGTCGCGAAGATCGCCCCGGACGTGGTGCTCGACCACGAGAACAGCCAGACCCTGGGCGATCTGCGCAGCACGTACTTCCAGACCGACCGCGCGATGGCCGGCATGCTGGTGGGCGTGATCGTGGCGCTGCTCGGCGTCACCGCGCTGGGCATCGTCGGCCTGGCCAGTTTCTGGGTGGCGCAGCGGCGCCGGCAGATCGGCATCCGCCGCGCGATCGGCGCCACTCGTGCCGACATCCTGCATTACTTCCAGACCGAAAACTTCCTGATCGTCAGCTTCGGCATCGCGCTGGGCATGGTGCTGGCCTACGCGCTGAACCTGCTGCTGATGCAGCACTACGAGCTGCCGCGGTTGCCGCTGTACTACCTGCCGGTGGGTGCGTTGGCGCTGTGGGCGCTGGGCCAACTGGCCGTGCTGGGGCCGGCGCTGCGCGCGGCGGCGGTGCCACCGGTGGTGGCGACGAGGAGCGTGTGACGGCTTGGCTCCTTCCCTGCATGCAGGGAAGGATATGGAGATGACACCCTTCGCGAGTGGAGAGTGGGGAGAAACGGGATGTTCGGTTACTACCTGGATCTGGCGCTGCGCAGCCTTGGGCGCCACAAGGTGCTCACCGCGCTGATGGTGCTGGCGATCGCGCTGGGCATCGGTACCAGCATGACCACCTTGACGGTGATGCATGTGCTGTCCGGCGATCCGATTCCGCAAAAGAGCGCGCAGTTGTTCCGCGTGCGCATGAACGTGATTGCGGACGACAGTTTCCGGCCGGGCGACAAGGTCCCGGACAACCTGACCCGGCGCGATGCCGAGGCGCTGCTGCGCGATGCGCGTGCGGACCGCCAGGCGGCGATGTCGGCAGGCGCGACGGTGGTCGTGTCTGCGCAGGGCGAGCCGCTGCGCGTGGCGACGCGTTACACCGGCGCGGACTTCTTCTCCATGTTCGACGTGCCGATGCGCTACGGCCAGGCCTGGCGCCGGGAGGACGACGCCGGCCGTGCGCGCGTCGCGGTGATTTCGGGGGTGCTGAACGAACAGCTCTTCGGCGGCGTGGACAGCGTGGGCAAGACGCTGCAGGTGGGCGACCAGTCCCTGCGCATCGTCGGCGTGCTGGGCGACTGGAGCATGAATCCGCGCTTCTACGATCTCAGCAACGGCCAGTTCGGCGACAGCGAGCAGATGTTCGTGCCCCTGTCCACGGCGCTGGACCTGAAGCTGTCCACCAGCGGCTCGACGAGTTGCTGGGGCAGTGCGCCCGACTCCCGCGCCGCCGATGCGCCTTGCATATGGCTGCAGTACTGGGCGGAACTGGACACGCCGGCGAAGGCCGCCGCCTACCGGCAGTACCTGCAGAACTACGTCGCCCTGCAGCAGCAGGCCGGGCGCTTCACCCATGCCGGCCAACTCGAACTGCTGGACGTGATGCAATGGCTGGACGCCAAGGGCGTGGTGCCTTCCGACGTGCGCCTGCAGACGTGGCTGGCACTGGGCTTCCTGGGCATCTGCCTGCTCAACACCGTGGGCCTGCTGCTGGCGAAGTTCCTGCGCCGCAGCGGCGAGATCGGCGTGCGCCGCGCGCTGGGCGCCTCGCGTCGCGCGATCTTCCTGCAGTGCCTGGTCGAGGCCGGCGTGGTGGGGCTGGCCGGCGGCGTGCTCGGCCTGGCGCTGGCGGCCCTGGGTCTGGTACTGGTGCGGCACCAGCCGACCGACTACGCCGCGTACATCCACATGGATCTGCGCATGCTGCTGGCCACCTTCGTGCTGGCCCTGACGAGCAGCCTGCTGGCCGGCCTGCTGCCGGCGTGGCGGGCCATGCATGTGGCGCCCGCCGTGGCGCTCAAGTCGAACTAGGCCGTCAGGCGAGAGGACATTCCCGATGCATTTCCGTCACATCCTTAGCGCCCTGGGACGCCACCGGATCGCCGTTGGCCTGCTCGTGCTGGAGATCGCCTTTTCCTGTGCGGTGGTCTGCAATGCGTTGTTCCTGATCGGCGAGCGGCTGGAGCGCATGCAGCGGCCCACCGGCGTGGACGAGGCGCACGTGGTCGAGATGTTCATCGGCAGCGTCACGCCCGGCACGGCGGGCGCGGTCATGGCGCAGACGCGCACCGATCTCGCCGCACTGCGGGCCATCCCCGGGGTCGCCAACGTATCCGTCGTCAACCAGACGCTGTTCGGCAACTCGTTCAGTTCCAGTGGCGTCAGCCTCAGCGACGAGGCGGAGGCGCCGAGCACCCCGGTCACGCAGTACATGGGCGATGCGCAACTGGCCGACACGCTGGGCCTGAAGCTGGTGGATGGCCAATGGTTCAAGCCGGACGAGTTCATCACCAAGGCGCAGCTCGAAAATGGCAGCTCCGGTCTGCCCGTCATCATCAGCAGGGCACTGGCGGACCATTTCTTTCCGGGCCAGTCGGCGGTCGGCAAGACCATCCATGCCTTCGGCACCAATCGCGTGGTGGGAGTGCTGGATCGGCTGGTGCAGCCGCGCGACTACGGTCCTGCGGAGCACTACGGCTACGCCATGCTGCTCCCGGTGAACCTGCCGTACACGGAAGGCGCCTACGTGATCCGGGTCAAGGACGCATCGCAGCGGGACGCGGTGATCCAGGCCGCATTGCGCGCGCTGAAAGCCGACGGCCTGCCGCGACTGATCTCGCCGAAGTATGCCTTCACGCTGGAGTCGCAGCGCGCCAAGTACTACCGCAACGACCGCGCCATGGCGTGGATGCTGGTGGGCGTGTGCCTGTTGCTGCTCGTGGTCACCGCGGTGGGCATCGTGGGCCTGACCAGCTTCTGGGTGGCGCAGCGGCGCCGGCAGATCGGCATCCGCCGTGCCATCGGCGCCACCCGCGGCGACATCCTGCGCTACTTCCAGACCGAGAACTTCCTGATCGCCACGCTGGGCATCGTGCTCGGCATGGTGCTGGCCTACGGCCTCAACCTGCTGCTGATGCGGCATTACGAGCTGGGCCGCCTGCCGGGTTACTACCTGCCGGTGGGCGCGTTGGCGCTGTGGGTGCTGGGCCAACTGGCCGTGCTGGGGCCGGCGCTGCGCGCCGCGGCGGTGCCGCCGGTGGTGGCGACGCGGTCGGCGTGAGCAGGGCGTCCGGTGGTATACGCGTGACGATAGTCATGGCAACCTTTGTGGTTCGAGCGGCATCCATGTCCGCATGTGCAGAAGAAAGATGCGTACCGTCCTGATCATCGACGACAACCCGGCCGTGGGCGAGGCACTGTCGCTGGCGCTTTCGCTCAACGAGATCCGCCCGCTCACCGCGCTGACCCCCGACGAGGGCCTGGCGTTGCTGCAGCGCGAGGCGGTGGACGTGGTGATCCAGGACATGAACTTCACCGCCGACACTACCTCGGGCGAGGAGGGCGTGGCGCTGTTCCGGGCGATCCGCGAGCGCCATCCGGACCTGCCGGTGATCCTGCTGACCGCGTGGACGCACCTGGAGACCGCGGTGGAGCTGGTCAAGGCCGGCGCCGCCGACTACCTGGCCAAGCCGTGGGACGACAACAAGCTGCTGGCCACGGTGGAAAACCTGCTGGAGTTGTCCGAGTCCACCCGCGAGCTCACCCGCAGCCGGCGCGAGCGGCGCCAGCGCCGCGACCTGCTGCAGAGCAAATACGATCTGGACGGGCTGGTGTTCGCCTCCGAAGCGATGGGGCGCACGCTCAACCTGGCCTGCCAGGTGGCGCGTTCGGATGTCTCGGTGCTGATCACCGGCCCGAACGGCAGCGGCAAGGAACGCATCGCCGCGATCATGCACGCGAACTCGGCGGTGAAGCGCGGCCCGTTCGTGGCGGTGAACTGCGGCGCGCTGCCGGGCGAACTGATCGAGGCCGAGCTGTTCGGCGCCGAGGCCGGCGCGTATACCGGCGCGAACAAGGCGCGCGAAGGCCGCTTCGAGCTGGCCGACGGCGGCACGCTGTTCCTGGACGAGATCGGCAACCTGCCGCTGCCCGGCCAGATGAAGCTGCTGCGCGTGCTCGAGACCGGCCAGTTCGAGCGGCTGGGTTCCGGCAAGACACGGCACGCAAAAGTGCGCGTGCTGTCGGCGACGAACGCCGACTTGAAGGCGATGATCCAGGCCGGCACGTTCCGCGAGGACCTGTATTACCGGCTCAACGTGATCGAGGTGAACCTGCCGCCGCTGAGCGAACGCAGCGACGACATCCTGCCGCTGGCCGAGTTCTTCCTGGGCGGTCGCGCCGAGCTGGGCGACGCCGCGCGCGATGCCCTGCTGAGTTATTCGTGGCCGGGCAACGTGCGCGAGCTGAAGAACGCGATCGAACGCGCTGCACTGCTGGCCGGCGGCCAGCCGGTCACGCCCGAGCTGCTGAACCTGCCGCAGCATGCGCCGACCGCGTCGGCGGCGCGCAATCTCGACGAGCCCAGCCGCGAGGCGGTGGAGAGTGCCTTGCACAAGGCCGACGGCGTGGTCAGCCGCGCCGCGCAGAGCCTGGGCCTGTCGCGCCAGGCGCTGTACCGGCGGATGGAGCGCTACGGCCTGGCGAGCACGGCTTGAGCGATCTGTGACGGCGATGCTTGTCCTCGACCCCGAAGGCGTAGAAAGATGACCGCATGCATCCAGCAGGGGGAGTGCCATGCGATATCGCCGGATCATGCTTGTCGCCGCCTGGCTGAGTGCCGGGCCGGCGTTGGCGCAGGCCCCGTCGGATTCCGGCGGCAACTGGACGCTGCGTCCCGCGCTGGCCGGCGCGGTCGAATACCGGCTTGGCCCGCCCGCGGTACTGGCCAAAGCGCAGCGCAGCCCGTTCCGGTTCAGCGACGGCCGCGAGGGCGACGTGCTGAACAAGCCGCCGCCGCGGCCGATGGACCGGGCTGCGGTGCTGGGCACCGAGCGCGCCTGGGTGGGCGGGCGGCCACCGCTGGATTGCGCGATCACCCCGCTCGACGCCAGGTGCCATTGAATCGACTTTTTCCCGCCGAGGAGAACAGCCGATGTGGCGTCGCCTGAATTCGCTGCAGGGGCGCCTGACCCTCTTGCTGGCCGTGGCCGGTCTGGCCGGCGCGCTGATCTATGCCGGCGTCACCCAGTGGCCGCTGCCGCAACTGCTGCTGTGGCTGCGCAAGGACCTGGCGCTGTCGATCCGCGCGCCGATGCAACTGGGCATCTACGGCGGCCTGCTGGCCAGCGTGGTCGTGCTGCTGCCGCTCGCGTTCTGGCTGGCCGGCCGGGTGATGGCGCCGGTGAGCCGGCTGCTGCGCGCGCTGGAGGGTGCGGTGGCCAGCTACCGCGATGGCGACTTCAGCTTCTCGATCGCGATCAGCCGGCGCGACGAACTCGGCGAGTTGATTCGCATGCACAACGCGTTGGGCCAGACCCTGCGCGAGCAGCGCCAGCACCTGGTGCAGCGCGAGCTGCTGCTCGACACGGTGGTGCAGAACACCCCGGTGGCGCTGGTGCTGACCGATGCGGCCGGCCGGGTGGCCTACGCCAACATCGCCTCGCGGCACCTGTTCAACGAAGGCCGCAACCCGGTCGGGCTGGACTTCGCCGAATTGCTGGCCGAAGCGCCCGAGGCGCTGCGCAAGGCGGTGGAAAGCGGCGAGGACGCCCTGCTCAGCGTGGAGATGGACGGCAGCGAGGAAACCTTCCACCTGTCGCAGCGCGCGTTCCGCCTGCAGGGTCGGCCGCACCGGCTGCACTTGTTCCGGCGCATGACGCGCGAGCTGTCGCGGCAGGAAGTGGCGACCTGGAAGCGGGTGATCCGGGTGATCAGCCACGAGCTCAACAATTCGCTGGCGCCAATCACCTCGCTGGCGCACTCCGGCGCGGAGCTGGCCCGCCGTGGCCAGCTCGATCGGCTGCCCGGCGTGTTCGCCACCATCGGCGAGCGCGCGCTGCACCTGCACCGCTTCATCGCCGGCTACGCCAGCTTCGCCAAGCTGCCTGCACCGCAGCCGGCGGACATCGCGTGGAAGCCGTTCCTCGACGGGCTGGCGCTGCATTGCCAGTACCGTCTGGCCACGCCGATGCCGGATCGGCCGGGGCATTTCGATGCGGTGCAGATCGAGCAGGTGCTGATCAACCTGATCAAGAACGCGCACGAGTCGGGCGGGCCGGACGACGAGGTCACGTTGTCGATCCTGGATGTCGGCAACGAACTGCGCATCGAGGTGGCCGATCGCGGCCCCGGCATGAGCGAGACGGTGCTGGCCCAGGCGCTGCTGCCGTTCTATTCGACCAAGCGTTCCGGCACCGGGCTGGGCCTGGCACTGGCGCGCGAGATTACCGAGGCGCACGGCGGCCGCGTGCTGCTGGCCAACCGCGAAGGCGGCGGCCTGCGGGTGAGCCTGCGCCTGCCGCAGGCGGCGGTGCGCTGACATTCGCAGCGGCACGGCCTCGCCTATACTCAAGGCCTTCTTCAGGAAATGGGGGCAGGCAATGGGACAGCTTCTTGCGTTGGTGATCGTGGCCGTCGTCGTCATCGGCGTGGTCAAGCTGGTGCGCATCGTGCCGCAGGGTTACGAGTGGACGGTGGAGACGTTCGGCAAGTACACCCGCACGCTGACCCCGGGTCTGCATTTCCTGATCCCGATCTACCAGGCGGTCGGGCGCAAGATGAACATGATGGAACAGGTGCTCGACGTGCCTTCGCAGGACGTGATCACCAAGGACAACGCGGTGGTGCGCGTGGACGGCGTGATGTTCTACCAGGTGCTGGATGCGGCCAAGGCGGCCTATGAGGTGGCTCAACTGGAGCAGGCCGCGCTGGCGCTGGTGATGACCAACATCCGCACCGTGCTCGGCTCGCTGGACCTGGACGAATCCTTGAGCCAGCGCGACGCGATCAACGCCAAGCTGCTGCGCGTGGTGGACGAGGCCACCCACCCGTGGGGCGTCAAGGTCAACCGCATCGAGATCAAGGACATCTCGCCGCCGCGCGACCTGGTCGACGCGATGGCGCGGCAGATGAAGGCCGAACGCGAGAAGCGCGCCAACATCCTCGACGCCGAAGGCTTCCGCCAGGCGGCGATCCTCAAGGCGGAGGGCGAGAAGCAGTCGGTGATCCTGGCCGCCGAGGGCGAGAAGGAAGCCGCGTTCCGTACGGCCGAGGCGCGCGAGCGTTCGGCCGAGGCCGAGGCCAAGGCCACCACCATGGTGTCCGACGCGATCGCCAGCGGCAACGTCAACGCGCTGAACTACTTCGTCGCCAACAACTACGTCGAGGCGCTGAAGGCGATGGCCGCCTCGCCGAACCAGAAGATGCTGCTGCTGCCGATCGAGGCCACCGGCGTGATCGGCGCGCTGGCCGGCATCGGCGAACTGGCGAAGGAATCGCTCGGCCAGCAGCAGAAGGCCGCCGCAAGCCAGCCGCCGCAGCTGCGTTGAGGGCGCCATGATGGGAGAGCTTTCGACGCATTACCTGTGGTGGATCCTGGCGCTGCTGCTGATCGCCGGGGAGCTGCTGCTGCCGGGGTATTTCCTGTTGTGGATCGGCCTGGCCGCCGCGGCGATGGGCGTGGTGCTGTGGCTCGATCCGGGGCTGGGCCTGCTGGCGCAGGCGATCCTGTTCGGTCTGCTCGCGTTCGCCTCGTGCGTCGGCTACGCACGCTGGCTGCGGCCGCGGCTGGAGCGCCGCGCACCCGGCGACGAGCGGCTGAACCGGCGCGCCGAGCAGATGATCGGCCAGCGCTACGAGTTGGTCGAGCCGATCGTCAACGGTCGCGGCAAGGCCCGCGTGGGCGACAGCCAGTGGCTGGTCAGCGGGCCGGACCTGCCGCTGGGTGCCACGGTGGAGGTGGTCGCGGTGGAAGGCACCACGCTGCAGGTGCGCGCCGCGGCATGAGTGCGGGCGACGCCATCAGCCAGCAGCAATTCGCCGCCACCGCGCTGACCACGCGCATCGCCTTCGTGCTGGAGCTGGCGCGAAGGCTGCATCAGTACGGCACCTCGGCGCCGCGGCTGGAGATGGCGATCGCCGGCGCGGCGCAGCGGTTGGGGCTGGGTGCCGATGTCTGGTCCAGCCCCACCGCGATCATCATTTCCTTCGTCGACCTGGCCCAGAACGAGGAAGGCGTGGCGCCGATCACCCAGGTGATGCGGCTGGCGCCGGGCGAGGTGAATCTGGAGCGGCTGTGCCAGGCCGACGACATCGCCGATCGCGCGATCGCCGGCGAGCTGGGCCTGCGCGACGGTTTCCGCCGGCTGCGCGAGCTGGGTCGGCCCGACACGCGGCGCGAGCAGCTCGGCTCGATCGCCAGCTACGGGCTGTCCGCGGCCAGCATCGCGGCGCTGTTCCTGCACAGTTCCTGGGTGGATCTGGTGGTGGCCGGGGCAGTCGGCGTGATGATCGGCTGGATCACCCTGCTGTCGGCCAGCCGGCCGCGACTGGCAGTGGCCAGCGATGCGATCTGTGCGCTGGTGGCGACCACGGTGGCGATCGGGGTGAGCGCGTTCGTGGTGCCGCTGGCGATCAAGTCGGTGGTGCTGGCCGGCCTGATCATCCTGGTGCCGGGCATGTCGCTGACCAACGCCGTGCGCGAGATTTCCAGCGGGCACCTGGTGTCCGGCATGGCGCGCATGGGCGGTGCGATGTCGACCCTGCTCAAGCTCACCTTCGGCACCCTCGCGGCGACTCAGTTGTGCGCCGCGCTGGGCATCACGGCGCGCGACTTCGCGCTGCCGGCGCTGCCGGCCTGGACCGATTACCCGGCCCTGCTGATCGCGGCGGCGGCGTTCGCCATCCTGTTCCGCGCGGCCCGGCGCGACTGGCCGGTGGTGATCATGGCAGTAGTGGTGGGCTACCTCGCCACGCGCTGGGGCGGTGCGATCTTCGGCTCGTTGTCGGGCGCCCCCGTGGGCGTGTTCCTCGGCGGACTGCTGCTGGGCGCGCTGGCCAACGTCTACGCGCGCTTCGCACACCGGCCGGGCGCGGTTATCCGCGAGCCGGGCATCCTGCTGCTGGTGCCGGGCAGCGTGGGTTTCCGCAGCGTGTCGTTCCTGCTCGAGCGCGATACGACGCTGGGCCTGGACACCGGCCTGCTGCTGCTGACCCTGCTGGTGTCGCTGGTGGCAGGGCTGATGTTCGGCGACCTGATGGTTTCGCCCCGCCGCTCCCTGTAAAGCAAAAATAGCCGAAGACGTATTCTTCCCGTCCTCTTGTCCATCAAGACGACGAACCCGCCCGGCACGTTTGCCCCTTCCCTGCAAAGCAGGTGAGGGTTGCTTTTGGCCAAGGCAAGATCAAAAGCCACCCCCTCCTGGCTTTCCCCTGCGTTGCAGGGGGAGGAATCAAGCGTGCGCCTGCCCGCTCGAATGAACGCGACATTGCCTTGGAATCGACAAAAAAACGCCGGCACAGGGCCGGCGTTTTTCATTGGGTCGGCGGAACAGGTGGCAATCAGATCGCCAGGTCCTTTTCCTTCTTGCCGGCTTTCAACGCGTCGTTGAACCAGTGCGGGCGCTTGCCCCGCCCGGACCAGGTCTGGGCGGGATTGGCCGGATTGCGGTATTTCGGTGCCACCGTGCCGGTGCCGCGCTTGGCCTTGCCGCGCGTGCTGCCGAAGACGTCCTCGAAGGTATAGCCCTCGGCCTTGATCATCGCATGCACCTTCTCGCGCAGCTTGACGACCTTTTCCTTGCGCAGCTCGTTCTGGCGCATCTGGGCCTTGCTGATCAGATCGGTGAGCTGATTGTGATTCAAGTTCTTGATGTCGACGGCCATGATGGACTCCCGGTATGTATCGGCAATTAAAAGGTTCTGGCGATGGTCTGGCGATTATCGGCGACAACGCCGGACGCGATGGCGGTTGTCGTGATGCACATTCTCGCCGATATGCAGAATTCCTGTAAAGCGCGACGCCGCGCGTGAACGATGGTTTCACATTAAGAATGATTAATGGCGCGGTACTCCGAATTAGCTCCGGTCGGCGATTTCGGTACGGCATGCGAAAAAAAACGGCCGCACTCGGCGGCCGTTTCGGTTAATGCGGATTTGGCCGGCTCAGTCGAGCAAGGCAAACAATTCGTCCTCGTTCAGCGAGCGGTTTTCGCTGTCCCCGCGGGCCCGGTATTCCAGCGTGCCGGCGGCCAGGCCGCGTTCGCTGACCACCACACGGTGCGGAATGCCGATCAGCTCCATGTCGGCGAACATGCTGCCGGCGCGCAGGCCGCGGTCGTCCAGCACCGCCTCGACGCCGCGCTGCAGCAACGCCTGGTACAGCGCTTCGCCGGCCGCGGCGACCTCGGGCGAGTGCTTCGGGTTGATCACGCACACGGCCACCCGCCATGGCGCCATCGCCTCAGGCCACAGGATGCCGGCCTCGTCGTGGCACTGTTCGATGGCGGCCGCCACGATGCGGCTGATGCCGATGCCGTAACAGCCCATCAGCATCACCTGGGCCTTGCCCTGATCGTCGAGCACGGTGGCACCCAGCGCCTCGGCGTATTTTCCACCGAGCTGGAACACGTGGCCCACCTCGATGCCGCGGGCCAGGTGCAGCGTGCCCTTGCCGTCCGGCGAGGGGTCGCCCTCGACCACCTGGCGCAGGTCCTCGACGCGGGTGATGCGCGCGTCGCGCTCCCAGTTGGCGCCGGTGTAGTGGGTGTCGTCCTGGTTGCCGCCGCAGACGAAGTCGGCCAGCACCGCGGCGCTGCGGTCCACGATCAGCGGGATCGAGGCGGGCAGGCCGACCGGCCCGATGGAGCCCGGACGGGCACCGGTGGCGGCGAGGATGTCCGCTTCGCCGGCGAGCGCGAATTCATCCGGCAGTTCGGCCAGCTTGCCGGCCTTGACCTCGTTGAGTTCATGGTCGCCGCGCAGGCACAGCGCCACCAGGCCGTCCTTGCCGCGCACCATGAGGGTCTTCACGCATTGCGCAGGCGATACCTTGAGGAAGGCGCTGACCTCGGCGATGGTTTTCTGTCGCGGCGTGTCCACGCGCTGCAAGGTGGCGGCCGGGACAGGACGGGCAGCCGTCGGCGCCAGCGCTTCGGCTTTTTCGACATTGGCCGCGTAATCGGAAGCGTCGGAAAACGCGATGGCGTCCTCGCCCGAATCGGCCAGCACCTGGAATTCGTGGCTGGCATTGCCGCCGATGGCGCCGGTGTCGGCCTGCACTGCGCGGAACTTCAGGCCGAGCCGGGTGAAAATGCGCGCATAGGCGTCGTACATCGCCTGGTAGGTTTGTGCCAGCGACTCCTGGCCGAGGTGGAAGGAATAAGCGTCCTTCATCAGGAATTCGCGCGCGCGCATCACGCCGAAGCGCGGACGGATCTCGTCGCGGAACTTGGTCTGGATCTGGTAGAAATTCACCGGCAGCTGCTTGTAGCTGTTCAGCTCGTTGCGCGCGTAGTCGGTAATCACTTCCTCCGCGGTGGGCGCGTAACAGAATTCCTGTTCCTTGCGGTCCCGGATTTTCAGCAGCTGGCCGCCGAATTTCTCCCAGCGGCCGGTTTCCTCCCACAGTTCCCGGGGCTGGATCGTGGGCATCAGCATTTCGATCGCGCCGGCGCGATCCATTTCCTGGCGCACCACGTTTTCCACCTTGCGCAGCACGCGCAGCCCCAGCGGGCTCCAGGTGTACAGACCGGCGGCGAGCTTGCGGATCATGCCGGCGCGCAGCATCAGGCGGTGGCTGGCGATCTCGGCGTCGGCGGGCACTTCCTTGACGGTGGCCAGGTGGAATTGGCTGAGGCGCATGCGGGTGGTTCCGGCGTGGTAAAGACGCCTAGTGTAGCGGCCTGCCGGCGTCGTCGCCGAGCATGGCCGGCATCATCCGGCGCATGCCTGCGCTATCGCGACGGCTTACCGGCCTTGCTGGCAGAACTGGTCGTATTGCGCCTGTGCCGAGGCAACCTGCTGCTTGCGCTGGGCGTCGTCGAGCGCGACGGCCTTGCCGTTCTGCTGCATCACCACCGGGCCGCTGCCCTGCAGGGCGGCGAGGTTGGACTTCAGCGACTCGCACAGCTTGCCGCGGTTTTCGGGCGTGTCGGCCATCGGTTGGGCCGGTTCGGCCGCCGCGGTTTCGCGGTTTTCCGCCGCTACGCTGGGCGCCGGCGCGACCAGCGGCTCCACCCTGCCGGTGGTGGTCACCTTCACGTACTTCGTGCCCTGTGCCGGCGGCGCTTCGGAGTAGTGCACGGTGCCGCCGGCATCCGTCCACTTGTAGACCTGGGCGGCGGCCAGCGGGGCCAGCAACAGCAGCGCCACGGCGATCAGCGAACGGTGCATGGTGTTCTCCATTCCGCAGGAAGATTTCGGTTCACCTTGTTAACACTCCGACGTGCCGGACTCAAGCAGCCGATGGTTTACACTGCGCGCATCCCGTCACGGATTGATCCATGAGCGAGCCATTGCCCGTCCGCCGGCCCCGTCACCGGGGCATCTACCTGCTGCCGAACCTGTTCACCACGGGGGCGATGTTCGCGGGTTTCTACGCGATCATCGCCAGCATCGGCGGTCGCTACACCGAGGCGGCGGTCGCGGTGTTCATCGCCGCGCTGCTGGACGGCATGGACGGCCGCGTGGCGCGCATGACCGGTACCCAGAGCGAATTCGGCGTGCAGTACGACTCGTTGTCCGACCTGGTCAGCTTCGGTCTGGCGCCGGCGCTGGTGATGTATACGTGGTCGCTGTCGACGCTGCGCGATTTCGGCCCGCTGTGGGGCAAGCTGGGCTGGGCCGCCGCCTTCATCTACGCCGCCTGCGCCGCGTTGCGGCTGGCGCGCTTCAACACCCAGGTCGGCGTGGCCGACAAGCGTTATTTCCAGGGGCTGGCCAGCCCGGCCGCGGCGGCGGTGTGCATGTCGTTCGTGTGGAGCGTGGACAAGTTCGGCCTGGCCGGCAGCGACTTCAGTTTCGTCACGGCCGTGCTGGCGGTGGTGGTCGGCCTGCTGATGGTCAGCCGTTTCCGCTATTTCAGTTTCAAGTCGCTGCCGATGGGCGACCGCCAGCGGGTGCCGTTCGTGTGGATGGTGGTCGCGGTGCTGCTGCTGGCCCTGCTGATCCTGGACACGCCGCGCGTGCTGTTCGCCGGCTTCACGATCTACCTGTTGTCTGGCCCGGTGTGGACGATCTGGGGCCTGGCCACGCATCGGCGCCGGGCGCGGCGCAATGCGGCATGAACGCTCCGGCGCGCCAGTTTGTCGACGCCGGGCATCGCGCCCGCGTGTTGCGCGCGCTGGGCGTGACGCCGTGGCAGCGCCGGGTGGCGCCGGCCGTGCCCGCGAAGGCAGCCGAGCCGGAACCCGCCGCATTCGCTGCCGAGGCGGCGGACGCGGCCTGCGTGGTGGTGCTGCCGCAGGGCTGCAGTGCGCGTGAGCTCGACCTGATCGGCCGCGCCCTGGCTGCGTGCGGCGCCTCGCTGGCGCGCGCCGCGCGGGTCACGGTGGATGGTGGTCAGCTGGCCGCTGGCGTGCCCGAGGCGCGGGCCTACCTGGTGTTCGGCGAAGCGCAGGCGCATGCGTTGGGCCGCGCGCTGCCGGCAGCGGTAGTGCACCGGGCGCAGATCGTGCTGGCCGACGAGCCGGCGCTGGTGCTGACCAGTGCCGGTGCCAAGCGGCGGCTGTGGAACGCGCTGCGCAGCGTGCGCCGCGCACTGGCAGCCGCGGACGGCTGAGCGCCATGGTCGCGGTGATCAAGCCGGCGATCCAGGTGCGCAGCATGCGCGTCGAGGACCTGGATATGGTCAGCGCGCTGGAAAACGCCTCCTACGAGTTCCCGTGGTCGCCGGGCATTTTCGGCGACTGCCTGAAAGCCGGGCACCCGTGCTGGGTGCTGTGCGTGGGCGAGGCGGTCGCCGGCTACGGCATCCTGTCGACGGGCGCCGGCGAAGCGCACGTGCTGAACCTGTGCATCGGCCCGGACTGGCGCGGCCGCGGGCTGGGCCGGCACCTGCTGGGCCGCCTGCTGGACGTCGCGCGCTGGAACGGTGCCGAACGGGTGTTCCTCGAGGTGCGTCCGTCGAATCCGCTGGCCAGGACGCTGTACGAGTCGATGGGTTTTCGCGAGATCGGCCGCCGCCCGCGCTATTACCCCGCACGCCACGGTCGCGAGGATGCGATCGTGATGGCGCTCGATATGGCCGAAGGCCATATCGAGAAGTAGGCAAGGGCTCTGGCTCTTCGAAGAACCTCATCCCGCCCCGCGGTTCACTGCGGTAGCTTGCCCGCCTGTTCGCGCAGTGCGCCCAGCGTGGTGTTCCAGTCCACGACGCGCTGGCGTTCCTGCGCCACCACCTCGGCCGGCGCGTTCGCCACGAAGCTGGCGTTGCCGAGCTTGCCTTCGCACTTCCTGATCTCGCTCTCGATGCGGGCGATCTCCTTGGCCAGGCGTGCCTTCTCGGCGTCGAGGTCGATCAGCCCGGCGAGCGGGATCAGCACGCGCAGCGTGCCGACCACGGCGGCGGCCGCCGCCGGTTCGTCGGCGCCGGCCGCGATCCATTGCGGTGTCTCGGTGTGGGCGAGGAAGGCGATCTGGGCAGCGAACTTCGCCACCCGGTCACGGTCGACGGTGTCACCGTCGGCCAGCAGCAGCGGTATCGTCTTGCCGGGCGAGATGTTCATCTCCGAGCGGATCCGGCGGATGCCGGAGAGCACGTGCTTGAACCACTCGATCTCGGCCGTGGCCGCATCGTCGGCAACGGTCTGGTCGGCACGCGGCCAAGGCCGCTGCATCAGGCTGTCTTCGGTCAGGCCAAGTTTCGGCGCCACCGACTGCCAGATTTCCTCGGTGATGAACGGGATGATCGGATGCAGCGCGCGCAGCACCGACTCCAGCACCACCAGCAAGGTGTGCCGGGTCGAAGCGGCGGCTGCGGCGTCGTCACCGTTCAAGGCCGGTTTGGCCAGCTCCAGGAACCAGTCGCAATATTCGTTCCAGACAAATTCGTACAACGCCTGCGCCAGCAGGTCGAAGCGGTAGCTGACGAAATGCTGCTCCACTTCGCCCAGTGTCTGCTTGAGGCGGGTGAGGATCCAGCGCTCGGCTTCGGTCGCCGGCGCGCCGGCCGGCGCGGCGATCTCGCTCTCGGGCAGGTTCATCAGCACGAAGCGTGCCGCGTTCCACAGCTTGTTGCAGAACGCCTTGTAGCCCTCGGCGCGCTTCAGGTCGAAGTTGATGGTGCGGCTGTAGCTGGCCAGTGCGGCGAAGGTGAAGCGCAGTGCGTCGGTGCCGATCGCCTTGATACCTTCGGGGTATTCCTTGCGGATGCGCTTTTCCACCTTCTCGCGTACCTGCGGGATCAACAGCGAGCGGGTGGATTTTTCCACCAGCGGCTCCAGTTCGATGCCGTCGATCAGGTCCAGCGGGTCCAGCGTGTTGCCCTTGGACTTGGACATTTTCTGGCCTTCGGCGTCGCGCACGATGGCGTTGATGTACACCTCGCGGAACGGCGCGCGGCCGGTGAAGTACTTGGTCGCCATCACCATGCGCGCGACCCAGAAGAAGATGATGTCGAAACCGGTGACCAGCACCGCGCTGGGCAGGAAGACCTGGTCGTGCTCCCAGTTCGCCACGACTTCGCCGCGCTCGTTCTTCACCGGGCCGTCGGCCGGCCAGCCCAGCGTGGAGAACGGCCACAGTGCCGAGGAGAACCAGGTGTCGAGCACGTCCTCGTCCTGGCGCAACGCGCCCACCGGCGCGACACTGGCGTGGGCGCGCGCGTCGGCCTCGTCCTCGCCGACGAAGATGTTGCCCGCCTCGTCGTACCACGCCGGAATGCGATGGCCCCACCACAGCTGGCGGCTGATGCACCAGTCCTGGATGTTGTCCAGCCACTGCGTGTAGGTGGTGCTCCAGTTCTCCGGCACGAACTTGATCTCGCCGGAGCGCACGGCATCGAGTGCCGGCTCGGTGATCGCCTTGCGGCCGCCGGGACGTCCATCCTTCTGGACGTCCGAGGTCAGGTCGACGAACCACTGATCGGTCAGCATCGGCTCGATCACCGCGTCCGAGCGCTGGCTCACCGGCACCTGCAGCTTGTGCGACTTCGTCTCGACCAGAAGGCCAAGCGCCTCGAGATCGGCCAGCACGGCCTTGCGCGCCTCGTAGCGGTCCATGCCGCGGTATCTTTCCGGCGCGTTCTCGTTGACCTTGGCGTCGAGCGTGAAGATGTTGATCGGCGCCAGGTTGTGCCGCTGGCCGATCGCGTAGTCGTTGAAGTCGTGCGCCGGGGTGATCTTCACGCAACCGGTGCCGAAGTCCTTGTCGACGTAGTCGTCGGCGATCACCGGAATCTCACGACCGGTCAACGGCAGCTTCAGCGTGTTGCCGACCAGATGCGCGTAGCGCCCGTCTTCCGGATGCACCGCCACAGCAACGTCGCCCAGCATCGTCTCCGGACGGGTGGTAGCCACGACCACGCTCTCGTCGCTGCCGATGACCGGGTAGCGGATCGACCACAGGTGGCCGTCGCGCTCGACGTTGTTCACTTCCAGATCGGACACCGCAGTGCCCAGCAGCGGGTCCCAGTTCACCAGCCGGTTGCCGCGATAGATCAGCCCGGCACGATACCAGTCGATGAACACCTTGCGCACCGCGGCCGAGAGACCCTCGTCCATGGTGAAGCGTTCGCGCGACCAGTCCGCGGCGGCGCCGATGCGGCGCATCTGGTTGGTGATGGTGGAGCCGGACTCTTCCTTCCATTTCCATACGCGTTCGACGAAGGCGTCGCGGCCCAGATCGTGCCGGCTCTTCTGCTCGGCCGCCAGCTGGTTCTCCACGATCTTCTGCGTGGCGATACCGGCGTGGTCGGTGCCGACCTGCCACAGCGTATTCATGCCGCGCATGCGCTGGTAACGCACCAGCATGTCCATCACCGTCTGCTGGAACGCATGCCCCATGTGCAGCGTGCCGGTGACGTTCGGCGGCGGCAGCAGGATGCAATACGGCTCGCCCTGACCCGACGGCTTGAACGCGCCGCTGGCTTCCCAGCGCTCGTACCACGTCGATTCGATCTGGGCAGGCTCGAAACTTTTTTCCATCGGATACGCTCGATCACGCGCAACGGGCGCGCGGTTCAGAATGGGCAAGACCGCCATTGTACGGGAGCGGAGAGGGGCGCCAAAAGCGCGGTCACTGCGGCGGCAATGGAGCGGAGCCGGGTGCGACGATGTGGGCGCGGGCCGGGACTGCGGCGTGACGCGTGCGCGGCGTATGCCGGATGGCCGGAGTCATGTGGCCAGCGTCGACTTGCTGTGAGCCGGCGGGATGGACCTCGCGGGATCTCTGGCCAGGCAGTGCGCGAAGCCTCTGTGGGCTGATCCCTACGCAGTCGAAGCCGGCTACATGGGCGCAAGGCTTGACGGGGTGGGAAGGCGCATGCCTCGACCGCGCATCTTGGCGCGAGATGGCTTTCCTCGCAACGGACGTCCTGGATCGGTCGGCGCCGGATGAACCGGGTAGCTAAGCGGCGTATTGTATGCCAGTATTATTGTATACAATACGATGACTGCGGTGAGCGAACTGACCCGGAGTGCTGTCTGCGCGACTGGCTGTCCGCCTTGAGGAGACGATAGTCCTTGCCCCATAACAACGCCAGCAAAGGAATTCGCCGTTCCGCGATCTGCGTTGACGGCGCCGGGGCCGGGGCTGCCGCCATGGACACGGAGTGCGCGGGATGAGTCGACCGGGCGTGAGGCTGGCCTTGCTGGGGGCACTGGTCTTGGTCATTGCCGTGGCCACCCTGCGCTTTGGCAGCGCCAAGCCGGACGACAGCGCTGGCCGCCGGACCACGCTGGAAAAGATCCAGCGAAGCGGGGTCATCACGCTGGGGCATCGCGAAAACAGCATTCCGTTTTCCTATTTTGACGACCAGCAGCAGGTGGTGGGCTACGCCCACGACATCTCGGTGGCGATCGCGCGCGAAGTGCAGCGGGAGCTCGGCATGTCCGGCCTCACCTTGAAGCTGGTCCCGGTCACATCGCAGACCCGCATTCCCCTGCTGATCAACAACACCATCGACCTGGAGTGCGGCACCACCACGAACAACCAGGTGCGTGGGCGCCAGGTGGGATTCTCCACGAACTATTTCATCTCCGGCACGCGTTTCCTGACTCGCAAGGGCAGCGGCATCCACGACCTCGACGATCTGGCGGGGCGCAATGTCGTGGTGTCGGCGGGCACGACGTCGGAAATCGTTCTTCGCAGGATCAATGCACAGCGCAAGCTCGGCATACGCATCATCGCGGCGCGCGACCACGGTGATGCCTTCGTGGCGCTGGAATTCGGCAAGGCGATGGCCTTCATGAGCGACGCGGCCATCCTGTATGGCGAGATCTCCAAGGCGAAGCGGCCCGATGACTGGCACGTCGTCGGCACGCCGATGACCGAGGAGGTCTATGCCTGCGCCATGCGCAAAGGGGACGCCGAGTTCAAGGCGGTGGCCGATCGCGCCATCCAGCGGATGATGCGCGACGGCGACATGCGCAGGCTCTACGCGCGCTGGTTCCAGGCGCCGATCCCGCCGCGCGAAGTGAACCTGCAGGTGCCGCTCGACCCCAAGTTGAGCGCGCTGTTCGCCCACCCCAACGATCTCCCGCTGCAATGAACGGCCTCTCCGCAACGATGCCCGCCCGTGCCCAGGCAGAGGTGGCGTCATGAACTACCACTGGGACTGGAGCGTATTCAGGCAGCTCACGATCAACACCGTGGACCGCTATTGGGAATGGCTGCTTTCGGGACTGGCGCTGACCGTGCTGATTGCCATGCTGGCGTGGGTGCTCGCCCTGGCGCTGGGCGTCCTGCTCGGCATCGCACGCACCGTGCCGTTCCGCCCGGCGCGCACCGCCGTCGGCATCTACGTCGAGGTATTCCGCAACATCCCGCTGTTGGTGCAGCTTTTCTTCTGGTACTACATCGTGCCGGCGTTCCTGCCGCTGTCGCTGCAGAACGCAATCAATGCGGCCCATCCGGTGCTCGTGCAGACGATGACGGCCGTGCTCTGTCTGGGCCTGTTCACCGCCGCCCGGGTCTGCGAACAGGTCCGCGCCGGCATCGAGGCGCAGCCGAAGGATCAGTTCAGCGCGGCCTTGGCGCTGGGGCTGAAGCGGCATCAGGTCTACCGCTACGTGATCCTGCCGATGGCGTTGCGCGTGATCATCCCGCCGCTCACCTCCGAGTTTCTCAATGTGTTCAAGAACACGGCGGTCGTGCTGACCATCGGCCTGCTCGAGCTCACGGCGCAGAGTCGCCAGGTGGGCGAGTTCACCGGGCACATCTTCGAGGCCTTCATCGTCGCGACACTGCTGTATTTCCTTGTCGCGCAGACCGTGTCGCGCCTGATGGGCCGGCTGGAGCGGCGCCTGACGATTCCTGGCGAATCCGGAGGTGGCCGATGAACCTCTCGCTGGACTGGAGCGTCCTGCCCGCGGCACTTCCGTTCCTGTTGCAGGGCATGGGTTTCTCGATCGCGCTGCTGGCGGTGTCGCTGCTCGGCGGACTGGTGCTGGGAACGGGACTGGCGCTGATGCGCCTTTCCTCGAACGTGCTGGTGTCGTCGTTCGCTGCGGCCTACGTCAGCATCTTCCGCTCGATTCCGCTGGTCCTGGCGATCTTCTGGTGCTACCTGCTGGTGCCGATGGTCGTCGAGGCGGTGCGCGGCGTGCATACGCCGATCGGCCCGATGTACTCGGCGTTCATCGCATATGTGCTGTTCGAGGCGGCGTACTTCTGCGAGGTGATCCGTGCCGGCATCCTCAGCGTTCGGCGGGACCAGACCAGCGCATCGCTGGCGCTGGGCCTGACCCGCGCGCAGACCATGCGCTACGTCATCCTGCCGCAGGCAGTGCGCACGATGATGCCGCTGATCCTGACCAAGTCGATCATCATTTTCCAGGACACCTCGCTGGTCTACGTGATCAGCGTCAGCGACTTCCTCGGCGCGGCAACCAGGATAGGGCAGCGTGACAGCCGCCTGATCGAGCTGTACCTGTTCGCCGGCGCGGTCTATTTCATCCTCTGCTTCGCCGCATCGAAATTCGTCGAGGCCCGGACGCACAGGAAAGTGGCGACATGATCAGCATCGAGAACGTGTCCAAGTGGTACGGTCAGACGCAGGTCCTGCACGACTGCAGCACCCGCATCGCGGCCGGTGAAGTGGTGGTGGTGTGCGGGCCGTCGGGCTCGGGCAAGTCCACCCTCGTCAAGTGCATCAACGCGCTGGAGCCGATCCAGAAGGGCCGCATCGTCATCGGCGACGACGTGATACCGGCGCCCGCCTCGAAGCTGAGCGCGATCCGCGCCCGCGTGGGCATGGTGTTCCAGCACTTCGAGTTGTTTCCGCACATGACCGTGCTGCAGAACCTCGTGTTCGCCCAGGTCAAGGTGCTCAAGCGCTCGCGCGAGGAGGCGCACGCGCGCGCGGTGGGCTACCTGAAGCGCGTCGGCCTGGCCAGTTTCGAGGCGAAGCATCCGGGCCAGTTGTCGGGCGGCCAGCAGCAGCGGGTGGCGATCGCGCGAGCGCTGTGCATGGACCCGGCGTGCATGCTTTTCGACGAGCCGACCTCGGCGCTCGACCCGGAAATGGTCAACGAAGTGCTTGAAGTGATGACCGAACTGGCCGCCGAAGGGATGACCATGGTGTGCGTCACGCACGAAATGGGTTTTGCCAGCAAGGTGGCCGACCGGGTCATCTTCATGGACGAAGGCCGCATCGTCGACGACTGCCACCGCGACACGTTCTTCGGTGGCACTGCGCAATGCTCGGAGCGCGCACAGCGCTTTCTCTCGAAAATCATCAGTCATTGAACGAAGGAGGGTTCACCATGCTCGACAAAGGTCCCAAGGATCAGTCCGTTTCACTGGTGTCGCGGCTGTCGAGCTGGATCGCACAGCCGGAGCAGGTGCACGGCGTCTCGATCACGGAAAACGAATTGGCCGCGATCTTCGGTGTCAGCCGCACGCCGCTTCGCGAGGCACTCAACTTCGCCAGCGCGATCGGCCTGATCCGACGCCAACGCAGCCGCTCGATCGAGATTCCGCCGTTGTCGGGCGCCGACATGTTTCAGCTCTCGCGCACGCGCGAAGAACTGGAAGGCCTGATCACCTTCCAGGTGTCCGAACGCATAGCCGCCGGCGAGGTGTCCATCGACGGACTGGAGAAGCTCAACCAGCGCATGAGCGCGCTGGCCACGATCGGTGATACCGGCGTACTGCTTGGGGCAGGCCTGGATTTCCACGAGTACATGCGGGAGAACTCCGGCAACGAGGTGGCGGCGGGCTTGCTGCAGCAATTGATGTTGCGGCTGGAGCGGTATCGCCAGTGCATCCGCGCACTGGACGACCGCTCCGGCCACATCGTCCACGAACACGGCCAGATCATCGATGCGATCCGCGCCGGCGATTCGGCGGGCGCCGCCAGGGCGGCCCGGGAACACGTCGCCAACGCGCGCGAGTCGTATCGCGCACAGCTGGCGAAGCATGGTTTGTTTTGATCCGGCGGGCAGTCCGCCACGTTCCTGGCCGTGCCCAGGAGGAGTTGACGCGATGAGTTGTTCCATGCTGCGGAGGATCACCCGGGGCTCGCTGGGGGTGCTGACGGCCACCTTGCTGGCTGTCGCCACTGCCGGTACGGCGCTGGCGGCGCACAGCCCGATGGTGGTGTCGCAGTTCAAGATGCACGACCTGAGCCGCAATGACCTGGGCGCCAGGACCGGCGACACCTTCATCACCCGCAAGCAGGCGATGGAGGATCTGGATGCCTTGGGCGATGCCATCGCGGGCAACAGTTCCTATATCTGGTCGACCACCTTTCCCTATCGCGACATGATCGAGCAGATCAAGACGCGGTTGCCGGCAAAGGTTTCGGTCAACGGTCTGTCGACCCAGGTCAACAAGTTCGTGCGCCTGTTCGGCGACGATCATGCGCAGGTGGTCGACTGGACCAAGCGCATTCCGCAGGGCAGCCTGCCGTTCCAGTTCGGCAAGTCCGACACGCGCTATTTCATTTTCACCCTGGCTCCGGCTGGCTTCGTCAACAAGGATTTCCCGTACGTGCGCTCGATCGACGGTGTGCTGATCGACGAATGGGTGCGGGTGGCCGGCGACATCGCCCAGGGGCCTTACAGTTCGACCGCCGCGCGCGAGTCGAAGGGCTATGGCCTGCTGCCCTTCGTCGACTACCTGCGTGGCGAAATGGGCCTGCCGATCAAACCCGACGCCGTGCTGGAAATGGTGTCGGAGAATGGGCGCGAGTCCACCCGCATGACGGTTCCCGTCTCCGCGGCACCGGTGAAGCGCGAGCTGAGCACGTTCCGTCTGCCCGACGAAAGCCGCCTGCTGGAAGGCAATGTCGGCTACCTGCGCGTACCCGCGCACATGGGCGACAAGGCCAAGCGGTTCATCGCCACAGTCGACCAGACCATGGCCGAATTCCGCAACACCGACGCGCTGATCATCGACGCGCGCATGAGCGGCGGCGGTGCGCGTCGCGTGCTCAATTCGCTGTTCCCGTACCTGATGAAGGCCGACGACAAGCCGTACATCTTCAATGTGGTCAAGCTGCGCCTGCCCGAGAACGACCCCGACTTCGGCCCGTTGGCGGTGTTCGATGACGACGCCAAGCGTTTCCTGTACGCGCCCAACCCGGCCAATCCGGCGAACGAGGCCGAGGCTTACCGCGAGTTTGCCAAGACCTTCCGCCCGGTCTGGAATCCGCCGGCGGACAAGTTCACCGACTGGTACTTCATGACCCAGCGTCCGCGTGCGGACAAGCCGTACTATGGCAAGCCGGTGTACATGCTGGTCGACTGGGGCATGGGCAGCGCCGGCGATATCTTCGCTTCGGCGTTCAAGGGCTGGCGCAACGTCATCACGCTGGGCACGCCGACGATGGGCCGCAGCGGGCAGAGCGTGGTGTTTCCGCTGCCGCACAGCAAGCTCGGCGTGAATCTCTCGACCATGGCCTCGTTCCAGAAAACCGGTGAGCGTTACGACACCGCCGGCATCCGCCCCGACATCGTCGTCGAGCCGGCGCCGACCGACTGGTTCGGTGCGACCGACACCGTGCTCGAGCGCGCGCGCGCCATGATCGCGATGCGATTGGCCGACGAGGCAGCGGCAAGATGATCCGCGCCCTCGCGCCCCGTCGCGTGAAACGGTGGGCGCTGGCCACGGCACTGGCCGCCGTCATGCCCGCCGCATGGGCGTCGTCCGCAGCTCCACCGGTCGGCGCGCCGACGGAGGCCGATCGTGCCCTGGCGCGTGAGGTGATCGAGCAGTTGATCCGCATCCCCACGGTCAAGGGCAACGGCCAGGTGCCGGTGCTCGCGGCTGCGCTGGCGCAGCGCTTCCGCGACGCCGGCTTTGCCGCTGACGATATCCAGATCATCCCATCGCAAAGCGATGGCGACACCACCGCCGCGCTGGTCGTGCGCTATCGCGGCCCAGCGGGCTCTCCCCGCTTGCCGGTGGCGATACTCGGCCACATGGACGTGGTTGGCGCGGTGGCGTCCAACTGGAGCGTCGATCCGTTCGTGCCGGTCGAGAAGGACGGCTACCTGTACGGCCGCGGCAGCGTCGACAACAAGGCCCAGGTCGCCTTGGTCACGACCAGCTTCATCCGCCTCAAGCGCGCCGGCTGGAAGCCTTCGCGGGATCTGGTGCTGGCGCTTTCCGGTGACGAGGAATCGGGCAGCCGGACCACGCAGCTGCTGACGCGGCACCCCTGGATCAAAGGCGCCGAGTTTGCGCTGAACGCGGATTCGGGCACGGGCGACATGAGTGCGGATGGCTCGAACAAGGCCTTCTTCATCCAGGCGGCGGAAAAGACCTCCGTGAGCTACAAGGTGGAGACGCGCAACAGCGGCGGCCACAGCTCGGTGCCGCGCCCGGACAATGCGCTCTACGACATGGCCGCCGCGCTCCAGGCGCTGCGCGAGCTGCGCTTTCCGGTGCAGTTCAACGACATCAACCGGGCGATGGTGGCCGAATTGGCGGCCAAGCGCGGCGGCGCGTTGGGCAAGGCGTTCCAGACCTTGCTCGACCATCCCGGGGACGCCGCGGCGCGCGCGGTCGTGGAGCAGTCGCCGGAGGACGCCCATGTGCTGTGGACGACTTGCGTGCCGACGATGGTGGAGGGCGGCAATGCACGCAACGCGCTGCCGCAGAACGTCAGCCTCACGGTGCATTGCCGGATCTTTCCCGGCGTGTCGCCGGAGTCGGTGCGCGACACGCTGGCCGCGGCGGTCGCCCCGGCAAATGCACGGGTCAGCATCGACGCGGCGCGCGCCTCCAGCCCGGCGTCGCCGATCCACCCCGGCTTGTTCGCTGCGGTCCGCAAGGCGGTCGACGCGAACTATCGCGGAGCCACGCTCACGCCGCAGATGTCATCGGGCGGCACCGACGGCCGCTATTTCCGCCTTGCCGGCATTCCCACCTACGGCGTGGGCAGCCTGGTGCAGGTGCGTCCGGACGATGACCGGGCCCACGGCATCGACGAGCGCGTCCGGCTCGATTCCTTCGCGCGTGAACTCGACTTCTGGGACGTCCTGCTGAAGGACATCGCCGGCGATCCGCCAGCCGGCCACCCTGGGCAACCGCCACCCTGATCAACGACGGCATCAACGGAGCAAGAGCATTGCAACACGACAACACCATGCCGGTAACGGCGGAATCCGCGCGCACGGTGACATGCCCGGTATCGCGGGTCGGCGACGGCAGCGCGCATCACTTCTTCGGCTACTACAACAAGCCGGTATGGAGCGCCGACGGCCGCCGCATGCTGGCCAATCGCGTGAACGTCATGCAGGGCGAGCTGGGCCCGCACTTCGCCGCGCAGGTCGGCTATTTCGACATGGCCGATGGCGAACGTTTCCACGCCATCGGCGAAACCACCACCTGGAACTTCCAGATGGGCTGCCAGTTGCAGTGGCTTGAGAACACGCCATCCAGCGTGATTTTCAACACCCGCAGCTTCGCCGCCAAGGACACTTACGCGGATTTCGGTTCGACCATCGTGGATCTGGATACCGGCGCCACGCGCACGCTGCCGCTGCCCGTGTACGTGGTCGCGCCCAGCGGCGAGTACGCGCTGTGCATCGACTATGACCGCCTGCAACTGGCGCATCCGACCATCGGCTACTTCCCTCACACGCCGCGCCAGCCGTTGCCGCTGGCCCCGGCCGACGAGGGCATTCGCCGCATGGACCTGGCTACCGGCAAGCACTCGCTCATCGTGACGATGGCACAGCTGCGCCAGCTGCAGCCGGTCGCATCGATGGAGCGGGCATTCCATTGGGTGACGCACCTGGAGATCGCGCCGGGCTCGGCACGCTTCCTGTTCCTGCATCGCTGGACCGAGTGCGTCGACGACGAGACGCGCTGGCTGCACCGGCTGTTCACCGTCAATGCCGACGGCAGCGACCTGCGCTTGCTGGAATGCGGCGACCATCCGCTGCCGCCGCTGGGCGCACCGCCGAGCGGCATCTTCGACTACGAGAAGGCGATCTGGCAGTTGTCGCACCCGACCTGGCGCGACGATGGCCACGTGATGGTCTGGGGTCCGCATCAGGCCCAAGCCAACTACCACCTCTACGACGAACGCAGCGGGCAGGTCGAGGTGGTCGGGCGCGGCGTGCTCACCGAGAACGGGCACATGACCTACTCGCCGGACAAGCGCTGGATCCTGTCCGACACCTACCCGGACGATGAGGACCACCGCCTGCTGATCCTGTTCGACACGCAGACCGGGCAGCGTATCGACATCGGCCGTTTCTACACCGACCCGGCGCTGGGCAAGATCAACCGTTGCGACCTGCATCCGCGCTGGAGCCGATGCGGCACGAAGGTCTGCATCGATTCGGTGCACGAGCACCAGCGTCAGCTGTACGTCGTGGACGTGCGCGCCGTGGTGGGGCAGCCAGCGAGCTGAGTGTGCCCGGGGAAGCGTGACGGGCGCACGCGAGGCGTTCGACGCATGAAGTGACGAGGGCGGCGGCAGGGCGGCCTCGTCACCACCGGAGTGCCCTTGGCGTCCCGGTGTCGAGCTCGCCCGAGACATCGGTCTGGCAGGACCCGCGGAGAACCCACGTCACCCCGCTTGACGAAACACCCCGCGAAGTCGCTTCTCCACGAAGCCCTTCGTTCGGAATACTTGTATACATTTACCTTGTATAATTGTATACATTTGCTCGGGACGACGAATCCCCGCCTCTGTGGCATCGCCACCAAGGCCCTGCAAGTCATTGAAAACACAACTGGAGGGGAGTATGCGACGCAAGACCACGAAGCTGTTCGAAGCCATTTCCGTTGCGCTGATCATTGGTGCGGGGGTGCCATCCGTCGCCCTGGCAGGCCCGCAGGCGCAGAGCGCGGCTCCAGCGCAAGCCGCCAAGTCGGACGTGACCTACCTGGATGGCGTCCAGGTCACCGGCTCACGTATCCGCCAGGCGGACATCGAGACCGCGCAGCCGATCCAGATCATCACCCGCAACGACATCGAGAAGCAGGGTTTCCAGAGCATCGGCGACATCCTCCAGAACATCACCGCCACCGGCAATCCGCCGCTCAGCCGCGCCAGCCCCAGCAGCTCCGGCCCGAACGCCGGCGGCACCTACATCAGCCTGCGCGACCTGGGCGCCGAGCGCACCCTGGTCCTGATCAACGGCAAGCGCATGGGCGTGGGCATCAACGGCCGCGCCGACCTGTCGCTGATTCCCGCTGCGGCGGTGGAAAGCATCGAAGTGCTCAAGGACGGCGCCTCGTCGACCTACGGCTCCGACGCGATCGCCGGCGTCGTCAACATCATCACCCGCAGCAATTTCGACGGCAGTTCCATCAGCGCCTATTACGGCCAGTACGACGAAGGCGACGGCGCGGTCAAGAAAGTCGAGTTCGTTACCGGTTTCAAGAGCGAGCGCGGCTCGCTGACCCTGGCTGCCGAGCTGGCGCAGGAGGACCGCGTCGCCGCCGCCGATCGCCCGTGGAGCCGCTACCCGCGCTCGTACCTGCATCCGGAGCGCGACTGGAGCACCAACAGCGACCAGGGTGGTTTCGTCAGTCGCCCGGCCGATGCGCTGCCGAACGTCGTCTACGCCGGCAATACCCGCGTGATGCTGCGTCCGGGCGGCGACCCGCGCAATCGCGCCGACTACATCAACCAGAACACAGACACCGGCCGCTGCACGCCGGCCTCGTTGGCCAACCCGGGCCCGGGCACCTGTACGCCGGGCTCGACCGCCGGCAAGCACAACTCGCAGGAACTGGCCGACACGCTGATCCCGCGCGACTGGCACTCGATGTACGCCGATGGCCGCCTGAACCTCAGCGAGAACCTGAGCCTGTCGACCAACCTGCTGTACACCAGGCGCTCCAGCACGCGCATCACGGCCGGGCGTCCGCTGCAGGGCAACACCTACGGCATCGCGGTATCGAAAGACAGCTACTTCAATCCCACCGGCGCGGACATCACCAACTGGTGGCGCCGTACCCAGGAAGTGCCGCGCGAGACGCGCAACGATCTGAGCACCCTGCGTTTCGCCACCGCTCTGGAAGGCCATTTCGAGGTCGGCGAGCGCTGGTTCGACTGGGACGTGTCCTACGTCTACAACAAGAACAACCTCGACATGTCCAGCGGTTCGGACATGGGTCTGGACCGTATCGCCGCCGCCGTCGGTCCGTCGTTCCGCGACGCCAGCGGCAAGCTGGTCTGCGGTACCGCGGCCAAGCCGATCGCCGGCTGCGTGCCGTGGAGCCCGTTCGTCCCCTACGGCACCGTCGCCGAGGGCGGGCTGACCGGCAACAAGCCGCTGCAGGACTATCTGTTCCACGTCGAGCAGGATCGCGGCATGACCGCCACTTCGGTGCTGGCTGCCAACCTGTCCGGCAGCGTGCTGCGGCTGCCCGCCGGTGAGCTGGGCTTTGCGGTCGGTGCCGAGCAACGCAAGGAACGCGGGTCGTTCATTCCCGATGCGATGTCGGTGTCCGGGTTGTCCACCAACCAGGGCGACAATCCGACCCGCGGCGAATACTCGGTAAGAGAGCTCTACGCCGAATTCCAGGTCCCGGTGCTGGCCGATCTGCCGTTTGCCAGGGAGTTGACGCTCAACCTGGCCACGCGCTACTCGGACTACGACACCTTCGGCAGCACCAGCAACCACAAGTTCGGCGTGAAGTGGAAGCCGCTCGACACGCTGCTGTTGCGCGCCACCTTCGCCGACGGCTTCCGTGCGCCGACGATCTCGGACATGTTCGCCGGCACCTCGGAAACCGCCTCGGTGTTCACCGACCCTTGCGATGTCGTGTACGGCAGTTCGGCGACCAACGCCACCACGCGCGCTAACTGCCGTCGCGACCTGGGCGCGGCGGCGGACACCTTCCGTCAGCTCAACTCGGCGGGCCTGCCGGTCACTTCACCCAACTCCAACGCGCCCACGCCGTTCTACTCCGGCTCCAATCCGTCGTTGGATCCGGAGTCCTCGCGCTCCAGAACGCTGGGTGTGGTGTGGAGCCCGTCCTTCCTGGAGGGCTTCAACGTGGCGGTGGACAAGTGGAACATCCGCATCACCGACATCATCGTCGGCGACACGCCCAAGGCCATGCTCGAGGACTGCTACGTGCTCGGACTGGCTGATCGCTGCGGCATGCGCCCGGGCAACGGTTTCGCCCGTGATCCGGCCACCGGCACGGTGACCAGCATGTACTTCGGCGGCACCAACGCCGGCTTCCGCGACGTGGAAGGCTACGACCTGGATCTGTCCTACCGTTACAACGCCGGCAACCTGGGCGATTTCCGCGTCCAGTCCAGCTCGACCTACGTGGTGCACGACCTGAATACCAGTTCGAACCAGCCGCAGCTGCCGCTGTCGCGTATTGGCTGGGGTGCGGACTTCCGCCTGCGCTCCAACCTCAATGTCGGTTGGGAGAAGGGCCGCTTCGGCGCCACCTTCACGACCCGCTACTTCTCCTCGATGCGCGAGAACTGCGTGTTCTTCACTCCGAGCCCGGTCGGCGTGCCGCCGGTCACCGAACCGCACCTGGAGTGCAACGAGATCGTGTGGGCGCCGACCGGCGTGCTGCGGGCCGACGGTACTCCGGAAAGCCAGCTCTCCCGTCGCCGCAAGGTGGGCGCCACCACGTTCCACGACGTGCAGCTGCGCTACGAGACGCCGTGGAACGCGCGGGTCACGGCCGGCGTCAACAACGTCTTCAAGAAGCAGGGCCCGATCATGTACTCGTTCCCCTCCTCGGGCTCGCCGTACTACGGCGGCTTCGACCAGGGGCGTTTCCTGTACGTGCGTTACACCCAGAAGTTCTGATCCGCTCCGGTGCCGAGCCCGCGCCGCGTTACCCGGACGGGAATGCGGCACGGGTCGGCAGGAGCGTGATTTTGAACATGCTCGGACAGCCGCCCGTCACGGCGGGTGACTGTCCGTTCACCGGAACGGGTTCGAGCCGCGCCTTGCGCGGATGTGCCATCTTCGAGTTTGTCGGAATTCACACGCGGGAGGCTTCATGCGCTCTGTTTCCAGGTCCGTTCGAGCCGTCATCCTCGGTGCCGTCGGCGGCATCGCCATCGCGACGGGCGCCGTGCATGCGCGGCAGCCGGTCGACGCAGCTGATCCCCATGCGTGGCTGGAAAGTGTCGAGGGCGAGCAGGCGCTGGCATGGGTCAAGGCCCGCAATGCCGCCACGCAGGCCGAGCTGGCTTCCACGCCGGCGTTCGAGCAGTTGCAGGCGCAGATCCTCGCCGTGCTGGATTCGGACGTGAAGATTCCGACCGTCAGCAAGATCGGCGGGCATTACTACAATTTCTGGAAGGACGCGCAACACGTGCGCGGCCTGTGGCGTCGCACCACGCTGGAGGAGTTCCGCAAGGACAAGCCGCAGTGGGAAACCGTGCTCGACCTGGATGCCTTGAACAAGGCCGAAGGCACGGCGTGGGTGTGGAAGCGGGTGGAGTGCCTGGCGCCGGAATACCGCCGCTGCCTGATCGGCCTTTCACCGGGCGGTTCCGATGCCGAGGTCACGCGCGAGTTCGATCTGACCAGCAAGACCTTCGTGCAGGACGGTTTCTTCCGTCCGCAGGCCAAGGGAAGGCTGAGCTGGATCGACATCGACACGGTCTACGTGATCACCGACTTCGGCCCGGGCTCGTCCAACAAGGCCGGCTATTCGCGCTTCGTCAAGCAGTGGAAGCGCGGCACGCCGATGGCGTCGGCCACCACCGTGTTCGAAGGTCCGGCCGACAACATCGGCTATGGCCTGTATGCCCGGCGCGACCATACCCCGGGTTTCGTGCGCGATTTCATCCTGCACTACCTCACCAGCCGCGACACGGCACTGTACCTGCGCCAAGGTGATGCCTTGCGCAAGGTCGACGCCCCCGATACGGCCACCAAGCTGGTGCATCGCGAATGGCTGACCATCCAGCTGCGCGAACCGTGGCAGGTGGATGGCAAGACCCATGCCGCCGGCACGCTGCTCGCCACGAAGTTCGACGACTTCATGGCCGGCAAACGCCAGTTCGACGTGTTGTTCGAGCCGACCGACCGCGCTTCCCTGAGCGAGATCACCTGGACCCGCTCGCAACTGATCCTCAACGTGCTCGAAGACGTCAGGAGCCGGCTCAGCGTGCTCACCCCCGGCAAGGATGGCTGGACCGAGACCGCGTTTGCCGGGGCGCCGGCGATGGACCATGTTTCCGTCGAGGCGGTGGACAGCACCGACAGCACGGCAGTGTGGATGACCACCACCGGTTTCCTGACACCCACGACCCTGTCGCTGGTCGAGGTCGGTCGCCCGCCGGAAGTGCTCAAGGCCACGCCGGCATTCTTTGACGATACCAGGGCCATCGTCGAGCAGCATTTCGCCACCTCGAAAGACGGCACCCAGGTGCCGTACTTCGTGGTTCGCGCGAAGGATCTGGCGTTCGATGGCAGCACCCCGACGCTGATGACCGGCTACGGCGGCTTCGGCGTCTCGCGCCTGCCCAGGTACTCCGGCGCCGTCGGCAGAGGCTGGCTGGAGAAAGGCGGCGCCTACGTGATGGCCAATATCCGCGGTGGCGGCGAGTACGGCCCGCGCTGGCACCAGGCCGCATTGAAGGCCAACCGGCACAAGGCATACGAAGATTTCGCCGCCGTCGCGCAGGATCTGGTGGCGCGCAGGATCACCTCGCCCAGGCATCTCGGCATCCAGGGCGGCAGCAACGGCGGCCTGCTGATGGGCAACATGCTGACCCAGTACCCGCAGCTGTTCGGCGCGGTGGTGGTGCAGGTGCCCCTGCTGGACATGCGGCGCTACCACAAGCTGCTGGCCGGCGCGTCGTGGATGGCCGAGTACGGTGACCCGGACCAGCCGGCGGAATGGGACTACATCAAGACCTTCTCCCCTTATCACCTGTTCGACCCGGGCAAGGACTACCCGCCGACCCTGTTCACCACCTCCACCCGCGACGACCGCGTCCATCCCGCCCACGCGCGAAAGATGATGGCCAGAATGCTGGCCGCCGGAAAAAACGTGCGCTACTACGAGAACACCGAGGGCGGCCACGGCGGCTCGGCCAACAACCGGCAGGCCGCTTACATGAATGCGTTGGCGTACACCTTTCTGTGGAATCAGCTGACTGATTGACCCGGGCGTGCCTGCGGGCACGCTGTCGACGCCGATGGCGGCCCTGCAGCGGCCATTTCCCGGTACAACGTGCGCGCGACGCGCTCTTGTCAGGCGCCGCGCAGCATGCGTCCGTAAGCGTGCACTTCATCCACCAGGGCCTTCACGTTTTCCGGGTCGACTTCCGGGGTGATGCCGTGGCCGAGATTGAACACGTGGCCGGGGTGGTTGCCGTAACTGTCGAGCACGGCGCGGGCCTCGCGGCGGATCACCTCGGGGTTGGCGCGCATTACGGCCGGATCAAGGTTGCCCTGCAGGGCGACCTTGCCGGCGACCGCGCGGCGGGCGTCAGCCAGGTCCATGGTCCAGTCGACGCCGAGGGCGGCGCAGCCGGTGTCGGCCATCTCGGCCAGGTGCGCGCCGGCACCCTTGGAGAACAGGATCACCGGCAGCTCGCGTGCGTGCATGTCGGCCTTCAGTGCGGCGACGATTTGCGCCATGTAGCGCAGCGAGAATTCGCGGAACGGGGCAGGGCCGAGCAGGCCGCCCCAGGTGTCGAAGATCATCAGCGCCTGCGCGCCGGCGGCGGCCTGGGCGATCAGGTAGGCGGCGACGGACTGCGCCAGCGTGTCGAGCAACTGGTGGGCGAGCTGCGGGTCGTTCCAGCACATCGACTTCAGTGTGGCGAAATCGCGCGAGCCGCGGCCTTCGACCATGTAGCAGGCCAGCGTCCACGGGCTGCCGGAGAAACCGATCAGCGGCACGCGGCCGTGCAGTTCCTTGCGGATCAGCCGCACCGCGTCCATCACGTAGCGCAGTTCGCCGTCCATGTCGGGCACGGCGAGTTTCGCGACGTCAGCGGCATTGCGCACGGGGCGCGCGAACTGCGGGCCCTCGCCGTGGGCGAACGACAGGCCAAGGCCCATCGCGTCGGGGATGGTGAGGATGTCGGAGAACAGGATCGCCGCGTCCAACTCGAAGCGCTCCAGCGGCTGCAGGGTCACTTCGCAGGCGAACTCGGGGTTCTGCGCCAGGCCCATGAAGCTGCCGGCGCGTGCGCGGGTGGCGCGATATTCGGGCAGGTAGCGGCCGGCCTGGCGCATCACCCAGATCGGCGTGGTGTCGGTGGGCTCGCGGCGCAGTGCGCGCAGGAAGCGGTCGTTCTTCAGCACTTCGGTCATTTCAATCAGCGTCCGTACGGGCCTTCCAGCCCCTGGGCAAACATCAGGCGGAAACCGCGCTTGAGCTGGGCGTCGCGGGCTTTCTCGAAGGCGGCGACCGCCTCGTCGCGTTCCAGGAACTGCTCGCGCTTCATCGTGGCGCGGCCGCCCTGGGTACCGGATTCACGGTACAGCGTCCAGCCGCCGAGCAGGTCCTGCTCCAGCGTGATCTGGACGTAGCGGGGTGCGTCGGTACTGCCGGGCACGGTTTGCAGATAGAGGCGCATGGGTTCCAGGGGTACAGCACGAACGGGCGCGTAGCCGGACGACACAGTTTATAGGATTTGCGCAGGTACACCCGCGGCGCGGTCTGGGCCATGTCGTCACACCCGATGGTTCATCCCGCGGCTTGCAGCACGGCCAGCACGGCGGCCTCGTCCACCCCGCCGACGATCTCGGCCCGCCCGATGCCGCGCCACAGGATCAGCCGCAGCATGCCGGCGGCGTTCTTCTTGTCCAGCCGCATCAGCGCCAACAGCTGCTGCGGATCCATGCCGGACGGGATCGCCACGGGCAGGCCGACGGCTTCCAGCAGGCGCTGCAGGCGGGCGGTAGCGGCCGCTTCGCTCATGTCCAGGCGTTCGGACAACCGTGCAGCGAGCAGCATCCCGACCGCCACGCCTTCGCCGTGCAGCAGGGTGGTGTAGTGGCCGGCGGTCTCCAGCGCATGGCCGAACGTATGGCCGAAGTTGAGCAGGGCGCGTTCGCCCTGCTCGGTTTCGTCGCGGGCGACCACGCCGGCCTTGTACTGAACCTTGCGCGCAATCGCTTCGAGCACGGCGGCAGGGTCGCGCACGGCCAGCGCGTCGGCGTGTCGTTCCAGCCAGGCAAAGAAAGGTTCGTCGCCGATCGCCGCGCCCTTGATCACCTCGGCCAGGCCGGCGCGGTATTCGCGCCCGGGCAAGCTGGCCAGGGTGTCGATGTCGGCGAGCACCGCGCGCGGCTGGTGGAACGCGCCGGCGAGGTTCTTGCCGACCGGCAGGTTGACCCCGGTCTTGCCGCCGACCGAGGAGTCGACCATCGCCAGCAGCGTGGTCGGCATCTGGATGAAGTCGATGCCGCGCATCCAGCATGCCGCGCTGAAACCGGCCAGGTCGCCGACCACGCCGCCGCCCAGCGCGATCACGCAGGCGTCGCGGGTGGCGCCGAGCTGGCCCAGTGCCTCCAGCGCGCGGCCGACGTTGGCGAAGGTCTTGTGCGCCTCGCCGTCGTCGAGCAGGAACGACGACCAGTGCAGTCCGGCCAACCCCCTCTCGATGCGCGGCAGGTACAGCGGCGCCACCGTGGTGTTGCTGACCACCAATGCGTGCCGGCCGCGCAGCATGGCGCGCCAGCGCGCGTGGTCGGCGAGCAGGCCGGCGCCGATCCACACCGGATAGCTGCGCTGGCCGAGGGCGACGGTGATGGTCTGCGCTGCGGGAACGTTCATGCGGTCTGCCTGGGCCGCGCGCCGGAGCGCTGCCAATGGAGGTCGATCAGCGCGATGCAGCGCTCGCTGGCGGCGGCGACGCTGCCGCGTTCGCCGGGCACCGCAAGATCGGCCAGTTCGCGGTAGAGCGGTTCGCGCGCCTGCGCCATCGCCTGCAGCCGTGCGTGACGATCGGGCACGGCCAGCAGCGGGCGGCGTTGGTCGCGCTCCAGCCGCTCCAGTTGCTGCTCGATGGTGGCCTGCAGCCACACCACGTAACCGCGCTCGCCCAGCTGCCTGCGGTTGGCTTCGGCCAGCACCGCGCCGGCGCCGGTGGCCAGCAGCACGTCGGAGCGCCGGCTGCATTCGTCCAGCAGCGCGCTTTCGCGCTGGCGGAAGCCGGCCTCGCCCTCGATCTCGAACACCGTGTTCACGTCCACGCCGCAGTGCTGCTCGATCTCCTGGTCGAGATCGACGAAGCTCAGGCCATAATGCGCAGCAAGCCGTCGGCCGATCGAGGTCTTGCCGGCACCGGTGGGGCCGATGAGAAACAGGTTGGACGATGGGTTCATGGCCAGATGCTAGCAGGGCAGATGCGCCTGGGCAGAGCAACGGGAGGATGGTAGTGGGCGAACGTATCCTGTTGGCCGGATGCGGCGATCTGGGGGAACGCGCGGCGCAACGCCTGCGTGCGCGCGGCGACGAGGTCTGGGCACTGCGGCGTCAGCCGCCGGCGCGCGGCAGACAGGGCATGCACTGGCTGCGCGGCGACCTGACCGATCCGGCCAGCCTGCACGGGCTGCCGGCGGGCATCGAGCGGCTGGTCTACCTGCCGGCCCCGGCGACACGCGACAAGGCGGCGTATCGCGCGATCTTCGTCGACGGCCTGCGCCATCTGCTCGATGCGCTCGATACCGGCAGGCTGAAGCAGGTGGTGCTGGTGTCCTCCAGCGCCGTGTACGGCGAGCACGACGGCGACTGGGTCGATGAGGCGACACCGGTCAACCCGTCGGGCTTCAACGGCGCGGTGCTGCTGGAGGCCGAGCAGTGGCTGGCCGAGCAAGCCCTGCGATCGACCGTGTTGCGATTGGCCGGGCTGTACGGGCCGGGCCGGCTGCAACTGATCGAGCGACTGCGTGCGGGGCAGCTGCGCGTGCCGCGCGAGACACCGCACTGGGCCAACCGGATCCACGTCGACGATGCCGCCACGGCGATCGTGCACCTGCTGGGCCTGGAATCGCCGCGGTCGCTGTACCTCGGCGTGGACGACACGCCGATGCCGCTCGACGAGCTGTACGACTTTCTCGCCGCCCTGGTCGATGCGCCGCTGCCGGCCGAGGGCGCGGCGCCGCCGGGCGTGGGCAGCAAGCGGTTGAGCAACGCGAGGCTGCGTGCCAGCGGCTGGGCACCGCAGTGGCCGGACGCACGCGCAGGCTACGCCGCGCTGCTCGACGGCTGAATCATCCACCGCAGGAGAACCGCCATGGCCAACAGCGTTCCGCATCACCAGGTCAGCGCCACCAACGAGATTCCCGGCTGCCGCATCGTGCGCGGCATCACCGTGCGTTCGCGCAGCGTGGTCGGCAATCTCGGCGCGGCGCTGCAGACCATCGTCGGCGGCAACATTACGATCTACACCGAGCTGTGCGAGAAGGCGCGCGGGGAGGCATTCGAGTTGATGCTGCGACACGCCGCCGCGATGGGCGCGAACGGCGTGGTGGCGATGCGCTACGACGCCAACGAGGTGGCCCAGGGCGTCACCGAGGTGCTGGCCTACGGCACGGCGGTGCAGGTGGAAGCGTCAACGTGAGGTGATTTTGCGGTGCGGCTTGCCCCCGCGGACGGCTGCGGAACACACTCGGGTTTCGGGGCGGGGGAGCGCCGCGTGCCGCTTGCACGATTCCAGCGGAGATTGACGCCATGTCGGTAGCCAAGGTCATCGAAATCAATGCCTCGTCCAGCAAAGGCCTGGAAGACGCCGTGCAGCACGGCCTGAAGAAGGCCGCCGAGTCGGTGAAGAACATCAAGAGCGCCTGGGTCAACGAGATCAAGGCGGTGACCAAGGACGACGGCACGGTCACCGAGTGGCGCGTCAACATGAAGGTCAACTTCATCGTCGACTGAGCGCCCCGCGCCGGCGGAGCCGAGGCAATGCACGCTTCGCCGGCGCCCGGCTCAGCCGTGGCTGAGCCCGGTCACGTGGCGGTCGTCGTCGTACTCCACGCAGGTGTCGGCCAGCGCCGGCAACGTGGCCAGGGCGTGCCGGCTGAGTCGCTCGAAGTGCGCCAGGAACCGTTCCATCGCACGCGCGTCCATCGCCAGCGGCGCATGCCGCGCCAGCAGTTCCTGCTCCTGCTCGCCGCGCCAGCGGCGCACGATCTCCCAGCTCGGCGCCTGCAGCACGATCAGCGCATCGAACTTGCGCCAAAGCGGCTGGTAGCCGCGCAACTGCTTGTTGACCCAGTGCCGCCAGCTGCCGTCCGGGTCTTCGGTGCGCTCCAGTTCGTTGACCGGCCGGGCCAGCGCGGCCTGCAACTGCGGCCGGATGCCCAGCGCCCAGCCTTCCACGATCACCAGCTTCGGCGGCCGCGTGGTGCGCGGCCAGCGCGACGGCGGAAAGCGGGTGTCGCGGCCCTTGTCGAAGCGTGGGTGCGATACCGGCAGCTTGTCCGAGGCGTGCGGCAGAGCGGCCAGCACCGACATCAGCAACTCGATCTCGTGCGTGCCCGGCACGCCGCGGCTGCGCAACAGCGGGTGCACGTCGCGCGCCAGTGCCTCGCGGTCGCTGCGGGCGTAGTAGAAGTCGTCCAGCGAAAGCACCTCGGTGGGCCAGCCGCGGGCCTCGGCCTGCGCCTTCATCACCCGCGCCAGGGTGCTCTTGCCGCTGCCCTGCAGGCCGGACAGGCCAATGATGTACGGGCGGCGCGAGCGGGCGATGCGCCCGGCGTACTGGTCGAGCAGGTGGCCGGCGAGGGCCTCGTTCTGCAGGTCGGCGTGGGGCGTCATCCGCGGGTTACCGTGGTTCCGGGGGGGATTTTCGCCACCGGCAGACTGTGCTGGCGGAGCATGCTGCCGGCGGGCGCGTCGCTGCCGCCTTCACGGGGCATGGCGGAGGATGGCGTCGCCATCCGGGCCGGCTTGGTACTGGAGGGATGGGGCATTGCACTATTATCGGTCAGGTTCACCCGCGCCATGATGGCGCGTGTCGGCCATGATGCAAAAGGAAAGTTTCAGACACCATGCTCAAACCCGAGATTCTAGACACCTTCCGGCGCCTGCTGGAGGAAGCCGTGGCCAGTGGCGAGCGCGAGCCGACCGCGATGAACCTGGCCACCGTGGACGCCTCCGGCCGGGTTGCCTCGCGCATCGTGCTGCTGAAAGGCGCCGACGAGCGCGGCTTCCGTTTCCACACCAATTACCAGAGCGACAAGGGCGGCCAGCTCGAGGCGCACCCGCAGGTGGCGTTGTGCTTCCACTGGAAACAGCTGCGCCAGGGCGTGCAGGTGCGCGTGGAGGGTGTGGCGCGCAAGCTGCAGGCGGAGGAATCGGATGCTTACTTCGCCACTCGCCCGCGCGGCAGCCAGATCGGCGCATGGGCCTCGCTGCAGTCGCAGACGCTGCCCGATCGTGACAGCTTCGAGCAGCGGGTGGCGCGCTACGAGCAGCAGTTCGACGGCCGCGAGGTGACCCGGCCGCCGCACTGGGGCGGTTTCGTGGTGGAGCCGGACATGGTCGAGTTCTGGTACGGCGCCGAGTTCCGCATGCACGAGCGGATGCGCTGGGACCGCCACGGCCAGACCTGGACCAGCCGGATGCTCTACCCATGACCCGGCCGCTGCCCGCCGGGCACGTGGCCCAGGGCGGCTTCACCGTGCACACGCGCGGGCGCGGCTTCAGCGAGATCACCGTGCAGGTCGGCGACGCCGTGGCGGCCAGCCACGTGCAGACCGGCATCGCGCAGGTGTTCACCGCGCACACCAGCTGTTCGCTGCTGATCGGCGAGAACGCGGATCCCGCCGTGCGCGACGACCTCGAACGCTGGTTCGCCCGCGCCGTGCCGGACGGCGACGCGATCTTCCGGCACGACGCGGAGGGCCCGGACGACATGCCGGCGCACGTCCGCTCGATCCTCACCGGGGTCAGCCTCGGCGTGCCGGTACATGGCGGCAAGCTGATGCTGGGTACCTGGCAGGGCATCTACCTGTGGGAACACCGCCTCGACCCGCACCAGCGCAAGGTCACGGTGACCGTGCTGGGGAGCTAGCGGGTGGCCGGCCACGTCAGGCCCGGCGCCACCCGGCCGGACCACTTTCCGCAGCGCATCGTCTGCCTCACCGAGGAGCCGACCGAAGTGCTGTACGCGCTTGGCGAGGAGCGGCGCATCGTCGGCATCTCCGGCTTCACCGTGCGTCCGCCGCGCGCGCGCAGGGAGAAGCCGAAAGTCTCGGCGTTCACCAGCGCGAAGATCGGCGAGATCCTGAAACTTGCACCCGACCTGGCGATCGGCTTCTCCGACATCCAGGCCGACATCGCGCGCGAGCTGGTCAAGGCCGGCGTCGAGGTGTGGATCAGCAACCATCGCAGCGTGGACGGCATCCTCGCCTACATCCGCCGCCTCGGCGCGATGGTCGGCGCGCACGAAAAAGCCGAGGCCTACGCGCAGCGCGCCGAGCGGCACATTGCCGACGTGCGCGCTGCCGCCGCGCAACTGCCGCGGCGGCCGAAGGTGTATTTCGAGGAGTGGGACGAGCCGATCATCACCGGCATCCGCTGGGTCGCCGAGATCGTCGGCATCGCCGGCGGCGACGACTGCTTCCCCGAACTGGCCCGCGAGCCGCTGGCCAGGCAGCGCATCCTGCCGAATGGCGACGAGGTGGTGCGGCGCGCACCGGACATCATCCTCGGCTCGTGGTGCGGCAAGCGTTTTCGCGCCGAGAAAGTGGCGGCGCGACCGGGCTGGGACGCGATTCCCGCGGTACGCCATGGCGACCTGCACGAGATCAAGTCGCCGATCATCTTGCAGCCGGGGCCGGCCGCGCTGTTCGACGGGCTGGACGAGATCCATCGAATCATCGCGGAGTGGGCGCTGCGCTGAGTTTTTTTGCTTCCTCGATGTTGTAGGAGCGCACCTTGTGCGCGATGCTCTTGCTACGCTCAGAGCGAAGAGCATCAGAGGCAAGAGCTTTCGTGCGCCTCCAGCGTCCGAGTTACTTTCTCTCGGGCAAGCGAGAGAAAGTGACTCGCCCTCCGAAGGAGGACGAAAGCTTTTGCTTCAAGGCTTTTGCTTCACGAATGATCAAGCGCCCACTACGAGAGAGAGAAAACTCAGGCGCCCATGGCCAGTCGGGCACCGAGGTCAATCAGCGGGGCGGCGATCAGCAGGCGGGCGAGCAGCAGCGCGATCATCACCGCCATCGGCGCAAAGTCGATCTGGCCGACGACCAGCCGGTCGCGCAGCGGGCGCAGCAGCGGGGCGACGATGCTGCCGGCGAGCTGCAGCAGCGGGTGGCGGCGGTCCACCGCGAACATGCTCAGCAGCGACCAGCCGAAGATCAGCACCAGGTAGAACAGCAGCACGAAGTCGAGCAGTTCGGCCAGCGCCAGCACGACCAGGCCGAGCGGGTGCGGCATCGCGCCGAGCAGGGCGAACAGCAGCAGGCGCTTGAGCAGCATCGCCAGCCACGCCAGCAGCAGGGCGGCCAGGTTGATCCGGCGCCAGTTCGGCAGCGCGCGGCGGATCGGCGCCAGCACCGGGTTGGTGGTGCGGTAGACGAACTGGCTCAGCGGGTTGTGGAAGTCGGCGCGGCAGGCCTCGGCGGCCACGCGCAGCAACAGCAGCACGACCACGGCGTCGAACGCCAGGTCGATCAGCATGGACAGCGCATTCAACAGGTAACTCACGGCAGTTTGTCCAGTTCGGCGGCAAGTTCCGCGCCGCGGCGGGTGGCGGCGGCCACGGCGTGGGCGACGATGTGCGGCAGGCCGTCGGCGGCGAAGCTTTCCAGCGCGGCCTGGGTGGTGCCGTTGGGCGAGGTGACGCGCCGGCGCAGCAGCGCCGGGTCCTCGCCGCCTTCGACCAGCATGCGGCCGGCGCCAAAGCAGGTCTGTGCGGCGAGCGCGCGGGCGGTCTCGCGCGGCAGGCCCTGCGCCACGGCAGCGGCTTCCAGTGCCTCGACCAGGGCGAAGAAATAGGCCGGGCCGGAACCGGACAGCGCGGTGACGGTGTCCATCAGTGCCTCGTCGTCGATCCAGCGGGTGATCCCGGCGGCGTCGAGGATGTGCTGCGCCTGCGCCTTCTGCGCCGCGCTGACCCGGCTGTTTGCGCACAGGCCGGTGGCGCCGGCGCCGATCAGCGCCGGCGTGTTCGGCATGCAGCGCACGATCGGCAGGCCGCTGCCGAACCAGCGTTCCAGCTGATCCAGCCGCACGCCGGCGGCGATCGAGATCAGCAGCGGCCGGTTGCGCTGCAGGGTGTCGCGCAGATCGGCGTGGATCGCCGGCATCACCTGCGGCTTGACCGCCAACAGGATGACCTCGGCGTCCGCCACGGCCAGTCGGTTCTCGGCGTAGCAGGCGACGCCGAATTCGCGGCCGAGCGCCTGGCGCGCCTCGGCCAGCGGCTCGGCCACGCTGAGGGTGGCCGGCGCCACGCCGGTTTTCAGCAGGCCGCCGATCAGGCTGCGCGCCATGTTGCCGCCGCCGATGAAGGCAAGTCGTGTCATGCAGGGTTCCTCGTCCGTCCTGACCGCGTACCTTACCGGAGCCGGCGCGATCGCGACGGATTTTGCCGGCGGCCGGCCGCCATGGATGCCGTGATGATGGCCGGGTGACGATTTTTCGACCGGGTGCGCAAACCGGGTCGACAGTTTGCGCGCCGGCGGCGGAAAGACTGGCCGCACAGCCGGTTGCGCGAGTAGTATCGACGCGGCTGCAAGAGGGGATTCGGGTAGTTCGTCCAGGTGGCGTCGTGGCGCTGAATGCCATGCGTTGCGGCGCACCACGCCTGCGGATGTCATCCGGCCCCGAAGTGGCCCACGAATTCATGCCATCCAGACGATCGGTTGAGGGGAAACGACTTCATGGACATTGCCGAACTGCTTGCCTTCTCGGTGAAGAACAAGGCCTCGGACTTGCACTTGTCCGCCGGGCTGCCGCCGATGATCCGCGTCGATGGCGACGTCCGCCGGATCAACATTCCCGCGCTCGAGCACAAGCAGGTGCACTCGCTGATCTACGACATCATGTCGGACAAGCAGCGGCGCGATTACGAAGAGTTTTACGAAACCGACTTCTCGTTCGAGATTCCCGGGCTGGCACGCTTCCGCGTCAACGCGTTCACCCAGAATCGCGGCGCCGGTGCGGTGTTCCGTACCATTCCGTCCGAGGTGCTGACGCTGGAGGATCTCGGCGCACCGCGCATCTTCAAGGAACTGATCGAGCAGCCGCAGGGCCTGATCCTGGTGACCGGCCCGACCGGCTCGGGCAAGTCGACCACGCTGGCGGCGATGGTCGACCACATCAACAAGAACGAATACGGGCACATGCTCACGATCGAGGACCCGATCGAGTTCGTGCACACCTCGCAGAAGTGCCTGGTGAACCAGCGCGAGGTGCACCGCGACACGCACGGCTTCAACGAGGCGCTGCGCTCGGCGCTGCGCGAGGACCCGGACTACATCCTGGTCGGCGAGTTGCGCGACCTGGAAACCATCCGCCTGGCGCTGACCGCCGCGGAAACCGGCCACCTGGTGTTCGCCACCGTGCATACCAGCTCGGCGGCCAAGACCATCGACCGCATCATCGACGTGTTCCCTGCCGGCGAGAAGCCGATGGTGCGCTCGATGCTGTCCGAAAGCCTGCGTGCGGTGATCTCGCAGTCGCTGCTGAAGAAGGTCGGCGGCGGGCGCATCGCGGCGCACGAGATCATGGTCGGCATCCCGGCCATCCGCAACCTGATCCGCGAGGACAAGGTGGCGCAGATGTACTCGTCGATCCAGACCGGCCAGCAGTTCGGCATGCAGACGCTGGACCAGTGCCTGCAGGATCTGGTTAAGCGCGGCCTGGTGACGCGTCAGCAGGCGCAGGGCTACGCCAAGAACAAGGACGGCTTCAGGTGAGGCGGAACGCGGAAAATGAGGAAAGCGGATCGTCCGGTCCGCGGCGGATCGACATCCATGGCTCCGGCATGATGCCCGGCTCGCGCCCCGGTGTTTCCCCAAACCACGTGTTCCCCGCCCTCCATTCTCCGTTCCCCGTTGCGGGAGGATCCAACCCATGAGCGACTTCGATTTCACCTCGTTCCTGAAACTGATGGTGCACAAGAAGGCATCGGACCTGTTCATCACGGCGGGCGTGGCGCCATCGATGAAGGTGCAGGGGCGCATCGTGCCGATCACGCAAAGCCCCCTCAGCGTGCAGCAGGCACGTGACATGGTGCTCAACGTGATGACGCCGGGCCAGCGCGAGGAATTCGAGAAGACTCACGAGTGCCAGTTTGCGATCTCCGCCCAGGGCGTGGGCCGCTTCCGCGTGTCGTGCTTCTACCAGCGCAACTGCGTGGGCATGGTGCTGCGCCGGATCGAGTCGAAGATCCCCTCCATCGAGGAGCTGACCCTGCCGCCGGTGATCAAGCAGCTGGCGATGACCAAGCGCGGCATCATCGTTTTCGTCGGCGCCACCGGCTCGGGCAAGTCGACCTCGCTGGCGGCGATGATCGGCTACCGCAACCAGAACTCGACCGGCCACATCATCACCATCGAGGACCCGATCGAGTACGTGCACAAGCACGAGGGCTGCATCATCACCCAACGTGAGGTCGGCATCGACACCGACAGCTGGGACAACGCGCTGAAGAACACCCTGCGCCAGGCACCGGACGTGATCATGATCGGCGAGATCCGCACCCGCGAGGGCATGGACCACGCGATCGCCTTCGCCGAAACCGGCCACCTGGTGCTGTGCACGCTGCACGCGAACAACGCGAACCAGGCGATGGACCGCATCCTGCACTTCTTCCCGGAAGACCGCCGCCAGCAGCTGCTGATGGACCTGTCGCTGAACCTGAAGGGCATCGTGGCGCAGATGCTGATTCCCACCCCGGACGGCAAGGCGCGCCGGGTGGCGGTGGAGATCCTGCTGGGCACGCCGCTGGTGCAGGACTACATCCGCCAGGGCGAGATCCACAAGCTGAAGGAAGTGATGAAGGAATCCACCCTGCTCGGCATGAAGACCTTCGACCAGAGCCTGGTCGAGCTGTACCACGCCGGCGAGATCAGCTACGAGGACGCTTTGCGTTACGCCGACAGCGCCAACGAGGTGCGCCTGCGCATCAAGCTGGCGCAGGGCGGCGATGCGCATACCCTGTCGCAGGGCCTGGACGGCGTCGAGCTGGAAGAAACCGGCGACGCGCAGAACTTCGGCGGCAACTTCCTGAACCGCTGAGCGTCAAGCAGTGCACCGGAAACGAAAAAGGCGCCGCGAGGCGCCTTTTTCGCATGCGTGAAACAAGGGAAGGCGCCTACTTCAGCGCGGTCTGGCTGCTGATCACCATGCCGTGCTCGTCCACGTGCATCTCGGCGTCGATGCTGTCGACGCGTTCGGCCTGGGACTTCATGGCGGCGAACTGGGCCTTGGAACGGGCCAGCTCGGCGGCGGCTCCGGCGGCATCGTCGCCGTTGTCGTCGATCGACGGCTCGTTGCTCTTGCCGATCGTCGCGGTGGCGGCGGCCAGGCTGTCGATCTTCTGTTCCATCAACTGCAGCCAGCTGAGGTACATGGCGCCGCTGATGTGCATGCGCCCCATCCGGCCGGCGTCGCCGGGCGGATCCTTCAGCGTGTCGCCGAGGCGGGCGTCTTCGCCGGCGCCGACGCCGAGCGCGAGTGCCTTCTCGCCCATGGCCAGCCATGCCGGCTGGCCCAGTATGCCGACCATGTCTTTCGGCAGCGGCAGCGGTTTGCCGTCATGGGCAGGCTTCAGCTGGGCCAGGGCGGGCACCATCATCTGGCCCATCGCGAGCAGGCCGTCAGGGTTGCTGGTGCCCAGCACCAGGCGCCCGCTGAACGTCGGCAGGGCGGAATCCTTGCCCGGCACCAGCGAGTCCAGCACGATGCGCAGGCCGAGCATGTCACCGAACGGCGGGATCGCCGCCTTCTGCATGGCCGGGCCGAGCTTGGCGAAACTGTCGTTGAGGTCGGTCAGCGAGGGACAGCTGAACGGCTTGGCGGCCACAGCCTCGGCCTGGGCCAGCCAGAACGTGCGCAGACTGGAGACCGGCAAAGCCAGGCTCAGGTCGAACGGGGCGGTGCCGGCGCTGCCCAGCCCAGGCAGCTCCACCTTGAGCCCGGCGAACGCTTTGCTGATGTCGTCGGCCAGCGCCACGTCGAAACGCACGTCCTGGTGTTTCGCGTCGAGCCGGGTGTAGCCGAAGCTCACCGAGGGGACCCGCGCGGCGATGCGGGCGGCATCGGTGGTGCAACTGGGCGAAGTCTGCAACTGGGTGGCGACCGGCTCGCCGGTCCTCGCCGCGATGGCCTCGGCGTGGGCCTTCTGGATCGCACCGACCAGCGGGTCCTTGCCGCTGATCGCCAGCGGCAGCGCGCGGGTCAGGTCCAGTTCGCCGACCAGCCATTTCCGGTAGCCCTTGGCCTTGGCCAGTGCGGTGAGGCGGCCGTCGTCCTGCAGGCTCTTCTGCGGCCGGTCCAGGCCCAGCGCCTGGCGCAGCAACGCCGGCGAGACATCCGCCGGCAGCAGCGCGGCCACGGCCTGCTTGCCGACCGTGGCCAGCACCATCTCGGTGCCCGAGGCAGGGAACGCATACTTGCGGTAGTCCTGCTTGTCCACGCGGGCGACGTCGAGCTTCTTGCCGTAGGCGGTTTCCAGCCGGCCGACGAAGCCCTCGAACGCGCCCGGGTCGCTCAGCTCGAAGCGCAGCACCGGGGCCAGGCCCAGGCCGTAGAACGCGGAGTAGCCCTTGAGGTTCAGGCCGGCGCCCTGGGCGAAGCTCTCGATGGTCTTGCCGTCGAATTCGGCGCGCAGCGCACGCAGCAGGCGGGCGCCATCGGGGTCCTTCCGGGCCAGCCGCTCGGCGCTGGCGTCGAGCTGGGCCAGTTGGGACGGCAGCTGCGCATCGGCCTGGGCGAGCAGGGCGCCGCGGGTGGCGTCGTCCATGATGTCGAGGTTGGCCACCACGTACGGCGTGTCCGCCGGCACGAAAGCCAGAGGGGCGTCCTTGTCCTTGTGCCCGCAGGCCGCCAGCATGACGCCGGCGAAACCCAGCGCGATGTACCGCGTCGTCGATCGCATGTTGATCCCCAGAAATGATGGATGGTGCGCGGGCCATTATGCCCGCTTGTTCAGCGGGCCAGCACTTCGTCGAGCACGGCCATGCGCACGAACACGCCGTTGCCGACCTGTTCGAGGATGCGCGACTGCGCGCCGTCGGCCACGTCCGAGGCGATCTCGATGCCGCGGTTGATCGGACCCGGGTGCATCACCAGGCAGCCGGGGGCGGCCAGCGCCAGCCGTCGGCGGTCCAGTCCGTAGTGGGCGAAATAGGCCGCCTCGTCCGGCAGTTCGATGCTGGCCATGCGTTCTTTCTGCAGGCGCAGCATGATCACTGCGTCGACGCCCTCGATCGCCTCGTCGAAGTTGCCGTAGCGACGGATCTGCGGCGCCTCGCCCGCCGGCGGCATCAGCTCGGCCGGCCCGCACAGGCGGATTTCCTTCACGCCCAGCGCGGTGAACGCGTTGATGTCCGAGCGGGCCACCCGCGAATGCTTGATGTCGCCGCAGATGAGCACGCTGAGGTTCCCGAAGTCCGGGCGGTGCTGGCGGACTGTCAGCACATCCAGCAGGCCTTGCGTGGGGTGCGCCCGGTTGCCGTCGCCTGCGTTGATCACCGACACGCCGCTCATCGCGTGGCGCACCAGTTCGTCGGGCGTGCCCGACTGCTTGTGGCGCACGATGATCGCGTCCAGATGCATCGCTTCGAGCGTGTGCAGGGTGTCGAACAGTTCCTCGCCCTTGCTGGTGGAGGACAGCGCGATATTGAAGTTGATCACGTCGGCGCCGAGCCGGCGGGCGGCCAGTTCGAACGAGGTGCGGGTGCGCGTGGACGGTTCGAAGAACAGGTTGAGCACGGTGCGTCCGGCCAGCACGTCGAGCTTGCGGGTGCCGTGGGCGCAGGCGTCGCGCAGGGCCTCGGCGCGGTCGAGCAGACGCTCGATGGTTTCGCGCGGCAGGTTTTCCAGGGTGGTCAGGTGACGCAGGCGAGGGCTCATGGCGGCGGGTCTGGGAATGGAAAGGAGGCGTCCGTTCAGCGGTTCGGGAGAGCGTCCGGCGGCGCAGCGGCGCTGGCGAGCCAGCGCTCGAGGATGACTGCGGCCGCTTCGGCGTCGATGTCGGCGGCGTCGCGGCGGCGCTTGAGCCCCGCCGCGCGGGCGGCGGCGAAGCGCTGGGCGGCTTCCTGCGAGCTGTGTCGTTCGTCGACCAGCACGACCGGCAGGCCGTAGCGCTGCTGCAGTTGCGCGGCGAAGCGGCGGGCGCGGCGGCTGGCGGGCTGCTCGGCACCGTCCAGGGTCAGCGGCAGGCCGACCACCAGGGTGTCGGGTTGCCACTCCCGGCGCAGCGTGTCGAGGCGTTGCCAGTCCGGATTGCCGTCGTCGCGCACGGTGAGGGTGGCCAGCACGCGGGCGCTGGCGGTGAGGGTGTTGCCGATAGCCACGCCGGTGAGCCGGCTGCCGACGTCGAAGCCGAACACGCAGCTCATGCGTGGCCCGCATAACCGGACAACTGGCGCGGGTCGACCCCGACCAGTCCGGCGGCGGCGCTCCAGCGTTCCTCCAGCGGTGTGTCGAACACCACCCGGTCGCAGGCTTCGGCGGTGAGCCAGGCGTTCGCCATCAGTTCCTGTTCCAGCTGACCGGCGTCCCAGCCGGCGTAGCCGAGCACCATGATCGCCTGGCGCGGACCTTCGCCGGCGGCCATTGCCACCAGGATGTCGCGCGAGGTGGTGACCGACCAGCAGTCGTTGACGCGGTAGCTGGAGTCCCAGTCGCCGGGCTCGCGATGCAGCACGAAGCCGCGTTCCTGCTGCACCGGGCCGCCGATCAGCACCGGGGCGTCGGCCAGCTCGCTGTCCTGGCATTCCAGTTTCATCTGCGCCAGCACGTCGCCGAAGCGGTATTCGGACAGCTGGTTCACCAGCAGGCCGACCGCGCCGTCCTCGTCGTGCTGGCACAGCAGCGCCACGCCACGCGAGAACGGCGGATCGGCCAGGTTCGGCATGGCGATCAGGAAGTGCCCGGTGAGAGTGGAGGGCTGCACGGCGGTCATGTGCGTATTGTATGCGCAGCGCGTGCCATGCGCAGGGATTTGCCGCCCGCGTTCAGCGTGTCTGCAGCACGTTGTTCGGCTGGAAGCGCCAGGTGCGGGTGATGTTGAGCTCGTCGATGCGGTCGGCGCCCTTGGGCGCCGGCGGGAACGGCGCGGCCAGGCGCACGATGCGCTCGGCGGCGGCGTCCAGGATCTTCTGGCCGGAGCTCTGGATCACCTCGATGCTCTTGATGCTGCCGTCGAGGTCGAGCACCACGGTGAGCAGCACGTCGCCATGCAGGCCGCGGCGGCGCGCCTCTTCCGGGTAGTTGAGGTTGCCGACCCGCTCGACCCGGTCGGACCAGCCGCGCATGTAGGCCGCATAGGCGTATTCCCGGGTGCTGGCGGTGAGGTACTTCACCTTCGGCCGCTTGGCATAGTCCACCTTTTTCCTGCGCAGTTCGGCGGCCAGCTGGGCGATCGCCTGCTGGCGTTTCAACTCGACGTCGGTCGGCAGCTGTTCGTGCGGCTCGATCTCGGTCTGCGCGGTGTCGCTGGTCACCTGGAAATCGGCGGCGCCGCTGGTGGTGACCATGCGGGTCGGGGTGGCTTCGCGCGGTCGCGGCGTGGCGGCCTCGACCGGTTGCGCCGCGATGCCCGGATCGGGTTTCGGGATGGCGCCGGAGAACGGTGCCGACGGCCGCGCGGCGCGATCCCCCTGGCCGCCGCCGGTGTTGTTGGCCTGGGCCAGGAAATCCGCCTTGTCCGGCGCCTGCTGGTTGGCCACGTTGACCAGGGTCACGTCCAGCGTGGGCCGGCTGGGCGAGGGCTTCACGAAGTGGAAGGTGATGCCCAGCAGCAGCACGCCGTGCAGCAGCAGCGAGAACAACAGGGTGGCGCCGATCGGATCGGGCGGGGAATTGACGGTGGCAGTGGCGCTCACGCTTTGCGGTTTCCGGTGACGTGCCGCTCGATGGCGTCGAACAGCTGGCCGGCAATGTTAAGCCCGAACTGTGCGTCCAGTTCGCGCACGCAGGTCGGGGATGTGACGTTGATCTCGGTCAGGTAGTCGCCGATCACGTCCAGCCCCACGAACAGCAGGCCGCGCCGGCGCAGCTCCGGCGCCACCTGGCTCACGATCCAGCGGTCGCGTTCGGACAGCGGCACGCCCTCGCCGCGGCCGCCGGCGGCCAGGTTGCCGCGGAACTCGTCGCCTTGCGGGATGCGCGCCAGCGCGTACGGCACCGGTTCGCCGTCGATCACCAGGATGCGCTTGTCGCCGGCGCTGATCGCGGGAATGAACTTCTGCGCGACGGTGAACTGCCGGCCTTCGCCGTGTGGGCCGCCGCCGAGCAGGGTCTCCAACATCGAATTGAGGTTGCCGTCGCCGACTCTGGCCCGGAAGATGCCGCGTCCGCCCATGCCGTCCAGCGGCTTCAGCACCACCTCGCCGTGCTCGGCGGTGAACTGGCGCAGTTCGCCCGCGTCGCGCGAGATCAGGGTCGGCACGATGCATTGCGGGAATTCCAGCGAGAACAGCTTCTCGTTGCAGTCGCGCAGCGAGCGCGGGTCGTTGACCACCGTCACGCCGCCGCGCTGGGCTGCTTCGAGCACCATGGTGTCGTAGATGAACTGGGCGTCGACCGGCGGGTCCTTGCGCATCAGCACCACGTCGAGCTCGCGCAGGTCGCGCCACCGCGCCGGGCCCAGCGTGTACCAGTGCTGCAGGTCGTCACGCACCTCGAGCGGGGCGATCCGCGCCCACGGCTCGCCGTCGCGCAGCGCCAGGTCGCCCTGCTCGAAGTAATGCAGCGCGTGGCCACGGCGCTGCGCCTCCAGCAGCATCGCGAAGCTGGTGTCCTTGGCTGTCTTGATCGCGCCGATGGGGTCCATCAGCACGCCGACCGAAAGGGTCATCATGGTTCTCCGTGGCTGGTCGGTCCGCGCGGCAGAGGCGTCGCGGGGCTGTTGCATCAGGCCGATATACTAAAGCGATGGCCATCGAGGCTGTCGGAATTGCGACCGAACCGGCATACCTGCGCTGTCGTCGGTGGCCAGATGGTGCCAATATGGGTCACCCGGTACGTGCGGCACGCGTTGCTATGATTATTGCTTGACAGTCTCGGCAGGCAGGCAGTAAACAGCAAAGTCACTGGATTCACCGTCTTACAGCGGTTGCTTTTGGCTTTTTCGACATTTTTTGCATGCGCGCCATCCGGCATGGCCGTTGCATGTCTCGATGACTATCCTGAGCTCGGGGCGGGCCGCAGGGGGAGTGAGTGAATTTGAACATGAGCGCTAATGAGCTGGACGGTCTGAAGGTCATGGTGATCGACGACTCGAAGACCATCCGCCGCACGGCGGAGACCCTGCTGAAAAAAGAGGGTTGCGAGGTGCTGACCGCCGTCGACGGTTTCGAGGCACTCGCCAAGATCTCCGACCAGAAGCCCGCGATCATCTTCGTCGACATCATGATGCCGCGGCTGGATGGCTATCAGACCTGCGCGCTGATCAAGAACAATCCGCAGTTCCGCGCCACGCCGGTGATCATGCTCAGCTCCAAGGACGGCCTGTTCGACAAGGCGCGCGGCCGCATCGTGGGTGCCGAGCAGTATCTGACCAAGCCGTTCACGCGCGACGAACTGCTTGGTGCCATCCATCGCCACGTCAGTACGGTATCCAGCCACTGACTGCAGATTCTGAGGGGGACCTGTGGCCACCATTCTCATCATCGACGACTCGCCGACCGACGTGCGCGTGTTCACCACGCTGCTTGAACGGGCCGGACACCAGGTCGTCGCCGTCAGCACGGCCGAGGAGGGCATCGAGCGCGTGCGCGCCGACATGCCCGGCCTGGTCATCATGGACGTGATCATGCCCGGCATGAACGGTTTCCAGGCCACGCGTACGCTCACGCGCGACCCGAAGACCCAGAACGTGCCGATCGTGATGATCACCACCAAGTCGATGGAAACCGACCGCGTATGGGGGCTGCGCCAGGGCGCTCGTGCGTTCATCACCAAGCCGGTGAACGAGAAAGAGCTGCTGGCGTGCATCAACGAATTGCTGCCGAGCGAGAAATGAACCAGTCCGTCAACCGCACTCCGTTCGAGATCCTGGCCCATTACGAGCGACTGTCGCTGGCGCACGCTTCGGATACGCGGGGCAGGCTCGAGGCGCCCGGGTTGTGGCGCGGGATCGGTTTCCGGGTCGGTTCGCGCCTGCTGGTCAGCGGCATCGACGAGATCAACGAATTGCTGGCGGTGCCGGTGCTGACGCCGGTGCCGGGCACCCAGCCGTGGCTGCTCGGCGTGGCCAACGTGCGCGGCAACCTGGTGCCGGTGATCGATTTCGGCCGTTTCCTGTTCGGCGAGCGTACGCAGCACACCGATCGCACCCGTCTGTTGGTGGTACGCCAGGGCGGCGGCAACGTGGCGCTGCTGGTCGATGAGGTGTTCGGTCAGCGCACGGTGGACGAGGAGCAGCGGCGCGAGGCCGGGCGCGAGGATGATCCGCGACTGGCCCGTTTCGTCGACAGCCGGGTAGGCGAGCAGCAATTGGCCATTTTCAGCATGAATCGGCTGGTGCGCGCACCGGATTTCCGGCAGGCCGCGGCTTGACGCCGGCCGGCTGCAGCGACATCGAAGGGCCGGTGCCCGCGCGGGCCGGAAAACTTGGGGCAGGCATTCCCTGGCCGATCCCGCTCTGCGGGCCGGCAGTGTAATCAGTTAGACGGATGAGGTGAACATGAGCACTACAGGGGGCGTCAGCAGGGAACGCGGTTACACCGCGCTCATTGTCCTGCTGCTGATTGCGATCGGTTTTGCGGCGCTGGATTTCTTCCTGCTCAACCAGAAGAACAGCGAGGATCGCCAGGCGATTGCGCTGACCACACAGATCCAGGTGCTGTCGCAGCAGACGGCAAAGTTCGCGCTGGAGTCGGCGGACGGCAATACCGACTCCTTCAAGGAGCTCGAGTCCACCCGCAACGCGATCGACTCGGCCGTGCAGCGGCTGAACAAGGGCGACCCCCAGAGCGGCATGCAGCCGTATTCGGACAATAACGCCACGCCTGCCGGCCGCGCGGTGAGTGCACTGGACGCCTCCTGGAAGCAGCTCGATGCCGACATCGGCAAGATCCTCTCCAACAAGGCGGTGGTGCTCGATTCCGGACAGCGCGCAAGCACTCTCTCGCAGCAGATGCCGCTGCTCAACTCGAGCATGGAACAGGTGGTCAACATCCTGCAGCAGCGCAACGGCAGCCCCGAGCAGATGCTGGGCACCTCGCGCCAGATGCTGTCCGCCGACCGCATCATCCGCCGCGTGCAGGAAGTGCTGCAGGGCGGCGACAGTGCCCAGTCGGCGGCCGACGGCCTGTCCCGCGACGCGCAGTTGTACGGCAGCGTGCTGAAGGGCCTGATCGAGGGCAACCCCGACAGCGGTGTGCGGCCGATCAACGATGCGAATGCGCGCAAGATCCTCACCGACATGGACGCCAGCTGGGCCCAGTTGGCCGACCCGGTGGCCAAGCTGGTCGCCGCCGCCGGCAACATCGCCGACGTGAAGCGCGCGGGCAACCAGGCCTCGCTGGATTCGCAGACCGTGCTGCTGCGCGCGAACGACCTGTCCGAGCAGATCGGCAAGCTGCCGCTGCGCCGCCTGTTCCCGAACGTGTGGTGGGGCCTGCTCGGCGCGATCGGCGCAGTGGCGTTCGCGCTGCTGCTGGTCATCACCCTGGTGCGCGACCAGCGCCGCCGGTTCGCCCAGAGTACCGAGCTGAACCAGCGCAACCAGGAGGCGATCATGCGCCTGCTGGACGAGATGGGTTCGCTGGCGGAAGGCGACCTGACCGTGAAGACCACGGTGTCGGAGGACATCACCGGCGCGATCGCCGACTCGGTGAACTACGCCATCGACGAGCTGCGATCGCTGGTGACCACCATCAACGAGACCTCCGAGCAGGTCTCGTCCTCGGCGCAGGAAACCCAGACCACCGCCCGCCATCTGGCCAACGCGGCCGAGCAGCAGGCGCAGCAGATCAGCACGGCGACCTCGGCGATCAACCAGATCGCCAGTTCGATGGACGACGTGTCGAAGAACTCCGCCGAATCGGCCGACGTGGCCGAGCGCTCGGTGAAGATCGCCTCGCACGGCGCCGAAGTGGTGCGCGAGACGATCTCCGGCATGGACTCGATTCGCGACCAGATCCAGGAAACGTCGAAGCGCATCAAGCGGCTGGGCGAATCCTCGCAGGAGATCGGCTCGATCGTGGAATTGATCAACGACATCGCCGAGCAGACCAACATCCTGGCCTTGAACGCGGCGATCCAGGCGGCTTCGGCCGGCGAGGCAGGCCGTGGTTTCGCAGTGGTCGCGGACGAAGTGCAGCGACTGGCCGAACGTTCCACCAGCGCCACCAAGCGCATCGAGGCGCTGGTGCAGACCATTCAGTCCGATACCAACGAGGCGGTGAACTCGATGGAGCAGACCACCGCCGAGGTGGTGGCCGGCGCACGCAAGGCGGAGGACGCCGGCAGCGCGCTGGGCGACATCGAGCGCGTCTCGCACGATCTGTCCTCGCTGATTCAGAGCATCTCCACCGCGGCGCGCGAGCAGTCCGTGGCGGCGACCGACATCTCACATTCGATGAACGCGATCCAGGAAATCACTTCGCAGACCTCGCGGGGCGCAAGTCAGACGGCCGACTCGATCGGTACGCTGGCGCAACTGGCGAGCGACCTGCGGCGCTCGGTGGCGCACTTCAAGCTGCCGGGTTGACGTCGGGCGTGTCGATTTTGGGCGCGATTGAGCAAAGCACAAGACAGGGGGCAGTCTCGAAGGTTGCAGGATGCTTGCGTTGTGCAACCGTTGAGAGAGGCGCATGAGACTTCAAGACCACATCGATTTCACCACGCTGCAGTGGGTCAAGCCGGAGCTCGACGATACCTTGTCGATCGCCCGCGAGGCGCTGGAGTCCTACGTCGACAACCCGGCCAAGCGCGACTACATGCGCACCTGCGCGGATCACCTGCACCAGGTGCGGGGCACCCTGCAGATGGTCGAGCTGTACGGCGCGGCGATGGTGACGGCGGAGATGGAGGCGCTCGCCATCGCCCTGCTCGAGGATCACGTCACCTACCGTGAGGAAGCCTATGCCGCGCTGATGCGCGGCTTGATGCAGCTGCCCGACTATCTGGAGCGGCTATCCAGCGGCCACCGTGACGTGCCGGTGGTGCTGCTGCCGCTGCTCAACGACTTGCGCGCCAGCCGCGAGCTGGAGCCGCTGCCCGAATCGGCGATGTTCCACCCGAACCTCGACGCGTTCCTGCCCGAGCAGGCTCCCGCGGCGATGAGCGAGGCGTATGCCGAGGCGCACCGCGGCGAGCTGGTGGACCTGCGCCTGCGCTTCCAGCAGCAACTGCTCGGCTGGTTCCGCGGGCAGAACGCCGCGCAGCAACTGGTCAACATGCGCAAGACCCTGCTGGCGATCACCGCGCGCTGCCATCACGTGCACGGCCGGCGCCTGTGGTGGATTGCCGCCGGCGTGCTGGAAGGCCTGGAACAGGGCCAGCTCAAGGGCTTCATCGGCGAGATCCGCCAACTGGTCGGCAAGGTCGACCGCAACATCCGCCTGCTGATCGAACAGGGCGAAGACAGCCTGCGCGGCGGCGACGCGGACGACGTGGCCTGCAAGCTGCTCTACATCGTGGCTCAGGCCAAGCAGCGCAGCCCGCAGATGGAGCTGCTGCGCAGCACCTATGCGCTGGACAGCCTGCTGCCCGACGCCGGTGAGCTGGAGCATGCCCGCGGCTCGATGGCCGGGCACAATCGCGCGCTGCTCGATTCCGTGTCGCGCGCGCTGAAGGACGACCTGTTGCGCGTCAAGGAGGCGCTGGACCTGTTCCTGCGCCAGCAGAACGGCGATCCCGCCCAACTGGCCGTGCAGGGCGAAGTGCTCGAGCGCGTGGGCGACACGCTCGGCATGCTGGCGCTGGCGGTGCCGCGCCGGGTGGTCACCGAACAGCGACGGGTACTCGACGAGATCGCCAACCGCCTGCGTGCGGCCGACGAGGAAACCCTGCTCGACGTGGCCGGCGCGCTGCTGTACGTCGAGGCGTCGCTGGACGACCACATTGAAAGCCTCGGTTCCGAGGATGAGCCGGGCTCGGGCGAAGCCATGCCCAGCCTGCCGCGCAGCGAGGCGCTGGGCGTGGTCACCACGCTGATGCAGGAGGCGATCGCCAACACTGCCAAGGTCAAGGAAGGGATCGTCGCGTTCGTCGAATCCGGCTGGGAGCACGACCGCCTGGCCGGCACGCCGGCGCTGATGGCCGAAGTCGCCGGTGCCATGCACATGCTGTCGTCGCCGCGTCCGGCCGAGCTGGCCCAGGGCGTGGGCCGCTTCATTGGCGACGAACTGCTTGAGGACCGGCGCGTGCCCAGCGGTGCGCAGATGGACCAGCTGGCCGACGCGCTGGCCGCCTTGGAGTATTACCTGGAGGCGGCACGCGAGCATCGCGGCGGCCTGGAACACATTCTCGACGTGGCCGAGCACAGCCTCAGCTTGCTCGGTTACTGGCCGCTGCCGTCGGCGCGCGCGGCGTCCGCCACGCTTTCCGTGCCCGACAGGGCCATGCCTGCCGAATACGCGGGCGCGGACGAGGAGCATCCGGAGTTGTCCGAGCCGGTCAGCCTGCTGCCGGGCGACGACCTGGCGGGCCTCTTCATCGGCGACAGCCAGATGCCGGCCGTACCCGCCCACGACCTTGACGGGTTGCGCCTGGCGCAGACCGAAAGCGTCGCGCCGGATCGCCCCGGCGCCGACGCGGCGGACGACGACTGGATCGAGATCGAGGAAGAGGTGGTCGAGCAGGTGCCGGTGCGCGATGCGCTGGCGGCGAGCACCAGCTTCAATGCCAACGCCGAAGGTATCGACGACGATATCCGCGAGATCTTCCTGGAGGAAATGCAGGAAGAGATCGATAATCTGCGAAGCGCGGAGCAGGCCTGGTTGGCCGACCCCGCGCAGCTGGCGTCGCTGACCGGCATCCGCCGCTCGTTCCACACCCTGAAGGGCTCGGGCCGGCTGGTCGGGGCTGGCGTGCTGGGCGAATTCGCCTGGAAAGTGGAGGACATGCTCAACCGCGTGCTCGACGGCAGCATCCAGCCGAACGGGAACGTGCAGGCGCTGGTGCGGCATGCGATCGACGCGCTGCCGCAACTGCTGGCCGCACTCAAGGGCGAAGGTGAGCCGGGTGCGCCGCTCAGCGCGATCATGCGCGCCGCCGAGCAACTGGCGGCCGGCAACCAGGCACGGGTGGAGGATTACCCGCCGCAGGCCATGGAAACGGTGCGCCGCACCGTGCGCCGGCGCGTGCCGCGGCCGGTCGCGGCGGCCGAGGCTGTGCCCACGGCCAGCCTGACCGAGGCAAATGCGGCGCCCGCCGCGCCGGAGCCGGCGGAGCCAGCGTACGCCGTGGCGATGCCGGTGATGCCGCCGGTGGACCCGGTGCTGCTGGAAATCCTGCGCAGCGAAGTGGCGCAATACCTGCAGACCATCCGTGCCGCGATCCAGCGCAGCCACGGCGAGTTGCCGATCGGCGAGGAACTGCTGCGCGCCGTGCATACGCTGCATGGTGCGATCGCGATGGTGGACATCCCGCTGCTGACGCAGTTGCTGTCGCCGCTGGAGGGCCTGTTCAAGCGCCTGCGCGCCGCCAACCTGTCGCTGCCGTCCGAGGGCCTGCGCCTGCTCGGCCAGACGGTCGACGTGGTCGATCACGTGATGAGCCAGTTCGACGCCGCCGAGCCGCAGCTGCCGGACGTCGGCGCGCTCACCGCGCAGATCATCGGCATGCGCGATCGCTATCCCGAATCGAAGGTGGCGCACGTCGTGTTCGAGCCGCAGGCCGGCGAGACCGAGCAGGCGGAAGCCGGCGGTGCGGCGAGCGAGCTTGACGCCGAACAGGCGACCATGGCCGATTCGCTGGACGCCGGTCTGGCCGAAGCCACGGTGGCACGGAGCGAGGCGGCGTCCGACGACGTCCCGGCCGACACCGGCGAAGCCGCGGACATCCACCCGGACGACGCCCGCCATGCCGAGCTGACCGCCGAACTCATGGCGGCACTGGGCGCCTTCGAACCCGACCGGGCCGCTGCCGAGCGGGCCGAGCAGGAGCGGGCTGCAGCTGAAAAGCTGGCCACGGAACGGGCAGCAGCCGAGCAACGGGCCGCGGAGCAACGGGCCGCCGAAGAGGCGGCAGAGCGGGCGGCGGCGGAAAAGATTGCAGCGGAACGGGCAGCAGCGGAACGGGCAGCGGCGGAACAGGCAGCGGCGGAACAGGCAGCGGCGGAGCAGGCAGCGGCGGAGCAGGCAGCGGCGGAGCAGGCAGCGGCGGAGCAGGCTGCCGCCGAAAAGCTGGCTGCCGAGCAGGCTGCTGCAGAGCAGTCGGCGGCCGAGGAGGCGGCGAAGCTGGCCGTGGCGAACGCCGACGCGGAAGGCGCCGGTCGTACGGAACAGGCGCCCGCTTACGCCCTGGTCGGCTCCGGCCAGATCGATGCCGACCTGCTGGAAGTCTTCATTGACGAAGCGCGGGAGATCCTCGACCACGCCGACGACATGCTGGCGCAATGGCATGCCGCACCGAGCGAACTGACGCACGTGCCGGAACTGCAGCGCGACCTGCATACGCTGAAGGGTGGCGCGCGCATCGCCGGCCTGCTGCCGGTGGGCGATCTCAGCCACGCGATCGAGACCCTGCTCGAAAAGCCGATCCGCGACACCTCGAAGACCGGGCCGCTGATCGCCGCACTGGAAGCCAGCTTCGACCAACTGAACGCATTGGTGCAGCAGGTGGCGCAGGGCCAGGCGGTCGAGTACCCGCGGGCCATGATTGATCACCTGCTGGCATTGGCGGGCGAGACGGCGCTGGCCGACGACGCGGTGCCGGCGGCGTCCTCGATGCCTGCGCCGGCTCCGGCCGCGCCGTCGCCGGTTGTTTCCGCAGCGGGCGGCCCCGGCCTGCCCGAACTGATGCCGGAACCGGAAGAGGAAGTACGTTCCTCGCAGGAACAGATCCGTGTCCGCGCCGACCTGCTCGACAGTCTGGTGAACCATGCCGGCGAGGTGGCGATCTACCGCTCGCGGCTGGAACAGCAGGTCGCCGGCTACCGCTTCAACCTGGTCGAGCTGGAACAGACCGTCGCGCGCCTGCGCAGCCAGCTGCGCATGCTGGAGATCGAGACCGAGGCGCAGATCATCGCGCGCTTCCAGCGCGAGCACCGCGAGGCGGGCATGGCGGCGTTCGATCCGCTCGAGCTCGACCGCTACTCGCAGCTGCAGCAGTACTCGCGCGCACTGGCCGAGTCGGTGTCCGACCTGGTGTCGATCCAGAGCATGCTGGACGAGCTGACCCGCCAGTCCGAAACGCTGCTGCTGCAGCAGTCGCGGGTGAGCATCGAACTGCAGGACGGCCTGCTGCGCACGCGCATGCTGCCGTTCGACACGATGGTGCCGAACCTGCGCCGCACGTTGCGCCAGGCCGCGCAGGAGCAGGGCAAGCACGCCCAGCTCCACGTGGACGGCGCTCACGGCGAAATGGACCGCAACCTGCTCGATCGCATCAAGGCGCCGTTCGAGCACATGCTGCGCAACGCCATCGCCCACGGCATCGAGACCCCGGCCGAGCGCCGCAAGGCCGGCAAGCCGGCCGAAGGTTCGGTGCACATCACGGTCGCGCGCGAAGCCACCGAGGTCGTGATCCGGGTCAGCGACGACGGCCGCGGCTTGAACCGCGAGGCGATCCGCAAGCGCGGCATCGAGCGCGGACTGCTGCGTGCCGAGACCAGGCCGACCGACAACCAGTTGCTCTCGTTGATCACCCAGCCGGGCTTCTCCACCGCCAGCCAGGTCACCCAGCTGGCCGGCCGTGGCGTCGGCATGGACGTGGTGGCGAACGAGATCAAGCAGCTCGGCGGTTCGCTGTCGATCGAGTCCGAGGAGGGCAAGGGCAGCACCTTCATCCTGCGCCTGCCGTTCACCCTCGCGGTGACCCAGGCGATCCTGGTGCGCATCGGCGAGGCCACGTTCGCCATCCCGATGACTTCGGTGCAGGGCGTGGCGCGGGTCAACCCGGACGATCTGGCCGAATTGATGGCCCAGGACGAGCCGTCGTTCCAGTACGGCAGCGAGGCCTACGGCATCCATGACCTGGCGGAACTGCTGGGCTTGCCGCCAGGTCTGCCGACCGAGGACGAGCAGCAGCCGCTGCTGCTGACCCGCGCGGGCGATTTGCGTGCGGCGATCCGCATCGACGCGGTGCTCGGTTCGCGCGAGATCGTGGTGAAGTCGGTCGGCCCCCAGATCAGTTCGGTACCCGGCCTGCTGGGTGCGACCATCATGGGCGACGGCTCGGTGCTGATCATTCTCGATCTGGCGCCGCTGGTGCGCCACGGCATCATCCGCCGCGAACAGCGCCTGGCCGAGGGCCTCAGCGCGGTACAGACGCCGGTGGTCGAGGAAGTGCAGGTCAAGCCGCTGGTGATGGTGGTGGACGACTCGATCACCATGCGCAAGGTCACCAGCCGCGTGCTGGAGCGCCACGAATACGAAGTCAGTACCGCGAAGGACGGCGTCGACGCACTGGAGAAACTGCACGAGCGCGTGCCGGACCTGATGCTGCTGGACATCGAGATGCCGCGCATGGACGGCTACGAGCTGGCCACCCAGATGAAGGCCGATCCGCGGTTGCGCGACGTGCCGATCATCATGATCACCTCGCGCAGCGGCGACAAGCACCGCCAGCGCGCCTTCGACATCGGCGTGGACCGCTACCTCGGCAAGCCGTACCAGGAAGCCGACCTGCTGGTGCAGATCGGGGAAGTACTGGGGCAGCGTGCAGCGGAGCCGGTTCATGACTGATACGGGTTCTGCGGTGGCCCTGCTGTTCGACGACACCGAGCTGGGCAGCCAGTTGCGCGAGGCGCTGCGCGAGCGCGGCGCCAGGATCGTGCACGAAGGCGGGGTTGCCAGCCTCAGCCGCGAATTGCTGCAGCAGGTAGGCGCCGACGTGCTGGTGGTCAACCTGGACGACGGCGCCGACGATGCGCTCGACCGCCTCTACGAGGTGATCGACGGCGACCACCCGCGCGTGGTCTTCAATGACGCCCAGGCCAGCCGCGTGCTGGCCGGCTGGGATCGTGCCCGCTGGGCCCGCCATCTGGCGGTCAAGGTGCTGGCGCAGGGCGACATCGACCCGCCGCGGCCGGATGATGCCCCCGGCATCGAGGCGCCGGCGACCGCACGAGCAGACGCCGCGGCGGGCGAGGCTGCTGCGGTGGTTGAGCCGGTGGTGGCCACGGCGGGGGAGCCGTTGGCCGAGCCCCCGGCAGCGGAGGCGGATGCCGCTGCGGAAACCGATTTCCCGGTGCATGATGATCCCGACGGGCAGCACGGACAGGCTGCGGCGGCCGAGTCGGAAAGCCTCGCGGCAGAGCTGGAAGCCCTGCTGGCCTCCGACGAACTGCCGGCCGGTGACGACGATGCGTCCTCCGGTCCGGGCTTGCGTTTTGTCGACGGTGAAGAGCCGCCGCCGCTGCATGACGGCAATTTCGGTGCGCCGGCTCCGGCAGCGTCGGCTTCGGCCGGGCCAGCCCTGGCCCTGTCGGGCGCGACGCCAGCGGCGTTCCAGGCCGACGGGTCGCCGCCGGCCGACGCCGCGGCCGTCATCACCCCGGACGCGGCGTCGCCGTCGATGCAGGCTGACGGCGCATCGCCCGTACGCGCGCCCGAAGGCTGGGCGCTGGTGGACGATGATGCTCCGCTTGCCACGCCGGAAGTTTCCGCGGGATCTGGCGCGGAAGTGTTCGGGATCGAGAAGCTGAGTGCCGCCGATTTCCTCGCGCCCGACGTCGAGATGGTCGACCCCAGTATCGAGCCGCGCATGAGTCTTGAGCTGGTCTCGATGGAGGAGGCCATCGCGCCGCAGGCCTACGTGCACGAGCACGAGATGCTGCTCGACGAGCTCGGCAGCGCGTTGAGCAGGATCGTGCTGCTGGGTGCCGCGACCGACGGCATCGACGCGGTCTGCACGTTCCTGGCCGCGCTGCCGGCATCGACGCGGTTGACCTTCCTGCTTGCCCAGCATCTGGGCGGGCAATCGGATGCGTCGCTGGTGGCGGAATTTGCCGCGAATTGCGCGTTGCCGGTGCGGCTTGCCGACGGCGGTCGTGCCGGTCCCGGCGAAGTGCTGCTGGTGCCGGCCGGCCGGCAGGTGCGGCTGCGCCGCGACGGCAGCATCGAGCTGCAGGCGAACGATGCGGGGGAGCCGTCCGAGCCGTCGATCGACGCCAGCCTGACCATGGCCGCGAATGCGTTCGGTCGCGACGCGCTGGCCATCGTGTTCGCCGGGCGCGGCAACGATGCCGTGGCCGGTGCACAGGCGATCCACGACCGCGGTGGACAGGTCTGGGTAGAGTCGCCGTCCGGCGAGCATTTTGCCGACATGGTCAGCGGAATCCTCGCCGAACGGCTGGTCAGTTTCTCCGGTACGCCGTCCGAGCTGGCGGCGCACCTGCTCGAGGTGTTTCCATGAGTGATCCGCTGCCGCGTGAAATCCGCTGCGTGCTGGTGCCGGTGGGCGGCCAGCGCCTGTTGCTGCCCAACGCCAACATCGCCGAGGTGATCACTCAGAGCACGCCCGAACCGGTGGCTGGTGCGCCTGCCTGGCTGCATGGCCGGATCGCCTGGCGCGGCTGGCGCGTGCCGCTGGTGTCGTTCACCGAACTGGCTGGCACCGGGGAGGGCGACGCCGAGCTGACCGTGCGCGTGGCCGTGCTGAAGGCGCTTGGCGGCAATCCGAAGCTGCCGTTCATCGCCGTGCTGACCCAGGGCTTCCCGCGCCTGACCACGCTGAACGCCGAGCTGGTCATTCCCACCCATGACGGCAAACCGCTGCCGCCGGGCGTGCGCGCACACGTGCTGGTGCGCGACGACGTGGCGATGATTCCCGACCTGGAGTGGATCGAAGCCAGCCTGCTGGGCCTGCTCGATGACGCCGGGCCGGAGGAATCCGTGGAGTCGTCCGGTTCGTTCGATTCGCAAGACTGAGGCTGCGCCGGGCCGGCGACGGACTAACCGTCGCCGTGCAGTGCCTGCAGCGCCGCCAGCGCGGCCAGGCCTGCGGTTTCCGTGCGCAGGATGCGCGGGCCCAGCCGCAGACCCTCGAAACCGGCGGCCGTCAGTGCGTCGACGTCACGCTCGCCCAGGCCTCCTTCCGGGCCGACCACCAGCAGGCCCCCGGCCGACATGAATTCGAGTTCGCGGGCTGCGCGGCCGGCTTCCGGCAGCAGAGCCAGGCGCAGCGCGCCATCGTCGGCCAAGCCGCCCAGCCACGCCGCCAGCGGCAGCGCCGGGACGATCTCGGGCAGGCGCGCGCGGCCGCTCTGTTCGCAGGCGCTGGCCGCCACCGCGCGCCAGTGCGCCAGCCGCTTTTCCGCGCGGGCGGCGTCCAGCTTCACTTCCGAGCGCTCGGTCAGCAACGGCACGACGCGTACCACGCCCAGCTCGGTCGCCTTCTGCACGATCAGGTCCATCTTCTCGCCACGGGCCACGCCCTGGGCCAGGGTCAGCGCCAGCGGCGATTCGTTCCGCACGGCCTGCCGCGACTCGATCCGCACGGTCACCTCGCGCTTGCCCAGCGCGAGAATGACCGCGGCGTAGTCGTAGCCATCGCCGCTGAACAGGACCAGCGGATCGCCCGGGCTCATGCGCAGCACGCGCGCAACGTGCTCGGCGGCTTGCGCCGGCAGGTTCAGTTCGGCGGAGACGGCGAGCGGCTGGTCGACGTGGATACGGATCGTGCGCATCGGAGCGGGCCGGGCGTGGACGGCCGCCCAGCATAGCGCGGCGCACCCGGTGGATGAACGTGGGCGAGACGGCTGGGCGCCCCCGCTTGCCCCGGCCGACGCGTCGTATCAGCATGCCGTGCACTCCCCGTGCGCGCTCGCCGCATCCTCCACCGCGGGCCGGAGGTCACATGTCCAGGTTGCTTTTCGTTTCTGCCATGCTGCTGGCGGGTTATGGCGCAAGCGCCGCGTTGCCGGCGCAGGATGCATCGACTCCGGCATCGCGAGCCGGGTCGTCCGCGCAGCCGCCGGTGCGGCAGGCCGCCCGGCCGGATGATCGCCACTGCCTCCGCGAGACCGGCAGCCATATCCCGGCGAAGAAAGGACAATGCCTGCCGGTGAACGGGCGCAGCTACAGCCAGGAGGACCTGCAGCGCACCGGCGAACCCGAGCTGGGCCGGGCACTGCAGAAACTCGACCCCCGCATCACCGTCCGCGGGCACTGAGCCGGCTGCGTTTCAGTCGGTCACGGCGCGTTCGATGCCGGCGATCGCGGTATCGACCAGCAGGTCGATGTCCTGTTCGGTAACGACATAGGGCGGCATGAAATACACCACGTTGCCCAGTGGGCGCAGCAGCGCGCCGTGCTGCAGACCGTGCAGGTAGACGCGCAGGCCGCGGCGCTCGGTCGCCGGGTAAGGCCTGCGCATGGCCTTGTCCGCGACCAGTTCGACCGCCGCGATCATGCCGCACTGGCGCACGTCGGCGACGTGCGGGTGGTCGCGCAACGGCGCCAGCCGCCGCGCCAGCCGGGCGGCCAGCCCGCGGTTGCGTTCCAGCACCGGCTCGTCGCGGAAGATCGCCAGCGTCTCCAGCGCCACCCGGCAGGCCAGCGGATTGCCGGTGTAGCTGTGCGAATGCAGAAACGCCTTGCCGGTGCGGTACTCGGCGTAGAACGCGGCATAGACGTCGTCGGTGGTGAGCACCACCGACAGCGGCATGAAGCCGGCGGTGAGTCCCTTCGACAGGCACATGAAATCGGGTGACACCGCTGCCTGCTCGCAGGCGAACAGCGTACCGGTGCGACCGAAGCCCACCGCGATCTCGTCGGCGATGAAGTGCACGGCGAACTCGTCGCACAGCGCGCGCAGGCCGGCGAGGTAGCTCGGGTGGTACATGCGCATGCCGCCGGCGCACTGCACCAGCGGCTCCACGATCACCGCGCAGGTCTCGTGCGCATGACGTTCCAGCAGCGCACGCAGCTCGCCGAGACGGCGTTTCGCCGTCTGTTCCGGCGACTCGCCGGGCTCGCCCTCGTACGCGTCCGGCGACGGCGCCAGGAACGGCGTCAGCAGCAGTGGCGCGTAGGTCTTGCGATACAGCGCCACGTCGCTCACCGACAGCGCGCCCAGCGTTTCGCCGTGGTAGCTGCCGGTCAGCGCGATGAAGCGGGTCTTCTCGCCGTGGCCCCGGTTGAGCCAGTAGTGGAAGCTCATCTTCAGCGCCACCTCGATCGCCGCCGAACCGTTGTCGGCGAAGAACACCTTGTCCAGCCCGGGCGGGGTGATCCGCACCAGCGCTTCGGCCAGTTCGATCGCCGGCGGGTGGGTGAAGCCGGCGAAGATCACGTGCTCCAGCCGCTGCGCCTGGTCGGCGAGGGCGGCGGCGAGGCGCGGGTTGGCGTGGCCGAACAGGTTGGTCCACCACGAACTGATGCCGTCCAGGTAGCGCCGGCCGTCGGCGTCGACCAGCCAGGCGCCTTCGCCGCGCACGATCGGCAGCATCGGTACGCTCTCGTGGTCGTGCATCTGCGTGCAGGGATGCCAGACGTGTCGCAGGTCGCGCGCGGCGAGCGCGGCGTTGCCGCTTGCGGGGTTGTTCATCCGGCTATGATCGGCGCTGCGCGGCGGACGCTCAAGTCCGCACGACGCTCATCCCGGGAATCGGCGCTTGAAATCACTGCGAAAAAGCCTGATCGGCCTCGGCGTACTGGTGCTGGCCGCAGCCCTGCTGCTGTGGTTCCTGCCGGCGCGCTGGGCGCTGCCGTGGATCGCGCCGCGACTGCACGGGCTGCAACTGCAGCAGGTGCATGGCAGCGCGTGGGAGGGTCGGGCCGATCAGGTGGTCACTGCCGACGGGCAGGTATTGGGACAGCTGCAATGGCAGCTGTCGCGACGCGCCTTGCTCGGGCAGTTGCAACTGCAAGTGCGGCTCGAAGGGCCGCAGCTTGTGTTGTCCGGCAGCGTCCGGCGCTTGCCGGACGGTCGCGTCGAAGCGCGCGGCATGAGCCTGCGCGTGCAGCTGGCCGCACTGGACCGCTACGCCGCATCGCCGCCGGGGCAGCCGCGCGGCGAGCTGCAGCTGACGGTCGACCATGCCCTGCTGCAGGGCGGCTGGCCGGTGCGGATGGTGGCCCGGGCGCAGTGGTCGCAGGCGCGCATGCACACACATGACGGCGACGTGGCGCTGGGCACGTTGCTGGCGCAGGCGGATGCGCAGGATGGCGTGATCCGGGTGCAACTGCGCGACGACGGGCACGGCGCTCTGCATCTTGATGGCGAATGGCAGCTGAGCCCCCTTGGCTGGCGACTGGACGCGACGCTGCGCGCCCGACAGACTGACCCGGCATTGCGCCGCTGGCTGGCCCGGCTGGGCCCGCCGGCAGCCGACGGCAGCGTGCGCATCGAGCGCCGCGGCGGACTGGCCGCCGGTGTGCCAGCCCCCTCCACGAACTGAAGGACGCGAGACGAGCATGAATCCGGATATCGCCGCCACGGCGCTGACCGCCGCACGCGAGGCCGCCGCGGCCGCGGCCGAGGTGATCAGGCACTACTGGCGGCGCGGCGTCGAGGTGGAGCTGAAGTCCGACGCCACGCCGGTGACGGTCGCCGACCGCGAGGCCGAGCAGGCGATTCGCCGGGTGCTGCAGGCGGCGCTGCCGCAGGCCGCGATCTACGGCGAGGAGTTCGGCCTGGACGGCGAGCGCGGCGGCCTGCTGTGGCTGGTCGATCCGCTCGACGGCACCAAGAGTTTCGTGCGCCGCACGCCGTTCTTTTCCACCCAGATCGCGCTGATGGATCGCGGCGAGCTGGTGCTCGGCGTGTCCAGCGCGCCGGTCTACGGCGAGACGATGTGGGCCAGCGCCGGACAGGGCGCGTGGCTGGACGGCGAGCGCGTGCAGGTGGGCACCATCAGCGAGATGGCGCAGGCCTCGATTTCCACCGGCAACGTCAAGACGCTCACCGCCGACGCGCGCTGGACCGCGCTGGGCGCGCTGATCCGCGACTCCAACCGCATCCGCGGCTACGGCGATTTCTGCCACTACCACCTGCTCGCGCGCGGCAGCCTCGACCTGGTGATCGAGTCGGACGTGAACATCCTCGACATCGCCGCGCTGGCGGTGATCGTGCGCGAGGCCGGCGGCACCTTCACCGACCTCGACGGTGCGCCGCCCGCGCTGGACACGACCAGCGTGCTGGCCGGCACGCCGGCGCTGCACGCACAGGCCCTGCGCCGCCTGCGGCGCTGAGCGGCGCAGGCTAGAATGGCCGGATGCGCAAACTACCCATCATCCATGCCGTACGGGATGTCAGCGACAGCCACTTCCTGCACGTCGAGCAGCTCGACCTGGAGTTCTCCAACGGCGTGCGCCGTACCTACGAGCGGCTGAAGGGCAGCGGCCTGGGCGCGGTGATCATCGTGCCGATGCTGGACGACGATACCGTGCTGCTGGTGCGCGAGTACGCCGGCGGACTCGGCCGCTACGAACTGGGCCTGCCCAAGGGGCGCCTGGACCAGGACGAGACCGCCGAGCAAGGCGCCGAGCGCGAACTGAAGGAGGAGGTCGGCTACGGCGCGCACCAGCTGAAGATCCTGCACAACCTGTCGCTGTCGCCGTCGTACATGACGCACATGGCCCACGTGGTGCTGGCGCAGGACCTGTATCCGGAGAAGCTCGCCGGCGACGAGCCGGAAGAGCTCGAAGTGGTGCCGTGGAAGATGTCCGAACTGCACACCCTGCTCGGCCGCGACGACGTGACCGAAGGGCGTTCGATCGCCGCGCTGTTCATGGCCCGCGAGTATCTCGCCGGGCGCTTCCAGCGCGCGTGAGCATGGCGCCCGCAAGCGCTCCCCCCGAGCTGGCCCGGCAAGTCGGCGCGATCGCGCGTGCTGCCGGAACCGCCATCCTCGAGGTCTACCACGGCGACTTCGCGGTGCAGACCAAGGACGACGCCTCGCCGTTGACCGCCGCCGACCTCGCTGCTCAGCGGGTCATCCTGGCCGGCCTGGCCGCGCTCGATCCGGTGCTGCCGGTGTTGTCGGAAGAGGCGCAGGTATTGCCTTGGTCCGAGCGCCGGCACTGGTCGCGCTACTGGCTGGTCGATCCGCTGGACGGCACCCGCGAGTTCATCAAGCGCAATGGCGAGTTCACCGTCAACATCGCCCTGGTCGACGACCGGCGCAGCGCGCTTGGCGTGGTGCTGGCGCCGGTCAGCGGCGAGCTGTACGTCGCCGCGCAGGGGCAGGGCGCCTGGTTGCAGGCGCAGGCCGAGGGCCCCTGGCAGCGCATCCGCACGCGCCCGCTGGGGCAGCCGCCGCTGGTGGCCGGCAGCCGTTCGCACGGCGGCGTCCAGGGCGACGTACTGCGGCGGCTGGTCGGCAGCGACTACCAGTTAGTGCCGTTGGGTTCGTCGCTGAAGTTCTGCCTGATCGCGCGCGGCGCGGCGGACCTGTACCTGCGCCTCGGCCTCACCAGCGAATGGGACACCGCTGCGGCGCAATGCGTGCTGGAGGAAGCTGGCGGCGCGGTGCTCGACCTGGCCGGGCGGCCGTTCCGCTACAACCGCGGCGAGTCGCTGCTGAATCCCGAATTCGTCGCCGTCGGCGACGGCACGATCGACTGGGCCGCACGGTTGCCGGCCCCATGAGCGAATCGGCCCGCTACAGCCTGGATGACCTGCTGGCGATCATGGCGCGCCTGCGCGATCCCGAGCGCGGCTGCCCGTGGGACGTGAAGCAGGACTTCGCCTCCATCGCCGCGTACACCATCGAGGAGGCCTACGAGGTCGCCGAAGCGATCGATCGCCGCGACTGGCACGACCTGCGCGACGAGCTGGGCGACCTGCTGCTGCAGGTGGTGTTCCACGCGCAGATGGCGGCCGAGCAGGGGCTGTTCGACTTCGCCGACGTGGCGCACGCGATCGGCGCCAAGATGGTGCGCCGCCATCCGCACGTGTTCGGCGACACCCGCTACGCCGACCTCGACGAGCAGATGCAGGCGTGGGAGGCGATCAAGGCCGCCGAGCGCGCGGACAAGGGCGAAGGCACCGACCCCAGTGCGCTGGCCGGCGTTTCCGTCGGACTGCCGGAATGGAAGCGCGCGCTCAAGCTGCAGCAGCGCGCCGCCGCCACCGGCTTCACCTGGCCCGGTCCCGAACCGGTGCTGGCCAAGCTGGCCGAGGAACTGGACGAGGTGCGCGCCGAGTTCGCCGCAGGCGCCGACCCGGCGCGGCTGGAGGACGAGATCGGCGACGTGCTGTTCGTGGCGGTAAACCTGGCGCGGCATGCCGGCGTCGATTTCTCGCGGGCGCTGCGGCACGCCAACGCGAAGTTCGAGCGGCGCTTCCGGCAGATGGAGCAACTGGCCGCCGCCGATGGCGCGGTGTTCGCCGAACGGACGCTGGGCGAACAGGAACAGCTGTGGCAGCGGGCCAAGCAGACCGAGCAGGAAACAGCCCGGGGCGACGCGACGGCACCGGCCATCGTGCCGCCGCGGACGCTGCGGTGAGGGTTATTTGGCTGCCGGCGCGGCCTTGTCGGCGCGCTGCTGCCAGGCGGCGCGCATCTTCTCGCGCTCGGCGCGCATCTTCGCCTCGTTGGCCAGATTTTCGTCCAGCCCCTTGCGCAGCGTGGCGATCGCCTGGTCGACGTTGGTCGGCTGCGCCTGCAGGCGGGCCAGCCGCTGGTAGACGTAATCGCGCACGCGCGGATCCTGTGACTTGGCCAGCACGTCGTTGTAGACCGAGGCCATTTCCTTGCTGCGGCCGGCCTGCATGTACAACTTCTCCAGGCCGCGCAGGCTGCCGATCACGCCACCGCGTTCGCGGTCGAAACCGTGCATGCGCATGCCGTGGTCGCGGTCGCCGCGGATCACGCGGACGTCCTTGCTGACCGCGGCGTGGGGAGCCGGCGACGGGGGTGGCGTGTTCTGGGCCATCACGAACGAGGCCGACCCGGCGATCAGCAAGGCCAATGCGGAAGCGAACAGGGTTTTGCGGTACATGGTGAGTCTCCTCGGTAGGTAGACAAGGAGAACGCGGTCGCTCCGGGCGCGTTGACCGGCGCGTTCATGCTTCCGTCATGCTTGCAACCTTTTTCCCGCCGGCTGCATCCCAGTCGGGTCGCTCAACCCAGGAGAATCCCATGCGCCGTTTGCTCGCCGTCGCCGTGCTGTTCGCCCCTATCGCCGTCTTCGCCGCCAGTCCGTGCAAGTACGAGGCGCCGCGCAACCTGCAGCTCGATCTGGCCGGCGTGCGTGGCGTGCAGATCGACGTGCACAGCCACGACCTGCACCTGACCGGCAGCGACAGCGCCAGGGGTCTCACCCTCACCGGCCGCGCCTGCGCCTCCGAACAGGCGATGCTGGACAAGCTGCAGGTCACCCAGCGGCGCGAGGGCGACCAGCTGCTGATCGACATCGGCAACACCGGCAGCTTCGGTTTCCGCCTGTTCGGCGGCAGTTCCTACACCAGTCTGGAGGTCACCGTGCAACTGCCGGCGAACCTGCCGGTCAGCGTGCGCGTAGGCTCCGGCGACGCCGATATCAGCGGCGTACGGCAGTTGCAGACGAGCGTGGGCTCGGGCGACCTGCACGTGCGTCAGGTATCCGGCAAGTTCGGCGCCAGCGTGGGCTCGGGCGATGTCGACGCCACCGACATCGGCAGCCTGGAGCTGGGCTCGGTGGGCTCCGGCGACTTCAAGGCCGAAGGCATCAAGGGTGACGCCCGCATCGGCAGCATCGGCTCCGGCGACGTCAGGTTGCGCGACGTCGGCGGCAGCGTGCATGCCGATACGCTCGGTTCCGGCAGCCTTGACGTAGGCGACGTCGGTGGCGATTTCAGCCTCGGCGCCAAGGGCAGCGGCGACGTCGGCCACTCCGGCGTGAAGGGCAAGGTCAGCGTGCCGCACGACGACGACTGAGCGTGGTTTTTTGTAGGAGCGCACCCTGTGCGCGATGCTTTTCGTGACGTGACGAAGAGCTGTCGCGCACAGGGTGCGCTCCTACAGTCTGACCAAGAGCCAGGCCAGATACACCAGCGGCGCGCACACCAGCAGGAACGGAATCGACACCAGGTGCAGCAGCCGCAGGCCATGCGGCTGCTTCGCCAGGCGCAGCGCGATCAGATTTGCCAGCGAACCGATCGCCACGCCGAAGCCGCCCACGTTCACCGCCACCGCCAGCGCGATCGCGTCTGGCGTGCGCTCCAGCAGCAGTACCGTCGCCGGCACGTTGCTGATCAGCTGCGAGGCGACGATGCCGCTGGCGTACAGCGTCAGCGGCTGGCCGAAGTCGAGCCGATCCAGCATCCGCTGCACCAGCGGCAGTTCGGCGAAGTGGCCCAGGCCCAGGAAAATCGCGGCGAAGGTGAGCAGCAGCAGCCAGTCGATCCGCGCCAGGCTCGACCGCGCCAGCAGCGCGAACAGCACCAGCAACAGCAGCGCGCCCAGCGGCGCGTGGCCGTATTCCATCAGCAGCACCATGCCGACCAGCGCAGCCATCGACCATGCGCCGAGACGGCTTGAGGCCACGATGCCGTCGATCCGTTCCGGGCTCAACGCCACGCGATCGCGCGGCAGCCACAACCAGGTGAACGCCGCCACCAGCGCGAACATCACCGCCGCCGCCGGCAGCATGGCCGCCGCGAAGCGCAGGAACGGCAACTGCGAGTGCTGCCACAGCAGCAGGTTCTGCGGGTTGCCGATCGGGCTCAGGGTGGAACCCGCGTTCACTGCCAGCGCTTCCAGCACCACCATGCGCAACACCGGCAGGTTGGAGACGGCGCCGATCGCCAGGGTCAGCGGCACGATCAGGAACAGGCTCACGTCGTTGGTCAGCACCATCGACAGCAGCGCCGTCGCGGACACCAGCAGCAGGCCCAGGCTGCGCAGCGAATGCGCGCGTGCCACCACCACCACGGCCGCGTGCTGCACCAGGCCGCTGTCGCGGATGCCCTGGATCGCGATCAGCAGGCCCATCAATCCGGCCAACGTAGGCAGCTGCAGCCAGCGCCGGTAGCTCGCCAGCGGTTGCGGATCGAGCACCGCCAGCACGATCGCCAGTGCCGCGAACAGCCACAGCAGCCACTCTTCCTTGAGGCGCTGTCGTGTGCGGCTTGCAATCATCGGGAAGTCCGGTGGGGCGTCGACGTACTTTATCAGCCCGTCCTTCGATGCCGGCTCAGCCCTCGCGCAATAACCGCATCGGCGGCGTGCGGCTGACCTTGCGGGTGCCGGCCAGGCCCAGCAGCATCACCACCAGTCCAGCGCCGACGGCACCGCCGACCAGCGGCCACACCGGCGGCACGAAGTTCTCGATGTGGAACACCGCCTGGCCCAGCCACAGTCCGGCGCCGGCGGCGCCGAGCGCAGCGGTGAGGCCGGCGACCAGGCCGAGCAGGGCGAACTCGCAGGCGGCGGCCACGCGCAACTGCGCGCGGCGTGCGCCCAGCGTGCGCAGCAGGGCGGCTTCGTGGCGACGTTCGGCGGCGCTGGCGGCGAGTGCAGCGGCCAGCACCAGCGCGCCGGCGAGCAGGCTGAAGCCGAGGATCCAGCGCACCGCGTTGCCCACGCGATCGACGATCTCGCGCACGCGGTCGAGCAGCGAGTCGACGTCGACGAGGCTGAGGTTGCTGTAATCGCGCGACAGCTGCGCCAGTTCGGTCGCATGCCCGCGCGGCAAATGGAAGCTGGCCAGCCAGGTATGCGGCAGCTCGCTGGCGTGGGCCGGGTCGAGCAGCAGGAAGAAGTTGACGCGGAACGAACTCCAGTCGACCTTGCGCACGCTGCTGACCTTCGCATCGATGCTGCCTTCGCCGACGTCGAAGCGCAGCGTGTCGCCGAGCTTCAGCGCGAACATGTCGCGCCACATGGTGTCGATCGAGACCTCGGCCTGCGCTGGCTGTGCGCCTTGCCAGCGGCCGGCGATCACGTCGTTCGCGGGCGGCAGTTCGGCGGACCAGGACAGCCGCAGCTGGCGATCGGTCCAGTCCTTCGCGCGCTCGTCCGCAAAGGCGAGCTGGTCGATCGGGCGGCCGTTGATCGCGGTGAGCTTGCCCACGGCCAGCGGCAGCATGTTGAGCTGGTCGCCGCCGGTCCTGGCCAGCGCCTGCTCGAAGCCGGCGCGCTGGTCGTCCTGCAGGTTCAGCGCGAACCAGTTCGGCGTATCCGCGGGCAGCTCCTGGCGCCAGCCCTGCAGCAGCGCCGGCGCCACGATCGCCAGCAACAGCAGCGCGCACAGGCCCAGGCTGAGCGCGGTGGCCTGGATCACGCTCAGCGCAGGTCGCCGTGCCAATGCGGCCAGGCCCAGCCGCAACGCCGGGTGTGCGCCCGGTGCAATGCGTCGGGCCAGCCACAGCAGCAAGCCGGCCAGCAACGCCGCGATCAGCGCCACGCCGAGCAGGCTGGCGGCGAGGATGCCGGCCAGGGTGAGCGAACTGCTCTGGCTCCAGATCAGGCCCAGTGCCACCAGCGCGGGGATCAGGTACAGCGCGTCGAAACGGCGCACCCGCCGCTGCATGCTCTGGCGAAATACGGCAACAGGAGCGACTTCGGCCAGCCGCGCCAGCGGCGGCAAGGCGAAGCCGACCAGCACGGCAATGCCCATGGCGGCGGCGGCGAACGACGGCACCAGCGGCAGCACGGTCGGCACGTTGCCGAACAGCTGGCTGGCCAGCAGCCAGGCCAGTTGCGCCAGTCCCAGCGCAAGCAGGATGCCGAGCGCGGTGGCCGGCACGGCGAGTGCGCCCAGCGTGCCCAGCAGCAGGCCCAGCACGCGCCGGCGCGGCGTGCCCAGCGCGCGCAGCAGGGCGACTTCGGCGGTCTTGCGCCGCGCGTAGCGCTGCGCGGACAGCGCGATCGCGATGCCGGCCAGCAGCGCCGAGAGCAGGGCGGTCAGGCGCAGGAACGCACCGGCGCGGTCGAACGAGGTGCGCATGCGTTCCTGGGTCTGCTCCGGCGTGATCAACTGGGCGCCTTGCGGCAGCGCGGTCGCCTGCGCCCAGTCGCGCCAGGCCTGCACCGCCGTCGGCGTGCCGGCCAGCAGCAGGCGGTGGCGGGCACGGCTGCCGGTGTCGAGCAGGCCGGCCTGTTCGGCGTCGGCCAGATTCATCAGCGCGCGCGGCGCCAGCGCCAGCAGCTCGCCGCCGTCGGGCTGGCGCAACAGCTCGGCGGAGATGGTCAGGTCGCGCCCGCCGAGTTGCAGCGGCTGGCCGACCCGCAAGCCCAGCGCCACCAGGGCGCGATGGTCGAGATAGACCTCGCCCGCGGCCGGGGCATGGCCGTTGCGCGTGCGGCCGGCGGCATCGCGCAGTTCCAGCTTGCCGCGCAGCGGATAGCGCGCGTCGACCGCCTGCACGTCGAGCAACTGGGTTTGATCATGCGCGAACGCCACGCTGGGAAAGCCGGCGGTACGGGTGAGTTGCAGACCGTCCTGGCGCGCCTTGTCGGCGAACGTGTCAGGCAGGGGCTGCGGCGACGACACGCCGATGTCGCCGCCGATCAGTTCGGCGGCGCTGGCCAGCATGCCGCGCTCGATTCGCGTCGCCAACGTGGCGACCACGCCCAGCGCCACCACCGCCAGCGCCAGCGAGGCGGCCAGCGTGCGCAGTTCCGGCAGGTGCCATTCCCGGCGCAGGCTGCGCAGGGCGAGCAGCAGCATCTTCATGCCTGCGCGTCCGTACCGGTGGAGACGACGCGGCCTTCCTCCAGCTCGATCCGGCGGTCGCAGCGCGCGGCCAGGGTCGCGTCGTGGGTGACCAGCACCAGGGTGGTGTGGTGGTCGCGGTTCAGCGCGAACAGCAGGTCGCAGATGTGATGGCCGGTGCGCTGGTCGAGATTGCCGGTAGGCTCGTCGGCGAACAGCACGCGCGGGCCGTGCACGAACGCGCGGGCGATCGCCACGCGTTGCTGCTCGCCGCCGGACAGCTGGGCCGGATAGTGCCGCCGCCGCGCGCCCAGGCCCACCGCTTCGAGCGCGGCGCGGGCGCGCTGGCGTGCCTCGCTGCTGCCTTCCAGCTCCAGCGGCAGCATCACGTTCTCCTCGGCGGTGAGCGCGGGTAGCAGGTGGAACGACTGGAACACGAAGCCGACCAGGCGCCGGCGCAGGTCGGCGCGGGCTTCCTCGTCCAGCTGCTGCAAGGCATGGCCGTCCAGCGCGATGCTGCCGCCGTCCGGCGTGTCCAGCCCGGCCAGCAGGCCGAGCAGGGTGGTCTTGCCGGAACCGGAGGCGCCGACGATGGCGAAGCTTTCGCCCGGACGCACCTGCAGGCTGACCTGGCTGAGGATGTCCAGTCTCCCCTCGGGGCCGTTGACCGACTTGCTAACATCGCAGGCTTCAAGAAGAGGCCGGGAAGAATCACTCATGCGTCGATGCCTGTGGTTGCTGGTTTTTCTGTGCGGCATCGGCAGCGCCCAGGCGGCGGCGCCGAAAACCGTGCTGGTCCTGGGTGATTCGCTGTCCGCCGCGCACAACATCCCGGTCGAGGCCGGCTGGGTGCATCTGCTGGATGCGCGTCTCAACCAGATGGTACCGAAGTGGCGCGCGATCAATGCCAGCATCAGCGGCGAGACCTCGCTGAGCGGGCGCAACCGTCTGCCCGCGCTGCTGGCGCAGTACCGGCCGGACGTGCTGGTGCTGGAACTGGGCGCCAACGACGGCCTGCGCGGCCTGCCGCTGCCGGCCCTGCGCGACAACCTCGACGCGATGATCCGGCTGGCGCAACAGGCGAAGGTGCGCGTGTTGCTGGTCGGCATCGAGCTGCCGGTGAACTACGGCCCGCGCTATCGTGACGGGCTGCGTGCAGTCTATGCCGAACTGGCCCGCAGCCGGCGTACCGCGCTGGTGCCGTTCCTGCTCGAAGGCGTCGCGCTCGACCCCGCGCTGATGCAGGACGACGGCCTGCATCCGGTGGCCGCCGCCCAGCCGCGGGTGCTGGACACCGTATGGAAGCCGTTGCGGCCGCTGCTGCGCTGAAACCGAATCGGTTCTGAACCGCCGCGGCTGTTTTCACGCCGTCGTCACTTGCGCGCCGGTTAGCTCTTCACGTATGTGAAGCCACGGAGGTAAGGACGATGACCCTACATGATGAACAGGCGGGCCTGATCCTGCTGGTCGAGGACAATCGCCAGATCGCCGAAATGGTCGGTGAGTTCCTGGAGCGGCGCGGCTACTCGGTGGACTACGCCGCCGATGGCGTCAGCGGCCTGCACCTGGCAGTGTCCAACAGCTACGACGTGGTGGTGCTGGACCTGATGCTGCCCGGCCTGGACGGGCTGGACGTCTGCCGCAAGCTGCGCCGCGAAGCGAAGAAATCCACGCCGGTGCTGATGCTCACCGCCCGCGACACGCTGGAGGACAAGCTGGTCGGGCTCGAGGCCGGCGCCGACGACTACCTGGTGAAGCCGTTCGAGGTGCGCGAGCTGGAGGCGCGGCTGCGCGCGCTGATCCGCCGCGACCGCCGCCAGGTGTCCACCGAAGTGCTCAGCGTCGGCGACATGACCCTCGATACCGCCACGCTGCGGCTGACCCGCGACGGCCAGGAACTGACCGTGTCGCCGATCGGCCTGAAGTTGCTGGCGATCCTGATGCGCGAGTCGCCGCGGGTGGTCAGCCGGCGCGACATCGAGCGCGAGATCTGGGGCGACACGCTGCCCGATTCGGACACCCTGCGCTCGCACCTGTACAACCTGCGCCGGGTCATCGACAAACCCTTCGCGACCCCCCTGCTACACACCATCCATTCGGCGGGTTATCGTCTCGCCGATCTCGAATCGGAAGTCTCCTCTTCGCCCCAGACGGCCTGACATCGGCACGGCGCATACAGGTAGGCGCACGCAGGTAATGGATAGCAGGGTCAATGCGGTCACGTTTCGTGTGGGTGCCTTCCGCCGGCGCGTCGCGTGGGTGTTCGCCCTGCAGTTCCTGATCGTGATGGCGGTCTGCATCCTGGGCATCTACAACGTCGCGCACACTGCGGTGGTGATCTCGGTGATCGTGCTCACCACCGCGCTTGCCTGGCTCGCCTTGCGGCGCGAGTGGCGGCCGGTACGGACCCTGGCCCGGCTGGTGAACCGCTGGGACGGCCAGCTGCTGGATCCGGAATCGCTGCGTCTGGAGCAATTGTCCGCGCACGCCGATGCCGACGTGGCTTCGCTGGCACGCGGGCTGCACGGCTTCGCCATGCGCCTGGCCAGCTACAACCAGCGCGAGCGCAACTTCACCCGCGACGCCAGCCACGAGCTACGCAGTCCGCTCACCGTGATCAAGATGTCGGCCGACATGCTGGCCGAGGAAGACGGCCTCAGCGACTTCGGCCAGCGCTCGGTGCGCCGGATCAAGCGCGCCGCCCGCGAGATGGAGGTCCTGGTGGATGCCCTGCTGATCCTTGCGCGCGAAACGGACAGCGTGGTCGACGAGCAGTATTTCGTCGTCAACGACGCCTTGCGCAAGGAGCTGGACTTCGCCCGCGAACTGCTGGTCGGCCGGCCGATCGAGCTGCTGCTGGAAGAGCCGGCCCGCTTCGCGCTGCAGGGCTCGCCGCAGGCGTTCTCGGTGCTGTGCTGGCAGCTGATCCGCAACGCATGCCAGCAGACCGAGCAGGGCAGCGTGGTGGTCAGCGTGCTGCCCGGCACGATCAGCGTGCACAACCGGATCACCTCGCAGATGCCCGGCAAGGGCTACCCGGTGCGGGTGCGGGGCGCCGACCGGCACGGTTTCGAGCTGGCCATTGCCCAGCGGATCAGCGACCGCTTTGCCTGGGCGCTGGAACTGCAGGCGGGCCAGGGTCAGGAAAACATCGCCCGCATCCGCTTCCCGCATCCACTGCCGGTGGACGTGCCGGACCGGAGTTTCGCGAAGTCGTAGGCGTCAGGCGGCAGGCAGCGCCACCGCGAACGCGCAGCCGGTCTTCGCCTTCACCTCGTCCAGCGTCACGCCGGGGTTCAGTTCGATCAGGGTCAGGCCCTTGCCCTTGGCCACCTCGAACACGGCGAGGTCGGTGATGATCAGGTCCACGCATTCCTTGCCGGTGATCGGCAGCTCGCACTGCTGCTTGATCTTCGGCGAGCCGTCCTTCGCGCAGTGCTCCATCAGCACCACCACGCGGCGCACGCCGCTGACCAGGTCCATCGCGCCGCCCGGGCCCTTGACCATCTTGCCCGGCACCATCCAGTTGGCGAGATCGCCGGTGACCGAGACCTCCATGCCGCCGAGGATGGCCAGGTCGATGTGGCCGCCGCGGATCATCGCGAACGAGTCGGCGCTGGAGAAGAAGCTGGAGCCGGGCAGGGTGGTGACGGTCTGCTTGCCCGCGTTGATCAGGTCGGGGTCGATCTGCTCCTCGGTGGGGAACGGGCCGATGCCGAGCAGGCCGTTCTCCGATTGCAGCACCACGTCCATGCCTTCCGGGATGTAATTGGCCACCAGGGTCGGGATGCCGATGCCGAGGTTCACGTAGAAGCCGTCGCGCAGTTCCTTCGCGGCGCGCTGCGCCAGCGCGGTGCGCATGGGGTTTTCCTTGCCGCTGTTGGCGCCGGCGATGGTGCGGAACTCGATGCGCTTCTCGTACGTCGCGCCCTGGATGATGCGGTCGACGTAGATGCCCGGCACGTGGATGTTGTTCGGGTCGAGCGCGCCCACTTCGACCAGTTCCTCGACTTCGGCCACGCACACCTTGCCGCAGGTGGCGATCATCGGGTTGAAGTTGCGCGCGGTCTCGCGGAAGACGAGGTTGCCGAGGCGGTCGCCCTTCCACGCCTTGACGATGGCGACGTCGGTGCGGATCGCTTCCTCCAGTACGTACTCCACGCCGTCGAACACCTTGGTTTCCTTGCCCTCGGCCAGCTTGGTGCCGAACGCGGTGCGCGTGTAGAAACCGGGGATGCCGGCGCCGCCGGCGCGCAGCTTCTCGGCCAGGGTGCCCTGCGGGGTCAGGTGCAGTTCCAGTTCGCCGGCCAGCACCTGGCGCTCGAACTCCTTGTTCTCGCCCACGTAGGAGGCGTACACGCGCTTCACCTGGTGCGTCTTCAGCAGCGGGCCCATCCCGAAGTCGTCCACGCCGGCGTTGTTGCCCACGATGGTCAGCCCCTTGGTGCCGGCCTCCAGCAGCGCACCGATCAGGTTCTCGGGGATGCCGCACAGGCCGAAGCCGCCGGCGGCGATCGTCATGCCATCGAACAACAGGCCGTCAAGGGCTTTCGCCGCACTCGGGTAAACCTTGTCCATCGCTGCGCCTTCCTGAAGGGAGAGTCAGCTGACAAGGATACGACGGAATGACGCCGGCCGGCCTTGTACCAAGGTCGCAGGTCGGGCAAGGCCGCTTTTCTTCCTCCCCTGCTCGCAGGGGAGGACTGAGGAGGGGTTCGCTTTTCCCGCAAGGTGCCGCCTACTTGACGTGACCATTTACGCATGTAAACATAAATATCACTTACACGCGTAAACGGTGACCCATGAGCATCAGCGAAGCCGAAGCAGCCGTGATGGACGTGCTGTGGCGCGAGGCGCCGCGCACGGCCGAGGAAATCCTGGCCGAGGTCGGCCCGGCGCAGAACTGGCAGGAGGGCACGGTGAAGTCCCTGCTCAACCGCCTGCTCAGGAAAAAAGCCGTGCATGCCGAGCGCGACGGCCGCCGCTATCTCTACACGCCGTTGCTGACGCGCGAACAGTATGTGCAGCAGGAGAGCAAGGGCCTGCTCGACCGCCTGTTCGGCGGCCGCGTGGCGCCGCTGGTGGCGCATTTCTCCGAGCAGCGCAAGCTGTCGAAGAAGGACATCGCCGAACTGCGCAGGCTGCTGCAGGAGCTCGACGATGAACAGCATTGAGCTGGTCGGGATGGATTGGACCGGAATCGACTGGCTCGGGCGCGGCTGGCTGCTGCTGCTTGCCTTCACGGCTGCCGCGCTGCTGGTGGCCGCGCTGCGCCGACCGTGCCGCCGCCTGTTCGGTGCCGAACGCGCGTTCCAGCTGTGGCTGCTGCCGCCGCTGGCGATGCTGACCAGCCAGCTGCCGCATGCGGCGGAGACGCCGGTAACGGTACTGCCGTCCGTGGTGTTTGCGATCACTTCGGCGGCGTCCGCCTTGCCGACGCACGCCGCGGCGGCGAGTGCGGTCGACTGGCGTGCCGGCGTGGTGCTGTTCTGGCTGGTGGGTACGGTGGTCAGCCTTGGCTTGGCCGCCATCGCGCAGTCGCGTTACCGCGTCCGCCTGCGCGGTGCTTCGGTGGTGCGTGGATGGCACTTGCCGTGGCCGGTGCTGCGTGCCGGCGGTCCTGGCGTGGGGCCGGCCCTGGTGGGGGCCTGGCGCTGCCGGATCGTGTTGCCTGCCGATTTCGAGCAGCGCTACGACGCCACCGAGCAGACGCTGATCCTGGCCCACGAAGTTGCCCATGCGCGCCGCGGCGACGGCTGGTGGTGCCTGCTCGCGCACATCCTCGCCGCGCTGTGCTGGTTCCATCCGCTGGCCTGGTGGGCGCTGGCCGCGCTGCGCCACGACCAGGAGCTGGCCTGCGACGCCGCCGTGCTGCGCGAGCACGCCGAACGGCGCCGCAGCTACGCGAATGCGATGTTGAAGACCCAGTCGGCCGCGTTCGCACTGCCGGTGGGTTGCACGTGGTCCCCTCGCCACCCACTCACGGAGCGTATCGCCATGCTGAAAATAGCTTCGCCCAGCCGTCAACGGCAAAACGCCGGAGTGGCTGCCGGTATCCTGCTCGTCTTCATCGTTGCCGGTTCGGTCTATGCCGCCAGCGCGCCGCAAGAAGGGCGCGCGACCTGGAAAGTCCAGGGAGACCGCTCGACCTGGAAGATCCAGGGGCCGGAGTACCAACTGGACATGCAGGTCGAGCTGGCGACCGACAATGGCCATCATCGTCATGCGGAGACAGCGGCCCTCGCGCTGTGCATGAGGCCGGCAAAGGCAGCGATGGCAAGCGTGGGCAATGTCCAGGTGGAAGCGACCATCGTGCCAGCCGGTGACGAACAAGTGCGCGTCGACCTGGCCGTGGGCAATACCGGTGCCTCGCCGTTTGCGCACCGCCAGTTGCGCAGTGCGCTTGATCGGACGTTGCACGTTTCAGGTACCGGCATGGACGGCAAGCAGACCTACGCCATCGACGTCACGCCGCAAGCCGGCTGTCCGGCGCGCGTGCTGGCCGCGGCTTCTCCGGTCAGGATCACCGAGCACGTCACGAACGGCACGGCGCGCGCCGTTGCGGAAGCGATCGCGGCAAAAGCGGGCTGGACGCTCGTCGATCCGGACGCGCTGGGCAATGCCCCGGTCACGCTGTCGTTCAACGACATGCCGGCGGGCACGGCGCTGCAGCGGGTGGCTGATCTGGCCGGCATGAAGCTGGCACTTGAAGGCAAGCGAGTGCGCTTCGAGCCCAAGTGACGAAGGCGGCTGGCTATACTCCGGCACGTCCCCGCCGGAGTATCGTCGTGAAATCGCCCCGCCTGTTGCTTGCCCTTGCCACCTTGGGAATCACCACGATGACCCACGCCGCCGTCTCGCCCGTGCTGGTGATTCACGGCGGCGCCGGGGTGATCAAGCGCGACATGACACCGGCGAAGGAGCAGGCGGTGCGCGCGGCGATGAGCCGGGCACTGCAGGACGGCTACGCCCGGCTCAAGGCCGGCGGCAGCGCGCTGGATGCGGTGGCCGCCGCGATCACCGTGCTGGAGGACGATCCGAACTTCAACGCCGGCAAGGGCGCGGTGTTCACCCATGACGGCAGCAACGAGCTGGATGCGGCGATCATGGACGGCAACACGTTGCGCGCCGGCGCGGTGGCCGGGGTGCAGCGGGTGAAGAACCCGATCCTGCTGGCCCGTGCGGTGATGGAGAAGACACCTTACGTAATGCTGTCCGGCGCCGGGGCCGAGGCTTTCGCGAAGGAGCAGGGCATCACCCTGGTCGATCCGTCGTACTTCCGTACCGAGGAGCGCTGGCAGCAGCTGCAGCAGGCGCTGAAGGAAGACGCGGCGAAACAGCCGCATGCGGACGTCGAGACGGCCAAACACTTCGGCACGGTCGGCGCGGTGGCGCTGGACGCGCAGGGCCGGCTGGCCGCCGGTACCTCCACTGGCGGCATGACCGACAAGCGCTGGGGCCGCATCGGCGACTCGTCGATCATCGGCGCCGGCACCTACGCCGACAGCGGCTGTGCGGTGTCCGGCACCGGCTGGGGCGAGTTCTACATCCGCAGCGTGGCCGCGCACCAGATCTGCATGAAGGTGACCCAGATGCGCGTGCCGCTGAAGCGCGCCGCGGCCGAGGTGATCAACCAGGAAATCCCCTCGATGGGCGGCAACGGCGGCGCGATCGCGCTGGACGCGCAAGGCCGCATCTCGATCCCGTTCAACACCGACGGCATGTATCGCGGCTGGATCGGCGCCGACGGCGTGCCGCACGTGGCGCTCTACGGCGACGAGGACGACGGCACCGCCGAGCTGCCGGCGCCGGCCGACAGCGTCGCGCAGCCTTGAGCGCGCGGAGCCGTAGGGCGGGCATTGCCCGCCGGCTTCGTCCTGATCCGTCGCGACAAGCGGCGGGCAGTGCGCGCCCTACAAGAGCTTGCGCAACTGCGCTGGCGTCAGCGCGCCGCTGATGCCTTTTCGGCTGCCGTCGGCCCGGATCACCAGTACGCGCGGGGTTTCGCCGCCCCAGTCCGGATCGAGCAGGAAATTGATGCGATCGGGCGAGGCTTCGGCGTAGGCGCGCGCGGGATAGACGTCCATCTGCATGCCGTGCAGGCGCGCCTCGATCGCCGTGTGCAACTGGATGTTGTCGGTCGTCACGGTGACCAGTTCGATCTCGCGCGGGTGGGCGCGTTGCAGCGCAGCCAGCGCGGTGAGGTTCGGCTCGCAATAGGCGCAGTCGAGCGACCACAGCGCGACGATGCGTACGCCGTGCGCCGGCGGTTGCAGCAGGGCGGGGACGTCGGCAGCGGCCAGCGGTTGCAGCGTGCCGGCGCAGGCCAGCGCCGGCAGCCACAGGGCGAAGGCGAGCAGCAGGCGCCTCATCGCGGCAGCTCGACCAGGCGGAAGCCGGCAGCGGTGTTCCACGCCACGAACGCACGGCCCTGTTTCTGCAGCAGCTGCGGCGAGCCCACCGCGCCGCTGCTGCGGGCGATTTCGCGAGGGGCGTCGAAATGTGCGCCGTGGTCGGTCGAGCGGCGCAGCATCAGCGCGTAGCCATCGGCGCTCACCTGGTTCCACACGACCCACACGTCACGTCCGTGCACGGCCACGTCGGCGTGGCCGGCACCGGCACCGGCGATCGCCAGCGGATGTTTCGGCGCATGGCCGGGATCGAGTTGGCCGTACCAGATCGTGGGTTTGCCTTTCGCTTCGTACCACACGGCGTGACGGACGCCGTCGCCGCCGATCGCCAGGCCGGGGCCGTGGTGCGGGCAGCCGGCGATCTGCCAGTCGCTGAAGGTGGCGCGGGCGACTTGGCTGGTTTGGCCGTCCGTACGCAGCACGGCATAAGTGTGGTCGCGGATATTGTCACCGTAGATGCCGCGGAAGAACGCGGCGACCTCGCCGTCCGACGTGCGCGCCAGCGCGATGCGGCAGCACTCGCAACTCTGGTCGACGAGCTTGCGTTCGGGCACGAAGCTGGCGCCGCCGTCGTCCGACCAGCTGTAGTAGATCGCCGCGCCCAGGTACGGCTTGCCGCGGGCCTCGGCGGCGAGCAGGTCGCGCTTGTCGATCCAGGCCATCACGAGGCGGCCCTTGCCGTCCACCGCCAGCGCGTCGAAGCGGTGGGTGATCTCGGCGCGGTCGTGATGCACGGTCAGCGGGTCGCTGAAGTGTTCGCCGCGATCCGGTGAGCGTGCAAAGCGCACGAAGCCGGTCCACGGCGCGGCGCGCGGTTGCGACCAGCTCACGTAGAGCTCGTCGTGCGGGCCGAACGCGATCTTCGGGCGGTTCTCGCCCTCGGCGTAGATCCGTTCGGCCACGGCGTTCACCTCGACCGGCGCGCTCAGTGTGCGGCCGTCGTCGTCGGAATGGCGCAGCCGCACGTGGCCATCCATCGCGTCCACGACGTACAGTCGGCCATGGCTGTCGAACGCGGCGCTGGCACCCAGCTCGGGGCCTTTGGGCATCTCCATGCGCATGCCGTCGTGGGCCAGCAGCGCGGTCGAAATCAGGCAGAGCAGGGCGATCAACAGGTGGCGCATCACGGCTCCTTGAAGTAAGCGTTGCTCCCTCCCCTGCATGCAGGGGAGGGTTGGGGAGGGGTGCTCTTGATCTTCAGGTCAAAAGCCTGACCCCCTCCCGGCCTCCCCCTGCTTTGCAGGGGGAGGAGAAAAACAACGTGATCACAGCTCCCAGCGCAGCTCGCCGAACCAGGTTCGGCCGGCGTAGGGATGGTAGACCCAGTAACGTTCGTTGGTGAGGTTGTCCACGCCAAGCGCGGCGGTCCAGCCCGGCGCAAACTTCCAGCGCAGCTTCGCGTCGGCTACGGTGAAGCGGCTCACCGCGCCGTAGCTGTCCACGTAGTCGCTGTTGTCCAGCGTGCCATACTGGCGGCCGGAGTGGCGGATGCCCAGCGAGGCGTCCCACTGCGGCGCGAAGCGATAGTCGGCGAACACGCTGGCGCGGATTTTCGGGATGCGCGGGAAGGTCTTGCCGTTGGCCAGCGGATACTGGCGATCCTGCAGCGTCTTCGCATGGTTGAAGGCGAGGCTGGCCTGCAGGTCGAGGCCGTCCAGCCAGAGGTCGGTGAGGTTGATCTCACCCTCGATGCCACGGCTGCGCATCCTGTCGATGTTCTGCACGCTGGTGACGGTGGGGGTGACGGTGATGTCGGTCTGCGAATACAGCGAGTCGGCGATGCGGTCCTGGTACAGCGAGACGCGCCAGTGGCCGTGGTCGAGATGGCGGGTCAGGGTGAGGTCGGTGGACTCGTCGGTCTCGGGCTTGAGCGCGGGATTGTTGTTGACGATTGCGTTGGCCGAAAGGCTGCCCTGGAACAGTTCGGTCACCGTCGGGTAGCGCACGGCCTTGCCGTGGGCCAGGCGCAGTTCCCAGCCGTCGGCGAGGTCCCACGTCAGCGCGGCCTTGGGCGAGAAGTCGGTGCGGCGGCGGTCGGCGTAATGCAGAGTGTCGACCGCGTTCGCGCGCAGGCCGCCGTAGGCGCGCCACTGCTCCAGCCGGCCGCCCAGGGTCAGCGCCCAGGCATCGGCGAAGCTCCATACGTCCTGCAGGTACAGCGCGCGGGTCTGCGTGCGGCCGGCGAACGCGCTGACCTGTGCGCCGTCCGCATCGCCGCGCCAGTCGCTGGCGTTGCGCACGCGGCTGTCCAGCACGTAGCGGTCGCCGTGCACGCCGGCGTAGAGCATGTGCTGTTCACCGAGCGGGCCGGAGCTGCGCAGGTCGAGCGTGTCCCAGCCGGAGCCGGCCTTGTCGGCGATCGTGCCGGGGCCGCCGCTGGGTGCGCCGGGTTCGGCCAGGTTGGCGGTGGCAGCCTGCGAGCGCAGGAAGTCGTAGTGGCTGGCCACCGCGGTCCAGCGCCAGCCGTTGTCGAGGTGGCCGTTCAACTCGATGCCGTACAGCAGGTGGGTGTCGCTGGCCGAGGAGGGCGCCAGGCCGCTGGCCGGCAAGGTCCAGGTCTGCCCGGCCGCGCGGATCACGCCGCCGGCGACCGGTTGTCCATCGGCGTCGCGGATCAGGCTGCGGGTGCGGTCTTCGGCACGGTTGTGCCACCAGCCGACGGTGAACAGCGCGGCGACGCGATCGGTGATGTCCACGCCGACCTTCAGCTTGGCCTGGTCCTGCACCGTGTGCTCGATGCTGTTGGCGCCGTACACCAGCCGCGGCGAGCCGTTCGGGTTTTGATCCAGCACGGCGCCGCTGACCGGCACTGCCGCGGCCGCATTGCCGCCGGCCTTGGCGGTGGCGTACTGCATCGGCTGGCCATGGTTGTCGAGCCGGCTGAATTCCAGCAGCCAGCTGAAGCGGCCGTGCCTGTCGCCCAGCGTGGCGGCGGCCTGGTGGCCGTTGTAGTGGCCGCCGGCGCCATATGCGTCGCGGTAGTCCTGGTTGAAGAACTGGGTGCTCACGCTGGCCGTCAGCTGCTGCGGCAGCACGGTGTGGATCAGCACGGTGCTGCCCAGCGAGTTGCCCGGGTACAGCGCGGAATAGGGGCCGTACAGGATGTCGACCGCGCCGATTTCCTCCGGCGTGACCATGCCCCAGCGCGGCGCGCCGTCCCAGCCGTTGGTCATCAGGTTGGAGAGCAGCAGCCCGTCGGCGTAGACCAGGCTGCGCGCGCTCTGCAGGGTGCCGGCGTTGCGGCCGCTGATCACCGCGTTGGGGTCGCCGATGTAACGCTTGCGCACCTGCATGTTCGGCGCGTACTTCAGTGCGTCGGCGCTTTCGGTGAGGTTCTGCTGCAGCAGCTTTTCCCGTTTTACGCGCACCTGCACGCTGGGCGTTTCCATCACCATGGTGTCGCTGGCATGCACCGAGACCGGGGCGAGGGTGGTAGTGGCGGGGGCAGGTTCGTCGGCGGCCCGCAGCGGGCCGGCGGAGATCGCGAGTGCGAATGCACAAAGGCCGAGCGGGAGGGCGTTCAAGCGACACTCTGGATGGGGGTCTAGGGTTGCAAGGATAGTCCGCTGCGGTGCACGCGACAGATGGCGCGTTGTCGCAGCGGTGGTCGGCGATGGGATGCGCAGGCATGGCGAAAGGTGCCCGATTCGCGATGCGTGTAGGAGCGCACCCTGTGCGCGATGCTCTTCGTCACGTAACGGAAAGCATCGCGCACAGGGTGCGCTCCTACATGGCGTTGCTCACTCGTCCCGGTCGGGGCGCTCGCGTACCGGGTGCTTGCTCAGCTTGCGTTGCAGGGTGCGGCGGTGCATGCCGAGACGACGGGCGGTCTCGGAGATGTTGCCGTCGCATTCGGTCAATACGCGCTGGATGTGCTCCCATTCCAGCCGGCGCAGCGCCAAGGGCTGTTCGGGGGCGTCGGGCGGGTCGACATCGTCGCTGTCGCTGTCGCCGTCGAGCAGGGCGCGCACCACGGCGTCGGCGTCGACCGGCTTGGCCAGGTAGTCGTGGGCGCCGCGCTTGATCGCTTCCACCGCGGTGGCGATCGAGGCGTAGCCGGTCAGCAGCAGCACGCGCAGGTCGGGCACCAGGGTATGCAGCTCGGGGATCAGGCGCAGGCCGTTCTCCTCGCCCAGCTTGAGGTCGAGCACGCAGTAGCGCGGCTGGTGCCGGCGCGTGAGGGCGCGGGCCTCGTCGAAATTGGTGGCGGTAATGACCTGGAAGCCGCGCGAGTCCAGCGCACGCGCCAGCACGCGCAGGAAGGTGGCATCGTCGTCGACCAGCAGCAGCGGGCGCGCCGTGGCGGCATGAGGCAACTCGGTCATCGGTGGTGTTTCCTGAGTGTGGATCAGTGGCTCATTCTTGCCGGAAGCGGCGGGACTTGCACGCCCGGCGGGCTATTTTTCGGCGATCACCGCCAGCGGCAGGCGCAGGCGGACTTCGGCGCCGCGTTCGGCATTGCTGGCGACCAGTTCGCCGTTGAGCCGTTCGGCGGTGGCTTCGGCCAGGGCCAGGCCGATGCCCAGCCCGGTCTGCTTCTGCGAGTGGCCGAGCAGGGTGAGCTCGCCATTGACGTCGAAGCCGGGGCCGTGGTCACTCACGCTCAGCTGCAGCCAGTCGCCGTCGCGCGAGACCTGCAGCGCCACGGCATTCGACTGGTGGATGGCCGAGGCGTCGGCGGCATTGTTGAGCAGGTTGAGCAGTGCGTGGCGCAGACCCGGCGGGGTGCGCAGTACGGTGCGCGCGACCTCTTCGTCCAGCGTCACGGCCAGTTCCGCTTCGGGCCGCAGCAACTGAAAGCGCTCCAGGCAGCCGTGGATGAACATGGCCACCGTGAGCCGCTCCGGCTCCTGCGACAGCTGCGCCTTGCCGAACGCGACCATCTCGCGCAGGATCGTGCGGCAGCGGTCGACCTGGCCTTCCAGCAGCGCCAGGTCCTCGGACAGCGTTTCGTCGTCGGCGTGCTCGCGGCGCAGTTCGGGCAGCAGGGTGCGCATGGTCGACAGCGGCGTGTTGAGCTCGTGCGCGGCACCGGCGGCCTGGGTGGCGATGGCCAGGATGCCTTCATCGCGCAGTGCGCGTTCGCGCACGCGCTGCACTTCGAGCTGCTGCAGCCGCAGCACGCGGGCCAGCCGGCTGATGAAGAAGCTCAGCAGCAGCGCCATGATCACGAAGTTCACCCCCATGCCGGCCACGTGCAGCGTGAAGCGGCTGGGCGAACCGGTGTGCAGCGGCAGCGGCAGCGGCACGTACGAGTACAGCAGGATCACGTAGGCCACGCCGGCCAGCGCGGCCACCGCCAACACCGCCTGGCCCGAGAGTGCCGCCGCGCTGAGCGCGATCGGCACCAGCAGCAGGGTGATGAAGGGGTTGCTGGCGCCGCCGGTGAAGTACAGCAGGTAACCCAGCACCAGCGTGTCGAAAGCGATGTGGCCGACTGCCTCCCACTCGCGCAGCGGCCACGGCTGGGTCAGCCGCCATGCGGCGAACACCGAGAACACCGCGAGCAGGCCGATGCCGAGCAGCAGCGGCAGCAGCGGGATGGCCAAGTGCATCCACCAGGCGCACACCAGCACGGCGGTGCTCTGGCCGGCGATGGCGCAGATCCGCAACCAGGCCAGCGTGCGCGTCAGCGCGAACGGGCCGATGCGTTGGGTGGACCGGTGCGGCATTGGCGATCTTCCGGGCTTGCTGAAAACGGCGGGCCCGCCACGCGGCGCGCGACGGGCCCGGCAGGTCACGACGGCGTGTTGAATTCCTCGCTGCGCACGGCCGGCAACGGGTTGCCGGCGACGGCGTCGGAATGGCTGCTCGACAGCTTCTTCATCAGCGGCAGCATCGCCAGCGCGATCGCCGTGCAGGCGACGCCGGCGAAGCCGAGCTTGTTGAACAGCGCGGTATAGATCGGCAGCGACACCAGCGGATCGGTGATGTCGGTGGGGATGCTGGCGAAGTTCGCCACCACACTGCCCAGGTACTGCGAGATGCCCGAGGCCACGTAGTAGGCGCCCATCATGAAGCCGCCCATGCGCGCCGGCACGTAGCGGGCGATCATCGCCAGGCCCAGGCCCGACACCAGCAGTTCGCCCAGCGAGTACAGGCCGTAGCCCCACACCATGATCCACGACGAGACCTTGCCGTCGACCGCGAAGCGGGCGCCCACGCCGTAGATGAAGAAGCCGATCGCCACCGCGGCGAAGCCCCAGGCGAACTTGGCTGCCACCGAGGGGTTCTTGCCGACCTTGCCCATGGTGTTGTAGGCGAGCACCAGCACCGGGCTCAGCAGCACGATCCAGATCGCGTTGAGCGACTGGAACTGCTCGGGAATCCAGTTGAACAGGTGCAGGCCGAACAGGTCGAACGAGAGGTTGACGTTGCGCTGCGCGAACAGGTTCAGCGAGGTCGACATCTGCTGATAGAAGATGAAGAAGAAGATCGTCTGCACGGTCAGCACCAGCGCCGCGATCAGGCCGGCGCGCTCATGCAGCTCGCTGCTGCGGATCAGGTGCACGAAGATGCCCAGGATCACCACGCCGGCGGCGTACACGCAGATGCGCGCCACTGTCTCGTTCTGCAGGATGAAAGCCGAGACGAACACCATGCCGAGCGCCGCCAGCAGCACCAGGCCGAGGCGCCTGAAGTCGAGCGGCCGGCTGTCGTCCGGCGAGCCGATGTGCGCCAGCGTGCGATGCATCAGCGAGTAGTTCAGCAGGCCGAGCACCAGGCCGATCGCGCACACGCCGAAGGCGGTGTGCCAGCCCCAGGCGTCGCCGTAGAGCGCGCCCACGTGGTCGCGGATCCACGGCGTCAGCAGCATCGAGAAGGTCGAGCCGATGTTCACCGCCATGTAGTAGATGGTGAAGGCGCTGTCGATCTTGGTGTCGTCGCCCTCGTAGATCTTGCGCACCAGGTTGCCGGCGTTCGGTTTGAAGAAGCCGTTGCCGACGATGATCACGCCGAGCGCGAAATACAGGAACAGCGCGTTGTTGGTGGGAATCCACAGCAGCGCGTAGCCCAGCGTCAGCACCACGGCACCGAGCAGCATGGTGCGACGGGTGCCGATCAGCTTGTCGCCGACCCAGCCGCCGATCGCCGGCGTGGCGTAGATCAGCGCCGCGGCGGCGCCCCAGATCAGGTTGGCCTTGCTGTCGGCGAAGCCGAGCTTCTTCACCATGTAGGTGACCATCAGCACCTGCATGCCGTAGAAGCCGAAGCGCTCCCACATTTCGATCAGGAAGACGGTGCTGAAAGAGCGCGTCTGCGAGACGGGCGGATTCTGGGTTGCCATAGGTTTTCCGTGCGTGGTTCGAACCATGGCGCGTGCGGGCACGCGCCAGTGCCATGTGGCCCATGAACGAACCACAACCGGCGAAGGGTAACCCATTCGCCGGCATGGCGTAGCTGCACTGCGGCAAGGCCCGGGGCCGGGGCTGGGCGTCCGCCGTCGGCGCTTGTGGCATCATCGGCCGCCTGAACCGGCCTGCTGCAGGGAGTGATGCCGTCCATGTCCATCGTATTGATGTCGCCGTCGCGCCCGCGGTCGGCCGGGCGCCGCCGCTGATGGCCGCCGAAGGTTTCCGCGGCCCGAAGCAGGTCTGGAACGCGTTCCTGTGGTCGATGAAAGGCCTGCGCGCCGGCTGGCGGCACGAGGCTTCGTTCCGGCTGGAAGTCTGCCTGGCGGTGGTGCTGATCCCGCTCGGCCTGTGGCTGGGCCATGGCGGACTGGAGAAATTCGCGCTGATCCTGGCGCCGGTGCTAGTGCTGTCGGCCGAGCTGCTGAATTCGGCGATCGAGGCGGTGGTCGACAAGGTCAGCCCGGAGTTCAACGAGCTGGCCGGGCGCGCCAAGGACATGGGCTCGGCGGCGGTGTTCCTGCTGCTGCTGCTGGCGGCGCTGAGCTGGGCGCTGATCCTCGGGCCGCGCCTGTTCGCCTGAAGCGATCTTCACCCGCTGCCGACACGATTGCAGCCCGCGGCATGGGATGATGGAATGGTCTTCCACCGCAGCGGAGCGACCCCCATGAAATTTCTGCGCAACCTCGTCCTGGTGCTGCTGGCTTTCGGCCTCGGCGGCTGCGGCTACAACGCGATGCAGAAGCAGGACGAGGCCGTCAAGGCGGCGTGGTCCGAAGTGCTCAACCAGTACCAGCGCCGCGCCGACCTGGTGCCGAACCTGGTCAACACGGTCAAGGGCTACGCCCAGCACGAGGAGAAGGTGTTCACCGAGGTCACCGAAGCCCGTGCCAAGGTGGGCAGCCTGCAGGTCAACGCCGATTCGCTGAACGATCCGCAAAAACTCCAGCAGTTCCAGGCCGCGCAAGGCGAGCTGGGCAATGCGCTGTCGCGGCTGATGGTGGTCAGCGAGAACTATCCGCAGCTGAAGGCCGACGGTCTGTTCCAGAACCTGCAGGCGCAGTTGGAAGGCACCGAGAACCGGGTCACCGTGGCGCGCAACCGCTACGTGCAGGCGGTGCAGGACTACAACTCGATGATCCGCACCTTCCCGAACAACCTCACCGCGAAGATCTTCGGCTACAAGGTAAAGCCGAACTTCACGGTGGAGAACGAGCACGCGATCTCCACCGCGCCGAAGGTGGACTTCGGCACTACCACGCCGGCACCTGCCGCGACCCACTGATGATGCTCCGGCGCTTCCCGCGCCGCTGGTTGCTGCTGGCGCTGCTGCTGCCGGCGCTGGCATCGGCCGCCGCGGCCGTGCCGAAGCTGGCGCGGCACGTCACCGATCTCACCGGCACGTTGAGCGCGGCGCAGGTCGACCAGCTCGACGCGCAACTGGTGGCGCTGGAAAAGGCCAAGGGCGCGCAACTGGTGGTGCTGATGGTCGGCAGCACCGGCGAGCAGGACATCGAGGGCTATTCGCTGGCGGTGGCCGAAGCGAACAAGGTCGGCCGCAAGGGCGTCGACGACGGCCTGCTGCTGCTGATCGCGAAGGACGATCGCCGCGTGCGCATCGAGGTCGGCTACGGCCTGGAGGGGGCGATTCCCGATGCCGCCACCGCACGCATCATCCGCGAATACCTCGCGCCGAAGTTCCGCAACAACGACTACTTCGGCGGCATCAGCGACGCGGTCGGCGCGCTGACCCAGCTGATCAACGGCGAACCGCTGCCGCCTCCGGTGCGTGGTGCCCCGGAGGACGGGCATGGCGGCCTCGACCTGCAGAGCGGCCTGATGATCGCCGTGTTCGTGGCGCTGTTCCTGCGCGGCATGTTCGGCCGGACCAGCCGCTGGTTGCGGGCGCCGTTGGGCGCCGTGCTGGTCGGTGGCCTGCTGTGGCTGCTGATCTCGATCGGCGCCGGCATCCTCGGCGCACTGGTCGGCGGCGTGCTGATGTTGCTGCCCGGCGGCGCCGGGCGTTCGATCGGCGGCGGTGGCTGGGGCGGTTTCGGAAGCGGTGGCTGGGGCGGTGGCGGTGGCGGCAGCTTCGGCGGTGGCGGCTTCAGCGGTGGCGGCGGCAGCTTCGGCGGCGGCGGTTCGTCGGGGAGCTGGTGATGGCGCGCATGCGACGACTGTGGGCAAACCTGTTCGGCGGCTGGTTCCGGCTGTCGCGCTGCTTTCCCGCCGCGCTGCTGGACGACATGACTGCGGCGATCGCTGCCGGCGAGCGCCGGCACCTGGGCGAGATCCGTTTCGCGGTCGAATCGCGGCTGGCGCCGCTGGCCGTGCTGGACGGCCTCGATGCCACGGCACGCGCGCGACAGGTCTTCGCCCGCCTGCGCGTGTGGGACACCGAACACAACAGCGGCGTGCTGCTCTATGTGCTGATGGCCGAGCACCGCATCGAGATCGTCGCCGACCGCGGCATCGCGGCGAAGGTGGCGGCGGACGAGTGGGGCGCGATCTGCACCCGCATGCGCGAATGCTATGCACGTGGAGCGTGGCGCGACGGCAGCCTCGAAGGCATTGCCGCCGCGCACGCGCTGCTGGAGCGGCATTTCCCGGCTTCGGGCAGCAGCCCGGACGAGCTGCCCGATCGCCCCGTATTGCTTTGAGCTGCCGCAAACGGCGAGGCCACCGAAAGGTGGCCTCGTGTCCTCTGGCATGTGCGCGGCGGTCAGACGCCCTTGCCGATGTATTTCTCGAGGAAGGCCTGCAGCTTCGTGTAAAGCTCGACGTTGTTCTGTTCGCTGTAGAAGCCGTGACCTTCGCCCGGCTTGCTCAGCCACTCGTACGGCTTGTGCGCGGCGTCGAGTGCGGCACGCATGGCCTTGGCGTGTGCGAACGGCGCACGCTGGTCGTCTTCGCCGTGGACCAGGAACACCGGCACGTCGATCTTGCCGGCCAGGTTGACCGGCGAGTTCGCGGCCAGCTCGGCGGGATCGTCGCCCATCTGGATGCGCAGGGCGTTGCGGCCGGCCTTGCTCTCTTGCGTGTCGCCCTTCTTGTAGCGCAATGCCATGTCGTAGATGCCGGCGTAGCCGATGGCGCACTTGAACATGCCGGGGGCGCGAACCGGTGCCATCAGTGCCGAGTAGCCGCCGAAGCTGGCGCCGTAGATGCAGACGCGCTGGGGGTCGGCATAGTCTTCGGCGACCGCCCATTTGACCGCGTCGATCAGATCCTGCTGGATTCCGCTACCCCACTGGCGGTAGCCGGCGGCCTTGAAATTCGCACCGCGGCCGCTGGAGCCGCGGTAGTTCACCTGCAGGACGAGATAGCCGCGGCTGGCCAGGAACTGGGCATCGTCGTCGAAGAACCAGTCGTCCTGCACGTCGATGGGACCGCCGTGCGGAACCAGCACCATGGGCAGCTTGGCCAGGTTGGCGCCCTTCGGGATGGTGAGGATCGCTTCGATTTCCTTGCCGTCGCGCGCCTTGAAGCGCAGCGGGCGCCGTTCGGCCATCTGCGCGGGGTCGATCCACGGCATGGCGTCGAACAGCTTGACCACCTTGTAGTTCTTCGTGTCGATCAGGAAGTAGCTGCCCGGGTTGCGGTCACTGCTGACCGAGAACAGCAGCTGGCCGCCGTCTTCGCTGAAGTTGACGAAGTGGACGTAGCTGCCGGGGAATTTCATGCTGAGCGCCCGATGCAGCTTGGCGGGCGGCGAGTTGGCATCGATGTAGCTGGGTTGCGGCACGCCGGTCGCCAGCACGGTGGCGAACGGCTGGTACGGTTGCGGGGTCAACTCCATCGCACCGATGCTGCTGAAGCTGTCGCCGGCGAGCACCTTGCGGTTGCCACCGTTTTCGTCCTGCTCGATCAGCTTGCTCGGGCCACCGTCGGCGGAGTAGCTGGCGAAGATGCGCTGCCGGTCGGGGGCGAAGAAAAGCGGAGTGAAACTGCCCTCGGTGTCGGCGACGTTCACCTTGACCCAACTGCTGCCCTGCTGCTGGTAGACCACGTAGTCCCAGTTGTCGTCACGGCCGTAGGCATAGCGGGCCTTGCCGTCCGCGCCGACCATGAAGCTCAGTCCGCTTGCCTTGATCTGGCCGATCAGGCGGCGGGTGTTCTTGCCCGCGTCGACGTCGTACAGCGTGCTGTAGTCCTGGTTGTCCCAGCTGTACGTGGTCATGTAGAAGTGACCGTTGGCCGGCGTCGGCCGGCCGGCCACGAAGCCCCAGCCGCGGTCGGTACCGCGTGTGCCGGCGCGCGTGCCGTACTTGCTTTCGGAGCCGTACAGGTAATCCTGGTGCTTGCCGTCGAAATCGGTGGCGATCACCTCGCCGGTCGCCACGGGCTTGTCGATCGAGCCCAGTTGCCTGCCCTTTTCCACCACCAGCCGGGTGTTGTCGACCCAGGTGATGCCGATGGCCAGTTCGTACTTGGGCAGGCGCAGCAGGCTGACCGGTCTGCTCATGTCGGCCACGTCGTAGACGGCCAGCGCATGCGAGTCGCCGTCGGGGTAGTTCATGTTGACGGCAAGATGCCTGCCGTCCGGCGAAAGCTGCGGCATGGAAAGCTGCGCGTGCCGCGCGAAATCCTCCACCGGCACCAGGTCGGCGGCCGCGGCGGCGGCGGGCAACAGCAGGCAGGCTGCGGACAGCATGGTCCGCGCAAGACGGTACGACATCGGTTTTCTCCCCTGAAGCTCCGTGCGACAAGTCCGGCCGTCTGGAGCAAGGCGGTCAGGCTGGATGCGGGCATCCCTGGCAAAGCGGTGGTGCAGTCCGCGTCCATACTCCCCAAGTGCGGGCGGCACCGGGGAAGATTCTAGTTCTTGCGAAAGCCCGCGCGGAAGGGGCCGTAGCGCCGTCCGTGCCGACGTCCCGCTACACTTGGCCTTTGCCCGCCAGCATGGTCGCCATGTCCCAGCCTTACGTCGTCGATTTCGATCCCGTCGCCTTCCAGCTCGGTCCGGTCCAGGTGCACTGGTACGGCCTGATGTACCTGCTCGGCTTCTTCTTCGTGGCGGTGCTGGGTGAGTACCGGCGCCGCCGCGGGCGCCTGCCGGTCACTCGCGACGCGCTGGGCGACCTGCTGTTCTACGGCATGCTCGGCGTGATCGCGGGCGGGCGCGTGTGGTACATGCTGTTCTACTACGAGGGCGGCATCGGCTGGATCTGGCACGACCCGCTGGTGTTGTTCAAGGTGTGGGACGGCGGCATGAGTTTCCACGGCGGCCTGCTCGGCGTGCTGGCCGCGGGCTGGTGGTGGTCGCGGCGCAACGCATTGCACTTCTTCGACACCATCGACTTCGTGGCGCCGCTGGTGCCGATCGGGCTGGGCCTGGGCCGGCTCGGCAATTTCATCAACGGCGAGTTGTGGGGCAAACCCAGCGACGCATCGTGGGCGATGATCTTCCCGCAGGCGCCGGACCGGCTGCCGCGGCATCCGTCGCAGCTCTACGAGATGCTGCTGGAAGGCGTGGTGATGTTCGTGGTGCTGTGGCTGGTTTCGCTGAAACCGCGGCCGCGCTACCTGGTGTCCGGGCTGTTCGCGCTGCTGTACGGCGGCTTCCGCTTCGCAGTGGAATTCGTGCGCGTGCCCGACCCGCAGCTCGGCTACCTGTTCGGCACGCAGTGGGTGACGATGGGGCAGATGCAGTCGCTGCCGCTGATTGCGATCGGGCTGGTGCTGCTCGCGATGTCGCGGCGCGCGCCCACTTTGCCGCTGGCCGCCTGACACGGCTTGCGTAGGGCGGGCACCGCCCGCCGCTCCTTGATCTCGAGATGCCGGCGGGCAATGCCCGCCCTACCTGGCGTTCCTGCGGTTGATTGGCGGTCAGAAGTTGCGGTCGCCGCCGAGGATGTCGCCCAGGCCGCCGAGGATCGAGCCTTCGCCGCGGCGCTGGCCGCCGCCCTGCGGCGCCGCCGCCAGCATGCGCCCGGCCAGGCGCGAGAACGGCAGCGACTGCAGCCACACCGTGCCCGGTCCGGTCAGTGTGGCGAGGAACACGCCTTCGCCGCCGAACAGCATGCTCTTGATGCCGCCGACGGGTCGCACATCCATGCTCACCGTGTCGTGGAACGCGACCACGCAGCCGGTATCCACGTCCAGCCGCTCGCCGGCTTTCAGCTCACGCTGCACCACGGTGCCGCCGGCGTGCACGAACACCCAGCCGTCGCCCTCGAGTTTCTGCATGATGAAACCCTCGCCGCCGAACAATCCGGTGAGGATCTTGCGCTGGAAGAAGATGCCCAGCTGCACGCCGCGCGCGCCGGCCAGGAAGGCGTCCTTCTGGCAGATCAGCCGGCCGCCGTGGTCGGACAGCTTCATCGCCATCACCGTGCCGGGGTAGGGTGCGGCGAACGCCACCTTGGCCTTGCCCTGGCCGGCATGGGTGAACACCGTGGTGAACAGGCTCTCGCCGGTGATCACGCGCTTGCCGGCGGAGAGCAGTTTGTCCATCAGGCCGCCGCCTTGGCCGGAGGTGGAGCCGTCACCGAACACCGTGTCCATCTGCACGGCGGCCTCCTTGTACATCAGCGCGCCGGCCTCGGCGATCGCGCTTTCGCCGGTGTCCAGTTCGATCTCGACGAACTGCATGTCGGTGCCGACGATGCGGTAGTCGATCTCGTCGGCGCGGCCACTGCCCATCGACGCCGGGATCGGTGGCGGCGCCAGCGGGGTGCCACCGAATTCGGCCACGCTGCGGATCGGCTTCCACTCGGCGAAACCTTCGCACCAGCAATAGCCGTCCGGCTGGCGCTGCGCCTGTGCCCGCGCCGCCGCGTCGTCGAGCGGGCCGATCCGGTCGGTGTTCTTGCCGTAGCTGAAAAACCACTGCGCCATGGTCCGTCTCCTGGTGGGAAGGCCCGAGTTTAAGCGGTAGGAGCGCACCCTGTGCGCGATGCTCTTTGTTACGCCACGGAAAGCATCGCGCGCAGGGTGCGCTCCTGCCTATACTTGGGCGATGCGCGCCTATCTCGACCTGCTCCGCCACGTCCTCGACCACGGCACCGAAAAGACCGACCGCACCGGCACCGGCACGAAGAGCGTGTTCGGCTGGCAGATGCGCTTCGACCTCAACGAAGGCTTTCCGCTGGTCACCACCAAGAAGCTGCACATCAAGTCGATCGTGCACGAGCTGATCTGGTTCCTGCGCGGCGACACCAACATCGCCTACCTGAAAGAACACGGCGTGCGCATCTGGGACGAATGGGCCGACGCCAACGGCGATCTCGGCCCGGTCTACGGCCAGCAGTGGCGTGCGTGGCCCACCGCCGACGGCGGCGCGGTCGACCAGATCGCCTGGGTGGTCGACGAGATCCGGCGCAACCCGGACTCGCGGCGGCTGATCGTCAGCGCGTGGAACGTGGGCGAGCTGCCGAAGATGGCGCTGATGCCCTGCCACACGATGTTCCAGTTCTACGTGGCGGACGGCAAACTCAGCTGCCAGCTGTACCAGCGTTCGGGCGACATCTTCCTCGGCGTGCCGTTCAACATCGCCAGCTACGCGCTGCTCACCCACCTGATCGCGCAGGTCTGCGGCCTGGGCGTGGGCGACTTCGTGCACACGCTGGGCGACGCCCACCTGTACAACAATCATCTCGAACAGGCGCGGCTGCAGCTGGGGCGCGAACCGCTGCCGTTGCCGCGGCTGAAGCTCGATCCGGCGGTGCGCTCGATCTTCGATTTCCGCTACGAGCACATCGCGATCGAGGGCTACCAGTCGCATCCGGCGATCAAGGCCGCCGTGGCCGTGTAGCCGCGGCGCAGGAACGTGCGAAGGCGGCATCTCGGCGTTGCCGCCTGTTAAGATCGGGCGCCATCGGCGTTGCCGCTCGCGGGCGCAGGCCGTCCCACCGACCATCCAGCCTTCCAAGGATTTGCCATGGCCATTTCGCTGATTGCCGCACTCGACGAAAATTTCGCGATCGGCCGCAAGGGCCAGCTGCCCTGGCACCTGCCCGACGACCTGCGCTGGTTCAAGCAGCTGACCACCGGCAAGAACGTGCTGATGGGCTACAACACCGCCTTGTCGATCGGCCGTGCGCTGCCGGACCGGGTCAACATGGTGCTGACGCGCCGCCACGAGGCGCCATACCCGGGCCAGATCACCGTGCGTTCGATCGACGAGGCGCAGGCGCGCTGCGACAACACCGGCCTGATCGTGATCGGCGGCAGCCTGGTGTTCGCCGAAGCGCTGCCGCGCGCGCGCCGCATGTACCTCACCTGGGTGGCCGCCGCGATCGACGGCGCCGACGCGTTCTTCCCCGGCGTGCACTTCAGCGAGTGGACCGAGGTCTCCCGCGTGCACCACAAGGCCGACGCCGAGCACGCCTACGACTTCGACATGGTCGAGTATCTGCGCAGCGCCTGATGTCCGTGCCGGTCGGGTCCAAGCCGGTCATGCACGTGATGGCCGCGGTCATGCTCGACGCGCTGGGGCGCGTGCTGCTGGCCCAGCGGCCTGCCGGCAAGCACCTGGCGGGCATGTGGGAGTTTCCCGGCGGCAAACTCGAGCCCGGCGAGGCGCCGCAGGCAGCTCTGGCGCGCGAGCTGCGCGAGGAAATCGGCGTCGTGCCGCTGCGTGGCGAGCCGCTGATCCGGGTGCCCATCCATTATCCCGAGCGCGAGTTGTTGCTGGATGCCTGGCGTGTCGAGCAGTGGGAAGGCGAGCCGCAGTCGCTGGAAGGGCAGGCGCTGCAGTGGCTGCGGCCGGAGCAGATCGACCCGGCGATGCTGGCACCGGCCGATCGCGCGATCGTGCAGGCCTTGCGGCTGCCGTCGCGCTACGCGATCACCCCGGTCGAGGTGCGGCCCGAGCAGCGCGGCCTCTGGTTCGAACGCATCGGCCAGGCGCTCGAGCACAGCCGGCAACTGGTGCAGCTGCAGCTGCCGCTGTGGCCGCGCGAACTGGTGCGTGAACTGGCCGCCGGCCTGCTGCCGCTGGCTCGCCGGCACGGCTCCGAGCTGCTGCTCTGCGGCGACATCGAGGGTGCGCGGGCACTGGGCATCGGCGTGCAGCTCAAGCGGCGCCAGCTGGCGTCCCTGTCCGAGCGTCCCCTGCCGTTGTCGCAGTTGGTCGGCGCCAGCTGCCATGACGCCGCCGACCTGGCCCAGGCCGAACGGCTCGCTGCGGACTTCGCCACGCTGGCGCCGGTCGCCGCCACCCCCAATCGCCTGCAGGCCCCACCGCTGGGCTGGCCCCGCTTCCGCTCCCTGGCCGAAGCCGCCGCCCTGCCGGTCTACGCCTTCGGCGGCATGGCCCCGGCGCAGGTCGCCCAGGCCCGCGACAACAGCGCCCAGGGCGTCGCCGGCATCCGCGAGTTCTGGCCCTGAACGGCGCCGACCCCACGCAGCGGGTGTTGTAGGGCGGGCATCGCCCGCCGGCCTCGTGCGTCACTCGCCGAACGTTCTGCCCGGCGTGCCCCGCGGCTCGTCGTCGCCCCAATCGGCAGCGTAGATGCCTTGCCGTACACAACGATGAAAACTCGAATACGGCCAGTCGATCACGCGCCGCACATATCCGCGCTTGACGGGGTTGTAATGCGTGTAGTCCATGTGCACGGCGAAGTCAGTCTTGTCGCGAATCAGGTGCTCCCAGAAGCGAGGCTGCCAGAGGCCGGCGTCGCGCCCTGGCGCTGACGTGTGCGCCTTGCCGCAGCGCCGGGTAAATCCGGCCTTGATCCTTCCCCATCGCGTGGAGAAATCGAAGTCGTCCACCGGCAGTGTCCAGATCGCGTGCATGTGGTCCGGAAGCAACATCCAGGCGTCGATTGAGAACGGCAGTTGTCGTCGTACCTCGGCGACACTCTGGCGCAGGGCTGCCACAGCCTCGGCGGCAGTCAGCAGAGGGCGTCGCTGTGCCGTCACGACGGTGAAGAAATAAGTCGATCCCGGAATCCTTGCGCGGTGATAGTTGGGCATGTGCCGATGCTGGCAAGCCGTATCACGAGTTGTCTGTCGGGCATGGTCACGCCAGTGCCTGGTTCCTGGATGACGTGGCCGAGAGGCACGGCGGACAGGGTCCGCCCTACGCTGCGGTTGTAGGGCAGGCACTGCCCGCCGGCTTTGATTTTTTGTGGCAAGACGTGCAAGAAGGGCGGCGGGCGGTGCCCGCCCTACGGGGCGGAGCGGGCCAGTGCCAGATAGCGTTGGTGCAGTTCGGCGACGGCGGTGTCGAGGGCGGTTTCGTCGCCGCTGTTCTCGATCACGTCGTCGGCCACCGCCAGGCGCTCGGCGCGGCTGGCCTGGTGGGTCAGCATGCGGCGGGCGAGGGTTTCGTCGATGCCGTCGCGCTCGATCAGGCGCGCCAGCTGCACCGGCTCGGGGGCGTCGACCAGCAGCACGCGGTCGACCCAGCGGTAGTGTTCGATGTTCTCGGCCAGCAGCGGAATCGCCAGCAGGCAATACGGACCGCGCTCGGCCAGCGCGCGCTCGTGCAGCCACTGGCGCACGAGTGGGTGGATGATCGCCTCCAGCGTCCGGCGTGCGGCGGGATCGGCGAATACATGCCGACGCATCGCCGCGCGATCCAGCCGGCCCGTGTCGTCAAGTACCCCGGGGCCGAACGCATCGACCACCGCGGCCAGCCCTGGTGTGCCCGGCTCGACCACCTCGCGGGCGGCCACGTCGGCGTCGTGCACGTGCACGCCCAGTGCCTCGAAGCGTCGCGTAACCGCGGTCTTGCCGGCGGCGACGCCGCCGGTCAGCGCGACCACCAGTGCGCGGGAGCGCGCGTTCATCGCAGGCCGGTCAGCTGCATGTAGCCCTGCAGCAGGTCCGTGCCCGCCATGAACCAGACCCAGCCGGCGGCGGCGATGAACGGGCCGAACGGCATCGGGATCTCGCGCTCATGCTTGCGCAGCGCGATCAGGGCGCCGCCGACCAGCGCGCCGATCAGCGACGACAGCAGGATGATCGGCAGCAGCGCCACCGGCCCCATCCACGCGCCCAGCGCGGCGAGCAGCTTGAAGTCGCCGTGACCCATGCCCTCCTTGCCGGTGAGCAGCTTGAACGCCCAGTACACGCTCCACAGGCTCAGGTAGCCGATCGCCGCGGCCAGGATCGAGGCCGGCGCGGTGACGAACATCGGCAGCAGCGACAGCAGCAGGCCCAGCCACAGCAGCGGCAGGGTGAGCTGGTCGGGCAGCAGCTGGGTGCGCAAGTCGATGCCGGACAGCGCGATCAGCGTCCAGGTCAGCGCCAACCCGGCCAGCGCGGCCCACGACGGGCCGAACTTCCATACGACCAGCGCGCTCAGCACGCCGCAGAGCAGTTCCACCAGCGGGTACTGCAGCGAGATCTTCGCCTGGCAATAGCGGCAGCGCCCGCGCAGCAACAGCCAGCCGAACAGCGGGATGTTGTCCCGCGCCGACAGCGGATGCCTGCAGTGCGGACAGTGCGACGGTTCGCGCACGATGCCCGGCGGCAGCGGCGTGGTGTCGGCCTGCAGCTCCAGCACGTCGCGCGCTTCCTGTCGCCATGCCGCGGCCATGCGCTCGGGCAGGCGCAGGATCACCACGTTGAGAAAGCTGCCCACCAGCAGGCCGAGCACGCCGGCCAGGGCGATCCACAGGGCGAAGGGAAGTTCGGGCATGCGTCAGCCTTGTGTTTCAGGGCCCCCTCGGTAGGGGCAGGGCATAAGGGAACGGTGCGCTTGAGCAAATAAAAGCGGCGGGCAGTGCCCGCCCTACGAAGCATGAAGCCATTGTAGGGCGGGCACTGCCCGCCGGCTCTTGATTTGGTTTTGAGGTTGCGTCAGAACGTGCCGGCGAGCTTGAAGATCGGCAGGTACAGGGCCACCACCATGCCGCCGACCAGGGTGCCCAGCACCACCATGATGATCGGTTCGAGCAGGGTGGACAGGGTGTCGACGGCGTTGCTGACCTCTTCCTCGTAGAACTCGGCCACCTTGAACAGCATGTTGTCCAGCGCGCCGGATTCCTCGCCGATCGCGGTCATCTGCACCACCATGTTCGGGAACAGGCCGGTCTGCTTCATCGCCAGTTGCAACTGGTGGCCGACCGAGATGTCGTCGCGCATCTGCCTCACGGCGTCGCCGTAGACCACGCTGCCGGTGGCGCCGGCCACCGCGTCCATCGCCTCGACCAGCGGCACGCCGGCGCGGAAGGTCACGCCCAGCGTGCGGGCGAAGCGGGCGATCGCCGAGTTGCGCACGATGTTGCCCATCACCGGCATCTTCAGCGACAGGCGGTCGAGGAAGTGGGCGAACTTCACCGAGCGCTTCTTGGCGATGACGACGGCGGCGATGCTGCCGCCGATCAGGCCGACGACGATGTACCAGTAGCTCTGCATGAATTCCGAGGAGGTCACCAGCAGCTGGGTCGGCGCCGGCAGCTGCGCGCCGGCGTCCTGGAAGGTCTTGGCGAACACCGGCACCACGAACAGCAGCATGATCATGCAGACCAGGAACACCACCACCATCACCATGGCCGGGTAGAACAGCGCCTTCTTGATCTTCTTCTTGATCGCCTCGGTGCGTTCCTTGTAGGTGGCCACGGTGTCCAGCACGGTGTCCAGCACGCCGGAGGCCTCGCCGGCCTTCACCAGGTTGCAGTACAGCTCGTCGAACTGCACCGGGTAGCGGCCGAGCGCCTCGTTCAGCGCCGAACCGCCTTCGATGTTCAACTTGATGTCGGTGAGGACGTTCTTGAAGCGGACGTTCTTCTGGCCGTCGGCGATGATGTCGAAGGCCTGGATCATGGGCACGCCGGACGCCATCATGGTGGCGATCTGGCGGCTGAACACGGCCACGTCGCCCGGCTTGATGGTGCTGCCGGTGGAGCCGAACAGCGGCTTGGCGCGTTCGCGCACGGTCTGCGGGTTCATGCCCTGGCGGCGCAGTTCGGCCTTGACCAGCGAGGCGTTCTTCGCCGGCATGTCGCCCTTCATGCGCTTGCCGCGCTTGTCCAGCGCAACCCACTCGTAGGTGGTCAGCTTGCTGACTTCGGCGCGCTGGGCACCGAGTTCGCGCGCCTTGTTGATGTTCGTTGCGGTAGCCGTGGCCATGCGCATCTTCCCCCAGTGGTCCAGTCCCGGAGCCGTCCCCTGCGGGCGGCTGACAAGGTATGGGTACAGCTTATGTCATTTTTGCGGCGCCAAACCGTGGCGCCGGACGCAAGTTCGCTGCGGCGCAGCTCCCGGAATCGCCGCTCATTCCTTGGTGACGCGGTCGATTTCGGTCAGGCTGGTCAGCCCCTGCTTCACCTTCAGCAGCGCCGAGGCGCGCAGGTCGTTGACCCCGGCCGCCTTGGCCGCCGCGGCGATCTGCAGCGCGTTGCCGCCCTGCAGGATGATCTTCTGGATCTCCTCCAGCATCGGCATCACCTGGTAGATGCCCACGCGGCCCTTGTAGCCGTCGTTGCAGCCGTCGCAGCCGACCGCCTCGTAGATGGTCAGCCCGGCATCGATGTCGGCCTGGCTGAAGCCGGCGTCCAGCAGCACCTGCGGCGGCAGATTGATCGACTTCTTGCAGTCGTGCAGGCGCCGCGCCAGGCGCTGGGCGATGATCAGGCTCACCGACGAGGTGATGTTGTACGGGGCGATGCCCATGTTCATCAGGCGCGAGATGGTCTGCGCCGCGTCGTTGGTGTGCAGGGTGGACAGCACCATGTGGCCGGTCTGCGCCGCCTTGATCGCGATCTCGGCGGTCTCCAGGTCGCGGATCTCGCCGACCATGATCACGTCCGGGTCCTGGCGCAGGAACGAACGCAGCGCGCTGGCGAAGGTCATGCCGCGCTTCACGTTCTGCTGCACCTGGTTGATGCCTTCCACGCGGATTTCCACCGGGTCCTCCACCGTGGAAATGTTGCGCTCCGGGGTGTTGAGCATGTTCAGGCCGGTGTACAGCGACACCGTCTTGCCCGAGCCGGTGGGGCCGGTGACCAGCACCATGCCGTAGGGCTTGTGGATGGCGTCGACGTAGAGCTTCTGCTGCTCCGGCTCGTAGCCGAGCTTCTCGATGCCGATCTTGGCCGCCGAGCCATCCAGGATGCGCAGCACGATCTTCTCGCCGAACAGCGTGGGCAGCGTGCTGACGCGGAAGTCGACCGCGCGGGTCTTGGACAGGTTGAGCTTGATGCGGCCGTCCTGCGGCACGCGCTTCTCGGCGATGTCCAGCTGCGCCATCACCTTGATGCGCGAGGAGATGCGGTTGGCCATCTTCATCGGCGGGTTGGCCACTGCCTTGAGGATGCCGTCCATGCGCAGGCGCACCCGGTACTGGGTCTCGAACGGTTCGAAGTGGATGTCCGAGGCACCGCGGCGGATCGCGTCGACCAGGATCTTGTTGACGAACTTCACCACCGGCGCGTCGTCGTTCGCGTTCGCGTCGACGCCGCTGCTCGACTCGCCCTCGTCTTCGCCGCCCTCGATGTCCAGCTCGTCGAGGTCGCCGCCGCCCATGTCGGGCATGGTGTTGCGCAGGTTGTTGAGCAGGCTCTCGATCACCCGCTGCAGCGAGCCGCGCTCCACCAGGATCGGTTCCACCATGCAGTTGGAGTGGAACTTGATCTCGTCCAGCGCGTGCGACTGCATCGGGTCGGCGATGCCCACGTACAGGCGCTTGCCGCGGCGGAACAGCGGCAGCGCCTGGTGCTTGGTGATCAGCGCCTCGCTGATCAGGTCCAGCGGCATGGTCGCCGGGTTCAGCGCGGCCACGTCCATCGTCGGCATGCCGAATTCGGCCGAGGCGATGCGGGTCAGCTCGGCGCTGTCGACCAGGTTGTGATCCAGCAGCCAGGCCCCCAACGTGGCCTTCTGCTGGTTGCTGTCGGCCATGGCCTTGCGGACCACGTCCTCCGGCAGCACTCCTTCGGACACCAACCGGCGAGCCATGCCGGACAAGCCTGCGAGCGACGGCTGCAACTGAGATGACATAAACGACTCGACCTAGCCCCTGTATGTGGTTGAATCTACCGCAGTCAGGCGCGCAGGTCACTCATTCCCTGCAGGCGGGCTCCTGCGGGTTGATGCGACGCACAAAGCTACCCCGCCCATCCGGTTTCCTCCCTTGCGCAGGGACCCCACACCCTCCTGTGCGAGCCCCATGTCAGGTTCCTCGCTTCTGTGCGGAGACCCCATGTCCGGCTCCTCCTGTCACGTGGGGCGCCACATCCGGTTCTTCACTCTTCCCCCGGGACTCCAATCCGGTTCTTCACCCCTGCCCGGGGACCCCAATCCGGTTCTTCACTCTTGCTCTGGGACTCCAATCCGGTTCTTCACTCTTGCTCGGGGACTCCAATCCGGTTCTTCACTCCTGCCCGGGGACTCCAATCCGGTTCCTCCCCCTGCGTGCAGGGGGAGGTCAGGAGGGGGTAAAGCTTTTGATCTTCCCCCAAGGCCCCTCCAAGCCCTCGAAACTCGACCCCCCGTCCGCAACCCCGCCCGGCCTTCACGCTATGATCCCCTCTCCACCCGGGGGAGCCGCCTGTTGAACCGCCTGAGCATCATCCTGCCCGCCAAGAACGAGGCGCCCGCGCTGGCCACACTGCTGCCGCGCCTGCGCGCTGCCCAGCCCGAGGCCGAGATCATCGTGGTCGACGACGGTTCCACCGACGACACCCGCAGCATCTGCAAGAGCAACGGCGTCACTTGCCTGTCCTCGCCGTACTCGATGGGCAACGGCGCGGCGATCAAGCGCGGCGCCCGTGCCGCCGGCGGCGACATCCTGGTGTTCATGGACGGCGACGGCCAGCACGACCCGGCCGACATCAAGCGCCTGCTCGACCAGCTGAACCGCGGCTACGACATGGTGGTCGGCGCTCGCGACTGGGGCAGCCAGGCCGGCGTGGGCCGCGGCCTCGCCAACACCTTCTACAACTGGCTGGCCAGCCGCATGACCGGCCACCCGGTGCTCGACCTCACCTCCGGCTTCCGCGCCGTGCGCGCGGACAAGTTCCGCGAATTCCTGTACCTGCTGCCCAACGGCTTCAGCTACCCCACCACCAGCACCATGGCCTTCTTCCGCAGTGCCTACCCGGTCGCCTACCTGCCGATCAAGGCCGCCCAGCGCGTCGGCAAGAGCCACATCAGGCCCCTGCGCGACGGCGTGCGCTTCCTGCTGATCATCTTCAAGATCGCCACGCTGTATTCGCCGTTGAAGCTGTTCGTACCGGCGAGCGGCCTGTTCTTCCTGCTCGGCTGCGTCAACTATGCTTGGACTTTCATGCATGATGGGCGCCTGACCAACGGCAGCACGTTGATGTGGAGCGCGGCGGTGATCGTGTTCCTGATCGGGTTGGTGTCGGAGCAGATCACCGGATTGATGTATCGACGCGATGCCTGACGACCGCCGATCAAGTCCGCTGGCGTTGCTGGTAACGCGTAATTTTCCGCCGCTGCTCGGCGGCATGGAAAAGGTCAACCAGCATCTGCTTGCCGCCTTGCAGCCAACATGGCGCACGGCGTTGTGCGGACCGGCCGGATGCCCCGAGTACGCATCGCCGGCGGCAGAAGTGAGGCAATGCAAGGTAAAGCCGCTACCCGTGTTTCTGGCCGTCACGCTATGGCATGCGGTTCACTTGGCGTGGCGACGCAAACCCGAGTGGGTCATTGCCGGCAGCGGTCTCACCGCACCGATTGCCTGGCTGGCGGCGCGATGTGCCGGAGGCAAGGTGGCCGTCTATCTGCACGGACTCGATATCGTGGCGTCCAGCCGGGCATACCAATGGCTGTGGATGCCTTTCATCCGACGTTGCGACCTCGTTCTGGTGAACAGCACCAACACGGCGCGATTGGCACAAGGCCGTGGGGTGCGGTCCGACAAATTGCACGTGCTGCATCCGGGGACCGATCTGCCCGAGCTGGATGCCAACGTGGCGCACGACTTCCGCGAGCGCCATGGTTTCGGGCAGCGGCCGCTGTTGCTTTCAGTGGGGCGGTTGACCCAACGCAAGGGGCTGGCCGAGTTCGTGGCGAAAGCGTTGCCGGCCATTGTTTCCCGTCATCGGGAAGCACTGCTTGTGGTCATCGGCGACGAAGCCAGTGATGCCTTGCATACGCGGACAGGCTCGGAGCGCGAACGCATCCTCGCCGCGGCCCGCGATGCCGGCGTCGAGAAAAACCTGCGCTTTCTCGGACGCTGTGACGAGGCAACCCTTGGCGCGGCCTACCAGGCTGCCAATCTCCATGTATTCCCCGTGCTTGAGTTGCCTGGCGATGTGGAGGGCTTTGGCATGGTAGCGCTGGAGTCGGCGGCATACGGTTTGCCCACTGTCGCCTTTGCAGTGGGCGGTGTGTCCGACGCCGTGCGGGAAGGACGGACCGGTACTCTGGTTGAATCCGGTGACTATGGTCGTTTGGGCGAGGCAGTGATTCGCCAGCTTGCACAGACGCGCGATGGTTTGGCTACAGCTATCTGTCGGGATTTCGCCGCCGGCAAGGCGTGGCCGGTCTTCGGCGAACGCCTGCGCAAGCTGCTGGGTGCGCCAAATGTCTGATACCCCATCGAGCAATCGCGGCGGTTGCGCAGGTGACACGCCGGTGGCGCGTCAGCCCCACGCAGTGCTTGACTTGCCGTCGCGCCGCTTCAAGGGCTTGAAAATCGAGCGCCTGCTGGATCTGGCCAATCGGCCGCAGCCGATACGCATGCTGGAAGTCGGTACGGGCTCGGGTGGCATTGCGCATTACTTCGGCACGCATCCGCAACTGCGCTGCGAGGTGGATGCCGTGGACATCCACGACAACCGCCTGGTCACCGAGGGCTATCGCTACCATCAGGTGCAAGACACGCGACTGCCGTTTGCTGATGAGTCGTTCGACGTTGTGCTGAGCAATCACGTCATCGAGCACGTTGGCGATGAGCAAGCACAGCGTGCGCATTTAGCTGAGCTGCATCGCGTGCTGCGCCCCGATGGCGTAGGCTACCTCGCCGTACCCAATCGCTGGATGTTGGTCGAGCCGCACTACAAGTTGGCCTTTCTCAGCTGGTTACCGCATGCATGGCGTACGCCGTATTTGCGCGCGATGGGCAAGGGTCGCGCGTATGATTGCGAGCCGCTTCAGATGAAGCAACTCGAACAATTATTTGCCGAGGCCAAGTTGGATTGCTGCAATCTGTGCATTGCGGCGTTGCACGCCACGTTCGACATCGAACGTATCCAGTCGCCGGCTGTCAGGCTCCTGCGGCATGTTCCGGACCGGGCACTACTGCAGCTGCGGCGCATTATTCCGACGCTGATCTACCGTTTTTCACGTCCGGTGTCCGAGAGCAGATAGTCGAAGCGTCGTGCGTGATCGCTCCAGGTCGGACGCGATCCATATTCCGCGCGTGGCGTGGCCAGCAGATCGAGCATGCGTTCGGCAAAGCTTGCGGCATCGCCAGGCGGGGCCAGATGCTCACTGCGCTCGCCGAGCATCCAGCGCACTGGCTCCGTAGCCGTCGCGACGACCGGCACGCCACAGGCCATCGCCTCGCATAGCTTGGCGGGGTAGCTGTAGCGCCCAAAGCTGGTGTCGGCAGTAATCACACAGGCAATGTCGAGTGCATTGATCAGTGCAGGCAGTTGCGTATCGGCCACGTAGCCGGTACCCATCACTCCCGGCTCGGACAGCACCTCCTGCGGCGGCCTACCGCTGAGCAGGAGATGGATGTCGGGCTGTGCCGCACGCGCACGCCGGAATGCGTCGATCAACATGGCAGTGCCACGGTTCCTCGCCCAACTGCCTACGTAACCGATGAAGCGGGCGTCAGCTGGCAGACCAAGAGCTAGACGGCATGCACGCTTGTCGAGTGGTTTGAATTCGGGATCGGCCGCCATCGGAATGATCTCGACCGGACGGCCGTCACGACGGTGCAGCTGCAATCGCTGTGCGAGCTGTGGGCCAGCAGCCGTGACCAGATCAGCTTTGCGAATGGAGCGTCGCCACAGTGCATGCAATGGCAGGTTCCAAGGCATGTAGGCCTCGTAGTTGTCGTATGCATCCACCGCGGACAGGGCGCCGGTGCTGTGGGCGATCCGCTGGGCTAGCCATCCGTAGTAGGTGTCGGACATGCCGATGACCCAGTTGGGCCGGAATGCATGGGCGTGTTGAATCAATCGGCGGTAAAGCGTACCGGGACCCAGACTGCGCACGTCCTCACCGAGCCAATCCACCCCCGCCATCAGGGTGCGGATGGAAGGTAGGTTGCGATGACTGCACAGCAGTACCTTTACGTCGTGTCCGCGAGCCGCAAGCAGGCGTGGGAGATGATGGAAGCGGCCGTAAGGACGCTCAATGAGATCACGCTGCTGCGGGTGGCGCTTACTGACGAAGAGAATCTTCATGTACCGATTGCAATGCGTACGATCTGGTGGAAGCGGGCCTCGAAGTGCCGCTGATCCCACCGCTGCGCACGCTTCCTACCGGCTTCGGACAGGCGTGATCGCAGTGCCTCGTCGGTTGCTAGGCGCACGATGGCCCGGGCGATTTCCTCGACTGAGGAAGGATTGAACAGTAGTGCGGCGTCGCCTACCTGCTCCGGCATAGCGTAGATGTTCGATACGGCCATCGGACACCCGACGGTCATCGCTTCGAGGGGTGGGATGTTGGTGGGGCCGAAGAAGGTCGGCATAATCAGGCCGCGCGCACGCCGGTAGAAACCGGGCATGTCTTCGTCGGGAACATAACCCAACAGTTTCACACGATGCTGCAAGTGCAGGGCGTCGATCGTCTGCAGGATCTTCGCATGTGCGTTCTTGTCGGATCCGACGAGCACGAGGTGCAGGTCGGGTACCGACTCAAGCGCCACGGCCAGGGCCTGCAACAGCCGCACGTGGTTCTTGTGCTCCCAGAGCTGGGCCGGATAGAAAACGAACGACGCGGGTAGTCGGTAGCGGCTGTCGAAATCGGCCGACTCTGCATTTCGCATGTAGGGCGGGGCGACGTACGGCAGCACGTGTATCCGTCCGGGATCGACATCGTAGGCCTCCATGACGTGCGACTTGCCCACGGCGGAATCCACCAAGATGGCGGCAGCCACCGCGCAGATGTTCCGGTAGTGCCGCTCGCGGCGCCTGAACAACCCTCGGTGGGATACTTCCGGGAAACGGTTTTCGTGCCGGTGCATCAAGTCGTGGATCACCCCCATCGTTCTGGCCGGCAGGGCGTAGGTCAGCACATCCTGTGCGGGGCATATCCAGAGGTCGCAGCCTTGCGCCAAAAGCCTGCGCGTACCGGGGTGCAAGCGCCGGGCTGCGGTGCGCCATAGTGCTGCGGAGACACCCTGCCGCAGCAGGAAGTGGAGTACGGGATCCAGGACGCTCGCTGCCATAGGTAGCAGCTTGGCCCTGGCGGCGTGCGGCTGGAGTAGAGGAAGCCATGCTGGGTGGGCATGGACGATGACGATGTCGTATTCCTCCACGCGCAGGGACAGGGTCGCCGCCAGCACGGACTGGGCGTATTGGAAGGCGCCACCACCGTAAGGCGGAAATCCAAGATAAAGACCAATTCGCTTCATGCGGACGGGCAGGGCATGTGCCCGTGTTCGACGGGAATTGGCGGTGTCATCGGCATGGTTCCGGTATACAAGCCTAGACCGCGGAAAGTATTGCCCGCGGCCCGGTGCAGTATGCCGCGATCAACGGGGCGTCGCGACATAGCGCCTCAGGTGCGGCGAGCCACGTAGCAGGCACCCCACGTCTGGTCATCGAGCGGCGCTCCGCTCAGCCAGGCCTCCTCTCGCACCAGTTCGAAACCGGCATCGCGACAGGCGGTGGCGACGTCCTCGCGGAACAGGTAGCGCAGATGGTGGGTTTCCTCGATCAGCTCCCATGCTTTCGTGGGCGGCGACTGGATGAAGAACCGGTAGCGTACGTCCACTGTCTGGCGCGCGGGGTCGTGGTGCGGCTCAGCAATGCGCACGACCGACGCGCCTTCCACCACTAGGTCGCGTACCCGTGTTTCGGGGCCCTGGGCGCGTACGGCGGGGCCGTGCCAGCTGTCGAACAGGAACAGTCCACCCGGTTCGAGGTGTGCCGCCGCGGTAGCGAAGGTAGCGGCCAGTGCTTGTGGCGTGGCCATGTAGTTGAGTACGTGAAAGCAGGCGATGACGGCATCGAATCGCTGTTCCGCGCGGAACCGGGTGGCGTCGGCAGTGAGGAAGGAGATTTCCTCCATGTCGAGCAGGCGCTGGTGCCCGTTGGCGCGTTCCACCATCTCGCTACTGGCGTCGATACCGAGCACGCGAAAGCCACCGCGCGCCAGTTCCACGGCCAGGCGACCGGTGCCGGCGCCCAGTTCCAGCAAGCTGCGCGGGTCGTGTCCGTGCGCACCGAGCAGACGAGCGACGTAGGCTGCTTCCGCGGCATAGTCCTTGTTTGCATAGACGGCATCGTAGAAGCGAGCGAGATCTGCGAACGCACTCATGCCAGGATCTCCGCGACGGCTTCGCAGACGCTGTCCCGTTCTGCATCGGTCAAGCCCAATCCGCTAGGGATGTAGAAGCCTTGGGTATAGAGGCGCTCGGCCACGGGGTAGGACTCGCCCTTGAATAGGCCCTGGCGCTGCAACACCGGTTGCCAATGCATCGGACAGAAGAACGGGCGCGTGCCGATCCCACGGGCGGCCAACTGGCGCATGGCCTCCTCGGCCTTCATGTTGCGCTCCTCGCCCAGCACGAGGCCGTATACCCAGTAGGCGTTGCGTGCATAGTCGGTCTCGGCCAAAGGCCGTTGGAGAGCGGGTAGTGTCGAGAAGGCCGCGTCGTAGTGCGCACCCATGCGGCGCTTGCGGGCGAGGAATTCGTCCAGGCGTTCCAACTGCGCCAGGCCCAGCGCAGCCTGCAGGTTGGTCATGCGAAGGTTCCAGCCCAGCCGTTCGTGCACGAAACGCTTGTGCGGCTGGAAGCATAGATTGCGCAGGCTGCGACAGTCTTCCGCCAGCTTGTCGTCGTTGGTGAGCACCATGCCGCCTTCGCCCGTAGTGACGTGCTTGTTCGGGTAGAAGCTGAAGGTGCTGAGGTCGCCGAAACTGCCGCAGGGGCGACCCTTGTAGGTTTGCCCATGCATCTGGGCCGCGTCCTCGATCACCGCCAGGCCGTGTCTGGCAGAGAGTTCCAGCAGTGGATCCATGTCCGCCGGCAGGCCGTAGATGTGCACCGCCATGATGGCGCGGGTGCGCGGCGTGATCTTCGCCTCCACCTGGCGCACATCCATGTTCCAGGTCGTCGGGTCGCTGTCCACCAGCACCGGCGTGGCGCCGGCGCGAATGATCTGGCCAATGCAGGAAATGATGGTGAATGCGGGCAGGATCACCTCGTCGCCGGGGCCGATGCCGAGTGCTTCGACGGCCGCGTCGAGCGCAGCCGTGCCGTTGCTCACGGCGATGCCATGGCGGCGTGCGACGCGCGCGGCAAAGGCCTCCTCGAACTGCCGCACGAACGGCCCTTCGGAGGAAATCCAGCCCGATTCGATGCACTCGAGCAGGTACTTCTTTTCGTTGCCGTCAAGCAGTGGTGTGTTGACGGGGATCATTCATTTCTCCTTGGCGTCAGTCATGGGACGCGTTGGATTACCTTCAAACCGCGTCTTGTCCCTGTCTCCACAATACGGGCCCTGCTTGATCTCCAGCATTTCCAATTCTTCGAGCACTTCGAAACCATGCCCTCCTGATGCAAGCAGGATGACGTCGCCTGCCTCAAGTTCGCGACTTTCGAAGTGGTTGCGTGCACCGTCATAAAAATCTACGCGCAGACGTCCACGCCGGATGACTAGAACCTCTTGGGTGTAGATGACTTCACGGGGCACTGGATTGTGGTAGTGCGCTCCGATGACGTGGCCAGCAGGGTGGCTCATGTAGGCGAGTTGCTGCGAAAAATCATTTGGCGTGAAGAAGTGGATGCCCTGTTCGTTATAGCCTGAACGAATGATGATCGCGATGATTTTGTTGCTGTGGCGAATTTCTTCGATCACGTTTGTCCTCCATGTTTTTTTTCACGCTTGCGCGCTGGATTGGCGCTTGTCCATACGGGAGCGAGGGTCTTGGTTCGGTGCGGGCATTGGTTTCCATGGAAGTAGGCGTCAAAGATGCGTAGCGCATCATCTTGGCGGAGACGATTGTCGCGCACAGCGGGCCAGCTCGCGTTTCGTGCTCGATGTGCTGTCCGGAGTGGGGCGAGGATGACCTCAATCCGTTCAACACCAAGCGTAGAAAGGGCTGCAAGGCGATGGTTCCCGTCAGCGACAATGTACGCGCTCCGTTCGGAGCCTACGAGCTCGAAGACGCGTACGTAGCTGTATTTGCCGGGCAGATACCCTTCCGAGGAAATAGCGCGCCAGGCACCCTCTAGCCAGCCGTACTCGTCATGGATGCGTTGTTCTGGAACACCTTCGTCCGAAAAATGCGTCAGCACGTCAGGTATTTCATCCGCCGTCTGGCGCCAGCCTTTCGGCGTGCCGGAATGCACTCGATTCCAAGGGAATTGCCACAGAGGCGGCGCATTGGCGATGTCCAATGAGAGCGCTTGCGCAAGGTCTTGTGGTCGGTAGTGCAGGAGAAAGTCGCGCAAACGAGCACGAGCACAATTCATGGGTTCGCCGGAGGCCAAGCCTCGAAAATACTCTTCATATGGGTTGAACTCGCCCCTACCATAACGGAAGCCGCAGTAGTGTACGCAGTCGCGTATTGGTACCGACCGAACGCGGTAGAACAGCCGGTGGGCGAAGTGATGCAAGATGTTCATGTCGCTGGTTTCAGTAAGAATACGCGCACTTGATGACCATAGTAGTGGCCGATCAGCATATCGGAGTGAACTCGAAGGCCAGCTTCTGCAAATGCGGACTCGAACTGCGCGCGTGTGTGGTTCCAGGCTTCGATGTGCTGCGGAGAACGCAGGGGATGCTGTGGGCGCAGTAGGCCACTTATCCTTCCGGCAAAGCGCAGTGCACGTGAGGTGATACGGCGCAACGGGGTGCCATGCACATACGCTTGAGCGATGAGTGTGCCCTTGAGCACGCGTCGCAACTCCTTAAGCGCCGCGACAAGGCGGTCCGGTGGGAGCAGATGTAGCAAACGGAAGCACACTATTGCATCAAAAGTTTCATCATCTTCCCCTAACGCAAAGACATCGCCTTTTTGTAGACGCACGTGCGTCATCCCCAACGCGTCGCGCTTGCGTTGGGCCTCAGCAAGCATATGCTCGGAAATATCGATGCCGAGTACATCTGAATCCCTCGGAAAACAATGCAGGAACCGGCCTGTGCCGACCGGTAGATCGAGGATGCGGGCTGGCGCGTGGGTAGCGAAATAGTGCTCTACCGCCGCGTTCTCGAAGTGCCATAACGGTTCGTTGATCCGGAGCGCTTCATAGGTCTCGGCCTCGGTCGAGCCGTACTTCGAATAACCATCATAATCTTTGGTGGGCATTGGGTGAGTCCGTTTGAGCTACTGAAGATTCTATGGCGGGAAAGGGGAGCTTCCGCAGCCACGCGGAACCGCGATAGGTTGCACGGTGATGAGCTTGGCGTATGGGTGGGTCATCGGAGACGAAGTCGACGAGATGGGTGTAGTGTCGATCCAAACATGCCGCGATACTGGCTTGCGACAACAGCCACATGGGGTAGCTCGCTCTGACAATTGTCCAAGGCACATGCTGTGTGAGAAGGCGTTGCCGCCCGTCATCGGCGCATATTGTGCGATCGAGCACGATTCCTGCCGGGCGCAGACCCATGAGCTCCTGAAGCTTTGCCATCGGATCCTGCACGTACTGGATCGACCCCGACGCCAACACGATGTGGGGCCTCAGATCGCGCGCCGAATCGATAGTGCTGCCGAAAGAAACCGCGGGATGGCCGGCGAACAGTTGTCTGCCGGCTTCTGCGAAATGCGGCTGTTCAATCACGTGCCAGCGCACGTCACGCAGGACACGCAGCCACGGTCGCCAGCGCAGATAATGAGTCGCCAGACTGCCGCCGAAATCGACCACTGTTGCCACGCCGCCGATACTTCCTGCAATAGCAAGCAGTGATGAGAGGGCGTGCGATGGCGGCGGAGAGTTGTTCACCACGCCGTCCTGTTCGTATGACTGATTCGACGCTAGTGCGCGCTCCGTGGCAACGCGTACGCGCTGGAGTATATCCTCGTGCGCATAGCCCGAAGTTGCCGCTATCGCAGACGTCCAATCGATATAGGGTCCCCTGAAGCGAGTTTCGGCGCCAATCAGCCGATTGGCAGCACGCAGTGCGATCGGAGGTACCCACTCTCGGATCAGTGCCTTACTCATTATTTCGAATCATCGGTAGGGGCGTGAACGCGTGAGACACCGGGCAAGCCAAGTATTGCGCGACTCTGGAGGCGAAACAGTGGCCGCGTTGTTTTCCAAAGTACCCCCATACCGAGTGCTGACACTGTGTAGGACACGACGGTTGCCCATGCGGCGCCATTGATTCCGAACCGTGGAATCAGGGCAAAGTTGAGGCAGATGTTGAGGATCGCCGCAACCGACGTCTTCATCAGGTAGAAGCGCCGCAAGTCATGGTTGATGTACCACGGATCGCTGGCGCAACTGAGGAAGACGGCCCAGGTCGACCAGACGTGAATCTGCAGCACGCCCGCTGCGGAGGAATAGCTTGCACCGAACAACAGGGAGATTGCGTATGGCGCCAGCAGAGTGACGCCGGTAGACATCAGCAGGCCGCTTACGGAAAGGAGGCGAAGGAAGCCATGTACGGCCGCATCGAAGGCGGCGCGGTCTTGCAAGTAGAGGCTCGCGAGTCGTGGCGCCACCGCAGCCATTACCGCGGCAGGTACGAGGTAGAGTCCTTCGGAGAGCATCGTGCCCGCGCTATATAAACCAACAGCGTCACCGCCAAGCATGCGACCCAGCATAAACACATCGATGCGACTGTAGATCGCGGTGGCGAAGGCCGACAGCAGCATCGGCGATGCGAGGCGAGCGAGAGCCAGCGTATGCCGGCGATCTGGAATTGAGAGTGCGCCGAAACCGAGCTCGAGCCGTTGCTGTGACGCACGCCACAGCAACGCCACGGCGGCGAACGCTTCGACCACGGAGACAATGGCCAGCGGGATCAGCGGCGTCGGCAGCATGAGTGACCCGAGGCGCATGGCCGCGCCGATGGTATATGCGATGATCTTGGCGCGCGTCGCATCGGCGAAGCAGTGGTTCGCTTGCAGCCATGACTCGGCGACCCATCCAGATTGCAAGAGGCCGGCGAGTGCGAGGATGGCCACGAGAGGCGTCGATGCCTGCATGCCTGCCGGCGCCGCGAGCATTGCGGCAGCTATCGAGGCGAGGCCTGCGCACATGGCGCCGGCGAAGCGCAGCGCGAGTCCTTCGGCAAGGATGCTGGTCGCACGTTGCGGCGCACGCACGAGTTCACGGATCAACAGCGCATCGAGGCCCGCTTGCGCAAGAAAGGCGAACAATGCGACGGTCGCTAGGGCATAAGAATAGAGGCCGAAACCATCGGGCCCTAAGTTACGCGCGATGGCCACGCTGACGACGAAACCCAATGCAGCGCGAGTGCCGCGCTCGGCCATCTGCCAAAACGTGTCGCGACGCAATCCGCGCCAGCGCGTACTGGGGGGCTGATATTCAGTTTCGACAATCATTCCAGTTGGAGTAGGTGCGGGCGAGGCCCTCGCGCAACGGGATTCTGGATCGCCAGCCCATGCTCGTCAGACGCGAGGTATCCAGCCGCTTGCGTGGTGTGCCATCCGGTTTCGACGGGTCGAACTGCAAGGTTCCGCGATAGCCGACGACTTCGGCGATCAGTCGGGCCAGTGCTGCAATGCTGGCTTCCAGTCCGGAACCGATGTTGACTATGTCCGCGGCGCTGTAGTTGCTCATCAGGAAAAGTAGGGCATCCGCAAGGTCATCCGCGTGCATGAACTCTCGCAATGGCGTGCCTGTTCCCCAGATCGATACCTCCGGTGCATTGGCAAGCTTGGCTTCATGAAAGCGCCGGATCAGGCCGGGCACCACATGCGAATTTTCCGGATGATAGTTGTCGCCCGGGCCGTAGAGATTGGTCGGCATCGCGCAGATGGCGTCGAAGCCGTATTGCTTGCGGTAGGCCTGACACATCTTGAGACCGGCGATCTTGGCGATTGCGTACCACTCGTTGGTCGGTTCAAGCGGGCCGGTCAGCAGGTATTCCTCCTTGATCGGCTGCGGGCAGTCGCGGGGGTAGATGCAGGAAGAGCCCAGGAACAGCAACTTTTTCGTGCCGTGCTTCCAGGCGTTGTGGATCACGTTGGTCTGGATTGCGAGGTTGTCGCGCAGGAATTCGGCGGGGTAGGTGTCGTTGGCGTGGATGCCGCCAACCTTGGCAGCCGCCAGAAATACGTATTCGGGGCGCTCGGCGGCGAAAAAATCCTCGACAGCGCGTTGGTCGGTCAGGTCGAGCTCCTGCCTTGTCCGCAGGACGAGGTTGTCGAAGCCTTCAGCCTGCAGCTGGCGGACAATGGCCGAACCCACCATGCCGCGGTGACCGGCTACGTAGATCCTGGATGATGTGTGCATCGGGTTCATTCGTGGTGCTGCGTGATCCGAAAACCGGATCGCTCGATCAGGGCGTCACGGCGCGCGTGGGAAAGATCCGATGTCGTCATTTCGCGCACGAGGGTATCGAAGCTGGTACGCGCCACCCAGCCGAGTTTTTCGCGTGCCTTGCCCGGGTCGCCCAGCAGCGTATCCACTTCGGCTGGACGATGGTAGCGTGGGTCGATGGCGACGATGCACTGCCCAGCTTTCGCCGCGGAATCATCGGACGCATGGGCAACGATGGCCTTTTCGTCGATGCCGCTGCCGACCCATTCGAGCGCCATGCCCAGTTCACGTGCGACGCAATCGACGAACTCACGCACGGAGTGCTGCTTGCCGGTGGCGATCACGTAGTCTTCGGCCTGCGGTTGTTGCAACATCAGCCATTGCGCTTCGACGTAGTCTCGGGCGTGCCCCCAGTCGCGGCGGGCGTCGAGGTTGCCCAGGTACAGGCAATTCTGTAGGCCGAGGTGGATGCGAGCCAGCCCACGGGTGATCTTGCGTGTGACGAAGGTTTCGCCGCGTACCGGCGACTCGTGGTTGAACAGGATGCCGTTGCAGGCGTACAGGCCATAGGCCTCGCGGTAGTTGACCGCGATCCAGTAGGCGTAGAGCTTCGCCACGCCGTAGGGCGAGCGGGGATGGAAAGGCGTGCGCTCGGTCTGCGGCGTTTCCGCCACTAGTCCGTAGAGTTCCGAAGTCGAGGCCTGGTAAAAGCGCGTGCTGCCTTCCAGACCGAGGATGCGGATGGCCTCCAGTAGGCGCAGCGCACCCAGGGCATCAGCGTTGGCCGTGTATTCGGGGGTCTCGAAGGAGACCTGCACGTGGCTCTGCGCGCCGAGGTTGTAGATTTCGTCGGGACGCACCTGCTGCACGATGCGGATTAGGTTGGTCGAATCAGTCAGATCGCCATAGTGCAGTACTAGCCTTCGATCTGGCGTGTGGGGATCCTGATAGAGGTGGTCAATGCGCTCGGTGTTGAATGACGATGCGCGGCGTTTGATGCCGTGCACTTCGTAGCCTTTGGCCAAGAGAAATTCGGCCAGATAGGCGCCATCCTGCCCTGTAATTCCAGAAATGAGTGCGCGTTTCACTGGTGTCCCATTGCCTCAAGGTGGCCGCAAGGCAACAGTCTAAACGCTGCCTGACCTTACGCGTAGCAACACTTTGGATCAGCCATGTGATGGACTGCCCAATCGCAATCGTAGTGCATCGAGTTCTTCATCCAGGCGGCCACCAACGTTCAGTTTCTGCAGTCGTTGGATGGCTTGGTGTGCCTCGTCCGTTCGACCTTGTGCCGCCAGCATGCGGATCAAGGTGATCTGATAAGCCGGTTCGTACGGGCTTGCGTTGACGGCTGCCTCAGTCATGCGCTCGCCGAGCGCATGATCCTCAAGCACGTTCCAGGCGTAGTCGCCATAGGTGGCAAGTAGGCGAGCACTGGGGGCGGAATGTGAGAGCGCTGCCATGAACGCATTCATCATGCGCTGCTGTGGCAGGTCACAACGGCCTTCGTGCGCGCACTGCGTCAATGCGCCAAGCGAGCTTTCATCCTGTACGCCGGGTCTGCGTGCCTGAAGCTTGGCGATCATGCTGTCCCACCAGGCATCCTTCAGCGGCAGCTTCATGCGCGCGTTCATGAAGATCAGCGCCTGCTCCGGCAGGATGGATGAATTGGGCAGCGACGCAGATTTTTCCAGTGGCGCGTAGGCCAGCCTGGTGAAAGGCGAGGCAGGGTCGTAGTGCGAATAGATGATATAGGTCCGGCCCAGTTCGTATTGGGCGCGCGGTGATTGCGGCGCACGCAAGGCCAGGTCCTCGGCCAGTCGCAGGGGATTGCCCCAGGCGTAAGCCGTCATGGCAGTGAGCGCGGTCCAGCTCAGCAGCAGTCCGGCAAGCAGCACATGACGCGGCAGCGCGAATGGTTGGCTGCGCGGAGCAGCGAACAGCGGTGTGATCGCCAACAGCAGGCCGAAGCTGGCGAAGTAATTGCGATGTTCGTAGATCAGTTCCAGCGGCAGGATGGTGCCGGTGAGCAGCTGGCAGCTCAGGAACAGGGCGATGCCAAGGGCCGCCAGTGGTTTGCGCGGGCGCAACCAGAGCATCAATGCGGTCAGGGCTACGAGGAAGACGAGGCTGGCCAGAGTGCTCCACGGGGACAGCAGCCCGGTCGAGATACGGAAGTCGTCGTGGTAGAACGACAGCGCGTTTGGGGTGGGCAGGAGGGTCCATGCGACGTAGTCGGTGACGATGCGTGCTTCACTCAGCAGGCGCGTGCCGAGGGTGAAGTCGCGTGCCGCCCAGGTTGCCGGTTTCAGCACGTTCGGCAGCAGCCATGCCAGGCCCAGGGCAAAGGGCAGCGCGAGCACCAGCAGGAACAGGCCGATCAGGCGCGGGTCATGGCGTCGCGAAAATCTGATCTGGTGTTCTTCCTGGGGAATTGCCGCTTTCTGCGACTGGCTGAAACGGAACAAGGTCCATTCGATCAGCAACGCGTACAGGGGCAGCATCACCGCGGTTTCCTTGGCCAGGGTGCCGATGGCGGTCGGTATGGTGATGCTGGCTGCGCAAAGGATGAAGCCGGTCCATTGCGTATTCCCGAAGCTGGTCGGAGGCGGAACATGACGCGGGTCGAGCATGCGGCGGCGGCCCGTCACGTAGCCGAGCAGCCCCAGCAACACGAACAGGTTGGCCATGCTCTCCATGCGCTGCACCACGTACAACACGGCGGTGAGGTTGATCGGCAACAGCATCCACCCGGCAGCGATCAGCACGGCAACCAGGGAGGCATGCGGATGCTGGCGAGCAGGATCGGATCGCAGCAGTGCCAACGAGAGCAGATAGACCAGCCATCCGTTCAGAAGATGGATCAGCAGGTTGGTCAGCTTCATCCAATAGGGATCGAGTCCGGTCGCCAGATAGTTGATGGCGAAGCTCAACGAGGCCAATGGACGTTTGAAGTCGCTTGCCGGCGAGGAAAGCGCAGCGCCCACCAGTGACGGGAGACTGGCATCGTGTGGCTGTACCCCCTTGTTGTCGACGATGTTGGGGTAGTCGTCGAACAGGAATCCCCCAGAGAGCCCCGGCCAATAGACGATCAGGGTGATGGTGAATGCGGCAAGCAGCGCCAGGAGACGCCACGGTGAGCGGCGAAGAAAGTCCGTCAAGCTGAGACACCTGGTTGGAGGGAATGATTGGAAGTATTCCCGCGGTTCGCCGCGGCGTCGAGAGCGAGCTGATGCCGCAAGTGCTCCAACTCATGCGACCAGTAGTTTTGGCGTTTGAGCACCCATTCATGCAGCCATGGCATGCCGAAGCCGGGCTTCATGGCCTTGTCGCTGACGGCCTCGTAATGGTCGAGCAGGCGCAGGCCATGTGACGGGTAACCGGCACGCCCCAAGGTCGCAGCGGCTTCGAGAGCCATGCCAGGCCGTACCTGCAGGTCGAGCGCATGGATGAAATCGGCCAGGGCTGCATCTGGCTGGTCCTGTGCGAGCGCAATCTTGCCGCGCAGATAGGTCAGATCCTGTTGCGGCCCGGCCGCGGACAGTTTCGGATTCGCCAGTCCGGTGTCGAGCAGCTTCTGCAGGCCTTGTGCAGTCAACCCTGGGCACCCGCCCGACATCGCTACGGGCAGTGTGCGCTCGAACCAGTTGGCGAACAGGGTGCCGGTATTCGGCGTGCCTTGCATGGCAAGTTGCGCTGCTGCGAGATCGGCAGCCGTAATGCCGCCGGTCATGCATCGCGCGCCGATCAGGTTGAAGGCAAGCTGTACCTGATCCGGCTGGTGCGCCAACAGTTTTTCCAGGCGCTGGATGGCCGCTTGTGGTTGCCCGGCCTGCATCTCGATCTGTGCGGCGTTGGTCTGGGCGCGTGCCGAATTGGGGTTGATCTTGGCCCACAACAAAGCCTGGCTGTGTACGTTGCCCCACAGCTCAGCGCGGGCATAGGTCATCCAGGCCAGGCCAAGCGGAAGTACCAGCATCAAGGCGTATTTGAGCAAGTGCAGCTTGCGTGTGTCGGCCAGCCACAGGCCGAGCGGCCAGAACATCAGCAAGGCAGGCAGGTAGTTGCGGTGCTCGAAATAGAGCTCCAGCGGTATCGAGGTGGATTCCAGCAACTGACCGGCGAAATAGAACAGTAGGGCCAAGGCAAGCGCGGGGCGCTGCCGACGTTGCCACCAGGCGAGCCCGACCAGGCCGAGCACGGCCAACATGGCGGGCAGGGTAGTGATTGGTTGCAGCCACGAGGTGGAGGCTATGTACTGGTCGTTGAACAGTCCGCTGGAGAACGGTCGTGGCAACCACAGCAGTTGCAGGTAGTCCAGCAGCACACGCGGCTCGGTAAGCAGGCGCTGGCCGACGCTCCACGGACGAGATCCGACTGGGCCGCCGGCAAGCGTGCCATGGAAGCCCGTCCAGAACAGGTAGCCAAGGATGGCAGCCGAGGGAGCGATGACCAAAGCGAACAATACCAACCGATACGCTTGCCGCGCGCCGCTGTGGTGCATGACGTGCCGACGGGCAAGCACAACCAGCTCGATCAGCAAGGCAAGTATCGGCAGCAAGACGCCGTTGGCCTTTGCCAGCACTCCCAGCACCGTGAAGCCTCCCAGGCCCAGCGTGCTCCAGGTGAGTCCAGCCGCGGTTCTGCCTTGGGTCAACTGATGACGGCCGTGCAACCAGATCAGCAGGCCGGCCATGACGCACGTGGCAGGCAGCATGGCCTCGCGCTGCACGATGTACAGCGTGGTGGAAACCAGCAGGGGGTGCAGTAGCCAGAGTGCGGTTCCCAACAGGGCGGCAGTTCGACTGCGTCGGTCGCTGTAACCCAGCAGGCCAGCCAGCTGGGCCAGTAGGGTATAGAGCAGGGCCCCGTTGAGCAGATGCAGGATCAGATTGGTGCGCTTGAACGGGAACGGATCCGCCGGCCAGTTGTTGGCGTCGAGCAGGAAGGTCAGCAGCGTCAACGGGCGCCCAGTTGGGTCGGCGATACCCGAGGTGATGTAACGCCAAAATACCGGCCAGTTGTCGATGGGGCCGCTGGCGCCGAGTACGGGCAGATTCGCAAAATCGTCGAACAGGAAACCGCCATGCAAACCTGGGTAGTAACTCACGCATGCCAGTAGGCAGAACAGGGGCGGCGCGATCCAATAGATCGCTGAGAAGTTCGTTCGCATTCGGGCTTCCGTGAAAAGAAGAAGGGCCGCGCAAGGCGGCCCTTCCAAACGTGCCTGAACCGGATTGCAGCTTAGCGGCAGGAGGACGGCAGGTACTTGGCATCAACCGTCGACCCGGTGCAGCTCCATGCGATTGAGCCGCTATGGGTGACGGCAGACAGCACAAAAGTCTTGGTGTCGATGGCCTTATTCGCCGATTGCGGCGAATCTTTGCTGAACGTAGCCACGATTTTGCCGGCGGTGCCGGAGATATCAACCGACTTCACGTACTTGCCAGAGATAGATCCAGCCGCGGCGAGGCCAGCCGAGGCGTTGTTGCCGGGGAAGCTGCCCCTGTTGGAGTAGAACTCGGAGATCGCCGTCTTCGCGCCGTCGGTCAGTACCGCGCCCTCCGACACCTGCGTGCGGATCAGGTAGTCCTGGTAAGCCGGGATGGCGATCGCGGCGAGGATCGCAATGATCGCGACCACGATCATCAGTTCGATCAGGGTAAAGCCTTTCTGCATGCTCTTCATGGTGGTTCCTCTGTCTTTGGTTAGCTAACCGTGTGATGCCCCCTGAGCCCCAGTCCCTTATCCCCCTAGGCGGGAACGGACCCCATTCGCATGGTCGGAACGACCAGGAAGCTCGCGGCAAGTCAAGCAGCTTGCATGCCACGCTTGCCGCAGGCTTATTCCCTCACAACCGTAGGCCTTTGGATTGTGCCCGCGGTCACGAAAGCCCGCAACCCTTGGTGAAATAGCGCATAAGGTTTTGGAACTGTGACCGTGGCTGCATGAGGGCACGTTGCTCGTGTCGGTCACTTAGTGACGCTTGTCGTCACTTTGTGCGACAGCTAATGAATGGCGGGCGGCGGTGAAATTACTTGCGGCAGGTCGCGGGCAGGTACTTGTCCGCCACCGTCCCGCCGTTGCAACTCCAGGTAATGCTGCCGGCAAGGGTGACGGCGGAAAGCACCAGCGTGCTGCTCCTGATGCTGGCGTTTGCCTTGGGGCCGTTGAATGCAACTGTGATTTTGCCGGCGGGGGCCAGATCCACGCTGGAAACGTAGTCGCCAGTGATGGACGTGCTTTTTGCGAGGCCTGCGGATTCGTTCCTTGAGGGGAACCGTCCGGTGTTGGAAACGAAATCCCATTCCGCGGCCTTGGCGCCGGTGGCCAGCACCATGCCCTCGGTGACTTGCGTCCGGATCAGGTAATCCTGATACGCCGGGATGGCGATGGCGGCCAGGATCGCGATGATCGCCACGACGATCATCAGCTCGATCAAGGTGAAACCGGCGGAAATGCGCTGGCGCAACATGGTGGACTCCCCTGTGAGTGCTCCCAAGGGCATTCACGATTTGTACCAAATGTGAAGACGGAGTGTGCGTCGCATCACAACGATGAACTTGGCCGTTGAAGCCCTCCGGCGGTCTACGGCCCATCTCGACCGATTCCGGCTTGCTTGCGTCTCGATGGGCCTGCGCTTTACCGTCACCGCTTTCAACACCCAAGGACCACCCATGAAACCTCTCATAGCCGCGCTGCTGCTCGCATTGGTGGCGGCGCCTGCGATGGCGCAGTCCGCCGTGGATACCGCCTTCGTCAAGGCCGAGGGCGCGCACGCCTTCAACGTGCGCGACCTGGTGATGATGGATCGGGTCAGCGACCCGCAGCTGTCGCCGGACGGGCGCCATGCGGCGTTCGGCGTGCGCAGTACCGACTACGCGGCGAACAAGGGCGTCAACGCGATCTACGTGCTGGATTTGGGCAAGGGCGGCCAGCCGGTGAAGGTGGTGGACAAGGGCAGCTCGGCGCGCTGGTCGGCGGACGGGCGCAGCCTGTATTTCGTGGCGCCGGCCAAGGGCGTGGCGCAGCTGTGGCGGGTGGACCTGGGCGGCAAGGGTGGCCTGGATCTGGCGCGGCATGCTGCACCGGCGCAGGTAAGTCATGGGGTATTGGACGTTGGCGGCTACAAGCTGTCGCCGGACGGCAAGCAGGTGCTGCTGTCGTACGAGGTGTTCACCGATTGCGCCACGCTTTCGTGCACCCAGCAGCGCCTCGACGCACGCGCGAAGGACAAGGCTAGCGGCACGCTCTACGACAAGCTGTTCGTGCGGCACTGGGATAGCTGGGCCGACGGCCGGCGCAACCAGCTGTTCGTGGCCCGCTTCGACGGCAAGGGCCAGCTGGCCGGCGAGCCGAAACTGCTGAGCCGCGGCATCGACGGCGACGTGCCGAGTAAGCCGTTCGGCGACGAGAGCGAGTTCGGCTTCGCGCCGGACGGCAAGACCGTGTACTTCGGTGCGCGCATCGCCGGCACTACCGAGCCGTGGTCGACCAACTTCGACGTGTACAGCGTGCCGGCGGATGGCTCGGCCGCGCCGAAGAACCTCACCGCCGAGAACAAGGCGTGGGACGCCTACCCGGTGGCCTCGCCGGACGGCAAGACGCTGTACTACCTGGCGATGAAGACGCCGGGTTTCGAAGCGGACCGCTTCGCGATCATGGCGCTGGACCTGGCCAGCGGCGCGAAGCGTGAGGTCGATCCGCAGTGGGACCGCTCGCCCGGCGGCCTGACGCTTTCCGCTGACGGCAAGACGCTGTACGCCACTGCCGACGACAACGGCCAGCACCCGCTGTTCGCGATCGACACGGCCAGCGGCAAGGTCAGTCAGCTGGTCAGTGATGGCACGGTGGGCGGCTTCTCGCTGGCCGCCGGCAAGCTGCTGCTGACCCGCGACGACCTCAAGCGGCCGGCCGACGTCTACCTGGCTGCCGCCAACGGCAGCGGCCTGAAGCAGGTCACCCACTTCAATGCAGCGGACCTGAAGAACGCGAAGATGGGCGACGCCGAGTTCTTCACCTTCAAGGGTTGGAACAACGAAACCGTGCAGGGTTACGTGGTGAAGCCGGTCGACTATCAGCCGGGCAAGACCTATCCCGTGGCGTTCATCATCCACGGCGGCCCGCAGGGCGCGATGAACAACGGCTGGAGCTACCGCTGGAACCCGCAGACCTACGCCGGCCAGGGCTTCGCGGTGGTGACGGTGAACTTCCACGGTTCCACCGGCTACGGCCAGGCGTTCACCGACTCGATCTCCGGCGACTGGGGCGGCAAGCCGCTGGAAGACCTGAAGCTGGGCTGGAAGGCCGCGCTGGACAAGTACAGCTTCCTCGACGGCAACCGCGCCTGCGCGCTCGGCGCCAGCTACGGCGGCTACATGGTGTACTGGATCGCCGGCGTGTGGAACCAGCCGTGGAAGTGTCTGGTCGACCACGACGGCGTGTTCGACGCCCGCGCGATGTACTACGACACCGAGGAGCTGTGGTTCGAGGAGCATGAGAACGGCGGCACCCAGTACGAGCACCCGGAGAACTACGAGAAGTTCAACCCGCTCAACCACGTCAAGGACTGGCGCGTGCCGATGCTGGTGATCCATTCGGCCAAGGATTTCCGCATCCCCGACACCCAGGGCCTGGGCGCGTTCACCGCGCTGCAGCGTCGGGGCATTCCCAGCCAGCTGCTGCACTTCCCCGACGAGAACCACTGGGTGCTGAAGCCGCACAACAGCGTGCAGTGGCATGACTCGGTGAACGCCTGGCTGAAGCAGTGGACGGCGAAGGGCGCCCCGGGGGCCGCCTCGCATTGAGCCGATTGTCAGCGCTTTTGTTCCTCCCCCTGCCAGGCAGGGGGGAGGTTAGGAGGGGGTAGTCCCGGGCTGGCGGGAAAGATCAAGAGCACCCCACCCCAGCCCTCCCCTGCGATGCAGGGGAGGGAGCAAAAGCATGGCGGTGCTGGCCATGGCTTCCTCCCCCTGCAAGGCAGGGGGAGGTCAGGAGGGGGTAGTCCCGGGCTGTCGGGAAAGATCAAAAGCACCCCTCCCCAGCCCTCCCCTGCAAAGCAGGGGAGGGAGCAAAAGCATGGCGGTGCTGGCCATGGCTTCCTCCCCCTGCAAGGCAGGGGGAGGTTAGGAGGGAGTAGCCCCGGGCTGGCGGGAAAGATCAAGAGCACCCCACCCCAGCCCTCCCCTGCGATGCAGGGGAGGGAGCAAAAACTTGGCGGTGCTGGCCATGGCTTCCTCCCCCTGCAAGGCAGGGGGAGGTCAGGAGGGGGTAGCTTCGGACTGGCGGGAAAGATCAAGAGCACCCCACCCCAGCCTCCCCTGCGATGCAGGGGAGGGAGCAAAAGCTTGGCGGTGCTGGCCATGGCTTCCTCCCCCTGCAAGGCAGGGGGGAGGTTGGGAGGGGGTAGCTTCTGGCTGGCGGGAAAGATCAAGAGCACCCCACCCCAGCCCTCCCCTGCGATGCAGGGGAGGGAGCAAAAGCTTGGCGGTGCTGGCCATGGCTTCCTCCCCCTGCAAGGCAGGGGGAGGTCAGGAGGGGGTAGCTTCGGACTGGCGGGAAAGATCAAGAGCACCCCACCCCAGCCCTCCCCTGCGATGCAGGGGAGGGAGCAAAAGCATGGCGGTGCTGGCCATGGCTTCCTCCCCCTGCAAGGCAGGGGGAGGCTGGGAGGGGGTGGCTCTTGCGATCAGTCCGCCAAGGCGCGCAGCCGGCTGCGGGTGAAGGCGCCGAAGCGCAGTTGCTCGCATAGCGCGTCGAGTTGGTCGAGCGGCGGTGGGCGGCGCTGCAGGGTGTCGGCGGAGTCGGCGCCCGGGGCGTCCAGCGCGATGCGGGTGAGGCGACGGTACAGCCGCGCCTGCTCGGCGTGCTCTCGCAGTTTCGCGGCGCAGGCGGCGGCGCCGCGCAGGCGCAGGAAGGCGACTTCGTCGACGCGGTCGAGCAGCGCGTCGAGGCTGCCGAAATGGCTGAGCAGGGCGGCGGCGGTCTTGGCACCGATGCCGGGCACGCCGGGGATGTTGTCCACGCTGTCGCCGCACAGGGCCAGGTAGTCGGCGACCTGGTGCGGGTGCACGCCGAGTTTTTCGTGCACGCCGGCCGGCCCCCAGCGCAGGCCGCGGGCGTAGTCCCACTGCTCGTCGTGCTCGCCCAGCAGCTGGCCGAAATCCTTGTCGGCGGAGACGATCACGCTGCGCCAGCCCTGCGCGCGCAGGTTCCACACGGTGCTGCCGATCAGGTCGTCGGCCTCGAAGCTGTGGTCGATCATCAGGTGCACGCCGAGCGCCTCGGTGATTGCGCGGCACTGCACGAACTGGCGTTCCAGGTCGGGTGGCGGCAGTTCGCGGTTGGCCTTGTACGGCGGATAGATCGCGTTGCGGAACGAGCTGGTCAGCGAGGCGTCGAACGCCACCGCGATGTGTTCCGGCTGCACGCGCTCGAGCAGCTCGCACAGGAAACGGGTGTAGCCGTGCACTGCGTTGACCGGATGACCGTCGGCGTCGTGGAATTCGTCCGGCATCGAGTGCCAGGCGCGGAACACGTACATGCTGCCGTCGATCAAATGGACGGCTGGACGTCCGTTCGCCGGCGTGCTCACGGCGTCCATGTGGATACCAGCTCGTCCAGCGCCGGGCGCTCGCGGTCGGGTACCTCGATCCGCGGCGTGCCGAGGTGGACGAAGGCGACCACGTGCTCGTTCTCCGCCAGGCCGAGGGCGCCGGCCACTTCGCGGTCATAGGCGGCCCAGCCGGTCAGCCATTGCGCGCCATAGCCCAACGCGTAGGCGCCGAGCAGGATGTTGTAGGCGACGTTGCCGGCGCACAGCTTCTGCTCGATCTGCGGCACCTTGCTGTCGAGCTGCAGCCTGGCAACCACGGCGATCACCAGCGGCGCGAAGGTGTAGCGCGTGCGCTCCTTTTCCAGCTTGGCCTCGGACATCTCCGGGTGATTGCGGGTGGCGATGGCCGCCAGCCGTTCGCCGAACGCCAGCTTCGCCTCGCCCTGCAGGCGGATCAGCCGGAACGGCACCAGCTTGCCATGGTCGGGCACGCGGATCGCCGCCTCCAGCAATTCGTGCAAGGTCGCCTCGTCCGGCGCCGGCTCGCCGAGTTGGCGCGAGGGGACGGAATGGCGTTGCTGGAGCAGGGACAGGGCAGCGGACATGGAGCGGTTCTTTCGATGGGGACTGCCCATGCTAGCCGGCGCAGCCGTTGCGTGCGAACGGTCAGGCCGACAGCGGTAGCTTGAACGAGCCCGGTAGCAGGGCGGCCACGCTGGTCTGCCGGGTGTCGCCACGCAGGTTGGCCAGCAGCACCGGCATGGCGTCGTCGCATAGTTCGGACATCACCTGGCGGCAGGCGCCGCAGGGGCTGACCGGCGCGTCGGTGTCGGCGACCACCGCGATGGCGGCGAAGTCGCCGGGCCGGCAGCCGGCGGCGACGGCGTTGAACAGTGCGGTGCGTTCGGCGCAGTTGCAAAGGCCGTAGGAGGCGTTTTCCACGTTGCAGCCGCTGAAGCGGCGACCGTCGCGGGTGAGCAGGGCGGCGCCGACCTGGAAGTTCGAATATGGCGCATAGGCCTGTTCGCGCGCGCTGCGCGCCAAGGCCAGCAGGTCGTCGAAAGCATCGGAAATGGCGGGCATCGGGAACTCCAGCGATGACCCCGGCGCGCATGGGCGCGTGTGCCGGCGGGCCAGCTTACTCTTTTGCGCCGGCCCGGATCAAAGCCTGCGAGTGCCGTTAAGATGGCTGGACCAATGCCGAGGGGACTGCACCATGCCGATCACCGTAGCCGCTTTGCGCGAGACTGCCGCCGGGGAGCGGCGCGTGGCGATCACGCCCGAGATGGCGAAGAAGCTGCGCGGCAAGGGCCTGCGCGTATTGCTGGAGCATGACGCGGGGCGCGCCGCCGGTTTTCCCGACGCCAGCTATGCCGAGGCCGAGTTTGCCGATGCCGCCGGCGTACTGGCGCAAGCCGACGTGCTGGCCTGCGTGCTGCCGCCGCATGACGCGGTGTTCGCCGGCCTGCGCGAAGGCAGCGTGGTGGTCGGCCAGTTGCGTCCGTACGGCGCGGCCGAACGCATCGCCGCGCTCACCGCGCGCAAGCTCACCGCGTTCTCGCTGGAGCTGCTGCCGCGCACCACCCGCGCGCAGGCGATGGATGTATTGAGCTCGCAGGCGGCGGTGGCCGGCTATCGCGCCATGCTGATCGCCGCCGAGGCCTCGCCGAAATTCTTCCCGATGCTGACCACCGCCGCCGGCACCATCCGGCCGTCGAAGGTGCTGGTGATCGGCGCCGGCGTGGCCGGTCTGCAGGCGATCGCCACCGCACGCCGGCTGGGTGCGCAGACCGAGGGCTACGACGTGCGCCCGGAGACGCGCGAGCAGGTGGAGTCGCTGGGCGCGAAGTTCCTCGACCTCGGCGTCAGCGCGGCGGGCAGCGGTGGCTACGCACGCGAGCTGTCGGCGGAGGAGCGCGCCGCGCAGCAGCAGGCGCTGGCCGATCACCTGAAGTCGTTCGACGTGGTGGTCAGCACCGCGGCCGTGCCGGGGCGGCCGGCGCCGAAGATCCTGACGGCCGCGATGGTCGAGGGCATGAAGCCGGGCGCGCTGGTCGTCGACCTGGCCGCCGAGAGCGGCGGCAACTGCGAACTGACCCGCCCGGGCGAGCGGGTCGAGCACGGCGGCGTGGCGATCCTGGGCCCGCTGAACCTGCCCGCCGGCGCGCCGCTGCATGCGTCGGAGATGTACGCGCGCAACGTATTCAACTTCCTTGAACTGCTGGCGCACGACGGCGAGCTGAAGCCGGATTTCGACGACGAGCTGGTGGCGAAGAGCTGCCTGGCCCACGCCGGCGAGACACGCTTCGCCGGCTGAACGGGCCGTAGGGCGGGCACTGCCCGCCGGCTTTTGACGGGCAAGAGCGGCGGGCAGTGCCCGCCCTACGGATCTTGAAAAAACGCCCCGCGCAAGGCGGGGCATTTTGTCGATCAGGGTTGGCCGGGCCCGCCGGGTGGCGGTGCCGGCGGGCGATCGCGGCCGCGGCGCTCGTCCCAGTGCAGGCGTTCGGCCGGGGGCAGGGCGCGCCATTCGCGGATCAGCTTTTCGCGTTGATCCGGCGGCAGTCGCTGGAAGCGCTCGAAGGTGGCGTGCAACTGGTCGCGCTGCTGCGGCGAAAGTTCGTTGAACTTCCGCCGGTTCTCGCGCGCCTGGCGGCGTTCGTCCGGGGTCATTTGCTGCCAGTGGGCGATGTGCCGGCGGATTTCCTCGCGTTTCTCCGGCGACAGGGTCACCCAGCGTTCGGCGCGCTGCAGCATGCGCGATTGCTTGCGCGGCGACATGCCGTTCCATTCGTTCTGCAGCGGCGCCAGTACGTCGCGCTGCGCCGGGTCGAGGCTGCTCCACGGGCGCGGCGGCGGCGCGTCGCTGCGGGGTGGTGGCGAGGGCGCGTCCTGTGCGTGCAGCGGCGCCGTGGCGATGCCGCCGAGCAGCACGGCCAGCAGCAGGGTCAGGATCGGGCGGAGGATTCGGGTCATGGTTCAGCGGGCTGCCGTGTGGCTGCTGGTGGAAGCCAGCCAGCCGTAGAAGTCGAGGTTCTGGTAGAGGTTCGGATCGGCCTTGTCGGCATCCGGCGGCAGCTCGCTGTCCAGGTCGTCGACGCCGCTGGCGGCGTGCATCGCGGTGGCGGCGGGCTGCGGCGGCAACGGCCGCCACACCATCATCGCGGCCAGCGCGATCACCGCAAAGGCACCGGTCGGGATCAGCCAGCGGACGGCGCGGCGCGCGGCGGGCACCCGTGCCGTCTCCAGCGCCTGCCGCCGGGCCGCGCGCAGGCGCCCGGCGGTGGCCGGGTCGAGGCGTTGGGCGGCCTCTTGCCAGAGTTCGCGGGCACGCTGTTCGAGCTGTTCGTCGAGCCTGCTGTTGTCGGGCGAGTTCATCGCCAATCCTCCAGTTGGTCGCGCAGATGGTGCATCGCGCGCGACAGATGGGTTTTCACGCTGCCTTCGGAGCAGCCCATGGCGCGGGCGGTTTCCGCCACGTCGAGCCCTTCCAGCATGCGCAGCATGAAGGCTTCGCGCTGGCGCGGCGGCAACTGCCGGACCGCGGCGGCCATGTCCGCGTACGACTGCACGTCGTGCAGTCGGCCGAGCGGGTCCTGGCCGGGGTCGACCGGTTCCCACGCGGGCAGCTCGTCGCCGTCGTCGTCGCGGCCGCCGCCGAGCCAGCCCACCACGATCGAGCGCACCTTGCGCCGGCGCTGCAGGTCGACCACGCGCCGACGCAGGATGCCCCAGAACAGCGGCGACCACTCCGCGGCCGGCCGCTCGCGGTAGTGCCGCACCAGCCGCAGCATGGCGTCCTGCACTGCGTCCAGGGCGTCCTCGCGGTGGCGCAGCTGCAGCTCGGCCATGCGGAACGCGCGACGCTCGATCTGCGCCAGGAACGCATCCAGCGTGGCGGGCGTTTCGCGGGCGTCGCCCAGCAGGTCGGTGCCGAGCGTGCCGACCACGCTGTTCATGGATTCATCAGCCGCGGCGTCGGGTGCAGCATCCTCGGGCTCCAACGGTTTGTTCCCGCTGTTCAACGCGGCAGGCTCGCATGGGTTGACCCGCACCCGTATGATGCGAACTCGACGTCCGGGCGGGCGGCTTGGAAGGGGAATGGGGTCATGATCGACGGTTTCCTGGCGCTGTACATCTTCATGCTGGCCGCGTTCACCGGCTACGAAATCATCGCGCGGGTGCCGGTGATCCTGCACACGCCGCTGATGTCCGGCTCCAACTTCGTGCACGGCATTGTGCTGGTCGGGGCGATGATCGCGCTAGGCCACGCGAACACGCCGTTCGAGATCGCGATCGGCTTCATCGGCGTGCTGCTGGGCGCCGGCAACGCCGCCGGCGGCTACGTGGTGACCGAGCGCATGCTGGAGATGTTCAAGTCCAGCAAGCCGGGCGCCGGCAAGGAGGCCAAGTGATGAGCTGGCTGCCCACCTTGATCAAGGCCTGCTATTTCCTCGCCGCGCTGCTGTTCATCCTGGGCCTGAAACGCATGAGCTCGCCGCGCACCGCGCGCGGCGGCATCGTCTGGGCAGGCTTCGGCATGCTGCTGGCGGTGCTGGCCACGTTCTTCCTGCCGGACATGCACAACCGCGGGCTGATCGTCGCCGCGGTGCTGGTCGGCGTGGCCGCCGCCTGGTGGAGCGGCCGCCGCGTGGCGATGACGGCGATGCCGCAGATGGTGGCGTTGTACAACGGCATGGGCGGCGGTGCGGCGGCGGCGATCGGCGCGGTGGAACTGATCGGCTACGCGCGTTCGGCGGGCCTGCTGCATGCGGTGCCGGACACCTCGCCGCTGCGGCCGGAGGCGTGGGCGGTGAACGGCCTGCCGCCGGCGCTGTCGCCGACCGAGCTGGCGCTGGGCGTGCTCGGCGCGCTGATCGGCGCGGTCAGCTTCTCCGGCTCGCTGGTGGCGTTCGCCAAGCTGCAGGGCTGGATGGACAAGCGCTTCGTGTTCCCCGGCCAGCGCACGGTGAACCTGCTGCTGCTGGCGGCGGCGCTGGCCACCGGCGTGCTGCTTGCCGTCGGCCATGCCAGCCCGGCGCTGATCGTGGCGTTCTTCGCGCTGGCGCTGGCGTTCGGCCTGATGATGACGCTGCCGATCGGCGGCGCCGACATGCCGGTGGTGATCTCGCTGTACAACGCGTTCACCGGCCTGGCGGTGTCGTTCGAGGGTTTCGTGCTGGGCAACGAGGCGATGATCATCGCCGGCATGGTGGTCGGCGCGGCCGGCACCTTGCTGACCCAGCTGATGGCCAAGGCGATGAACCGCTCGCTCGGCAACGTGCTGTTCGGCAGCTTCGGCGCCGCCGGCGGCGAGGCGCAGGCGATCGGGGGCGCGCAGAAACCGGTCGACGCCAGCGATGCGGCGGTGATGATGGCCTACGCCGAACGCGTGGTGATCGTGCCCGGCTACGGCCTGGCGGTGGCGCAGGCGCAGCACAAGGTGTGGGAGTTCGCCCAGCTCTTGATCAAGCGCGGGGTGAAGGTGAAGTTCGCCATCCACCCGGTGGCCGGCCGCATGCCCGGCCACATGAACGTGCTGCTGGCCGAGGCCGGCGTGCCGTACGACCTGATCGCCGACATGGACGACATCAACCCGGAATTCCCCGCCACCGACGTGGCGCTGGTGATCGGCGCCAACGACGTGGTCAACCCGCTGGCGAAGACCGATCCGGCCTCGCCGATCTACGGCATGCCGATCCTCGACGTCAGCGCGGCGAAGCAGGTGATCGTGATCAAGCGCGGCAAGGGTACCGGCTTCGCCGGCATCGAGAACGCGCTGTTCTACGCCGACAACACCCGCATGCTGTACGGCGACGGTCAGGCGGCGGTAGGCGAGCTGGTGGCGGCGCTGAAGGACATCGACGCCTGATCGATCGGCATTTTTGCTCCTGCAAAATCCCGTCAGCTGCGCCGGCGTGGCCGGCGCCAGGCCAGCCATGCGGCCAGCAGCATGCCCAGCGCGATCCAGGTCATGTCTGCCGGCGACAGCGCCATCCGCGAGAGCTGCCACAGCATGCCGGGGCCGGCGGTGCGCATCGCCTCGACCAGGCCCATGCCCATGTTGCCGGCGATCAGCACGCCGGCGACCAGCATGTTGACGTAGAGCGCGGCCAGCAGGGTGGCGCCCGCGGCCAGCAGCGCCGCGGGCGCGCCGGGCGGGCGCACGCAGGCGCGGATGGTCCAGGCCAGCAGCGCGCCGATCGGCAACGCCAACCACGGCAGCGGGTGGCGCAGGTACAACGCCGCCACCATCCACGTGGCGCCGGCGGCCAGACCCAGCATGGCGGCGCTGAACAGCGCGAACGCCGCCAGCGATGCGGCGCGGATGTTCATCGGCGGAGGCGACGCGTCGGGGCGGGCTGGAACATGCGCGGGGTCCATCGGGCAAAGCGCGCATCATAGCGTGCCGTCGGCGGCCCCGGCCTTGAAGTGCATCGCCGCCGGCCTGATCTGGGACAAGCGGTCCCGCGTGGCGGACGGCATAATACGCATTCCGGGCTCGACGCATGGCCGCGCCCGCAGATACAGGATCGGCGTTGGCATGAGTGGTTTCAGTCTGAGCAGCGAACCTTTCACCCTGGTGCGCGATTGCAGCGCCGTGATGGTGCCGCAGGGCGAGGTGGTGACCCTGCCGGCCGGGCAGATCGGCTACATCACCCAGGCGCTGGGCGGCAGCTTCACCGTCTATGTGGAAGGCAACCTGTTCCGCATCGCCGGCGACGACGCCGACGCGCTGGGCAAGGAGCGGCCGGCGCCGATCGAGGTGCCGGCGGACGCCACCAACGAGGACGTGGAAAAACTGGCGTGGGACCAGTTGCGCACCGTGTTCGATCCGGAGATCCCGGTGAACGTGGTCGATCTGGGGCTGGTCTACGACCTCAGCCTGGAGCAGGTCGAATCCGGCGAGCGCAAGGTCTACGTGAAGCTCACCCTGACCGCGCCGGGTTGCGGCATGGGCGACATCCTGGTCGACGATGCGCGCACCAAGCTGGAGATGATCCCCACGATCACCGAAGCGGACGTGGACCTGGTGTTCGACCCGCCGTGGACGCATTCGATGATGTCGGACGCGGCGAAGCTCGAAACCGGCATGCTCTGAACCCTGCGGCCGGCCGTCGTGACGGCCGGCCGCAGTACGCGGTCGCCGCCCCGTTTCCCGCCGTCGCGCGCCGGTCGCGATGGCCGGCGGCGCATGATCTTGCCGCGCACCGCGGCCAGCGCCGTCCGGCGCAACAAATGACGACACTGGACGACGGCACACGGTGCCGTCACGTCTTCCTTGCGCGGCGTTCACGCGACGGCGGCGCAGATGCCGCGTCCTGTGACAGCCGTCACCGTGCGTAGGAAAAAATCAGATTGTCGCTCCGATACGCAAGGAATAACGTACGCGAATTCGTCATCGGGGAGGTTGACGGATGATCCTTTGGCGGCGAGATCGCCGTCTTGCAACTACACGTCCACGTGCTGCCCATGCAAGGGAATGCCAGGGGGAGGCAGCCGATCCGGACGCATTTTGGGATCGCTAGACAGCACACGAATAAGGGGCCGTGCTTCGCACGGCAATTCTTGCATGGGGCTCACGTGGCCGCATCGGGCCCGTTTGTCCCGAAAAAAATTGTCTAGGAGTTTTCAATGCCCAGTCATTACCGTCTGAAACTGCTGGTCGCCGCGATCGGCATGGCTACTGCGTCAGCAGCCACGGCCGCCAACACGAAGACCTTGCACGCACAGAACCTCGGCGCGGTGCCGGCCAGTTCGCTGGCCGCCCAGCTCAACCTTGGCCAGAACATGTCGCTGGCGCCGCGCAGCGCCGTCGCCATTTCCGGCGGGCACAAGGTCGTGCGCCATCAGCAGATGTACCGCGGCGTGCCGGTCTACGGCCGCAGCATCGCCGTGGTGCAGGATGCCAACGGCAACGCACTGCGCGCCACCGGCGAGCTGATGCAGGACGCCCAGCTCGGCCTGGCTTCGGTCGCGCCGAAGTTGACGGCCGACCGCGCCATCGCCGCACTGCAGGCGCATGCGCACACCACGCTGGTCGGTGACGCCACCATCGGCAACCGGATGACCGATCTGTTCGTGTACCCGCAGGACAACGGCACGGCGCGCCTGGTCTATCGCGTGTCCTACTTCGTCGGCGGCACGCATCCGTCGCGTCCGACCGCGATCATCGACGCCAACACCGGCGAGGTGATCAAGAGCTGGAACGGCCTGACCGATGCCTCGGCCACCGGCCCCGGCGGCAACGCCAAGACCGGCAAGTACGTCTACGGCACCGACTACGCCGCGCTCGACGTGACCCAGTCCGGCAGCACCTGCACGCTGGTCAACACCAACGTCAAGACCTACAACCTCAACCACGCCAGCAGCGGCGGTTCGGTGGTCAGCTTCACCTGCCCGAACAGCGACACCGACGCGATCAACGGCGCCTACTCGCCGGTCAACGACGCCCATCACTTCGGCGGCGTGGTGCACGACATGTACACCGCCTACACCGGCGCCGCACCGCTGAACATGCAGCTGGTGATGAAGGTGCACTACAAGTCGAACTACGAGAACGCGTTCTGGGACGGCACCGCGATGTACTTCGGCGACGGCGCCAGCACGTTCTACCCGCTGGTGTCGCTGGACGTGACCAGCCACGAGATCAGCCACGGCTACACCGAGCAGAACTCGGGCCTGGAGTACAGCGGCCAGTCCGGCGGCATGAACGAAGCGTATTCGGACATCGCCGGCGAAGCGGCCGAGTTCTACGATCGCGGTGCGGCGGATTTCCTGGTCGGGCGCGATATCGTCAAGACCAGCGCCGGCATCGGTGACGCGCTGCGCTACATGTGCAACCCGCCGCAGGACGGCGGCTCGATCGACAACGCCGCGAACTACACCTCCAGCCTCGACGTGCATTATTCGAGCGGCGTGTACAACAAGGCGTTCTGCCTGCTGGCCAAGACCAGCGGCTGGGACGTGAAGAAGGCGTTCCAGGCCTTCGCGCTCGCCAACAAGTCGTACTGGACGGCCACCTCCACCTTCAACTCCGGCGCCTGCGGCGTGGAGTCGGCGGCGACCGACCTGGGCTACAACGCGAACGACGTGATCGCGGCGTTCAACGGCGTCGGCGTGAGCTGCGCGGGCGGTGGCGGCGGTGGCGGTACCACCACCGAGCTGCAGAACAACGTGGGCGTCACCGGCGTGTCGGGTGCGACGGGTGGCGACAACGACTACTTCATCACCGTGCCGGCCGGCGCCAGCAACCTGGTGATGTCGATCTCCGGCGGCACCGGCGATGCCGACCTGTACACCAAGTTCGGCAGCGCGCCGACCACCAGCAGCTACGACTGCCGCCCGTACAAGGCCGGCAACGCGGAAAGCTGCAGCGTGGCCGCGCCGCAGGCCGGCAAGTACTACATCAAGGTGCACGGCTACTCGGCGTACTCCGGCGTCACCGTGAAGGCGTCGTACAGCACCGGCGGCGGTGGCAGCGGTGGCCTGCAGAACGGCGTGCCGGTGACCGGCCTGGCCGGTGCGAAGAGCCAGGAACTGAGCTACACGGTGACGGTGCCGTCGGGCAGCAACCTGGCCATCGCGATCTCCGGCGGCACCGGCGATGCCGACCTGTACGTGAAGAAGGGTTCCGCCCCGACCACCAGCAGCTACGACTGCCGTCCGTACAAGACCGGCAATGCCGAGACCTGCTCGTTCAGCGCGGCCTCGGGCACGTACTACATCAAGGTGCGCGGCTACACGGCGTTCTCCGGCGTGTCGCTGAAAGCCACCTGGTAAGCCCCCTGACGGGCCACGGACGGCCCGCCGTTTCACTCAAGGAGCAGTCATCGCAACGCGGGCCCGGTCGCATCGACCGGGCCCTTTTTCATGCGTGGAAGTCAGCCGGCGACTTCCTCGAAACGGTTGGCGTCGCGGTTCTTGCGCACCTTGGCCGGATCCCACACGCGGCCGTTCATGGCGATGTAGACGCCGTCGGGCAGGGTCTGCACCGCGGCCACCGCGCAGCCGATGTTGAACACCGCGTCGGAGCCCTGGAAGCGCGCCGGGTTCAGCGCGCCGGTCAGCACGATCACCTTGCCCTTGATGCTGGCCAGTTCGCGTGCGGTCTCGACCATGGTGTCGGTGCCGTGGGTGACCAGCACGTGCCGGTGCGGCTGCGCCTCGATCGTCGAACGCACCAGCGCGCGGTCCTCGGCGCCCATGTGCAGGCTGTCCTTGCGCAGGATCGGGATCACGTCGAACTGGAAGGCCACGCCGAGCTGGCCGAGGATCTCGCCGATCTGCGGCGCGCCGATCTTGTAGTCCGACTTGTCGTCGAAGTAGATCTTGTCGATGGTGCCGCCGGTAGTGACGATGGTCAGATGCTGCATATCGGTGGGCCGTGGGGGAATGGCGGCATTTTAGCCCGCACGCCCGTGGAACGCTTGCCGCGGCAGATTGTTGTAGGAGCCCGCTGGCGGGCGATGCTCTTTTGTTTCCCTGCAAGTCCGAGGCAGTTGTCGACCCGACTTTGTAGGGCGGGCACTGCCCGCCGGCTCTTCAACGATGCGTCGCGGCCAAGGGCGGCGGGCAGTGCCCGCCCTACGAGGCGTGTCAGCCCAGCAGCAAGGCGGTGTCGTCCGCGTCCGGCGTGACCAGCCGGTCGAGGCCATGGCCGACGAAGCGGCGCAGTGCGGCGGCCGGGCGCCGGTCGCCATGGCGGTCCGACCAGCTGGCTTGCCGCGCCAGCAGCGCCGCCGCCGCGCAGCGCGCCAGCGTGAAGGCGAGCCCGCGCGCGCCGGCTTCCAGCGTGTCGCGTGCGGCCGCATGCTGGTCGAGCCAGCGCGCGGCGGCGTCCAGCGTCTGCCGGATCGCGCTGGCCGCGTGCATGTCGTCGTTGCCGTCCAGCCAGCTCGCGCAGGCCGTGCGCAACGCGCCCAGGCTGTCGCCGGCCAGCGCGCGCAGGCTGTCCAGCGACAGCACGTTGGTGGTGCCTTCCCAGATCGCGTACACCTGCGCGTCGCGCAGCAGCTGCGGCAGGCCGGTGTCCTCGATGTAGCCGGCGCCGCCGAAGCACTCCAGCGCTTCCGAGCACATCTGCACCGCCAGCTTGCCGGTCCACAGCTTGGCCAGCGGCGTGAGCAGGCGCAGCAACGCGGCCTCGTGCGGCGCCGCCGCGCCGTGCTCGACCCGGCCCAGCAGGTGTGCGACTTCGAACGCCAGCGCGAACGCGCCCTCGAACTCGGCCTGCATGTCGGCCAGCGTCTGCGCGTGCAGCGGCTGCTCGATCAACGGACGGCCAAACGCGCGCCGGCGCTCGGCGAAGTCGCGCGCCAGGGCGATCGCGCGGGCCATGCTGGCGACCGCGCAGACCGCGTTCCAGGTGCGCGTGACGTTGAGCATCGGCGCCACCTGGCGCACGCCGTTGGCCAGCTCGCCCAGCGGCCAAGCGGGCAGGCCGTCCAGATGGATTTCCGCGGTGGGCAATTCCTGCGTGCCGAGTTTGTCCTTCAGACGGTCGATGATCAGCTCGGGCTTGCGTCGCGCGCCGTCCATCGTCTCCACGTAGAACAGCGCCAACGCCGCGGTGCCTGTGGCCGCCGCGCCCTCAGGCCGCGCCAGCGCCAGCGCCGCCTCGCCGACCACCGCCGAGCTGAACCACTTGCGCCCGTACAGCCGCCATTGCCCGTCGGCATCCTGCCGCGCGACGGTTTCGGTGTGGCCGACATCGGAGCCGCCGGCGGTCTCGGTCATCCACTGGCCGCTGAGCCAGAACGTGGCCGGGTCGCGGCTGAGGAAATGCGGCAGCACGCGCTCGATCAGTTCGCGGTTGCCGGAGGCCTTGAGCGCGGTGGCGGCACCGTCGGTCATCGCCAGCGGGCAGGTGTAGAACTCGCTGGCGAGGTGGTACAGGTAGACGCGGGCGAATTCCTCCAGCCGCCCGTGCGCGCTGTCGCCGTGGCCGGCGGCCAGCACGGCATGCCGCGTCGTCATCGCCGCGCCTTCCTGCCACGCCGGCGTCAACTCGATGCGGTCCACCCGCTGGCCCCACGCATCCCACTGCGTCAGCACCGGCTTGCGCCGCGTCGTGGTGCATGCGCGCTGCCACGCCATCTGCGCGTAGTCGCCCAGCGCGTCGAGGTCGGCATCCAGCGCGGCGCGGCGCTCGGCCGGCAGCGCCCGATCGAGCAAGGCCAGCAGCGCACGGTCGCCGCGATACGGGTGCGGCAGTTGCGGTGAATCCTGCAGGAAGGCCATGGCGCGCTCCGTCCAGAGTCGAGGTGTCGAGTATAGGCATGCGGGCATTCGGCGCGTGGCGCTGGCATCATCGAAAGCCACTCCCCAGCGCAGGCGCCACCCATGCGATTTTCCGAAGCGATGCGGACAGTCACGCGCCATGGCGACGGCTGGCAGGCCACGGTGAGCGAGGACTGGCTGCAGGGGCGCAGCGCCTTCGGTGGCCTGCAGGCGGCGCTGGCCCTGCGCGCCATGCGCGAGCTGGTGCCGGCGGACATGCCGCTGCGCACCCTGCAGGTGACGTTCATCGCGCCGGTGCCGGCCGGTAGCGTGGCCATCCGCGCGCGGCTGCTGCGTGCAGGCCGCAGCGTCATCCAGGTCGAGGCCAGCCTGTGCGACGGCGAGCAGACGCTGTGCCGGCTGCTTGGTGTATTCGGCAGCGCGCGCCCTTCGGTGCTGGACTTCCAGCCCGAACAACCGCCCGTCGTGGCAGTGGCGCCGCAGGAGCTGCGCTACGTCGAAGGCCGCATGCCCGCCTTCACCCAGCACTTCCGCGCCAGCTGGCTGTGCGGCGACCTGCCATTCAGCGGCGGCCATCAGCGCGATAGCGTGCTGCAGCTCTCCCTGCGCGACGACGGTCCGCCCGACGAAACCCACGTACTCGCCTACGCCGACTTCATCCCGCCGATCGCCCTGTCGATGTTCGCCGCGCCCACCCCCGGCAGCTCGCTCACCTGGATGCTCGAACTGCTGCGCGACCGCTACGACGACCTGGGCATGAACGACTGGCGCGTCGACGCGGAACTGATCGCCGCCCGCGACGGCTACACCAACCAGAGCGTGATGCTGTGGGGGCCGGGCGGCGAGGCGGTGGCGTTGAGTCGGCAGAGTATGGTGGTGTTTGGGTGAGGGGGGTGTTTCGTGTACGGCGTTCGCACCGTGATCATGCACGGGAGAACACGGTGGGACTGGATAGCGGGACAGGCTGCAGCAAGCTGATTAGGCCGTCTATTCGTCTTGATGGTCGGTGCAATGTCTGCGTGGTGGCACGGGGTAGGGTGCGGGATTAGACTGCGTTTAGACATCTATGTAGCGTTAGGCCATGACGAAGTTTAGACGAGCCTCAGAGATCACACCTGAAGAGTACGAGCTTCAGGTGAAGATGTGGCTCGAATCTGTCGCGGGCGAACTCGACTCATTCTCGGCAAATCATCGAGAAGTGCTAAGTAGTGCGGATGGCGAATACGAGATAGATGTTGTTGTTCGCTTCAAGGCACTTGGGGGAGTCCAGTTCAAAACACTCGTTGAGTGCAAGAAGCACAAAAATTCAATCAAGAGAGAGTTGGTTCAAGCGCTGCACCAAAAGCAACACTCCCTTGGTGCCAACAAAGCCATTCTTGTCAGTACGTCTGATTTTCAAAATGGTGCGGTTGAATTTGCAAAGGCGCACGGTGTCGCGCTTGTGAGACTGCTCGGCGGGGCAGCCCTATACATTCGGGGGAGCAAAAACAACGACGCACCTATTCACAGATTCCCGCGGAGGCCGATCCCTATGCGGGCCTTTTGTACTCTCCAGAGGGCGGACTTATTCCGGAAGGCTTCAACAGCCACACGAATATGGCGCTGGAGCGCTTTCTTACGGGCAGGGGCCCCGGCAAGTCATTCAAGGCGGACGGCTTCGCCGCCGCTTAACTCAAGCGTTGAGGCTGTAGGAAACCCCTCTTGGACAAGTTGATCGCCAAGCGGGGGCGTCGGGGGAAAAGCGACCTCGCAGAACGCTCTACAATCGACGCGCAGCCTGTCGGGAAGGGTTCAAGTACCTCCCTGAGATCGTGCGAATCCGCACCAAGGTACTTTTTCTATAACCTCGTTAGATGCCATGAAACTCATCGCCCCTTGCCACAAGTGCGCTGTCCCGTCGAGTCCCGCTGTGATGATGACTGGGGAACTCGACAACGATTTGCTGGCTATCTGCGTATGTCCTAACGGTCACCGGCATTTAGTTCACCAAGCCCACAGTGCACCGGAAGTCGTCTACTCGGCGGGCATAAGAGCATTTCTGGCCGGATTCTATTCGGAGTCAGTGGTAACTCTTACTGCAGCACTGGAACGTGGCTACGAGCTGTTCGTCAAGGTTTTTCTGCGCGCAAGTGGCGGAGCGGCAACAGACGTAGATCAATTTTGGAAGGAACTTCGCAGCTCGTCGGAAAGACAAGTTGGCGCATTCTGTGTCATTTATTTTTTTGCAACTGGCATGCCATGGAAAACCTCCACCAAGCAAGCGGAATTTCGCAATAAGGTGGCCCACAGGGGCTACATCGCGACGCATGAAGAGGCGCACGGGTACGGCGAATACGTCACCACCAGCCTCGACGCGATTATGAGTTACATCAAGTCGCACAACCGCGATGCCTTCTATCAGCACTTAGAAGCCAGTCGAGCCGTCGTTTATCGTAAGGCAGAAGAGAAAAGCCGAAACGATCCTAGTCTTGAGCTCTGCTTTGCAGGCTCTTCTGCGCTCGAGTGGAACAACGCCGGCCATCCGGAGCCAACCTTTGAAGACGCATTGCTCGCTACCTCGGCGTATTTAAAGCAGTTCACGGATGGCGTTTAACAATTCTTCGGACAAAAGGGGTCAGGTTCATTTTCCAAGCGTCAGACGGTATCTCCACTGCGCGGTTTGCGCTTCACCCCAGCCCCCAGCGCCGCAATCAGCAACACGGTCAGCACGATCTCCGCGATCGCCAGCCAGCGCGCGCCTGCCGAACTCCAGGCCTCGGACACGCCGTGGCAGAAGTAGAACAGGCTGAGGATGCCGACCCAGAGCAGGGCGCGGCGCACGTCGCGGATCGCCAGCAGCGGCAGCAACAGGGGTATCACGGTGATCGCCAGCACCAGCCAGGCCGGCAGGCTCTGCGGCGGCACCAGCCAGGCATGCCAGACGAGTTGCAGCACGACCAGCAAGGCCCAGGCGGCCAGGCCGACGCGATAGACGGGCAGGATGGGCGTGCGCGCGGCGGCGGTCATGGCGTGTCCGCCAGGCGGCGGGCCACGTCGGCCAGGCGCCGGCCCAGCGCGCGGGCCAGTTCGCGTTCGTGTTCGCTGATCGGGTTGTCGCCCTTGGCGCCGGCGACGTGGCTGGCGCCGTACGGGGTGCCGCCGCTTTGCGTGGCGGTCAGCGCCGGCTCGGTATACGGCACGCCGAGCAGCAGCATGCCGTGATGCAGCAGCGGCAGCGCCATCGAGAGCAGGGTGGATTCCTGGCCGCCGTGCATGGTGCTGGTGGAGGTGAACAGCGCTGCCGGCTTGCCCACCAGCGCGCCGCTGGCCCACTCGGCGCCGGTGGTGTCGAGGAAATGTTTCAGCGGCGCGGCCATGTTGCCGAAGCGGGTGGGGCTGCCCATGGCGAGTGCGACGCAATCGAGCAGGTCCTGCTTCTGCACGTACGGCGCGCCGTCCTCGGGCTCGGGCGGTTGCGCGACCTCGGTCACCGGCGCCACCGGCGGCACCTGGCGAAGGCGCGCGCGCATGCCGGGCACTTCCTCGATGCCGCGCGCGATCAGGCGCGCCAGTTGGGCGGTGTGGCCGCTGCGGCTGTAGTACAGGACCAGGATCTCGTGATTCATGTGGCGTCGACTCGCGCGTTTGAGGCATTCACAGCCAATACGCTAGTGTACCGGCCGGTACCCACGATGTTGGTGGTCCGCCCGGGCCACCAGCGAGAGGACAGCGATGATCCGGCGCTTCAACCGCGACCGCACGAAGAGCTTCAGCCGCTTCATCTGGCAGCGCTTCGTCGACGACAAGTGCTTCGAGACGGCGGGTGCGTTGTCGTACACCACGCTGGTCTCGCTGGTGCCGTTGACCGTGGCGGTGTTCGCGATGTTCTCGGCGTTCCCGGTGTTCCAGCCGGCGCGCGACACGCTGATCAATTTCGTGTTCGAGAATTTCGTGCCGTCGACCGGCGAGGCGGTGCAGGCGACCATGCTGGGGTTTGCGGCGAATGCCAGCAAGCTCACCGGCATCAGCATCCTGGTGATGCTGTTCAGCGCGCTGGCGATGATGATCAGCATCGAGGACCGGCTGAACCGGATCTGGCGCGTGCACCAGCCGCGCAGCTGGGGTTCGCGCCTGCTGCTGTACTGGGCGGCGCTGACGCTGGGGCCGATCCTGGTGGTCGGCGGCATCGCGGTGACCTCGTACGTGACCGCGGCGCCGCTGCTGCACAGCGCCGCCGACCAGCTCAGCGGGGTCACCCAGAGCCTGCTCGGCACGCTGCCGTTCCTGGTGACGTTCTTCACGCTGTGGCTGATGTATTCGGTGATCCCGAACTGCAAGGTGTCGCGCCGCGACGCGGCGATCGGCGCGCTGCTCGGCGCGGTGCTGTTCGAGATCGCGCGCTGGGGCTTCGGCCAGTTCGTGCAGCAGGCGCAGACCTACCAGCAGATCTACGGCGTGCTGGCGGCGATCCCGATCTTCCTGCTGTGGATCTACCTGTCGTGGGTGATCGTGATCCTGGCCGCGTCGATCGCCGCCTCGGCGTCCGCGTTCGAATACCACGCGCCGGCGCACACGCTGCCCGAAGGCGCCGAGTTCCTCGGCTTGCTGGTGGTGCTGCGCCATTTCGTCGAGGCGCAGCGCAGCGGCGACTGCATCGACCCGGCCGAGCTGCGCGCGCGCGAGCCGTACCTGCGCAGCGCGCTGATCGCCGCCTACATCGACGACCTGCAGCAGGCCGAGCTGATCCGCCGCGGCGACACCGGCGGCTGGCTGCTGTGCCGCAGCCTGGACAGCACCGACCTGCTGCGCGTGTACCGGCACACCGACTACCGCCTGCCGCTGCGGCCGCAGGAAGAGGCGGCCGCGCTGGGCATTGCGCTGCCGCCGGAACTGCTGGCGCTGCTGGCCGAACTGGCCGCCGCGCTGCAGGCGAAGCTGGGCGCCCGGCTCGACCAGATCTATCCCCCTGCCGCCGGCCCGGCGGCTGACATCGAGGAACTCCCCGCATGACCCTGTTTTCATCCTTCACCGCTCCGGTTGCCGCGCTGGCCGTGGCGCTCGCGTTCGCTACCCCGGCGCACGCGGCGGTGCCCGCGCAGCCCACGCTGAAAGTCACCACGCTGGACGGCAAGACCTTCGACCTGGCCGCGCAGCGCGGCAAGTGGGTGATCGTCAACTACTGGGCGACCTGGTGCGTGCCGTGCATCAAGGAGATGCCGGACATCTCGCGCTTCGTCGCCGCGCACAAGAACGTCACCGCGATCGGGCTGGCCTACGAGGACAGCGAGCCGGCCGACATCAAGGCGTTCCTGGCCAAGCACCCGGTGGCATACCCGATCGCCCAGGTCACCCTGGACCAGCCGCCGAAGGATTTCGACGAGCCGCGCGGCCTGCCCACCACCTACCTGATCAGCCCCGACGGCAAGGTGGCCAAACACATCGTGGGGCCGGTGACCGAGGCATCGCTGGAAGCCCTGATCGGAGCCAAGTGATGCCGACGGCGCGGTTCATCGTCAGCGGGCGGGTGCAGGGCGTGTGCTATCGCGCCAATGCCCGCGAGCAGGCGTTGGCGCTTGGTCTTGCCGGCCATGCGAAGAACCGGAGCGACGGCAGCGTCGAGGTGCTGGCCGGCGGCACGGCGCGCGCGCTCGATGCACTGGAACGCTGGCTGCGGCGGGGACCGCCCGCGGCCAGCGTCGAGGCGGTCAGCCGCGAGGACCTGCCGGAGCAGGATCTGCACGGATTCCACACCGGCTAGAACGTATCGGGCACCCACGACGCCTGGTCGGTGACGTGTTCGGTCTTCGGCTTGCCCTTGAGCTTCGGCAGTTTCACCGCAGGCACGGCTTCCTCGTGCAGCGGCAACTGCTGCAGCAGGTGGCGGATCAGGTTGATCCGGCCGCGCTTCTGGTCGTTGAAATCGACCACGAACCACGGTGCGTGGTCGGCCTGCGTGCGCTCGATCATCGTGTCGCGCAGCCGGCCCATCTCGGCGTACTTCTGTCGCGCGACCAGGTCCACCGGCGAGAGCTTCCAGCGTTTCAGCGGATCGTCGGCGCGCTCGGCGAAGCGCTGTTCCTGCTCGGCCTGGTCCACCGCCAGCCAGTACTTGAGGAGGATGATGCCGTCGTCGGCGAGCAGCTTCTCGAACGCCGGCACCGCGTCGAGGAAGGCTTCGTATTGGGCCTGGGTGCAGAAGCCCATGGCCGGCTCCACCACCGCGCGGTTGTACCAGCTGCGGTCGAACAGCACGAACTCGCCGGCACTGGGCAGGTGGGCGACGTAGCGCTGGAAGTACCACTGGCTGGTTTCGGCCTCGCTCGGTTTGGGCAGGGCCACGATGCGGTAGCCGCGGGTGTCCAGGCTCTCGGTGATGGCCTTGATGACGCCGCCCTTGCCGGCAGCGTCGCGGCCTTCGAAGATCACCAGCAGCCGCTTGCCGCCGCTGCGCAGGCCGCGCTGCAGGCGGATCAGGTCGAGTTGCAGTTCCTCGATTGCCTTGCGGTAGTGCTTGCCCATGAGCGCCTCGCCGGATGCCGCGTGTCGTGCAGGTTAACCCGGCGCGGCGTGACGGTGGGGTTCAGGCGTTGCTGAGTGCCAGCGGCGGATCAGCGTGCCGATCGCTGCTCCGGCATGCGGCGAAGATCAAGAGCGACCCCACCCCAACCCTCCCCTGCAAGCAGGGGAGGGAGTACGGCGGCTTCGTAGCAGGGGAGGGAGTACGGCGGCTTCGTAGCAGCGGGGAGTACGGCGGCTTCGGCCCCTCCCCCTGCGCAGCAGGGGGAGGTCGGAAGGGGGTGAGCTTTTGATCTTGGCGCGACGAAGAGCGATCCCACCCTCCCAAAGGGATTCCCTTCGGTCACAGCCCTCCCCTGCAAGCAGGAGGGAGCCGGGGTTCAGGTGCCGCCGAGCGCCTGCAGCAGGTCGGCCTGGTGTTCGCGGGTCAGCGTGTCGATCAGTTCGCCCAGGTCGCCCTGCATGATCTCGGGCAGGCGGTACAGGGTGAGGTTGATGCGGTGGTCGGTGATCCGCCCCTGCGGGTAGTTGTAGGTGCGGATGCGCTGGCTGCGGTCGCCCGAGCCCACCTGCAGCCGGCGCGTCTCGGCCTGTGCCGCATGCTGCTTGCTCTGCGCCTCGTCGAGCAGGCGCGCCTTCAGCAGGCCCATCGCGCGGGCGCGGTTCTTGTGCTGGCTGCGCTCCTCCTGGCACTCCACCACGGTGCCGGTGGGCAGGTGGGTGATGCGGATCGCCGAGTCGGTCTTGTTGACGTGCTGGCCGCCGGCGCCGGAGGCGCGGAAGGTGTCGACCTTGAGGTCGGCCGGGTTGATCTCGATCTCGTCGATCTCGTCCAGTTCCGGCAGGATCGCCACGGTCGCCGCCGAGGTGTGGATGCGTCCCTGTGACTCGGTTTCCGGCACGCGCTGCACGCGATGCGTGCCGGATTCGAACTTCAGCCGCGAATACGCACCCTTGCCCTCGATGCGCGCCACGACCTCCTTGTAGCCGCCGTGTTCGCCCTCGTGCTCGCTGAGGATCTCGACGTGCCAGCGGCGGCTTTCGGCGTAGCGCAGGTACATGCGCAGCAGGTCGCCGGCGAAGATCGCCGCCTCGTCGCCGCCGGTGCCGGCGCGCACTTCGAGATAGAGATTGGCCTCGTCGCGCGGGTCCTTCGGCAGCAGCAGCAGCTGCAGTTCGCCGTCGAGGTCGAGCAGGCGCTGTTCCAGCCGGCGCACGTCGTCGACCGCCATCTCGCGCAGCTCGGGGTCGTCCAGCATCGCGCGCGTTTCGGCCAGCTCGCGCTCGGCCTGGTCGTGCTCGCGCAGCGAGGCGGCGACCGGTTCGAGCTGGGCGTATTCCTGCGACAGTTCGCGGAAGCGCGTGTTGTCGGCGAGCACCTCGGGCTGCGACAGCAGCAGGCCGATTTCCTCGTGGCGCTCGGCCAGGGCCTCGAGCTTGCGGCGGATCGATGGAGTCATGGGCTGCTGGCGATGGAAGGGGGCGGGTGATGGAGCGGATGCGGCTCCATCTTGCGGAGAGCACGGCGGCGGCAGCAAGCCGCCCTCGCTACTGGTCCCGCGTCCCGGCTTGTTCGTCGTCCAGCCCGTACAGCCGTCCGGCGGCGTGCAGCAGGTCGAGATCGCCGGAGAGCGCGGCTTCGCGCAGGCGCGCGCTGGGGTGGTGCAGCAGCTTGTTGGTCAGCGTGTTGGCGAGGAAGGCCAGCGCCTCGTCCGGCGACTTGCCGTGGGCCAGCATGGCGCGGGCCTTGCCCAGCACCTCGTCGCGATAGACCTCGGCGTGCTGGCGCATGTCGACGGCCGGGTTCTTCAGGGTCAACGCGCGGCGCCAGGCCATGTAGCGTTCCACCTGCAGGTCGATGATCGCCTCGGCCTCGTGCGCGGCGGCGGCGCGCGAGCGCAGGTTGTCGTCGATCACCTGGCGCAGGTCGTCGATGCCGTAGAGGTAGACGTCGGGCAGCTCGCCCACGCTGGCTTCGATGTCGCGCGGCACCGCGATGTCGACCATGAACATCGGCCGGCGTTTGCGCGCCGCCATGGCCTGTTCGACGCAGGTTCGGGTCACGATCGGCTGCCGCGCGGCGGTGGAGGAAATCACGATGTCGGCCTCGGCCAGATGCTGCGGCAGGTCGGCCAGCGCGATCGCGTAGCCGCCGTGGCGGCCGGCCAGTTCCTGCGCGGTTTCCGGCGTGCGGTTGGCCACGATCAGTCGGCGCACCTGCTTCTCGGCCAGATGCCGCGCGGCCAGTTCGATGGTGTCGCCGGCGCCGATCAGCAGCACGCAGGCGTGCTTCAGATCGGCGAACACCTGCTCGGCCAGGCGCACCGCGGTGAACGCGACCGACACCGTATGCGCGCCGATGCGGGTGTCCGTGCGCACTCGCTTGGCCACCGCGAAGGTGTGCTGCAGCAGGCGGTCCATCGGCGCCTTCAGCGACTGCGCCTCGCGCGCGAGCTGGTAGGCGTCCTTCACCTGACCAAGGATCTGCGGCTCGCCCAGCACCATCGAGTCCAGCCCGGTGGCGACGCGGAACATGTGGCGCACCGCGGCGTCCTCGTCGTGCCGGTACAGGAACTCATCCAGCTTGCCGGGGGTCAGATGGTGATGACGATTCAGCCATGCCTGCGGGATGTCCTCCGCGCCCGTCGCGACGCCGACGTACAGCTCGGTGCGGTTGCAGGTGGACAGGATCATCGCCTCCTCCACGCCGGGCTCGCGGGTCAGTTCATGCAGGGCCTCGCCGGCGGCGTCCGCATCGAACGCCACCTGCTCGCGCAGGCTGACCGGCGCGGTGAGGTGATTGAGCCCGAGGGCGATCAGCGGCATGGTGGTCGGAGCATTTCGGCGGCAGGGATCCGGCGGCGTAGGCTAAGCTTGGCGCGACGTCGCCAGGCGGTGACCAAGGCGGGCATGTGGATGGACGGTAGTGTGGGCAGCGGGGCAGGCAAGTTCAAGCAACTGCGGCATTTTACGGCAGCGGCGGCGTTGGCGCTGGGTCTGGTTGGATGCGCCGGCGCGCCATTGCGTTCCGCCCCGAAGACCATCGCCACGCCGCAGCCGCTGGCGCAGCTGACGGTGGCCACGCCGGATGCCGACCACGACGTGGTGGCGCAGCTGCTGGCCGGCGAGATGGCGTTGACCCGCACCGACCTGAAGGCGGCATCCAGCCACTACGACAAGGCGATGGCCCTGAGCAACGACCCGAAGGTGGCCGAGCGCGCCGCCGGGCTGGCGATCGCCGTGCATGACGCCGCCGCCGCCGGGCGTGCGCTGGAGCGCTGGCAGGCGCTGGGCGCCAAGCCCGGCGCGCTGGCCCAGGCGCGGGCCGAGTTGGCGCTGGACCGTGGCGACAGCGTGGAGGCGCGACGCCAGCTGGAATTGCTGGTCGGCACCGGCGACAAGGACGCCTGGCGCCAGTTCGGCCGCGTGCTGGTGGGCGCCCGTGACCAGGCCCAGGCGGGCCGGCTGCTGGAGGCGCTGGCCACGCCGCAGCGCTTGCCGGGTGACGCACACGCCTGGCTGGCGATGAGCGAGCTGGGCGACCGCCTCGGCCGGCACGCCTATGCCGTGCAGATCGCCGACGCCGCCATGCAGCGCTTCAAGAGCGCCGAGACCTACGCCTGGGCGGCGCAGATGAAATTCAAGGACGGCGACCGCGATGGCGCCCGCGCGCTGCTGCAGAAGGCGCTGGCGAAGGAACCGAAGAACGTCCAGTTGCGGCTGGCCTATGCCGGACTGCTCGGGCAGGCCGGCGACTACGCCGGTGCCGGCCAGTTGCTGGCGCGCGGCCCGCAGGACGCCGATACCTACGCCATGCGCGCCGGGCTGGCCGCGCACGAACAGGACGGCAAGGCGCTGGCGGCGCTGTACCAGGAATTGCAAAAGGCGCCGCCGGACGTCCGCGCAAGCAGCGCCTACCTGCTCGGCCAGCTGGCCGAGATGCAGCATCGCGAAGCCGAGGCGCTGGCCTGGTACGACCAGGTGGGCGACGCCGACGAGCATGCGTTCGACGCCGACCTGCGCAGCGCGATGATCCTGCACACGCAAGGCAAGCGCGCCGAGGCGCACGAGTTGCTGGGGCAACTGCAGCTGGCCTACCTCGACCAGCCCGAGCAGCTGCGGCAGGCGTGGCAGGCCGATGCCGAACTGTATCTGCGCGAGCAGAACTACGCGAAGGCCGAGGCGGCGTTCAGCCACGCCCTGCAGGTCGTGCCGGACGATCCGGGGCTGCTGTACGGCCGCGGCCTGGCCTATGCCGAGGCCGGCCAGATCGACCAGGCGGTGCAGGATTTCGAGCGCCTGCTGAAGATCAAGCCCGGCGACGTCGATGCCAGCAACGCGCTGGGCTACACCCTGGCCGATGCGAATCGCGACCTGCCCGAGGCCGAGCGGCTGATCAGCGCCGCGCGCGCCGCCAAGCCGGACGATCCGGCGATCGCCGACTCCTGGGGCTGGCTGCAGTACCGCATGGGCAACCTGGACCAGGCCGCGCAGGTCCTGCGCGGCGCCTGGCTCGCGCGCAAGGACGCCGACGTCGGCGTGCACCTGGGCGAGGTGCTGTGGAAGCAGGGCCACCGGCGCGATGCGCAGCGGATCTTCGACGAGGTGCGCAAGCTCGATCCGCACAACGGCGCCCTGCAGGAAACCCTGAAGCGGCTGCATCCATGACGCGGTGGCTGCGTCTTCCCGCCGTGGTGCTGCCGTTGCTGCTCGCCGCATGCGTACCGCCGGCGGTACGCATGAAGGGCGACGCCGGCCTGTACGACGCACAGCTCGCGCGCGAGCGCGCGCTGGCGCAGGCCGATCATTGGGTGCTGCAGGGCCGGCTCGGCGTTTCCAACGGCAAGGACGGCGGCAGCGGCAGCTTCAGCTGGACCCAGGACGGCGAGCAGTACGAATTCGTGCTGCGCGGGCCGGCGATCAGCGGCATGAACTTCCGCCTCAGCGGCGGGCCGGACGGCGCCCTGCTGGAGGGCGTGGAGCATGGTCCGCTGCATGGTCCCGACGCGGAGGTGCTGATGCACAAGGCGCTCGGCTGGGAAGTACCGCTGCGCGACCTGCGCGCCTGGGTGCTCGGCCTGCGCGCGGACAGCGGCCCGGCCGAACTGAGCTTCGGCGAGAACCGGCTGCCTTCGCTGCTGCTGCAGGATGGCTGGACGGTCGACTATCGCGAGTGGGACGACGCACGTCGGCCGCCGTTGCCGACCAAGGTGTTCGCCGGCAAGCCGCCCTACAAGGTGAAGCTGTCGATCGAGTCCTGGCAGTTCCGTTGATGGGTTAGGCTTGGCGCCCCGTCGACCACCGCCGCACCGGAACCCAGGCATGCCATTCCCGATCGAACGAGCCGAGCCGGGCCAGCTCGAGGCCCTGTGCGCGATCGAGCGCGCGGCCGTGCAGCTGTTCCGCGGGCATCCGGCGTGGTCCAGCTATGCGGCGGTGTCGATCCCGCCGGAGTTGCTGTGCCGGGCGATCGGTCGCGGCCTGGTCTGGGTCGCTTGCAACGGGACCGGCGCGCCTGTCGGCTTCGTTTGGCTGGACGCGGAGCTGACCGACGGCGCGATCGGCATCGCCGAGATCGACGTGCTGCCGGAGTACGGCCGGCGCGGCATCGGAGCGGCCCTGCTCGAACACGCCTGCACGTGGGCGCGCGAGGCCGGCTACCGGCGGGTGGACCTGGGCACGCTGGCCGACGTGCCGTGGAATGCGCCGTTCTACGCGAAGCACGGCTTTGCCGTGGTCGACAAGAACGGCCCGGCGTTTGCGTTCGCGCGCCAGCGCGACCGCGAGAACGGTTTCCCCGACGAGCTGCGCGTATTCATGAGCCGGCCGCTGGCGCCGCCCGCGCCCGGCGCATGGACGGCGTGGCCGGCGCCGGCCAAGCTGAACCTGTTCCTGCGCATCGTCGGACGACGGGCGGACGGCTACCACGAGCTGCAGACGGTGTTCCGTCTGCTCGACTGGGGCGACGAGGTGCGCCTGCGCGTGCGCGACGACGGCGCCATCCGGCGCACGCGCGAGGTGCCGGGCGTGCCGGAGCCCGCCGATCTGGCGGTGCGCGCGGCGCGGCTGCTGCAGGAACGCACGGGCACGCCGCTGGGTGTCGACATCGAAGTGGACAAGCGCATTCCGATGGGCGGCGGGCTGGGCGGCGGCAGCTCCGATGCGGCGACCGTGCTGGTGGCGCTGAACCAGTTGTGGCGGTCGGGCCTGGACCTGGAGGCGTTGGCGGAGCTGGGCTGCCGACTCGGTGCCGACGTGCCGGTGTTCGTGCGCGGCCGCTCGGCCTGGGCCGAGGGTATCGGCGAGCGGCTCACTCCGCTGGCCCTGCCGCCGCGCCACTACGTGGTGCTTGACCCGCACGAGCCGGTGCCGACCGCCGCGCTGTTTCAAGCGCCTGAATTGACACGAAATGCCCCGCGGGCGACAATTTCGTCCTTTGTTTCCGGCGAAACGACGGAAAACGCCTTCGCGCCGGTGGTACGCGCGCGGCACCCGCGGGTGGCCGCAGCGCTGGACTGGCTGGGCGGCTTCGGTCAGGCGCGGCTTTCCGGCAGCGGCGGCGGCGTGTTCCTGGAGCTGCGTTCGCTGGAGCGGGCACAGGCGGTGGCACGGCAGTGTCCGGCGGCGTTCACGGCGCATCTGGCCACGGGCGTCGACGTGTCGCCCCTGCACGAGGCCGCGGCGCGCCATCGGGGCGCGGCGTGAGGTCGGCAGCCAGAAACCGGGATCGGGCACGGCAATACACACATACCACTGGGGCGTCGCCAAGCTGGTTAAGGCACGGGATTTTGATTCCCGCATTCGCAGGTTCGAATCCTGCCGCCCCAGCCATTTCATGATGGCTTTTGTTTCGAGGTAACCACTGTGGATACGTCCACTCCGATGATGCTGTTTACCGGGAACGCCCATCGTGCGCTGGCCGAAGACGTCGCCCATCGCCTGGGCGTGCCGCTGGGCAAGGCACTGGTCGGCACCTTCAGCGACGGCGAGGTGCAGATCGAGATCGAGGAGAACGTACGCCGCCAGGAAGTGTTCGTGATCCAGCCGACCGGCGCGCCCAGCGCGGTCAACCTGTTCGAGCTGCTGGCGCTGACCGATGCGCTCAAGCGCGCCTCGGCGGCCAGCGTCACCGCGGTGATCCCGTACTTCGGCTATGCCCGGCAGGATCGCCGGCCGCGCTCGGCGCGGGTGCCGATCACCGCCAAGCTGGCCGCCAGCATGATCGGCGCCGCCGGTGTCGACCGGGTGCTGACGGTCGACCTGCACGCCGACCAGATCCAGGGCTTCTTCGACATCCCGGTCGACAACGTGTACGCCTCGCCGGTGCTGCTGGCCGACATCTGGCGCAACTACAGCATGGAAGACCTGATCGTGGTCAGCCCCGACGTGGGCGGCGTGGTGCGCGCCCGCGCGATCGCCAAGCGGCTGGACGACGCCGACCTGGCGATCATCGACAAGCGCCGCCCGCGCGCGAACGTGTCCACCGTGATGAACATCATCGGCGACGTGGCCGGCAAGACCTGCGTGATGGTGGACGACATCGTCGATACCGCCGGCACTCTGTGCGCGGCTGCCGCGGCGCTGAAGGAGCGTGGCGCGCGCAAGGTGGTCGCCTACTGCGTGCATCCGGTGCTGTCGGGTCCGGCGATCAGCAACATCGAGAATTCGCAGCTCGACCGGCTGGTGGTCACCAACACCTTGCCGCTGCGCCCGGAAGTGCAGGCCTGCGCCAAGATCCGCCAGCTCTCGGTCGCCGAGCTGCTGGCCGAAACCATTCGCCGCATCGCCTTCGGCGAGTCGGTGAGTTCGCTGTACGTGGATTGATCCACGGCTTTTCGCCGTGACGGCTCGGCCGTCCGGCACCACCGGCTTTTCTGGTCGCGGAAAAGTCATGCAACTGCCGCGAGGCGGTTCTCAAAAACCAAGGTAGCAACGAAATGTCCAAGACCCGTGAAATCAAGGCGCAAAGCCGCAAGGACGAGGGGAAAGGTGCGAGCCGCCGCCTGCGTCGTGCGAGCTTCGTGCCGGCCGTCGTGTACGGCGGCAGCCAGCCGCCGGAGAGCATCCAGATCGAGCACAACACCATCCTGCTCGCCGCCAAGAACGAGTGGTTCTTCTCCTCGGTGCTCGACCTGAACGTCGACGGCAAGGTGCAGAAGGTGCTGGTGCGCGACTGGCAGAAGCACCCGTTCAAGCAGCTGATGATGCACATGGACTTCATGCGCGTGAACGAGAAGGAGGCGATCCGCGTCAGCGTGCCGCTGCACTTCCTCAACAAGGAGAAGTCGCCGGCGGCCAAGACCTCCGGCGTGGTGATCTCGCACAACCTGACCGAAGTGGAGATCACCTGCCTGCCGAAGGACCTGCCCGAGTCGATCGAGCTGGACCTGGCCGAGCTGAAGCCGGGCGACATCATCCACCTGTCGCAGCTGAAGCTGCCGAAGAACGTCGAGCTGGTCGCGCTGCATGGCGGCGAAGGCCACGACACTCCGGTGGTCACGGCCAACATGATGCAGGAAGAGGCCGAGGAAGCGCCGGCCGCCGAGGCTGCCGCGCCGGCAGCTCCGGCCGCTGCTGCGCCGGCCAAGAAGGACGAGAAGAAGTAAGCCGCGCCGGCCCGCGCTCCGTTGGGGCGCGGGCCGATACGGCTGCTTGTTCGCATGGCTGGTTTGCGACTCATCGTCGGGCTGGGCAATCCCGGTGCCGAATACCTCCGAACCCGGCACAATGCCGGGTTCTGGCTAGTTGACGCCCTCGCTGGTGCCCAGGGCGAACGCTTCGCCTTCGACGGCAAGCTGCATGGCGAGGCCTGCCGCGTGCGCCTCGGCGGCGAACCGGTCTGGCTGCTCAAGCCGGCCACTTTCATGAACAAGAGCGGCATCGCCGTGGTCTCGGCGCTGCGCTACTACAAGATCGAGCCGGACGAATGCCTGGTCGCGCACGACGACCTGGACCTGCCGCCCGGCATCGTGCGCCTGAAGTTCGACGGCGGCCACGGCGGCCAGAATGGCCTGCGCGACATCATGGGCCACCTCGGCCACGGCAAGTTCCATCGCCTGCGCGTGGGCATCGGCCATCCCGGCCACCGCGACCAGGTCACGCCGTGGGTGCTGGGCCGGCCCGCGGCCGCGGACGAGGACGCGATCCTCGATGGCATCGGCCGCGCGCTGGACGTGCTGCCGCTGGCGGCGACCGGCCAGTTCGACAAGGCGATGCAGCAGTTGCATACGGTGGGAACGGGAAACGGAGAACGGGGAACGTGAGCGCCTGGCAAGAGCCGCACCGTTCCATCTTTTCCTGATCCGCACGTTCCCCGCTCCCCATTCCCTGTTCCCCGGAGTTTTCCATGGGCATCAAATGCGGCATCGTCGGCCTGCCCAACGTCGGCAAGTCCACCCTGTTCAACGCGCTGACCAAGGCCGGCATCGCCGCGGCGAACTTCCCGTTCTGCACGATCGAGCCGAACGTCGGCGTGGTGCCGGTGCCGGACCCGCGGCTGAACGCGCTGGCGGCGATCGTCAACCCGCAGAAGGTGGTGCCGACCGCGGTGGAGTTCGTCGACATCGCCGGCCTGGTCGCCGGCGCCTCGAAGGGCGAAGGCCTGGGCAACAAGTTCCTGGCGCACATCCGCGAGGTGGACGCGATCGCCCACGTGGTGCGCTGCTTCGAGGGCGACGTGATCCACGTCGCCGGCAAGGTCGACCCGATCGCCGACATCGAGACGATCGACACCGAGCTGGCGCTGGCCGACCTGGAATCGGTGGACAAGGCGCTGAACCGCGCCGAGCGCGCGGCCAAGGCGAACGACAAGGAAGCGCTGGCGAAGAAGCCTGTGCTGCAGAAGCTGGCCGCCGCGCTCAACGAGGGCCGCTCCGCGCGCAGCGTCGGCCTGGACGAGGAGGAGAAGGCGCTGGTGCGCGACCTGTTCCTGCTCACCCTGAAGCCGCTGATGTACATCGCCAACGTCGCCGACGACGGCTTCGAGAACAACCCGCTGCTGGATGCCGTGCGCGAGCGCGCCGTCGCCGAAGGCGCCGAGGTGGTGCCGGTGTGCGCGGCGATCGAGGAGGAGCTGGCGCAGCTCGACGAGGCCGACCGCGACGAGTTCCTGAAGGACATGGGCCTGGACGAGCCGGGCCTGAACCGGGTGATCCGCGCCGGCTACAAGCTGCTCGACCTGCAGACCTATTTCACCGCCGGCGTGAAGGAAGTGCGCGCGTGGCAGGTGAAGCGCGGCGCCACTGCGCCGCAGGCCGCCGGGGTGATCCACACCGACTTCGAGCGCGGCTTCATCCGCGCCGAGACGGTCGGCTACGACGACTTCATCCAGTTCAAGGGCGAGGCCGGCGCGGCGGCGGCCGGCCGGCTGCGCAAGGAAGGCAAGGAGTACATCGTCAAGGATGGCGACGTGCTGCACTTCCTGTTCAACGTCTGACGTTCGGGCGTAGGGCGGGCAATGCCCGCCGTTCTTGCGTGTGATGTCGCACGATGCGTCGAAAAGCTGGCGGGCCGTGCCCGCCCTACGGAAAAGCCGTGTCTACAGCGCGCTGCCGCCGAACTTGTAGGTGAATTGCAGGTAGTAGCTGCGGCCGGCCGCATCGAACCACGAGATGTCGTAGTACGGGTACGACGTATAGGTGGGGTCGCGCGGGGGCATCTTGTCGAACAGGTTGTCCACTGCCAGCGACAGCTGGGCGTGGTCGCTGAACTTGTACTGCAAGGTGGCGTTGTAGCGGTAAGTGGCGTGAACCCAGGCGGGATCGCCGGCCGAGGTGTCGACGACCTGGTCGTAGGACCACGAGTTCGGCAGCCGGCCCAGGCGGGTGCCGAACAAGGTGGCTGACCAGGCCTTGCGTTCCCACGACACGCTGGCGCTGGTCTTCTCGCGCGGGATGTCGAAGCCGCTGTTGACCGCCAGCTCGTCCAGCGTGGCGTCGCCCGGGTACTGCTGGAACAGGTGGTTGCGGGTCCAGGTGTGGTTGCCGCTGAAGCGGAATGTGCCGATCGCCGTTTCCAGCTTGTAGTGCGCGCTGGCGTCGATGCCGCTGGTGCGCTCGTTGGCGACGTTGATGGGGTTGACGAAGATGCCGTACAGGCGGCCCGTGCCGGAATTGCGGTTGACGCGCGCCACCGCGTCCACGCAGCTGGGCGAATTCGCGTCCACCGGGTTGCCGTTGATGTCGACGCCGATGCGGCAGTTCGCCTCCAGCTGCAGGATGCGGTCGGTGCTGAGGTCCTGCACCTGGTTCTGCATGCGGATGTTGAAGTAGTCGACCGAGAGGTCCAGGTTCGGCGTCGGCGACCAGACGAAGCCGGTGGTCCACGAGGTGCTGGTCTCGGAATCCAGGTCGCGGTTGCCCTGGCGCGTGCGGATCAGGCCTTCGCCGGAATAGTCGCAATCGGTGATGTCGACGTCCGGCTCCTCGGTGCGGCAGCGGTAGTAGTCGTTGCCGGAGGTCTCGTCGTTGCCGATGCCGGCGTAGACGTAGTGCAGGTCCGGCGCGCGGAACGCGGTGCCGTACGAGCCGCGCAGCAGCAGGCTGTCGAGCGGGCGCCATTCCAGGCCGGTGCTGTAGGTCAGCTTGCCGGTAGTGTGGCCGGAAAAGCGGTACTGGTCGTAGCGGCTGGCCAGGCTGAGGTTGAGCGTGTCCAGCAGCGGTAGACGCAATTCGCCGGCGGCGGCCCAGCGGTTGCGGCTGCCGTGGCCGTCGGAGTCCTTCCAGCTGTAGTAGTAGTACTGCGTGGCCAGCGGGTCGGGGTTGAGGTCGTAGGCCTGGTTGCCGACCTCGACCACGCCGGCGAAGCCGGCCGGCCCGGCCGGCAGGCTGAACAGCTCGGTGTTGGTCAGGGTGAACGCCAGCGTGTCGCTGCGCGATTCCGGGTGGTAGTTGGTGCGCGCGGTGATCGAGTCGTACTCGGCGCGGGTCAGCGGCGTGTACAGGCGCGCCGGGTCGGCGTCGAAGATCGGCAGGCCGCTGTCGGCGTCGATGCCGAGCTGCGGGCCGAGGTAGAGGTCGTTGGCCTTGGACGCCACGGTCTGCGGCCAGCTGATCAGCGCCTTGTACTGCGAGTGGCTGAGCGAGGCCTCGTAGTCCCAGCGTTCGCCGAGCGTGCCCTTGAAGCCGGTGGTCAGGCTGAAAGTCCGCTGCGTGTTCTCGATCATGCCGCGGCCGAGCCCGCCCATTTCCTCCGGCGTGAACTGGCGGTACCAGTTCTCGATGCCGCCGCTGTGCGCGTTGTAGAAGTAGCCGTCCTCGTTGCCGTCGGGTGCCTGGTAGTTCCACTGCTCGACGTCGCGGAACAGCTTCACCTTGCTGTAGCCCAGCTGCATGTCGCCGAACCAGGACAGCGTGTCGCTGATCTTCAGGTTGGCCGAGGTGTAGGTGTTGATGCCGCGGCGCTGGCTGAGGATGGTGCCGTAGCCGATCGACTCCGCGCTGCCGCAAAAATTGCCGTAGCGCGGCCGGTTGGCGTACACCGTGGTGCCGCCGTTCAAGTAGGCCAGTGCGTCGCAGGTGGCCTGGCCCGGATCGATGTAGTCGTCGTACCAGTCGCCGTTGAGGAAGGTGCGCCGCGGCACCTGCGAGCGCGCGGTGGGCGCGTCGGCGGTGGAATCCTGGATCTTGCGCTGGTAGGCCCACAGCGGCTGCTGGGCGAGCAGTTCGGCGCCGAACACCAGGTTGAAGTCGCCGCGTGAGAAGCCGGTGGAGAAGTTGAGCTTGGTCGAGGCGCCGCCGCCGCGGGTGGTGTCGCCGTAGCGCACATCGATGGTGGTGCCGTCGGCCTGCTGCTTCAGGATGAAGTTCACCACGCCGGAGATCGCGTCCGAGCCGTACACCGCCGAGGCACTGCCGGTGAGCACTTCGATGCGCTCGATCATGCCGATCGGGATGTTGGAGATGTCGGTGAAGTTGCTGCGGCCCTTGAACGGCAGCGGGAAGTCGGCGATGCGCCGGCCGTTGACCAGCACCAGGGTATGGTTGGGGCCAAGCCCGCGCAGGTCGACCTCCTCCGCGCCGGGCGAAAAATCGGCGCCACTGGAGGATTGCTGGCTCTGCGTCTCGCCGCTGTTCTGGGTGATCGCGCGCATCACGTCGGGCACGCTGGCGAAGCCGCTGGCCTTGATGTCGCTGGCGGTGATCACGGTGACCGGTGCCGGCCCTTCGACCTGCGCGCGCGGGATGCGCGAGCCGGTCACCTGGATCTCGTCCAGCCGGGTGGCCTCCTGCGGGTCCGCGGCAGCTGCGCTGCGACTGCTGGCCGGGGCGGCGGGCGGCGCCGGCGACCGGGCCGGCTGGCCGGCACCCTTCACGATGACGACGGCGCCGGAGTCGTCGCGGTGCACGGTGAAGCCGCTGCCGGCCAGCAGTTGCCCCAGCGCGGCGTCCGCCGACAGCGTGCCGTGCACGCCGGACGTGCGCAGCCCCCTGAGCTGGTCGGCCTGGTAGATGAATTGCGCGCCGGACTGGCGGGCCAGGGTATCCAGCGCGGTGACCAGGTCACCGGCCGGGATATCGATCTGCCGGACTGCTGCCGACTGCGCCGATGCCGCGGCGGACACGGAACAGGCCAGCACGAACATCGCGCTGCGTAGCGAACGGATCATCGTCACCTCTCCCCAGGTGGGCGCACACGACGCGCGCCATGTACGCCGGGACGAACGGCCGGCACAAATCCCCCCATGTCCGGCCGCCCGCGCCGGCGTCAGCGCCGGGTCAGCACGATGCTGTCGCCCTGCTGGCGGGCCTGGATCGGGAAGCCCTGCGCCAGCAGCCGCACGAAGGCGTCGACGTTGGACCAGCGGAAGTTGCCGCCCACGCGCATGGTGCCGACGCTGGCGTCGCCGATCACGATCTTGCGCGTGTTGTAGCGGTTGAACTCGGCGGCGGCGGCCGCCAGCGGCGTGTCGTGGAAGTTGACGAAGCCGCTGCGCCAGCTGAGGTACTCCTCGGCCCGCTGCACCGAGCCGGCGTGCACCACCACGCCGGTGTCGCTGGCCAGCGCCACGCTGCCGGCAGGCAGCAGAGTGGCGGGCTGGCGCAGGCCGTTCGGCCGGCGGTCCGATTCCAGCCGCACCAGGCCCTCGGTCACCACCACGCGCAGGTCGGCTGCGTCGCGGCGCACGGCAAAGCGGGTGCCGACGGCGGTCACCCGGCGACCGCCGGCGCTGACCACGAACGGCCGCGAGGGGTCCTTGGCCACCGCGAAGAACGCCTCGCCCTGCTGCAGGTCGACGTGGCGTTCGCCGCGCGACAGAGTGACCACGAGGCGGCTGTCGCTGCTCAGGGTGGCGATGGAGCCGTCGGCCAACGGCACCTCCTGCAGGTCGCCGATCGCCGTGCGGTAGGACACCTGCTCCACCGCGCCGTAGTGGCGCCAGACCAGTGCCAGCGACACGAGCAAGGCCAGCATCGCGGCGGTGGCGAGATGGCGAAACAGGGAGCGGCGCTGCCCCCGATGCCGGCGGGCGATGCGTCGGGACGCGTCGACCTGGATGTGCCCGGGGCGGGGATGGTGCGACTCGCCCGCGTGATCGTGGGGGGCGCCGAACGGCGAGGGCGCCCAGCTGCCGCGTGCCGGCACCACGCCGGCGGGCACGCCCGCGCCCAGCGCCTTCAGCCGGTCGCTCTGCCGCCACGCCGCGTCGAGCCGGACGAAGGCGACGCGGTGGCCCACGGACGCGTCCAGCCACGCGTCCAGCTGCTGCTGGTCGCGCTCGCTCCAGTCGCCGGCGTCGCGCCTGGCGAGCCAGGCGGCGGCGGCGTGCTCAATCTCCCTGCTGCTGGTCATGTCCGTTCCCGTATGCGGTGCCCGCCGCGTCGCCGCGGGCAGGGCGGCGCGCGTGGCTGCCGCCGTAGAAATAGTCCGCGATCAGGCGCGCGCCCTTGGCGACCTGCTTCTCCACGGTCTTTTCGCTGATGCCCATGCGCGCCGCCACCTGCTTCTGCGACAGTTCCTCGACCCGACGCAGCCAGACCACTTCGCGGCAGCGGTCGGGCAGGCGGTCGAACGCATCGGTCAGGCGCTTCAGCTCCTGTCGCGCGCCCGTCCGCCGTTCCGGCGAGACCTCGTCTACCAGGACGTTCAGCGCGTCCAGATCACCCACGGCCTCGATCGAGACGACGCGGCCGCGACGCAGGCGGTCGGTCATCAAATGGCGCGCGGTGGCGAACAGGAAGGACTTCGGCATCGCCGGCCGGCTCTTCGCCGCGGCCTCGTAGATGCGTACGTAGATTTCCTGGCGCAGGTCGTGGATCTCCTCGCGATGGAACCAGTTGCGCAGCAGATAGCGCATCAACGCACCTTCGTGCGCGAGGATCTCGCGGGCAAACCAGGCGTTGAGGGAGTCGTCCATGCGCCGACCATAGCGCCGATTCCGCAAGAAAATACAGCGTGGGGGAAATGGCCTCGGCATTCGTCTTGGCTTCGACAGGTGCCGCAATCCCGTGGCATGCCACGCCTTCCTGGTTCGGGGTGCCGACCGATGATTTCGCCCAGAAACCTGTCTGGACTCTTACGCACGGCCGTCTCCTGTCTGCTGGCGGCGTATCTTGCCGTGGTGGCTTCCGGCGCACTGGCCGGGACGCCCGATCCTGCCGCCGTGCGCCAGGGCTACGAGTACTACCGCATCGGCGATCGCGGGGCGACCCGGCCCGGCGCGACCGAGCCGGCGCTGCTGCTGATGGGCGGCGGCGAGTGGCCGCACCAGGCGTTCGCCTGGTTGGCGGCGAAGGGTGGCCACGGCCATTTCGTGATCCTGCGCGCATCCGGCGCCGACGACCTGCAGAAGGAGCTGTACCACGACGTCGGCGGCGTGGCCTCGGTGCAGACGCTGGTGTTCCACAGCCGCGCGGCGGCCAGCGATCCGCAGGTGCTGGAGATCGTGCGGCAGGCCGACGGCATCTTCCTCGCCGGCGGCGACCAGGCCAACTACGTGCGGTTCTGGAAGGGCACCCCGCTGAACGCACTGCTGGACCGGCACGTCGCCGCGGGCAAGCCGATCGGCGGCAGCAGCGCCGGCCTGGCGATCCTCGGCGGCCACGCCTATGGCGCGCTGGACGGCGGCAGCATCACGTCGGATGAGGCACTGGCCGATCCGCTGGGCAAGGGCGTCACCCTGGTCGACGGTTTCCTGCACATGCCGCACCTGCGGCAGGTGATCACCGACACCCACTTCAATGCGCGCGAACGGCAGGGCCGGCTGATCGCCTTCGTCGCCCGGTTGCGGCACGAAGGTCACCCGGACGTGGTTGGCCTGGGCGTGGATGAAGGGACGGTGCTGGCCGTCGATGGCAACGGTATCGGCCGGGTGTTCACACTTAACAACGGCTTCGCCTGGCTGCTGCGTCCGCAAGGCCAGCCGGCGCGGATCGAAGCGGGCAAGCCGCTGGACTACCGCGGCGTGCGGGTGACCGGCATCGGCACGCAAAGCCGGATCGACCTGCGCGACCTCAGCGTGCAGCGGCCGGTGTTCGAGACGATCGCCGATGCGCACGACGGCAAGCTGGACCTGCATGGCATGGTGCCGCCGCTGCTGGTGATCCATGGCGGCGCCGGAGTGGAGCGTGCGCAGATGACGCCGCAGATCGAGGCGCAGGCGCGCGCCGCGCTGGAACTGGCGCTGCGCAACGGCCATGCGCGGTTGAAGGCGGGCAAGCCGGCGCTGGATGCGGTGACCGCCGCGATCGCCGTGCTGGAAGACGACCCGCTGTTCAACGCCGGTCGCGGCGCGGTGTTCACGCATGACGGCAGGAACGAACTGGACGCATCGATCATGGACGGCGCGACGCTGGCCGCCGGCGCCGTGGCGGGCGTGCACCGGGTGCGCCATCCGGTGCTGCTGGCGCGCGCCGTGATGGAGCATTCGCCGCACGTGATGATGGTCGGCACCGGCGCGGAGCAGTTCGCCGTCGAACAGGGCTTCAAGCTGGTCGACCCCGCCTATTTCCGCACCGAGAAGCGTTGGCAGGATCTGCAGAAGGCACTGCAGGAAGACGCCGCGGGCGAGAAGCTCGGCGCGCGGCTGGCGGCGTTGAAGCACTTCGGTACGGTCGGTGCGGTGGCGCGCGACAGTGAGGGCCGCCTTGCCGCGGGCACCTCGACCGGTGGCATGACCGACAAGCGTTACGGCCGCGTGGGCGATTCGCCGATCGTCGGCGCCGGCACCTATGCGAACGCCGCTTGCGCAGTGTCGGGCACGGGCTGGGGCGAGTTCTACATCCGCGTTTCCGCCGCGCGCGAGATCTGCCTGCGCATGGCGATGCTGGACGAATCCGCGCAGCAGGCCGGGCAGGCGGTGATCAACGACGAGATCCCGCAGATGGGCGGCGACGGTGGCGCGATCATCCTGGGCGCCGACGGCAGCATGGCGCTGCCGTTCAATACCGAGGGCATGTACCGCGGCTGGATCGGCGCGGACGGCGTGCCGCACGTGGCGATCTACAGCGGCGACCCGCTGGCGCTGCCCGAACCGGCGCGCTGACGCCGTACCGCTCGTTCAGGCGTCGTCGTCGCCTTCGATGACCTGCCGCTGCATGCGGTCCAGATAGGCATCGAGTTCCTGTGCGCTGGTGAAGACCTCGTTCACCGGCACGGCCTTGACGATGTCGAACACCTTGCGCACCTGCGGCTGCGGGTTCAGCAGCAGGGTATGGCCGTTGCGGATGCGCATGCTCTTGCGAATCCTGGCGAAGCTGCGCAGCCCGGCACTGCTGACGTATTCCAGCCCGGCCAGATCGACCACCACGGTGCCGCTGTCGCCGAGTCGTGGCAGCAGGGCCAGCATGGCCTGGTCGAATTCGCCGAAGGTCATCGCGTCGAGGCGGCCGCCGACGTGCACGACGATGCGGTCGGGCGCGGAGAACTCATGGTGCAGACTGAGCGTCATGGCGAAGATCCATCCAGGTTCGGGTAGGTGAAGCGAAGCAGCAGGTGGTTGCCGTCGGCATCCCGTGTATAGCGCATTTCGCTGGCCATGGTGCGGGCGAGGTGGATGCCGAGGCCGCCGACTTCTTCGCGGTCGGCGAGATCGCCGGTGAGGTCCGGGGTGGCCGACTGCAGCGGGTCGAAGGCGATGCCGTCGTCGACCAATTCGACCACGACGGCATCCGGCTGGGGCTGCAGCAGGATGCGGATCTGGCCCGGGCGCCCGTCGGGATAGCCGTATTCGACGGTGTTGACCATCAGTTCCTCCAGCACCAGGCGCATGTCGCTGCGCAAGGTGGCCGGCACTTCGGCTTCCTCCAGCAGGTTTTCGCAGCGGTCGAGCACGCCGAACACCTCCGCCAGCTGGTTGCCGATGCGCATCTCGGTACCCGGCGTGGCGGCGCCGTGCCAGGTCAGCGCCAGCACGGTGATGTCGTCGGCCTGCGCGGCGTCCGCCACGAAATGGTCCACGTCCTCCAGCAGCCGCTCGATATAGTCGGCGGTGGGAGCCGTCGACGGTACCTGGGCGAGGCTTTGCAAGGTGCGTTCGATGCCGTACATCTGTTGCTGGCGGTTGCCGGCCTCGGTGATGCCGTCGGTGTACATCAGCAGGGTCTCGCCCTGGTGCAGGCGCAGACGGTGTTCCGGGTAGTCGGAGTCTTCGTACAAGCCGAGCACCGCACCGGTGGGGAAGTCCAGCAGTTGCGGCGCGCCACGGCCGCACAGGACCGGCGGCTCGTGGCCGGCGCTGGCAAGCGCGAGACTGCCGCTGCCGGTGTCGAGCAGGCCGCACAGCAGGGTGACGAACATGCAGCTGTCGTTGCCGCGGCACAGCTCCAGGTTGAGCAGTTGCAGCAGGTTCCGCGGCGTTTGCGCGCGTGGCGCCAGCGCCTTGGCCAGGGTGATCGTCTGCGCCATGAACAGGGCGGCCGGGATGCCCTTGTCGGAGACGTCGCCGACCATCACGAAGAAGCGCTGCGGGTCGAGCATGAAGTAACTGTAGAGGTCGCCGCCCACGGCGCGGGCCGGGCGCAGCGCCGCGTGCAGCTCGAAGCTGGAGCACACGGCATCGAGGTAGTGCTCGCTCGGCAACAGGCCGATCTGGATCTGGTGGGCGATTTCCAGTTCGCTGGCCAGCCGCTGCTTCTCCCGTGCCACCCGCGCGAGGTCTTCCAGGTGCAGAGCCAGTTCGCGCCGCATCTGGTCGAACGACTGGGTGAGGCGGCCGACCTCGTCGGGGCGCCGGGCCGGCGGCAGCCCGAAATCCAGTTCGCCGCGTGCGACGCGCTCGGCGCGGTCGGCCAGGATCCTGAGCGGCGCCATCGTGCGGCGGATGGTCAGCAGCGTGATCAGGGCGACGCCCAGCAGGGCCAGCAGGGCCAGGGCTAGGCTCAGCAGGAAGATGTGCCTTACTCCGGCATAGATCCGGTATTCCGGCACCACCAGGCCGAATCGCCAGCGGGTACCTTCAATCGGGGCGGAATAGACCCAGACCGGTCCGTTCACGCGCGGGTTCTGTGCCTTCGGCAGGCGCGTCGACTCGGCCCGGTCGCTGGCCAGTACCTTGAGCAGGTCCGCCATGCCGCGCTTGCCGACCAGGTCGGGGTTGTCGTGCGCCAGATAGTCGCCGTCGCTGTCCAGCACGAAGGCATAGGCGCCCTCGGGCTTGGCCAGGCTGCCGAGTATCCGGTGCAACCAGTCGAGCGTGACGTCGGCGTTGATGATGCCGACCGGGTGCCCGCCGCGGCTGATCGCCACGGAGTAGTTGATCAGTTGGCGGTGCCGGGATTGCGAGAAGAACGGTCGCTGCCAGCAACCACTGCTGCAGCCCAGTCCGCCGAGGAACCAGTTGCTGTTCCAGTAGGGGCTGGCGTCGCGCGCGAGGTCGCGGCTGCTCAGGGTGCCGTTGTCCAGCCGGTTCACGAAGGGTGAACGCGGCAGGGCGTCGACCGGGTTCGGCGATGGCCTGAATACCGCGGCCAGGCCGTCCATGTCCGGGTCGGCGGCCAGGGTGTCGCGCAGCAGCGGTTCGGCATCGTCCTGGCGAGTGTCGATGATCGCCGCAAGCATGCGCGCCGAAACCGCGATGCGGTCGATCCGGGCCTGGATCTGGCTGCCGGCGTTGGCTGCCAGGGAAGCGGCTTCACGATGGGTGTGTTCGAGGATCTGCGTACGGGTCAGGGCGAGCAACAAGGCTCCGGTGGCCGCCAGCACCAGCGTGGAGCCGAGCAGAACCCACAGCGCCATCCGTGATGCAATGCTGCGCAAGGCCAACGGTGGATCTCCCTGTTTCCCTTGCGGCATCTAGCCACGAAGCCAAGGCGGGCCGCAAGTCGACGAGTGGCGTGAAGGTGCGGGGAGATGCGCACGTTCGGGCATAATCCTGGCCCCGGATGTCGTCCGCGAGGTGCCAGCCCATGCCCGGAAAACAGCGCGAAGTGACCTTCCGCTTCCTCGCCCAGCCCACCGATGTCAATTTCGGCGGCAAGGTGCACGGCGGCATGGCGATGAAGTGGATCGACCAGGCGGGTTATGCCTGTGCGGTGGGCTGGAGCGGGGCGTACTGCGTCACCGCTTCGGTCAGCGGTATCCAGTTCGTGGCGCCGATCCTGATCGGCGACCTGGTGACGGTGCGGGCGCGCCTGATCCATACCGGCACCAGCAGCATGCACCTGGCGGTCGACGTGCTGGCGCAGGACCTGCGCAAGGACGAGCGACGCCTGGCGACCAGCTGCGTGATGGTGTTCGTGGCGCTGGACAGCCCGGACGGCAAGCCTGCCCCGGTGCCGCACTGGGAGCCGCGTGACGATGCCGAGCGGCGGCTGCAGGCGCAGGCAAGACAGCTGCTGGAACTGTCCAAGGGCATGGAGCAACTGGTCGATCTGCGCGCGGCCTCACCGGACTGACGACGCCCGCGGAACGTCGCCGGCTGGCGCGGAATGACCGTCGCGAGGTGTTGACAGTCAGGGGTCCGATCCACACAATACGCGTTCTTTGTTGGAGGGATACCCAAGCGGCCAACGGGGGCAGACTGTAAATCTGCTGGCTTACGCCTTCGGTGGTTCGAATCCACCTCCCTCCACCACGACGAGCTCCGCGCAGGGCGGGAGTAGTTCAATGGTAGAACCTCAGCCTTCCAAGCTGATGGTGCGGGTTCGATTCCCGTCTCCCGCTCCATTGATCTCGTCAGGAAATTTTTTTCAAGAGTCCGGCAGGACGCCGGCCTGATCTTTGCCGTCAGGGAAGATTGCAGAAATACACGCTCATGTAGCTCAGTCGGTAGAGCACTTCCTTGGTAAGGAAGAGGTCACAGGTTCGATTCCTGTCATGAGCACCATCGTTCGGCCGTCACGGCCGGCCCTGAAACGGGCGGTTTTTTCCATTCATTGACTCCATCGGGGTTTAGCGCTCATGGCAAAGGGTAAATTCGAACGCACCAAGCCGCACGTCAACGTCGGCACGATTGGTCACGTGGATCACGGCAAGACGACGCTGACGGCGGCGCTGACGAAGGTCGGGGCGGAGCGTTTTGGTGGCGAGTTCAAGGCCTACGACGCGATCGACATGGCGCCGGAAGAGAAGGCGCGTGGCATCACGATCTCGACGTCGCACGTGGAGTACGAGTCGCCGAAGCGCCACTACGCGCACGTGGACTGCCCGGGTCACGCCGACTACGTGAAGAACATGATCACGGGTGCGGCCCAGATGGACGGTGCGATCCTGGTGTGCTCGGCGGCGGACGGCCCGATGCCGCAGACGCGCGAGCACATCCTGCTGTCGCGCCAGGTGGGCGTGCCGTACATCGTGGTGTTCCTGAACAAGGCGGACATGGTGGACGACGCCGAGCTGCTGGAGCTGGTCGAGATGGAGGTGCGCGAACTGCTCTCCAAGTACGACTTCCCGGGCGACGACACGCCGATCATCAAGGGTTCGGCGCTGAAGGCGCTGGAAGGCGACCAGAGCGAGATCGGCGTGCCGTCGATCATCCAGCTGGTGGACGCGCTGGACAGCTACATTCCGGAGCCGGTGCGCACGATCGACAAGCCGTTTCTGATGCCGGTGGAAGACGTGTTCTCGATCTCGGGTCGCGGCACGGTGGTGACCGGCCGTATCGAGCGCGGCGTGATCAAGGTGGGCGACGAAATCGAGGTGGTGGGCATCCGCGACACGCAGAAGACCACGGTGACGGGCGTGGAGATGTTCCGCAAGCTGCTGGACCAGGGTCAGGCGGGCGACAACGCCGGTCTGCTGCTGCGCGGTCTGAAGCGTGACGACGTGGAGCGCGGCCAGGTGCTGGCCAAGCCGGGCACGATCACGCCGCACACGAACTTCGAGGCCGAGGTGTACGTGCTGTCGAAGGACGAAGGTGGCCGTCACACGCCGTTCTTCAAGGGCTACCGTCCGCAGTTCTACTTCCGCACCACCGACGTGACCGGTGCGGTGACGCTGCCGGAAGGCGTGGAGATGGTGATGCCGGGCGACAACGTGAAGATGACGGTGGAGCTGATCCACCCGATCGCGATGGACGAAGGCCTGCGCTTCGCGATCCGCGAGGGCGGCCGCACCGTCGGCGCCGGCGTGGTGGCCAAGGTCATCAAGTAATACGCTTTTGTGAGAAGTCCGGCAGGATGCCGGTCTGATCTTTGCCATCAAGGAGGATGGCTTAAACAAATGTGAGAAGTCCGGCAGGATGCCGGTCTGATCTTTGCCATCAAGGAGGATGGCTGAAATAATCTTCACGAGGCGAGCGGATTCAGGCCGCTCGCCGTCGTGTTTGAAGTTCAAGCCATGTACGCCAGTAGCTCAATTGGCAGAGCAGCGGTCTCCAAAACCGCAGGTTGGGGGTTCGAGTCCCTCCTGGCGTGCCACTTCCCCGAGGATCGAGACGGGTAGCGATGGCAGGGTCGGCCGCAAGGCGCGACATGCTGCCGACACCTGGTCACTAGTGCATGAATACCAAGGCAGAACAGCCCAAGGGCACGAACGCCGCCGACATCGGCAAGCTGGTACTGGCGGGGCTGGTGCTGGCTGCCGGCATTTTCGCCTACTCCTGGTTCGGCCGGGACGGCAGCATTTCATCGTCGATACGCCTGTTGGGCGTGGCGGCCGCATTCGTGGCGGCGGCGGCGATTGCCGCGTTCACCGCGCTGGGCCGGCGGGTACGCAACTTCATCGCCGAGTCGCAGTTCGAGATGCGCAAGGTGGTGTGGCCGACCCGCGACGAAACGATCAAGACGACCGGCATCATCATCCTGGTGGTGATCGTGCTGTCGCTGCTGCTGGGTCTTATCGACCTGATCCTGAAGTCGGTCATTCTCGACTGGCTGCTGAAGCTGGGTAGTTGAGGTGAGCATGAGCAAGCGCTGGTACGTGGTGCACGCCTATTCGGGTTTCGAGAACCAGGTGAAACGCTCCCTCGAGGAGCGCATCAGGCGCGCCGCGATGGAGGAGAAGTTCGGCGAAGTGCTGGTGCCGACCGAGGAAGTGATCGAGATGCGCGGCGGGCAGAAGCGGCGCAGCGACCGCAAGTTCTTCCCGGGCTACGTGCTGGTGCAGATCGAGACGAACACCGAGGGCAAGTCGCCCCGGATCGACGACGAGTGCTGGCACCTGATCAAGGAAACCCCGAAGGTCATGGGGTTCATCGGCGGTACTGCCGACCGCCCGCTGCCGATCAAGGACAGCGAAGCCGATGCTATCCTCAGCCGCGTGCGCGAGGGCGTCGAGAAGCCCAGGCCCAAGGTGCTGTTCGAGCCGGGCGAGATGGTGCGCGTCACCGAGGGTCCGTTCAACGATTTCAACGGCGTGGTCGAGGAAGTCAATTACGAGAAGAGCCGCTTGCGCGTGGCGGTGCTGATCTTCGGCCGCTCGACCCCCGTGGAGCTGGAATTCGGCCAGGTCGAAAAGGCCTGAGTCCGGCAAGAGGGGCGTCGGGGCGGGTTCGCCCGGCGCCTTCGTCCTTTTCCCGCCGTGAAGCGGGGCGGTCGACCGGATCCGTCCGTCCTTGCTACCTGCTTTGCTGCCCGTGCTGGCACAGGGCTTGCTGATAGCCCGTTAAATCTCTATACTGTGCGGTTCGCGCGGGGTCTTTTTGGCCCTGCGTGCCCGTGTTTCGGATCTGCACGAGGCAGATCTTCCCTCCATCCACGGAACGGTGAACAGCGAGGAGCCGCAAGGCGTTCGGACTCGCGAGGAAAATCCCATGGCAAAGAAAGTCGTCGGTTACATCAAGCTGCAGGTCAAGGCCGGCCAGGCCAACCCGTCGCCGCCGGTGGGCCCCGCCCTCGGCCAGCGCGGCCTGAACATCATGGAGTTCTGCAAGGCGTTCAATGCCGCCACGCAGAAGCTGGAGCCGGGTCTGCCGATCCCGACCATCATCACGGCGTACTCCGACCGCAGCTTCACCTTCATCACCAAGACCCCACCCGCCACCATCCTGCTGCAGAAGGCCACCGGTGTCGCCAAGGGTTCGTCCAAGCCCAATACCGACAAGGTCGGCAAGGTCACCCGCAAGCAGCTGGAAGACATTGCGAAGCAGAAGGAGCCGGATCTCACGGCTGCCGACCTTGACGCCGCGGTGCGCACCATTGCCGGTAGCGCCCGCAGCATGGGCCTGACGGTGGAGGGTTAAGACATGGCGAAGATCACGAAGCGCATGAAGGCAGCGCAGGCCGCGGTGCATCCGGGCAAATTCTATGCCCTGGAAGAGGCCCTGAAGATCGTCAAGGACAACGCCAAGGCGAAGTTCGCCGAATCGGTGGACGTGGCCGTGCGTCTGGGCATCGACGCGAAGAAGTCGGACCAGGGCGTGCGTGGCTCCTCGTTGCTGCCGCACGGCACCGGCAAGACCGTCAAGGTGGCCGTGTTCTGCCCGCCGGGCGAGAAAGCCGAGGCCGCGAAGGCCGCCGGCGCCGACGCCGTCGGCATGGACGACCTGGCCGAGCGCATGCAGGGCGGTGAGCTCGACTTCGGTCGCGTGATCGCCACGCCGGACGCAATGCGCGTCGTCGGCAAGCTGGGCCAGCTGCTCGGTCCGCGCGGCCTGATGCCGAACCCCAAGGACGGCTCGGTCACGGCCGACGTCGCCACTGCAGTGAAGAACGCCAAGGCCGGCCAGGTGAAGTTCCGCAACGACAAGGCGGGCATCATCCACGCCACCATCGGCAAGGCCAGCTTCGAAGCCAGCCAGCTCGCGGACAACCTGAACGCGTTGATCGCCGACCTGCTGAAGGCCAAGCCGGCCACGGCGAAGGGCCAGTTCCTGCAGAAAGTGGCGTTGTCCAGCACGATGGGCGTCGGCGTCGCCGTCGATACCTCCTCGCTGGCCATCTCCGCCAAGTAAGACTCAAGCCCCGTACCGGCCTCTCGCCGATGCGGGCAGTTTTTGAGGGCAGTCCCGGTTCCTCGTTCGAGGGCCGGGGCCGCTGTCAAAGACCGCAGGCGCGTTCGACTCGCGACGACGACGGGCAGGGAGCTCGCTCAAAGGCAGGGAATCGCCGTCGCCGCCAGCCTCGAACGCTTAATCGGGTTTCTCGCAAATCCGGCCTGCGCAGATGGTGCTGCCCCTTCTGGAAGGGTTTCGATTTTCTGGAAAGGCCAACACCCGGGACCGAAGTGTCCCCGGCGTCATGGATGGCGCCGCCCCAGGACCGCCGGCGGCAGGAGCCGCGGGCGGAGTTCATTTGGAGGAGTGCTAATGGCTCTCAATCTGTCTCAGAAGCAAGAAGTAGTCGCCGAGTTGGCAGAAGTTGCCGCGAAGGCCCACTCCCTGGTCGCTGCCGAGTATGCGGGCACCACGGTCGCCCAGATGACCGCGATGCGCAAGAAGGCCCGCGAATCCGGCGTGTATCTGCGAGTGGTCAAGAACACGCTGGCGTCGCGCGCCGTGGCCGGTACCGAGTTCGAGGTCGTCAAGGGCGCCCTGGTCGGTCCGCTGCTGTACGCATTCTCGACCGAGGAACCCGGCGCCGCCGGGCGTCTGATCAAGGAATTCGCCAAGGACAACGACAAGCTGAAGGCGAAGCTCGTTTCGGTGGAAGGCAAGCTGCTGCCGGCCTCCCACGTCGACGTGCTGGCCTCGCTGCCGACCCGCGAACAGGCGCTGGCCATGCTGGCCCGCGTGCTGGCCGAGCCGGCCACGATGTTCGCCCGCGTGGTCAAGGCCGTGGCCGACAAGCAGGGTGGCGGCGAAACCGTCGCCGAGGCCCCGGCCGAAGCCGAGCCCGCCTGAGTCCTTTCGTCTACTTATCAAATCGAATCCACCCCAGAGGTAAAACAAATGTCCCTGACCAACGAACAGATCGTTGAAGCCGTCGCCGCCAAGTCGCTGATGGAAGTGATGGACCTGGTGAAGGCCATCGAAGAGAAGTTCGGCGTGACCGCCGCCGCTCCGGTGATGGTTGCCGCCGGCCCGGCCGCTGCCGGCCCGGCTGCCGAGGCGCAGACCGAGTTCGACGTCATCCTGAAGAACGCCGGCGCCAAGAAGGTCGACGTGATCAAGGCCGTCCGCGCGATCACCGGCCTGGGCCTGAAGGAAGCCAAGGACCTCACCGAGGCGGGCGGCGTCCTGAAGGAAGCCGTGTCGAAGGAAGATGCCGAGAAGTTCAAGAAGGACCTCGAAGCTGCCGGCGCCACGGTCGAACTGAAGTAATCGGCGCCCTTGCGCGCCATCAGTTTGATCTAGCGTCAAGCAAGCCTGGGGGCGCGAGCCCCCGGGCTTTGCCTGCTTAGGCGCGAAAGAGTCGGGCGAGGAGGGGAATGGAGAATAGGGATTCGCCGGTCGATTCCCCATTCTCGATTCCCGAATCCGCGGATTTGTCGAACATCTGATTTTTCATTCAGCCGGTGTGTGCACCACCGGCGCCACTGCGAACCGAGGCGCTACCGATCATGGCCTACTCGTTTACCGAGAAGAAACGCATCCGCAAGGATTTTGGCAAGCGTCCGCCCGTACTGGGCGTGCCGAACCTGCTGACCATCCAGACCGATTCCTACCGGGAGTTCCTGCAGGAGCATGTCGCGCCGAAACAGCGCGGCGACAAGGGTCTGCATGCCGCGTTGAAGTCAGTGTTCCCGATCACCAGCTATTCGGGCAACGCCGCGCTCGAGTACGTCGACTACCGCCTCGGCGAGCCGGCCTTCGACGAGCGCGAGTGCCGCAACCGCGGCATGACCTTCGGCGCGCCGCTGCGTACCACCGTGCGCCTGGTCATCTACGACAAGGACAGCCCGGCCTCGAAGAAGGTGGTCAAGTACATCAAGGAGCAGGAGGTCTACATGGGCGAGATCCCGCTCATGACCGACACCGGCACCTTCATCATCAACGGTACCGAGCGCGTGATCGTCTCGCAGCTGCATCGTTCGCCTGGCGTGTTCTTCGACCACGACCGCGGCAAGACGCACAGCTCGGGCAAGCTGCTGTTCTCCGCCCGCGTGATCCCCTACCGCGGCTCCTGGCTGGACTTCGAGTTCGACCCGAAGGACGCGCTGTTCACCCGCATCGACCGCCGCCGCAAGCTGCCGGTAACGGTGCTGCTGCGCGCGCTGGGCTACAGCAACGAGGAGATGCTGGGCATCTTCTTCGAGCACAACGTGTTCCACCTGGGCAAGAAGGGCGGCACCACGTTGGAGCTGGTCGCCGAGCGTCTGCGCGGCGAGACGCTCTCCTTCGACCTGGCGATTGGCGGCAAGGTGCTGGTGGAAGCCGGCAAGCGCATCACTGCGCGCCACGTGCGCCAGCTGGCGGCCGAGAACATCACCGCGCTGGAAGTGCCGGACGACTACCCGGTCGGCCGCATCGTGGCGAAGGACATCGTCGACGCCAAGACCGGCGAGCTGCTGGCTTCGGCCAATGACGAGATCACCGCCGAGCAGTTGGAGGCCTTCCGCAAGGCCGGCATCGAGGTCGTGCCGACGCTGTACGTCAACGATCTCGACCGTGGCGCCTACATCTCGCACACCCTGCGCATCGACAACACCAAGACGCCGCTGGAGGCGCTGGTGGAGATCTACCGCATGATGCGTCCGGGCGAGCCGCCGACCAAGGACGCCGCGCAGAACCTGTTCTTCAATCTGTTCTTCACCTTCGACCGCTACGACCTGTCGAGCGTCGGCCGGATGAAGTTCAACCGTCGCGTGGGCCGCAAGGACATCCTCGGCCCGGGCGTGCTGTACGACTACAAGTACTTCAGCGAGCGCAAGGAGGACGAGGCGCAGCGGCTGGTCAAGGAGCAGGGCGAGTCGTCCGACATCCTCGACGTGCTGAAGGTGCTGATCGACATCAAGAACGGCCACGGTACCGTCGACGACATCGACCACCTGGGCAACCGCCGCGTGCGTTCGGTCGGCGAGATGGCGGAAAACACCTTCCGCATCGGCCTGGTGCGCGTGGAGCGTGCGGTGCGCGAGCGCCTCAGCCTGGCCGAGGCCGATGGCCTGACCCCGCAGGACCTGATCAACGCCAAGCCGGTCGCGGCGGCGGTGAAGGAGTTCTTCGGTTCCTCGCAGCTGTCCCAGTTCATGGACCAGAACAATCCGCTGTCGGAAGTGACACACAAGCGCCGCGTCTCCGCGCTCGGGCCGGGCGGCCTGACCCGCGAACGCGCCGGCTTCGAGGTGCGCGACGTCCACCCGACCCACTATGGCCGCGTGTGCACCATCGAGACGCCGGAAGGGCCGAACATCGGCCTGATCAACTCGCTGGCCGTGTACGCCCGCACCAATGCCTACGGCTTCCTCGAGACGCCGTACCGCAAAGTGGCCAACGGCAAGGTCACCGACAAGGTCGACTACCTGTCGGCGATCGAGGAAGGCGACCACGTGATCGCCCAGGCGAACTCGCCGCTGGACAAGCATGGCGCGTTCCTGGAGGACTTCGTGTCCTGCCGTTTCCGCGGTGAATCCGAGCTGCGTCCGGCCTCCGAGGTCGACTACATGGACGTCTCGCCGATGCAGACCGTGTCGGTCGCCGCGGCACTGGTGCCGTTCCTGGAGCATGACGACGCGAACCGCGCGCTGATGGGCGCGAACATGCAGCGCCAGGCCGTGCCCACGCTGCGTTCGCAGACTCCGCTGGTCGGTACCGGCATCGAGCGCGCGGTGGCGCGCGATTCGGGCGTCATCGTCTCCGCCAGGCGCGGCGGCGTGATCGACCAGGTCGACGCGGCGCGCATCGTGGTGCGCGTGAACGAGGAGGAAGTCGGCGACAACGACGCCGGCGTCGACATCTACACGCTGACCAAGTACACCCGCTCCAACCAGAACACCAACCTCAACCAGCGTCCGCTGGTGAACGTCGGCGACGTGGTGGCGAAGGGCGACACGCTGGCCGACGGTTCGTCGACCGACCTGGGCGAGCTGGCGCTCGGCCAGAACATGCTGATCGCGTTCATGCCGTGGAACGGCTACAACTTCGAGGACTCGATCCTGCTCTCCGAGCGCGTCGTGCAGGAAGACCGCTACACCTCGATCCACATCGAGGAGCTGTCGTGCATCGCGCGCGACACCAAGCTGGGCGCCGAGGAAATCACCGCCGACATCCCGAACGTGGGCGAGCAGGCGCTGGCGCGCCTGGACGAGTCCGGCATCGTCTACATCGGCGCCGAGGTGAGGGCCGGCGACATCATGGTCGGCAAGGTCACGCCGAAGGGTGAGAGCCAGCTGACGCCGGAAGAGAAGCTGCTGCGCGCGATCTTCGGCGAGAAGGCGTCCGACGTGAAAGACAGCTCGCTGCGCGTGCCGCCGGGCATGGACGGCACCGTCATCGACGTGCAGGTGTTCACCCGCGACGGCATCGAGAAGGACAAGCGCGCCAAGCAGATCGAGGAAACCGAGATCAAGCGGATCCGCAAGGACCTGGACGACCAGTTCCGCATCCTCGAAGGCGCGATCTACAGCCGCATGCGCACCCAGCTGGTCGGCAAGTCCGCGATGAGCGGCCCGGGCGGCCTGAAGCGTGGCGCCGAGATCACCGATGCCTACCTCGACGGCCTGAAGAAGGACGATTGGTTCAAGATCAACGTGAAGGACGAGGACGTCACCGAGTTCCTCGAGCGCGCCGCCGACCAGATCAAGCGCCACAAGGAAGAATTCGACAAGCGCTTCAAGGAGAAGCAGGGCAAGATCACCCAGGGCGACGACCTCGCGCCGGGCGTGCTGAAGATGGTCAAGGTGTTCCTGGCCGTGAAGCGCCGCATCCAGCCGGGCGACAAGATGGCCGGCCGCCACGGCAACAAGGGCGTGGTGTCCAACGTGGTGCCGGTGGAGGACATGCCGTATTCCGCTGACGGCGTGCCGGTGGACATCGTGCTGAACCCGCTGGGCGTGCCGTCGCGCATGAACATCGGGCAGATCCTGGAAGTGCACCTGGGCTGGGCCGCCAAGGGCCTGGGCAAGAAGATCCAGAAGATGCTCGAGGCACAGGAGAAGGTGGCCGAGATCCGCAAGTTCCTCGACCAGATCTACAACACCCACGTTGCCGGCGCCGTGCAGCATGTCGACCTGAAGTCGCTCACCGATGCCGAGATCCTGGCGTTGGCGACCAACCTGCAGGAAGGCGTGCCGATGGCCACGCCGGTGTTCGACGGCGCCGAGGAGACCGAGATCAAGGCGATGCTGAGGCTGGCGGGCCTGCCCGAATCGGGCCAGACCACGCTGTACGACGGCCGTACCGGCGAGGCGTTCGACCGCCCGGTCACCGTGGGCTACATGCACTACCTGAAGCTCAATCACCTGGTCGACGACAAGATGCACGCGCGTTCCACCGGCCCGTACTCGCTGGTCACCCAGCAGCCGTTGGGCGGCAAGGCCCAGTTCGGCGGCCAGCGCTTCGGCGAGATGGAAGTGTGGGCGCTGGAAGCCTATGGCGCGGCCTACACCCTGCAGGAGATGCTGACGGTGAAGTCCGACGACGTGCAGGGCCGCAACCAGATGTACAAGAACATCGTCGACGGCAACCACGAGATGTCAGCAGGCATGCCGGAGTCCTTCAACGTGCTGGTGAAGGAAATCCGCTCGCTCGCCATCGACATCGATCTGGAAGAGGTCAAGTGAGGCGCGGGGTTCGGAATCCCGGGTCGAGGACTGGCCGAAGGCGCCGTCCGGAAAACCCGGGTTCCGAGTCCCCGGCCCAGCCCGTTTGACCCCTGGCCCGCCCAAGAATTTGCTCCGATCGGAGATTCAAATGAAAGACCTGCTCAATCTGTTCAATCAGCAGCGTGCGACGCCGGATTTCGACGCGATCAAGATCGCGCTCGCTTCGCCGGAGCTGATCCGCTCGTGGTCGTACGGCGAAGTGAAGAAGCCGGAAACGATCAATTACCGCACCTTCAAGCCGGAGCGTGACGGCCTGTTCTGCGCCGCCATCTTCGGTCCGGTGAAGGACTACGAGTGCCTGTGCGGCAAGTACAAGCGCATGAAGCACCGCGGCGTGGTGTGCGAGAAGTGCGGCACCGAAGTGACGCTGGCCAAGGTGCGCCGCGAGCGCATGGGCCACATCGAACTGGCCAGCCCGACCGCGCACATCTGGTTCCTCAAGTCGCTGCCTTCGCGCATCGGCCTGATGCTGGACATGACGCTGCGCGACATCGAGCGCATCCTGTACTTCGAGGCCTTCGTGGTGATCGATCCGGGCATGACCGCGCTGGAGCGCGGCCAGCTGCTCAGCGAAGACCAGTACCTGGAAGCGACCGAAGAACACGGCGACGAGTTCGATGCACGGATGGGCGCCGAGGCGGTGTTCCACCTGCTGAAGTCGCTCGACCTGCCGGGCGAAGTGATCCGTCTGAAGGAAGAGATTGCCTCGACCAATTCCGAGACCAAGCTCAAGCGCTTGACCAAGCGCGTGAAGCTGATCGAGGCGTTCCTCGAATCCGGCAACAAGCCGGAGTGGATGGTGCTGACCGTCCTTCCCGTGCTGCCGCCGGATCTGCGTCCGCTGGTGCCGCTGGACGGTGGCCGCTTCGCCACCTCCGACCTGAACGACCTGTACCGCCGCGTGATCAACCGCAACAACCGCCTGAAGCGGCTGCTCGAACTCAACGCGCCGGACATCATCGTGCGCAACGAGAAGCGCATGCTGCAGGAGTCGGTCGATGCGCTGCTCGACAACGGCCGCCGCGGCCGGGCCATCACCGGCACCAACAAGCGCGCGCTGAAGTCGCTCGCCGACATGATCAAGGGCAAGCAGGGCCGCTTCCGCCAGAACCTGCTCGGCAAGCGCGTGGACTATTCCGGCCGTTCGGTGATCGTGGTCGGCCCGACGCTGCGCCTGCACCAGTGCGGCCTGCCGAAGAAGATGGCGTTGGAACTGTTCAAGCCGTTCATCTTCGCCAAGCTGCAGGCGCGTGGCGAAGCCACCACCATCAAGGCGGCGAAGAAGCTGGTCGAGCGCGAGGAAGGCCAGGTCTGGGACATCCTCGAAGAGGTGATCCGCGAGCATCCGGTGCTGCTGAACCGCGCGCCGACGCTGCACCGTCTCGGCATCCAGGCGTTCGAGCCGAAGCTGATCGAGGGCAAGGCGATCCAGCTGCACCCGCTGGTCTGTACCGCGTTCAACGCCGACTTCGACGGCGACCAGATGGCCGTGCACGTGCCGCTGTCGATCGAGGCGCAGCTGGAAGCGCGCACGCTGATGATGTCGTCCAACAACATCCTGTCGCCCGCCAACGGCGAGCCGATCATCGTGCCGACCCAGGACGTGGTGCTGGGCCTGTACTACATGACCCGCGAGCTGATCAACGCCAAGGGCACCGGCATGGTGTTCTCCGGCATCGCCGAAGCTCGTCGTGCCTACGACAACCGTGCGGCAGAGCTGCATGCCAAGGTCAAGGTACGCCTGAAGCAGGTACATATCGGCGAGGACGGCACGCGCAGCAGCGAGACCAGGCTGGTCGAGACCACCGTGGGCCGCGCGCTGCTGGCCGAGATTCTGCCGGAAGGCCTGCCGTTCGAACTGGCCAACACCGAGCTGACCAAGAAGAACATCTCGCGCCTGATCAACTCCAGCTACCGCCGGCTGGGCCTGAAGGAAACCGTGGTGTTCGCCGACAAGCTGATGTACACCGGCTACCGGTTCGCCACGCGCGCGGGCATCTCGATCGGCATTGACGACATGCTGATCCCGGGCGAGAAGAAGACCATTCTCGACGAGGCCGAAAAGGAAGTCGTCGAGATCCAGCAGCAGTACCAGTCGGGCCTGGTCACCGCCGGCGAGCGCTACAACAAGGTGGTCGACATCTGGTCGCGCACCAGCGAGCAGGTGGCCAAGGCGATGATCGACGGCATCGGCACCGAGAAGGTGGTCGACGCCGAGGGCAACACGGTCAGCCAGAAGTCGATGAACTCGCTGTACATCATGGCCGACTCCGGCGCGCGCGGCTCGGTGGCGCAGATCCGCCAGCTGGCCGGCATGCGCGGCCTGATGGCGCGCCCGGACGGCTCGATCATCGAGACCCCGATCAAGGCCAACTTCCGCGAAGGCCTGAACGTGCTGCAGTACTTCAACTCCACCCACGGCGCCCGCAAGGGCTTGGCGGACACGGCGCTGAAGACCGCCAACTCCGGTTACCTGACCCGTCGCCTGGTCGACGTGGCGCAGGACGTGGTCATCACCATGGACGACTGCGGCACCGAAGACGGCATCACCATGCAGCCGATCGTCGAAGGCGGCGACGTGGTCGAGCCGTTGCGCGACCGCGTGCTGGGCCGCGTGGTGGTCGAGGACGTCTACGCCCCCGGCGACGACGACCGCCCGATCGTCACCCGCGACACCCTGCTCAACGAGGCGCTGGTCGAGAAGCTCGACAAGGCCGGCGTGCAGATCGTCAAGGTACGCTCGCCGATCACCTGCGAGGCCGTCCATGGCGTGTGCAAGCTGTGCTACGGCCGCGACCTGGCCCGTGGCCACCTGGTCAACATGGGCGAGGCCGTGGGCGTGGTCGCCGCGCAGTCGATCGGCGAGCCCGGCACCCAGCTGACCATGCGTACGTTCCACATCGGCGGCGCGGCTTCGCGAGCGGCGGCAGTGGACAACGTAACGGTGAAGACCACCGGTTCGCTGAAGTTCAACAACCTGAAGTCGGTGCAGCACAAGTCCGGCCATCTGGTTGCGGTGTCGCGTTCGGGCGAGCTGAGCGTGATCGATTCCAGTGGTCGCGAGCGCGAGCGCTACAAGGTGCCGTACGGCGCCGTCATCGCGGTCAAGGATGGCGCGCCGGTCAAGCCGGGCCAGACCGTGGCGAACTGGGATCCGCATACCCATCCGATCGTCACCGAGGTGGCCGGCGTGGTGCGCTTCATCGATTTCCTCGATGGCGTCACCGTGCAGAGCCAGACCGACGAGCTGACCGGCCTGGAGTCGGCGGTGGTCACCGATCCGAAGCGTCGCGGCGCGCAGGCGAAGGACCTGCGTCCGATCGTGCGCCTGGAAGACGCCAAGGGCCGCGAGCTGAAGTTGCCGGGCACCGACATCGCTGCGCAGTACTTCCTGCCGGCCGGCGCGATCGTGTCGATCCAGAACGGTGCCGAAGTGGGCGTGGGCGACGTCATCGCGCGCATCCCGCAGGAAACCTCCAAGACCCGCGACATCACCGGCGGTCTGCCGCGCGTGGCCGACCTGTTCGAGGCGCGCAAGCCGAAGGAGCCGGCGATCCTGGCCGAGCGCTCCGGCATCGTCAGCTTCGGCAAGGACACCAAGGGCAAGCAGCGCCTGATCATCAAGGACGCCGACGGCAACGAGCACGAGGAGCTGATTCCCAAGTGGCGCCAGGTCATCGTGTTCGAAGGCGAGCATGTGGAGAAGGGCGAGACCGTCGTCGACGGCGAGCCGAATCCGCACGACATCCTGCGCCTGCTCGGCGTGGAGCCGCTGGCCACCTACCTGGTCAAGGAGATCCAGGACGTGTACCGCCTGCAGGGCGTTAAGATCAATGACAAGCACATCGAGGCGATCATTCGCCAGATGCTGCGCAAGGTCGAGATCGTCGAACCGGGCGAGAGCCACTATCTGCGCGGCGAGCAGGTCGAGCGCGTGCGGATCAACGGCGAGAACGAGCGCGCGGTCGCCAAGGGCGAGCGTCCGGCCGAGTACCAGTCGGTGCTGCTGGGCATCACCAAGGCGTCGCTGGCCACCGAGTCGTTCATCTCGGCAGCCTCGTTCCAGGAAACCACCCGCGTCCTTACCGAAGCGGCGGTGCGTGGCACGCGCGATACCTTGCGTGGGCTGAAGGAAAATGTTATTGTCGGCCGTCTTATTCCGGCAGGCACGGGTCTGGCGTACCACGCATCGCGTCGCCGCCAGGGCGGTTTGACCGCCACGGAACTGGAGACTCTTTCCGGTTCCACGTCCGCAGTCTCGTTCGCCGAGGCTCCGGCCGGTAGTGAAAACGGTGTCGAGTAAGCCCGTTCAGGGTATTGCTCGCTGACATACGAAATGAGGTGCAGGGATGCACCTCGTGTTCGGGTCCAGGACGGCTGGGCGTTGGCTTGCCTATGGCAGGCCGCTCATGTTAAATTCCCGCTTCTTGGCAGACCGAGCTTATTCGGGCTGCCTTTATGTTTTCAGGAACAGCTTCGCATGACGACAGTCAACCAGTTGGTGCGCAAAAACCGCAGCCCCAAGACCTACAAGAGCGGGTCACCGGCCCTGCAGAGCAGTCCGCAGCGTCGCGGCGTCTGCACACGCGTCTACACGACCACTCCGAAAAAGCCGAACTCGGCCCTGCGCAAGGTAGCCAAGGTGCGCCTGACCAACGGCTTCGAGGTCATCAGCTACATCGGCGGCGAGGGTCACAACCTGCAGGAGCACTCGGTGGTGCTGATCCGTGGCGGCCGCGTCAAGGATCTGCCTGGCGTGCGTTACCACACGGTGCGCGGCAGCCTCGACTGCGCCGGCGTCACCAAGCGCCGCCAGTCGCGCTCGAAGTACGGCGCCAAGCGCCCGAAGAAATAATGTCATGCGGCCTTTGCTGGCCGCTTTTCAAGCGGGCAGGAATGTCCGCCAAAATAACGGACAACAAACATGTCGCGTAAAGGTTCACATCCCGCCCGTCTGGTTCTGCCCGATCCCAAGCACGGCAGCCAGCTGATCGCCCGCTTCATCAACATGGTGATGAAGAGTGGCAAGAAGTCGGTCGCTGAAAGCATCGTCTACGGCGCGTTGCAGCACATCGGCGAGAAGAACGCCGAGCCGGTGGCCCTGGTCGAGAAGGCACTGAACAACATCGCCCCGGCGGTCGAGGTGAAGTCCCGTCGTGTCGGCGGCGCCACCTACCAGGTGCCGGTCGAAGTGCGTCCGGGTCGACGCATGGCGCTGGCCATGCGCTGGGTCATCGACGCGGCGCGCAAGCGCGGCGAGACCTCGATGCCGCGCAAGCTGGCTGCCGAACTGCTGGAAGCTTCGGAGAGCCGCGGTGGTGCCGCCAAGAAGCGTGAAGAAACGCACCGCATGGCGGAAGCCAACAAGGCCTTCTCGCACTACCGCTGGTAAGCGGCTTTGTCCTGGCCGTCATCCTGACAGCCAGGACTATCCGCCACGCCTGGCGGAGCTCGGCCCGGACCGCCCCAGCTGGCGGCAAGGGCATCTCGCCGCACTGGGCGGGTCCTCAAACGAAACGCGACCCGGATGGTTGCGCTAATCAGGACAGGTTGTCCGGCAAAGGTATACATCCATGGCACGCACCACTCCTATCGAGCGCTACCGCAACTTCGGCATCATGGCCCACATCGATGCGGGCAAAACCACGACCACGGAGCGCATCCTGTTCTATACCGGCGTCAACCACAAGCTGGGCGAAACCCATGAGGGTTCGGCCACGATGGACTGGATGGAGCAGGAGCAGGAGCGCGGCATCACCATCACCTCCGCCGCCACCACGGCGTTCTGGAAGGGCATGGATGGCTCGATGGACCAGCATCGCTTCAACATCATCGACACCCCGGGACACGTGGACTTCACCATCGAGGTGGAGCGCAGCTTGCGCGTGCTCGATGGCGCGGTGTTCGTGCTGTGCGCCGTCGGCGGCGTGCAGCCGCAGTCCGAGACCGTGTGGCGCCAGGCCAACAAGTACAAGGTGCCGCGCCTTGCGTTCATCAACAAGATGGACCGCACCGGCGCCAACTTCGACAAGGTGGTCGACCAGCTGAAGTCGCGCCTGGGTGCGCATCCGGTGCCGATGGTGGTGCCGATCGGCGCTGAGGACGGCTTCGAAGGCGTGATCGATCTGCTCAAGATGAAGGCGATCATCTGGGACATGGCGTCCCAGGGCATGAAGTTCGAGTACCAGGACATCCCGGCCAATCTCGTCGACAAGGCGAATGAGGCGCACAGCTTCATGGTCGAGTCGGCCGCCGAAGCCAGCGAAGAGCTGATGAACAAGTACCTCGAGGGGAGCGCGCTTTCCGAGGACGAGATCATCGCGGGCCTGCGTCAGCGCACGCTGGCCAACGAGATCATCCCGGTCTACTGCGGTACCGCCTTCAAGAACAAGGGCGTGCAGGCCATGCTGGACGCGGTGGTGCATCTGCTGCCGTCGCCGAAGGATCGCCCGCCGGTGGGTGGCGTGGACGAGAACGAAAAGGAAGCGCATCGCGAGGCCAGCGACACGGCCCCGTTCTCCGCGCTCGCGTTCAAGATCATGACCGACCCGTTCGTCGGCTCGCTGACCTTCTTCCGTGTCTACTCGGGCGTGTTGAATGCCGGCGATTCGGTCTACAACCCGGTGAAGTCGAAGAAGGAGCGCGTCGGTCGCATCCTGCAGATGCATGCGAACGATCGTCATGAACTGAAGGAAGTCCGCGCGGGCGACATCGCAGCCGCGGTCGGCCTGAAGGACGTGACGACCGGCGACACGCTGTGCGCGCAGGATCACGTCATCACCCTGGAGCGCATGACGTTCCCGGAACCGGTGATCTCGATGGCGGTGGAGCCCAAGACCAAGTCCGATCAGGAGAAGATGGGTGTCGCGCTGAGCCGCCTTGCCGCGGAGGATCCGTCGTTCCGCGTGCGTACCGACGAGGAATCGGGCCAGACCATCATTTCGGGCATGGGCGAGTTGCACCTGGACATCCTGGTTGACCGCATGAAGCGCGAGTTCAACGTGGAGGCCAACGTCGGCAAGCCGCAGGTGGCCTACCGCGAGACGATCCGCAGCAGCGACGTGAAGTCCGACTACAAGCACGCCAAGCAGTCCGGCGGCAAGGGCCAGTACGGTCACGTGGTGATCGAGCTGTCGCCGATCAGCGATGCCGATCGTGCCGACGAGAAGCTGGCCCCGCTGATCAAGGACGATTTCCTGTTCCTCAACGAAATCACCGGTGGCGTGATTCCGAAGGAGTTCATTCCCTCGGTCGAGAAGGGTTTGCGCGAAACCATCACCAGCGGTCCGCTGGCGGGCTTCCCGGTGGTGGGGGTCAAGGTGAAGCTGGTGTTCGGCTCCTACCACGACGTCGACTCGTCCGAAATGGCGTTCAAGCTGGCCGCCTCGATGGCGTTCAAGCAAGGCTTCGCCAAGGCTTCCCCGGTGCTGCTCGAACCGATCATGAAGGTCGAGGTGGTGACGCCGGAAGACTACGTGGGCGACGTGATGGGCGACATGAGCCGCCGTCGCGGCATCCTGCGCGGCCAGGAAGACACGCCGTCGGGCAAGACCATCGACGCGTTCGTGCCGCTGGGCGAGATGTTCGGTTACGCGACGACGATTCGTTCGCTGACCCAGGGCCGCGCCACCTTCACGATGGAATTCGACCACTACGCCGAGGCGCCGAACAATATCGCCGAGCAGGTCATAAAGAAGGCATAACTTGTGCGATCTTCCTGATCGCGACGGTAACGATCAGGAAGCGGCCATTCATGGCCGCAATCTCAAAAGAAGCGGCCATTCGTGGGCGTATCGTCAAATAAGTTCTCTCAGAGGTTTGAGTCATGGCAAAGGGTAAATTCGAACGCACCAAGCCGCACGTCAACGTCGGCACGATTGGTCACGTGGATCACGGCAAGACGACGCTGACGGCGGCGCTGACGAAGGTCGGGGCGGAGCGTTTTGGTGGCGAGTTCAAGGCCTACGACGCGATCGACATGGCGCCGGAAGAGAAGGCGCGTGGCATCACGATCTCGACGTCGCACGTGGAGTACGAGTCGCCGAAGCGCCACTACGCGCACGTGGACTGCCCGGGTCACGCCGACTACGTGAAGAACATGATCACGGGTGCGGCGCAGATGGACGGTGCGATCCTGGTGTGCTCGGCGGCGGACGGCCCGATGCCGCAGACGCGCGAGCACATCCTGCTGTCGCGCCAGGTGGGCGTGCCGTACATCGTGGTGTTCCTGAACAAGGCGGACATGGTGGACGACGCCGAGCTGCTGGAGCTGGTCGAGATGGAGGTGCGCGAACTGCTCTCCAAGTACGACTTCCCGGGCGACGACACGCCGATCATCAAGGGTTCGGCACTGAAGGCGCTGGAAGGCGACCAGAGCGAGATCGGCGTGCCGTCGATCATCCAGCTGGTGGACGCGCTGGACAGCTACATTCCGGAGCCGGTGCGCACGATCGACAAGCCGTTCCTGATGCCGGTGGAAGACGTGTTCTCGATCTCGGGTCGCGGCACGGTGGTGACCGGCCGTATCGAGCGCGGCGTGATCAAGGTGGGCGACGAAATCGAGGTGGTGGGCATCCGCGACACGCAGAAGACCACGGTGACGGGCGTGGAGATGTTCCGCAAGCTGCTGGACCAGGGTCAGGCGGGCGACAACGCCGGTCTGCTGCTGCGCGGTCTGAAGCGTGACGACGTGGAGCGCGGCCAGGTGCTGGCCAAGCCGGGCACGATCACGCCGCACACGAACTTCGAGGCCGAGGTGTACGTGCTGTCGAAGGACGAGGGTGGCCGTCACACGCCGTTCTTCAAGGGCTACCGTCCGCAGTTCTACTTCCGCACCACCGACGTGACCGGTGCGGTGACGCTGCCGGAAGGCGTGGAGATGGTGATGCCGGGCGACAACGTGAAGATGACGGTGGAGCTGATCCACCCGATCGCGATGGACGAAGGCCTGCGCTTCGCGATCCGCGAGGGCGGCCGCACCGTCGGCGCCGGCGTGGTGGCCAAGGTCATCAAGTAAAACCCGCCATCCCGGCAGCTCCGCTGCCGGGATGGCTTCCGTCGTTGGTCCGGTCCGAAGGACGGGTGACGACGGGCGGAGCAGGGTGTGTCTGGATTCACTGCCTTGCCGCTTCCCTAAGGGGAAATTAGCAGGTATACTTCGCAGCTCACTTGTCGGGCGGAAGTTTTTCCGTACGACCAACCGCGAAATGAGGCGCAGGATGCGCTTCGAGTTCGCTGGCCGTGGAACGGCCCTCGCAAGTCGACGTGATCACAGGGTGGCCCTGTCGACACGTCTTTTTGCGCGAGATCCGGACTGCGCCAGGCGAGCTGACCAACGCTCGCCTGGTGTTTTTCAAGGAAGCCGCGCCATGCATCGGGCGGCGCCGAAGTGGTGGCAAAAGGTAGTGCGGAGCGGTGAGAAGCCGCTTCGTTTCACATGACGTTCTTTCGACAACAGGACACGGTTTATGGCGAACCAGAAGATTCGGATTCGGCTGAAGGCATACGATCACCGGCTGATCGACCGCTCGGCCAGCGAGATCGTCGAGACGGCGAAGCGCACGGGCGCCACGGTGCTCGGCCCGATTCCGCTCCCGACCAAGGTCGAGCGGTACACCATTCTGACGTCGCCGCACGTCGACAAGGATGCACGCGACCAGTACGAGACCCGTACCCACAAGCGCGTGCTCGACATCGTCGACCCGAACGACAAGACCGTGGACGCGCTCATGAAGCTTGATCTCGCCGCTGGCGTCGATGTCCAGATCAAGCTCGGTTGAGCGACAGACAGGATACGAAGATGAGTATCGGATTGGTTGGCCGCAAGTGCGGCATGAGCCGTCTCTTCACTGAAGATGGCCGCTCGATTCCGGTGACGCTGATTGAAGCGACGCCGAACCGCGTGACTCAGGTGAAGACGGATGACAACGATGGCTACAGCGCCGTCCAGGTTTCCGCGGGCAGCAAGCGCGCGAACCTGCTGACGCAGCCGCTGAAGGGCCATTACGCGAAGGCCAAGGTCGAGCCAGGTCGTGGTTTGTGGGAGTTCCGCGTGTCTGCCGACGACCTCGGCAAGTACACCGTGGGTACCGAGATCAAGGCCGACGACGTGTTTTCCGTCGGTCAGATCGTCGATGTCGCCGGCGTGTCGAAGGGCAAGGGCTTCCAGGGCACGATCAAGCGCTGGAACTTCAAGATGGGCGACGCCACGCACGGCAACTCGCTGTCGCATCGTGCGCCGGGCTCGATCGGCCAGCGTCAGACGCCGGGTCGCGTGTTCCCGGGCAAGAAGATGGCCGGTCAGATGGGCAACGTGAATCGCACCCAGCAGGGTCTGGAAGTGGTCAAGGTCGACGCCGAGCGCCACCTGATCGCGGTGAAGGGTGCGGTCCCCGGTGCTACCGGCGGCGACGTCATCATCCGTCCGACGACCAAGGGTTGAGGAGAGACGCCATGGAATTGAATGTCATTGGCGCCAAGCCGCTCAACGTGTCGGACGAAGTGTTCGGCGGTGAGTACAAGAAGGCCCTGGTCCATCAGGTTGTGGTTGCCTACCAGGCGGCCGGTCGTGCCGGTACCAAGGCGCAGCTGTCGCGCGGCGAGATGTCCGGTACCACCAAGAAGTTCAAGAAGCAGAAGGGCGGTGGCGCCCGTCACGGTGACTACCGTGCGCCGATCTTCGTCGGTGGTGGTGTCACGTTCGCCGCCAAGCCGCGTAGCTACGAGCAGAAGGTCAACCGCAAGGCCTATCGCGTCGCGATTCGCTCGATCTTCTCCGAGCTGGTCCGCCAGGGCCGCCTGAAGGTGGTCGAGAGTCTCGGTGTCGATACGCCGAAAACCAAGACGATGGTGGCCAAGTTGGCCGAGCTGGAGGTTTCCGGTCGCGTGCTGCTGGTGTCGGAAGACGCTTCCGAGTCGGTTTTCCTGGCCGCGCGGAACATCCCCTACATCCACGTGCTGGACGTGATGGGTCTGAATCCCGTCAGCCTGGTCGGATCCGACCATGTGGTGATGACGGTTGACGCCGTGAAGAAGGTCGAGGAGTGGCTGGCATGAACAACGAACGCATTCTCGACACGCTGCGCACGCCGCACATTTCCGAGAAATCGGCGCGTCTGGCCGAGCACAACCAGTACGTATTCGTGGTCGCCCCTGCGGCGACCAAGGCCGATGTCCGTGCTGCCGTGGAGAAAATGTTCGACGTGAAAGTCGAGCAGGTGAACCTCGTCAACACCAAGGGCAAGGTCAAGTCCTTCCGTTTCCGCGCTGGCAGCCGCCAGGGCAAGCGCAAGGCCTATGTGCGTCTTGCCGATGGCCAGACCATCGACGTGTCCGCCAAGGCCTGAGCCAGGAGTTCTGTGAGATGGCACTAATCAACCACAAGCCGACCTCGCCGGGCCGCCGTGACGCGGTGAGCGTCCGCACGGAAGGCCTGTACAAGGGCGCGCCGTACGCGGCGTTGACCGAGTCGCAGTCCAAGACCGGCGGTCGCAACCACCACGGCCGCATCACCACGCGTCATCGTGGCGGCGGTCACAAGCAGCATTACCGCATCATCGACTTCAAGCGCGACAAGGAAGGCATCGCCGCCCGCGTCGAGCGCATCGAGTACGATCCGAACCGTACCGCGCATATCGCGCTGCTGTGCTACGCCGACGGCGAGCGTCGTTACATCATCGCGCCGAAGGGCGTGCAGGTGGACGATCGCCTGGTGTCCGGGCGCGACGCGCCGATCAAGGCCGGCAACTGCCTGCAGTTGCGCAACATCCCGATGGGCAGCACCATTCATTGCATCGAACTGCGCCCCGGCAAGGGCGCGCAGATCGCCCGCAGCGCCGGCGCCTCGGTTCAGCTGGTGGCGCGCGAGTCCGGTTATGCCACGCTGCGTCTGCGCTCCGGCGAGATGCGTCGCGTCTCGGTCGATTGTCGCGCCACCATCGGTGAGGTCGGCAACGGCGAGCACAGCCTGAAGAAGCTCGGTAAGGCCGGCGCCAAGCGCTGGGTGGGTATTCGCCCGACCGTTCGCGGCGTGGTGATGAACCCGGTCGACCATCCGCACGGTGGTGGCGAAGGCAAGACTTCCGGCGGTCGTCATCCGGTCAGCCCGTGGGGCACGCCGGCCAAGGGTTACAAGACCCGCAACAACAAGCGCACGCAGCAGTTCATCGTGCGTCGTCGTACCAAGTAACAGGAAGCCGACATGCCTCGCTCTTTGAAGAAAGGTCCGTTCGTCGACCTTCACCTCGCGAAGAAGGTGGAAGCTGCGGTTTCCGCCCACAACAAGCGTCCGATCAAGACCTGGTCGCGTCGCTCGATGATCCTGCCGGAAATGGTCGGCTTGACCATTGCCATCCACAACGGCCGCCAGCACGTGCCCGTCCTGATCAACGAGAACATGGTCGGGCACAAGCTCGGCGAGTTCGCGGTGACCCGTACGTTCAAAGGCCATGTCGGCGACAAGAAGGGCAAGTGATGAGCACTGAAGCCAAAGCGATCCTGCGCGGCGCCCGCATCTCGGCGCAAAAGGCACGCCTGGTGGCTGATCTGGTTCGCGGTCTTCCCGTGGGCCGGGCCAGCGACGTGCTCACCTACACCAACAAGAAGGCCGCGCACCTTGTCCGCAAGGTGCTGCTGTCAGCCGTCGCCAACGCCGAGAACAACCTCGGCGCGGACGTCGACGAGTTGAAGGTGTCCAGCATCTTCGTCGACGAAGGTCCGGCGATGAAGCGCATGTACGCCCGTGCCAAGGGCCGTGGTTCGCGCATCCTGAAACGTACCAGCCACATCACTGTGGTTGTCGGCAACTGACTGAGGATATAGACGATGGGTCATAAAGTTCATCCCACCGGTATCCGCCTCGGCATTGCCAAGGACTGGAACGCGAAGTGGTTCGCCAACAAGGGCGATTACGCCAAGTATCTCGTGGCCGACATCAAGGTCCGCGACATGCTGAAGAAGAAGCTGGCTGCCGCCGGCATCTCGAAGATCCAGATCGAGCGCCCGGCCAAGACCGCGCGCGTGACGATCCACACCGCCCGCCCTGGCGTGGTGATCGGCAAGAAGGGTGAGGACATCGAGAAGCTGCGCAAGGAAGTCAGCGACATGATGGGCGTTCCGACGCACATCAACGTCAGCGAAGTGCGCAAGCCCGAGCTGGACGCGCAGCTGGTGGCGGAGTCGATCGCGCAGCAGCTGGAGCGCCGCATCATGTTCCGCCGCGCCATGAAGCGCTCGGTCGGCAACGCGATGCGCCTGGGTGCGCTGGGCATCAAGATCAACGTGTCCGGCCGTTTGAACGGTGCCGAGATCGCCCGTTCCGAATGGGCCCGCGAAGGTCGTGTACCACTGCATACACTGCGCGCCGACATCGACTACGGCTTCGCCGAGGCGAGCACCACCTACGGCATCATCGGCATCAAGGTGTGGGTCAACAAGGGCGAGATCTTCGACCTGGCCCAGATTGGCCAGGAGTCGAAGGACGAATCGGCCGCGCCGTCGCGCCGCGAAGGTGGCGAGGGCCGTCGTGACCGTGAACCGCGTCGTGATGGCGAAGGCCGTCGCGAGCGGTCGGCGAAGTAAGGAGAGTTGCCATGTTGCAACCCAAGCGAACCAAATACCGCAAGCAGTTCAAGGGCCGCAACGACGGCCTGGCCCAGTGCTCCAATCTCGTCAGCTTTGGCGAGTACGGCCTGAAGGCGACCACACATGGTGCGCTCACGGCGCGCCAGATCGAGGCAGCCCGTCGTTGCATCACCCGCTTCGTCAAGCGCGGCGGCAAGCTGTGGATCCGCGTGTTCCCGGACAAGCCGATCACCAAGAAGCCGATCGAAGTGCGCATGGGCGCGGGCAAGGGCGGCGTCGAGTTCTGGGTCGCCCCGATCCAGCCCGGCCGCATGCTCTATGAAATCGAGGGCGTCGACGAGCCGACGGCGCGCGAGGCGTTCCGCCTGGCCGCCGCCAAGCTCTCGGTGCAGACCCAGTTCGTGACCCGGGCGGTGATGTGATGGCCATCAAAGATATCAAGAACCAGTCGGCCGAAGAGCTGCAGCAGCATCTGCTGGACCTGCGCAAGGAGCAGTTCAATCTGCGCATGCAGAAGGGGTCCGGCCAGCTCACTCAGCCGCACCAGCTCCGCCGCGTTCGGCGTGACATCGCCCGCACGAAGTTCGTGCTCGGCGGCAAGAAGTAAGGGACGGCCGACATGAGCGACAACAAGAAGCAGACGCGCACCCTCGAGGGCCGCGTTACCAGCAACAAGATGGACAAGACGGTCACCGTGCTGGTCGAGCGCCAGGAACAGCATTGGCTGCTCGGCAAGACCATTCGCCGGTCGACCAAGCTGCACGCGCAGGACGACCTGGGTGCGAACGAGGGCGACCTCGTGCGCATCGCGGAGTGCCGTCCGTTGTCCAAGACCAAACATCACCGCGTGGTTGAAATCATCACGCGCGCCAACGTCTAAGGGAGGGTGCAGACATGATCCAGATGCAAAGCACGCTCTCCGCGGCGGACAACAGCGGCGCGAAGGAACTGATGTGCATCAAGGTGCTCGGCGGCTCCAAGCGCCGTTACGCCGCGATCGGCGACGTGATCAAGGTCACCGTGAAGGATGCGATCCCTCGCGGCAAGGTGAAGAAGGGCGAGGTTTACAATGCCGTGGTGGTGCGTACCGCCAAGGGCGTGCGTCGTCCCGATGGCTCGCTGATCCGTTTCGACGGCAATGCAGCGGTCCTCCTCAACAACAAGCTCGAGCCGATCGGCACCCGTATCTTCGGGCCGGTCACCCGCGAGCTGCGCAGCGAGAAGTTCATGAAGATCGTCTCGCTTGCGCCCGAAGTGCTCTGAGCGGAGTCAAGACAATGAACCGTATCCGCAAGGGTGATCAGGTCCTGGTGATCACCGGCAAGAACAAGGGTCAGCGCGGCGACGTGCTGCGTGTTGCAGGCGACCGCGTGTTCGTCTCCAACGTGAATCTGGTCAAACGCCACACCAAGCCGAATCCCCAGGCCAACCAGGCCGGCGGTATCGTCGAGCGTGAAGCCTCGATCCATCTCTCCAATGTGCAGCTGTTCAACCCCGCCACGAACAAGGGTGAACGCGTCGGCACCAAGACGCTCGCAGATGGGCGCAAGGTCCGCGTGTTCCGTTCGACTGGCGAGGTGGTGGACGCGTAAGGAATCACGACCATGACCCGCCTTGAAAAAATCTACAAAGAGCAGGTAGTGCCGAAGCTCACCGAGCAGTTCGGCTACCAGAACGTGATGCAGGTCCCCCGCATCACCAAGATCACGCTGAACATGGGCGTGGGCGAAGCTGCGGGCAACAAGAAGGTGCTCGAGAACGCCGTGGCCGACATGGCCAAGATCTCCGGCCAGAAGCCGATCACGACCAAGGCGCGCGTTTCCGTGGCCTCGTTCAAGATCCGCGACGGCTGGCCGATCGGCTGCAAGGTCACCTTGCGTCGCGCGCAGATGTTCGAGTTCCTCGACCGCCTGATCAACATCTCGTTGCCGCGCGTGCGCGACTTCCGCGGTGTTTCGGGCAAGGCCTTCGATGGCCGCGGCAACTACAACTTCGGCATCAAGGAACAGATCATTTTCCCTGAGATCGACTTCGACCAGGTTGATGCGCTGCGTGGCATGGACATCTCCATCACCACCACCGCCAAGACCGACGAAGAAGCGAAGGCCTTGCTGGCCGCGTTCAGCTTCCCGTTCCGCAACTGATAGACGCGAGAGATATCCATGGCAAAGACCTCGATGGTCAACCGCGACATCAAGCGGACCAAACTCGCCCGGAAGTTCGCCGCCAAGCGTGCCGAGCTGAAGGCGATCGTGCTGAGCCCCAGCGCCTCCTACGAGGAGAAGATGGCGGCCCAGTCCAAGCTGCAGAAGCTGCCGCGCGATGCCAGCCCGGTGCGTCAGCGCACCCGCTGCGCGCTGACCGGTCGTCCGCGCGCCGTCTACGTCAAGTTCGGCCTGGGCCGCAACAAGTTGCGTGAAGCGACCATGCGCGGCGACGTACCCGGCCTGCGCAAGGCCAGCTGGTAATCCGTTTGCAGGACCGGCCGGCGGGCAGGGCCCGTCGCTGGTTCACCCGGTCGCGTCGACACGCGGCCGGTGGATACGACTACCGTATCGCTGTTCGCCAAAACCTGAAAATGCTGCTATAGTCGGCGGTCTGCGCAAGGCAGGCTGGCGTCCGTGTCAGCTCACAATCTGATTGATTTCCGGTTTTATCGGATATCGGTGCACTCTGAAGGATGTTTTCATGAGCATGACTGATCCCATCGCCGATCTGTTCACGCGCGTCCGCAATGCCCAGGCCATGGGCAAGCCGACCGTGCGTATGCCGTCGTCGAAACTGAAGTTGGCGATCGCCAACCTCCTCAAGAACGAGGGCTACATCCTCGACGCCAAGACTTCCACCGAGGAAGGCAAGCCGGTGCTCGAGATCAAGCTCAAGTATTTCGAGGGCCAGCCGGCCATCGAGCGCATTTCCCGTGTTAGCCGCTCCGGCCTGCGCGTGTATCGCGGCAAGGACGAGTTGCCGAAGGTCCTCGGTGGCCTGGGTATCTCGATCATCTCGACTTCCGCCGGTCTGCTGACCGATGCGCAGGCCCGTGCCAAGGGCCTGGGCGGCGAAGTCATCGGCCAAGTGGCATAAGGAGTCTGTCGATGTCACGTGTTGCCAAACAACCCATTTCCCTGCCCAAGGGTGTCGAGCTGACTGTCGGCAACGACAGCATCTCCGTGAAGGGCCCGAAGGGCACGCTGTCCGTGCACCAGCTGCCGGGCGTCACCGTCGCCGTGGACAGTGGCGTGGTGAACATCGGCCTCGTCGAAGGCGCCGACGACAAGTTCGCCGGTACCGCCCGCGCGCTGCTGGCCAACATGATCACCGGTGTCTCCACCGGCTACGAGCGCAAGCTTGAGCTGGTCGGTGTCGGCTATCGCGTCGCCATGCAGGGCAAGTCGCTGAACCTGAGCCTGGGCTTTTCCCATCCGGTGGTGTTCGATGCGCCGGAAGGCATCAGCATCGAAACCCCGACGCAGACCGAGGTCCTGATCAAGGGCGCGGACAAGCAGGCGGTGGGCCAGGTTGCGGCCAAGATTCGCGGCTTGCGTCCGCCCGAGCCGTACAAGGGCAAGGGCGTGCGCTACGCCGGCGAGAAGATCACCCTGAAGGAAGCCAAGAAGGCTTAAGTGCGCTGCCCCTGCGCGAAAGACCGGCCATCCATGGCCGGACTCTTCACCAAGAGCAGATGACAGTCATCCCAAGCCGATCCGCTTTCAAGGAAACATGACGATGAACAAGAACGAAAACCGCCTGCGTCGAGCCAAGTCCACCCGCGCCCGCATCCGCAAGCTGGCCGTGGCCCGCCTGTCGGTGCACCGCACCGGCCAGCACATCTATGCGCAGGTGTTCGACGCCTCCGGCAAGAACGTGGTGGCGGCTGCCTCCACCGTGCAGAAGTCGGTGGCCGAAGGCCTGAAGGGCACCAAGAACCTGGCTGCCGCTGCTGCGGTGGGCAAGGCCGTCGCCGAGCGCGCGAAGGCCGCGGGCATCGAATCGGTCGCGTTCGACCGTTCCGGCTTCCGCTACCACGGCCGCATCAAGGCGCTGGCCGATGCGGCTCGCGAGGCCGGTCTGCAGTTCTGAGCAACACCCGGGTCAGGGCATGCCCTGATTTCCATTGCGTCACCTACAACTCCAAGCGGCATCGCCGCAAACGAAGTCCCGGCTCGTCGGGCACATGGAAAAGAACATGTCTTCTACCGATCGCGAAAATTCCGACGGCCTGCTGGAAAAGCTGATTGCCGTCAACCGTGTGGCCAAGACCGTCAAGGGTGGCCGCCAGATGAGCTTCACCGCACTGACCGTGGTCGGTGACGGCGAGGGCAAGGTTGGCTTCGGCTATGGCAAGGCGCGCGAAGTGCCGGTGGCCATCTCCAAGGCGATGGAGCGTGCCCGCCGCCAGATGGTGAACATCGAATTGAACAACGGCACCCTGTGGTATGCCGTGAAGGCGAACCATGGTGCGGCCCGCGTGTACATGCAGCCGGCTTCCGAGGGTACCGGCGTGATCGCCGGCGGCGCCATGCGCGCCGTGCTCGAAGTGGTCGGCGTGAAGAACGTGCTGGCCAAGGCGGTCGGCTCGCGCAACCCGATCAACCTGGTGCGCGCCACAATCAAGGGTCTGCAGGCGGTCGCCTCGCCCAAGAAGATCGCCGCCAAGCGTGGCAAGACCCTGGAAGAGGTGCTGGGCAATGGCTAAGAAGAACGAAACCGCCGCTACCGTGCGCGTGCGCCTGGTCAAGGGGCTGCGCGGCGTGCAGGCCCGCCATCGCCTCAGCGTGAAGGCGTTGGGTCTGAACAAGACCAACGACGTCCGTGAACTGAAGGACAGCCCGCAGGTCCGTGGCCTGATCAACACGGTCTACTACCTGGTTCGGGTCGAGGAGTAAGCATCATGCGTCTGAACAACATCAAGCCGGCCGCCGGTTCCCGCAAGACGCGCCTGCGCGTCGGTCGCGGCATCGGCTCGGGCCTGGGCAAGACCGCCGGTCGCGGCCACAAGGGTCAGCACGCCCGTGCGGGCGGCACCCACAAGTACGGCTTCGAGGGCGGCCAGATGCCGCTGCAGCGCCGGTTGCCGAAGGTCGGCTTCCGCTCGAAGAAGCAGGCCGAGAGCCAGGAAGTGTTCCTGTACCAGCTGGCCGCCCTCAAGGGCGACGTGATCGACGTCGTGGCGCTGCATCAGGCTGGCCTGATCAACAGCCGCGCGAAAAAGGTCAAGGTGGTGCTCAAGGGCGAGATCGGTCGCGCGGTGAAGTTGTCCGGCCTGCTGGCTACCGCCGGCGCCAAGGCAGCCATCGAGGCTGCCGGCGGCAGCGTGGAGTAATCAGGTGGCAGCAGCCAAGGGCAATGCACTCGGCAAGCTCGGCAAGCTGACGGAGCTGCGCCAGCGCATCTTCTTCGTGATCGGTGCGCTGGTGGTGTTCCGGCTCGGTTCGTTCATCCCGGTTCCGGGCGTCAATCCGGAGGCGATGACCAACCTGGTCAACGGCAACGGCCTGATGGACATGTTCAACATGTTCTCGGGCGGCGCGCTGGAGCGCTTCTCGGTGTTCGCGCTGGGCGTGATCCCGTACATCTCGGCGTCGATCGTGTTCCAGATGATGGGCGCGGTGGTGCCGAGCCTGCAGAGCCTGCGCAAGGAAGGCGAGGCCGGCAAGCGCAAGATGACGATGTATACGCGCTATGCCACGGTGGCGCTGGCGGCGTTCCAGTCGTTCGGCATCGCGGTGGCGTTGCAGGGGCAGGTGGCTGCCGGCGGAGCGCCGGTGGTCTACACGCCCGGGTTCGGCTTCATCTTTTCGTCCGTGGTAGGGCTCACCGCCGGCACCATGTTCCTGATGTGGCTGGGCGAGCAGATGACCGAGCGCGGTATCGGCAACGGCATCTCGCTGCTGATCTTCGCTGGTATCGTCGCCGGCTTGCCGGGTGCAGTGGTGCATACCTTGGGCATGGCCAGCAACGGCGAGCTCTCGCTGATCAAGCTGCTGATGGTGTTTGCCCTGGCACTGGGCGTGACCGCGTTCGTGGTGTTCATGGAGCGCGCCCAGCGGCGCATCACGGTGAACTACGCGCGGCGCTCCGGCGGCCAGAAAGCCTACATGAACCAGAGCTCCAGCCTGCCGCTGAAGATCAACATGTCGGGCGTGATTCCGCCGATCTTCGCCTCGAGCCTGCTGATGTTCCCGGCGACCGCGGTGAGCTGGTTCACCACTGGCCAGCAGTCGCGCTGGCTGCAGGACCTGACCCAGGCGCTGAGTCCGGGTAATCCGCTATACGAAACCATCTTCTCGGTGATGGTGATCGGTTTTGCGTTCTTCTACACGGCGATCGTGTTCAACGCCGACGAGACCGCCGACAACCTCAAGCGCTCGGGCGCGCTGATTCCCGGCATCCGCCCCGGCAAGGCCACAGCCAACTACATCGATGCGGTGATGACGCGCCTGACCGGTGTTGGCGCACTGTATCTGGTGCTGGTCTGCCTGGTGCCGTCGTTCATGCAGAGCGCGTGGCACGTACCGTTCTATTTCGGCGGCACGTCGTTGCTGATCGTGGTGGTGGTGGTGATGGACTTCACGGCGCAGGTGCAGGCGCATCTGGTCAGTCACCAGTACGAAAGTCTGCTCAAGAAGGCCAATCTCCGTCGCAACTAGTGGCTGCTGGGCGAGCGGGATCGGTCGAAGTCGGGAGCTGGCGGCACCTTGGTGCCGCAGGGCTTTCCAGTCAGGGTAATTCAGGTTAGAATTGCGCGTTTGCCGCGCAAGAAACGCATCGGAGAAAGTACATCATGGCGCGCATCGCGGGTGTCAATTTGCCGGTCCAGAAGCATGTCTGGGTCGGTCTGCAGAGCATTTACGGTATCGGCCGCAGCCGGGCCAAGAAGGTCTGTGTGGATGCTGGCGTGGTTCCCACCACCCAGATCAAGTCCCTCAGTGAAGGCGAGGTGGAGAAGCTCCGCCACGAAATCGCCAAGTACACCGTCGAAGGCGATCTGCGCCGCGAGGTGGGCATGGCCATCAAGCGCCTGATGGACCTGGGCTGCTACCGCGGCCTGCGTCATCGTCGCGGCCTGCCGGTGCGCGGCCAGCGCACGCGTACCAACGCACGCACCCGCAAGGGCCCGCGTCGCGCCATCAAGAAGTAAGTAACGGATTCCGAACATGGCCAAGCCTGTCAAGACCAAGAAGAAGATCAAGCGCGTTGTCACGGATGCCGTGGCCCACGTGCAGGCCTCCTTCAACAACACCATCGTCACCATCACCGATCGCCAGGGCAATGCCCTGTCGTGGGCGACCGCCGGCGGCGCCGGTTTCCGCGGCTCGCGCAAGTCGACCCCGTTCGCCGCGCAGGTGGCCGCCGAGAAGGCCGGTCGCGCCGCAGGCGACTACGGCGTGAAGACGGTGGAAGTGCGCATCAAGGGCCCGGGCCCGGGCCGCGAGTCGGCGGTGCGTTCGCTGAACGCGTTGGGCTACAAGGTGCTCAACATCATCGATGTCACGCCGATTCCGCATAACGGCTGCCGTCCCCCCAAGAAGCGTCGAGTGTGATTTTTGCGATCATCCCTGATCGCGCGAATCAAGAACCGGCCTTCCTTGGCCGGACTATTCAAAAAAAGAGACTACCCATGGCACGTTATCGTGGAGCTACCTGCAAGCTCGCCCGCCGCGAAGGCGCTGACCTGAGCCTCAAGAGCCCGGCCCGCGCGCTCGACTCCAAGTGCAAGCTTGAGAACAAGCCCGGCCAGCACGGCGCCAACAAGCGCATGCGCATGTCCGACTACGCCGTGCAGTTGCGCGAGAAGCAGAAGGTCAAGCGCATCTACGGCGTGCTCGAGCGCCAGTTCGGCAACTACTACACCAAGGCGACCACCCTCAAGGGCAACACCGGCGAGAATCTGCTGCGTCTGCTCGAGAGCCGCCTGGACAACGTTGTCTACCGCATGGGCTTTGCGGTCACCCGCGCCCAGGCCCGCCAGTTGGTGGCCCACAAGGCGATCCTGGTGAACGGCAAGAAGGTGAACATCCCTTCGTACCAGGTGCGTCCAGGTGACGCGGTCGCACTGACCGAGCGCGCCCGCAGCCAGCTGCGTGTGCAGGAAGCGGCGACCGTGTTCGACACCATGGACCTGCGTCCGGGTTGGGTCGAAGTCGACAGCAAGAAGTTCGAAGGTACGTTCAAGTCGGTGCCGGATCGTGGCGATCTGCCGTCCGACATCAATGAAGCCCTGATCGTCGAGCTTTACTCGAAGTAATTTTACCGGAGCTCTGCATGGCAGTTTCGTCAACTAGCGTACTGCGGCCGCGTGGCCTCAGCGTCGAACAGCTCGGGGCCAACCGTGCCAAGGTCGTGGTCGAGCCGCTCGAGCGTGGCTTTGGCCATACCCTGGGCAACGCGCTGCGTCGCGTGCTGCTCTCCTCGATCCCCGGCAGCGCCATCGTCGAGGTCGAAATCGATGGCGTGCTGCACGAGTACACCACCCTGGAAGGCCTGCAGGAGGACGTGATCGAAGTCCTGCTGAACCTCAAGGACGTGGCGATCCGTCAGCACAGCGGCGACGAGGTCACCCTGACCCTGTCCAAGAAGGGCAAGGGCGTGGTCACGGCCGGCGATATCGTCGTCGACCACTCGGTGGAGATCATCAACCCCGAGCACGTGATCTGCCATCTGACCAAGGACATCGCGCTCAACATGCGCCTGAAGGTGCGCCGCGGCGTCGGCTACCAGCCGGCCAGCGCGCGCCAGCATCCGGACGACGAGGCGCGTCCGATTGGTCGCCTGCAACTGGACGCATCGTTCGCACCGGTGCTGCGCGTGGCTTACGAAGTGGATGCCGCTCGCGTCGAGCAGCGCACCAACCTCGACAAGCTGGTGCTGGACATCGAGACCAACGGCACCATCGGTGCCGAGGACGCGGTGCGCAAGGCGGCCGAGATCATCAATGATCAGCTGTCGGTGTTCGGCGATTTCTCGCGCCGCGAGAGCGCCACCGACAAGGCGGAGAAGAGCGGTTTCGATCCGCTGCTGCTGCGCCCGATCGACGACCTGGAGCTCACCGTGCGTTCGGCGAACTGCCTGAAGGCTGAGAGCATCTACTACATCGGCGACCTGGTGCAGAAGACCGAGGTCGAGCTGCTGAAGACGCCGAACCTGGGCAAGAAGTCGCTCACCGAGATCAAGGACGTGCTGGGCGGCCGTGGCCTCGCGCTCGGCATGAAGCTGGAGAACTGGCCGCCGCCGGGGCTGTCGCACGGCATGCAGCTGGGCTGATGAGTTGCCTGTGCGATCATCCGTGATCGCCGCAGTTGGAACGGTTGTCGTCAAGGCAGCCGTTCCAGTGTTTCAGAAGTCTATCGGCGGCCGTCCATGGCCGCGGCGCAATTTTTTTGCGATCGTCCTTGATCGCTGCGCCATGTACGTTCGGCGAGCGCATATCTTGCGTTGTTTTCCGAACACCAGAAGCGGCCATCCATGGCCGCGCTCTTAAAAAAGCCCGTATCAACAAGGGCTTCATCAGCGGGCAACCGCGGGAAGCCGGACACAGGTGCCGGCTTTTCATAACAACAGACCAGAGAGAGTTTCGTCATGCGCCACATGAAATCCGGACGCAAGTTCAACCGGACCAGCAGCCACCGCGAGGCGATGTTCAAGAACATGGCTTCGTCGCTGTTCAAGCACGAGCTGATCCGCACCACCCTGCCGAAGGCGAAGGAACTTCGCCGCGTGGCCGAGCCGCTGATCACGCTGGCCAAGACCGATGGCGTGGCCAATCGCCGCCTTGCCTTCTCGCGCCTGCGCGACAAGGAAGCGGTGGGCAAGCTGTTCGTCGAGCTGGGCCCGCGCTACAAGGAGCGTCCCGGTGGCTACCTGCGCATCCTGAAGTGCGGTTTCCGCGACGGCGACAACGCGCCAATGGCGTACGTCGAACTGGTCGGTCGCCCGCAGGTCGAGGCCGTCGACGCCGAGTAAGGCGGTCGGCCGTGGCCGATCAGGCGCGGCGTTCAGGCGTCCAGACACGAAACCCGGCCGGGCGACCTGCCGGGTTTTCGCGTATGTGGATTGTGCCCGCCCGGGTAGATCTCCTGGATGCCGTTTGCCTGCTGACAGCGTCTCGGCGAAGCGGTAATGTCACGGATTCCGCAACGCAGCAATCCATCATGAATCCATTCCGCTGGTCGTACCGTGTCAGTTTCCTCGTCGGCTTCCTGATCTGCGTGGGCCTGCTCGGCTTTGCGCTGTACGCCGAGTATGGGCTGGGCATGACACCGTGCCCGCTGTGCATCTTCCAGCGCATCGCGTTCCTGTTCATGGCGGTGTTCTTCCTGCTGGGCGGCCTGCACGCGCCGCGTGGCAATGGTCGCTGGGCCTATGCCGGGCTGGTGCTGGCCGGCGCGACGGGCGGCATCGTCACCGCCGGCCGTCACCTCTGGCTGCAGAGCCTGCCGGCCGACCAGGTGCCTTCCTGCGGCCCCGGCCTGGGCTACATGCTGGATGCGTTCCCGTTCTCCAAGATGCTGAAGCTGGTGTTCACCGGCTCGGGTGAGTGTGCCAAGGTCGAGCCGATCCTCGGCCTGCCGATGCCGGCCTGGACGCTGTTGTGGTTCGTCGCGTTGGCCGTGCTGGCGATTGTGGCAGCGCGACGCCGGGCCCTTGCGAAGTGAGCGTTCCCGTTGCCACCCAGGGTCGTGCGATGAATCCAGCCGTGTCCGATTTCCGCGCACCCGCCGACTGGGCGCCCGACTCGTGGCAGCGACGCGTGGCGTTGCAGCAGCCGCATTACGACGATGCGGACGAGCTGGCTGCCGCCGGCGCCCACCTTGCCCAGCTGCCGCCGCTGGTGACCTCGTGGGAGGTGCTGGCGCTGAAGCAGGCGCTGGCCGAAGCGCAGCAGGGCGGGCGTTTCCTGCTGCAGGGCGGCGACTGCGCGGAGAGCTTCGCCGACTGCACCAGCCCGGTGATCTCCAACCGGCTGAAGGTGCTGCTGCAGATGAGCCTGGTGCTGGTGCACGGGCTGAAGAAGCCGGTGCTGCGCGTCGGTCGTTTCGCCGGGCAGTACGCCAAGCCGCGCTCGGCCGATCATGAGACCCGTGACGGCGTGTGCCTGCCCAGCTTCCGCGGTGACCTGGTCAACGGTCCGGAGTTCACCGCCGCTGCGCGCCGTCCCGATCCGCAGCGGATGATCCGGGCGCATGCGCATTCCGCGCTGACGATGAACTTCGTGCGCGCGCTGATCGATGGTGGCTTCGCCGATCTGCACCATCCGGAATACTGGGACCTGGCCTGGGTCGAGCATTCGCCATTGGCCGCCGAATACCGCCAGATGGTCGCCGCCATCGGCGACTCGCTGCGCTTCATGGAAACCCTGGCCGGCCCGATCGCCGGCTTCTCCAAGGTGGATTTCTTCACCTCGCACGAAGCGCTGCTGCTGCACTACGAACAGGCGCTGACCCGCCAGGTGCCGCGCCATCCCGGCTGGTTCAACCTGTCCACCCACTTCCCGTGGATCGGCATGCGCACCGCCGCGTTGGATGGTGCGCACGTGGAATATTTCCGCGGCATCCGCAACCCGGTGGCGGTGAAGGTCGGTCCCTCGGTGACGCCGGACCAGTTGCTGCCGCTGATCGATGCGCTGAACCCGGACGACGAGCCAGGCCGGCTGACTCTGATCCACCGCATGGGCCACGCACAGATCGCGCAGGCGCTGCCGCCGCTGCTGGAGGCGGTGAGGCGTGAGGGCCGGCGCGTGCTGTGGGTGGCCGACCCGATGCACGGCAACACCGAAAGCACCTCGAACGGCTACAAGACCCGCCGCTTCAAGAACATCCGCGGCGAGCTGGAGCAGGCTTTCGACATCCACGCCGCCGCCGGCACGCGGCTGGGTGGCGTGCACCTGGAGCTGACCGGTGAGGACGTCACCGAGTGCGTCGGTGGCGCGCGCGGCCTCACCGAGGCCGATCTTGCGCGCGCCTACAAGTCGATGGTCGATCCGCGCCTGAACTACGAGCAATCGCTGGAGCTGGCCATGCTGATCGTGCGCAAGTCGGTCAACGGGCACGGTTGACGCACTCGGCGGCGCGTTCGGAAAAAGGCGGCCGCCGGCCGCCTTTTCACGTCAGGTGCTCAGCGCATGGAGGTGGCCGGCTTGCCGCCCACCGTCTCCAGGAACTGCGGTGGCTGCCACGCCTTGGCGTGTTGCTCGAAACCGTAGGCAATCGAGATCAGCGTCGGCTCGCTCCACTTCGCGCCGAACAGCACGATGCCCACCGGCAGGCCGTGCGCCCAGCCGGCCGGCACGGTGATCGAGGGATAGCCGGCCACGGCCGCGGGCTGCGAGGCGCCGCCCACGGTGGGGTCGCCGCTGACGATGTGGTCGCCGAGTACCGGGTCGGTCATGAAGGCCGGGCCCCACGACGGCGCCAGCAAGGCGTCCAGATGGTGGGCCTTAAGCGCGGCATCGATGCCTTGCGGGCCGGATAGCCGTTTCGCCTTGGCCAGCGCATCCACGTATGCCTTGTCGCTGAGCGGCCCCTGCTGCTCGGCCTGCTCGAACAGTTCCTGGCCGAACCACGGCATTTCCTGCGTGGCATGCGCCCGGTTGAACGCGATCAGGTCGGCCAGCGTCTTCACCTTGAGGCCGCTGCGGCCGGCCAGGTAGGCGTTGATGTCGTGCTTGAAGTCGTACAGCAGCACGGTGATTTCCGGCTTGCCGAGTTCGGCCAGGTGCGGCAGCGTGACCGGGTCGACGATGATCGCGCCCTGTGCCTTCATCAGCGCGATCGACTGCTCCAGCACGCGGTCGGCGTTCGGCTCGGCGCCGGCGAGCTGGCGCACCACGCCGATACGCTTGCCCTTCAGTCCGTTCGGATCGAGGAAGCGGGTGTAGTCGGTGGCATGTCGATCGGCCTCGGCGCTGGCCGGGTCGCGCGGGTCGCTGCCGGCGATCACGCTGAGCAGGGCGGCGGCGTCGGTCACGTTGCGCGCCATCGGACCGGCGGTGTCCTGGCTGTGGCTGATCGGCACGATCCCGCTGCGGCTGACCAGGCCCAGGGTGGGCTTGATGCCGACGATGCCGTTCATCGCCGCGGGGCAGATGATCGAGCCGTCGGTCTCGCTGCCGATCGCTACCGTAGCCAGGCCGGCCGCCACGGCTGCGCCGGAACCGGCGCTGGAGCCGCATGGGTTGCGGTCGAGCACGTAGGGATTCTTCGTCTGCCCGCCGCGCCCGCTCCAGCCGCTGCTGGCGTGGTTGGAGCGGAAGTTGGCCCACTCGCTGAGATTGGTCTTGCCCAGGATCAGCGCGCCGGCCTTGCGCAGCCGCTCGACCAGGCCGGCGTCGCGCGGCGCCGGCGCGTCGGCCAGCGCCAGCGAGCCGGCGGTGGTGAGCATGCGGTCGCCGGTGTCGATGTTGTCCTTCAGCAGCACCGGGATGCCGTAGAGCGGGCCGCGCGCCTTCGTGCGTTGCGCGTCGAGCGTGCTGGCCAGCTCGAGCGCGTCGGGGTTCGTCTCGATCACCGCGCGCAGGGCAGGGCCGGAGCGGTCGATTCGCTGGATGCGCTCGAGCAGCGACTGGGTCAGCCCGCGGCTGTCCAGCGTGCCGGCATCCATGCGTTGCTGCAGCTGCCCGATGGACGCGTAGGCGGGATCCGGCGACGCGGCTTCGGCGGACAGCGCAGGGGCGGCGAGCAAGGCGGCGACGAGTGCGGCGAGATGGACGGCTGGACGATTCACGATATCCCCCTGGTTTCGATGCATGCGGCACGTGGCCGTGACGCCCAGCTTAGCGCCGGCCCGGTTTGGGTGCTGCGCTCGCCAGCGTACAATCGCCGGATGAATACGAACGCCAGCCTGCATCATGCCAAGCCGTTCGGTGTCGCCATCCTGTTCGCGCTCGCCCTGTGTTGCGGCAGCGCCAGCCATGCCGCCGATACTCCCGCGACCGCCCCCGCGGTTCCCGACACCCTGCAGCAACGCATCGCCGCCTGCACCAGCTGCCATGGCGTGCATGGCGAAGGCACGCCCGGCAGCGGTTACTTCCCGCGTCTGGCCGGCAAACCGGCAGCGTATCTGGCGCGCCAGATGCAGGATTTCCAGAACGGCCTGCGCAAGTACGCGCCGATGGAATACACCGTGCGCCAGTTGCCGCCTGCGTACATGCGCGAGATCGCCGAATACTTCGCTGCGCAGCAGGTGCCGTACGGCCGCTCGCCATTGCCGCCGGTGTCCGCCGCGACCTTGCAGCGCGGCGAAGAGTTGATCGGCAAGGGCGATCCGGCGCGCAGGATTCCCGCCTGCAGCAGTTGCCACGGCAGCCAGCTGACCGGCGTGGAGCCGTCCACGCCAGGGCTGGTCGGCTTGCCGTATGACTACATCAGCGCGCAACTGGGCTCCTGGCGCACGCATACCCGCGCCACGGTGGCGCCCGACTGCATGGCCGAGGTGGCGAATCGGCTCAGCGAGTCGGACATCACCGCGGTGGCGGCAGCGTTGGCCAGCCGCGAGTTGCCGGCCGACACGCACGCGCAACCGGCCGGGTCGGTGACGCCGCCGTTGCAATGCGGCGTGCTGGGCGCGACGGGAGACCCGTCATGAAGTGGCTGCGTTGGCTGTTGCTGCTGATCGTGCTGTTGGTGGTGCTGGTGCTGGGCTGGGTGTTGTTCGGCGGCAGCTGCAGCCGGCCGACGCCGCCGGCCGCAAGCAAGGTCGCGGCCGCCACCTTGCGCGATCCGGCGTTGATCGCGAAAGGCCAGTACCTGGCCACAGTGGGCGACTGCGCCGGCTGCCACACCATGCAAGGCGGTGCGCGCTACGCCGGCGGCCGTTCGCTGGCCACGCCGTTCGGCGATATCCCGGCGCCCAACATCACGCCCGATCGCGAGACCGGGCTGGGCGACTGGAGTTTCGAGGACTTCTGGCAGGCGCTGCACAGCGGCAAGGGCCGCCATGGCGAACTGCTGTATCCGGCGTTCCCGTACACCTCGTATACCAAGGTGAGCCATGAGGATGCGCTGGCAATCTTCGCCTACCTGCAATCACTGGCACCGGTGCACCAGCCGGCCGTCGCGCCGGCGCTGGCGTTCCCCTACAGCGTGCGCAACAGCCTGAAGGCCTGGCGCACGCTGTACTTCCGCGAAGGCGGGTTCAAGCCCGATCCGGCGCAGTCGGCCGAGTGGAACCGCGGCGCCTACCTGGTGCAGGGGCTGGGCCATTGCAACGAATGCCATGCGGCGCGCGACACGCTTGGCGGCACGCCACGGGACGTGCACCTCACCGGCGGCCAGATCCCGGTGCAGAACTGGTACGCGCCCGACCTGAGCACGCAGAAGAACGGTGGCCTGGAAGGTTGGAGCGCGCAGGATATCGTCGACCTGCTGAAGACCGGCCAGTCCGCGAAGGGTTCGGCATTCGGGCCGATGGCCGCGGTGGTGTCGGGCAGCACCCAGTACATGAGCGATGCCGACCTGCACGCGATCGCCAGCTACCTGCAGTCGCTGCCGCCGCGGGCGGCGCCGGCGGCACCGACCACGCCGTTCGACACCCGGACGCTGACCGAGCAGGGCGAAAAGGTCTATGCGAAGCATTGTGCCGAATGCCACGGCAAGCGCGGCGAAGGCGTGGCCGGCGTCTATCCGCCGCTGGACGGCAACTCCTCGGTGACCGAGCCGACCGGCATCAACGCGACCCGCATGGTATTGCTCGGCGGCTTCACGCCGGTCACCGCGGCCAACCAGCGACCGTACTCGATGCCGCCGTTCGCGCAGCAGCTGAGCGACGGCGAGGTGGCGGCGGTGGTCACCTACATCCGCCGCGCATGGTCGAACAAAGCCTCGATCGTGCGCGCCGAAGCGGTCAGCACCTACCGTCACACGCCAGTCGACTGAGCCCGGCTTCGCGCGCAGTAGGGCGGGCACTGTCTGCCCTACCCGTTGGCGTGGAGAGTGCGGTACAGCTCGCCGAGCGCCTGCCACGAGCCGATATCCCAGTGTCCGCGCGCCTGGCCGGATGGCGACGGCAGCACGAACAAGCGCGTGTTGCCGAGGGTTTCGTCCTGCGGCCCATAGCTAACCGCGTGACCGAGTGCGCTGCGCGCCGCATTCTTGCTGGTGAACGCAAGCAGGCGTGGGGCGTGGCGTTCGATCCGGGCGAACAGGGCGGGTACGTCGAAGGCGTCGCGTGGCAGCTCGTCGTCGTTGCCGCTGTGGCGCTTGGCCAGGTCGGTGAGGCCAATGCCGTAGCCGAGCAGCTGCGGGTACTCCGCCGGTGCGAGCAGGCGCGGCGTGAGGCCGGCTTCGAACAGCGCGCGCCAGAACAGGTTGCCGGGATGGGCGTAGTAGGCGCGCTCGGTGGCCGAGCGTTTGCCTGCGGCGGTGCCGCAGAACACCAGCGCCAGTCCGGGCTGCAGCAGGTCGGGCAGGACGTGCCGCTCAGTCCGCCGCGGCATGCTCGTCCAGCAGGAAATCGGTGAACTGGAAGCGCCCGTCGCGCAGCACCGATTCACCGCGACGCAGCTTGAGCGGCTGGCGGAACAGCGGGCCGGCGTAGCTCAGCGTGTGGAATTCGCCGCGCTCGCCGCAGGGATCGATACCGGCCGGCAGCGCGTCGAGCAGGGCGGCGTCGTAAGGGCGGCCGCAGAAACCGGCGTCGAGTTGCTGCGTATCCACGCAGCACAGCACCGCGCGGTGGCCTTCGCCGATGAAGCGACGCGCCAGCGCCGTGGTGTCCTCGCCCCACAGCGGGAACACCGCACGCCAGTTCTCGCGGCCGAGCTGGCGCACGCGGTAGTCGCGCACGTCCTCCAGGAACAGGTCGCCGAACGCGCAGTGGCGGATCCCCGGCCAGCGCATGCGCGCCTCGACCAGCGCCTGCGCATGGGCCGCCTCGTAGGCCTCGTTGCTGCCGGGCCAGTCCAGCATCACCTCCAGCAGCGGCAGGCCCAGCGCGGCGGCCTGCGCCTGCAGCACCGCGCGCGGCGTGCCGTGCATGGCCACGCGCTGGTAGTTGCGGTTGACCGTGGTGAGCAGGGCGGTCACCTGCCATTGCGGGTCGGCCAGCAGCCGTTGCAGGGCCAGCAGGCAGTCCTTGCCGCCGCTCCAGGCCAGCAGGGTCGGCGTTGCCTCGAGCGTTGTCATGGTTCGGCTCCAACTGGCCCGATCGGAACGATATCCCGGCCATTCTGCGATATCGGCCCGGAGAATGCGCAATCCATGCAGCGATTCATCGACAGTCCGTGGCCGCAGCCGCTATAAAGATGGCCTGTCCGGGGGAGTACGCGGTGAGCGAAGAAATCCTGATCAACGTGACCCCGCGCGAGACGCGGGTCGGGGTGGTCGAGAACGGCATGCTGCAGGAGGTGCACGTCGAGCGGGCGTCGCGGCGCGGTTATGTCGGCAACATCTACAAGGGGCGCGTGCAGCGGGTGATGCCGGGCATGCAGGCGGTGTTCGTGGAGATCGGGCTGGAGCGCGCGGCGTTCCTGCACGCTTCGGACATCGTGCGCCCCGCGCCGACCGAAGGCGCCGAGTCGAACGGCAATGGCAACGGCCACCTGCCCTCGATCAGCGAACTGGTGCATGAAGGCCAGGAAATCGTGGTGCAGGTGGTGAAGGACCCGATCAGCACCAAGGGAGCGCGGCTGTCGGCGCACCTGTCGATTCCCTCGCGCTACCTGGTGCTGCTGCCGTACGCGCGTACCCTGGGCATCTCCGCGCGAATCGAGGACGAGGCCGAGCGCCAGCGCCTGCGCGAGGTGCTGACCCCGTTGCTCGGCGACACCCCCCTGGGCTACATCGTGCGCACCAATGCCGAGGGGCAGAGCGCCGAGTCGCTGGCGTTCGACGTGACCTACCTCGGCAAGGTGTGGCGCGTGGTGCAGGAGAACATCGCGAAAGCGAAGGTCGGCGAGCGTGTGTACGAGGAGCTCTCGCTGCCGCTGCGCAGCCTGCGCGACATGCTCAACGACGACATCGAGAAGGTGCGGGTGGACTCGCACGGGACCTACGAGAAGGCGGTCAAGTTCGTGCACAAGTTCATGCCGAACCTGGACGACCGCATCGAACATTACGCCGGCGAGCGGCCGATCTTCGACCTGTACGGGGTGGAGGACGAGATCCAGCGCGCGATGAAGAAGGAGGTGCCGCTGAAGTCCGGCGGTTACCTGATCGTCGACCAGACCGAGGCGATGACGACGATCGACGTGAACACCGGCGGCTACCTCGGCACGCGCAACCTGGAGGAGACCGTCTACCGCACCAACCTGGAGGCGGCGCAGGCGGCGGCGCGGCAGCTGCGCCTGCGCAACCTGGGCGGCATCATCATCATCGACTTCATCGACATGAACGACGAGGAACACCGCCGCCAGGTGATCCGCATGCTGGAGAAGGGCCTGGCCCGCGACCACGCCAAGACCACGGTCTACCCGATGTCGGCGCTGGGACTGGTGGAGATGACCCGCAAGCGCACCACCGAGAGCCTGGAGCGCCAGCTGTGCGAGCCGTGCCCGGCCTGCGGCGGGCGCGGCACGGTCAAGACCGCCGAGACGGTGACCTACGAGATTTTCCGCGAGATCACCCGTGCGGTGCGCCAGTTCAACGCACAGAAGCTGCTGGTGATGGCCAACCCGTCGGTGGTCAACCGCATCCTGGAAGAGGAATCCGGCGCGGTGGCCGAACTGGAAGAGTTCATCTCCAAGAGCATACGCTTCCAGGCCGAAGAGCATTATTCGCAGGAACAGTTTGATGTCGTGTTGCTGTAAATCCGCCGGCGGCGGACACCAGCGGGACCGCTGCGCGTGAACGCGCTGTGGCAGCGGCGGCTGCATCGCTGCGCCCGCGCGTCGGGTTGGACCGCCGGGGTGGCGCTGATCCTGCTCGCCGTCGCTGCCGCCCTGGCCCAGCTGCTGCTGCCGCTGCTGGCGCGACATCCGGACTGGGTGGCCGCGCAGCTCAGCGCGCGGTTGCAGCGGCCGGTCAGTATCGCTTCGATGGAAGGGCACTGGACCGCTTCCGGCCCGGTGTTCTTGATGCATGGAGTGAGCGTCGGCGCGGCCACTGGCGAGAGCGGCGCGGTGCTGCAGCTGCCCGAATCCGAACTGAAACTCGATTTCGGCGGCTGGCTGATGCCGTCGCGGCACCTGCTCAACCTGCACGTGCGCGACCTGCAGCTGGATCTGCTGCGTGACGCCGACGGCTGGCACGTCAACGGCATCGGCATGGCCGGCGGCAACGCGCGCCAGCCGCTGTCGCCGGGCCGGTTGTCGGCCGACCTGTGGCTGGAAGATCTCCGCGTGGTGGTCACCGACGCCACCCTGGGCGGGCGCTACACGCTGCTGTCGAAACAGCTGCGGCTGAGCCACCAGGGCAGCGAGATCCGCTTCGGCGGCGTGCTGCGGCGCGACGGGGTGAGTGCCGCGCTGCGCACGATCGGCCGTTTCCGCAGCGATGGCAGCGCCGGCCGGGTGTGGGTCGACGTGGGCGGTGCCGAGCTGAAGCCGCTGCTGGACGGCATCGACCTGGGTGGCTACACGGTCGAGCATGGTCGCGGCCAGCTGAGCGCCTGGCTCGACTGGCGCAACGGCCAGCTGAGCCACAGCCTGATCCGCTTCGACCTGGACACGCTGGCGGTGAGCGCGCCCGCCGGCGGCAAGGCCAGCGTGGCGTCGCTGCATGGTCTGGCCGGCGTGCGCCATGCGGACGACGGCTACGATCTGCGCTGGGCCGGCGACGACGGCAGCGCGCTGGTGCTGGACCTGCACCGGCCCGGCACCGACGCGGTGCGCGTGGGCGTCGCCGCACGCAAGCTGCAGCTGGCGCCGTTGCTGCCGTGGCTGGCGCTGAAGCCGGCGCTGGCGCCGGCGTTGGCGCAGTGGCTGGGCAGCGGCCATCCGCGCGGCGAACTGGACCGGCTCGCGTTGCGCTGGGACCGCGCGGGCGGGCTGCGCTCGGTCGAGCTGGCGTTCAGCGGCCTGGGCATCGATCCGGTCGGCAAGCTGCCGGGACTGAGCAGCCTGCGCGGCGAGTTGCGCGGCGACGCCGAGGCGCTGTCGCTGGAGTTGCCCGCCCAGGCCACCACGCTGGCCTTTCCGCACACCTTCCGCCAGCCGTTCGCGCTGTCGAATCTGGCCGGCACGCTGGCGTTCTGGCCGCAGGACGGCGACTGGCACCTCGCTGCCGACGCGCTGGATTTCACCGGCGCCGGCTATGCCGGCCAGGCCCGCGGCGAGCTGGTGCTGCCGGCGCAGGGCGGTGCCCCGTTCATGGAGCTGTACGCGAAGCTGGCGCAGGCCGACGTGACCGCCGCCAAGCTGTTCTGGCCGATCGACTCGATGTCACCGGATACCGTTGCATGGCTCGACCGCGCCCTGGTCGCCGGCCGCCTCGACCAGGCCGACGTGCTGCTGCGCGGCGACCTGCATGACTGGCCGTTCCGGCACAACGAGGGGCGCTTCGAGGCGCGTGCGGCGATCAGCGACCTCACCCTCGACTACGGCAAGGGCTGGCCGCGCGCCGAAGATGTCAGTGCAGTGGCCAACTTCATCGGCAACGGCATGCTGGTCGAAGCCGACGGCGGGCGCGCGCTGGGCGTGAAGGCGGAGCGGGCAGTCGCGCTGATCCCGGATTTCCACGACGCGCTGCTCGACCTCAACGTGCAAGGCAACGGCAGCGGCGCCAGCCTGATGGAGTTCGTGCGCAAGAGCCCGATCGGCAGCCACGAGGCCGACACCCTGGCCAAGCTGAAGCTGGGCGGCAGCGGCACGTTCGGCTTCCACCTGGAGCTACCGCTGAAGGAAGGCCTTGGCGAACCGCGACTGGACGGCCAGGCCCGGCTGAAGGACGCCGACCTCGCCGCGCCGGAATGGAAGCTCAAGCTGGACAAGCTCAACGGCCCGCTGCAGTTCGATTTGCACGGCTTGCGGGCCGGTCCGCTGGATGCCGGCTTCCGCGGCCAGCCGTCGACTCTGCAACTGGCGATCGCCGGTGCCAACAGCGACCCCGCCAGCGTGCTGTCGGCGCAATTGCACGGCAACTACCGCTTGGCCGAACTGGTGCAGGACTACCCGTCGCTGGACTGGGTCGGCAAGCTGGGCGACGGGCGCAGCGTGTTCGACGTCGGCTTTGTCATTGCCCGCGTGCCGGGCCGCGACGCGCTGGCGCAGACCCTCAGCGTCGACTCGCCGCTGAGTGGCATCGCGCTGGACCTGCCTGCGCCGCTGCACAAGCCGGCGGCCGCCAGCCTGCCGTTGCACCTGACGATGAGCCTGCCGGTCGAGGGCAGCGAGCTGCGGCTCAGCCTGGGCGACGCGTTGCGCGGCTATCTGCGCCTGGCCGACGGCGAGCAGCGGCCGTTGGCCGGCACCCTGGCATTCGGCAGCCAGATGCTCGGGGAACTGCCGGCACGCGACCTGCGCATCCGCGGCCATGCCGGCCGGCTCGACGTCACTGGCTGGGTGCAGCATGCGGTGGCCGGCAGCGGCAGCGGCGGGCCGGGGCTGGAAAGCCTCGACGTCAGCACCGACCAGGCCGAGTGCTTCGGCCGCGAGCTGGGCGCGCTCAAGCTGCACGCCACGCCGCAGTCGGACCTGCTGAGCGTGGACGTGGACGGCCCGGCCATGCTCGGCAACTACAGTATCCCGATGCAGGAACTGGACAAGCGCGGCGTCACCGCGCGACTGCAGCGGCTGTACTGGCCGAAGAGCTCCGCCGCCGAAGCCGTCAGCCATCCGGCGAAAGCCGCCGTCGGTGCCGCGGTGGCCGCCGACGCATCGACGGCATCGCCGGCGCCCGACCCGGCCAACACCGGGGTCAACCCGGCCGCGCTGCCGCCGTTCCACGTGTGGGTTGGCGACCTGCGCCTGGGCGACGCGAAGCTCGGCGAGGCTCGGCTGGAAACCTGGCCCACCGCCGAGGGCATGCACATCGAGCAGCTGCGCGCGCTGTCCAGCCGGGTGCAGATCACCGGCAGCGGCGACTGGAACGGCAATGCCGCCAGCAGCCATACGCGCATGAAGATCAGCTTCGCCGCCGAGGATCTTGGCACGATGCTGGGCGCGTTCGGCTACGAGGGCCTGGTCAACGGCGGCAAGACGCGCGACCAGCTCGACGCCAGCTGGCCCGGCGCGCCCAGCGACCTCTCGCTGGCCACCATGGACGGCATCCTGAGCATCCGGGTCGACGACGGCCGCATTCCCGAGGCGGCGTCGCCCGGCATGGGGCGGCTGCTCGGCCTGGTTTCGCTGACCGAACTGCCGCGCCGGCTGACCCTGGACTTCGGCGACGTGTTCGGCAAGGGGCTGGCGTTCGACTCGATCAGCGGCGACTTCCGGCTGGCCAACGGCAACGCCGTCACCGACAACCTGGCGATCATCGGTCCGGCCGCCAACATCAGCGTCAACGGCCGCACCGGCCTGCGCGCGCGCGACTACGACCAGCAGATGGTGGTGGTGCCGCATGTCGGCAACAGCCTGCCGCTGGTCGGCGCGGTGGTCGGCGGGCCGGTCGGCGCCGCGGCCGGCTTCGCCGTGCAGGGCATCCTCGGCCACGGTCTCAACCAGGCCGCCAGCGCGCGCTACCGCATCACCGGCGGCTGGGACAATCCGGTGATCACCCTGGTCGAGAAACGTGGCGGCACGAGCGCAACTGCTCCGCCGCTGCTGCCCGATGCCAAGCCGGCACCGCCAGTTGCCGCGCCGTCGCCTGAAGCGCATCCGGCCGCGGCCAGCTCGTCGCCGTGAAGAGCAGGCCCCGCGCGTGACCGCCCGGCGCGGCCAGGCCCACCGGTCCCGTACGACACGATGAGCCCGGCCTGCGTGGTCGTGCGGCTGCGGCCCGCGCCTGCATGACCGCGGTTCAGTACACGCGGAAGCTGTGCGTGTCCGGGGCCGGCAGGTAGCTGGTGCCGCCGACCCGGCGGCAGTGGGCGATCAGCCCGGCCTCGGCGCGACGGGCTTGCAGCCAGTCGGCGCGGGTGAAGCGGAACCGGCCGACCATGCAGCCGCGTAGCTCGGCCTCGAGCGCGCGCAGGCGGCAGAAGTCGAGGTAACTGTCCACCTCACCGGCCAGTTGCGGCCAGGCGGCGTCGACCAGGATGGCGTCGTCCAGGCGCCTGACCGGCGGCAGGCCGCCCGGGATCAGCGCGTGCCGGCCGTGCACGTAGTCCACCACCACGCGGGCCGGGAGGACCGCGTCGGCGGCCGTCTCCCAGCCGGCGTCGTCGATCATCTGTTCGACGGTGCCGGCCAGCTGCAGCCGCTGGCGGATGCTTGCCGGACGGGTCGGTGCGGACTGGCCGGCCAGTTCGCGCGAAGCCGTGGCCAACTGGTCCTGGTCCAGCGGGAAGTGCTGTAGCCGGCCCAGCAACTGGTTGAAATGGACCAGCGCCTCGGTCCGGATCAGGAAGTCGCCCACGTGGCGACGACGACCGGGGTGGCGCGGGTCGGCCCAGGCGGGCGACTGCAGGGCGGCGGGCAGCGGGTTCAGGGTGGCGAGCTGGGCGTTCATGGGGTGCCTCCGGACGGGTGGATGCGCCGCGGCTTGCGGCGTGGGGAAAGACTCCATCCCGCGGCCGTTTTGAGTCATGATGGAAATACAGGGCTTGCATGAGCGAACACCGAGGTTTGTGTGATCGCCTGAGGGCTTCCCGATGGAGCGGACGGAATCGGGGGCGCGCAACGGGGGGGCCGCGCCTTATCGCTTCGGCGACATCGTGGTCGATCCGGCTGCGCATGCCCTGTTGCGGGCCGGCGTTCCGCAGCCGGTGGAGCCGAAAGCCTTCGCGGTGCTGCTGGCGCTGCTGCAGCGCCCCGGCGAGCTGATCGGTCGCGATGACCTGCTCGACCAGGTCTGGGGTCACCGCCACGTCACGCCGGGCGTGCTGACCCGCGTCATCGCCCAGTTGCGCCATGCGCTGGACGAGGATCCCCAACATCCGCGCTACATCCAGACCCGGCATGCCCTGGGCTACTGCTTCATCGGGCAACTGGAAGATCCTGCCGGGGTGGTCGCGGGCGCGGTCGCGGGCGCCGCGCCGGAGGCAGGCGGCGAATCGCCGGCCGCCTTCCCGCCGCCACCGATCGCGGTTGCCGCCGAACCCGTGCCGGCGCTGACCGAGCTGCCGTCGGCCGCGCCGCCGGTGTGGGGCGTCGAGGAACCGGCTGCGCCTGCCCATGCGTGGCCGGGGCGCTGGCTGGCGCTGGGTGCGATGGCGTTGCTGGCGGGGCTGGCCGCGTGGCTGGCCGTCCAGCACCGTGCGCCGCCCCGGCCTGTCGCGGCCTCGGTGGCGGTGCTGCCGTTCGTCAACCTCGGCGGTAGCCCCGGCGACAACTACTTCGCCGAAGGGCTGGCCGAGGAAATGCGCGACGCGCTGGCCGGCGTGAAGGGCCTGAAGGTGGTCGCCTCGGTGTCGCCTGCCGCCAGCAGGGATGCCGCCGACGCCAGGGTGCTGGGCGACCGGCTGGGCGTGGCCTCGATCCTCAGCGCCAGCGTGCGTCGCGAACGTGCGCGCCTGCGCATCACGGCGCGGCTGACCGACACCGCCACCGGCTTCACCCTGTGGAGCCACACCTACGACCGCGAACTTTCCGACATCTTCGACACCCAGCGCGACATCGCCGAAGAGGTGGTGCATGCGTTGCTGGGTGCGATCCCGGGGGAAGACAGCGCGCTGTCGAAACGCCTGGCGACCACCCGCAGCGAGGCGGCGTTCGACACCTACCTGCAGGGCATGCAGTTGCTGCGGCACCCCGACCTGCCGGATGCCGCCGATCAGGCGATCGCGCACTTCGGCCAGGCCCTGAAGCAGGACAGCGGATTCGCCAGGGCCCAGGCCGGCATCTGCCGCGCCGAGACCTGGCGCTTCCAGGGTCAGCGCAGCCCGACCGCGCTGGAGAACGCCAAGGCGGCCTGCCGGCAGGCCGAGCAAATGGACCCGGGCGCGCCGGAGGTGGACCAGGCGCTGGGCGACCTGTACAGCGTCGCCGGCGATCCCGAGCGCGCACTGCAGCACTATCGCAGGAGCGTGCAGGCACCGGGCCAGGCCATGTACGCGCACGTGGGCATGGCCAATGTCTACGCGGCGCAGGGGCACGGCGACCTTGCCCTGGCGGAGTTCCAGCAGGCGTTGAAACTGCGCCCTGACGATGCCTTCATCCACGCCTCGATCGGCTACCGGCAGTACCTCGATGGCAAGATTCCCCAGGCCGTGGCCTCGTATCGCCGCGCCGTCGAGCTGGACCCGAAGAACGCGGAGCGGTGGGGCGTGCTGGGTGCCATGTACATGGCGGCAGGGAACAACGCGGCCGCGGCGCAGGCGCTGGAACGTGCCATCGAGATCAGTCCGGCGGCGGACACGCTGGCCAACCTCGGCGAGCTCAGGTACCAGCACGGCGACTATGCCGCCGCGGTGGCGCTGCGGCGCCAGGCCACGACGCTGACCCCGGACGATTTCAGGGCCTGGGGCAACCTGGGAGAGGCCATGCGGGCGGACCCGGCGTCGGACCCTGCCGACACGCGCAAGGCGTTCGAGGCAGCTGCCTCCCGCGCCGAACACTATCTGCAAGTCAAACCTGATGACGCCCAGGCGGTTGCCTTGCTCGGCCTCTACCGGGCGATCCTGGGTGACTCGGCCGAAGCCCGCCAACTGGTCGGGCGCGCCGAGGCGCTGGGCGGCCAGCCCGGCGAAGTGGCCCTGTTCAATGCGGAAACCTTCGCCTTGCTGGGCGATCCCGGTGCGGCCCGCCAGCGGCTGCAGGCCGCGCGCGCCGCCGGCGTCGCCGAAACCCAGATCTCCGGCAACTACACCTTCCGTCGCCTGGGCCTGTGGTCTCCGCCGCCGTCGGCGGGCACGTCCCGGCGCACGGAGCCACCCGCCCCGCCTTCGAGTGCGGGGCATCCAGCTGGAGGATGACCATGGCAACCAGACTCAATCGCGAACAGATGCGTACCGCCAAGACGAGCGCCGCCGCCAAACAGGCCGCCGCACCGCGGCGACGGGAAGCCAGCGAACCCGCGCGCGAAACTACCGGGTCCAGGGGCAAGCCGACGACCTATCGTTTCGACCTTGCCGACATCAGGAGCATCGCCATCGAGCGCCACTCCCCGCTCTGCCTGGTCATTGTGGTGAACCCGCCGAAACGGAACTGATCGCCGGGGTGAACCTGCGGCTCGCGTGCGTTCGCCGACGTGAGGCCCCTGAAGATCCGGCCCCGTCACCCGGCCTTCTTGGTGTGCGCGGCCATGCAATGCGTTGAAACCGGGCGGTATGCCACCATTACAGGCTCACCGCATTGCATTGGTTCCTCCATGGATTCCCTGATCGCTCTTGCCGAAAGCAAGCTGCTGTCCCCCGGCGGCATCGCCACCGGCGACCTCGACCGCGTGTTCGCCCAGCTGATGGGTCCATCGATCGACGCCGCCGACCTGTACTTCCAGCATTCGCGCAGCGAGTCGTGGACGCTGGAGGAGGGCATCGTCAAGGACGGCAGCCATTCGATCGAGCAGGGCGTGGGCGTGCGCGCGATCTCCGGCGAGAAGACCGGCTTCGCCTACTCCGACGAGATCGTGCTGCCGCAGCTGCTGGAAGCCTCGAAAGCCGCGCGCGCGATCGCGCACGGCGGCAACGGCGCGGGCAAGCCGCTGGCGCTGAACGGCGCGCGCGCGCTCTATCCCGCGATCGATCCGGTCGAGAGCCTGCCCAACCCCGACAAGATCGCGCTGCTGCGCGAGGTCGATGCGTACGCGCGCTCGCGCGACCCGCGCATCAGGCAGGTCATCGTCAGCCTCGCCGCCACCATCGACACCGTGCTGATCGCCGCCTCCGACGGCACCCTGGCCGCCGACGTGCGCCCGCTGGTGCGCATCAACGTGCAGGTGATCGCCGAAGCGAACGGCCGCCGCGAGCAGGGCTATGCCGGCGGCGGCGGCCGCTACGGCTACCGCGAGCTGATCGAGAACGGCCGCGCGCTGCGCTTTGCCGACGAGGCGGTGCGCCAGGCGCTGGTGAACCTCGATTCGGTCGATGCGCCCGCCGGCCAGATGACCGTGGTGCTCGGCCCCGGCTGGCCCGGCGTGCTGCTGCACGAGGCGATCGGCCACGGCCTGGAAGGCGACTTCAACCGCAAGGGCAGTTCCGCCTTCGCCGGCCGGCTCGGCCAGCGCGTCGCCGCCAAGGGCGTCACCATCGTCGACGACGGCACCCTGGCCGGTCGCCGCGGCTCGCTCAGCATCGACGACGAAGGCACGCCGACCGCATGCACCACCCTGATCGAGGACGGCATTCTCAAGGGCTACATGCAGGACAAGCTCAACGCGCGCCTGATGGGCATGGCGCCCACCGGCAACGGCCGCCGCGAATCGTTCACCCAGCTGCCGATGCCGCGCATGACCAACACCTACATGCTCGCCGGCAATCACGAGCCGGAGGAGATCATCCGCTCGGTGAAGAAGGGCCTGTACGCGCCTAACTTCGGCGGTGGGCAGGTCGACATCACCAACGGCAAGTTCACCTTCTCCGCCTCCGAGGCCTACCTGATCGAGGACGGCGAAATCACCCGTCCGGTGAAGGGCGCCACGCTGATCGGCAGCGGCCCCGAGGTGCTCAACCGCGTCTCCATGATCGGCAACGACATGAAACTTGACGAAGGCGTGGGCGTGTGCGGCAAGGACGGCCAGAGCGTGCCGGTGGGCGTGGGCCAGCCGACGCTGAAGATCGACGCGATGACGGTGGGCGGCACGGCGTCGTAGCCACGCGGGATGGTTCGTTCGCCATCGGCGCGGCGGCGAGTTCGAAAGTATTTGCGGGCCAGCGCCTGGCCGGCGTGATGGCAACCCGTCGCGGCGAAACGGCGCCGCGTCGTTCATCGGGTTGCTTGATTGAAGTCAACACGCGGTGCATCCATCGGCTCAGGCTGGCGGCATCCTTGTTCCCGGCTACGGAGTGGATGCGCATGAACGGTCACTGCAAGGGCCACGCCGGTGGCCGCTTCGTCTCCCTGCGCCTGGTGCGGCGCTGGATGTTGCTGGCGGTGCTGGCGTGGCTGGCGGTCGTGCCCACCCTGGGGCTGGCCATGCCCTCGTATGCGCGGCAAACCCAACTCGCCTGCGTGGCGTGCCACGTCGGAGCCTTCGGCCCGGAGCTCACTGCGTTCGGGCGGCAGTTCAAGCTGATGGGTTACACCATGAAGGTCGGCGACGCGAAGGAATTGCCGCTGTCGGCGATGCTGGTGGAATCGTTCACGCATACGCAGAAAGCCCAGGCGGAAGCTCCGGCCAAGGGCTTCGGCACCAACGACAACACCGAACTGCAGCAGGCCTCGGTGTTCCTGGCCGGGCGGCTGAGCGAGCACATCGGCATCTTTGCCCAGGCCACCTATTCCGAGAACGGAGGGCTGCTTGGCTGGGACAACGTGGACCTGCGCTACGCGCGCATGTTCAGCCGCGGCAGCCACACCGGCATCTGGGGCATCACGGTCAACAACAACCCCACCGTCAGCGATGTGTTCAACACCGCGCCGGCCTGGATGTACCCGTACCTGTCGGCGGATCTGGCCCCCGGCGCTCCGGCCCAGCCGATGCTGTTCGGCGGCCTGGGCGGCCAGGTGATCGGCGCCAGTGCCTACGTGCAACTGGACGGTGCCTGGTACCTGGAGGCCGGCGGCTATCGCTCGCTGTCACCGGCATTCCTGCGCCGCGTCAATGCCGACTTCAACGGCCGCCTCAGCGGGGTCACGCCCTATGCGCGCCTGGCCTACACGTGGAACCTGCCTGACGGCAACGTCTCCGTCGGCGGCTTCATGCTGAACATGCGCCGCGGACAGGTCGGCACCAATGCGGCCGGCGACGCGGTGGCGCTGCCTGGACCCACGGACCGCTTCCGCGACTTTGGCGTGGATTCCAGCTACATGTACATCAATGGCGATCACGCGATCACCGTCGACGGGCTGTACGTCCACGAGAGCCAGCGCCTGGACGCCACCTGGGGCGGCGGCGGGTCGGACCACCTGCACGACACCCTGCAGTCGCTCAACCTCAAGGGCAGCTACTGGTACCGCCACACCTACGGCGTGACCCTGGCATCGTTCGTCTACAACGGCAGCCGGGACGTCACGCTTTACGGCAACGATGGCGCGCCGAACACCCGGGGCGAAAGCATCGAGCTCGACTACAGCCCGTTCGGCCAGCCCGATTCGTGGCAGCAGCCATGGGCCAACGCGCGGCTCGGCCTGCAATACACCTGGTTCAACCGCTTCAGCGGCCGCGTGCACAACATCGACGGGGCAGGACGCAACGCCAGCGACAACAACACGCTCTACTTCTACGTGTGGCTGGCGATCTGAACCACGGCGTCGCGTCCGTTCACCCGAAGCACGGCAAACCCGCGGCCGGGGCGGCTCACCTTCAGGCTACGAGGTGGTGTCGCCATCGCCGCCCAATCAATCTTCAGCCTTCGGCGGAATCACCCGACTGCGCCAGATCCTTCAGCACCTGAAAGATCTCCCGGTACGCCCGCGGCGGCTTGTTCGGCGTGTCCTTTTCGATGCGGGCCTGGCGAATCAGCGAGCGCAGGTGCTGACGATCGACCTGCGGATGTTCGACGAGCAGGGCGGACAGCGCGGCGTCGCCGTCGTCGCCAAGCAGGCGCTCGCGCAGCGCCTCGATGCGGTGCATGGCCGCGGTTTCCTGACGCTGCTTGTCGCGGTTTTCCCCGAGTTCGGCACGCACGGCGGCGAATGCCTCGTCGTCGTGACGACGCATCAGCTTGGCGAGGAAGGCGAGCTGGCGCTTGCGCGCGATGTGCGAGGCGATGCGGCGCACGTTGGCGATTTCGTCGCGCACGTCGTCGGGCAGGTCCAGTTTCGCCAGCCGGGTCGGCGGCAGTTCCACCAGTTGGCCGGCCAGTTCGAGCACGGCCAGCGCCTCGCGCCGCTGCTGGCTGCGACTGGGACCGTAGTCGGTGTCGTCGAGTTCGTGCTGGTTGCGGCTGCGGCTGGGGCTCACGGGAGGGTTCCGGAAAAAGGCGTGGATCAGATGGAGACGTTGCCGCCCGGCTCGGCCGGTTCGCTGTCGGCCTGCTCCAGCGCGAAGCGGGCGATCGGCTCGCCGTCCAGCTCGATGGTTTCGCTGAACATCGCGGCGGGGCGCACCCACAGGCCGTAGTCGCCGTAGAGCGCCTGATAGACCACCAGCGGTTCCATCGTCTCGCTGTGGCGGGCGGTGCCCAGCACACGGTAGCGCTGACCCTTGTAGTGACGATAGATGCCGGCGGTGGGTTGCATGGGCGTTCTCCGCAGCTCTTTCATTCCGCGGCTGCGCCCCCAGATCGGGGCCTGCGGCTGCGAACCGCTTATTCTACCCGTCTATTTCCCAGGAAAACCCCAACGTGAGCGAAGTTGCCATCAGCCAGGACCGCAGCCTGCACGAGCTTGACCGCCTGGCGGAGCTGGCCGAGGACGTGATCCGCCGCGCCCGCGCCGCCGGCGCCAGCCAGTCCGAGGTGGCCGCCAGCATCGACACTGGCCTGAGCGTGAACGTGCGCCTGGGCGAGGTGGAGACGGTGGAGCACACCCGCGACCGCGGCTTCGGACTCACCGTGTACTTCGGCCAGCGCAAAGGCTCGGCCAGTACCGCCGACCTCCATCCCGATTCGATCCAGGCCACGCTGGAGCAGGCCTGCGCGATCGCCCGCCACACCGAGGCCGACCCGGCCGCGGGGCTGGCCGACGCGACGCGCATGGCCACTGCGTTTCCCGATCTCGACCTGTGGCATCCGTGGGACATCGACACCGCGCAGGCGATCGAGTTGGGCATCCGGATCGAAGAGGCCGGTCGCGCGCATGCCGGCATCAGCAACTCCGACGGCGCCAGCGTGCAGGCTGGGCAGGGCTTGTCGGTGTACGCGAACTCGCATGGCTTCGTCGGGCGCGAGCGCGGCACGCGGCACTCGCTGTCGCTGGCGCTGATTGCCGGCGAGGGCGATGGCATGCAGCGCGACTACTGGTACGACAGCGTGCGCGCCGCCGGCGATTTCATGACTGCCAAGGCGCTTGGCGACAAGGCCGCCGAGCGCACGCTGGCGCGGCTGGGCGCACGCGGTCTGTCCACCCGGCAGTGCCCGGTGCTGTTCGCGCCGGAGCTGGCGCGCGGGCTGATCGGCCACCTCCTCGGCGCGGTCAGCGGCGGCGCACTGTACCGCCGCGCCAGCTTCCTGCTCGACCACGCCGGCCAGTCGATCATGCCGGCGTGGCTGCACATCGACGAGCGGCCGCACCTGCCGCGCGGCCAGGGCTCGGGCAACTTCGACGCCGAGGGCGTGGCCACCGTCGACAGCGCGCTGGTCGAAGGCGGCGTGCTGGCGCGCTACGTGCTGGGCAGCTACTCGGCGCGCAAGCTGGGGCTGGCCTCCACCGGCAACGCCGGCGGCGTGCACAACCTGATGGTGCAACCGGGCGCAGCCGACGGCGAGCGCAGCGATTTCGACGGCATGCTGCAGCGCCTGGGCAGCGGCCTGCTGGTCACCGAGGTGATGGGGCAGGGCGTGTCCACCGTCACCGGCGACTATTCGCGCGGGGCGGCGGGCTTCTGGGTCGAGCGCGGCCGCATCGCCTATCCCGTCGAAGGCATCACCATCGCGGCGAACCTGCGCGACATGTTCGCCGGCATCGTCGCGGTGGGCACGGATGTGGACTCGCGCTCGCACATCCTCACCGGCTCGATCCTGCTCGACCGCATGACGGTGGCGGGCGAGTAGGCATGACTCTCCCTCCCCTCCATCGCAGGGGAAGGCAGGGGTGGGGTTGCTCTTGATCACGGCTTCTTCGCCAGGCCAGGCAGCTCCTCTCCGTCTTCCCCCTGCGATGCCGGGGAGGAGCCAGGCGCTTGTCGCAGATTCATGCGGCAAAGCGGCGCCAGCCTTGCTAGCATCCTCCCGACCGGCAAGCGGCCGGTGAGCTTCGACGTAGAAGGAGATGCGCATGAGCGTTCCACCCGAGTCCGTCATTCCGCCCCCGCCAAGCGAGCCGCCGATGGCCGGAACCCCTTCCGCCGAAGAGCGGCAGTGGGCGATGTTCGCGCACCTGTCCGCACTGGTCGGCGTGATCATTCCGCTAGGCAGCATCATCGGCCCGCTGGTGATCTGGCTGATCAAGAAGGACACCATGCCGTTCGTCAACGACCAGGGCAAGGAAGCGCTGAACTTCAACATCACCGTGGCGATCGCCGCCATCGTGGGCTGGATCCTGTGCTTCATCCTGATCGGCTTCCTGCTGTTGGCGGTGTTGGCGATCGGCTGGCTGGTGTTCGTGATCATCGCCACGATCAAGGCGAACGAGGGCACCACCTACCGCTACCCGTTCACGCTGCGGCTGGTCAGCTGAGCCGGTAGGCGGCGAGGCGAAACGAGGGCGGCGCGAGCCGCCCTTTTTCGTGCGGTACGCGAGGTTTCAGTAGCGCCGATGGACGGCGTACAGCGCCAGCTCTTTCAGTAGCGCGGTGCGCCCGCCCAGCGACGCGATCGCGGCCAGCGCGGTGTCGGTCAGTTCGGCCAGCCGGGCGCGCGAGGCGTCGAGGCCGATGATCGAGGGGAAGGTGGGTTTGGCGGCGGCGGCGTCCTTGCCGGCGGTCTTGCCGATCACTGCCGATGCGCCTTCCACGTCGAGGACGTCATCGCGCACCTGGAATGCCAGGCCGACGGCGTGGGCATAGCGGTCCAGCGCGTGCAGGGTAGCGGCGTCGGCGCCGGCGGCGAGCGCGCCCAACTGCACCGAGGCGCGGATCAGCGCGCCGGTCTTGCAGGCGTGCATGTGCTCCAGTTCGTCCAGCGTCAGCGGATGGCCGACCGCGGCGAGGTCCAGTGCCTGGCCGCCGGCCATGCCTTCGGCGCCGCAGGCGCGGCCCAGCGCGCGCAGCATGGCGATGCCGATGGTGGCGTCGGGGCGTCGGGCGGCGTCGTCGGCGAGCAGCTCGAACGCCAGTGCCTGCAGTGCGTCGCCGGCGAGGATCGCCATCGCCTCGCCGAACACGATGTGGCAGGTCGGGCGGCCGCGGCGCAGCGCATCGTCGTCCATCGCGGGCAGGTCGTCGTGCACCAGCGAGTAGGCGTGGATCAGCTCCACCGCGCAGGCAGCGGCGTCCAGTGACGGACCGTCTTCGCCGAGCGCATGTCCGGCGGCGTAGACCAGCAGCGGGCGCAGCCGCTTGCCGCCGCCGAGCACGGCGTAGCGCATCGCACGATGCAATTCTGCAGGGGACTGTTCGGCCGGCGGCAGGCTGCGATCCAGTGCCTGTTCGGCACGCACGATCAGCGACTGCAGGGCAGGGCCAAGCTCAGGGGTCGGGTTCAAACGGTTGGGCGCTGTCGGGGGCATCGGGGTCGAGCAGCAGGCGCACGCGCAGTTCGGCCTGCTCCAGCGACTGCTGGCAGTGACGGAACAGGCCGATGCCGCGCTCGAACGAGGCCAGCGATTCGTCCAGGCTCATCTCGCCGCCTTCCATCTTCGCGACCAGTTGTTCCAGCTCGTCGAGGGAGTGTTCGAAGTCGGCGGCGGGCGGGGTCTTGCCGGGGGCGGGAGCAGTCTTTGCCATGGCCCGCAACGCTAACGCAGCGGGCGTCCGGAATCAATCTGCACTGGCCGGGAAACGGTGCCGGCGCGACCCGGATCAGCGCCCCGGGCGCCAGCGCGGCAGTGCGCCGGCTTGACGGAAAATCGCCGCGCCGCGGGTGCTGGCCCAGCGGTCGGCCACCGCGACCAGCTCGTCGTCGGCATACAGCAGCGGGCAGGCGTGGCGCTGCCACGGCGGCCATCGCGCCTGCTGGAACAGATCGCGCAGTTCGCGCGTATGCGCGTCGCCGGCGGGCTTGATGCGCTCGCCGCCGCAGCGCAGGCGCACCAGCAGCGGCTCGGCAAGGCGGGCGCCTGCGTCGGTCAGCGACAGTTCGCCGCCATCGGGCAGCGTCAGCGGCTCGCCGTGCCATGGCGCCTGCCAGTCGGCAGCGACGGCGCGCCCGGGCGGCAGGGCCCACAGCCGGCCCTTCCAGACATGCAGCTCGGCGCCGGCCCAGCGGATGCACGACAGCTGGCCGGCCCGCGCGCCGCACTGGCGTTCGATCTGCCGGCGCTGTGCGGTGGTGGGTGCGGGCAGGCTGCGCGCGTGCAGCCAGTGGTCGAGCAGCGGCTCGCGCAGTGCCGGTGGCAGCGCCAGCCAGCCGGCGGCGTCCAGGCTTCCGCTGGAGTCATGCAGCGCCTCGAATGCGGCCAGCCATTGCGTGCGCAGCGCGTCGGCGGCGGCGCGGCTGAGCGCGGCGCTGTGCAGGATCGAATCCACCGCGTGCGGCCAGCGCTGCAACAGGCGCGGCAGGATTTCATGGCGCAGCTGGTTGCGGGCGAGGCGGGTGTCGGCGTTGGAAGGGTCGTCGATGCAGTCCAGTCGGTTTGCCTCGACGTAGCCGTGCAGTTGCTGCCGCGACAGCGCCAGCAGCGGCCGCCAAAGTTGACCGCGGCCGAACGGGCGCAGCGCACGCATGCCGCCCAGCCCGTCCGGTCCCGCGCCGCGCAGCAGCTTCAGCAGCACGGTCTCGACCTGGTCGTCGCGATGATGGCCGAGCAGCAGGTATTCGCCGTCGCGCAGTCGCGCGGCCAGCGCGGCGTAACGCGCGTCACGGGCAGCGGCCTCCAGGCCCGTGCCGGTACCGTTGTCGACCCGCACGCGCAGCACCTCGCACGGCACCTCCAGTGCAGTGCAGAAGCGTTCGCAGTGCGCGGCCCATGCCGCGCTGTGCGCATGCAGGCCGTGGTCGACGTGCAGTGCGCGCAGGCCGCGTGCGCGGGCTGCGGGAAGCTGCGCCAGCGCATGCAGCAGGGCACTGGAATCCGGGCCGCCGCTGAATGCCACGCACAACGGCGCCGGCGGCAGGGAAGCCAGGGCGGCGTGCAGGTGCCGGGGCAGCGGATCGTTCACTTCTTGCCGGTGCGGGGCCGCACGTAGAGGTGCTTGCCGTTGCCGATCTGGCGTTCCTCGGTGTCGAACAGGCCGATGCCCTTGATCAGGCCGCTGAGCTTGGCGTAGCCGTAGTTGCGTGAATCGAAATCGGGCGATTGCTTGTTGACGATCTGGCCGACGCGTGCGAGCTGCGCCCAGCCGGTGTCATCGTCCGAGGCGGCCTCAATCGCGTTGCGCAGCAGGTTCATCAGACGCGTGTCGCCGCGCAGCTCCTTCGCCGAGCGCTGTTTCGGTGCCGTCTCGGTTTCGGTCTCGCTGGTGCCAGCCAGCACCTCGGTATAGATGAATTTGTCGCAGGCGGTGCGGAACGGCTCCGGCGTCTTCTTCTCGCCGAAGCCGTAGACGATGCGCCCGGATTCGCGGATGCGCGAGGCGAGCCGGGTGAAGTCACTGTCGCTGGAGACGATGCAGAAGCCGTCGAAGCGCTCGGCGTAGAGCAGGTCCATCGCGTCGATGATCATCGCCGAGTCGGTGGCGTTCTTGCCGACGGTGTAGCGGAACTGCTGGATCGGCTGGATCGAATGGCTCAGCAGCACTTCCTTCCAGCCGCTGAGGTCGGGCTTGGTCCAGTCGCCGTAGATGCGCTTGACGTGGGCGGTGCCGTATTTGGCGATCTCGGCCAGCAGGCCCTCGACGATGGCCGGGCGGGCGTTGTCGGCGTCGATCAGTACGGCGAGCTTGTCGTGGGCCATGGGCGGGAGATCCATCGGAAAGGGACGCACCGATGGTAACGCGATGTCCTCATCATGATGAGGACGCCATGGGAGCCCGTTCGCGAGCGATGCTCTTTCTTCGGACATTCAAGGCAGGAGCATCGCCCGCGAGCGGGCTCCTACACGTCCACGCGGGTGAGGTGGGTTATTCCAGGTAGGCGCCGTAGCTGCGCAGGCGCTTGTAGCGCTGGGCGAGCAGGTCGGCGAGCGGCATCGCCTCGAGTTCGTCGAGCTGCTTCAGCAGCACGGCCTTCAGGCGGATCGCCATCGAGCGCGGGTTGCGGTGGGCGCCGCCGAGCGGCTCGCGGATCAGCTTGTCGACCAGGCCCAGTTCGAGCAGGCGCGGCGCGGTCATGCCCAGCGCTTCGGCGGCGTCCTTCACCTTGTCGGGGCTCTTCCACAGAATCGAGGCGCAGCCTTCGGGCGAGATCACCGAATAGGTCGAGTACTGCAGCATGTTGGTGCGGTCGCCTACGCCGATCGCCAGCGCGCCGCCAGAACCGCCTTCGCCGATCACGGTGCACACGATCGGTACTTTCAGTTCGGCCATCTCCAGCAGGTTGCGCGCGATCGCCTCGCTCTGGCCGCGCTCCTCGGCGCCCACGCCGGGATAGGCCCCGGGGGTGTCGATCAGGGTCAGCAGCGGCAGGCCGAAGCGTTCGGCCATCTTCATCAGGCGCAGCGCCTTGCGGTAGCCCTCGGGGCGCGGCATGCCGAAGTTGCGGCGCACCTTGTCCCTGGTGTTGCGGCCCTTCTGGTGGCCGATGATCATCACCGCGCGGCCGTTGATGCGGCCGAGGCCACCGACGATGGCGGCGTCTTCGGCGTACATGCGGTCACCGGCCAGCTCGTGGAACTCCTCGCAGATCACGCCGATGTAGTCGAGCGTGTACGGCCGCGCCGGGTGGCGCGAGAGCTGGGTGGTCTGCCACGAGTTGAGGTTGCGGAAGATCTCGGCAGTCTTCAGCTTGAGCTTTTCGCGCAGGCGGTCGACTTCCTCGTCGATGTTGAACGCCTGGCCACTGCTGGCGTGACGAAGCTCTTCGATCTTCGCGTCCAGTTCGGCGATCGGTTGTTCGAAATCGAGGAAGTTGGGGTTCATTCGTTGCTGTTCATGGCACGGAAGCAGCTCAGTATACCGTTCCGCAGGAAAGCGCGAGAACGGGGCCGTATGGCTGTGACCGGGTCGGCAGATGCCTGCCGCCAGCCGCGCGATTGCGTTATCGTCCGTGCCACCAGGCACCAGCCGCCGGAGCGTCGCCATGTCCAGCAAGCCCATCGACAACGCCAGGCTCGACCGCATCGTGGCCGAGGCCCGGCGCGCCGCCGAGCAGCGCGAGCTGGGCTATCGCGAGCGGGCGCTGAAGATGTATCCGTGGGTGTGCGGCCGCTGCGCACGTGAGTTCACTCGTGCGAACCTGCAGGAGCTGACCGTGCATCACCGCAACCACAACCATGACGACAACCCGCCGGACGGCAGCAACTGGGAGCTGCTGTGCGTGTACTGCCACGACAACGAGCACGCGCGGCACATCGACCACGTGCGCGGCGGGGTGATGGCGGTGGAGGCCGCGCCGCCGGCGACCGGCAACCCGTTCGCGGACCTCAAGGCAATGCTGGAGCGGGGCGGGAAGTGATTTCCTCCGCTCCCTGCAACGCAGGGGGAGGTTGGTAGGGGGCTCTTGATCTTGAATCCAAGATCAAGAGCGAACCCCACCCCGACCCTCCCCTGCGAGCAGGGGAGGGAGCAGAGCGGGCCAGTTGCTGGCCGGGAACTCACCGGAACGGTTCCTTCCCTGCGTAGCAGGGGGAGGTCAGGAGGGGGCTTTTGATCTTGGGTTCAAGATCAAGAGCGGGGCGAGTCAGTCCTGCTGCTTGACGATGCGCAGGCGCGCGGCTTTCACGCCGGGTAGCGCGCGCACGGTGCGCAGCAGCTCGGGGATGGCATCCACCCGCCAGGCTTCGCCCAGCTCGAAGTCGGCTTGCGCACCGTGGTTGCGGTAGCCGTGCAGGGTCACGCTGGCCCGCCCGCCACGGTAGCCGGCCAGGGCGTGTTGCAGCTGGCCGACGAAATCCGGGCCGATGCCGTTCAACTTCAGCTGCAGCAGGCGCGCGTGTTTTCGGCAGGCGTCGGCCAGTGACATCGCGCTGCGCGCGCGCAGCTGGAAGCCGCCGCCGGAGAACTCGTCGATGCGCAGGCCGCCCTCGACCACCAGCATCTGGTCGCGGGTCAGCAGTGGCGCGACCTGCTGGTACAGCTCGCCGAAGAAGCTCACCTCGATGATGCCGCTGCCGTCCTCCAGCCGCACGAAGGCGTCGCTGTCGCCGCGCTTGCGCACGGCAGTGACCATGCCGGCGACGGTCCATGGCGTATCGGGGCCGCGGCGGAAACGGTTGCCGTCGTCGTGGTCGTTCCGGCGCGGCTTCGGCGGCTGGTAGCGCTCGGTGATCTCGCCGAGCGGACAGGTGGACAGCTGCGCCAGCTCGTCCTTCCACGGGTCGGTGGGGTGGCCGGAGAGGTAGTGCCCGAGGGTGTCGCGTTCGCCCTGCAGCTTCTGCTCCAGCGGCCATTCCGGCACGGTCGCCAGTTCGATCTTCAGCACCGGGGCGGCACTGCCCAGGGCAGCGCCGAACATGTCGTTCTGGCCCGACTGCTTGTCGCGCAGGTGTTGTTCGGCAGCCTTGATCGCGTCGGGCAACTGCTCCATCAGGCTGGCGCGGTTGGCGGCGAGCGCATCCAGCGCGCCGGACAGGATCAGCGCCTCCAGCACACGGCGGTTGAGCTTGGTCGGATCCACACGGCGGCAGAAGTCGGCCAGATCGGTGTACCTGCCGTTGGCGCGCTCGGCGACAATGGATTCGCAGGCGCCCTGGCCGACGCCCTTGATCGCGCCGAGACCGTACTGGATGACCTTCGGCTCGATCGCCACGAACATGTATTCCGAGGCGTTGACGTCCGGCGGCTGCACGGTGATGCCGATCGCGCGCGACTCGTCGAGGAAGGTCACCACCTTGTCGGTGTTGTCCATGTCCGAGGAGATCGTGGCGGCCATGAACTCGGCCGGGTAGTGCGCCTTCAGCCAGGCGGTCTGGTAGGAGACCAGCGCGTAGGCCGCGGCATGCGACTTGTTGAAGCCGTAGCCGGCGAACTTCTCCATCAGGTCGAAGATGGCGTCGGCCTTTTCGCCGCTGAGCCCATCCTTGGCCGCGCCCTCGCGGAAGATCGCGCGATGCTTGACCATCTCCTCGACTTTCTTCTTGCCCATTGCGCGGCGCAGCAGGTCGGCGCCGCCGAGCGTGTAGCCGCCCACGATCTGCGCCATCTGCATCACCTGTTCCTGGTAGACCATGATGCCGTAGGTCTCTTTCAGGATCGGCTCGACGCGCGGGTCGGGGTATTCCACTTCCTCGCGGCCGTGCTTGCGCGCGATGAAGCTGGGGATCAGGTCCATCGGGCCGGGGCGGTACAGCGCCACCAGCGCGATGATGTCCTCGAAGCGGTCCGGCTTGGCGTCCTTCAGCATGCGCTGCATGCCGGAGGATTCGAGCTGGAACACCGCGACGGTCTGCGCCTTCTTCAGCAGTTCGTACGGCGCGGGGTCGTCCAGCGGCAGTGCCGAGATGTCCAGCGGCGCCTCGCCGGTTTTCGCGCGACGCGCATTGATCGCCTTCACCGCCCAGTCGATGATGGTGAGCGTGCGCAGGCCGAGGAAGTCGAACTTCACCAGGCCGACTGCTTCGACGTCGTCCTTGTCGTACTGGGTCACCACGCCGCCGCCGCCGGCTTCGCAGTACAGCGGCGCGAAGTCGGTCAGCGGGCTGGGCGCGATCACCACGCCGCCGGCGTGCTTGCCGGCGTTGCGGGTGAGGTTTTCCAGCTTCAGCGCCAGGTCGATCAGCGCGCGCGCTTCCTCGTCCTGCTCGTACAGCTCGCAGAATTCCCTGACGACCCGCTCCGGTTCCTTCTTCGCCTTCTCGCTGCGGCCCAGCGCGCACGACAGCGTGAGGTCGAGCGGCCGCGCGGGGATCAGCTTGGCGATGCGGTCGACCTGGTTGTAGCCGAAGCCGAGCACGCGGCCGGAGTCGCGCAGCACGGCCTTGGCCGCCATCGAACCGTAGGTGATGATCTGGCTGACGCGGTCGCGGCCGTACTTGCGCGCGACGTAGTCGATCACCTCGTCGCGGCGGTCCATGCAGAAGTCGATGTCGAAGTCGGGCATCGACACGCGTTCGGGGTTGAGGAAACGCTCGAACAGCAGGTCGAACTGCAGCGGGTCCAGGTCGGTGATCTTCAACGCCCAGGCCACCAGCGAGCCGGCGCCGGAGCCGCGGCCGGGACCGACCGGGATGCCGTTCTGTTTGCCCCAGTTGATGAAGTCCGCCACGATCAGGAAGTAGCCGGGGAACCCCATCTTGACGATGACGTCCAGCTCGCGCTCCAGCCGCGCCTGGTAGTCGGCGAGCGTGTGGCCGGCGGCCAGTGGCGCGCCGGCCAGGCGCTGCTTGAGGCCCTGCCGCGACAGCTCGCGGATGTGGCTGTCGAGGTCGTGGCCCTCGGGTACCGGGAAGTCGGGCAGGTAGTAGGTGCCGAATTTCAGTTCCAGGGTGCAGCGTTTGGCCAGTTCGACAGTGTTTTCTAGCGCCTCGGGGATGTCCGCGAACAGCGCGGCCATTTCCTCCGGCGTCTTCAGGTATTGCTGGTCGCTGTACTCGCGCGGGCGCTTGGGATCGGCCAGCACGCGGCCCTGGTGGATGCACACGCGCGCCTCGTGCGCGCCGAAGTCGTCCTGCGTGAGGAAGCGCACGTCGTTGCTGGCCAGCACCGGCAGGTCGAGTTCGGCGGCCAGCGCCAGCGCGGCGGTGTTCCAGTTTTCCTCGCCCTCGCGGCCGCAGCGGGTCAGCTCCAGGTACAGCCGTTCGGGGAACAGCCGCGCCAGTGGACGCAGCTTCGCCAGCGCCGCTGCAGTGCCCTGGTTCTGGGCGATGCGACCGACTTCGCTGTCGCGGCCGAGCAGGGCGATCAGCCCCGCGGTGGCGTCGGCGCCGAGCCAGCCGGCGTCGACCAGCGCGCGGCCGCCGTGCTGGCCTTCCTGCCAGGCGCGCGAGACCAGCCGCGACAGGTTGAGGTAGCCGTCGCGGTGCTGGCACAGGACGGTGAGTCGCCACGGGCGCGGGTCGTCCGGTGCGGCGATCCACAGGTCGCAGCCGCCGATCGGCTTGATGCCGGCGGCATTGCAGGCCTTGTAGAACTTCACCAGCGCAAACATGTTGCTGTCGTCGGTCAGCGCCACCGCCGGGATGCCGTCGCGCACGCAGGCGGCGACCAGCGCCTTGATGCGGATGGTCGAGTCGACCAGCGAGTATTCGCTGTGCAGGTGCAGGTGGGTATAGCGGACGGTCATGCCGGTTTGCGCGGTGAGTTCCCGCAGGCTAACCGTGGCGACCTTCTCTCACAAGCTTGACAAGGTGTGAATCGGTTGCCGCGCCCGGCCTGCGCCGGGCGCGTTGCCGCGAAAGCGTCATGGGCCGCTGTCGCGTGGCGTTTTCATCCGTGGGACGGCTGGTCGCCATCAGACCACGCGAAACCGCTCGTCTTCATCGAGGCGGATGACGTAGTGGTCGAGGCTGTCCACCGCCAGCGGACGGAGGTTGTAGTCGGCGTGCGGCGCCATGGGGTCCTGGATGGCGATGGGGGTGTCGTCCGCCGGCAGGGTGAAAACGGTGGTCGGCATCGGCGGCGCGATGGGGCGGTTGGTGGGAGGCATCATGGCACGACTCCTGCGGGCTGGTGAGTGCGCGCCCGGCGAGTCTCATCGGGACGACAGGCCGGTGCTGCCGGCGTCCCTGCTGATCGCGGTTCCTGTGGTGAATGATGCTCCCGCGCGGGGAAAAGTTGCATAGACGAATGGGCTACGCGCGCAATCTCATCGTGGTCGCGACCAGGTTTGCGCGTACGCGGGCAAGCTTTCAGAACAGGCGCGCCTGGTCCAGCAGCAGGCGCACCGGCGCGAAGCTGCGGCGGTGCTGCGCGCATGGCCCGAGCCGCTGCAGTGCGGTCAGGTGCGCCGGGGTCGGATAGCCCTTGTGCATGGCGAAGCCGTAACCGGGATGCATGCTGTCGAGGGCGACCATCACGTGGTCGCGGCTGACCTTGGCCAGGATCGAGGCCGCACTGATCGCCGGCTCCAGCGCGTCGCCGCCGACGATCGCCCGGCCCGGGCAGGGCAGGCCCTGCGGCAACTGGTTGCCGTCCACCAGCACCTCGTGCGCGAGCGGCGCCAACCCGGCCACGGCGCGGCGCATGCCGGTCATGGTGGCCTGGAAGATGTTCAGGCGGTCGATTTCGTCCGGCTCGATCAGCACGATGCTGTACGCCACCGCGCGTTCGACGATCAGCGGATACAGCGCCTCGCGCTTGGCTTCGCTGAGCTTCTTCGAGTCGTTCAGGCCGGGGATCGGGCAGGCCGGGTCGAGGATCACCGCCGCCACCGCCAGCGGGCCGGCCAGCGGTCCGCGACCGGCTTCGTCGACGCCGGCGACGAGTACGCCGCTTGCGTTGGCCTGCTCTTCTTCGCGGGAACGGGATGGGGGCGCGGAGCCGGCGTCTGTCGCGTGTTCCCTAGCCATGGCTTTCGTCGATCAGTTCGGCGATCGCCGCCGCCGCACGGTCTCCGGCATGGCCTTCCAGGCCGCCGCGCAGGGCCTGGTGCAACTGCTCGAACGCGGCCACGATCGCACCGCGCCGCTCGCTGTCCCTGAACAGTGCGAGGATGGCGGCGGCAAGCTGGTCGGCGGTGCAGTCGTCCTGCATCAGTTCGGGCACCAGCAGGCCGTCGCCGAGGCCGCAGGCGCGGGCCAGGATGTTCGGCAGCGCATAGACGTCGGTCTTCAGCATCTTCAACAGGCGCGCGATGCGGTAGCTCAGCGGTGCCACGCGATAGCCGACGACCATCGGTCGCTTGGCCAGCATCGCCTCCAGCGTGGCAGTGCCGGAGGCCAGCAGCACCACGTCGGCGGCCAGCATCGCCTCGTGCGCGTGGCCGTCCAGCAGCAGCGGCGCGGTTTCGTCGCGCGGGCTGCCGGCGAGCAGTGCTTCGAGCCGGGCGCGCACCTGCGGGTTGGCGGCCGGGATCACCACGCGCAACCCGGGCACGGCGGCGGCCACGCGGTTCGCCGCATCGATGAAGACCTGGCCCAGCCGGCCGACTTCCGACAGCCGGCTGCCGGGCAGCACGGCCAGCACCGGCGCCTGCTGCGGCAGTTGCAGCGCGTCGCGCGCGCCGACGCGGTCGGACACCAATGCGAAACGGTCGGCCAGCGGGTGGCCGACGAAGCGGGCGTCGACGCCGTGCTTCGCGTAGATCGCCGGCTCCATCGGGAACAGGCACAGCACGCGGCGTGCGCTGCGGCCGATCTTCTCCGCGCGCTGCTCGCGCCAGGCCCACACCGACGGGCTGACGTAGTGCACGGTCAGCACGCCGGCCTGCTTGAGTCGCCGCTCCACGCCGAGGTTGAAGTCGGGCGCATCGATGCCGACCACCACGGCCGGTCGCGCCTGCAGCAGGCGCGCGACCAGCGCCTTGCGCAGCCGCAGCAGGCGGGGCAGGTGGCGGACCACCTCGCTGAAACCGAACAGCGACAGTTCGCGGATGTCGTACCAGGAGTCGAAGCCCTCGCGCTGCATGCGCGCGCCGCCGATGCCGACGAAACGCGCCTGCGGGTAGCGCTGGCGCAGCGCCACGATCAGGTCGGCGCCGAGCTGGTCGCCGGATTCCTCGCCGGCGAGGATGGCGATCAGCGGGGACTCGAGGTGCGGGGGTTCAGTCATGCCGCAAGCATAAGCCAGAGCGCGCGCCTGGTTGCCCGACAAGCGGGACGCTTATCGGGCGAGCGCCCGTTCGCTGTGGTCGAGGAACTCCAGCATCGCGCGCACGTCGTCGCTCTCGTGCGCCTGTTCGGCCAGTTTCTCGCGTGCCTCGGGCAGCGACAGGCCGGCCATGTACAGCGTGCGGTAGGCGCGCTTGATCGCGGCGATGCGCGTGGCGTCGAAGCCGCGCCGCTTGAGGCCTTCGCTGTTGATGCCGCGCGGGCGTCCCTGCTGCTCGTTGGCCATCATCACGAACGGCGGCACGTCGTGGCCGACCAGGCAGCCCATGCCGATGAACGCATGCGCGCCGACCTTGCAGAACTGATGCACGCCGGAGTAGCCGGACAGGATGGTCCAGTCGCCGATGGTGACGTGCCCGGCCAGTGCGGAGTAATTGGAGAACACCACGTTGTTGCCGATCTGGCAGTCGTGCGCGATGTGCACATAAGCCAGCACCCAGTTGTCGTTGCCGACGCGGGTGACGCCGCCGCCGTCGCCGGTACCGCGGTTGATGGTGGTGAACTCGCGGATCAGGTTGCGGTCGCCGATCACCAGCTCGGTGCGTTCGCCCTGCCACTTCTTGTCCTGCGGCGCGCCGCCGAGCGAGGCGAACTGGGTGATGCGGTTGCCGCGGCCGATCTTCGTGGGCCCTTCGATCACCACATGCGGACCGATCTGCGTGCCGTCGCCGATCTCGACCTCGGCCCCGATCACGCTGTACGCGCCGATGCTGACGTTGGCGCCGATGACGGCAGAAGGGTCGATCAGCGCAGTGGGATGGATCATTTCCGGGCCCTCGCGGCGCACATCAATTCGCAACTGGCCACTTCCTTGCCGTCGACCAGGCTGCGTGCCACGAACAGCCCCATGCCGCGCACCAGGCGCTTCTGGCTGACTTCGAGGCGCAACTGGTCGCCGGGCACCACCGGTGCGCTGAAGCGTGCGTTGTCCACCTTGACCAGGTAGAACAGCGGGCTGCCCTTGTCGCCCTTCATGCGTCGGCTCAACTGGGTCAGCAGGCCGGCGGCCTGCGCCATCGCCTCGACGATCAGCACGCCGGGCATCACCGGGTGGCTGGGGAAGTGGCCCTGGAAGAACGGCTCGTTGATGGTCACGTTCTTCAACGCGGCCACGCTGACGTCGGGCACGATCTCGACCACGCGGTCCACCAGCAGGAACGGATAGCGGTGCGGCAGCAGTTCCTGGATCTGCTCCACCTCGATCGGCAGTGTCATGAAGTCGCTTTTTTCACTCATTGTTGCTGTCCTTCTCCAGCGTCGACAGTCGGCGCGCGTACTCGTCCAGATGCTTGAAGCGCGCCGCGTTCTTCCGCCACTGGCGGTTGTCCTGCAGCGGCACGCCGGATGAATATTCGCCGGGTTCGCGGATCGAGTGCGTGACCAGGCTCTTGGCGGTAATGGTAACCCGGTCGGCCAGTTCGAGATGGCCGAGCACGCCGGCGTTGCCGCCGATCATGCAATAGCGGCCGATCTTCGCGCTGCCGGCCACCGCGGCGCAGCCGGCCATCGCGGTGTGCGCGCCGACGTGCACGTTGTGGGCGATCTGGATCTGGTTGTCCAGCCGCACGTCCTCTTCCAGCACGGTGTCGTCCAGCGCGCCGCGGTCGATCGTGGTGTTGGCGCCGATCTCGCAGTCGTCGCCGATGCGCACGCCGCCGAGCTGCGGCAGCTTGATCCAGTGGTCGATATCGAAGGCCAGGCCGAAGCCGTCCGAGCCGATCACCGCGCCGGGGTGCACCAGCACGCGCCGGCCCAGGGTGACCCGCGTCACCAGGGTGACGCGCGCCACCAGCCGCGACTGCGCACCGACGATGCACTCTTCGCCGACGATGCAGTGCGGGCCGAGCACGGCGCCGTCGCCGATCACCGCGCCGTCGGCGATCACGCAGCCCGGGCCGATGCTGGCGCTGGCGCTGACCCGCGCGCCGGCGGCGACCACGGCGCTGGGGTGGATGCCCGCGGGTGCGGCCGGCAGCCGTTCGAACAGCGCGGCAATCTTCGCGTAGGCGACGTAGGGGTCCGGCGCGACCAGCGTTGCGGTGGGGCAGTCGGCGCGGTTCTCCTCACGCAGCACCACCACGCCGGCGCGGGTGGCGGCCAGTTGGGCGGTGTACTTGCTGTTGGAGAGGAAGCTGAGCTGGCTGGGGCCGGCACCGACCAGCGTGCCGACGCCATCGATGACCCGTGCGCCATCGCCGCTGAAGCCGAGACCGAACCGTTCGGCCAGCTCGGCCACCGTGTAGTTGATTGCGCTCATGCGTGGCTCCGGAACCTGCCGGGCATTGTAGGGGCTGGCGTGATGGGGCGCAGTGCGCCGAGCCACTGCGGCCGGCAAAAGAAAGCGCGGACTGGCCGCGCTTTCCCTTATTCCTCAGGCCCCGGGCTCAGCTCAGAACTGGCTGCCGAAGGTGAACTGGATGCGCTCCTCGTAGTGGCGATCGGCAGCCTTGGAGCGGAGCGGCATGGCGAAGCTGATGATCAGCGGGCCGATCGGCGCCTGCCATTGCAGCGACAGGCCGGTGGAGGCGCGCAGCTCCTTGGCGTCGAAGCTCTTGTAGTCCTTGTAGACGTTGCCGACGTCCATGAACCAGGACACGCGTGCGGTGTTGACGTCCTTCAGGAACGGCAGCGGCAGGAACACCTGCGCGGTGCCGAGCACCTTGAACGCGCCGCCGATCGGCTGTGCGTAATAGGCACCGTTGTTGCACATGCCGTTGGCGCCGGGTGCGCTGCCGTCGATGCAGACCCGCGGCCCCAGCGTGTTGTCCTGGTAGCCGCGCACGTCGCGCACGCCGCCGGCGTAGTAGTTCTGCCAGAACGGCAGGTCCCGGCGCATGTCGGTGATGATGTGGCTGGGATTCTGGGCCAGGCTGGCGTCCTTCAGCGTTGCGAAGGCGTCGTCGCTGATGCCGTTCTTGCCGTAGGTCTTGCCGTAGCCGACCTGGCCGTCCAGGTACAGCACGAAGCCCTTGCCGATTGGCCAGTAATGGTTGAGCTCGGTGTTGAGTTTCCAGTACTGCACGGTCGATCCGGGCAGGGCGACGTCGGTCGAGGCCGAGATCAGGCCGCCGCGGGTCGGTGCCCAGTAGCCGTTGCGGGTGTCGTGGTTCCAGCCCAACGTGCCGGTCCAGGTGTGGATGGTCTTGTTGCCGATCTCGTTCTGGTAATCGAGCAGCACCTGTGGGCTGAAGCCCGGGAACAGGTTGACCTTGTTGCTGCTCACGCCCAGGCCCACGCGCAGGCCGTCGGTCTCGCTGATCGGGATGCCGAGGTAGGTGGAGAAGCTCTTCGCGCTGGTGGCGTAGTTGGCGAAATCGGTGTTGCCGTAGTCGGTCTTCGAGTACGTCGCGCTGTAGCCGATGCCGATGCCGCTGTCGGTCAGGTACGGGTTGTAGTAGTTGAGGCCGAGGCGGGTGTAGTAGGTACTGCGCTCGCCGCTGATCGAGAAGCTGTCGCCGGTGCCGAACAGGTTGTTCTGCGACACCGAGGCGTTGAGGATGATGCCGGAGTACTGCGAGTAGCCGATGCCGAACTGCATGCTGCCGGCGGACTGTTCCTCGACCTTGACCGTGACGTCCACCTTGTCCTGGGTGCCCGGCACCATCTTCTTGTCGATGTCGACCGTCTTGAAATAGCCGAGGCGCTGCAGGCGGACCTTGGAGCGGTCGATCGCCGCTTGCGAGTACCAGGAGCCCTCGAGCTGGCGCATCTCGCGGCGCAGCACGTCGTCTTCGGTACGCGTATTGCCTTGGAACACCACCCGCCGCACGTACACGCGCTGGCCGGGCTCGACGTACAGGGTCAGGTCGACCGTGCGCTTTTCCTTGTCCAGCTTGGGGATCGGAGTGACCTTGGCGTAGGCGTAGCCGATGTTGGCCAGCACCGCCTTGATCGCCTTGGTGCTGGCTTCGATCGCGCCGCGGTTGAAGGTGTCGCCGTCCTTGACGAAGACCAGCTGGCGCATGGTCGCCTCCGGCAGGATCAGCTCGCCGAGCAGCTTCACGTCGCTCACCTTGTAGATATCGCCTTCCTTGATGCTGGCGTCGATGTACATCGCGCGCTTGTCGGGCGCGATCGCCACCTGGGTGGAGTCGACGCCGAAATCGGCGTAGCCGCGATCCATGTAGTAGGACTGCAGCTTCTCCAGGTCGCCGGAGAGCTTCTCGCGGGAGTACTGGTCGTCCTTCGAATACCACGACATCCAGTTGGTGGTGTCCGATTCGAAGCCGTCGCGGATCTGCTTGTCGGTGAACGCGTGGTTGCCGAGGATGTTCAGTTCCTTGATCTTGGCCGCCTTGCCCTCGCGGATCTCGATCTCGACGGCGACGCGGTTGCGGTCCAGCCGGGTCACGTGCGGATCGACCGAGACGTTGTACTTGCCGCGGTTGTAGTACTGCCGGATCAGTTCCTGCTGCACGTTGTCCAGCGCCAGGCGGTCGAACGTCTCGCCTTCGGACAGGCCGATTTCCTTCAGGCCCTTCTTCAGGTCGTCGGTCTTGATGTCCTTGTTGCCGCGCAGGGTCAGCTTGGCGATCGACGGCCGCTCGACCACCTTGATCACCAGGATGTTGCCTTCGCGCTCCAGTTCGACGTCGCTGAAGAACTTGGTGCGGTACAGCGCGCGGATGGCCTGCTGCGCGGCGTCGCTGGTCAACTGGTCGCCCTTGTTGATCGGCAGGTAGTTGTACACGGTACCGGCCGAGATCCGGCTGAGGCCGTCGATGCGGATGTCCGACACCACGAACGGGTCGAACGCGAACGCATTGGCGGAGAGGGAGGCAAGCAGGATCAGCGCGGCGATACGCTTCATCGTCGGTTCCGTTGGGTTATTCCGATGGAGCGGCCGGCGCGGCCGCCCCGATCAACGCATGAGGCAGGGACAGGCCCTGCCTCGGAAGAGAGTCCGCACCCCGTCGGGAGGGTGCATTCGGCAACGCCTGGTCGCGCCATGCCGCAACCGGCGCAGGCAGCCTCGTCATCGGCACGCGGCAGTCGCCGGCCATCGGCATCACGACAACAGCATGCGATGGAGGTCGTTGTAGAACGCCAGCCCCATCAGGGTGAACAGCAAGGCGAGGCCGATGTACTGGCCCACCACCATCGTCTGTTCGCTGACAGGACTGCCCTTGATCAACTCCACAAGATAATACAGCAGGTGTCCGCCATCCAGGACCGGGATCGGCAGCAGGTTGAGGATCGCCAGGCTCAGCGACACCAGCGCGAGGAATTGCAGGAACCACGACAGGCCCATGCCGGCCGAGGCGTTCGCCACCTCGGCGATGCCGATCACGCCGGACAGGTTGCGGGTCGAGGCTTCGCCGGTCAGCATCTTGCCGAGCATGCTGAAGGTCTGCGTGGTATTGCGCCAGGTGGCGCCGAGCGAGGCGGCCATCGCCTTGACCGGGCCGTAGCTGACGGTGGCCGCCTCGACTGCCGGCGCACCGACGCCCATCACCCACTTCGGCGGCTGGCCTCCGAGCGACTCCCACTTCGCCGTGACGCTCAGCTGCAGCGGCCGGCCGTCGCGCTCGATAGCGATCGCCAGTGCCGGCGACTTGACTGCTTCCGCCTGCACCAGCTTGCCGAAAGCGGCAAAGTCGCCCACCGGCTGGCCGTTGACGCTGAGGATGCGGTCGCCGCCCTGCATGCCGGCCAGCGCGGCCGGCTGGCCGGGCATCACGGTGGCGGCGATCGCCGGCGGTGGCGCCAGCTTCAGGCCTAGCTTGCCCAGGTACTGGCCCACGTCCTGGCCCGGCGGCAGCTCGTCCAGCGGCAGCACCAGCTCGCGCGTGCGCCCGTCCTGGCCGCGCACGGTGAGCGGCAGCGGTGCACGCCCGAGCAGGGCATTGGCCACCGCGTCCATCGAGTCGGACCAGGTGGAGACGGCGCGACCGTCGATGTCGAGGATGCGGTCGCCGGGCTGGATGCCGGCGCTGGCGGCGATGCTCTGTGGTGCCGCGGTCACCACCGGGGCGACATCCGGACGGCCCAGCATGAACATCAGCCAGAACGCGGCGACGGTGAAGATCAGGTTGAAGCCCGGTCCGGCGGCGACGATGGCGATGCGCTGCCACACCGGCTTGCCGGTGAATTCCTGCCCGCGCAGCGCCGGGTCGACCTCGCCCTCGCGCGCGTCGAGCATCTTCACGTAGCCGCCCAGCGGGATCGCGGCGATCTGGTATTCGGTGCCGTCGCGGCCGAGGCGCTTCCAGACCGCATTGCCGAAACCGACCGAGAAGCGCAGCACCTTGACCCCACAGCGGCGCGCGACCCAGTAGTGGCCGAACTCATGGAAGGTCACCAGCACGCCGAGCGTGACCAGCAGCCAGAACACCGAGCCGAAGAAGGAAGTCATCAAATGCCGTGGCGAAAAGTCATCGAAGCAAGAATATCAGCAAGCACGGCGCAGAACGCGGCGGGCCGCCTCCCGCGCCGTGCGGTCGCGTTCACGCAGGGTTTCAACATCGACCACGGCTTGCGCCGGCAGTTCCGCCAGTACCGCCTCGACCACATCGGCGATCGCCAGGAACGGCAGCGCGCCGGCCAGGAAGGCCTCCACCGCCACCTCGTTGGCGGCGTTCAGCACGGCCGGGGCGTCGCCGCCGGCGCGCAGCGCCTGGAACGCCAGCGCCAGGCAGCGGAAGGTGTCGAGGTCCGGCCGTTCGAACTGCAGCGGGGCGCAGGCAGTGAGGTCCAGTGACGGCACGCCGGACTCGACCCGCTCCGGCCACGCCAGCGCATGCGCGATCGCGGTGCGCATGTCCGGGTTGCCGAGCTGGGCCAGTACCGAGCCGTCGACGTATTCGACCATCGAGTGCACCAGGCTCTGCGGATGCACCACCACGTCGATCGCTTCGGCCGACGCGCCGAACAGGTGGTGTGCCTCGATCACCTCCAGGCCCTTGTTCATCAGGGTGGCCGAGTCGACCGAGATCTTGCGCCCCATCACCCAGTTCGGGTGTTTGCAGGCCTGGTCCGGCGTGATCCCGGCCAGTTGCGCCCGCGTGCGGCCGCGGAACGGGCCGCCGGAGGCGGTCAGGACCAGCCGCCGCACACCGCTCCGGTGCAGGTCGGGGCGGCCGCCCGGCAGGCACTGGAAGATCGCGTTGTGCTCGGAGTCGACCGGGATCAGCGCGCCGCCGCCGGCGGCGAGCGCTTCCAGCAGCAGCGGGCCGGCCATCACGATGGATTCCTTGTTGGCCAGCAGCAGGCGCTTGCCGGCACGCGCGGCGGCCAGGGTGGATTCCAGCCCGGCGGCGCCGACGATGGCGGCGACCACGGTGTCGCACAGTCCGCCTCCGGCGGCCGCCGTCAGCGCGGCATGGCCGCTGGCCACTTCGCAGCGCACGCCGGCGGCGGCCAGCCGGCGCGACAACTCGGCTTCCAGCGAGGGATCGGCGATCACCGCCAGCTGCGGCCGATGCCGCACGCACAGGGTCGCCAGCGCCTCGACCTGGCGGTGCGCGGTCAGCACGCTGGCGCGGAAGCGGTCGGGGTGACGCGCAATGACGTCGAGCGTGTTGCCGCCGATCGAACCGGTGGCGCCGAGAACGGCGATGTCGTGCATCTTCAGATGTCCAGCAGGAGCAGGCCGGCGGCGAACACCGGCAGCGCGGCGAACACGCTGTCCAGCCGGTCCATCAGACCGCCATGGCCGGGGAAGATGGTGCCCGAATCCTTCACCTGGGCGTGTCGCTTCATCAGGCTCTCGATCAGGTCGCCGACGATGGACACGGCCACGGTGACCGCAGCCAGCAGCGCCAGTGCCAGCAGTGCCGTACCGCGCACGCCGAGCAGCCAGCCGCCGGCTTCGGCGACCAGCACGCCGGCCACCATCGCGCCGTAGGCGCCGGCCCAGGTCTTGCCGGGGCTGATCTGCGGCGCGAGCTTGCGCTTGCCGAAGGTGCGGCCGCTGAAATACGCGCCGATGTCGGATGCCCACACGATCGCCAGCGCCAGCAGGGTCCACCAGTGGCCGTGCGGTGCACGGGCATGGATGCCGACCAGGGCGACCCAGGTCGGGAAGATCACGAACGCACCGGCGAGCAGCTTCAGCGCGCGGTTCTCGCGGGTGGGCGCCGCGGCGAACGCGAAGTGGCGCAGCCACAGGCAGGCCAGCAGCCACCAGGCCACGCCGACCGCCAGCAGCAGCGGGGTCAGCGCGGTGGCGTGACTTCGCCACAGCAGGGCGAACACGCCTGCCGCCGCGGCCAGCACGGCGGTGCGCCACGCGCGGCTGGTCACGCCGCTCAGCTGCGCCCATTCCCACCACGCGGCCAGGAACGCCAGCGTGACGATGCCTGCGAAGACTGCGGTCGACGGCAGCAGGATGATCAGGATCGCCAGCGGCGCGAGCACCAGGGCGGTGAGAATGCGCTGAAGCAGCATGGAAATCCTCTAGGAAGCGTTGGCGACCTGCTCGCCGGTGCGGCCGTAGCGGCGCTCCCGGCGGGCATAGTCTTCGATGGCCCGGCGCAGGCAGGCCTGGTCGAAATCGGGCCACAAGGTGTCGGTAAAGTACAGCTCGGCATAGGCGACCTGCCACAGCAGGAAATTGCTGATGCGGCATTCGCCGCCGGTGCGGATGAAAAGGTCCAGCGGCGGCAGTCCGGCCAGGCTCATGCGCTGGCCCAGCGCGGCCTCGTCGATCTCGTCCACGCGCAACTCGCCGCATGCCACCGCCGCGGCGACCCGGCGGCTGGCCTGCACGATGTCCCAGCGGCCGCCGTAGCTCACCGCGATGTTCACCTGCAACCGCTCGTTGCCGGCGGTGCGTTCCATCGCGGCCTGCATGCGTTCGCGCAGGGCGTCGTCGAAGGCGGCCAGCTCGCCGATGAAGCGCAGCCGCACGCCGTGACCGTGCAGCTCGTCCACTTCCTTGTCCAGCGCGCGCACGAACAGGCTCATCAGGGCGCCCACCTCGTCCTGCGGGCGCTGCCAGTTCTCGCTGGAGAACGCGAACAGGGTCAGCACCTGCACGCCTTCGCGCAGGCATGCCTCGATGGTCTCGCGCACGGCCCTGCGGCCGGCGTTGTGGCCGAAGCTGCGGGGGCGGTGGCGGGCCTTGGCCCAGCGGCCGTTGCCATCCATCACGATGGCGATGTGGCGCGGGACGCGGGGTGCCTTGGCCTTGGTCATGAAGTGGGAGTGGACGATGGCTCGGTCAAAGCGCCATCAACTCCTCTTCCTTCGCCTTGACCACGGCGTCGACGTCCTTCACCGCGCGGTCGGTGAGTTTCTGGATCTCGTCGTCGATGCGGCGGTCTTCATCCTCGGTGATGAGCTTTTCCTTGAGCAGGTCCTTGACCTGCTGCAGGGCGTCGCGGCGCACGTTGCGGATCGCGATCTTGGCGTTCTCGCCCTCGTGGCCGACGTGCTTGGCCAGTTCCTTGCGGCGCTCCTCGGTGAGCGCGGGCATGTTCAGGCGGATCACGGTGCCGGCGGTGGTCGGCGTGATGCCCAGGTCGGAGGCCATCAGCGCCTTCTCGATCGGCGCCACCATGTTCTTTTCCCATGGCGTGATGATGATCGTGCGCGCGTCGGACAGCGTGACCGAGGCGACCTGGGTCAGCGGCATGTCCGAGCCGTAGTACGACACCTTGATGCCGTCCACCAGCGCGGTGCTGGCGCGGCCGGTACGGATGCGGGTGAGGTCGTGCTTGAGTGATTCGATGCTCTTGCCCATGCGGGTCTGGGCATCGGTCTTGATGTCGTTGAGCATGTGGCGTTTCCCGGTGAATCTGGCAACGTTCGATTATAGCAGCGGCGGCGGGCGGGGCTTGCTGCGGCGCGGTCAGCCGCCGTTGACCAGGGTGCCGACCGACTCGCCGCGCATGATCCGCATCAGGTTGCCCGGCACGGTCATGTCGTAGATGCGCAGCGGCATGCCATGGTCGCGGCACAGCGCGATGGCGGCGGTGTCCATCACCTGCAGGTTGCGCTGGATCACCTCGCCGTAGGTGAGCCGCTCGTAGCGGGTGGCATCGGGGTGGCGTGCCGGATCGGCGCTGTACACGCCGTCCACCTTGGTGGCCTTCAGCAGCAGGTCGGCCTCGATCTCCACCGCGCGCAGCGCGGCGGCCGAGTCGGTGGTGAAGAACGGGTTGCCGGTGCCGGCGGCGAACAGCGCGATGCGCCCCTTCTCGATGTGGCGGATCGCGCGGCGGCGGATGTAGTCCTCGGCCACGTCGTGGATCTGGATCGCGCTCATCACGCGCGCGTAGCCGCCGCGCTTCTCGATCGCGTCGGCCATCGCCAGCGCGTTCATCACCGTGGCCAGCATGCCCATGTGATCGCCGGTGACACGGTCCATGCCGGCCGCGGCCAGGCCGGCGCCGCGGAAGATGTTGCCGCCGCCGATCACGATGCCGACCTGCACGCCGGTGCGCTGCACCTCGATGATCTCGTCGGCCAGGCGGCCGATCACGTTCGGGTCGATGCCGTAGTCGGCATCGCCCATCAGCGCTTCACCGGAGAGCTTGAGCAGGATGCGGTGGTACTTGGGCTGGTCGCTCATGGATTCTCCGGATTGTATGGGGCAAACCGGCGCATTGTAGCGGAGAGCGGGGGGAGGGACGAGGCGTGAGCGGATATGAGCGGGAAACGGGGCGCCGCCCGACCCTGACCGAAAACGAAAAGGGCCGCGGTTTCCCGCGGCCCTTATTCGAAGCGCTGCTCTTTCTGAAAGTCCGGCCACGGATGGCCGGTTTTCCCGTCAGGGACGACGGGTCACGTTACCTCAAGCCGGCCTGCTTCATCACCTCGGCGGCGAAATCCTCTTCCACCTTCTCGATGCCTTCGCCGACGGCCAGGCGGACCACCGAGACGACATCGGCGCCTTCCTTCTTCAGTGCCTCGGCCACGCTCACGTTGGTGTCGAGCACGTAGGGCTGGCCGAGCAGGGTGACTTCGGCCACGATCTTGTGGATCTTGCCGGCGATGATCTTCTCCAGGATGTCGGCCGGCTTGTTCTTTTCCTTGTCCGACATGGCGGCCAGCGCGATTTCCTTCTCCTTGGCGAGGAAGTCGGCCGGCACGTCCTCGGCGCGGACGTAGGCCGGGTTCATCGCGGCCACGTGCATCGCGATGCCCTTGGCCAGGTCCTCGGACCCGCCCTTGAGCGCCGCCAGTACACCGATGCGGCCGCCGTGGATGTAGTTGCCGATCACGCCGTCATTCTCGGTGCGGGCCATGCGACGCACGTCGATCTTCTCGCCGATGGTGGCGATCAGCGCCTTGGCCGCGTCCTCGACCGTGCCGCCGCCGGGGTAGGCGGCGGCCTTGAGCGCGTCGATGTCGGCAGCGCCGGACTTCAGCGCGACTTCCGCCACGTTGTCGCTGAACTTCAGGAAGCTGGCGTCCTTGGCGACGAAATCGGTCTCGCAGTTGATCTCGACCAGCACGGCCTTGCCGGTGCCCTGGGCGACCACGATGCGGCCTTCGGCGGCGATGCGGCTGGCTTTCTTGTCAGCCTTGGCCAGGCCGGACTTGCGCAGCCATTCCATCGCCGCCTCGATGTCGCCGTTGTTTTCGACCAGGGCCTTTTTGCATTCCATCATGCCGGCGCCGGAACGCTCGCGCAGCTCCTTGACCAGTTGTGCGGAAATAGTGCTCATCGTCAATCCTCTAATGCGTGGGTGGCGCCGGGGCAGGTACCTGCCCCGGCGCGTTGTCGCTAGTGATCCGACGGCGGAGCCGTCGTCGCGCGCTTACTTCGCGGAAGCGCCATCGCGCGGGCCACGGCCACCGTCGCGGCGCGGGGCGCTCTTGCGCGGGGCGGCGTCGCGGCGCGGGGCCGGCTTGCGGTCGACCTTGGCGACCGGGTTGCCTTCCTCGTCCAGCTCGACGAAGTCGTTGGCGTCGCCCTGGGCGGCGGCCGGCGCGGCGGCCTTGCCTTCCAGGATCGAGTCGGCGGCGGCGCGGGCGTACAGCTGGATGGCGCGGATGGCGTCGTCGTTGCCCGGGATGGCGTAGTCGACCAGCTCCGGGTTGTAGTTGGTGTCGACCACCGCGATCACCGGGATGCCGAGCTTCTTGGCTTCCTGCACCGCGATGTCCTCGTGGCCGATGTCGATCACGAACAGCGCGTCGGGCAGGCGGTTCATGTCCTTGATGCCACCCAGCGAGGCCTGCAGCTTCTCGCGCTCGCGGCGGCGGGCCAGCACTTCGTGCTTGACCAGCTTGTCGAACGAACCGTCGGTCTCGGCCGCTTCCAGCTCCTTCAGGCGCGACACCGACTGCTTCACGGTGCGGAAGTTGGTCAGCATGCCGCCGAGCCAGCGCGAGGTGACGAACGGCATGCCGGCGCGCGCGGCCTCTTCGGCCAGCGGCTCGCGGGCCGAACGCTTGGTGCCGACGAACAAAATGGTGCCGCGCTTCTGCGCCAGGCCCGACAGGAAGTTCATCGCGTCGGTGAACAGCGGCAGGGTCTTCTCGAGGTTGATGATGTGGATCTTGCCGCGGGCGCCGAAGATGTACGGGGCCATCTTGGGGTTCCAGTAACGGGTCTGGTGACCGAAATGGACGCCGGCTTCCAGCATCTGACGCATGGTGACTTGTGCCATGGGGTGTCGCTCCGATTGTCGGTTCCCTTGGGAGGAACCTGGGGTTGGGACCTCCACGCATCCCCGGCTTCGACCGCGGCTTGCCCGGTTTTGATGGTGGGCGAGGCGCGGCACCCCGAAGGCGGTGCCGATGCGTGTGTGGCGTTGGTTTGGGTGTTGTACCGCTGGGAGTTACAATCCCGGTTCGCTTTGCATGGATCGACTCCTGCTCGGGAGGCGTCAGCCCTGCAAAACCCCGAAATTGTAGCCGGTGCGCCGGCGTTGCGGCAAGTCGCTGGATTTTCAGGGCTTTTGCCGCCACATGAGTGGAACCGATGGCCATCACCCTGAAATCCCCGCAAGACCTCGAAGGCATGCGCGTCGCCGGCAAGCTGGCGGCCGAGGTGCTGGCCATGCTCAAGGAGTACGTCAAGCCCGGCGTCACCACCGAGGAACTGGACCGACGCGCCTACGAGCACATCGTCAAGGTGCAGAAGGCGATCCCCGCCAACGTCGGCTACCACGGCTTCCCCAAGACCCTATGCACCTCGGTCAACCATGTGATCTGCCATGGCATCCCGAATGAGGGCAAGGTGCTCAAGGACGGCGACATCGTCAACCTCGACGTCACCGTGATCAAGGACGGCTGGCACGGCGACACCAGCCGCATGTACGTTGCCGGCAGCCCGTCGGTGCTGGCCAAACGGTTGGTCGACACCACCTTCGAGGCGATGATGCGCGGCATCCAGGCGGTGCGCCCGGGGGCGACGCTGGGCGACGTCGGCCACGCCATCCAGCAGCACGCCGAGGCAGCCGGCTTTTCGGTGGTGCGCGAGTACTGCGGGCACGGCATCGGCAAGGTCTATCACGACGAACCGCAGGTACTGCACTACGGCAAGCCCGGCACCGGTATCGAACTGAAGCAGGGCATGACCTTCACCGTCGAGCCGATGATCAACGCCGGCAAGCCGCAGACCCGTCAGCTGCCGGATGGCTGGACCGTGGTGACCAAGGACCACTCGTTGTCGGCGCAGTGGGAGCACACCATCGTGGTCACCGATGACGGCTTCGAGATTCTCACGCCCTGGCCCGACGCTTGAAGAAGCAGGAGCGAGTGAAGAGGGGCGAGAAATAGGGAGTCGAGCACGCGACGCCGACGCCGGACGCCGTGGAGGCGTGGCAGACTGCCTCTTCCACTTCTCGCTCCTGTTCACTCGGCTTTCTGCATGCCAACCGGCTCTCCAGCGCTCCCTCCTTTGCCCCGCCTGCCGCCGGCGGTACCGCGCTCGGGCGTGTCGGCCGAGGCACGGCAGGCCCTGCGACAGCTGCTGGGCGACGTCGACCGGGCACTGTCGACCGCGTTCCGCGATGGTGCCGATGCCAGTGCGCTGGCGCGGCGACGTGGCGAGTCGGTGGCGCGCGTGGTGGCGCACGTGTGGACCGCCTGCCTCGGCGACGCGACCGGGACGGCGCTGTTCGCAGTAGGCGGCTTCGGCCGCGGCCTGCTGTTTCCGTATTCGGATGTCGACCTGCTGGCCCTCGCGCAGGCGCCGGAACCGGCGCGCCTGCGCGCGCTCGAGCAGTTCTTCGCCACGCTGTGGGACATTGGCCTGAAGGTCGGCCATGCGGTGCGTAACCTGGCGCAGTGCCGTGCGCTGGCTGCGCAGGACGCCAGCGTGTTCACCAGCCTGCTCGACGCGCGGCGGCTGGCCGGCGACGCGGCATTCGACGTGCAACTCAAGGCGATCGTCGAGGATCCGCTGCTGTGGCCGCCGGCGGCGTACCTGGCCGCCCGGCTGGCCGAGCGCGACGCCCGCCACGCCCGCTTCGACGATACCGCCTACAACCTGGAGCCGAACCTCAAGGATGGCCCGGGCGGCCTGCGCACGCTCGACTCGCTGCGCTGGATGGGGCGGCGGCTGGCGCATGCGGACGATTTCGCCGACATGGTGGCCGAGGGCCTGCTCGACCCGGCCGAGCAGGCTGCGCTGGAGCAGTCCGAGGCCACCTTGCGCCGCTATCGCTATGCGCTGCATCTGGAGGCGGGGCGACCGGAGGAGCGGCTGCTGTTCGACTACCAGCGTGCGCTGGCCGCGCGGCTGGGCTTCGAGGACGAGCACGCAAAAAACCTGGGTGTCGAGCAGTTCATGCAGGGCTATTACCGCGCGGCCAGCCAGGTCGAGCGGCTGGGCGTGCAGGTGGCCGAGCGCTTCGAGGAGATGCTGGAGCCGCCGGGCGAGGCGGAACCGGTGGGCAGCGACTTCATCCGCTACGGCAAGCGCCTGGCGGCGCGTGACCCGCAGCTGTTCATGCGGCGGCCGGCCGCACTGGTGGAGGTCTTCATCGCCCGGCTGGACCAGCCGGGCGTGGTCGGCTTCAGCGCCGACACCATGCGCCGCATCCACCAGGCCACTGCTGCACACGGCGAGGCGCTGGCCGACGACGGCGAGGCACTGGCCGCGTTCCTCCGCCTGCTGCGCCGCGGTGCGCCGGCGGTGGAGGCGCTGTGGCGGATGAACCGGCACGGGCTGCTGGCGGCGATCCTGCCGGCGTTCGGCAAGGTGTTCGGGCGCATGCAGTACGACCTGTTCCATGCCTACACGGTCGACGAGCACACCTTGCGCGTGCTGCGCAACCTGGCGCGCTTCGCCGATCCCGCGGCGAAGCGCGAGTTCCCGCTCGGCTGCGAGATCTGGGCCGGCCTGCCCAACCCGGAGGTGATGCTGTTGTCCGGCCTGTTCCACGACATCGCCAAGGGCCGCGGCGGCGACCATTCCGTACTGGGCGCGGAGGATGCGCGCGCGTTCGGCGGCCGGCTCGGCCTGCCGCCGGCCGACGCCGAGCGGGTGGCCTGGCTGGTGCGCTGGCACCTGCTGATGAGCACCACCGCGCAGCGCCAGGACATCACCGACCCGGACGTGGTGCATCGTTTCGCCGAGGTGGTGGGCGACCGCGAACGACTCGGCCAGCTGTATCTGTTGACCGTGGCCGACATCATCGGCACCAGTCCGCGGCTGTGGAACGGCTGGAAGGACCGCCTGCTGGCCGACCTGTACACCAGTACCCGCTATGCGCTGCGCAGCGACGTGGAGCTGCCGCGCGACATCGGCGAGCGCGTGCGCGAATGCGCCGACTACGCGTTGGCGCTGCTGATGAACGAGGGCCATGCCGAGGCCGACGTGCTGCGCGTGTGGGCGGATTTCCCCCAGCTCAGCTTCCTGCGCCACCGGCCGGAGCAGATCGTCTGGCAGACCACCTCGATCCTGCACGCGCAGGGCGCGTTGCCGCTGGTGGCGGCGCATCCGCTGTCGGTGCGCGGCAGCACCGAGCTGTTCGTCTATGCGGCGGACCGCGACGGCCTGTTCGCCACCGTCACCGCGGTGCTGGACCGGCTGCGCCTGTCGGTGGTGGAGGCGCGCATCCTCAGCTCGCCCACCGGGATGGCGCTGGATACCTTCCTGCTGCTCGACGCGGACAGCCAGCAACCGATCAGCGCGGCCCGCGCGGAGGAGTTGCAGCAACGGCTGCAGCGCGCGTTGACGCAATCGGCCGGCGTGCAGCCGAGCAGGCGCGGCATGTCGCGCCACCAGAAGCATTTCCAGATGACGCCGCAGATCAGTTTCCACGCCGCCGGCGACCGTACCCAGCTGGCTCTGGTCGGCACCGACCGCCCGGGCCTGCTGGCCGCGGTGGCGCAGGTGATGCTGGCCACCGGCGTGCGCGTGCACGACGCACGCATCGCCACCTTCGGCGAACGCGTGGAGGATTTCTTCCAGCTCACCGACCGCCACGACGCGCCGCTGGACGAGGCGCTGCAGCAGCGCCTGCTGCAGGCCCTGCTGGAACGGATCGGCCCGGCGCGGGATTGAGTGCGGGGCTGCGCGTTATCATCGCGGCCGCTGCATGCCGCAGCGGCCGCACGGTTCCGCCATGACCTACCTGCTGATCAAGTCCCTGCACCTGCTGTTCGTCATCGCCTGGATGGCCACGGTGTTCTACCTGCCGCGGATCCTGGTGAACATGGCCGAGGCGGCGGGCGAGCCGGCGGTGCTGGCGCGGCTGCAACTGATGGGGCGGCGGCTGTACAAGTTCGGCCACAACGTGTTCGGCATCGCGTTCCTGTTCGGCTTGATCCTGTGGCAGGGCTGGCGGCTGTGGCCGGAGACCCTGCCGAATGTGGCTGCCGGCACGCACTGGATCGACGCCAAGCTGACCCTCGTGGGCGTGCTGCTGGTGTATTTCGTGTGGGCCGGGCGCGTACTCAAGCGCAGCGAAAAAGGCGGCGCGCTGCCGTCGTCGCGCGCGCTGCGTTGGCTCAACGAGCTGCCGGTGCTGCTGCTGCTGGGCGTGATCTGGCTGGTGCTGGCCAAGCCGTTTTGAGTTCATGGTTGTAGGAGCCCGCTCGCGGGCGATGCTCCTGAGTCCGCCCCAAGGGCCTCGCCTGCGAGCGGGTTCCTGCGTTCAGCGGTTGAAGTACTCGCGGTACCACGCCACGAACTTCGCCACCCCGTCCTCGATCGAGGTGTGCGGCGCGTAGCCGACGTCACGGCGCAACGCCGACACGTCGGCCCAGGTGTCCGGGACGTCGCCGGGCTGCATCGGCAGCAGGCGCTTTTCCACGCTGCGGCCGAGATGCTGCTCCAGCAGCTCGATGAAGCGCAGCAGTTGCACCGGTTGGTCGTTGCCGAGGTTGTAGACGCGGTAGGGCGCGCTCGAGCTGCCGGGATTCGGCTGCATGGCGTCATAGGCCGGATCCGCTTCGGCCGGATGGTCGAGCGTGCGGATCACGCCTTCGACGATGTCGTCGACGTAGGTGAAGTCGCGGCTGTGGTGGCCGAAGTTGAACACGTCGATCGGTTCGCCGCGGCTGATCCGGTCGGCGAACAGTATCGGCGACATGTCCGGCCGGCCCCACGGTCCGTACACGGTGAAGAAGCGCAGGCCGGTGGTGGGCAGGCCGTACAGATGGCTGTAGGTATGCGCCATCAGCTCGTTCGCCTTCTTGCTGGCGGCGTACAGGCTGACCGGGTGGTCGACCGCGTCCTCCACCGCGAACGGCAGCTTGCGGTTGGCGCCGTAGACCGAACTGGACGAGGCGTAGACCAGGTGCTCCACATTGCCGTGCCGACAGCCTTCGAGGATGTTGACGAAACCGACCAGGTTGCTCGACACGTAGGCCTGCGGGTTCTGCAGCGAATAGCGCACGCCGGCCTGCGCGGCGAGATTCACCACGCGCTGCGGCCTGAACGTGGCGAACGCGTGGTTCACCGCGCCCGCGTCGGCCAGGTCGGCGCGCTGGTGGGTGTAGTTCGGGTGGTCGATGAAGCGCGCCAGGCGGGCTTCCTTCAGCGCCGGGTCGTAGTAGCTGTTGTGGTTGTCGATGCCGTGCACCGCGTCGCCACGCGCCAACAGGCGCTGCGCCAGGGCGGCGCCGATGAAGCCGGCGGTGCCGGTGACCAGGATGCGCATGGAGTGTCCTCGGAAGATCGGGGCATTCTACCGCCGGGCCTTGCCGGCAAGGTCGCGCCGGGCGTGGATTGACAGGCCATCCGGGCTAAACTAGCGTTTCGGCATTATCCACGAGACCTGAGGTGGCCCGCGCTGCGCGCCGGCCGAGTGTGCGACATGGCAACTACCTGCTTCCATCACTGACCGCCACCACGCCTTCGTTTCTTCGTCACCTAAAGAAAGGGCGTCATGCCCTTTTTTGCTTTTCCAGAGAAGTCTCCATGATTGAAATCACGCTACCCGACGGCAGCAAGAAGCCGTTCGACCATCCGGTCACCGTGCAGGACGTGGCTGCCTCGATCGGCGCCGGCCTGGCCAAGGCCACCCTGGCCGGCAAGGTCGACGGCAAGCTGGTCGATGCCGGCTTCCCTATCGAGCACGACGCCAGCGTGCAGATCGTGACCGAGAAGAGCCCCGAGGCGCTGGAGATCCTGCGCCACTCCACCGCGCACCTGATGGGGCAGGCGGTGCAGCGGCTGTTCCCTGGTGCGCAGGTTACCATCGGCCCGGTGATCGACAACGGCTTCTACTACGACTTCGCCTACGAGCGCCCGTTTACCCCGGACGACCTGCCGAAGATCGAGGCGGAGATGCACAAGATCGTGGCCGAGCAGCTGCCGGTGACGCGCAGCGTGAAGTCGCGCGACGAGGCGGTGGCGTTCTTCCGCGGCCTGGGCGAACACTACAAGGCGGAGATCATCGAGGGCATCCCGGCCAGCGAGGAGCTGTCGCTGTATTCGCAGGGCGAGTTCACCGACCTGTGCCGCGGCCCGCACGTGCCCAACACCGGCAAGCTGCACTCGTTCAAGCTGATGAAGGTGGCCGGTGCCTACTGGCGCGGCGACTCGAACAACGCGATGCTCAGCCGCATCTACGGCACCGCCTGGCTCAACGACAAGGACCTCAAGGCCTACCTGTTCCAGCTGGAAGAGGCCGAGAAACGCGACCATCGCAAGATCGGCAAGCAACTCGATCTGTTCCACCAGCAGGAAGAGAGCCCCGGCATGGTGTTCTGGCACCCGAACGGCTGGGCGATCTGGCAGCAGGTCGAGCAGTACATGCGCGGCGTGTACCGGAAGAGCGGCTACCAGGAAGTGCGCTGCCCGCAGGTGCTGGACGTGTCGCTGTGGAAGAAGTCGGGCCACTGGGACAACTACGCCGAGAACATGTTCTTCACCGAGTCGGAGAAGCACACCTACGCGCTGAAGCCGATGAACTGCCCGGGCCACGTGCAGGTGTTCAACAGCGGTCTGCACAGCTACCGCGAGCTGCCGATCCGCTATGGCGAGTTCGGCGGCTGCCATCGCAACGAGCCGTCCGGCGCGCTGCACGGCATCATGCGCGTGCGTGCGTTCACCCAGGACGACGGCCACATCTTCTGCACGCCTGGGCAGATCGAGTCGGAAGTGACCGCGTTTCACGCGCAGGCCATGCAGGTGTATGCCGACTTCGGCTTCGAGCGCATCGACGTGGCACTGGCGCTGCGCCCGGACAAGCGCATCGGCGACGACGAAGTGTGGGACCGTGCCGAAGCTGCGCTGCGCGGCGCGCTGGCGGCCGCCGGGGTGCAGTGGACCGAGCTGCCCGGCGAGGGCGCGTTCTACGGCCCCAAGATCGAGTACCACATGAAGGATTCGATCGGCCGCGACTGGCAGGTCGGCACCATGCAGGTCGACTTCATGATGCCCGAGCGCCTCGGCGCCGAATACGTGGACGAACACTCGCAGAAGCGCCACCCGGTGATGCTGCACCGGGCCATCGTGGGCTCGATGGAGCGTTTCATCGGCATCCTGATCGAGCACCACGCCGGCCTGCTGCCGGCCTGGCTGGCCCCGGTGCAGGCGGTGGTGATCAATATCACCGACGCACAGGCCGGCTACGCCCGGGAAGTGACGCAAGCCCTTGTCGACAAAGGTTTCCGGGTACAATCGGATTTGCGCAACGAGAAAGTCGGCTATAAAATCCGCGAACATACGCTGCAGAAAGTGCCTTATCTTCTCGTGGTCGGTGATCGTGAGAGGGAAACGGGTGCCGTTTCCGTGCGTACCCGTTCCGGCGAGGACCTGGGCAGCATGCCGTTGGCCGGCTTCGTCGAGCGACTGGAGACCGAAATCCGGCATTGAGTACCGGGCGGTCTGTTTCATTACTTCTTCTGGAGGATCGTGGTATCGCTACCACCGACAACAAGGGCAATCGTCGCAACCTGGAAATCCGCGTACCGCGCGTGCGCGTGATCGGTCCGGATTCCGAGCAACTCGGCATTCTCTCCCGTGACGAGGCGCTGCGCGCGGCCGAGGAAGCGGGCATGGATCTGGTCGAGATCCAGCCGAACGGCGACCCACCGGTCTGCCGCATCATGGATTACGGCAAGTTCAAGTTCGAAGCCCAGAAGAAGGCGCAGGCCGCCAAGAAGAAGCAGAAGCAGGTCGAGATCAAGGAAGTGAAGTTCCGTCCGGTCACGGACGTGGGCGACTACCAGATCAAGCTGCGCAACATGCTTCGCTTTCTGGAAGAGGGCGACAAGGTCAAGGTCACCATCCGTTTTCGTGGCCGCGAGATGTCGCACCAGGACCTGGGCCAGAACCTGGCCAGGAAGATCCAGGAGGACGTCGGCGACAACGGCCAGGTCGAGTCGTTTCCGCGCCTGGAAGGCCGCCAGATGGTCATGATGATCGGGCCGAAGAAAAAATAGGCATCACGGCGCCCATCGCACCGGGTAGCTTCCGGTAGGAGCGCCCCCTGTGTGCGAATGCTCTTGGCACCGATCGCCATCAGGGCATTCGCGCACAGGGTGCGCTCCTACTGGTATCCGAGGGGCGAACTCCGTATAATCGCCGGTTCGACCCGCCTGGATGGGTCGTGCACCGATCGTGGCAGGACGGAAAGCGTGATCCGCCGGATCACCGCCAGATCAGTCAGAAACCGGGGCGTTCCTGCGCGGATCCGCCCCACACAAGGAGCATTCCATGCCCAAGATCAAGACCAACCGGGCGGCTGCGAAGCGTTTTCGCAAGACCGCGTCGGGCAAGATCAAGTGCGGCCATGCGTTCAAGTCGCACATCCTGACCAAGAAGTCGACCAAGCAGAAGCGTGGTCTCCGTGCACCGAACCACCTGAAGGCGTGTGATGCGCCGGGCGTGGCTCGCATGCTGCCCTACTTGTAAGGAGACAGACCATGGCTCGTGTAAAGCGGGGCGTTATCGCCCGTCGTCGTCACAAGAAAGTCATCGGCCGTGCCAAGGGTTACTACAACGCCCGCCGCAAGGTCTTCCGCGTCGCCAATCAGGCCGTCATCAAGGCCGGCCAGTACGCCTATATCGGCCGCAAGCAGCGCAAGCGCCAGTTCCGCGCGCTGTGGATCGTGCGCATCAACGCCGCCGCGCGCATGTTCGGCCTGTCCTACAGCCGCCTGATCAATGGCTTGAGCAAGGCTGGCATCACCGTCGACCGCAAGGTCCTCGCTGATATCGCCGTGCACGACATCAAGGCGTTTGGTGCAATTGCCGAGAAAGCGAAGGCCAGTCTGGCCGCTTGATCGTCAGGCGCTGTGGCGCCAGCACGATATGATGTAAAGCAAGCGGGGAGGAGGCCAACGCCTCCTCCCCGTTTTCGTTTCTGTGGGATCCTCAAGTGGGAATCGCATCGATGGACGACCTGGACAGCCGCGCCGCGCAGGCGCTGGCCGAAATCGACAAGGCCGACACGCTGGAGGCGCTCGACGCGTTGCGCGTCGGGCTGCTGGGCAAGAACGGCATCGTCACCGCCGCGCTGAAGGCGCTGGGTACGCTGGCGCCGGATGCGCGCAAGGTGCGCGGTGCCGAAGTGAACAAGATCAAGGAGCGCCTCGCCGACGCGCTGGCCGCGCGCAAGCTGGCGCTGGAACAGGCCGAACTTGATCGCCGCCTCGCCTCCGAGAAGCTGGACATCAGCCTGCCGGGGCGCGACGGCGAACGCGGCGGCATCCATCCGATCACCCGGGCGCTGGAGCGCATCGCATCGATCTTCGCGCGGCTGGGCTACCAGCGTGCCGACGGTCCGGAGATCGAGGACGACTGGCACAATTTCGAGGCGCTGAATTTCCCGCCGCACCATCCGGCGCGCGCCATGCACGACACCTTCTACTTCGGCGACGGCCGCCTGCTGCGCACGCATACCTCGCCGGTGCAGGTCCGCAGCATGGCCGGCCGCCAGCCGCCGATCCGCATCATCGCGCCGGGCAAGGTCTATCGCAGCGATTCGGATCAGACCCACTCGCCGATGTTCCACCAGATCGAGGGCCTGCTGGTCGACGAAACCTCCAGCTTCGCCGACCTCAAGGGCACGCTGGCCGAGTTCATCCGCGCGTTCTTCGAGCGCGACTTCGAGATGCGCTTTCGTCCCAGCTACTTCCCGTTCACCGAACCTTCGGCCGAAGTGGACATTCGCTGGGACGCTGAGGATGGTTCGACGCGCTGGCTCGAAGTACTGGGCTGCGGCATGGTCCATCCGAACGTGCTGAAGAACTGCGGCATCGATCCTGAACGCTACACCGGCTTCGCCTTCGGCCTGGGCGTGGAGCGCTTCGCGATGCTGCGCTACGGCGTTTCCGATCTGCGCGCGTTCTTCGAGAACGACCTGCGTTTCCTCAAGCAGTTCGCCTGATCGCATCCTGGAATCCACGAGCATGAAATTTTCCGAGAACTGGCTGCGCGAGCTGGTCGAGATCAAGGCCGACCGCGCCCAATTGGCCCATGCGCTGACCATGGCCGGGCTGGAAGTGGAGGAACTCACGCCGCTGGGCCAAGGCCTGGCTGGCGTGGTGGTGGCTGAAATCATCGCCGCCGAAAAGCACCCGCAAGCCGATCGGCTGCAGGTGTGCAAGGTGGATGCGGGGCAGGGCGAGCCGCTGCAGATCGTCTGCGGCGCGCCGAACGCGCGCGTGGGCATCAAGGTGCCGCTGGCCATGATCGGTGCAACGCTGCCCGGCGGCATCGGGATCAAGGCGGCGAAACTGCGTGGCGTCGAGTCGTCCGGCATGCTGTGCTCGGCCAGGGAGCTGGGCATCGACGCCGACGCTTCCGGTTTGCTGGAACTGCCGCTCGATGCGCCGGTGGGCCAGCCGCTGGCTGACTATCTGGGGTTGCCCGACGCCAGCTTCGAACTGAAGCTCACGCCGAACCGCCCCGATTGTCTTGGCCTGGTCGGCCTGGCCCACGACGTGGCCGCATTGTTCGGCAGCATGGTGAAGGTGCCGGCACAGGCAGCTGCGCCGGTGACCGGCGAGGCGCGTCGCGGCATCCGGCTGGAAGCCGGCAGGGATGCGCCGCGCTATCTCGGCCGCATCGTCGAAGGCATCGACCCGGCTGCGCGCACGCCGCTGTGGCTGGCCGAGCGCCTGCGCCGCGCCGGCCTGCGCCCGATCAGCGCGGTGGTGGATATCACCAACTACGTGATGCTGGAACTGGGCCAGCCGCTGCATGCATTCGACAACGACACGCTCGAAGGCGACATCGTGGTGCGCCAGGCGCGCCCCGGCGAGACGCTGAAGCTGCTCGACGGCAACGAGGCGAAACTGGATGCGGGCTTCGTGCTGATTGCCGACGAAGCGAAGCCGCTGGCGGTGGCCGGCGTGATGGGCGGTTTCGATTCGCGCGTCACCGACGCTACCCGCAACATCTTCTTCGAGGCCGCGCACTTCGCGCCGGCCGCGATCATGGGACGCGCACGCAAGCTGGGCCTGCACACCGATGCCTCGCATCGCTTCGAGCGCGGCGTCGACCCCGGGCTGCCGCGTCGCGCGCTGGAGCGCGCCACCGAACTGCTGCTGGCGATCGCCGGCGGCAAGGCCGGCCCGGTGCTGGTGGCGGAAAACCTCGCTGACCTGCCGTCGCCAGCGCCGGTGACGCTGCGCCGCGCGCGCCTCGGGCGCGTGCTTGGCGTGGAGGTGGCCGATGCCGAAGTGGTGCGCATCTTCACCGCGCTGGGCATGCGGGTGGAGACCACGGCCGACGGCTGGCGGGTCACCGCGCCGAGCAGCCGCTTCGATATCGAGCGCGAGGAGGACCTGATCGAGGAGGTCGCGCGCATCTTCGGCTACGACAACATCCCCATCGCGACGCCGGCCGGCGCGCTGACCCTGGCCATCGAGCCGGAGGCGCGCATCAGTGAGCTGGCGCTGCGCGAGCAACTGGCCGCGCGCGGCTACCATGAGGCCGTCAACCTGTCCTTCGTGGCGGCCGACCTGCTGGCGGGCTGGGGTTTCAACGAAGGCCTGGTGTCGCTGGCCAACCCGCTTTCGGCCGACCTGGCCGTGATGCGGCCGTCGCTGCTGCCGGGGCTGGTCGAGGCGCTGCGGCACAACCGCGCGCGCCAACAGGAGCGGGTGCGCCTGTTCGAGGTCGCGCGGGTATTTGCCGCGGGCGATCCTCCGGTGGAAACCCCCAGCCTGGCCATCGCCGCTTGCGGCAGCGCCCGTGCCGAGCAGTGGGGCGAGCCGTCGCGGGTGCTGGATTACCATGACCTCAAGGGCGACCTGGATGCCTTGGTGGCCTGGGGCGGGGAGCCCCGGCGCTGGTCGGTGCGTGCTGACGGCCTGCCGGGCTGGCTGCATCCGGGGCGCGGCGCACGGGTCACCCGTGACGGCGAGACCGTGGGTTATCTGGGGGCGTTGCATCCGCGTCTTGCCAAGGCGCTGGATCTGGGAGCTGACGTGCATGTGCTGGAACTGGCCCTGGAGCCGCTGCTGGCGCGCCGCCTGCCGCAGGTCCGGGCGGTGCCAAGATTCCCCGCAGTCCGCCGCGACATCGCGGTGGAGCTGCCGGAATCGGTCAGCTGGTCACAGATCGAGCAGGTGGTCCGCCGCACGCTGGGCGAGCGGCTGAAAGAATTGCGCCTGTTCGACCGTTACAGCGGCAAGGGTGTCGAAGCCGACCGAAAAAGCCTCGCTATGGGCTTGATTTTACAGGACGCTTCACGCACGCTTACCGACGACGACGCGGACCGTTGCGTACGTGAGGCGATAGCTGCGTTGGAGCAGACATGCAAGGCAAAGCTGCGAGGGTGAAATGGCGCTGACCAAGGCGGAAATGGCCGAGCGGCTTTTCCTCGACGTGGGCCTCAACAAGCGTGAGGCCAAGGAGTTCGTGGACGCCTATTTCGAGGTGGTTCGCGGGGCACTGGAAAGCGGCGAGCAGGTGAAGTTGTCCGGCTTCGGCAATTTCGACCTGCGGCTGAAGAACCAGCGGCCCGGACGCAATCCGAAGACCGGCGAGGAGATTCCGATCTCCGCCCGGCGCGTGGTGACGTTCCGGCCGGGACAGAAACTCAAGGTAAGAGTCGAGGGCTATGCTGGACCAAGGGAATAACACCGAACTGCCTGCCATTCCGGCCAAGCGCTACTTCACCATCGGTGAGGTCAGCGAGTTGTGCGGTGTGAAGCCCCACGTGCTGCGCTACTGGGAGCAGGAGTTTCCCGCGCTCAACCCGGTCAAGCGCCGCGGCAACCGCCGCTACTACCAGCGCCACGACGTGCTGATGATCCGCCAGATCCGCTCGCTGCTGTACGACGAGGGCTTCACCATCACCGGCGCGCGCGCGCGCCTGGAAGGGCCGCAGGCGCGGATGGAGGCGAGCATCTCGCACCAGATCGTGCGCCAGGTGCGGATGGAGCTGGAAGAAGTGCTGACCCTGCTGCGTCGCTGAAGGCTTCCGGACGCGCCGCACAAGCTGCTAGACTTGCCAGCTTGCCGTATGTCGGGGCGTAGCGCAGCCTGGTAGCGCATCTGCCTGGGGGGCAGAGGGTCGTCGGTTCGAATCCGGCCGCCCCGACCAATTCGGTGACCGAGCACGAAAAAAGCGCCCGAGGGCGCTTTTTTCGTTTGGCGGCTTCAGTACAGCACGCGGCTGCGCAGCGTTCCGGGGATTGCCGCCAGCTTCGTCTTCAGCTCATTGGCCTGGGCCTCGTCGGCGCTGACGTCGATCACCACGTAGCCTACTTCGCCGTCGGTTTGCAGGAACTGCGCGTCGATGTTGATGTTGCCGGCCGAGAACAGTTCGTTGATGCGCGACAGCGTTCCGGGCACGTTGCGATGGATGTGCAGCAGGCGGCGGCTGTGCGGGTGTTCGGGCAGCGCCACTTCGGGGAAGTTTACCGCCGACAGGGTGGAGCCGTTGTCGCTGTAGCGCACCAGCTTGCTGGCCACTTCGATGCCGATGTTGTCCTGCGCCTCCAGCGTGCTGCCGCCGATGTGCGGAGTCAGGATCACGTTGTCCAGGCCGATCAGCGGCGAGACGAAGGGATCGTCGTTGCCTTTCGGTTCGAGCGGGAACACGTCGACCGCGGCGCCGGCCAGGTGGCCTGCGCGCAGCACCGCGGCCAGTGCGTCGATGTCCACCACGCTGCCGCGCGAGGCGTTGATCAGCATCGCGCCGGCGCGCATCTTCGCCAGTTGCTCGCGGCGGATCATCAGTTGGGTGGCTGGAGTTTCCGGCACGTGCAGAGTGACCACGTCGGCACGTTCCAGCAACTCGTCCAGGCCGGACACGGCGCGCGCGTTGCCCAGCGCCAGCTTGGTCTCGATGTCGTGGAAGATCACCCGCATGCCCAGGCTTTCGGCCAGCACGCCGACCTGGGTGCCGATGTGACCGTAGCCGACGATGCCGAGCACCTTGTCGCGCGTCTCGTAGCTGCCGCTGGCCGACTTGGTCCAGCCGCCGCGATGGCACAGCGCGTTTTTCTGCGGAATGCCGCGCAGCAGCATGATCGCCTCGGCGATCACCAGCTCGGCCACGCTGCGGGTGTTGGAATAGGGCGCGTTGAACACCGGTACGCCGAGCCTGCGCGCGGCGTCCAGGTCCACCTGGTTGGTGCCGATGCAGAAGCAGCCCACCGCGATCAGTCGCTTGGCCTGCGCCAGCACCTCGGCGGTGAGGTGAGTGCGCGAGCGGATGCCGATGATGTGCGCGTCGGCGATGCGCGCCTTCAGTTCATCCTCCGGCAACGATTTCGCATGCAGCTCGACCTGGCTGTAGCCGGCGCGGCGGAAGTTCTCGACCGCACTGGCGCTGACGCCCTCCAGCAGCAACACCTTGATGTCCTGGCGGGGGTAGGAGGTCTGCATGCGTCGATCCTGGCTGGGGGAAAGTGCCTACTATGCCAGAGCCGGAGTCGGGATGCGGCACCGCAACACTGGACGCGGCGGGATGTGGCTGGCAGGCTGTGCGGACGATCCTGGAGCCGAAGCATGTCCGATCCCCGTCTCGCCGAATTGTCCCGCCGGTTGCCCGGGCTGCGCCTGCTCACCGCACCCTCCGAACGGGAGCATTACGGCCGTGACTGGACCCGCCGCTGGACCCCGGCGCCGCTGGCGATCGCGCTGCCGGCCAGTGCGGACGAGGTGCAGGCCATCGTGCGCTGGGCCAACGAACAGCGCGTGGCGATCGTGCCGTCCGGCGGCCGCACCGGCCTGTCCGGCGGCGCGGTGGCTGCCAACGGCGAGCTGGTGCTGAGCCTGGAGCGGATGAACCGGGTGGTGGGCTTCGATGCGGTCGACCGCACGCTCACCGTGCAGCCCGGCATGATCCTGCAGCACGTGCACGAGGCCGCCCGCGAGCACGGCCTGGTCTATCCGGTCGATTTCGCCGCACGCGGCTCCTGCTCGATCGGCGGCAACATCGCCACCAACGCCGGTGGCATCCGGGTGATCCGCTACGGCAACACGCGCGAATGGATCGCCGGGTTGAAGGTGGTCACCGGCAACGGCGAATTGCTCGAACTCAACCGCGGGCTGGTCAAGAACTCCAGCGGTTACGATTTTCGCCAGTTGCTGATCGGTTCGGAAGGGACGCTGGGCATCGTGGTCGAGGCCACGCTGAAGCTGACCGATCTGCCACCGCCGTCGCAGGTGATGCTGCTGGCGCTGCCGGACATGGACGCGCTGATGCAGGTGTTCGCGCTGTTCCGCGCGCGGCTCGCGCTGCAGGCCTTCGAGTTCTTCACCGATGCGGCGCTGCGCCACGTGCTGGCCCACGGCGCGCAGCGCGCCATCGACGGCGATCATCCCTACTACGTGGTGACCGAATTCGACGCGGCCGACGAGCGCCAGCAGGAGGCCGCCCTGGCCGCGTTCGAGCATGCGCTGGAGCAGGGCTGGGTCAGCGACGGCGTGATCGCGCAGAGCGAAGCGCAGGCCGCCGCGCTGTGGCGGTTGCGCGAGGGCATCACCGAGAGCCTGGCGCCGCGGCGGCCGTACAAGAACGACGTATCGGTGCGGATCAGCGCAGTACCGGCGTTCCTGCACGAGATGCAAGCGCTGCTGACGCGCGAGTATCCGCAGGTCGAGGTGGTCTGGTTCGGCCACATCGGCGACGGCAACCTGCACATCAACGTGCTGCGCCCGGATGATCTGGCGGAGGACGCGTTCATCGCCCAGTGCGAACACGTCACTACGCTGCTGGCGGTGACCCTGCAGCGCCACGGCGGCAGCATCTCGGCCGAGCACGGCATCGGCCTGGTCAAGCGGGCCTATCTGGAGAGCACCCGCAGCGCGGCGGAGATCGCGCTGATGCGCGGCGTGCGCGAGGTGTTCGACCCGCACGGCATCCTCAACCCCGGCAAGCTGTTCGCCGTCGATTGAAGGCCGGCAGGCCGTGTCCGTGCTAGGCTTGGCGGCTTGTCTGTTGGCTTCAGGGAGCCGTCATGCCGTCGTCGCCGCTGCGTACGCTGTATCCCGATATCGAGCCATTCGACAGCGGCTTCCTGCCGGTCTCGCCCCTGCACACGCTGTACTACGAGCAGAGCGGCAACCCGCACGGCAAGCCGGTGGTGTTCCTGCACGGCGGCCCGGGTGGCGGTACCAGTCCGAAGTGCCGGCGCTTCTTCGATCCGGCGGTGTACCGCATCGTATTGTTCGACCAGCGTGGCTGCGGCCAGTCCACTCCGCATGCCGAGTTGCGCGAGAACACCACCTGGGACCTGGTCGCCGACATCGAGCGCGTGCGCCAGCATCTGGGTATCGATCGCTGGCAGGTGTTCGGCGGTTCGTGGGGCTCCACGTTGGCGCTGGCCTATGCGCAGACGCACCCGGACCGGGTCACCGAGCTGGTGCTTCGCGGCATCTTCATGCTGCGTCGCTGGGAGCTGGAGTGGTTTTACCAGAAGGGCTGCGACGCGCTGTATCCGGATGCGTGGGAGGCCTACCTCGCGGCGATTCCCGAGGTCGAGCGTGGCGACCTGATGAGCGCCTACTATCGGCGCCTGACCAGCCCCGAGGCATCGGTACGCATCGACGCGGCGCGCGCCTGGTCGGTGTGGGAGGGGGCCACCAGTTTCCTGTGGCAGGACAAGTCGCACATCGAATCCAGCGCCGAGGGCGAATTCGCGCTGGCGTTCGCGCGCATCGAGTGCCACTACTTCGTCAACGGCGGCTTCTTCGAGCACGACGACCAGTTGCTGCGCAACGTCGAGCGCATCCGCCACATCCCGGCGGTGATCGTGCAGGGCCGCTACGATGTGGTGTGCCCACTGCGCAGCGCGTGGGACTTGCATCGTGCCTGGCCGGAGGCGGACCTGCACATTGTGCAGGATGCCGGCCATTCCGCGTTCGAGCCCGGGATCCTGCACGAGCTGGTGGAGGCGACTGACCGCTTCGGCCGGTGAGCCAGCAGCGGCCGCCGGAACGGCTTCAGTCGTTCGCCGGCAGCTGTTTGGTGCCGAAGATCTTGTCGCCGGCGTCGCCCAGGCCGGGCAGGATGTAGCCGTGTTCGTTGAGGCGCTGGTCGATCGCGGCGGTGTAGATCTCGATGTCGGGATGGGCAGCGGTGATGCGCTCCAGGCCCTCCGGCGCGGCGACCAGGAACAGCCCCTTGATGCGTTTGCAGCCGGCCGCCTTGAGCATGTCGACGGTGGCGATCAGGGTGCCGGCGGTGGCCAGCATCGGGTCGACGATGAGTGCGATGCGTTCATCCATGCGGCCAGTGAGCTTCTCGTAGTAGGTCGTCGGCTTCAGCGTCCGCTCGTCGCGCTGCAGGCCGACCACGCTGACCTTGGCGGCGGGAATCAGGTCGAGCACGCCCGGCAGCATGCCCAGACCGGCGCGCAGGATCGGCACGATGGTGATCTTCCTGCCCTTGATCCGCTGCACCTGCAGCGGCCCGGCCCAACCCTCGATCTGCTCCTCGACGGTTTCCAGGTCCTTGGTGGCCTCGTAGGTGAGCAGCGCGGCGACCTCGGAGGCCAGCTCGCGGAATTCCTTGGTGCTGATGCCGGCGCGGCGCATCAGGCCGAGCTTGTGCCGGATCAGCGGGTGGCGGACTTCGACGATCTTCATGGGCGACTGTCTTCCGAGTGCGGGGCGCACGACAGTCGGGGAGCTTAACGAAGCAGCCCCGCCGGCGCACGCATGGACATGCGCACGACGGCGGGGCCGGAGGGGTGACAGGAGCCGGCGGTATTACGGAGTGCCGGCGGCGCCCTTGAGGCAGCTGCTCATGAATGTCTTGCGCTCCGCGCCCTTGAGCGCTTTCGCCTTGGCGTCGGCATTGCAGGACTTCATTTTCTCCTGCTGGGTCTCATGGGCCGCAGGTGTCGTCGAGGGTGCGGCAGCGGCAGGCGTGGTGGCCGCGGTGGTGCTCTGGCCCTTCAGGCAGGAGCTCATGAAGGTCTTGCGCTCGGCTCCTTTCTTGCCGGTCGCCTGCTTGTTGCAGTCGATCATGCGCTGCTGCTGGGCGGTATGCGGCTTGGCCGCCGGTGCGGTGGCAGGGGCGGTGGCCGGGCTGGCGGCAAAGGCGGCGCCGGCGAAGGCGAGGGTGGCGCTGAAGGCGAGCAGGCGTAGAGATAGTGACATCGTGAGTCCTCCCTGGGTGACCGGCAGCTGCCGGCCGGGTCAGTCTAGGCAGGGGGCAACCCTCACGGGAGTCGGCAAGATCTTACGTGCATGAAGTATTCAGCTGCGGCGGCATGTCGTGCTCCGCCGCAGCCGGTGTGGGCCAAATCGCCGGTCAGGCGGCCTCGGCCTTGGCCTTGCGCGGGCCTTCCAGCAGCGCCTTGCGCACGTGGGCGATGATCAGGTCGACCTCGGCGCTGGTGACGTTGAAGTGTGGGGTGAAGCGCAGCGAGTTGGCGCCGCCGTGGATCACGCCGACGCCGTGCTCGCGCATGTACTCCTCGGTGGAGCCGGCGCCGTAGCACTTGTACTCCGCAGACAGTTCGCAGGAGAACAGCAGGCCGGTGCCCTGCACCTTGGTGATCAGGCCGCCCAGTTCGTGCTTCAGTGCGTTGAGCTTGTCGACGAATTCCTTGCCGCGCTCGCGGATGTTTTCGCGCACGGCGTCGCTGAGCTCGCCCAGCGTGGCCAGCGCCACGTCCAACGCGCGCGGGTTGGTGGTCATGGTGTTGCCGTAGATGCCCTTGCGGTACAGCCCGGCGGCGCGTTCGCTGACGGCGAGTACCGACAGCGGGTACTGGCCGGCGTTGAGTGCCTTGGAGAAGGTTTCCATGTCCGGCGGCGGCAGGCCCTCGAAGCCCGGGTAGTCCACGAACGACAGCACGCCGTGCGCGCGCAGGCCGGCCTGGATCGAGTCGACCAGCAGCAGGGTGCCGTGCGATTCGGTCAGCGTGCGGGCGGCCTGGTAGAACTCCGGCGTTACCGCACGGCCGGGGTCGCCTTCGCCCATCACCGGCTCCAGGAACATCGCCTCGATGAACCAGCCGTGCTTGTCGGCGTCGGCAAACGCGGCTTCCAGCTGCGCCACGTCGTAGGGCGCCACAGTGATCAAGGTGTCCTCGTGGCGGTAGCTGGCGAGGTTCTGCTGATAGGTCTTGCGGCTGGAGTCGGAGTACAGCGCCGGCGCTTCGGTGCGGCCGTGGAACGCGCCTTTCACGGCGAGGCGCTTGATGGTGCGGCCGGCGTAGCGCCCGCCCGCGTCAGTCATCGCCTTGGCATTGACGTCGGCGATGCGGCAGGCCAGCGAAACCGATTCCGAGCCGGAGTTCAGGCACAGGTAGTGCTTGTACGGGCTGCCGCCGCGGCTGCGGCCCAGTTCCTTGTCCAGCGCCGCGGTGAAGCGCAGCTGCGACACGCTGGGCGACATCACGTTCGCCATCACCTGCGGGCGGGCCAGCGCGGCCAGGATCGCCGGGTCGTTGTGGCCGAAGCCGAGCATGCCGTAGCCGCCGTTGTCGTGCACCACGGCGCCCTTCAGGGTGACGATCCACGGGCCGCGCGCGGCGGCCGGCAGGTACGGGTTGATCGCGTCGTCCGGGTAGAAGTTGACGAAGCCAGCCTGCGCACGGGCCAACTGATCGGCTTCGTCGAGCTTGAGGAAATCGCCCAGTTCAGGGCGCAGCTCGCGGTGGCGCGCCACCGCCTCGGCTACCGCCTGGCCCAGCAGCGGGTCGTTCGCCGCCATGCGCTCGATGGTGGCGTCGTCCAGGCCGACGGTCCGCGGCTTGCCGCCGAATTCGCGCAGTTCGCGCAGCTGGTTGATCACACCCATGATGAATCCTCCGTAGCTCCGCCGGGTGGCATGTCGTGCCGTGTGGCGGAATTGGTGAATGCGTGCCGGGAAGTGCCAAAGCCGACACTTCCCCAATGTTTTCAGGTGTTTCTGCCGCTGGACGAGTGCTTCTGCGCGGCTTTATTCCTCACAGGATACCTTGCGGCGACGATGGCCGTAACCCCGTGCCGCCACCGCGGGTGACGGCTGTCACTCCGGATGGCTGACGCCGGCGACTGCAGACTGTCGCCGGCCGCGCGCAGCATGTGCGGCACCGGAGGATTTCCCCATGCCGCATGCCCACATCCCGATCGCCTGCCTTGATGGCGCCGTCAAGCGCTACGGACGGCTCGCCGCGCTGGATGGCGCCGACCTGCAGTTGCACCACGGCGAGCTGTTGGCGTTGCTCGGTCCCAACGGCGCCGGCAAGACCACCGCCATCAGCCTGCTGCTGGGGTTGGTCCGCGCCGATGCCGGCAGTGTCCAGTTGTTCGGCCAGGATCCGCAGCGGATCGAGGCGCGCCGCCGAATTGGCGTGATGCTGCAGAACGCCGAACTGCCGCCCACGCTGCGAGTGGGCGAACTGCTGCGGCTGACCGCCAGCTATTACCCGAGCCCGCGCACGGTGCGGGAATCGGCCGACCTGGCCGGCGTCGCCGACCTGCTCCGGCGGCCCTACGCGAAGCTCTCCGGTGGCCAACAGCGCCGGGTGCAGTTCGCACTGGCGCTGTGCGGCCGGCCCGAACTGCTGTTCCTGGACGAGCCTACCGTGGGCATGGACATCGAGGCGCGGCAGAAGCTGTGGGCGGCGATCCGCCAGCTGCTCGCCGAAGGTTGCTCGGTGCTGCTGACCACGCACTACCTGGAGGAGGCCGAGGCACTGGCCGACCGCGTCTGCGTGATGTCGCGCGGACGCATGATTCACGAGGGCACGGTCGAGGAGCTGCGCGCGCGGGTGGCGCTGAAACGCGTCCGCTGTCTCAGTTCCCTGCCGATCGACACGGTGTACGGCTGGCCCGAGGTCAGCGAGGCGCGCCGCGAAGACGGGCGCCTGCACATCGGCACCGCTGCGGCCGAATCCGTGGTGCGCCGCCTGCTCGACGCCGACCCGCAACTGCGCGAACTGGAAGTGCAGCGCGCCGGCCTGGCCGAGGCGTTCACCGAACTCACCCGCGACGCCGACGCGGCCGCGGACACCGACCAGCGCGAGGCTGCCTGACATGCAAACCGCCATTTCCGTTGCTGCATCGGCGCCCACCATCGACATGCCGCACCGCCGAGTGCTCGGCGCCTATCTCGAAGAGGCGCGCAGCGAATGTCTGCGCTACATGCGCGCCCCCGGCTTCATGCTGCCGATCATGCTGTTCCCGGCGATGTTCTACCTGCTGTTCGGCGTGCTGATGGCGAAGTCCAACGGCGCCGACGCGGCGCGCTACCTGCTGGCCAGCTACGGCGTGTTCGGCGTGATGAGCCCGGGCCTGTTCGGCTTCGGCGTGTCGCTGGCGCTGGAGCGCGACGGCGGCTTGCTGACCTTCAAGCGCGCGCTGCCGATGCCGCCGGGCGCCTATCTGCTGGGCAAGATGCTGATGGCAATGGTCGCCGCCGGAGCGGTGATCCTGCTGCTGCTGGCGCTGGCGCTGACTCTGGGCCACGTGAGTTTGAGCCTGATCCAGGCCGGCGCGTTGCTGCTCACCGGCATGCTCGGCGTATTGCCGTTCTGCGCGCTGGGCATGTACGTCGGCACCCTGATCAAGGGCCAGGGAGCGCCCGGCATGCTGAACCTGATCTACCTGCCGATGTCGTTCCTGTCCGGCCTGTGGATTCCGCTGCCGATGCTGCCCGCATTCCTGCAGCAGATCGCGCCAATGTGGCCGAGCTACCATCTGGACATGCTGGCGCTGGCGGCAGTGGGCATGAACAAGGGGCCACTGCCGGTCCATGCGCTGGTGCTGGTCGGCTTTGCCGCGGCCTTCCTTTTGATGGCGGCGCGGCGCCTGCGCCGGTACGGTTGAAGTAGCATGCCCTGCAGACCCGGTCCCCAGCGACAAACCACGCCATGATCCCCGCCTCGATCACCCGATGGTTCGTGCCGGCACCCGACTCGGCGGTGGCCGACGACCTGCGCCGGGGCAAGTCGCCGTGGGCCGACAGCGTGCACCTGCTGTGGTCGCTGTGGATCTTCATCACGCCGCTGTTCGACCGCGGCCTGCATGGCTACACCCTGACCTGGCTGCTGTGCACGCTGGGCTCGTACCCGCTGTTCCTGCTGCTGTTCGCCATGAGGCAGCTGGCCCCGCGGCGGACGGCGTATCTCTACGCGTGGGGCATGGCAGTGCTGTGCTTCAGCTTGATGCCCTGGTATTACAGCGGCCTGAGCTATTACGTATACGCCTGCGTGATGTTGTGTCATTGCGACAGGCGGCACTTCCGCAGTCACCTGATCCAGGTGTTGCTGATCAACGCCATCTACGTGGGGCTGGTCTGGCGGATCGGCTATCCGCCGTCGCTGCTGGTGATCATGCCGGTCACGGTCTTCGTCATCTGCACCATTGTCATGGTCGAACAGCTCCACAAGGAAAAGGATGCCGCCCTCAGTCTTTCGCACGACGAGGTGCGTCGGCTCGCCGCCACGGCGGAGCGTGAACGGATCGGCCGCGACCTGCACGACTTGCTGGGCCATACCCTGTCGCTGATCACGCTCAAGCTGGAGTTGTCGCGCAAGCTGTTCGATCGCGACGTCGCGGCCGCCCGGCGCGAGGTCGAGGAAGCGGAAAAGGTCGCGCGCCACGCCCTGGCCGAAGTGCGCTGCGCCGTCACCGGCATCCGCGCCACCGACCTCGCCGCCGAGCTGGCTTCGGCGCGGCTGCTGTTGGAATCCTCGCGGGTGCACCTGGATTACGGCGAGCTGCCCACCGACCTGCCGGGCGATGTCGAACGCGGCCTGTCGCTGATCCTGCGCGAGGCGGTGACCAATATCGCGCGACATGCCGGTGCCAGCCAGGCGCGGATCGAGATGACGCGCGAGCGGGGCAGCGTCTGCCTGCAGATCAGCGACAACGGTCGCGGCGGCATCGAGAGTGACGGCAATGGCCTGAGCGGCATGCGCGAACGGGTGCGTACGCTCGGCGGCACGCTGGTATGCGAGTCGCCACGTGGCCAGGGTTCACGCTTGCGGGTGACGGTGCCGCTGCCGATCATGCGCCTGGTCGAGCCGTCCCGTTCCGCGCTGGACCCGTCGGCCACCGGGTCGCTGGTGCATGCGGCGGCGGATCGGCCGGTCGCTTGAATTCCCCTATACCCATGCCTGCAAGGACCATGACGCCACACTTCCACCGCCGCCGACACACCGGAGCCACCGCATGATCCGCGTGCTGCTGGCCGAGGACCAGGCGATGGTGCGCGGCGCACTTTCCGCGCTGCTGAACCTGGAGAACGACATCGAGGTGCTCGGTTCCGCGGCCGACGGCGAGGCCGCGTGGCGCGAGCTGCAACGGCTGAGGCCCGACGTGCTGGTTACCGACATCGAGATGCCCGGCCTCACCGGGCTGGAGCTGGCTCAGCGCATCCAGCGCCAGGAACTGCCGATCAAGGTGGTCATCGTCACCACCTTCGCGCGACCGGGCTTCCTGCGCCGCGCGCTGGACGCTGGCGTGTCCGGCTATCTGCTGAAGGACGCGCCCGCCGAGAACCTCGCCGAGGCCTTGCGCACCGTGCATCGCGGTGGCCGCGCGATCGACCCGCAGCTGGCGCTGGAGGCATGGTCCGAGGCCGATCCGCTGAACGACCGCGAACGCCAGGTATTGCGTCTGGCGGGCGAGGGCCAGTCCGCCGGCGACATCGCCACCCGGTTGAATCTCTCCCACGGCACCGTGCGCAATTACCTTTCCGAGGCGATCGGCAAACTCGGCGTGGCCAATCGCATCGAGGCCTATCGGCTGGCGCGGCAAAAAGGCTGGTTGTAGGCGGTTGCGCCGGAATCGGCGCGCTGCAGGATAATGTCCCGTTTTCCGCTGCCGGCCGCACCCGCCTTGAAGAAGTCCGATTTCGATTTCGACCTGCCGCCCGAACTGATCGCGCAGGTCCCGCTGCCCGAGCGCTCGGCCAGCCGCCTGCTGTTGCTCGATGTGGCGGCGCAGTCGCGGCAGGACCGCATGTTCCGCGAGCTGCCCGACTTCCTGCGGCCGGGCGACCTGCTGGTGTTCAACGACACCCGCGTGCTGCCGGCGCGGCTGTACGGGCGCAAGGACACCGGCGGCGCGGTGGAGATCCTGATCGAGCGGGTCACCGGCGCGCACGAGGCGGTGGTGCAACTGGGGGTCAGCAAGAAGCCGAAGGAAGGCGCGCGGATCGAGCTGGCCGATGGCAGCCATGCGTTGGTGCTGGGCCGCGACGAGAGTTTCTTCCGGCTGCGTTTCGAGGCGCCGGAGCCGCTGGAGAAGCTGCTGCTGAAGCTGGGCGAGATGCCGTTGCCGCCGTACATCGAGCGCCACGCCGACGCCAGCGACATGGAGCGCTACCAGACCGTGTTCGCGCGCGAACCCGGCGCGGTGGCGGCGCCCACCGCTGGCCTGCACTTCGACGAGGCGATCCTGGCCAGGCTGCGCGAGCGTGGCGTCGAGTTCGGCTACATCACCCTGCATGTCGGTGCCGGCACCTTCCAGCCGGTGCGTGTGGACGACATCAAGGACCACCACATGCACCGCGAGTGGCTCAACGTCGGCGCGCACCTGATCGGGCAGATCCGTCGCGCCCGCGCCAACGGCGGACGGGTGATCGCGGTGGGCACCACCGTGGTGCGCGCGCTGGAAAGCGCCAGCAAGGGCGGCGAGTTGCACCCGTTCGCCGGCGAGACGCAGATCTTCATCTTTCCCGGCTACCGCTTCAGCAGCATCGACGGCCTGATCACCAATTTCCACTTGCCCCAGTCGACCCTGCTGATGCTGGTATCGGCGCTGGCCGGGCGCGAGTTCGTGCTCGACACCTACCGCCATGCGGTCGAGCAGCGCTACCGCTTCTTCTCCTACGGCGACGCCATGCTGATCCTGCCGCACGGCCTGTAACCGTTGCCGTACGAGGTGCGGGCGATGGGCGTGGTGGGGCAAACCCGCGATAATCGGCGGATGACCTCCCTTCAGTTCGACCTTCACACCACCGACGGCGCCGCCCGCCGCGGCCGCCTCACCTTTGCCCGTGGCACGGTGGAGACGCCGGCGTTCATGCCGGTGGGCACCTACGGCTCGGTCAAGGCGATGACCCCGCGCGACGTCACCGAGACCGGCGCCGAGATCATTCTGGGCAACACGTTCCACCTGTTCCTGCGGCCGGGGCTGGAGATCGTCGAGCAGTTCGGCGGGCTGCACCGCTTCATCGGCTGGGACAAGCCGATCCTCACCGACTCGGGCGGCTTCCAGGTGTTCTCGCTGGCGCACAAGCGCAAGATCACCGGAGAAGGCGTGACCTTCGCCTCGCCGGTGGACGGCTCGAAGGTGTTCCTGTCGCCGGAAGTGTCGATGCAGATCCAGACGACGCTGGATTCGGACGTCGCGATGATCTTCGACGAGTGCACGCCGTACCCAGCCACGGAGAAAGTGGCGTTGGACTCGATGGAGCTGAGCTTGCGCTGGGCCGAGCGCTCGCGCCGCGCCTTCGACGACCTGCAGAACCCGAACAGCCTGTTCGGCATCGTGCAAGGCAGCGTGTATGAGCCGCTGCGCCGCCGTTCCGCCGAGGTCCTGGTGAATATCGGCTTCGACGGCTACGCGGTGGGCGGCCTCGCCGTGGGCGAGCCGGAGGCCGAACGCAACCACGCGCTGGACTTCACCGTACCGCTGCTGCCGGCCGACCGGCCGCGCTACCTGATGGGCGTGGGCCGCCCGGAGGACATCGTGGAGGCAGTGCGCCGCGGCATCGACATGTTCGACTGCGTGATGCCGACGCGCAACGCCCGCAACGGTTTCCTGTTCACCGCCGAGGGCACGCTGCGCATCCGCAACGCGAAGTACGCCGCCGACACCGGGGTGATCGAGGAGGGTTGCGACTGCTACAGCTGCAGCAGCGGCTTCAGTCGCGCCTATCTGCGCCATCTCGACCGCTGCAACGAGATCCTCGGCAGCCAGCTCGCCACCATGCACAACCTGCGCTACTACCAGCGCCTGATGGCCGGCCTGCGTGCGGCGATCGCCGGCCGCACGCTGGAGTCGTTCGTGGCGGAGTTCTATGCCCGCCGCCAAGGCGCCGCGGTTTCGTAGGAAGGGGTTTCGGGGGCGCCAGCTGGCGGTTTCCGGCGGGGTGCGGGCCGACGCGCCGCCGCCGTGCATGCGTAGGGGGCGCATGGCATAATCGGGAATCTTTTATCAGGCGTTCTGTCGAAAACCTCGACGACGCCATAACTTGCGAGACCAATCCATGAGTTTTTCGATCTCCCCGGTGATCGCCCAAGCCGCCGCGCCGCAGCCGCAGGGCGGCGGCATGTCCATGATCATCATGATGGTGGTGCTGTTCGGCCTGATGTATTTCATGATGATCCGTCCGCAGATGAAGCGGCAGAAGGAACACCGCGCGCTGATCGCCGGCCTGGCCAAGGGCGATGAGGTGGTCACCAACGGCGGCATCGCCGGGCGCGTGGACGAGGTGGGCGAGACCTTCATCACCGTCGAGATCGCGGCCAGCGTGAAGGTCAAGGTGCAGAAGGGCGCGGTCCAGCAGGTGCTGCCCAAGGGCTCGCTGAAGTCCGTCTGAAAGCCGGGGCGCCCGGAGGCGGGACTTTTTCGAATAGTGCGGCCATGGATGGCCGCTTCTTGACGTTCGCGGTCACGGACGATCGTAAAAACAAATTTCGGTCACGGATGGCCGCTTCCTGACGTTCGCGATCACGGACGTTCGCAAAGGACCGGATCATGAATGATTTTCCCCGCTGGAAATACGTGCTGGTCGCGCTGGTGATGCTGTTCGGCGTCATCTACGCGCTGCCGAATGCATTCCCGCCGGTACCGGCCGTGCAGGTCACGGCCAACCGCGACGCGCCGCCGATCAACCAGGCGGTGCAGCAGAAGGTGGCCGCGGCGCTGGCGGCGAAGAAGATCGCGGTCACCGACGTGTTCGTGGAAGGCGACCAGTTGCTGGCCACGTTCGCCAACTCCGACGTGCAGAAGAGCGGCGCCGACGAGATCAAGGCGGCACTGGGCGACGGCTACACCGTGGCGTTCAAGCTGCAGTCCAACGTGCCGGGCTGGCTGAGTGCGATTGGCGCCCGCTCGATGCCGCTGGGCCTGGACTTGCAAGGTGGCGTGCACTTCCTGATGCAGGTCGACCAGAAGGACGCGATCGAGAAGCAGGAAAACAGCTACGCGGACGACATCCGCAGCCTGCTGCGGCAGAAAAACATCCGTTATGAATCGGTGACCCGCAACGTCGCGGGCGGCCAGGGCATCGCGGTGATCCTGCGTTCGGCCGACGACCGCAAGACCGCGTCCGATGCGATCGCCAACGAATACACCGACCTCAACGTGGCCGATGGCGCCAGCACCGGCGACCGTTTCGTGCTGAACGTGGCGATCAAGCCGGAGAAGCTGCGCGAGCTGGCGCGCGGCGCGATCACCCAGAACCTGGGCACGCTGCGCAACCGCATCAACGCGCTGGGCGTGTCCGAGCCGCTGATCCAGCAGCAGGGCGACAGCCGCATCGTGGTCGAGCTGGCCGGCGTGCAGGACCCGACCGAGGCGAAGAAGCTGATCGGCGCCGTCGCCACGCTGCAGTACCGTCCCGGCATCGGCCAGCCCGGCGACGCCCGCGCGGTGGAAGCGGCACGCACCGGCAACATCCCGCCGGACGCCAACCTGTATTACATGCGCGGCAGCAATCTGCCGGTGCTGGTAAGCAAGCAGATCATCGTGACCGGCAACCAGCTGGTGGACGCCTCCTCGGGCATCGACCAGCAGAGCGGCACGCCGAAGGTCGACGTCACCCTGAACGCGGCCGGCGCCAAGAAGATGGGCGACTTCACCAACGCCAACGTCGGCAAGCCGATGGCGGTGCTGTACGTGGAGCAGGTGTACGAGACCAAGGTGGTCGACGGCAAGGAAGTGCGCGTACCCAAGGTCACCGAGACGGTGATCAACGACGCCACCATCCAGAGCCCCTTCAGCAAGCAGTTCCAGACCACCGGCCTGGGCAGCCCGAAGGAAGCCTCCGATCTGGCGCTGCTGCTCAAGGGCGGCGCGTTGGCCGCGCCGATGGACATCGTTGAGGAAGGCGTGATCGGCGCCAGCCTCGGCCAGGACAATATCGACAAGGGCTTCAAGGCGGTGATGCTCGGCCTGGCCCTGGTGCTGCTGGCCGCGGCGATCTACTACAAGCTGTTCGGCCTGGTGGCGGATATCGCGCTGTTCTTCAACCTGGTGATCCTGCTGGCGGTGATGTCGCTGATCGGCGTCACCCTGACCATGCCCGGCGTGGCCGGCATCGTGCTGACCCTGGGCATGGCGATCGACGCCAACGTGCTGATCTGCGAACGCGTGCGCGAGGAACTGCGCAACGGCTCCAGCCCGCACGCCGCGATCCGCGCCGGCTACGAGAAGGCGTGGTCGACCATTCTCGACGCCAACGTCACCCACCTGATCGCTGCGCTGGCGCTGACTACCATGGGCACCGGCGCGATCAAGGGCTTCGGCGTGACGCTGCTGATCGGCATCCTGACCTCGCTGTTCACCTCGGTGACGTTGACCCACGCGTTCACCGCGGCGATCCATGGCCACCGCAAGCTCAAGACCCTTTCGGTGTAAGGGCGGAAATCTCATGGAAATCTTCAATCACGACAGCAACATCCACTTCCTGGGGATGCGCAAGTACACCATTGCCATCGCCATTTTCCTGATGCTCGCCTCGATCGGGCTGATCATGTTCCGGGGCCTCAACTACGGCCTGGACTTCACCGGCGGCGTGTCGATGGTGGTCGACTACCAGCAGTCGGTGGAGATCGCCGACGTGCGCGGGGCCCTGGAGAAGGGCGGCATCCACAACGCGATGGTGCAGAGCCTGGGCGGCACCCGCGAGGTGTCGATCCGCCTGCAGCCGAAGGACGACCCCGGCGCGGTCGATGCCAACGGCAAGATCAACCTCGACCGCATTGCCGCCGACGTGATGAAGGTGCTGCAGGTGGCCCGCCCGGACGCGAAGCTGAAGAGTCGCGATTTCGTCAGCGCCCAGGTGGGCCAGGAACTGCGCAGCGACGGCACGGTGGCGGCGGTATTCGTGATCCTCGGCATCATGTTCTACCTGTGGATCCGCTTCGAGCGCCGCTTCGCGATCGCCGCGGTGATCACCGAGGTGCACGACACGCTGGTGACGCTGGGCATCCTGGCGCTGGTGCAGCGCGAATTCGACATGACCGTGCTGGCCTCGGTGCTGGCGGTAATCGGCTACTCGATCAACGACAAGGTGGTGGTGTTCGACCGCATCCGCGAGCTGTTCCGGCTGGCGCGCAAGGCCGAGCCGGAGGAGATCCTCAACCGCTCGATCAACAACACGCTGTCGCGCACCATCATCACCTCGCTGTTCACCGGCATCACCATGGGCGCGTTGTACTTCTTCGGCGGCACCGCGGTGCACGGCTTCGCCATCACCATGCTGATCGGCATCGTGGTCGGTACCTTGTCCTCGATCTTCGTGGCCAGCCCGATCCTGCTGTGGCTGGGCGTGACCAAGAAGGACCTGATGCCGGTGACCAAGGAAAACCCGGAGCTGGCGCGGCGGCCCTGAGCAAGCATCACCCGCCAGGCGGGTGATTCCAATATTTTCTCCCCTGCTTGCAGGGGGATGCCCGCAGGGCAGAGGGGTGCCCCCCACTCCACGAAACGGCCCGGTCTCACCCGGGCCGTTTTTTCGTCCCGATCGTTTGCACGCTACCCGCGCAGCGCGGATTCCAGCTCGGCCAGTCGCGCTGGCGTGCCGACGTCGGTCCACGCGCCGCGATGGTGCGAACCGCCCACTTTCGCGGTGGCAATCGCCGCCTGCAGCAGCGGTCGCAGCTTGAAACGCGGCGGTTTTGCGTCGGCGCCGGGCGCAGCGCCGACCGCCTCGCGCCAGTCCTCCAGAAGTTCGCGGCGGAACACGCCGATGCCGCTGTAGGTGAGCCGGGGTTCGCCGTCGTCGCGCAGGCGGCCTTCGGCATCCAGCCGGAAGTCGCCGCCGGGGTGATGCGCGGGATTGTCTGCCATCAGCAAGTGCGCCAGGCCCTGTGGTTCGGCGGGCAGGGCGGCGAAATCCACGTCGCACCACACGTCGCCGCTCACCGCCAGGAACGGCTCGGTACCCAGCAGCGGCAGCGCGTTGAGCATACCGCCGCCGGTTTCCAGCGGCGTGGGGCCTTCGTACGCATAGCGGATGCGCAGGCCCCAGCGCGAGCCGTCGCCGAGCGTGGCGGGAAACTGCTCGGCCAGGTGCGAAGTGTTGATCACCACATAGTGCACGCCGGCCGCGGCCAGCTTTTCCAGGTGCCACGCGATCAGTGGTTTGCCGCCGGCGGGCAGCAGGGGTTTGGGCGTGCGATCGGTCAACGGGCGCATGCGCTCGCCCAGGCCGGCGGCGAAGATCAGCGCGTGCCTCATGCGGCCACCTGCGTGAGATCGCGGCCCTGCGCGTGGCGTTCGAGCAACGCGGCGAAGTCGGCCAGTTCGGGATAGCTGCCCGCCACCTCGACCACGTAGCGATACACCTGCGGCACGTCCCTCAGGTAGCCCGGCTTGCCGTCGCGGTACCACAGCCGGTAGAACTGGCCCAGCACGCGCACATGGCGATGCAGGCCGGTGAGGTCGAACCAGCGCAGGAAGCGTGCCGCGTCGATCTCCTCGCCGATCACGCCGGCCTGGCGCAGGTGCAACCGGTAGGATTCCACCCAGTCTTCGACGCGTGCACGCGGCCACGCGATGTACGCGTCGCGCAGCAGCGAGGCGAGATCGTAGGTGACCGGGCCGTGCAGCGCGCCCTGGAAGTCGATAATGCCCGGATTGTTTTCGGCCACCACCAACAGGTTGCGGCTGTGGAAATCGCGGTGCACGAAACAGCGCGGCTGTGCCAGCGCGTTGCGCACGATCACGCCGAAGGCGGCTTCCAGCACGTCCCATTCCCCGCAGCTGGGCGTGTGGCCGAGGTGGCGCTGCAGGAACCATTCGGGCATCACTTCCAGTCCGTTCACCAGCACGGCGTGATCGAACGGCGGCAGGTCGTCGCCTGGCACGCGGGTCTGCATTGCGAGCAGCGCATTCATCGCGTCGCCGTAGAGCCTGTCCGCGTTCGCATCGTTGAGCTCGGCCAGATACAGCCGCGAGCCGAGGTCCTCGATCAGCAGGAAGCCCTGCTGCAGATCCTGCGCCCGCACCGCCGGCACGTGCAGCCCGGCGGCGGCCAACCGCGCGCCGATCGCCAGCCACGGCCGCGGGTCTTCGTGCTGCGGCGGCGAGTCCATCACGATCCAGCTTTGCCCGCCGTGCGTGGTGCGCCAGTAGCTGCGGAAACTGGCGTCGGAAGAGGCGGATTCCAGCGTGAGGCCGACATCGTCCAGCGCCTGGCGGGTCCAGGCGAGGCGGGCGGCGGCACGATCGGCGGTCGAGGGCATGGCAACCAGAGGCAACAAGATGGCTCCAGCTTAACGATCCGCCAGCGCTGTGACGAGTTGACGGCGAAGCGACGTTGACCGTTCGGCGTCAAATCAGTACCATTTTGGTCCCGATTCAAGCACGCCAGCCCGAGCGCCCCTCATGCTCCGCGTCAGCCGATTGACCGATTACGCCACCGTGGTGATGACCTGCATCGCCGCGCACCCCGACGAGGTGCTCAGCGCGGTGCAGATCGCCGACGAGACGCGGCTGGAGCTGCCCACCGTGAGCAAGCTGCTGAAGACGCTGGGCCATGCCGCACTGGTCGAGTCGTTCCGCGGCGTCAACGGCGGCTACCGGCTGGCGCGTCCGGCCGGCGAGATCTCGCTGGCCGACATCGTCGAGGCGCTGGAAGGGCCGATCGGCATGACCGAGTGCAGCGTCGAGGGCCAGTGCGGCCGCGAGGCGGGCTGCGGCGTGCGCGGCAGCTGGCAGCTGGTCAACAACGTGCTGGACAACGCGCTGCGCGCGGTCAGCCTGGCCGACATGCTCAAGCCGCAGCCACCACGGCCGCCGCGCAGGGTCGCCGCCGTGCCGCTGAGCGAAATCCCCATGCCGGTAAGAGCCCGCCGCGTCACCACCGAATGAACGAGATCATGAACAACCAGAGCAGCACCGCCGCCACGCTGCGCGACAACGCGGAAGTGGCCGAGATCCTCGGCCGCAGCTACAGCGCCGGCTTCGTCACCGAGATCGAGATGACCGGCCTGCCGCCGGGCCTGGACGAGGGCACTATCCGCGCGCTGTCCGCGGTCAAGCGCGAGCCGGAGTGGATGACCGAGTGGCGGCTCGAGGCCTATCGCCACTGGCTGACCATGCCGAAACCGGACTGGGCCAAGCTCAACATCGACCCGATCGACTACCAGGCGATCAGCTACTACGCCGCGCCGAAGAAGCAGCCCAAGTCGCTGGACGAGGTCGACCCCGCGCTGCTGGAAACCTACGAGAAACTCGGCGTGCCGCTGCACGAGCGCGCCGCGCTGGCCGGTGTGGCGGTGGACGCGGTGTTCGACTCGGTCTCGGTGGGCACCACCTTCCGCAAGCAGCTGGCCGACGCCGGCGTGCTGTTCTGCTCGATGAGCGAGGCGATCCGCGAGTATCCCGAACTGGTGCAGAAATACCTCGGCAGCGTGGTGCCTACCGGCGACAACTTCTTCGCCGCGCTGAACTCGGCGGTGTTTTCCGACGGCAGCTTCGTGTTCATCCCGAAGGGCGTGCGCTGCCCGATGGAACTGTCCACCTACTTCCGCATCAACGCGCAGAACACTGGCCAGTTCGAGCGCACCCTGATCGTGGCCGAGGAAGGCGCGCACGTGTCCTACCTCGAAGGCTGCACCGCGCCGAAGCGCGACGAGAACCAGCTGCATGCGGCGGTGGTGGAACTGGTGGCGCTGGAGAAAGCGCAGATCAAGTATTCCACCGTGCAGAACTGGTACCCCGGTGACGAGAACGGCGTCGGCGGCATCTACAACTTCGTGACCAAGCGCGGCGACTGCCGCGGCGACGACTCGAAGATCTGCTGGACCCAGGTGGAAACCGGCTCGGCGATCACCTGGAAGTATCCTTCCGTGGTGCTGCGCGGCGACCGCTCGGTGGGCGAGTTCTACTCGGTGGCGCTGACCCATCACTTCCAGCAGGCCGACACCGGCACCAAGATGATCCACCTCGGCAAGGACACCAAGTCGAAGATCGTCTCCAAGGGCATCAGCGCCGGGCGCAGCTCGAACAGCTATCGCGGCCTGGTGAAGATGGAGAAAGGCGCCGAGCGTGCGCGCAACTACACCCAGTGCGACAGTCTGCTGATCGGCAAGAAGTGTGGCGCGCACACCTTCCCTTACATGGAAGTGAAGAATCCCACCGCGATCGTCGAGCACGAGGCCACCACCTCGAAGATCTCCGACGAGCAGATGTTCTACTGCCGCAGCCGCGGCATCGGCGAGGAAGACGCCGTGTCGATGATCGTCGACGGCTTCTGCAAGCAGGTCTTCCGCGAGCTGCCGATGGAGTTCGCGGTGGAGGCGAAGAAATTGCTTGAGGTGAGCCTGGAAGGTGCGGTTGGGTGACGTGCCTGGCCGGAGTCGCCGCAGCGCGGGCCGCTCCCGATTCCCCATTCCCGATTCCCGGATGTTGAAATGCTGAAAATCGAAAACCTGCACGCCCGCGTCGAGGGCAAGGAAATCCTCAAGGGGCTCAGCCTCACCGTGAACGCGGGCGAGGTGCACGCGATCATGGGACCGAACGGCGCCGGCAAGTCGACGCTGGGCAACGTGCTGTCCGGCCGCGAGGGCTACGAGGTGACTGCCGGCTCGGTGACCTACAACGGCATCGACCTGCTGCAGCTTTCGCCTGAGGCACGCGCCGCGGCCGGCGTGTTCCTGGCGTTCCAGTACCCGGTGGAGATTCCCGGCGTCAACAACACCTACTTCCTGCGTGCGGCGCTGAATGCACAGCGCAAGCAGCGCGGCGAGAAGGAGCTCGACTCCATGGCCTTCCTGAAACTGGTGCGCGAGAAGCTCAAGGTGATGCAGATCTCCGACGAGCTGCTGCACCGCGCGGTCAACGAGGGTTTCTCCGGCGGCGAGAAGAAGCGCAACGAGATCTTTCAGATGGCGGTGCTGGAGCCGCAGCTGGCGATCCTCGACGAGACCGACTCGGGCCTGGACATCGACGCGCTGAAGCAGGTGGCGCAGGGCGTCAACACGCTGCGTTCGCCGGACCGCGCGTTCCTGATGATCACCCACTACCAGCGCCTGCTCGACTACGTGGTGCCGGATTTCGTGCACGTGCTGGCGAACGGCCGCATCGTCGAGAGCGGCGACAAGTCGCTGGCGCTGAAGCTGGAAGAGCACGGCTACGCCGGGCTTGGCGCGGGGGCCGTGGCATGAACCAGCCGGCATCCCTGCCGCTGCTCGCCTCGCTGCTGGACGCGCCGCTGCCGGTCAGCGGCGTCGCCTGGCTGGACGAGGCGCGGCGCGAGAACCTCGCGGCGTTCGCCGCCGGCGGCCTGCCCGGTGCGCGGGTCGAGGCGTGGAAGTACACGGCGCTGCGCGGCCTCGGCCAGCGCTGCTTCGCCGCCGGCGACGCCGGCGCGGCAACGCGCGACGTCGATGCCGCCGCGTTTGCCCTGCCGGGCGTGGACGGGCCGCGACTGGTCTTCGTCAACGGCGTGTTCCGCGCCGACCTGTCGGCGCTCGACGCGCTGCCCCGGGGGTTGTCGCTGCTGCCGCTGGCGCAGGCGCTGCGCGATCAAGCGGAGCCGCTGCGTTTCGCCTTGTCGCGGCGCTACCGCGACGCCGGCGACGCATTCGCCCGGGTCAATGCCGCCCGTGCCGGCGACGGCGTGGTGTTGCGGGTGGCCGCCCACGCGAGGATCGAGGTGCCGGTGCAACTGGTCTTCGTGGGCGCCGTTGCGGAGACCGAGCCGGCCTGGCATGCGCGCAACGTGGTCGAACTGGGCGAGGGCGCCTCGCTGGAGCTGATCGAGCAGCACGTCGGCAGCGGCGAGCAGGCCCAGCTGGCCACCCTGGTCGGCGATGTCGAACTGCACGAAGGCGCGCAGCTCCATTGCACCGTGCTGCAAGACGCCGCGGCCGGCGCCAACCTGATTCGCCGCAGCAACCTGCGCCTGCACGCGCGCGCCCAGGCGCGACTGCACGTGCTGGAACTGGGCGGCGCACTGGTGCGGCACGACCTGCAGGCCGAGCTGGTCGGCGACGGGGCGCAGCTGCACACCCGCGGTGCGTTCATGCCGCACGGCCGCCAGCACGTCGATACCCAGCTGGCGATCCGCCACCAGGCGCTGGATACCGCTTCCACCTCCGTGTGGCGCGGCGTGGCCAACGACCGTGCGCGCGGCGTGTTCCGCGGCGCCATCCTGGTCGCGCCCGGCGCCGACGGCAGCGACGCCAGCCTCAACAACAAGAACCTGCTGCTGTCGCCGGGCGCCGAGATCGACACCAAGCCGGAGCTGGAGATCTACGCCGACGAGGTGAAGGCCGCGCACGGCGCCACCGTGGGCCAGCTCGACGAGCGTGCGCTGTTCTACCTGCGCTCGCGCGGCATCCCACTGGCCGAGGCGCGCGCGCTGCTGACCGCTGCGTTCTGCCGCGCCGTGCTGGACGATCTGCCGAACGCGGCGCTGCGCGAGCATCTGTCGGGCCTGTTGATCGCACAATTGCCCGCGTGATGCCTTTCTCCTCCCCCTGCTGTGCAGGGGGAGGTCGGGAGGGGGTAAGGCTCTTGACTTGAAGATCAAGAGCGACCCCGCCCCGGTCCTCCCCTGCGACCGAAGGAAGTCCCTTTGGGGCGAGCAGGGGAGGGAATCCCAACCGGAACCCTCTGCATGAACGCCCAAGCCGCCACCCCCACCGTCTTCGACGTCCAGCGCGTCCGCGCGGACTTCCCGCTGCTGGCGCGCACAGTGCACGACAAGCCGCTGGTGTACCTGGACAACGCCAACACCAGCCAGAAGCCGGAATCGGTGATCGCGGCGGTGAGCGCACACTACCGCCGCCACAACGCCAACGTGTCGCGCGCCGTGCATCTGTTGGGCGAGGAGGCCACCACGGCGTACGAAGGCGCCCGCGACAAGCTGGCCCGCTTCATCAACGCGTCGTCGCGCAACGAGCTGATTCTCACCTCCGGCACCACCCAGGCGACCAACCTGGTCGCCTACAGCCACGCGCTGCCGCAGCTGAAGGCGGGCGACAGCATCCTCACCACGGTGATGGAGCACCACGCCAACATCGTGCCGTGGCAGCTGGTGGCGGCGCGCAGCGGCGCCACGGTGAAGGCGGCGCCGATCGATGCACGCGGCGAGCTGATCGTGGAGAAGTACGTCGAGCTGCTGACGCCAAAGGTGAAGCTGGCCTGCGTCGCCCACGTCTCCAACGTGCTGGGCACGGTCAACCCGGTGCGCGAGATCGCGCGCGAGTGCCGCAAGCGTGGCATCCCGCTGCTGGTGGACGGCTCGCAGGCAGTGCCGCACCGGCCGGTCGACGTGCAGGCCCTGGGCTGCGACTTCTATGCGCTCACCGGTCACAAGATGCTGGGGCCCACCGGCACCGGCGCGCTGTGGGCGCGCAGGGAACACCTGGAAGCGATGCCGCCGTTCTTCGGCGGCGGCGAGATGATCCGCGAGGTCAAATTCTCCGGCACCACCTTCGCCGCGCCGCCGCACAAGTTCGAGGCCGGCACGCCGAACATCGCCGGCTTCGTCGGCCTGGCGGCGGCGATCGACTACTACGACTCGCTCGGCTTCGAGGCGATCCACGCCTGGGAGCAGCAGCTGCTGCACTACGCCACCGAGCGCCTGCGCGAGATCCCGGGTATCCGCATCTTCGGCGAGGCCGCCGAGAAGGAACCGGTGATCTCGTTCCTGCTGGAAGGCGCACAAGCCGGCGACCTGGCGACCCTGCTCGACCTGCAGGGCGTGGCGGTGCGCTCCGGCCACCACTGCGCGCATCCGCTGATGCAGTTCTTCGGCGTGCCCGCCACGCTGCGCGCCTCGCTGGCGTTCTACAACACGCGCGAGGAGATCGACGCGTTCGTGGTGGCCCTGCTCAAGGTGCGCAAGCTGCTGCTGTGAGGTGGCGGAAGGTCGCATGGCCCTGCCGCCGGCGGCGGCATTATGCTTGCCGTTCCGCCCGCCACGACCGACCTCATGCTCGCCAAGTTCCCCGGCCCGATCCGCATCCCGCTGGTCCTGCTGCTGCTCGTCGGCAACATCCTGCTGCACGTCGTGCCGCTGTTCGCGTTCACCCTGGTCAAGGTGATCGTGCCGGTGCGCACCGTGCGGCAGGCCTGCTCGCGCGTGCTGGTGGCGATCGCGGAGAGCTGGATCGGCGTCAACAACCGCCTGTTCGACCTGTTCACCCGTATCCGCTGGCGGGTCGAGGGGCTGGACGGGCTGCGCCGCGACGGCAATTACCTGGTGCTGTGCAATCACCAGAGCTGGGTGGATATCCCGGTGCTGCAGAAGGTGTTCAACCGGCGCATTCCGTTCCTGCGCTTCTTCCTCAAGCAGCAGCTGATCTGGGTCCCGCTGCTGGGGCCGGCCTGGTGGGCGCTGGATTTCCCGTTCATGAAGCGCTACTCGCGGGAAACCCTGCTGCGCCACCCGCAGCTGCAGGGCCGCGACCGCGAGGCCACTCGCCGCGCCTGCGCGAAGTTCAGGCACATGCCGGTGTCGGTGATGAACTTCGTCGAAGGTACGCGCTTCACGCCGGCCAAGCACGACGCGCAGTCCTCGCCCTACCGGCATCTGCTGCGGCCGAAGGCCGGTGGCCTGGCCTTCGTGCTGGACGCGATGGGCGACGCGCTGCACGCAGTCCTCGACGTCACCATCGTCTATCCGGAGGGGCGTCGCACCATGATGGATCTCATTGCCGGCCGCGTGCACGACATCCGCGTGCACGTGCGCGAGCTGCCGATCGACGCCGGGCTGCTGGGCGACTACGACGAGGACGCGGCGTTCCGCGGCCGCGTCAAACTGTGGGTAAATGCGCGGTGGAGCGAGAAGGACGCCTGTTTCACCCGCATGCTGGCGGCGGATGCCGCATCGACGGGAGATTGACATGCGCATTCTGATCGTGGGCGCGGGCGCCACCGGCGGCTACTTCGGCGGCCGCCTGCTTGGGCACGGGCGCGACGTGACATTCCTGGTGCGCGAAAAGCGCGCGGCGCAGCTGGCGCGGCACGGCCTGTCGATCAGGAGCGCCACCGGCGACGCCGACCTGCCCCCGCCGCCCACTGTGCTGGCGAGCGTGCTGCGCACGCCATACGACCTGATCCTGCTGAGCTGCAAGGCCTATGGCCTGGAGCAGGCGATGGCCGACATCACGCCGGCGGTGGGGCCGGACACCGCGATCCTGCCGCTGCTCAACGGCATGCGCCAGCTGGACCTGCTGGATGCGCACTTCGGCGCGGCGCGCGTGCTCGGCGGGCAGTGCGTGATCGCCGCCACGCTGGATGCGGATGGCACTGTGCGGCACCTCAACACTTCGCACAGTCTCACCTTCGGCGAGCGCGACGGCAGCGCGTCCGCGCGCATGCAGGCGATCACGCAGGCACTGTCCGGCGCGGGCTTCGATGCGCGCCCGAGCCGCACGGTGCTGCAGGACATGTGGGACAAGTGGATCTTCCTGGCCACGCTGGCCGGCATCACCTGCCTGATGCGCGGCTCGGTCGGCCAGATCGTGGCCGCACCGGGCGGTGCCGCGGCGGCGCTGGACCTGCTGGAGGATTGCCGCGCAGTGGCGGAACGGTCCGGCCATGCGCCGAGCGCGCAGACCATGCAGCGCGCCCGCAGCGTGCTGACCGAGGCCGGCTCCACGCTGACCGCCTCGATGCTGCGCGACCTGCAGCACGGCCATCCGATCGAAGCCGACCACATCGTCGGCGACCTGCTGGCGCGCGCCGACCGCTCGCGCGACGAACGCTCGCTGCTGGCGACCGTGTATGCCCATCTCAAGGTCTACGAGGCGGGCAGGCAGTCGCCGGCGGCATGACAGCCAGGTTCCATCAGGTGGGCACTACCTGCCGTGCCCGGTCATCGTATTGATGAAGACCGGCGGGCAGTGCCCGCGCCGCCAGGCGCTTCGACAGTCGCGGCGTGCGGGGCCGTGCGGGACGGCCGGGCCGCCGCCCGAGCCGTCGTACCGCGCAGGGCGATGGCCGCACGCGCGGCAGCACGGCTGCTCCAGATCATGGTGGACAAAACCGGCGAGGCCTTATCATCCGCGCATGACTGCACAACCCCCACCCGTGTTCCGCGCGGCGACCCTCGCCGACGTCGATGCCATCGTGGCCCTGGTCGAATCGGCCTACCGCGGCGAGTCCGGCCTGCGCGGCTGGACCACTGAATCGCACCTGCTGGACGGCCAGCGCACCGATGCGGCCGACGTGCGCGCGCTGATCGGGCGGCCCGGCAGCCGCATCCTGTTGGCCGAATGCGATGGCCGGCTGATCGCCAGCTGCCACGTCGAGCGCCAGGGCGAGGCCGGCTATTTCGGCATGTTCGCGGTCGACCCGACCGAGCAGGGTGGCGGCCTGGGCAAGCTGGTGCTGGCCGAGGCTGAGCGTATCGCGCGCGAGGAGTGGCATTGCCGCGGCATGCGCATGACGGTGATCGTGCAGCGCGAGGAGCTGATCGCCTGGTACGGCCGCCGCGGCTACCGGCGTACCGGCGAGTACCAGCCGTTCCCGTACGGCGACGAGCGCTTCGGCATCCCGCGCCGCGACGACCTGCGCTTCGAGGTGCTGCGCAAGGACTTCGACGGGGTCGCCGCATGAACGGCTGGGTCCGGGTCGGCACGCGCAGCGATTTCCTGCCGGGCGAATACAAGGTGGTGTGGGACGGCGACACACCGATCGCCGTGTACAACATCGACGGTGCGCTGTACGCGGTCGAGGACACCTGCACCCATGATGGTGGCGACCTGGCCGGCGGCGAGGTGTTCGGTTTCGAGGTGGAATGCCCGCGCCACGGCGCCCGCTTCGACCTGCGCACCGGCGCGGTGACCAAGCCGCCGGCGTACGAGCCGATCGCCAGCTTCCCGGTGCGCGAGGAAGACGGCGCGATCTGGACCCGCGACGATCGCTGATATCCTGCGCCACCCATCCTTGCCGGCAAGGATGGGTGAAAAAGGGGGTGGCTCATGAACAACCGTTGGCGGGCGGCATCCGTATTCGTCGTGCTTTGGCTGCTGTACCAGTCAGCCGAAGGTGTCGGCTGGCGCTGGCTGCACAGCTTTCCGGTGCAGGCCGGCTTGATGCTTTCCTGCGTGCTGGCGGCATGGCCGCTGTCGCGCTGGCTCGGCTACCGCGGTTACGCGGCGTATGCCCTGGCCGGCGGCAGCGGTTTGCGCTGGTGGTTGCCGGGCGGCCTGCTGCTGGCCGTGCTGGCAAAGTTCGGCGCGGTCAGGCTTGGCCTGCATATGGACGTCTATACGGCCGATACGATGGCATCGACGGGCGCATTCGCCGCGCTGCTGGCTGCATTGCCGCTGCTGTTGCTGTCCACCTTCGTGGCGTCGCTGGCCGAGGACATCCTGACTCGCGGCTTCTGGTATCGCGCTGCCGGTTTGCGCTGGCGCAGCGGCGCGGTGTTCGTGCTGGCTTCCAGCGTGATCTATGTGCTCAACCACATCTACCGACTGGGTAACGGGCCGCTGGAATGGCTGATGCTGTTCTGCTTCGGGCTGGCCTACGCGGCGGCGCTGTGGCGCAGCGGCAGCCTGTGGGGCGCGGTAGGGCTGCACTGGGGCTGGAACCTGGGCAATGGTCTGCTCGCAGTCGTCATGCCGGTGTCGGCGACGAACGCGCACGCGGTCGCCGGGCTTTCGATCGGCGCGCACCTGCTGATGCTGATGCTGGTGCTGGCCATGCCGAAATCGCGCACGGGCTCACAGGCGATAGACGAACGCCAGTGATTCCGACAGCTGCGTGCGCGAGCCGTAGCGGGTGACCAGCGGACTGTCGGCGGCATCGCCGAGCAGACGCCCGTAGACCAGCACCAGCGCCACGCCGGTGCGCCGACTGGTGGGCACGAACAGCTCGTACTCCAGCGAGGCGAGCTGGCTGCCGGCGCCGGGTTGCCATGCCGGCACCGACAAGGCACGCGCGGCCTGCGGGCTGACGCCGAAGAAACGGTTCATTGCCGGCGCGTTCATCGCCTGCCAGCGCAACGTGACGGCATGCTCGAGCAGGCCGGTCGGCGGCGGGTCCCATTCGGCGTACAGTTCCAGATAGGCGCCGGCGCCGTTGATGTCGTGGCTGAGGTTGCCGCCCACGTCGATCTGCCGGGTGAGCTGCCATTCCAGGAAGCCGCCCAGGTTGATCCGCGGCGGCAGCGAGGCGATCTTGCCGCGCAGGCTGCCGAGGTCGTCGCGCGAACGCCCCCACTGGTAATCGCCATGGATGCCGCCGTGCCATGCATCGCCGCGGATCAGATCGATCTGCAGTCCGTCCAGCGTGGAGAAACTGCCGCGCCCGGGAAGGTCGATGTCGAGGTACGGTACCGGTTCGCTGTGCTGGTTCTTGCCACCGGGCCAGCTGGGCATGCGCTGCATGCCGGCACCGACGGCGAACACGTCCGGGTCGGTCGCCGCGATGCAGCCAAGCGGCCATAACAGGCAGGCAGCCAGCAGCAGGCGGGGTCGCAGCGGCAAGGGGCGGTATTTCTGCATGGAGCGGCAGCATAGGGGTTGCCGGCGCGCCTCGGCGGTCGACGCGATGCATGCGCTCAGCATCCGTTCGGAAAGGGGAAAGGGCACCGAAAGACAGCTTGCCTACGCTGCTCGGCAACATCCTGCCATGCGTGCCGACGATGCCTGTTTCCAGCTGGACCATCCTGTGCGATTTCGACGGCACCATTTCGGTCGAGGACGTGATCGACTCGCTGCTCGACCGTTTCGGCCGCCCCGGCTGGGAAGTGCTGGAACAGGACTGGCGCGCCGGTCGGATCGGTTCGCGCGAGTGCATGGCCGGCCAGGTCGAGTTGCTGCAGATGAGCCGCGCCGAACTGGACGAGCATCTGCGCGAGATGTGGATCGACCATGCCTTCCCCGGCTTCGTGGCGAAGGCACGCGAACTCGGCGTGCCGATCCGTGTGGTCAGCGACGGTCTCGATGTCGCGATCCGGCAGATTCTGGAGTGTTACGGCCTGGACGACCTGCCGCTGGCAGCGAACCACCTGGCGCCGGCCACGCCGCCGCAGCAATGGCAGCTGACCTCGCCGTTCCAGGCCGACGGCTGCCGCAGCGGCACCTGCAAGTGCGCGTGCGTGGCGCAGGCCCGCGAGCATGGTGCGAAGACCCTGCTGATCGGTGATGGCGCCTCGGATTTCTGCGCAGCCGACCGCGTCGACTTCGTGTTCGCCAAGCACCGCCTGATCGAGCACTGCCGCGCCGCCGGCATCCCCTACGTGCCGATCACCGGCTTCGAGGACGCGCTCGAATTCCTGCCGCAGCTGCTCGACGGCAGCCTGCCCGAGCGCCTCTCCGTGCCTGCGCTGGCGACGTCGGCCTGACCGGCGCCGGCCAGCACGCTTTCCTCTCTCCCGACTCCGGACTCCCGATGAATGTTTTCGACAAGAACGCTTCCGTGGTGATCGACGACGCCCAGCTGCTCGCCGACGAGGCGAAATACAGCTCGTTCGGCGACACCGTGCACTACGTGGACCCGCCGAAGATCTTCCGCCACGGCGAAGGCAGCTACATGTTCGACACCGCCGGCGTGCCGTTCCTCGACCTGCAGATGTGGTACTCGGCGGTCAACTTCGGCTACGGCAACAAGCGCCTCAATGACGTGCTGAAGAAGCAGATCGACGTGCTGCCGCAGGTGGCCAGCCAGTACCTGCACCAGACCCGCATCGAGCTGGCCAAGACGGTGGCGCTGGACGCGAAGAAGAAGTTCGGCCTGGACGGGCGCGTGCACTTCAATGTGGGCGGCGCGCAGGCGATCGAGGATTCGCTCAAGCTGGTGCGCAACTACAAGAACGGCAAGAGCCTGATGTTCGCCTTCGAGGGCGGCTACCACGGCCGCACCCTGGGCGCCTCGTCGATCACCTCCAGCTACCGCTACCGCCGCCGCTTCGGCCACTTCGGCGAGCGCGCGATGTTCCTGCCGTTCCCGTACCCGTTCCGCCGCCCGAAGGGCATGACCGCCGAGGAGTATTCGGACAGCTGCGTGCACCAGTTCGCGCGCCTGTTCGAGACCGAATACAACGGTGTGTGGGACCCGAAAACCAACCAGTGCGAGTACGCCGCGTTCTACGTCGAGCCGATCCAGGGCACCGGCGGCTACGTCGTGCCGCCGAGGGGTTTCTTCCGGGGTCTGAAGAAGGTGCTCGACCAGTACGGCATCCTGCTGGTGGTCGACGAGATCCAGATGGGCTTCTGGCGCACCGGCAAGCTGTGGTCGATCGAGCACTTCGGCGTGACGCCCGACGTGGTCGTGTTCGGCAAGGCGCTCACCAACGGCCTCAACCCGCTGTCCGGCCTGTGGGCGCGCGAGGAACTGATCAACCCCATCATCTTCCCACCGGGCTCGACCCACTCGACGTTCAACTCCAACCCGCTGGGCACCGCGCTGGGCCTGGAAGTGATCAAGATGGGTTACGAGCTGGACTACGAGAAGACCGTGCCGGTGAAGGGCGCGCACTTCCTCGAAGGCCTGCGCGCGCTGCAGAAGAAGCACAAGGAAATCGGCGACGTCGACGGCCTCGGCCTGGCGCTGCGCGCCGAGATCTGCACCGAGGACGGTTTCACCCCGAACAAGGCGCTGCTCGACAAGATGGTCGACATCGGCCTGGCCGGCGACCTCACGCACAACGGCAAGAAGATCGGCTTGGTGCTCGACGTGGGCGGCTGGTACAAGAACGTGATCACCTTCGCGCCGTCGCTGGACATCACCCACGAGGAGATTGATCTGGCGATCAGCTTGCTGGACCAGTTGCTGACCAAGGCCAAGAAGGGCTGATACCGGTCGCCCATTATGAACGAAAGGCCCGGCGGGAAACCGCCGGGCCTTTTTGCTTTCTCCCGCTCCCTTCGGGGAGAGGCTTGGGATGAGGGAGCGGATGCTCGCGATGAGCTTGACTGCCCGTTTCTCGTCGGGCTTTTGCTTGTGTATTCTCCCAGGCATCAAAGCGGCTTCGGGTGCCTTTCGGGCGTCCGGGCTTCCTCTCTTTCGCGCGCCCACACGGTTGAAGGATGCCTCGGAGACCAGCAGAGAAGCGCGGAAGCCTGACCGTTTATCGCGGTCTGCGATTGAGCTTGTCCCCGATGGCCTGAAGTGCGTCATTGGTGTTGGTGGCAAGATCGCAGCCTCTGGACAGACGCTGTCGCAACGAACCATGGAGGCTCCCGTTGCTGCCCCGTTGCCTGGACGCGCAGGGATCGGCGAAATAGCTGCGCTACCCCACCGCGGCGTCGGTGAGCGTGCATCCGGTGAACTCGCTGCCGTCGCCCCGGGCAAGCATATGCACACGCCGGCGCAAGGGGCTGCGCATGGACGGCTGCTGCTGGCAATGTGTCTGAGGGCACCCGCCTGCGTGGGCGTGATTGCGGTGGATGGCCCAGCCACCCGTTATTCCAGCGGTTCTGCAATCCAACTGGCGGTCCACCTTTCCCGGCATTCAACCTCTCCCCAGGGCCGGGAAAGGTTTTTTTTGCGTGGCGGTTCGCGCCTGCGTCAAGCGGATTGCGGTGACCCCGACTCTGCCCGTTAAGAGTCATGGGAATGGGAATTTGGGGTTTCTAGCGATGTTGACGACGACCGCACGGACGTTCGCCATGGCCTTGGGCATACTGGCTGCCCTGCTTGCGGGATGCAGCAGCGAGCCCGATCCCGAGTTTGGACAGAAACGCGAGCAGCAGCGGGCCGCGAGTTCCAGCGATCCCTATGCGCCTCTGGGTGACGCCACGCGGCCCTATCGCTATTTCCAGGCCAGCGCAGACCAGCGGCAGGCGCGGGTAGTGGGCTATGCGCAGACCCTGCGCAGCAGCTACATGGCATTGCTTCGAAAACTGGATGATGAGGCTGTCCCCCCGGGTCTGGAAGCCATGGGAACGGCATGCAGGATCGCCTACGCGGAAGCGAGCCGGGATCCCGCGGCGGCCGCTGCGCCATCGACGCCAGACAAGGATTCCATGGCCGCGACGCTGGCGTCGCTGGTCCAATGCCGCACCCAGGCCCAGGCTGTCGAGGGGGATGAGCCGGACAAGGCCTATGCCGCGCTGTTGAAGCGCTTCGCTTCGGCCGGCATCGTACTGGTCGGAATGACTGCGGTCGCCACAGGCGACGAGCAGGCGGGCATGCTCGCCTGGCGCAAGGGCGACGCCTGGGTACAAGAGGACAAGCCGGGCTTCGAACTCACCCTCAATGCCTTCCGGTAGCGGCTCCGGCACGACGGCGCGCATCCGCCGTGAAACAGGCCGACTCTATCAAACGGTGTCATTCGCCCGGCCGTGCTTCGCCGATCGCGCGGGTGTGTCGTCGCGCGAAGTGATCCACTCCGTCGCGCAATGCCGCGGCAATTGAAAAAAACGGCAGAGGCATGACGGACGCAAGAACCATCGAGATCGATCCCAAGGATTACCGCATCGATGGCCGCCTGATGCGGCGTATCTGGCGGTTGCTGAAGCCGTACTGGTCGGACCCGAAACATTGGAAATCCTGGGTGCTGCTGAGTTTCGGGATCCTGGTCAGCCCGGCATGGGCCTACTACAACTACCGGGTGGCGCAGATTACCGCCGAGCAGGCCAACCAGTTGGTGGAGCGCAATGCCGAACAGTGGCATGCAATCTTCTGGCTGCTGTTCTTCCTGGGGCTGGGCAGGTGGCTTTACGACGTGGTGCTGAACTTGCTGGAAAAACTGATGCACATGCAGTGGTTTCGCTGGATGAGCGAATGGATGGTGCATCGCTACCTGGCGGACAAGACCTATTACGACATCGCGATGAAGGAAGACATCGACAATCCCGACGAGCGCATCCAGAACAATGTCGACCCATTCATCAGCTCGATACTGGGATTCCCGACCAAGGTCATCGGGACGATTCTTGGCGTCGCCACCAGCACCGCGCTGCTGACCCAGGTCAGCAGCGCCATGACGGGCTTCGTGGTGATGTACTCGATCGTGTCGGTCGTGCTGCAGACCCTGGTCTATTGGCCGCTGATCCGCAAGAACTTCGATGCGGTCGCTGCGGCGGCCGATTTTCGCTTCGGCTTGCTGCGGATACGCGACAACGCGGAAACCATCGCCTTTTTCCGCGGCGAAAACATGGAAAAAGCGCAGGTGTCCAGCCGCTTGCGACGCTTGATCCACAATCAGATGGACATCTACTACTACCAGATGAAGACGGGATTCATCACCCAGATCTTTGGCGAAGTCTGGACGCTGGCGCCTCTGATCCTGATCTATCCGCTTTATTTTGGCGGCAGGATCGAATACGGCACCATCGCTCTGGCCATGACTGCCGCGGCCCAGCTCAGGGGTGCGCTGACGTCCCTGGACAACTACATCCCGATGGTGGCGGGAATCGCCCCGAAAGTGGTGCGCCTGGCGCAGATCGTGGAGCGTTTCGACGAAATGCATGCGCATGCCCGGGCGACCGAGGGGCAGATCGAAATTCGTCGGGGCGACCGCATCGAACTGATCGATACCAGCTTCCAGACTCCTGGGGGCGAACAGCAGCTCGCGCAGAGGGTTTCATTGTCGATCCTGCCAGGCGAAAGCCTGATCATCATCGGGCAGACCGGGGTCGGCAAAAGTTCGATGCTGCGCTCGATGGCGGGCTTGTGGACGCGGGGGGCCGGCGCGATGGTCATGCCGCCGCCGGAAGACGTGATGTTCGTGCCGCAGAAGCCGTACATGATGCTCGGCAATCTGCGCGAACAGTTGTTGTATCCGCACGGTCGCGACGGCATGGATGATGCCGAGATCCAGGAAGTTCTGGAGAAGGTGTGCCTGCCGGAACTGATCGCCAAATCTGGCGGACTGCAGGCGAATTGCGACTGGAGCAAGGTATTGTCGCTGGGCGAACAGCAGCGTGTATCGTTCGCGCGCATCCTGATTTCCAGGCCGAAGTTCGTGTTCCTCGACGAGTCCACCAGTGCGGTCGACATCCGGACCGAGGAGCGCTTGTACGGCACGCTGCTCGACGCGGGGGTGACCTTTGTCAGTGTCGGCCACCGCGAAACCATCCTGCGCTTCCATGATCGCGCCTTGCGGCTGCTGGTCGGGGGCGGCTGGGAAATTGTGGACGCCGCGAACATCGAGACCACACAGGTTCAGCCGTTGGGCGCGGCGCGTGGGCGCGAGGCGGTGTATTCGGTCGGCGTGATGTAGAACCTGTTGCAGGATCGTCGATGCGAATTCCAGTGGTCGAGGCCCGGGGTCGCAGGCATTCGCCTGCCGCCCGATAGCCGGGTCGAGCATGGGGTGTGGTTCGCCCGCCGGGCCAACGGCCATTGCGGTGGTGTCGCATTCGTTCGTTAAGTCGAAAGACAGGCAGCCATTCAATCGAAATCGGGAGACCGTCTTGAGCAGAAACCGCGTTGCAATCGTGTCCGCCTTCCTGCTGCTGACGGCGGCAGCCCATGTGCATGCATCGCCGGTATTGCCGTCGGCCCTGACGGTGGAATCGATGGTGAGCCAGGCGGACTGGGTGGTGAAGGGGGTGATGGCGGTGCTGGTGCTGTCGTCGGTGGCGACGCTGAGCATCTGGATCTACAAGGTCTGGGAAGTGCTGACGCAGCGCCGGGCCATGGCCCGGTCGCTGGTCCTGCTGGCGTCGGCGTCGGGTCTGAGCGAGGTACGGGAGCTGCCGGATACGGCAGCGCAGGCGATGATGCGGCTGGCGCGGCAGGAGGCCGGGCGCTATCCGCCGGCGCAGCGCGGCGGTCATGCCGAGGGGGTCAAGGAACGGGCAGTCGCGCTGATTCAGCGCGTGGAAGCGGGCCAGCAGCGCCGACTGTCGCGCGGCTTGAGCGTGTTGGGTAGCATCGGCGCGGCAGCTCCGTTCATCGGGCTGTTCGGTACCGTGTGGGGAATCATGAACAGCTTCATCGGCATCGCCCAGGCGCAGACCACCAATCTGGCGGTGGTGGCGCCGGGCATTGCCGAAGCGCTGCTGACGACGGCGTTCGGGCTGGTGGCGGCAATTCCAGCAGTACTGGCATACAACGCCGCGGTGCGTGCGGTGGGCGGCTACAGGGTGCGGATGAACGATGCGGCGGCACAGGTGATGTGCCTGCTGAGCCGTGAGTTGGAGGTCGAAGGCGGCACGCGCAAGGTGGGAGTCGTGCATGGGCTTTAAGCTGGCGAGTGAGGACGAGGTGGAAGGCGGCCTGCACGAGATCAACGTCACGCCCTTCATCGACGTGATGCTGGTCCTGCTGATCATCTTCATGGTGGCCGCGCCCCTGGCAACGGTGAGCGTGCCGCTGGAGCTGCCGGTATCGAGCGCGCAAGCGCAACCGGAGCCGGACGATCCGGTGATCGTGAGCGTACAGGCGGACCTGCAAGTCTACGTGGACGACAAGCCGGTGGACCGCTCGGCGCTGGGTCGTGCACTGGACGGCCTGTTGTACGGCAACCGCGAGGCGCAGGTGTTCCTGCGGGCGGACAAGGCGGTGTCGTACGGGGATCTGATGGGCGTGATGGATGCCATGCGCACAGCGGGTTACCGCAAGGTGGTGCTGGTGACGCTGGACCAGGGCGGAGCATAGACCATGATCGAAGCGCCTCGCCCGATGGTGCCGTTTGCGCAGAGTTCCCTGCGTGCGGAGTTGTGGCGCTGGGGCGGTAGCGTGGCGTGCGCCTTGCTGGTGCACGCGACAGCGGCCAGCGCGCTGCTGATGGACTTTGGCAGCGGCCCTGCCGAGCCGGTGACGCCGCCGCTGGCGGCGATGACGGTGGTGCTGGCGCCGTTGCCGGCGGCGCCGGAACAGCGAGTGACCGAGATCCCGCCGGGGCCGGAGCAAGTGGAACAGAAGCAGCCGCCCAAACCGAAGCCGAGGCCACCCAAGCCGTTCGATCCACCGCGGGAGGTGGAGCATCCGCCACCACAGGCGCTGGCCGCCCGACCGAAGGAGGAGCCGCAGCCGGAAATTCCCGTGGCGGCGGAGCGCACCACGGCCGCGCCGTCGAGCCTGGCGACGCGGGAAGATACGCTGCAGGCGCCGATCGAAGGCGCGCCCAGCGATCAGGCGGCCAGTGCGACGCAGACCTGGGAGAACCGGTTGCTGACCCACCTGGAGCACTACAAGCGCTATCCCGGCGCGGCGCAGCAGCGACGACAGGAAGACGTGGTGTACCTGCGCTTCAGCATGGACCGCAACGGTCGGGTGCTGAACTGGAACATCGAGCGTAGCCGCGGCTACGCGCTACTGGACGCGGAAGTGAATGCGCTGATCCTGCGGGCGTCGCCCTTGCCGCCGCCGCCGGCCGAGGTCGGCGGAGAGCGGGTCGAGATGGTGGTGCCGGTGGAGTTCTTCCTGCGGCGTCGCATGGCGGTGGCAGGATGAGATGGTGGCGGCCGCGTGTACAGGCGCCGGTCCAGACCGAGGAAGGGGCTGGCCAGCAGCGTGCGGCGCGACTGACGAGCCAGGAGCTAACGCGGATTTTCCTGGAGATCCAGCCGAGCCTGGAGCGGGTGATCCGGCGCCGGGTGGGCGATGCGCAGGCGGCGCAGGACCTGGCGCAGGATCTGTACCTGCGCTTCCAGCGGATTGCCGAGCAGCTGCCGAACGAGGACGAGGCGCGGCGTTACCTGATGCGCATGGCCACCAATGCCGCCATCGATCATCTGCGTTCCGAAAATTACCGGATGCAATTGCTGGTCGGAGTGCTCACGCTGTTCGACAGGCACGAAAAAGACATCGTGGACCCGACCGCGGATCCTGCGCGGAGCGCGGAAATGCAGGAGCAATACCAGCTGATCGATGCGGGCTTGTCGGCGCTGCCCTCGATCTGCGGGGACATTCTGTACCTCAGTCGTGTCGAAGGCCTGACTCATGCGGAGATCGGCGAAAAACTCGGGCTTTCGAAGAGTTCCATCGAGAAATACATGATGCGCGCCCTCAGAGAGTGTCGCAGGAGGGTCGAGGGGGCATGAACACGAAACGACTATGGCAGGTGGTGCATCGGGATCCCATGGATGACATGGATGGCGGCAACAGCATCGAGGACCAGGCGCTGCAGTGGGTCATGCGCCTCACCTCGGGTGAAATCGAACCCGGAATGCTGGAAGAGTACGAACAGTGGCGCCGTGCGGATCGCGTGCACGAAGCGGCAATCGTCAGTGCGCGCCGCCTGTGGCTGAAGATGGGGACGCCACTGGAAACGCGGTACGACCCGGTGGTGGTCAACCAAACGCGTATGCGAGCGCGCTCCCGCAGCATGCGTTGGAGGCGATCGTTGCAGATGGCGACGGCTGCGCTGCTGGTGCTGGCGATGGGCATGGGCTGGCAATGGCAACGGAATTGGCGCTACGACCAGGTGACGGGCACGGGCGAGCAGCGCACGGTGGCGCTGGCCGACGGCAGCACGCTATGGCTGAACACGGACAGCGCGGTGGACGTGGAGGTGGATACGCATCGCCGGCACGTGCGGCTGATGCGGGGCGAGGCGTTCTTCGACGTCCGGCGGGATCCGGCGCGGCCGTTCACGATCGATGCGGGACTCGGGCAGGTGCGGGTACTGGGCACGGCCTTCGCGGTGCGTCGCGATGGCGACGACGTGGTGGTGACGGTGCAACGCGGCCGGGTGCGGGTAAGCGGTGGCGGTACGGCGCCGGTGGAGATCGTGCCGAACCAGCGGGTACGGGTGCACGCGAGCGATGCGATGAAGCGGGTGGAGCTGGCGGATGCCGAGGACGAGCTGGCCTGGCGCAACGGCCAGTTGGTGTTCGTGGATCGACCCCTGAGCGAGATCCTGGCGGAGGTCGGGCGTTACGATTCACGCATGCTGCTGGTCCGCTACCCGCAGGCCAACCGCGTGCGGATGAGCGCAGTGATCGACCTGGCGCGCCTGGACGAGTGGTATGGCGGTTTGCAGCAATCTTTGCCGGTGAAGGTCACCGAGATCGGCCCGGTGGTGTGGATCGCCTCAGTGAAGCGGCCGGCGAAATAGCCATGCGTGCGCGCTTCCACGGCTGTCTCGTGGAAGCGACCCCGGGAAATTCCGATCGAATCTCCCGACGTCATGCCAGCGAGGCACTTTCCAACGGCCGACCTGTTAGGCGTCGCGCCTCGGCTGCCTGAAGTTCCTTCCCTGCCCGCAGAGAGGCTGGGGGAGGGAGTTCGGCTGAAGCATCCAGATGCTTGGCATGCCGGTGACTCGTCGCTTCGCCCGAACCCTCATCCGGCCCTGCGGGCCGCCTTCATTCGACACATCCATGTGCTTCATCCTGCGAGCGGCGTTCGTCGTGCAAGTCGGCATTTGTCTCTCGGAAGGAGATGGGGCGATCAGCGGATGCTCGGTACTAATCAGAAATTCGCATTGCGGTACCTTCGCGTCTGTCCGTTAGTCCATCGAAGGCAATCGAAGCGGCAGGCGTGGATTGCCTTGGACTATGCACCGGTCGACTGGCCGCTGCGTGGAATCAGGTATCGGGGGGGGGGATTCGATGATTCTTTTTTCTTTTTGCAGGCATGCGGGCATGCCTGGCGCAATGGCTAGGCGCATGGTGAATACGGCATGCGCCGTATGGCTGGTGGCGGGAGCAATGTGCATTGCCGCGACGCCGGCCGTGGCACAGGTCGGGGCGAACAGGACGGAGGTGGCCAGTGCCTCCTTCGACGTACCGGCGGGCGCACTGAATGTGGCCATCGTCCGGTTCGGCAGGCAGTCCGGTCTGCAGTTCAGCGTGGACAGCAAGTTGACGAATGGCAAACGGACGGCGGGCCTCAAGGGGCACTATTCCGCGGAGGACGCACTACGCGCCCTGCTGGCGGGCAGCGGTTTGACCTTCCGCTACACCGGGCCGCGCACAGTGGTGATCGAGAAGCTGCCGGAGACCGGCGACGTGCGTGTGCTGGGGCCATTGAGGGTCGAAGGCAGCGCCGGTACAGGACTTGCGGCCAGCGGCACCAATGGCGTCAACGGAAGTACCGACATCACCGCGACCGAAGGGACAGGCAGCTATACCAGCGGCGCGATGACAGTTGGCACCAAGGCGGCAGCATCCCTCAAGGACACTGCGCAGTCGGTCAGCGTGGTCACGCGCAAGCAGATCGAGGACCAGAACCTGGCCGATGTGTATGAGGTGATGGAACAGATGCCGGGACTCAGCATGGTGACAGGTGCCAATTCGTCGGATATCAATTTTTATTCGCGCGGCTTTGCGGTACAGAAGTTCCAGATCGATGGCGGTGCCCCCATTCGGATGAAGGGCGATAGCTCGTCCAGAGTTTTGCAGCCTGTCCTCGATACGGCCATGTACGATCACGTGGAAGTGCTCCGCGGTGCCGACGGTCTGTTCAACGGCTATGGCGAACCGGGTGGCACCGTCAATCTGATCCGAAAGCGCCCGCTCGATCATCGGCAGTTGATCGTGGAAGGGCAATACGGCAGCTGGAACAACAGGCGCATGATGCTGGATGCCGGCGCGCCACTGGGATTCGGCGGCAAGCTGCGCGGGCGCGCAGTGGCGGCCCAGCAGGATCGTGGGTTTTTCTACAAGCTCGCGGATAGTGACCGCACCACCTTGTACAGCGTGCTGGAGGCGGACCTGCGGCCGGGGACGGTGGTGAGTCTGGGTGCCAGCCATTCAAAATTGCGGGAAGGGAGCCGCTGGGGTGGCCTGCCCCGTTACGAGGACGGTCGGGACCTGGGCTTGCCGCGCGATACCTGCCTATGCCTGCCCTGGTCCGTCGCAAAGACCAGCACGACCGAAATGTTTGCTCGCCTCGATCAGGCTCTTGGCGAGAACTGGTCTTTGAAGGCCAATCTGAGCAAAATGGAACAGAAGAGTTGGTGGAAGAGGGGCGGCGTTGGCGGCGGTGCTGTCAATCCGCTGACCCTGGCCGGCCCCGAAGTGTTTTTCGGGGGTGAGGACTCCAATAACAACCGCCAACTCCTGGCCGACCTGACGCTGGCTGGCGTCACCCACTGGTTCGGGCAAAAACAGGAGTTCGTGTTCGGTGCCAATTCCGCCAATAGCTCGGGCGGAATGTCCACGTCCTACTATCCATATAGCCCCTCCCCTGCGGTCGATGTCTTCAACTTCGACCCATATGACCCCCGTTATGCGGAGCGGACGAATCGCACGCAGGGCACCGTTCGGGGAGGAGGTTATTACGCCATTCAACGTGGTGCTTATGCCAGCATGCGCCTGACCTTTTTCGAGCGTCTACATTTCAGTACCGGCGTGCGGTATAGCGAATTCCGGTCCAATGAGGGCGCTAGAACGGATTATGGAAATCCGAAGCCTCGCAACAAGAAAGACAACAAGACGTACAATCGATCCTGGCCGCCGGCCTCCTACAACCTGTCTTACGATTTCTCGGATGCGGTGACGGCCTATGTCGGCTACACGGACATTTATTCGCCGAATACCAGCTCGGTCGATGAATCCCTGAACCTGATCCCGCCGACCACCGGCAGCAATGTCGAGGCCGGCGTTAAATCCTCGCTGCGTGATGGCCGCCTGAATGCCTCGCTGTCGGCCTATCGGCTGGTGAGAAAAAACTTCCCGCTTCGAGTCGGATACGGCAAGTATGCGGCGACATATGGGGACATCGGTGATGGCATGCATTTTTGCTGCTATATAAATAATCCGAGCAGGGAGCATTTCAGCCAGGGTCTGGATTTGGAACTGAGTGGTGAACTGCTGCCGCGTCTGCAGGTTTCCACCAGTTACACCTGGAATGAAAACAAATATCGTGGCGGGTTTACTACCAGCCAAGAGGGTAAGCCTCTGGTGACTGCGGCGCCCCGGCATCTGTTCAAGCTGTGGGCGGATTACAGCTTCAATCAGGCGGGTTGGCTTGGCCGGCTCAGTCTGGGGGCTGGCGTCTATACCCGCACCAGCGCTTACTACGCAGGTACTGCTTGCATGGAATATCTCACAGACAGCGATGGCAAACCCACATCGGTCTGTAGACCCGGCAGGAAATTGCCCTATGAGTTCACCCAGGGCTACAACGCGGTGTTCGCCGCGCGTGCGGGCTATCGCTTCAATGATGTTTGGCAGGCGGCGCTGAATATCGACAACCTGACCGACCGTCGTTATTACCAGACACCGGGGAGCAGTACCGGCGGCAACTGGTATGCCGAACCGCGCAACTTCATGCTCACCTTGCGCGGTACCTTCTGACGCAACTCCGCATCCGCGCCGTCGCGCGCAAATGTCCCACCTGTTGTTTCTCGGCTGTGCGTTCCGCGCATGGCGCAGCCGGACCTTGGCCCTGCGGCAGTCGATGCGCGCCCCAGGGCCTACCACTCACGCACCGGAAACTCGACACATCGCCATGAACGCCCAACTTCGAACTGCTTCCAACACTGCTCCTTCCACGCCATTGCCGCTGGCGCCCGTGCAAGCGGCGGCCCTGACACGCATGAATCGCGTGCTGGAAGTCTCGCCCATCGTCGCCCTGATGGGCAGTTCCGGTAGCGGCAAGACCACCCTGCTGCAGCACCTCGTCGCCCGCGGCGGTGTGCGCATCAGCATGAACGAGATCGTCGCACAGGCGACCAAACACGATGCCTCGGCATGGGAAGAGGCCGTGCGTGAAGTCATCCTGTCCGCGCTGTCGCAGTCGGACATAGTGCTGATGGACGACCATAATGCCTTGAGCACCGTCGGCAATCGTTCCGGTGCGCATGGCGCTTATTTGAACCATATCGTGATGCGCCATGTGTACGAGCAGGTGACTGGGCAAGGCAAGCACCTGGTGCTGGTCGGGCGCCCCCCGCAGAGCTGGGAATCGGCCGCCGACATCTACGGCGACATGACCGCGACCGTGCAGATCGAGGCCTTCGGTGCCGAGGACTATCTGGCCATCGCCAGCAATCTGCTGGGTGCGGACAGGGTGGCCAACATCGACTTCAGGCTGTTGTACCGCTATGCCGGCATGCTCAATGGTCATCAGTTGCGCACCACCTTCGCGCTGCTGGCCGATACGCCGGACCTCGATGCCGACAAGGTGATCGATTGCTTGGAAGAGTTCGTCGTCAGCAGCAATACGCGCGTGCAGGAAGTCGAGGCGCTGTCGTTCTCCCAACTGCCTGGCGCCGAACACATCATCGATGCGCTGGAAACCAATATCGTGCTGCCGCTGGAGAATCGTGTGCTGGCGCAGAAGATGGGCCTCAAGCCCAAACGCGGCGTGCTGCTGTACGGGCCTCCGGGCACCGGCAAGACCAGCATCGGTCGTGCGTTGGCGCACCGCATGAAGGGCAAGTTCTTCCTCATCGACGGCTCGTTCATCAGCGAGCCGCCAAATGCCTTCTTCCAGAAAGTGCAGAAAGTCGTCGAGGAGGCCAAGGAGAACTCGCCTTCGGTGCTGTTCATCGACGATGCCGATGTGCTGTTCAAGATCGAGCACATCGCCGGTTTGGCTCGCTACCTGCTGAGCCTGCTTGACGGCCTGGAGAGCGAAACCGCCAGCAACGTATGCGTGATGATGACGGCGATGGACGTGAAGAAGATCCCGGACGCGCTGCTGCGCTCAGGCCGCGTCGAGCTGTGGCTGGAGACGATGTCGCCGGACGAGGCCACCCGCGGGCGCATCCTGCAGCGCTGGATGGGTTCGGACCTGCCCGAGTACGAAAAGATCGATTACGCCGCACTGGCGTCGGCCACGGAAGGCTTCACTCCGGCGGACCTGCGCCGGATCGCAGCGGACGCGAAGTCGCTGTACGCGGCGGATCTGGTGCGCAACCGCGAGGCGCAGGCGGCGAACGATTATCTGCAGCGGGCAGTCCACAACGTAGTCAGCGTGCGTGCACGCATGGCTGAGGCGCTGGGCGATGCCAACCTGCTGGTGGGCGAACCGCGCAAGGCGAAGTACGGGTCGGGCGTCGGCGGCGCAGCACAGATGGGAACGTGCCCGGCGCCCGGGTGGTGACGAGGCGCCGACAGTGTGCCTGGCGGCACCCGCCTGTCGTCGGGATCTGATCGCAGTGGGCGGCCTGGCTGCCCGTTGATCCAGTGTTCCGTAACCGAGATACCCGCTCTTCCCGCCTCGTCCTGACTCGTCAGGCGAGTCGGGGAGGGTTTTCGACAAGGAGAAGGGCCGGCAGGCCCGCGCAATGAAATCAACCGCTTCGCTTTCGCCAGAGAATGGCGGCGCAACGCCGGCCTGGTCCTCGACGGACGAGGATGAACTGCCGTTGCCGTTCGAACGCTTCGTCCTGGGCAACGGCTTGACCGTCATCGTGCACGAAGACCGCAAGGCGCCCGTCGTGGCGGTCAACGTGACCTATCTGGTCGGCGCCAAGGACGAACCGCCAGGCCGTACGGGCTTCGCCCACCTGTTCGAGCATCTGATGTTCGGCGGCAGCAGCAACCTGCCGGGCAGCTATATCGTCAACATGTCCGCAGCGGGCGCCAGCGACCTCAATGGCACCACCAGCCACGACCGCACTAATTACTACGAGACGGTGCCTACCGCGGCATTGGACTATGCATTGTTCGCCGAATCCGACCGCATGGGCCATTTTGCCGAAGCGATTACCCAGGAAACGCTGGACCAGCAACGCGGCGTGGTGATGAATGAGAAGCGCCAGACCGAGGGGGCGCCCTACGGCGGCATGTTTGAGCGCATGCTGCGTGCCCTGTATCCCTCGGCACATCCCTATGCGCACACCGTGCTGGGCTCGATGCAGGATCTGGCCGATGCGACGCTGGAAGACGTGCGGGACTGGTTCCGCACCTGGTACGGTCCGGGCAATGCCGTGTTGACCCTCGTCGGCGATATCGATGCGGCGACCGCGCGCGAGAAGGCGGAGCGCTGGTTCGGGCACATCCCGGCGAGCCGGCTGCCGAATCGCATGACGACTCATGCCTGGGTGCCGCAGTTGCCCGAGCACTGGCACGAAACCCTGTACGACCGAGTGCCGCTCTCGCGCCTGGTCCTGGCCTGGAACATCCCCGGCTACGGCCAGGTCGATGCCACGCTGCTGCGGCTGGTGGCGCCATTGTTGACTGGTGGGCGTACAGCACGCCTGACCCAACGCCTGCTGTATGGCGAGCGGCGATGGGTGACCAGTGTTTCGGCGGGTGCGTCGTTGGAACAAGTGGCAGGCCGGTTTGCGATTTCCATCGATGCGCTCGATGGCGCGGACGATTTCGAGCATATTGAAGCCGAGGTGTTCGCCGTGCTGGACGAACTGCGCGAACAAGGTCCGACCGAGGCGGAATTGCAGCGGCTGAAATTGCAGGACCGTGCCGGTTTTTTGCGGGGTACCGGAACGGTGACGTCGGTGGCGGGCCTGCTGTCCGATCACCAGCGCTTGACGGGCACTCCGGACGGTTATCGGGCGATCCGACGAACGGTCGCCGAGGCGAGTGCCGATGACATACGTGGCGTGATGGAGCGCTGGCTGACGCGGCCAGCCTTGCACTTGAAGGCGTTGCCGGCGCCGGATACCGGAGCCGCAACGGCCGGCGCGGTGGATCGCTCGAACACACCGGCGCTGGGAGTGGCGCGCTCCGGACGATTGCCGGCATTGGAACGGGCGACGCTGTCGAATGGGCTGCAGGTGATCCTGGCGCGTCGGCACGACCGCCCATTGGTGAAAATGACGCTGCACCTGCCGACCGGGCAGGGCGACGACCCCGCCGACCGCGATGGCCTGGCCCGGCTTACGCTAAGCCTGACCAACCAGGGCGCGGGTGAGCGCGATGGCGATGCGTTCGCCGAGGCGGCGCAGTCGATCGCTGCAGCGATAACTTCATGCGGAAGCATCGACTGGACGAAGATGCAGCTGTCGGCGCTGTCGTCGATGCTGCGGCCTTCGCTGGCCCTGTTTGCCGATACGGTAGTACGGCCGCGCTTTGCGGAGAAGGATTTCCTGCGTCATCGCGATCTGCAGTTGCGAGCCCTGGAACACGAACTGGCGATGCCCGGCTCCCTGGTCATGCATCTGTTGCCGAAATTGCTGTACGGCGCCGGCCACCGTTGTGCGCGTTCACCATCGGGCGTGGGAACGCGAGCATCGCTGGAACGGATCAAGCTGGACGACGTAGTTGGACTCCATGCGCGCTGGTTCCGCCCGCAGGGCGCGACGCTGGTGGTGGCCGGCGACGTGACGCTGGAAATGCTGATGCCGGAGCTGGAGCGCTGCTTCGCCGGATGGGAGGGACGCACCCCGGCCCAGACGGTAGCGACGACGGTGGATACGCCGGATCGGGCGCGCGTCTGCCACTTCAGCCAGCGTGCGCACGCGGAGCAGTCGCACATCGTCGCGGCCGGCCTGGTGCCGGACTACGATCACGCGCGCGGACCGGCGATCGATCTGGCGAATGAAATCCTGGGCGGCGGATTTTCCTCGCGCATCAACATGAATTTGCGCGAGGACAAGCATTGGACCTACGGCGCGCGCTCGCGGATCATGGGCGCCCCCCGCGCGCAACGCGTCTTCGATGTGTCTGCACCTGTGCAGACGGACCGGACCGCGGCGGCAATGCGGGAAATCGCCGACGAACTGCACCAGTCCCTGCGCGAGCGGCCGATTACCGAAGACGAACTGGCGCCGTGTCGCCATGCGGCCATCGCCCGCATGGCCGGGCTGGGCGAAACCCTGGACGGCGTACTGGGTTCGATCGAAGCCATGGTTCTGTACGGCTTACCCGACGACTACCATCGGGCCAAGGCCGAACGGATCGCCGCGCTGACCGCCGACGAAGTCAATGAGGCCCTGCGGCAGTTCCTCAGGCCCGAGCAATTGCTCTGGGTCGTGGTGGGTGACCGCGAACAGGTGGAGCCGCAGCTTGCTGCCGACGGCTGGGAACTGCGCACCTTGCAGAAGCCGGATACGTGACGTGAAAGATGTGGATACCTGATCGGCGCCAATCAGGCACGGGTAAGCCCGAACTTGCCGGATGCAGTTGACCGGCCATCGCGCACAGGCGCGCTCCCACGACTGATGGAAACCCGCATGACCAATCCATTACTGGATTTCTCCGGCCTGCCGCGTTTTGACGAAATCCGGCCGGAACACGTTGCTCCCGCCATCGACCGACTTCTGTGCGAGGCGGAGGTTTCGATCAAGGCCCTCGAGCGCGTATCGCCCGCGACCTGGGAAGGATTCGTCGTACCCCTGGACAATGCCACGGAGCGGGTTGATCGCGCCTGGACCCAGGTAAAGCATCTGGAGGCCGTCGCGAGTACGCCAGCGCTGCGTGCCGCCTACAACGAAGCCTTGCCGAAAATCGCACGCTACATGAGCGGTCTTGCGCAGGACGAGGCGTTGTTCGCGCAATTCCGGGCGTTGGCGGAGGCGCCGGAATTCGCCGCCTACGATGAGGCGCGCCGCATGGTGATCGAGAACGCGCTTCGAGCGTTCCGCCTGGGCGGCGCACAGCTTCCGCCCGGCCAGAGGCAGCGTGTCGGTGCGATCAAGGAGGAGCTGGCCGGGCTTGCGGCGAAATTCTCCCAGAACGTGCTGGACGCCACCGATGCCTTCGGCCTGTTCGTCGACGACGAGGCGCGACTGGCAGGAATTCCCGAGGACGTCCTGTCTGCTTGCCGGATGGCGGCGGAAAAGGCAGGCAGGCCAGGTTGGAAGCTGGGATTGCACATGCCGGTCTGCCTGCCCGTGCTCGCGTACGCAGAGGACCGCGAGTTACGGCATGCGCTGTACCGCGCCAATGTCGTGCGGGCATCCGACCTGGGCGACGACGCGGCACTGGACAACGGGGACTGCATCCAGCGCATCCTGGCATTGCGCGCGGAAATGGCGGGATTGCTCGGCTTCTCCTGTTATGCCGAATATTCGCTGGCAACCAAGATGGCCGACACGCCGGACGAAGTCCTGGCCTTCCTTCGGGACATGGCGGTGCGCGCCAGGCCTCATGCGGAACAGGATCGCATCGAACTGGAAGCGTTCTCCAGGCGCAATCTCGGACTGGAGACGCTGGAGGCCTGGGACGTGGCATTCGCCAGCGAAAAGCTGAAACAGGCCCGCTACCGTTTGTCCGCGCAGGACGTGAAGCCGTACTTCACCGAGCAGCGGGTGTTGGCGGGGCTGTTCGAGCTGATACATGCGCTGTATGGCCTGAACGTGGAGCCGGACATCGCGCCGGTATGGCACGAGGACGTGCGCTTCTATCGCCTGGCCGATGCGCAGGGCCGGACCATCGGCCAGTTCTATCTGGACCTGTATGCCCGTGAAGGCAAGCGCAGCGGCGCCTGGATGGACGAATGCCGCGGTCGACGCGTCACTGGTGGTGAAGTCCAGACGCCGGTGGCATTCCTGGTCTGCAATTTCGGAAAAGGCACCGATGGCAAACCGGCGACTTTCGGCCATCGCGAAGTGATCACTCTGTTCCATGAGATGGGCCATGGCCTGCATCTGCTGTTGACCCGGATTGGCGAACTCGGAGTCTCCGGCATCAATGGTGTGGAGTGGGATGCGGTCGAGTTGCCGAGCCAGTTCATGGAGAATTTTTGCTGGGAGTGGGATCGGGTCTGTGCGATGAGCGGGCATGTGGAAACGGGTGACAAGCTGCCGCGCGAGCTTTTCGACAAGATGCTGGCGGCCAGGAACTTCCAGAGCGGCATGGCCGCAGTCCGGCAGCTGGAAATGGGCATATTTGACATGCTTCTGCATGCCGGGCCGGATGCGAATAGGAATCCCGATGGCGAGGCGGTTCTGCGTCTTCTTTGGCAGGTGCGCGAGGAAGTGGCCGTGAACTTGCAGCCTGCATGGAACCGCTTCCCGTATCAATTCAGCCACATTTTCGCGGGCGGCTATGCAGCAGGGTATTACAGCTACAAATGGGCCGAAGTGCTGAGCGCGGATGCATACGCCGCGTTCGAGGAGGCGCCCGCCAGGCAGGCCGAAACCGGGGCAAAGTTCCGCGAGGAGATCCTGTCTCGCGGCGGTAGCCGCCGCGCCATCGAGAATTTCCGTGCTTTCCGTGGGCGGGCACCCAGGATGGATGCCTTGCTTCGGCATAACGGAATGTCGAATTGAACGTGAGGCAAACTCAGCGCCCGGAGCGCATCGCGGTCGAAGGATGCTTCGAAGGCCTGCAGAGGAGTGCGGAAGCCTGCCGCGTCATATATTCCCGGTGGGTTTGTGTCGGGCCCGGTCAGGCGCCACCGTGCGCTACGTTCTGCGCCGACATCGCCACCGCTTTGCTTCCGGCGAGCAGGATGCGCGCCGTTGTCCGGTGCCCGATGGTGCGTGCTCCGGACTTGAGCCAACACTGTGGATGAGTCGTTGCACTCGCCCTATGGGCTGTCCTTCGCACTTGTCCTGATTTTGCAGAAATGGCGGGCAAGCCGGATGACTTGTTTGAGGCACCGCCGCTCAGGACGCCCGCTTCAACGCCAGCACCGCGTTCAATCCCCCGAACGCAAACGAATTGCTGAGCACCGCCCGCACCGGCATCTCGCGCGCCACGTTCGGTACGTAGTCGAGGTCGCAGGCGGGATCGACCTGGTCCAGGTTGGCGGTGGGCGGCACCACGCTGTCGCGCAGCGCGCCGATCGCGGCGACCAGTTCCAGTGCGCCTGAGGCGCCCAGGGCGTGGCCGTGCATGGACTTGGTGGAGGACACCGCGAGGCGGTCGGCTTGCGCGCCGAAGGCGAGGCGGATGGCGCGGGTTTCGGTGACGTCGTTGGCTGGCGTGCCGGTGCCGTGGGCATTGATGTAGTCCACGTCGCCGGGGTTCAGTTCGGCTTCGTCCAGCGCCTGGCGCATCGCCGCCGCCGCGCCCTCGGCGCTGGGCATCACGATGTCGCTGGCGTCGGCGCTCATGCCGGTGCCGGCCAGCTCGGCGAGGATGGTGGCGCCGCGCGCCTGTGCGTGTTCCAGCGATTCCAGCACGAAGATGCCGGCGCCTTCGCCCAGCACCAGGCCGTGGCGGTTGGCGCTGAACGGGCGGCAGGTGTCGTCGGCCAGCACACGCATCGCCTCCCACGCCTTCAGCGCGCCGTAGGTGAGGCAGGCTTCGGTGCCGCCGGTGACGGCGGCGTCGGCCAGGCCGTAGCGGATCAGCTGCGCGGCTTGGATGATCGCGTGGTTGGCCGAGGCGCAGGCGCTGGCCACCGCGTAGGTGGGGCCGTGCAGGCTGTACGCGATGCTGATCTGGCTGGCCGAGGCGTTGGTCATCAGCCGCACGATGGTGAGCGGGTGCGCGCGTTGGGCGTTCTCGCCATACAGGCGCCGGCTCTGCTCGTCCTGGGTGGTCTCGCCGCCCACGCCGGTGCCCACGATCACCGCGGTGCGCGCGCCCAGCCCGTCGCCGGCGAAATCCACCCCGGACTGCGCCACCGCCTCGCGCGCTGCGTGCAGTGCGAACTCCGAGGTACGGTCGAGCAGGGGCAGGGTGCGCTCGTCGATGTGCGCGGCGGGGTCGAAGCTTGCCGGCACCTGGGCGGCGACCTTCACGCGCAGGCGCCCGGCGTCCGGATGCTGCAGCGGGCCGATCGCACTGCGGCCCTCGCGCAGGCCCTGCCACAGCGCCGCGGCGCCCACCCCCAACGGGCTGATGGCACCCATGCCGGTGATCACCACCCGGCGCGTCGACACGGTGGGCATCACTTGCTTCCTTCGCCCGCGGCGGCCTTCTCGTCCAGCGCCGTCTGCACCGCGTCGACCAGACTTTGCGCGGTGTCGCTGTCGAAGTTGGCGCCCTGCTGCTCGGGGAAGTGGATGTCGAAGTGCTCCTCGATGTCGAAGATCAGCTCGATTGCCTCCAGCGAGGCGATGCCGAGATCCTTCAGCGTGGACTCGGGCTTGACGGCGCCGACCTCGACCTTGGCCTGTTTTGCGATGATCTCGAACACTTGCTGCTGGATCGCTGCGGTCATGACGGAGTCCTTGGTGGCGGGCGACAATGGAAGGCCGGCGCAAGGTGGGCCGGGCAAGCTATTGGCCAGCCCAGTCTAGGCAAACTCGCTTACGCATGCCTTTCATTTCGCAACTGGAACCGGACGCGCTGCTTGCGGCGTTCATGATCGAGCCACCGCTCGGCTTCGCGGTGGATCATTCGCCGCAGGGCATGCCGGCGTTCGTGGCGCCGTTCGACCTGCTGACCACCGCCGACGACGCGCTGCGCCGCCGCGTCGCCGCGCTGCCGCTGTATCGCCGCTGGAGCCGGCTGCTGCGCTGGCGCACCCGCTTCGCCGGCACCACCGTGACCGAGTACGCGCCGCTGCCCGCCGGCGTGTCGCCCGCGTTGCTGGCGCAGGGGCTGAAGGCGGCGTTCGGGCGCGAGTGCGCGCTGCTGATCGTGAAGGACATCGCGCAGGAATCGCCGCTGCTGGACGCCGCTGCGAATGCCCACGCGCGCGCTTTCGCCGCCGCCTGCGCAGGCGAGGGCTTCGTGCTGCTGGAGGGCCAGGCGCTGGCCTTCGTACCGATCGACTTCGCGTCGGACGACGAGTACCTGGCCCGGCTGTCGCCCGGCCGGCGGAAGAACATCCGGCGCAAGCTGCGCTCGCGCGCTGACCTGGAGACCGAGACGCTGCGCACCGGCGACGCCTGCTTCCGCGACGAGGCGACGCTGGCCGCGTTCTACGCGCTGTTCGACAACGTGTACGCGCAGAGCACGCTCCACTTCGACCGCCTGAGCGCGGATTTCTTCCGCCTGCTGCTGCAGGACGCGACCAGCGGCGGCGTGGTGTTCGTCTATCGCCACGGCGGGAAGATGATCGGCTGGAACCTCTGCTACGAGTACGCCGGCAAACTCATCGACAAGTACATCGGCTTCGCCTACCCCGAAGCGCGCGAGCACAACCTGTACTTCGTCAGCTGGATGCACAACCTCGGCTACGCGCGCGAACGTGGGCTGAGCCACTACGTGGCCGGCTGGACCGACCCGCAGGTGAAGTCCTTCCTCGGCGCGCGCTTCACCTTCACCCGTCACGCGGTGTACGCGCGCAATCCGCTGCTGCGCGCGCTGCTGCGCCGGCTGGGCGGCCATTTCGAAAGTGACCGCCAGTGGCAGGCGGCGGAGACGGTCGATGGATAGGCTGGCAGGGCGCCCGGTGGTGCTGGACATCGACAACTCGGTGGGGCCGCTGCCGGATCGCCTGGTGCTGCCGCTGGAGCATTGGCAGGAGTCGATCCGTTTCGGCTGTTCGCTGGCCACGATGCAGCGCTTCCGCGCCATGCTGGACCAGCTGCTGCCCGAACGCCACGGCACCGTGCTCACCGGCAGCGGCGACTTCCACCACCTCAGCTGGCCGCTGATCGAACGCGTGCGCAGCGAGGCGCCGTTCCAGGTGGTGGTGCTGGACAACCACCCGGACAACATGCGTTTCCCGTTCGGCGTGCACTGCGGCTCGTGGGTGCGCAAGGTGGCGCTGCTGCCGCAGGTGAGCCACGTGCACGTGCTCGGCATCACCTCCGCCGACATCGGTGCCGGCCATGCCTGGGAGAACTATCTGGCGCCGCTGCGACGCGGCAAGTTGAGCTACTGGAGCATCGGCGTGGATACGCGCTGGTCGCGCCGGCTCGGGCTGGCGCACGCATTCCGCGGGTTCGACACGCCCGCGGCGATGGTCGACGCGTTCGTCGAGTTCCAGCGCACGCAGGCGGCGCCGAGCTACCTGTCGATCGACAAGGACGTGTTCGCCGCCGACGTGGCCCGCACCAACTGGGACCAGGGCCGCCTGCAACTCGACCACGCGCGGGCGCTGATCGGCAGCCTGCGCCACGGCCTGCTCGGCAGCGACATCAACGGTGAGATCTCGCACTACCGTTATCGCACGTGGTGGAAGCGCAGGCTGTCGGCGCTGGACGCGCAACCCGCAGTCGACACTGCGCAGCTGGCCGACTGGCAGGCGCAGCAGCACGCGCTGAACCTCGAGCTGCTGCAGGCGATCGCCGCGCGCGTCGACGCCGCGCCCTAGCCGTGCGCCGGTCCCGCCGCTGTCCTGGCGACGTCGCCGGCGCGCCAGATGCGCAAGCTGTCGCCACGATAGGGCTGGCGGTACAGCGGTGCGGCCGGGTAGCGAAATTCCGGCTCGCTGCTGATCACCCAGCCTTGCGGATGCGCGTGCGCCCACGCGGCCACCGCGGCCGGGGCGGTGGTGGCCGGAATCGGCACGGTCAGCCGTCCGGCGAAGGTGAGCAGGCCGTACTGCGGGCCGGCGAACAGCAGCGGTATGCCCGCCTGCTGCGCGACGGCCACGCGGCGCGCCGTCATGGTGACGTCGTAGCGGGGGCCGGCGCCCAGCACGAAGGCAAGCTTGCACAGCAACAGCGCCGCCAGCATGCCGAGCGCGGCATGGCTCACCGGCAGCGACGTCGTCCGCCGTCCCATGAACCACAGCCCCATTACGACGACCAGCGCGCCGCAGGCGATCGCCTCGATGCGGCCGGCGTGATCGACCGCCAGTCGGCCCAGGCCGACCGCGACGGCGATGCCGATCAGCGCCAGCACCAGCCCGACGCGCCAGCCCACCACGCGCCAGCGGCCGCTGCCCAGGCGCTGCCCGCCGGCGAGCACCAGCGCCGGCAGCAACGGCAGCAGGTAGTGCGGCTGCTTGCCGCTGATCAGGCTGAACACGACGAAGCCGGGTATGAAGGCCGCCGCCACGAAGCGGTCCAGCATCCCGCTGGCCGGCGCCGGTGCGGCCCCACCGCGCCCGATCGCGGCTGCCCATGGCAACAGCATCGCCGGCAGGATCGGCAGGTACCACCACCACGGCCGGGCGTGCGCGAAGCTCTGCACCACGCGGCCCAGCGTCTGGTGCAGGAAGATCGCGTCTGCGTACTGCGCGCCGCCAGCCCTGGCCGCGGGCAGCGCCCAGGCCAGCGCCAGCAGCGTGGCGCCGAGCAGCGCGGCGAGCAGCCGCGACCAGCTCGCCAGCGGCCGCGCCTGCGGCAGCCACCACGGCGCCAGCAGCGCCGGCATGCCGCCCACCAGCAGCGCGACCGGCCCCTTGACCAACGTCCCCGCACCCAGCGCCAGCGCCATCGCCGCTGCCGCGAGCGGCCAGCGCCGGCCGGCCAGCACGGGGGTGGCTCGCCACGCCACCAAGGTGCACAACGTGAGCAGCATGTCGAACATCACCGTGCCGGCGTACGCCGCAACCGCGGCGCAGCCCAGCCACAGCCACAGCGAGGCCTGCACGGCGGCGGGCCCGGCACCCAGCCGTCGGCCGAGCGAGGCGAGCAGCGGCAGGGTGGCCAGCGTCAGCAGCAGCTCCAGCAGGCGCGCCGCCCAAGCGTGTACGCCGGTCACCGCCCACACCAGGTTGATCAGCCAGAACAGCAGTGGCGCCTTGTCCGAATACGGCGCGCCGTCCAGCCATGGCACCAGCCACTGGCCGCTGAGGTGCATGTTCCACGCCACGGCGAGGTAACGCGTCTCGTCGATCGGCACCGGAAACAGGAAGAACACCGGCGGCAGCAGCAGGAGCAGCGCCGCGAGCGCCTGCAGGCGCGGTTCCTCGCGGAACCGGCCGATGAAACCCGTGTGCGGTGCTGCCGTCATGGCGACCCCCGGAACTGCGCGGGAATCCTCGCCGGCGCTTGCGTGCGGGCATCGGCGGACCGACCAAGCGGCGCCATTCTTGCGGGTGGAGGATTTCGTTCGCGTGAATGGCCGGCGGATCGCCGGAGCGCCGCCTCAGCTGCCGCCGAGCACGCCGCAGATCGCCTCGAAGTCCGCGTCGGTCAGCCATGGGCTGTTGCCGATACTGAGGCTGCGCGCGGCGAAGTCGCGCGCGTGCGGCACGTCCTGCGCCGGCACCGTGCCGGCGAGGTAGGGGTAGTCGGGCAGGGCGTGGATGAACAGCCGGCTGACCCCGTAGCCGGCCTGCCACAGCTGCGCCAACGCGGCGTCGCGGCGGCGCTGGTCGGGCAGCAGCAGCAGGAAGAACGGCCAACTGCCCTGCGCGCCGGGCGGATCGTCCAGCACCTGCACGCCGGGGATGCGGCGCAGGCGCGGCAGGCGCTGCTGCGCCTGCGCGGCCAGCCGCGCCTGGAAACCGGGCAACCGCGGCACGGCGTGCGCGCCCACCGCCTGCCGCCAGCGGCCCACGCGGTGCAGCGGGATGGCCGGCGGGAAGTCGTCGCCCACCGCGGCGATCTCGTCGCCGCGGCGCAGCGCGCGACGCAGCGCCGCGCCATAGGCCAAGCGCAGGCCCCATGGCCGGTACAGCGCGGCGTAGCCGAGCAGTTCGAGGCGCCGCCGCCACTCCCAGCCGGGACGCGGCGGCACGCCTGCGGCGGCGCGGGCCAGCCGCTCGCGCAGCGCGGGATCGGTTGCGACGAGCAGGCCGCCCTCGTAGATCGACAGGCCCTTGCCGGCGGCGAGGCTGAAGAAGCCTGCGTCGCCGGCCAGTCCCACGCTGGCGCCGTCGGCGCGGCGTGCGCCCAGCGCCTGCGCGGCGTCCTCGATCACGTATGCGCCGACCTGGCGCGCCACCGCGAGCGCGTCGTCGACGTCGGCGACGCGGCCGGCCAGGTGAGTGGGCACGATCGCCAGCGTGCGCTCGTCGCAGGCCGCGCGCAGCGCGACAGGGTCCATGTCGTAATGGCCGGCGCGCAAATCGCACAACTGCAGTTCGAGCCCGGCCTGACGCACCGCGATCGCCACCAGCGGACAGGTGTATGCCGGCACCACCACGCGACGGCGCTGCGGATCGAGCTCATGCAGCGTGGCCAGTGCGAGCAGCAGCGCCGCGGTGCCGGAGCAGGTCAGCTGCAGCGGCGGCGTGCCCAGCAGCGCGGCGACATCGTCGGCCAGCGTCGGCGCGCCCGGGCGCAGGTCGGCCAGCCGCAGCGGCAGGCCGGCGGTGGGCGGCAGTTCGTGGCAGCGGCGGGGCAGCATGCGCGCAGCTTAGCCGGTGCTCAGGCGGCAGGTTCCGGGGCGTGTTCGCGGCTTTCGGCAATGCCCAGGCAGACGATGCCGGCGATGATCGCCACGGCCCCCAGGCCGCGGGCGGGGGTGAGCTGCTCGTCGAACAGCCAGATCGACAACAGCATCACCGACACCACTTCCAGGTGCGAGGCGGCGAAGGCGGGGCCGATCGGCGCATGCTTGAGCAGCGCCATCCAGGTGAAGAACGCGCCGACGTAGCCGATGATCGCGCCGTACACCCACGGCTGGCCGAACACGCGCAGCAACCACGCCAGGCTGGCTTCCACCGGCAGCGCCTGGCTGCCGGCGTACTTGAAGCTGATCTGGGCGAGCGTGTCGAAGCCCATCAGCAGCAGGAAGCCTAACAGGTAGAAGCGCCTCATGCGCCCAGCCCCACGATCGCCACGCCGAGCGTGACCAGCACGATGCCGGCGACCCGCAGCCGGGTCAGCTTCTCGCCGAACAGGAAACGCCCGGCGAGCATGATCGCCACGATGTTGATCGAACCCAGCAGCACGCCTTCGGACAGCGGGACCAGCGACAGGAACGCGATCCACACCAGGAACTCGGCCACGTAGCTGCCGATGCCGAGCCACAGCCACGGCCGCGCCGCCATGTGTTTCCAGCGCGCCAGGCCGTCGCCAGCGGCGGGGTCGCCGGCGGCTGCCTTGAACGCCAGTTGGCCGCCGGTGTCGAGCACGATGTTGAGCAGCCACAGGCCCGCCACGAGGGTGGAGATGGAACCTTCTGCCGGAGCCATCAGGCGGCGGCACGCCGTGCGGCGATGGCGTCGAAGAACGCCGCCGAGCGCTCGATCAGGGTGCGCCGTTCCTTGTCGATGGTGATCATGTGGTAGCTGTCGTCGAGCAGCAGCAGCTCGGCCGGCGCGCCGACTTCGCGCATCACCAGTTCGGCGTTGCGCGGGCTGGCCACGTCGTCGTCGCTGGCGTGGGCGACCAGGCACGGCGCCGCCACCTGCGGCAGCCGGCGGCGCACGTCGGCCGCCAGGTGGTACATCTCGGCCAGCGAATACCACGGGTTGCCGGGCAGGCCGGCGGCGGCGCTGTCGCCGCCGAGCATGGCGCTGCTGACCTGCGCGCGCAGGCGCTCGTCGCGGATGCCGTAGGGCGGCTGTTCCATGAAACTGCGCCCGCGACCGATGCCGAGCTTCTTCAGCAGCGGCAGCATGAACGACAGCCGCGCCAGCTTCGGGATGCTCCAGCCGTCGTAGCGGAAGGTGGCGCCGTACACGCCGACACCGGCAACCTGCTGCGGCCGCTCGGCGGCGAGCTTCAGCGCCAGCAGCGCGCCCATCGACAGGCCGCCCACGAACAGCTGGTCGACCTTGCCGAGCAGCGCGTCGGCGGCCTGCTCGACGCTGGCGTACCAGTCGCGCCAGCCGGTGGCGAGCAGGTCCTCGACGTTGCCGCAATGGCCAGCCAGCTGCATGCCGTGCACGGTGAAGCCGGCGCGGTTCAGGCCCTTGCCGAGCAGCTTCATTTCCATCGGCGTGCCGGTGAGGCCGTGGATCAGCAGCACGCCGCTGCGTCCACCTTCGAAGAAGAAGTCAGTCTGCTGGATCACGCGGTTGCCTTGTGGGATGGATCGCGGCGGTTTTCATGCGGACGATGTTCGCAGCCGGCGGTTTCCTCAGTCTTTCGGTGCGGCAGTCGCGGCTGCGGTATGGCCGAAGCGCACCATCACGCGCTGGCCGATGCGCAGGTCCTGCGGCTGGTCGAACGCCAGCACACATTCCACCGTGCGCGCGTTGGCGCGGATCTGCGGATCGTTCTCCAGCGTGGCAGGGCCGTAGACCTGGCCGATGCGCAGCACGTGCGCGCTCCAGCGGGCATGGTCGCCGCCGCTTTCGGCGACCACTTCGGCCGGCATGCCCGGACGGACTGCCGCGGCGAAGCTGTCGTTGAGTTCGGCGCGCACGATGCGCGGCTTTTGCGGCAGCAGGACGAACAGCGGGCCGGACGCCGGCGACACGCTGGCGCCGGGTTGGGCCAGTACCCGCACCACGTCGGCGTCGAGCGGGGCGAGCAGGCTGCGCTGCTTCAGTTCGTAGCGGGCCTCGTCCAGCTTCTGGCTGGCCAGGGCCAGTGCCGCCCCGGCGGACTGTTGATCGGCGTCGATCTGTGCCGCCGCCTCGCGCGCATCGTCGGCGCTCTGGCCGTCGCCGGCACCGGCGGCGGCCGCGGCGGACAGTCGTTGCGCGCGCTGTTTCGCCGCGGCCTGCTTGATCCCGAGCAGCTTCAGCTGCGCCTGCGCCTGGTCCCGTTGCGCCTGCGCCGCCTCGACCGCGAGCCTGGCCGGTTCGGTGTCCAGCGCCGCCAGCAACTGGCCCTGCTTGACGTGGTCGCCCTCGTGCACGGCGACCGTGGCGAGCGTGCCCTCGCGCGGCATCGCCAGGTTCAGCAGGCCGCCCTCGATGTCGATCCGGCCGCGTGCGACGGCGGCGTAGGCGGCAGCAGGCCGGGTTGAATTGCCGGCCGGCGCCTGGCTGGAGGATGAGGAGCAGGCCGGCAGCAGCCACGCGATGGCCAGCGCGAGGCCGCCGCAGCGGAGCAGGCTCGTGGCATGCGTGCGCCATGACGGCTGGAGGGCTGGCGGCTTCATGCGGGGTTTTCCTTGCTGTCGATGAGCGCGGCGTGGGTGCGCCGGTCGCTGAGGATACGTCCGTCCTCCATCGCCAGCACGCGGTCGGCGTGGACGACCAGGCGCGGGTCGTGGCTGACGCACAGCACGGTGGTGCCGTGGGTGTGGGCGATCCGGTGCAGGATGTCGATGATGATCTGGCCGTTGGCGGCGTCCAGTGCGCTGGTCGGTTCGTCGGCGAACAGCAGCTCGGGCTGCTTGGCCAGCGCACGGGCGATCGCCACGCGCTGCTTCTCGCCGCCGGACAGCTCGGAAGGGCGCAGCCGCATGCGGTGCGCCAGGCCGACTTCCTCCAGCGAGAGACGGGCGCGCCGGCGCGCCTCATCGCGCGACAGGCCCATGTGGTTCAGCGGCAGCTCGACCTGCTCGAAGGCGGAGAGCGCGGGGAACAGGTTGAAGCCCTGGAACACGAAGCCGGTGTGCTGCAGGCGGAAGCGTTCCAGCGCGCGCAGGTCGAGCTGGCCCAGCTCGCTGCCGAGTGCCAGCACGCGGCCGCTGTCGACCTTCTGCAGGCCGCTGAGGATCGCCAGCAGGGTGCTCTTGCCGCAGCCGGACGGGCCGGAAATCAGGGTCAGTTCGCCGGCCTCGATGCTGAGGCTGAGGCCGTCCAGTACCTGGGTGCGCTGGTTGCCGGAGACGAACGCCTTGCTGACGTTCTCGGCCTGCAGGACAGGCGGGGGCGGCGGCTCGATGGCGGAGGCGGGGCGCATCGCGGCTACCTCAGCAAGGTGGCGGGGTCGGCGCGGCGCAGGCTGCGCATCGCGGCCAGACCGGAGACGGCGGCCAGGCCGAGCACCAGCACGATGCAGCCCAGCGCCGCCGGAACATTCAGGACCACCGGCACGTCCTGGCTGCGCGCCAGCAGCATCAGCACGACGCCGAGCACGCTGGCGCCGAGCAGGCCCAGCGCGCCGACCCAGAAGGCCTGTTCCAGCACCACCTTGCGCAGCGCGCCCACGCCCACACCGAGCGCGTTGAGGGTGGCGTACTCGCGCACCGAGCCGTTGACCGCGGCGATCAGGGTCTGGCTGGTGATCACTGCGCCGACCAGGAACACGATGCCGGCCAGGAACAGCACGCCGGCGCCGGCGCCGGTGTCGAACAGCCAGTAGCGCACCGAGAGGCTGGCGAAGTCGGCGGCACTCCACGCCGTGTATGGGCCGAAGGCGGTGCCGTCGCGCAGGCGCATCGCCACGGCTTCGGCCTGGGCCGGGTCGTGCAGTTTCGCCACCAGGTAGGTCGGCCCGGTGTCGGTCGGGTCGTTGTCCAGCCGGCGTGCGGTATCCAGCGAGCACAGCACGTTGACTCCGCCGAGCGCCCGCAGGCCGCTGCCGATGCCGACCACGCGCACCTGCTGGCCGTTGATGGTGGCGGTCTGGCCGATGTCGATGCCGAGCTGCTCCTGCGCGGAACGGTCGATCACGATCGCGTCCGGCTCGGCCAACCGCCTGCGCAGCGCAGGCGAAAGGACCTTCGAGAACATCAGCCCGTCGGCGGCCGGGTCGATGCCGGAGACGAACACCGAGACGCCGCCCGTCTCGCGCGGTCCGCGCCAGTCGCCGTCGATCCACAGGTACGGCTCGACCTGCTGTACCGCCGGATCCATCAGCAGGCGCGACTCCACGTCGGCATCGATCGTGCGGCCGAGGCTCACGCTCTGCGTGCCGGGGTAACCGACCCACACGTCGGCCGACGAGCCGGTGATGTACAGGCTGGTGCTGCCGAAGATGCCCAGCACCAGCGCGATCTGCAGCAATTGCAGCAGGCCGGCGAAACCGACCGCCAGCATTGCCGGCAGGAAGCGCCGCCATTCGTAGATCAGCGTCTTGCGCGCCAGGGCCACCATCAGTGCGGCGCCCCGGTTGCGTCGTCGGCGGCCGGCGACGCGGCCCGTTCCGCGTCCGGAGCGGGCCGCGGTGCGCCGCCCAGCGCCTTGAACAACGCCACGTAGGCGAGGCTGTGCGCGGCGCGGGCGTCGGCCAGTTCGAGCGCGGCCTGCTCGGCGGCAACCCGGCTTTCGATGCGATCGAGCGGGCTTCCCAGCTGCAACCCGGCTCGCACCTGCGCTGCCTGGTCGGCGCGCTGCAAGGCCTGCCACGCCAGGGTGTTCTGCTGCTCGCGCTGGCGCTGTTGCTGCAGGCTGCCCAGCGCGGTTTCCACCTCGGCCACGCCCTGCAGCACGGCCTGCCGGTAGGCCAGCACGCTGGCCTTCAATTCATGCGCCCTGGCATGCGTGGCGGCCAGCCGCATGCCCCAGTCGAACAGCGGAATGTCGATCACCGGCCCCAACGACGCGATGCCGTTCGGCGTGGTGGAAAAACGGTGGTTGTTGTTGATGTCGGTGGCCCAGACCATTGAGGCGCCGAGGCCGATGCTGGGAAACAGGTCGGCGCGGGTCAGCGCCAGCTCGCCGGCGCTGCGCAGCACGTCGGCTTCGGCGCGGGCGATCTCGGGCCGCGTGCGCAGCAGCTCGGCCGGCGTGCCGTCGAGTCGCCAGGCGCCCAGTTCGGGGGGCGCGCCTGCCTGTCGCCATGCCGGGTCGGGGCGGTTCTGCCCGAGCAGCACGGCCAGCTGCTGCATGCAGGCATCGGCGGCCTGGCGCGGTGCCGCCAGCGCAGCCTCGGCCTGGGCCCAGGCCGCCTGCGCCTGGTCCACCGCTGCGGCGGGCGCCAGTTGCAGGCGCTGCCGCGTCTGCAACAGTTCCCAAGCCTGCCGGCGCTGCTGGCTGATCCGCTGCAGCAGTTGTTCCTGCTGCTGTGCGGTGCGCAGGTTGATCCACTCGCGCACCACTTCGGCGACCAGGCTGACCCGGGCGGCGCGCAGGTCGGCCACGCCGGCGTCCAGTGCGCCCTGCGATTCGCGCCGGGTGCCTTCGGCGCGGCCGAACAGGCCCAGCTCCCAGCTGGCGTCGAAGCCGGCCACGAGGAACGAGGCGCTGGCGTCCGGGTCGATCGCGTCATGCGTGCGCGCGCTCAGCGCAGGCAGGTAGCGGGCGTGGGCGCGCTCGTGCAGGGTACGCACGGCCCGCAGTCGTTCGACCGCCTGGGCCACGTCGAGGTTGTTGGCCAAGGCGCGGTCGACCAGCGCGTCGAGGTCGGGGTCGGCGAACGCGTGCCACCAACCGTGCAGGTCGGTCGGCCGGGCCGGGTCGGCGGCGACGACCGCATGCTGCCATTGCGCGGGCAGCGGCGGATCCAGCCGGGGCAATGGCGCGGCGCAGCCGGCCAGCCCGCCGCATACCGCAGCGAGCAGGCAGGCGTACCAGCGGCGGTTCGAGGTTGCCTTGCTCAGTCGCAGTGGCACGGCAGGCGTTTTTCCTGGGACATGATGGGACGCGGGTACTCGGGGTGGCGTGGAGGGGAGGTCATCGCGCGCCATTGTGGTGGCGGAATCTTTCCCCATCCTGATGGCCATTGTGCCCGCATGGTCGGGCGAGGGTGCGAAACGGATCATGGTCGAGCGCCTTCATGCCGGCCCGACGGTCGTTTCCGACGAAGCGGGAAAGCGCACTTCCACGCACAGGCCGTGTGGCTCGACCAGGCGGTAGGTCACTTCGGCGTGGTGCCGCTCGGCGATGCGCTGGACGATCGCCAGGCCCAGCCCGCTGCCTTCCTCGTTGTGGTTGGCGGCCCGGAAGAAACGCTCGCTCAACCGCGGCAGCGCATCGGGCGGGACGCCGGGGCCGTTGTCCTCGACGCTGAGGTTGGCGCCGCCATCGGCGCGTGCCGACAGCCTGACGGTGACGGTGCTGCCGCGGCCGGCGTAGCGCACGGCGTTGTCGATCAGGTTGTCCAGCAAGTCCTGCAGGCTGGCGGCATCGCCGAGCACGAACAGGGGCCGCCCGCTACCTTCGTAGCCCAGGTCGATGCCGGCCCGGATCGCCTCGTGCACGCGCTCGGCGACCGCTCCGGGGATGAACTGGCCGAGGTCGAGCAGGCTGCGCTCCCCGGCCTCCGGCGGGGGCGCCTGCGCGCGCGTCAGCGCCAGCAACTGCGCGGAAGTGCGTGCGACGCGCTGCACCAGCCGCCGGATGTGGGCCAGGGTGTCGGCCATCGTCTCCGGTTGCGGATCGGCCATGGCGCGCTCGACGTGCAGGCTCAGCCCTGCCAGCGGCGTGCGCAGCTGGTGCGCGGCGTCGGCGATGAAGCGGTCGTGCAGGGCCAGCATGCTGCGCAGGCGGCCGAACAGCGCGTCGATGGTCCGCGTCAGCGGTCGGATCTCCAGTGGCACATCAGGGCCGTCGATCGGGGTCAGTTCGTTGGTGCGCGCAGCGAGCCGTGCGGTCAGCGGGTCGAGTACGCGCAGGCCGCGGCCGACGCCGAACCAGACCAGCGAGAGCACGCAGGCGATCAGCAGCGTCTGCGTCACGCTGGCCAGCAGCAGGATTTCCCGCGCCTGGCGATGCCGGTCGCGCAGGGTCTCGGCGACGGTGACGACCAGGCTGTCACCGGGGTCGCTGCGCATGGCGATGCGTACCGTGGCGGCACGCAGGGCGCGCTTGGCCAGTTGTGCGTCGTACAGGATCGGGCGGGCGCCGATGGCCGGCAGCTGCGCGGGTGGCGACAGCTGCCCGTTGCTGGCCAGCAGGCCGTGCCGGGCACTGCTCACGGCAAAGTAGCTGTGGCCGTCCGGGTCGTATTCGAGCAGGAAGCGCGCCTGCGGACTCAGTTCGCCATCGAGCTTGTCGTTGCCGAGCATCGTCGCCAGGGTCAGGGCATCGTCGCTGAGGTCGCGATCATGCACCCGGTTGGCATAGGTCAGGGCGACGCCGTAGGTCAGCAGCGCGTCCAGCAGCAGCAGTACGCCCACCGGGACCAGCAGCGCCAGCAGCAGGCGCCGGCGCAGGCTGGGGCGCAGCGTGCGTGTGCGCGGAAGGTTCATGCCCGACCGTTCCCGCTGTCGTCGGTTTCTTCCAGCAGGTAGCCCAGCCCGCGGATCGTACGCACGCCGGTGCCGCTGCCTTGCAGTTTGCGGCGCAGGCGATGGATCGCGATGTCCAGGCCGTTGTCGGTCAGCTCCTGGTCCCAGTCGCACAGCGCCGCGACCAGCTGGGCGCGGCTGGTGACGCGGTCTGCCCGCAGGGCCAGCGCTTCGAGCAGGCCGAACTCGCGCGCGGTCAGCTCCAGTGGGATCTGATCGATCCAGGCGCGATGGCCCGGCAGGTCCAGCCGCAGCCGGCCCAGCCGCAGCTCCGGCTTGCCCTGGTTGCTGGCACGGCGCAGCAACGCACGCACGCGCGCCTCGAATTCGGCCAGCGCGAAGGGCTTGACCAGGTAGTCGTCGGCGCCCAGGTCAAGCACGCGGATGCGCTCGGACAGGCCGTCGCGGGCCGTCACCACCAGCACCGGCATGCCGGTGCCGCGTTGGCGCAGGCGGCGCAGCACTTCGCTGCCGTCGAGCATGGGCAGGCCAAGGTCCAGCACCAGCAGGTCGTAGTCGTGGTCGCGCAGTGCCGAGTCGGCCAGGTTGCCCTGGGCGGCATGGTCCACCACGTAGCCGGCGTGTCGCAGTGACGCACAGAGGCCTTCGGCGATGGAGAGGTCGTCTTCGGCCAATAGGATGCGCATGTGCTGGCGTGCTCCCGGGGTGCAAGGGAATGGCCGGCTGCCGGGCGCGGCAACTGGTCATTGTTGAGATTGATTCTTGTTTACTATCTAATGAGGCGTCGACGCAGCCCGGATTTCCGGATTCTGCGCTCTCCAGACTTCTTGCGTCCGCCGCAGTTCCCGTCGGCGGTGGGTGCCGCGAATCACGGATAACCATGGGTCAGCTGCCTTCCGCCGAACCGTTCCGACCACAGCTTCGCATCTTGCGCCCGGGGCCGCCGCAGCCGCGGCAGCGGATCCGTTCGGCGCCGCGCCCGACCGGCATGCTGCCGATCATGCGCATCGCGTGCGAGTTCGGCGCAACCCTGCTGCTGGCGCCGTGGCTGGGCCTGTCCGGCTGGCTGCGTCGTTGCCGCGTGCTGCCCGGATTGCGCGGGCCGTCGGCGGCGGCGGACACGGCGGCTGGTCGCCAGCCGGTCGCGGCGGCGGCCGCGACCCAGGGCCGTGCCGCGTGGGTCGAGCCCGGTGCGCAGGGCGTGCAGGTGGTCTACGCCAGCCAGACCGGTTTCGCCCGGCAAATCGCACGGCAGACCCTGCAGAGCCTGCAGGCGGCTGGCGTGCAGGCGCGGCTGGATGGCATCGACGCGCTCGATGTCGCCGCGCTGCAACGCGGCGGCCGCGTGCTGATCGTGGCCAGCACCACCGGTGACGGCGAGCCGCCGGACATGGCGCTGGCGTTCAGTCGCCTGGCGATGCGGCAATCGGCGCCACTCGTCGGCCTGCGCTACGGCCTGCTGGCGCTGGGCGACAGCGACTACGAGGACTTCTGCGGCTTCGGTCGCCGGTTGCAGCGTTGGCTCGAGGCCAGTGGTGCACAGCCGCTGTTCGATCCGGTGGAAGTGGACAGCGAGGACGAAGCCAGCCTGCGCCATTGGCAGCACCGCCTGGCGACACTCACCGGGGTCGGCGACCTGCCGGACTGGCAGGCGCCGAAGTACCAGCGCTGGCGGCTGACTGAGCGCCACCTGCTCAACCCCGGCAGCGTGGGCGAACCCTGCTTTCATCTCGAACTGCAGCCGTTGCAGGGCCGAATGGACTGGCAGGCCGGCGACCTGGTCGAGATCGGCCCCCGCCATGCATCGGGCAACGTGGCGGCGTGGCTGGCAGCCAACGGGCTGGACGGAAGCGTGCCGGTGCCGTTCGGGAAAGAGCGCCTGCCTCTGGCCGAACGGCTGGCACGCTGCCGACTGCCCGATGCCGGCGAGGTCGCGGGGCTGGATGAGGTGGCACTGGCGGCGATGCTGCAACTGCTGCCGCACCGCGAGTATTCGATCGCCTCGCTGCCGGCCGATGGCGCGCTCCACCTGCTGGTGCGCCAGATGCGCGGTCGCGGCGGCTACCTCGGCCTCGGTTCCGGCTGGCTCACCGTGCACGCGCCGCTTGGCGCCGAGATCGCCCTGCGTGTGCGCAGCAACGTCAATTTCCACGCTCCGGGGGATGCGCGGCCGCTGATCCTGATCGGCAACGGCACCGGGCTGGCCGCCTTGCGGGCGCTATTGAAGGCCCGCCTGGCCGCTGGTCGCCGGCGCAACTGGCTGCTGTTCGGCGAGCGGCACGCGGCGCACGATTTCCTCTACCGTGACGAGATCGAGCAGTGGCTGGCGGACGGCCGGATCGAGCGCGCCGATTTCGCCTGGTCGCGCGACCAGGCCGAACGCATCCACGTGCAACAGCGGCTGCGCGAGGCGGCGGGCGAGTTGCGGCGCTGGGTCGACGCCGGTGCGGCGATCTACGTGTGCGGCAGCCTCGACGGCCTGGCGCCGGGCGTGGATGCTGTGTTGCGCGAGGTGCTGGGCACTGCGCGGGTCGAACAGTTGCGCGGGCAGGGGCGCTATCGCCGCGACGTCTACTGAAGCGGCAAGCCGGCATGACCTATGGCCTATGCCAGCGATTGCCGCTTGGGTGCAGTCTGTGGGGATTGCTCAGGGGAGTAGCAAGATGCGACGAATCGTGCGCAAGTGGGGGAGCCTGGGTGTCATGGTTGCGTTGTGGCCATGGCTGGCGATGGCGCAGCAGGCCGCTCCGGCGGCAACGAGCCCGGTGCCGGCCAGCGCGGCCAGCGTGGTGCTTTCCGACATTCCCTTCGCGGCCGCCGATGCCGCCGCGGTCAGCGTGCCCAGCGCCGCGGACGCCTGGGGCGGCGAGCGCAGCGGCAACGAGCCGACCTTGTCCGACCGCGTGGTGAGCTATCGCATCGACGCCGAGCTGGATGCGGCGAAGCATGCGGTGAGCGCGAAGGAGCGCATGACCTGGCGCAACCGCAGCGACCGCCCGATCGACCGCATCTACGTGCACCTGTACCTCAACGCGTTCCAGAACGAAGGCAGTACCTGGTTCACCGAGCGCGAGGTGCTCACGGCGCACGGCAGTTCGCGCGGCGCGGCGGTGCTGAAGAAGGGCGAGTGGGGCTGGATCGAGCTGAAGCAGGTGAAGCAGGGCGACGCGGCGCTGAAGTGGCGCTTCGTACAGCCCGACCACGGCCCGGCCACCGACCAGACCGTGGCGCAGATCGACCTGGCCGAGCCGGTGCCGGCTGGCGGCACGCTGACCCTGGACATCGACTTTCTCAGCCAGTTGCCGCGGGTGGTCGAGCGCACCGGCTGGTGGGGCGACTTCAACCTGGTGGCGCAGTGGTTCCCCAAGATCGGCGTGCTGGAGCTGGCCGGCGAACGCGGCGCCACCGCGCCGCGCTGGAACGTGCACGAGTTCCATTTCAACAGCGAGTTCTACGCCGACTTCGGCCTGTACGACGTGCGCCTCACCGTGCCCAGCGACTACACCGTGGGCGCGGTGGGCAAGCTGCAGGGGCCGCCGCAGACGGCGAACGGCAAGAGCACCTACCACTACGTGCAGGGCGACGTGCACGATTTCGCCTGGGTGGCCGCCAAGGGCTTCAAGACGCTGGACGGCAGCTGGCAGGGGTCGGGCAGCCCGAAGGTCGACGTGCGGGTGATCTATCCGCAGGAATACGCCGCCAGCGCCCAGCCGGTGCTCAAGGCCACGATCGACTCGCTGGCATTCTTCTCCAAGACGCTGGGCGCCTACCCGTACGAGACGGTGACGGCGGTAGTGCCGCCATACAACGCGTCGGAGGCGGGCGGCATGGAGTACCCCACCTTCTTCACCGCCGAGGGCTATGCCAAGGTCGAGCCGGGCACGCTCACCGAGTACATGCTCGACTTCGTCACCATCCACGAGTTCGGCCACGGCTACTTCTACGGCATCCTGGCCTCGAACGAATTCGAGGAACCGATGCTCGACGAGGGCATGAACGAGTACTGGGACGACCGCATGCTGCGCGAGCGCAGCCAGGACATCGTGGCGGCCGGCGGCTGGATGAAGCGTCTCGGCATCGCGCCGGCGATCCCGCCGTTCGTCGCCGAGCGCCTGATCGCCGGCCTGCGCCAGCCGCCCGACCCGCTGGGCGCGAATGCCTGGAACCGCCTGTCCAGCAGCAGCTACGGCACGGTCTACGCGCGCACGGCCACCGCCATGCACGATCTGGAGGAGCGCCTGGGCAAGCCGGCGCTGGAACGCGCCATGCACGAGTACTACCGGCGCTGGCGCTTCCGCCACCCGTCGGTGGCCGACCTGCGCGCCACCCTGGCCGAAGCTTCCGGCAACCCGGTCGCGGTCCATGCGATCTTCGACCAGTACGTCTACGGCACCGCGCAGATCGACGATCGCATCGCCAGCATCGACACTGCCGAAGTGCTGCCGCTGATCGGCAGCACGCTGAAGGACGGCCGGCGCAGCGAGCTCGATCGCGAGGTGCTCGACAAGCAGGTCGACAAACAGCGCGAGGATTGGAACAAGGCCCATCCGGACGCGAAACCGGGCAGCGGGCCGTTTCCCTGGCGCAGCACCGTCACCGTGCGCCGCGACGGTGCGCCGGTGCCGCAGCTGCTGCGGGTGACGTTCGCCGACGGCAGCCACGAGGACGTGCACTGGAACGACGGCCGCCGCTGGGCCCGTTTCGAGTTCACCCGGCCGGCCAAGGCGGTCTCGGCCACGCTCGATCCCGAGCAGAAGATCCTGCTGGATGCGAACAAGCTCAACGACAGCCGCACGACCAAGGCCGACGGCAGTGCCTCGCGCCGCTGGAGTGCCGATGCCGCGTCGCTGTTGCAGGTCTTCTACGCCTTAATGGGGTCGCTGTGATGATGAGCAAACACGTTTCCCGCCGGGTGGATCTTGGCGCCGTGCTGCGCGCGCCGCTGGCCGCCATGCAGTGGCGCCTGCTGTTGCTGTGGACGCTGTTGCTGCTGCTGCCGACCGCGGTGGTCAGTCTGCCGCTGTGGCGCAGCTTGAGCGGCTTGCTCGACCATTCGGTGCATGCGCCGGCCTGGGCCGCGCAGTTCAGTCCGCTGATGTTTGGCGACACCCTGTCGGCGCTCAGGGACGGCAGCGGCTGGCTCGGCGGGGTGGCGATCCTCAGCCTGCTGCTGACCCTGCTGTTGTCGCCGTTCCTCAATGGCATGCTGGTCGGCGGCGGGCGCGCCAACCGTACGCTGGGCTTCTGCCACCTGCTCCAGTGCGGCATCGTCGAGTACGGCCGCATGTTCCGCCTGATGCTGTGGTCGGTCGTGCCGTATGCGGCGGTGGCGGCGCTGGCCGGCGTTGCGCTGCACATGGCCGACGGCGTCGGCGACAAGGCGGTGCTGCAGTCGCAGGCCGACCGCGCATCGCACCTGGCGCTGTTCGTTGCCGGCGTGCTGTTCGTGCTGGCGCAGGCCATGGTGGAGTCGGGGCGTGCCGCGTTCATCGCCGACGGCAACCTGCGTTCGGCCACCCGCGCCTTCGGTCGCGGCTTCATGCAGCTGCTGCGCCGGCCGTTCAGCACGCTGCTCAGTTACGTGCTGATCAGCGTGGTCGGCTACGCCGTCGCGCTGGCGCTCGGCGTGGGCCGCCTGCACACCCCGGCGCTCGGCGTGGGTGGCCTGGTGCTGGCGCTGCTGCTGGCGCAACTGGTAGTGCTGGTGCTGGGCTGGGTGCGCGTGGCCCGGGTCTACGCACTGGCCGAGGTGGCGCGCTCGCTGGCCTCGTCGCGGCGCGGCGGCGGCCTGCCGCAGGCGTTGTAGACCTCGTCGCCTCGCCGGTGCGCGCCGGCGGGCGGCCGCTCAGCCGTAGGCGCGGCGGTGCTCGCGGTGCGGCGGGTAGTAGGCGAACACGTGGCTGTGGCTGCCGTAGAAGTCCATGTCCTCGATGTGCTCGCCGCCGAGCCGCGCGGCGACCCGGTCGGAGGCCTCGTTGCCGACCCGCACCAGGCTGATCACGCGCGGGGCGTGCAACTGGTTCCAGGCGAAGTCGAGCACCGCTTCGCCCGCCTCGGTGGCATAGCCGTGGTGGCGGTGCTCGGGCTTGAGCATCCAGCCCATTTCCAGGTCCGGCCAGCCGTCGGGGTACATCAGGCCGGCGCGGCCGATGAATTCGCCGGTGGACTTCAGTTCCAGCGCCCACATGCCGAAGCCGCGCAGCTGCCAGTGGCCCAGCAGCATCGCCAGCGAACGCCAGGCGTTGGTGCGGTCCAGCGGTTCGCCGTCGCCGATCCAGCGCGTGCTGTCCGGGTCGGCCAGCATCGCGGCGTAGTCGTCGAAGTGCCGCTCGGTGAGCGCGGTGAGGCGCAGGCGCGCCGTTTCAATGGTGGGAATGTCGAACATCACGGTCAGCGGTGGGCGGCCAGCAGTTCAGCCAGGACACGGGTGCTGTCGGCAAGACTCTGCTGCCAGCTCAGCCCGACGATTGTCTCACCGGTGGCCGCATCGACAAAATCCTCGGCTTCGCCGGGCGGCAGCAGGTGCCGGTAATCCACGGTGATCTCGCTGCCGGCGGGCAGCTCGGCCAGGGCGAACACGAAGCCCAGGTGCCACAGCCCGTTCGGCGTGAAGCTGTGGTTGATGTAGCACTCGTCCGGCCAGTCCGGCGACAGCGTGTAGCGATCCTCGAACCAGCGTGCGCTGGCGTGGAACTGCGCGCGCAGCTGCGGCGAAGCCATGATGTCGGCGTAGCGGAAGGTCTGCTCGATGCGGTCCGGCGCGGTGATGATGCGCCCCGCCGCCACGGCTTCGTCGAGGAACAGGCCGTTGCCGGCGCCGTGGATGGCGGAAGCGGCGATGTGGTAGCGCGGCAGGATCATGGCGGCACGGCGGCGGAAGAGCGCGCGAGTGTAGCGCAAGCGGCGCGGCCTGCCGTGGCCGCGCCGCCCGGTTCCCGACCGGCGTGAAGCCCGCTGCTGGCTATTCTTCGGTCGCCGCGGCGACGGCGGCCTTCTTGCTGCGGCGTGCTTTCTTCGCCGGGGCGTCCGCTGCGGCGTCGGTGCTGGCGGAGCCATCGTCGGCGAGCAGGATGGCGGCCCGGTTGCGCTCGATGGTGGCCTTGCCGATGCCCTTGACGTGCCTGAGGTCGTCGGCCTTCTTGAACGGGCCGTGGGCCTCGCGCCAGGCCACGATGGCCTCGGCCTTGGCCTGGCCGACGCCATCCAGCGATTTGGCGATGACGGCGGCGTCGGCCTGGTTGATGTTGACCGGCGTGGCGGCGAGCAGCAGCCCCGGCACGGCGAGGGCGAGGGCAAGAGCGACAGCGACGAATTTGTTGAACATGGCCTTTCTCCTTGGGCGATGGTGGTGGCGGCTTCCCGGGGCCGCCGGCGCACTATGGCGCTGCGGCGCGGGGCCATGCAGTGGGAGGCGCCAAGGGGCTGGCGTACGCGCCGGGCGCTTTCTTCCGTGGGCAGCTTCCGGCCGTGTGTCGGTGTACCGGAAGCGCGCTGTTACAATGCCGCTCTTGTCCGCCTGATGGAGTGAGCCATGGATACCGCCCGCCTTTCCCGCTTCGTCAGCGGCCTGTGGGACGACGAGATCGTGCCGCAGCTGGTCGAGTACATCCGCATCCCGAACAAGTCGCCGATGTTCGACAAGGACTGGGCAGCGCACGGCTACATGGATGCCGCGGTGAAGCTGATGGAGACCTGGGCGCGCTCCAAACTCGCCCAGCTGCCCGGTGCCACGCTGGAAGTGGTGCGGCTGGAAGGGCGCACGCCGCTCATCTATATCGAGGTGCCGGGCCAGGGCGACGACACCGTGATGCTGTACGGCCATCTGGACAAGCAGCCGGAGATGACCGGCTGGGCCGACGGCCTCGGCCCGTGGACGCCGGTGCTCAAGGGCGACAAGCTGTACGGCCGCGGCGGCGCCGACGACGGCTACGCGATCTTCGGCTCGCTGGCGGCGCTGCTGGCGTTGCACGAGCAGGGCATCCCGCACGCGCGTTGCGTGGTGATGATCGAGGCTTGCGAGGAATCGGGCAGCTACGACCTGCCGTTCTACGTCGACCACCTGGCCGCGCGCATCGGCAGCCCGTCGCTGGTGGTGTGCCTGGATTCGGGCTGCGGCAACTACGACCAGCTGTGGCTGACCACCTCCCTGCGCGGCATGACCGGCGGCAACCTCAGCGTGCAGGTGCTGGAAGAGGGCGTGCACTCGGGCGACGCTTCCGGCGTGGTGCCGTCGAGCTTCCGCATCCTGCGCGAGCTGCTGTCGCGGCTGGAGGATCCGGAAACCGGCACGATCAAGCCGAAGGAGCTGTACGTCGACATCCCGCAGCAGCGCATCGATCAGGCCAGGATCTCGGCCGAGGTGCTGGGCGACGATATCTACAGCAAGTTCCCCTGGGTCGAGGGCATGCAGCCGGTCACCAGGGATCTGGCCGAACTGGTGCTCAACCGCACCTGGCGCCCGCAACTGGCGGTGACCGGCATCGGCGGCATCCCGCCACTGGAGAGCGCCGGCAACGTGCTGCGCCCGTTCACCGCGGTGAAGCTGAGCCTGCGCGTGCCGCCCACGCTGAACGGCGCCAGGGCCGGCGAGTTCGTCAAGCAGTTGCTGGAGCAAGACCCGCCGTACGGCGCCAAGGTTACTTTTACCCTGGAAAAGGACGGCTCGGGCTGGAACGCGCCGGCGCTGTCGCCGTGGCTGGAGCAGGCGGTGGCCGACGCCTCGCAGAACTATTTCGGTGCGCCGGCCGCCTACATGGGCGAGGGCGGCAGCATCCCGTTCATGGGCATGCTGGGCGAGAAATTCCCCAAGGCGCAGTTCCTGATCACCGGCGTGCTCGGCCCGCATTCCAACGCGCACGGCCCGAACGAATTCCTGCACATCCCCACCGGCAAGAAGGTCAGCATGGTGGTGGCCGAGGTGGTGGCGCGCCATCACCAGAACGGCGGCAAGGTCTGAGCGGCGGTATCGGCGCATGGCCGGGGACACCCACTGGCTGGCCGACAACTGGGCGCAGGTTCGTCGCCGTGTCGACGCCGCCTGCCGCGAGGCCGGTCGCGACCCGGCCGGGGTAGCCATCCTGCCGGTCAGCAAGACCTTCGGCCCGGAACTGATCCGGGCCGCGGTGACACTCGGCATGCGCCGTTTCGGCGAGAACAAGGCGCAGGAGATCCGCGACAAGGCGCCGCTGCTGGCGGACTGTGGCATCGACTGGGTGATGATCGGCCACCTGCAGACCAACAAGGCGAAGGAGGTGGCACGGCTGGCCAGCGAGGTGCAGTCGCTGGACCGGCTGGAACTGGCCCAGGCGCTGGATCGCCGCTTGCAGCACGAGGGCCGCGCGATCGACGTGCTGGTGCAGGTGAAGACCTCCACCGAACCGAGCAAATACGGTCTGCCGCCTGAACAACTGCCTGGTTTCCTGGACGCCCTGCGCAGTTACGACACCTTGCGCGTACGCGGCCTGATGACCCTGGCGATCCACTCCACCGACCCGGTGGAGGTGCGCGCTTGCTTCCGCCGGCTGCGCGAACTGCGCGACCAGGCCATCGCGCAAGGCCATGACATCCCACGGCTTTCCATGGGCATGAGCGGCGATTTCCCGCTCGCCGTGGCCGAGGGCGCCACCGAGCTGCGGATCGGTACGGCGATCTTCGGGCAGCGGCCGTATCCGGACTCGTATTACTGGCCGGAGCCATCAGCCAGGATATAAGTTCAACAATATCAATGTTTTGTATGAAGCGTGCGCGGCGTCGCCGTTTTTTGAAACGCCAGGGTTCAGTTAACCTCAATCCAACATCTGGGCACTTCCTTCTTGTTAAGTTCACTACTTCGTCACGTCGTCAGCTTCTGACGGGCGGCTAATCCTGTGAACAACAAGGGATTCTTCCCAGCATGCCGATCAAGCCACTGACCGCCGCCGCCATCGCGCTCGCCTCCGTACTGCTGGTGTCCGGTCCGCTGCAGGCCAGGGACGTCTCCGCTTCCTCCGTCGTCGACAGCACGCTGGTCGACCGCCTCGGCTCGCCGTTGCTGGGCCAGCTGCCGGCACTCAACCCGGCGTCGTCGCTGGCACAGTCCGTGGTTCCCGATGCCGCGTCGGTGCTCCCCGGCGCCGCAACCGAGACGCCTGCAGTGGCCGATGCGGCGACGACGGACGCACCGGACGCCGCCGCGGCGGCTGCCAGCGCGAGCATCACCGACCTGCGCAAGTCGCTGCTGGCGATGGCGATGAAGCTGCGCGACACGCGCTACGTACGCGGCGGCCGCGATCCCTCCACCGGCTTCGACTGCAGCGGCTTCGTCCGTTACGTGTTCGCCCATGCGATCGGCATGCAGCTGCCGCACAACTCCGCGTCGCAGTTCCTGGCCGGCCTGAAGGTCAAGCGGGCCGACATGCAGCCGGGCGACCTGGTGTTCTTCCGCACGCACGGCAAGCAGCGCATCTCGCACGTGGGCATCTACATCTCCAACGGTCGCTTCATCCACTCGCCGGCCAGCGGCAAGTCGGTGGAGATCTCCAGCCTCAACGAGGGCTACTGGGCCAAGCGCTTCGCCGGCGCCAAGCGTCCGGAAGCGATGGCGCAGGTGGCCGACAAGGGCTGACCTTAGCCGTTGCCGGTTTCTTCGCCAGGCCGCCGCAAGGCGGCTTTTTGCTGGCCGCAGCGGATGAACGATCGCTGCCGCGTGCGGTCAGCTGCGCGATGCGCCGTTATGCTGCCCTGACCCCACGGAAGCCGCCCGATGCCTTTTGATTTGCCGCCCGTCACCCGCAACCTGCTGATCGCCAACGTGGCGGTGTTCGTGCTGCAGCAGGTGGCGGGACAGATCCTGTTGGTGAACTTCGCGCTGTGGCCGCTCGGCTCGGGCCTGTTCGCGCCATGGCAGATCGTCACCAGCGCCTTCATGCACGGCGGACTCACCCACATCGCATTCAACATGCTCGCGCTGTACATGTTCGGCGGCACCATCGAGCGCACCTTCGGCGCGCGCGAGTTCATCGTCTACTACTTCGTCTGCGCGATCGTCGCCTCGCTGCTGCAGCTGGCGGTGCTGTGGTTTTTCCCGCCGGTGCAGTACGGGCCCACGCTGGGCGCGTCCGGCGCGATCTTCGGACTGCTGCTGGCCTTCGGCATGCTTTACCCGCACGAGAAGGTCATGCTGATCTTCCTGCCGATCCCGATGCCGGCGTGGCTGTTCGTGATCCTGTATGCGGCCGCCGAGCTGACCATGGGCGTGACCGGGATCGAGCCCGGCGTGGCCCACTTCGCCCATCTCGGCGGCATGCTGGGCGGGCTGGTGCTGATCCAGTACTGGCGTGGGCGGCTGCCATGGAAGCCGCGGCGGCGTCTGCTACGCTGAGCGCTTTTACGTCGCGAAACACCTCCATGAGCCCGTCCCTGCAGCGCCAGCTGACCCCGCGCCACATCACCTTCATGGCGCTGGGCATGTGCATCGGCGCCGGGCTGTTCCTCGGCTCGGCCAGCACGATCAAGCTGGCCGGTCCGTCGGTGCTGGTCGCCTACGTGTTCGGCGGCACGATGATCTTCATCATCATGCGCGCGCTGGGCGAAATGGCCGCGCACGAACCCGTCGCCGGCTCCTTCAGCGCCTATGCGCACAAATACGTGGGGCCGCTGGCCGGCTACCTCACCGGCTGGAACTACTGGATCCTGATGATGGGCGTGGGCATCGCCGAGAGCACGGCGGTGGGCATCTACATGAAGACCTGGTTCCCCGACTCGCCGCAGTGGATCTGGGCGTTCGCCAGCGTGGCGATGATCGGCGGGCTGAACCTGCTGGCGGTGAAGGTGTACGGCGAGCTGGAGTTCTGGTTCGCGCTGATCAAGGTGCTCACCGTAGTGCTGATGATCTTGGGCGGCTGCGCGATGATCTGGCTGGGCTGGGGCAACGGCGGTACACCGGTGGGACTGTCCAACCTGTGGTCGCACGGAGGTTGGTTCCCCAACGGCCTCACCGGCATGGTGCTGGCGTTGCCGGTGCTGGTGTTCTCCTTCGGCGGCATCGAGACCATCGGCATGGCGGCGGCGGAGGCCGCGCAACCCGAGCGCACCATCCCGCGCGCGGTGAACTCGGTGATCTGGCGCATCCTGATCTTCTACATCGGCTCGCTGTTCGTGATCATGGCGATCTATCCGTGGAACCAGCTGGATGCCGACAGCAGCCCGTTCGTCAGTACTTTCGCGCGACTGGGCATCCCGCAGGCGGCGGGGCTGATCAACTTCGTGGTGATCACCGCGGCGCTGTCCAGCTTCAACTCCACCACCTTCAGCGGCAGCCGCATGCTGCACAGCCTCGCCGACAAGGGGCAGGCGCCGGCGGCGATGGGCCGGCTGAGCGGGCACGGCGTACCGGTGCACGGCGTGCTGGTGACCATGGTGTGCCTGCTGTTCGGCGTGCTGATGAACTACCTGGTGCCGGGGCGCATCTTCGGCATGATGATGTCCATCCTCGCCTTCAACACGGTGTGGACCTGGGGCATGGTGCTGGTGGCGCACTGGCGCTTCCGCCGCCGGCAGGCGCAACCGCTCGGCTTCCGTCTGCGCGCGTGGCCGCTGTCCAGCGTGCTGTGCCTGGCCTTCCTCGCCTTCGTGTGGGTGATGCTGGGCTGGAGTCCCGACACCCGCGTGGCGATCTACGTGGGCGTGGCGTGGCTGGCGTTGCTCACCGTGGCCTACTACGGCTTCGGCATCGAGCGGCGCATGCGGCAGGCTGCCACCTGATCCGGGAGCAGCCCGGGCTCGGCGTTCATCTTGGAGCGCACGGCGGGGTCGTGCGCTTTTTCGTGGCGAACGTGCAAGGCGGCCGTCCTGCCGTTTGCCATCGCGTCGTTTGCGCGCCCGGCGGCGACATGACCCCGGCGACGGGTTGGCCTATACTCCCCGGGGGTATACAAGGCGAAGGCCCATGCCGTACTCGACGCAGGAAAAGAAGCAGGCACTGGTGCGCGTACGCCGCATCGGCGGCCAGTTGGACGCGCTGGCGCAGGCGCTGGAGCAGGAGGCCGACTGCGGCGCCGTACTGCAGCAGATCGCGGCGATCCGCGGTGCGTTGAACGGGCTGATGGCCGAAGTGCTGGAGAGCCATCTGCGCGCCAGCTTCGCGCCTCGCCGCATCGCGGCAGTGGAGGCGGCCGCGCTGGAACAGACTGTCGCCTTGCTGCGTACCTACCTCAAATAACCGGCTGCGCACCGGCCGAACCATCGATCCGCCACACCACGATTCACTGCAGGAGTACCGCCATGAAATCCCGTGCCGCCGTCGCCTTCGCCCCTGGCCAGCCGCTGGAGATCGTCGAGATCGACGTGGCCCCGCCGAAGCAGGGCGAGGTGCTGGTGAAGATCAGCCACACCGGCGTCTGTCACACCGATGCGTTCACGCTGTCCGGCGACGATCCGGAAGGCCTGTTCCCCTGCGTGCTCGGCCACGAGGGCGCGGGCGTGGTGGTGGAAGTGGGCGAGGGCGTGACCAGCGTGCAGCCGGGCGACCACGTGATCCCGCTGTACACCGCCGAGTGCGGCGAATGCCTGTTCTGCAAGAGCGGCAAGACCAACCTGTGCACGGCGGTGCGCGCCACCCAGGGCAAGGGCGTGATGCCGGACGGCACCACGCGCTTCTCCTACGACGGCCAGCCGATCTACCACTACATGGGCTGCAGTACCTTCAGCGAGTACACCGTGGTCGCGGAAGTGTCGCTGGCGAAGATCAACCCGCAGGCGGACCACGAGCAGGTCTGCCTGCTGGGCTGCGGCGTCACCACCGGCATCGGCGCGGTGCACAATACCGCCAGGGTGCAGCCGGGCGACAGCGTGGCGGTGTTCGGTCTCGGCGGCATCGGTCTGGCGGTGGTGCAGGGTGCGCGCCAAGCGAAGGCGGGGCGCATCATCGCGATCGACACCAACCCGGCCAAGTTCGAGCTGGCGCGCTCGATGGGCGCCACCGACTGCGTCAACCCGAAGGACTACGACAAGCCGATCCAGCAGGTGATCGTGGAGATGACCGGCTGGGGTGTGGACCACAGCTTCGAATGCATCGGCAACGTCAAGGTGATGCGTGCGGCGCTGGAATGCGCGCATCGCGGCTGGGGCCAGAGCGTGATCATCGGCGTGGCCGGCGCGGGCCAGGAAATCTCCACCCGGCCGTTCCAGCTGGTTACCGGCCGCAAGTGGATGGGCACCGCGTTCGGCGGCGTGAAGGGCCGCAGCCAGCTGCCCGGCATGGTCGAGCAGGCGATGCGCGGCGAGATCGCGCTGGCGCCGTTCGTCACCCACACCATGGGGCTGGACGGGATCAACCACGCTTTCGAGCTGATGCACGAAGGCAAGTCGATCCGTTCGGTCATCCACTACTGAGGCCCGTGATGGAACGCATCGAACACCGCACCTGCTTCGGCGGTTGGCAGGACGTGTACCGCCACGATTCGGCCGCGCTGGGCTGCGCGATGAACTTCGCCGTCTACCTGCCGCCGCAGGCACAGAAGAATCGGCTGCCGGTGCTGTACTGGCTGTCCGGCCTTACCTGCACCGAGCAAAACTTCATCACCAAGGCCGGCGCGCAGCGCTACGCGGCCGAACACGGCGTGATCCTGGTGGCGCCGGACACCAGTCCGCGCGGCGAAGGCGTGGCGGACGATCCGGCCTACGACCTGGGCCAGGGTGCGGGCTTCTACGTCAACGCGACGCAGCAGCCCTGGGCCGCGCATTACCGCATGCACGACTACGTGGCGGAGGAGTTGCCCGCGCTGGTCGAGGCGGCGTTCCCGGCCAACGGCGTGCGCGGCATCAGCGGGCATTCGATGGGCGGCCACGGCGCGCTGACGATCGCGCTGCGCCACCCCGGACGCTATCGCAGCGTGTCGGCGTTCGCGCCGATCGTGGCGCCGGCGCAGGTGCCGTGGGGCGAGAAGGCCTTCACCGCCTACCTCGGGCCGGATCGCGCGGACTGGGCGCGCCATGACGCTACCGAGTTGCTGAAGACGGCGACCGAGCGCCTGCCGCTGCTGGTGGACCAGGGCGAGGCCGACGAATTCCTCGCCGTGCAGCTCAAGCCGGAGCGGTTGCGCGAGGCCTGTGCCGCGGCGGACCATCCGCTGACCCTGCGCCTGCATCCGGGCTACGACCACAGCTACTACTTCGTGGCGAGCTTCATCGGCGAGCACGTCGCCTGGCATGCGAAAGCGATGAAGGGCTGAAGCACTCCGACCTCCCCTGCGGTCGCAGGGGAGGTCGGGAAGGGGTCAGCGCAACGCGAGGAAGTCGGCACTGGCCACGAAGCGCACCGCGTCCAGGCGCAGGCGCGACTGCGGCAGGGCGGCAAGCAGGGCGTTGCGTTCGGCCGCCACGGTGGCGATTTCCGCGGCACTGATCGAGGGGTTCACTGCGCGCAGCGCCTGCAGGCGCGACAGCTCGGTATCCAGCGCCGCCGTGGCCAGCCCGGTGGCTTCGTCGATGTGCGAGCGCGCGCGTGCGCCGGCCAGCTCCTCGGCGCGCTCCAGCATCGGCGGCACCAGCTTGGCCAGGAATTTGCGGTAGCGTGGCACTTCGATGTTGCGGTCGCCGGCCTTGCGCAACGCGATCCCGCTGGGCGCGAAGTCGGCGCGCTCGGCGAGTCGGGTGTCCACCGTGACCACGATCGGCAGCGGCGGCAGGAAGCGTTCGGCGTCGAGTTTTCGGTCGGCCACGCACTCCAGCAGGAACACCGCCTGCAGCAGCGCGGTGCGCGGCGGCAGCGCGTCGTCGACCATGAAGGCGGCGTTGCCCTGTTCGCCGGATAGCGCCAGGTCCAGCGCGCCGGCCACCAGTGGATGGTCGAGTCGCAACAGCGGCAATTCTTCGCGTGCCAGCGCCACGTCGCGCGCGAAGGTCACCGACTGCGGGCCTTCGGCGAAGCCGGGCAGGGCGTCGGTGGAGAGGTATTGCGGATCGAGCAGCAGCACTTGGCCGCCGAGTTCCTCGGCGTGGATGCCGAAGGCTTCCAGCAGTCGCTGCACGAACGCGTCGCGAGCCGGGTCGTGGTCCTCGCGGGCGAACGCCTGCTGCAGTTCGTCTGCATGCAGGTCGCGGCTGGCGGCCAGCTCCAGCAGGTGGTCGCGACCGCCGCGGATCAGCTCGGCCATCTGCTCGTGGCTGGCGCGGGTTTCGGCCAGCAAGGCGTCCAGTTCCTGGTCGCGGTTGTCGTCGCCGCGGGCGTGTTCGTCGGCCAGCCGGGTCAGCGGCTCGCCGTAGCGGCGCAGCAGTTCGCGGCCATCGGCCGGGCTCAGGCGGAACGCGTCGACGCCCTCGTCGTACCAGCGTGCCAGCACGTGCTGGGCACTGTCGGCCACGGCCAGCAGGTGAATGACGATGTCGTGCTTCTGGCCGATGCGGTCGAGCCGGCCGATGCGCTGTTCCAGCAGGTCCGGATCCAGCGGCAGGTCCCACAGGATCAGCCGGTGCGCGAACTGGAAGTTGCGCCCCTCCGAGCCGATCTCCGAACACAGCAGCAATCGCGCGCCGTCGGGCTGCGCGAAATACGCGGCGTTGCGGTCGCGCTGCACGATGCTGAGGCCCTCGTGGAAACGCGCCACGCCGATGCCGCTCTTCGTGCGCAGTGCTTCCTCCAGCGCCAGCACCTTGGCCTGGCTGCGGCAGATCAGCAGGAACTTGTCCTGCGGGTGCTGCTCCAGCAGGGCGATCAGGGCGTCGATGCGCGGGTCGGCGGCGTAGTCCACCTCGATCAGCGCCGGCGGCTGCTGGATGTCGGCGTGGAACTCGGCCAGCAGCGCCTGGCGCGTGCTGTCGTCGACCGCGGCCATCGGCAGCAGGTGCCATTCGGGCCGGCGCTGCGGAAAGCCGCCGACGCCGGCGCGGTTGTTGCGGAACATCACGCGGCCGGTGCCGTGGCGGTCGATCAGCGCGGCCAGCAGCTCGCGCGCGTTGTCCGCTTTGGCGGGATCGGCCAGCCGGGCGGTGAGTACCTGGTCGCCGTGGAAGGCCGTCGCCAGGGCGGCGCGTTGTGCCTCGTCGAGCGGCTGGCCATCGAGCAGGCGGTCGGCGATCTTCGACAGTGCGAGATAGCTGTCGGCCTCGGCCAGGTAGCTTTCCAGGTCGCGGTAGCGCTGCGGGTCGAGCAGGCGCAGGCGGGCGAAGTGGCCGCTGCGGCCGAGCTGCTCCGGAGTGGCGGTGAGCAGGATCACGCCGGGGATCGCCGCAGCCAGCTGTTCCACCATCGCGTAGCGCGGGCTGACGACCCCCGGCGACCACGCCAGGTGGTGCGCCTCGTCCACCACCAGCAGGTCCCACGGCGCGTCCAGCAGCTGCTTCGCATACTTCGGCGAGCTTTCCAGGAAGCCGAAGTCGGCGATCACCAGCTGCTCGTCCTCGAACGGGTTGCCGGCATCGCCGGACTGTTCCAGCGCCTCGCAGCGCTCCTCGTCGTAGATCGCGAAGCTGAGGTTGAAGCGGCGCAGCATCTCCACGAACCACTGGTACACCAGCGTGTCGGGCAACAGCAGCAGCACGCGCGAGGCGCGCCCGGCGGCGAGCTGGCGCGCGATGATCATGCCCGCCTCGATGGTCTTGCCCAGGCCCACTTCGTCGGCCAGCAGCACGCGTGGCGGGCGGCGCGCGGCGGCGATGCCGGCCACGCGCAGCTGGTGCGGCACCAGCCCGATGCGCGCCGCGCCCAGGCCCCACATCGGCGAACGGCGCGCCTCGGCGCGCCGCTTGAGGCCTTCCAGGCGCAGCTCGAACTGCGCCACGGTGTCGGTGCGCCCGCCGATCAGGCGGTCGTCGGCCTGGCTCACGCTCTGCTCGTCGTCGAGCTGGCCCTCGTGCAGTTCGCGGCCTTCGCCGCGGTAGACCAGCAGTTCGTCCCTGATTTCGACGCGCTCGACCAGGAATGCCACGCCCTTGCCGGCCACGCGTTGGCCGGCGCGGAACTCGGCGCGGATCAGCGGCGCCGAGTCGATCGCGTACGGGCGCAGCACGCCGGCCTTGGCGAACAGCACCTGCACACCGCGTCCTTCGACGCGCAGCACGGTGCCGAGACCCAGCTCGGGTTCGGCGGAGGAAATCCAGCGTTGACCAGGGACAAACATGCGGCGACCGTCTTGCTTCAAGGGCCGACGATTATCCGCTTCGCGGCGCGTGCTGGGAACCGTCGCGGGCCGGCCGCGCTCAGGTCTCGGCCCACTGGCGCAGCAGGTTGTGATAGACGCCGGTCAGCTGCAGCACGGCGGCGGCATCGGCGCCGGACCGGACCAGGCGCTGGATCGAGGCGTCCAGCTCGAACAGCAGGCGCCGCCGTCCGTCGTCGCGGATCAGGCTCTGCGCCCAGAAGAACGAGGCCACGCGTGCGCCGCGGGTCACCGGCGCGACGCGGTGCAGGCTGCTGGACGGGTAGACGATCAGGTCGCCGGCCGGCAGTTTCACCTCATGCTCGCCGTAGGTGTCGCTGACGATCAGCTCGCCGCCGTCGTATTCGTCCGGCGCGCTGAGGAACAGCGTGCAGGAGACGTCGCTGCGCAACTGCGCATCGTCCGACAGCGCCATCACGGCGCCGTCGACGTGGAAGCCGTACTGGCCGCCGTCCCGGTAGCGGTTGAAGCGCGGCGCCAGGGTGCGCATGGGCAACACCGCCGCGTGGTAGAGCGGGTTCTTCGCCAGCGCCGCCAGCACCACCGCACCGAGTTGCCGGCGCAGTGGCGAGGCGTCCGGCAGTTGTTCGTTGCGCTTCACCTGCGCGCCCTGGGCACCGACGGTCTCGCGGCCGTCGGTCCAGTCGGCCGCGTCGAGCGCGCCACGCAGCTGGGCGACCTGTTCGCGGTCGAGAACGTCGGGGATGTGCAGCAGCATGGCAGAGTCCTGGTCAATCCCGCCCGGCGGCGGGCAGGGTCGCGGGGCAGGGGTCAGAAACGGATGTTGGCGCTGAGCAGCGCCGAACGCGGCGTGCCGGGGGTGTAACGGTAGCCGCTCTTGTTGATCGCCGCGACGTAGTCGTGGTCGAACAGGTTGTACAGATTCAACTGCAGGTCGACGTGCCGGTTGAGCGGGTAGCTGGCCATTGCGTCGAACACCCAGTACGCCTCGGTATACGCCGGCGTGCCGATCGCGCCGTCGATGCCGCGCTTCATCTGGCCGGCGTAGCGGGCGCCGCCGCCGAGGGTGAGGTCGAACGGCAGGTGCCAGGTGGTCCACGCGGTGAACGCGCTCTTCGGCGTGTAGGCCAGGTCGGCGGAACCGTCGCTGGCCACCGCGCTGCCGTGGATCACCTTGGCGTCCATGACGGTGTAGCCGGCGCTGACCGCCCAGTGGTCGGTCAGCTTGCCGACCGCGCTCAGCTCGATGCCCTGCACGCGCTTGCGGCCGACCTGGTAGTACTGCTGGTCGACCGGATCCTGCACCAGGTCGTTGCTGACGGTGGTGCGGTACAGCGCGCCGGTCAGCAGCAGTTTTTCGTCGAGCAGGTCCCACTTGGTGCCCAGTTCGATCGTGTGCGCCTTCTGCGGATCGAGGTTCGGGTTGTCGGCGCTGTTGGCGGCGCTGCTGAGAGTGAGCGTGTTGCCGCCCGGCGGCTCCTGCGACACGGCGAAGTTCGCATAGACGCTGCCGTTGGCGGCCGGCTTGTACAGCACGCCGAGCTTGTAGTTGGGCAGGTTGCCGGAGGTGCTGGCGTTGACGCCGGGCAGCACGCTGCCGGCGGGCAGGCTGCCGCAGGCCGGACCGTTGCGGGCGCCGCAGACCACCATGCTGTCGAAGTCGGTGCTGTAGTGGTCCAGCCGCACGCCGGCGTTGAGCTGCCACTGCTCGTTGAACTTCAGCGTATCGAACAGGTAGGCGGCCGCGGTATCGGTGCGGCCCGCGCTGTGCGCCCCGGTGCGGCCGTAGACCAGGCCGCTGACGTCGGCGTCCGGGCGGTACAGGTTCGCCGCCGGCCACGCGCTGCCGTTGAGCGCACCCAGACCGATCGTGCCGGCCTTTTCGCGGCTCAGCTCGATGCCGGCGCTGAGATTGTGCGTGATGCCGCCGGTGTCGAAATTCGCGGTGAGGTTGGTCTGGTTGGTGAGGATGCGGTTGGTCTGCTTCTTGAACGTCGGCAGGCTGCGCGCGATGGTCCAGCTCGAGGGATCGGTGGCGTCCGGGGTGAGCAGGTAGGCGCTGTCGCCACGGAACGAGGTCAGCAGGTAGTCCTGCTGCGTGCGGTCCCAGCGCGTGGTGTTGTGCAGGGTCGCGTCGGGCGAGAAGTCGTGTTCGACGATGACCGTGAACAGGTCTCCCTGCACGTCGTCGTGGTCGGCACGGGTGCCGTAGAAGTTGTGCGGATCGACCATGGCGGCATGGCCGAGGAACGGCCGGGCCGGGTCCGGGCTGGCGTAGCCGGGCAGGCCGATGGTGGGCACGCCGCCGTCGGGCAGGTTGTCCTGCCGCACGTGCAGGAAATCGAGGTAGACGCGGGTCGGCGTCTTCAGCCCGAAGGCCAGCGACGGGGCAATGCCCCAGCGGTTGTTCTCGACTTTGTCGCGCCCCGGTACGCCGCTGTCCTGGCCCATCACGTTGAGGCGGAAGGCGGCGTGTTCGCCCAGCGTCCGGTTCCAGTCGGCGGTGGCGCGCCGGTGCCGGCCGCTGCCGTAGCCGAGCGAGCCGGAGAGGCCGTCGCCCAGTTGCGGCTGCTTGCTGACCAGGTTCACCGCGCCGGTGGGCGCGGTGCGGCCGTAGTCGGTGCCGGCCGGGCCCTTGGTGACTTCGACCTGTTCGACGTTGAATACGTCGCGCGAGATCGTGCCGAGATCGCGCACGCCGTCGACGAAGATGCTGCCGGAGGTGTCGAAGCCGCGCATGTAGATGCTGTCGCCGGTGCTGGTGTTGCCGTTCTCGCCGACGTAGAAGGTGCCCACGCCCGGGCTGTTGCGCAGCGCCTCGGTCAGCGTGGTGGCGCCCTGCTGCTGGATCAGCTCCTTGGTGATCACGCTGATGGTCTGCGTGGTGTCCAGCAGCGGCTGGGTGAATTTCGGCGAGGACAGCTTGTCGACGCGGTAGTCGTCGCCGGTGACGGCTTCCACCTTCACGCCGGGCAGGTTCTTGGCCTGCGCCACTTGTGCGCCGGAGAAATCGGCAGGCGGGGTATCCGTGGCTGCCGCAGGGAAAGCCAATGCCAGGCCGGTGAACAGGGTTGCCGCCGTCAATGCGCTTGTCGTCGATGCCTGCTTGCAAGAGGCGACGGGATGCTTGCGCGATCGGATGGCTGTCATGGTGACTCCGTGAGTGGGCGGGCTTTGTCCGCGGACAGGGCCTGGCGGGTCTGGCGCATGCCATGTCTTGCGGCGGCTGGATGCAGGTTTTCGGGCCGGCCGCAAGCGCACCGATGAAAATCAGCGTGCGTCGTGTCGTCCGACGGTCAGCATGTGGAAGCGGCAGAGCATTCCGGCCAGTCACGTTGTGCGATGGCGGCCGGAGAAGTGGCATACGATATTTTTAATGAGAATGATTTGCAATACTTTGTTTCCGGGCTCGCGCTGCCGTGACGACGGGAGTGCCGGTTATCGCTCCACGAAAAAGGCCCCGCATTCGCATGCGGGGCCTTCGGGTTCACGCCGCGTCGAGCTGCGGCGTGCGCTGTCGCGGGCTTACCAGATCTTCACCTGCTTGTCGTCCGCGCGCACCATCGCGTCGCCGCTCTTGCACTGGAACGCATTGGCGAAGGCCGGCATGTTCGACGGCGCGCCGATCGCGCGCAGCGAAGCCGGAGCGTGCGGGTCAATGTTGAGGTACAGCAACGCCTGCTGTTCGCGCACGCTGCCACGCCATACGCGGGCCCAGTTCAGGAAGAAGCGCTGGTCCTGGGTATAGCCGTCGATCTGCTTGCCGGCTTCCTCCGGGTTCTTCTTCAGTGCAGCCTGCAGCGCGTCGTAGGCCACGTTGAGGCCGCCCAGGTCGGCGATGTTCTCGCCCAGGGTCAGCTTGCCGTTGACGTGCGCATCGGGCTTGTCCTTGATCGGCGCGTACTCGTTGAACTGCGCGACCAGCTTGTCGGTGCGTGCGTCGAACTTGTCGCGATCGGCCTTGGTCCACCAGTTCTTGTTGTTGCCGTCACCGTCGAACTGGCTGCCTTCGTCGTCGAAGCCGTGGCTGGCCTCGTGGCCGATCACCGCGCCGATGCCGCCGTAGTTGATCCCGTCATCGGCGTTGGCGTCGAAGAACGGCGGCTGCAGGATCGCGGCCGGGAAGTTGATCGTGTTGTCGGTCGGGTTGTAGTAGGCGTTGACCGTCTGCGGGGTCATGCCCCATTCCTTGCGGTCGGTCGGCTTGCCGATCTTGGCGATGTCGTAGTCGTAGTTGAACTTCGCCGCGGCCATCACGTTGCCGTAGTAGTTGTCGCCGCTGATGCTCAGGCCCGACCAGTCGCGCCACTTGTCCGGGTAGCCGATCTTGGGCAGGAAGGTATTCCACTTGGCGATCGCCTTGGCCTTGGTCTCGTCGCTCATCCAGTCGAGGTTCTCGATGCGCGCCTTCAGCGCATTGCGCACGTTGTCGACCAGTTCCTGCGCGCGGGCCTTGGCTTCGGGCTTGAACACCTCGGCCACGTACAGCTGGCCGAGCGCCTGGCCCATCGAGCTGTTGACGGTGCCGAGCACGCGCTTCCAGCGGGCCTTCTGCTCGGGCTGGCCGGACAGGGTCTTGCCGTAGAAGGCGAACTTGTTGTCCTGGAAGTTCTTGCTCAGGTACGGCGAGGCATCGTCGATGGTGTGGAAGCGCAGGTAGGCCTGCCACTGGGCGATCGGCGCGCTGGCCAGCAGCTTGTCGAACTCGGCGAAGAACTTCGGCTGCGACAGCGAGAAGCCCTTGTCGACAGTCACGCCCTGGGCGGCGAAGAACTTGTCCCAGCTGAAGTGCGGGGTGGTCTTGTCGGCGTCCTGGACGCTGACGAAGTGGTACTGGTTCTCCGGCTTGCGTGCCTCGACCGGCGACAGCGAGGCGGCGGCCAGCCGGGTCTCGAACGCCAGCACGTCGGCGGCCTGCTTCTTTGCGTCGGCCTCGGCCACGCCGGTCAACTCCAGCGCCTTGGCGATGTAGGCGACGTAGGCGTCGCGGATGTCCTTGTGCTTGGCCTCGCTGTAATAGTCCTTGGTCGGCAGGCCCAGGCCGGCTTCGTTGGCATACGCGATCTGCATGTCGGCGTGCTGGTAGTCGGCGCTGGAACCAAACGCGAACACTTGGCCGTCACCCCCGACGTAGGCCTTGGTGATGTAGTCGGCCACGTCGGCGCCGTTCTTCAGACCGGCGATGGCGTCGAGCTTCGGCTTGATCGGGTCGAAGCCGGCCTTCTCGATGGCGTCCTCGTTCATGCCCGACTGGAACAACAGGCCGATCTTCTGTTCGATCGAGCCGGCCTGCGCCGTGGCGGCGCCCTTGGCGGCCTTCTCGACGATCTCGTGCTGGGTGTTCAGGCTGGCCTCGGCCAGCGCATCGAACGCGCCCCAGCGGGTGCGGTCGGCCGGGATCGGATTGGCGGCGACCCACTTGGCGTTGACGAAGCTGTTGAAGTCCTGGCAGGCCAGCGCGCTGTCGCCCAGCTCGCTGACGTCGAAGATGCTCTTGCCGAGGTCGGCGGCGGCGGTGCTGCTGGCGGCTGCGGCGGTGCTGGTCGGCGCCGGCGCGTTGTTGGCCGGCTCGTGCTTGCCGCAGGCGGTCAGCGCCAGGCTGACGGCCAGCGCCAGCGCCAGGGGCTTCAGATACTGCTTGGTCATGGGTGTCCCTCTGTAGGTGATGAGTGGTGTCGCCTGGCCGCGCCGTCGGGTCCCCCCCGGAACGCGGGCATGGCCGCTCACGCTAGGTCAAACGTCATGGGTGACACAGTGTCAAAGGTCAGGGTTGCGGCGCCTGTCGGGCGGGTGCTTGGGGCGGCAGCTGCTGCAGCTGCGCGGCGCCCAGGCGCAGCACGGGGTAGGCGCCCACGGCTTGCGCCGCGTACCACGGCGAGCGCTCGAAGAAGAACATCAGCCGGGCGCGGCTGTCGGCGGCGAAGGCGGGCTCGTCGTGCAGCTTGCGATCGAATGCGGCCTTCAGCGCCGGGTCCTTCGCCAGCATGTCGCGCGCCAGCTGCTCGACCACGCGCGGCTCGCCGTACTCCTTGGCCTCGAACACCGCGTCGAGATAGCCCCAGCGCAGCAGCGAGTCCGGCGCCTGCGGTTCGAGCAGCTCGATCGCCACGTTCGCCGCGCGCTGGTCCAGCGGCACGACCACCGAACCGGCCGGCAGGGTCACCTCGCGCGGCACGGCGTGCAGGCGGAAGTCGCGCAGCATCAGGTGCCCTTCGAACGGCCGCTCGGCCCACTTCGGGTCGTCGAGCTGGTAGCCCTCGGCGCGGATCGCCAGCGGCCGGTCGGTACGCCGGTAGCGGATGCCGTGCGCGTCGAGCCGGTCGATGACCGCGGTCCACGGCGCCGGCACCACGTAGGCGGCCGGCGGCGCGATCGAGACGTCCGGCAGCAGGCCGTTCCAGTTGTCGATCGTGTAGTTCTTCGGCTGGCCGGGGTCGTAGCGGATCCACGTGCTGTTGGAAATGTCGCTGTGGCTCAGCGTGAACGCGTAGCCCTTGAACTCGAACTTCGTCGGCTGCGGGTCGGGCTTGAAGGTCAGCGCCACGCGCGCGTTCGCATCGAGGGCGCGGGCGATGGTGTCGGCATCCGCCTTCGCGGTGGCGGCGAGCAGGGCGGCGGGCTGCGCGCCGACCTGCTGCAGCAGCAGCTCGACCAGGTCGTACACGGCGCGCACGCGGTTCGCGTACGGCTTCAGCATGTGCGTCTCGATCAGCAGCGCGGGGCGGTTCTGCAGCGCCGCGTAGCCGGTGGAGAAGCGCGGGCCGGAGCCGAAATTCACGATCCCCTTGCGCGGGTCGCGGCCGTCCTTGAACTCCAGGTAGATCGAGGCGAGGTGGCCGCGCCGCTCGTACGCCGGCATCACATGCTTGACGATCGCATCGTGTTGCCAGGCGCTCACCGCGGGGTCGAGCTTGTGCGGGTCCTCGGTGTACCAGGTGAGGTCGTAGCGGTAGTCGGCGCCGTTGGTGGTGTGCACGTCGATCAGCAGATCCGGCAGCCAGCGCTGCCACAGCCGCAGCCACGCGCGCATCTCCGGCGCGTCGGCCTTCACGTAGTCGCGGTTGAGGTTGAGGTACTGCGACTGGCCGCGGAAGCCCATGCGCTCCGGGCCGTTCTGGTTGATGCGGTGGTACGGGCTGGAATTCTCGTGGCCGTCCACGCTGAACACCGGGATGTACACCAGCACCACCTGGTCGAGCAGGTGCGGGTGCTTGCCGCCGACGGCCACGTCGCGCAGCAGCATCAGCCCGGCGTCCTTGCCCTCGATTTCGCCGGGATGGATGCCGGCCTGCAGCAGCACCACGGGTTTGTGCGCGGCGCGCGCGGCGGCCGGATCGAACGTGCCGTCGCCACTGGCGATCACCACCGTCATCGGTCGCCCCTCCGGCGTGGTGCCGAAGGTTTCCAGGCGGATCACCCCCGGCGCCGCCCGCTGCAGCCGCTGCAGATAATCGAGCGTGTCGGCGTAGCTCGGCGTGGTGCGGAACTGCACGGCCTCGGCCGGCGTGGTCCAGTCGGTGGCGTTTGCCGCCAGGGCGGCGAGCCCGAGCAGGGCGGACAACAGCAATCGGTACATGGGCAGGTCTCAGCGCTGTTGCAGGAGCGCGCTGGCGCGCGATGCTCTTCGTCGAGGCTTCCGAAAAGCATCGCGCGCCAGCGCGCTCCTACGGGTTTTCGGCAGGCAAACGGGGCGAGGCAGGCAGCGTGTCCGGCGCCACCGCGCCGCCGGAAATGATGAAGGCCATCGCCTGGTCCATGGTCCAGTCGGTGGGGGTCAGTTCCTCCACCGGCACCACTTCCAGGTAGCCGCCGGTGGGGTTCGGCGTGGTGGGGATGTACACCGCCGCCATCTCGCGGCCGCTGCCTTCCTCCACCATCACCCGGGTGACGAAGCCCACCACCTTCATGCCCTTGCGCGGGAAATCCACCAGCACCACGCGCTGCAGGCCGGACGGCTTCTGCTGCAGCACCGACATCAGCTTCTTGGTGCCGCCGTAGATGGTCTGCACCAGCGGGATGCGCGCCAGCAGCGCGTCGAACGCGTCGAGGAAGCGCTGGCCGATCACCCGGTTGGCGATGAAGCCGAGCAGGTACAGCGCCGCCAGCGTCACCAGCAACGCCACGATGAAGGTCAGCCACTCCATCTTCAGCGACTCGGCCGTATGCGGCGCCACCAGCGCCAGCCCCTGCAGCAGCCCCGCCACCAGCGGCTCGCCGATCCCGGCCAGCAGCCCCAGCACGAACTTGAACACCAGCCAGGTCACCCACAGCGGCAGGAAGGTGAGCAGGCCGGTGAGCAGGTAGCGTTTGACGCGCAGGCGGGGCATGGGGTGGTCCTGGTGCGAGGGGATTCCGCATTGTAGGCGAGGGCGGTTGTGCTGCGCCCGGGCACGAGGTTCCAGCGCAACGTTGTCCTCCCACAGCCGTCATTCTGGCCGAAGGCCCGCCCGCCGCAGCACCCTTCCACATCCGTCATGCCCGCGAAGGCAGGCATCGCACTCCCACACCCGTCATGCCAGCGAAGGCAGGCATCGCACTCCCACCCCCGTCATGCCTGCGAAGGCAGGCATCGCACTCCCACCCCCGTCATGCCTGCGAAGGCAGGCATCGCACTCCCACACCCGTCATGCCCGCGAAGGCAGGCATCGCACTCCCACACCCGTCATGCCAGCGAAGGCAGGCATCGCACTCCACACCCGTCATGCCAGCGAAGGCAGGCATCGCACTCCCACACCCGTCATGCCTGCGAAGGCAGGCACCGCACCTCCACGCCCGTCATGCCTGCGAAGGCAGGCATCGCACTTCATCCGTCATGTCTGCGGCGGAGCCTTCAGGCAGAGCAAGAGCTTTCGTCTGCCTGCGGCAGCCGAGTTACTGTTCTCTTGCGTGGCCAAGAGAGAAGTAACCAAAAGAGAAGGCCACCCCGCTTGGCGCTTGCCGCCCATCCATGGGCGGCAAGTCCGTGAGCCGGGGTCGGGCTTTTCGAGCGGGCTCCTGCCCGCGCGAAAAGGCGAGTCCATCCATGGACTCGCCCGCTGCGCGGCCTGTCGACCCCGACTCACCGCCGCACAGGGGCCCCGGGTAGAGCAGCGGGCCATCGGGCAACTGCTCCTGCGTTGCCTCAACTCGGGCATCCATGCCCTCGCCATGGCCCGCACTCGGTGCGCAACCGCGTTGCGGTTGCGAAGAGCAACACCGCGATGCCAGCGCTAGCATGCAACTCGGCTATGCGATGTAGCGGCTACCGACTGCTATCGGCCCAGGCTGTGTGAAAACGCGTGCGCGCTGCAAATGATGGCGTAATGGCTGCGCCGAGCGGTTTGCTGGCCGCTTGCAATCACCTACAGACGCCGCCGCGAAGACTTCGCCTCTTGAATTTCGGAGCAACTGATCGAGACCGAAGATCGCCATCGCGCCCCTTGGCGGAGGTATTTCGGGTGCAAAGCGCCTTCAGGCGCACATCGTCTGCATCAGCGGTGCGATGCCCAAGATTTTCATCACGCGTTTGAGGTTGTAGGCGAGCACGTGCAGGCTCATCTCTGTGCTGACGTGGTTGAGCGTACGCATCAGGAAGTGCGTCGACCCCATCCAGGCCTTCAGGGTGCCGAAGGGGTGTTCGACCGTCTGCCGTCGGATGCGCATCTTGTCTGGATCCTGATCCAGACGCTGCTGCATCGCGTCGATTACGGCTTCATGCTCCCAGCGTTTGACGCGTCGTTGCGGCGAAGAGGTGCACTGCGTCTTGAGCGGGCAGGCCTTGCACGCAGAGCTCCAGTAGCAATGCAGCGTCAATCCCTTTTCGACCGTGCTGAAACGCCAGATCAGCGACTGTCCGGCCGGGCAACGGTAAGAGTCGGTCTCGGGCAGATAGACGAAGTCCCGCTTGCCGAACAGGCCCTTGGCCTGGTTGTTGGAGGTCTGCGGACGAGGGACGTAGGCGGTGATGCCGACTTCCTCGCACGCCACGATTTCTTCCCCGCTGAAGTAACCACGATCAGCGACAACCTCAATGTGTTCGGCCTGCATTGCGGTGCGCGCACGCTTTGCCATGGCCGCCAGTTGGCTGCGATCGTTACCGATGTTGGTGACCTGATGGTCGACGATCAGGTGGTGCTGCGCATCGACCGCCGTCTGTACGTTGTAGCCGACGGTGCCGGTACCCTTGCCGCTGGTCGCCATGGATCGTGCATCCGGGTCGGTCAGCGAGATCTGCTGGTCAGGGGCGGCCTCGACTTCTTTGGCTAACGCCTGCATGCGCTGCATCTCCGACTGCAACTTCTCGACCTTTTCGTGAAGTCGCGTCGTGTGCGCTTCGGCGACCGGGGCTGCACCCTGGCGATCCGCGCTGTCCAGTTCCGACAGATATCGCGCCACGCTCTCTTCGATCTGCTCGATCCGGCGCTGCACCTTGGCGCGGGTGTAGTTCCGGTCGCGATTGTTGACCGCCTTGAACTTGCTGCCATCAATGGCTACCAGCGCCTGCGAAAACAGATCCAGCCGCCTACACAACACCACGAACTCGCGGCAGACCCGGCGGATCGCCGCACCATTGTCCCTGCGGAAATCGGCGATCGTCTTGAAGTCCGGCGACAGTCGACCGGTCAACCACATCAGCTCAATGTTCCGCTGCGCCTCGCGCTCCAGACGCCGGCTCGACTGCACGCGATTGAGGTAGCCGTAGATGTAGATCTTCAACAGCGTGGCCGGGTGATAGCCCGGACGACCAGTGGCCTGTGCAATCGCTCGCTCAAACCCCAGCGCGGTCAGATCGAGGTTGTCGACGAAGACGTCCACCACCCTCACGGGGTTGTCTTCCGTCACGTAGTCGTCGAGGCGCTCGGGAAGCAAGGTGCTCTGCGAGCGATCTTCACCTTCAACAAAACGTCCCATCGGCAACTCTCGTCGGCGCGGTGGGACAAGTCTATCGACTCAGAGAGTTTTCACACAGCCTGGGCCAAAAGCGGACATCGCCAACGTGTATGTATCGCGCTCGATGCGAGCGACTCGCCGGCAGTTTATCGCTCTCAAGTTGGGTCGCCTGTGGATCTGCTGGTCGCCGCCCACCTGATACCGCTATTTGGCATGGGCGTTAATGAGGCGAACCTGTTGCTGCAGGACCAGCGCGGGAGCGCTGTTGCGTCGTGCCAACCAATCTAAGGTATTCACTACCGAGCCGCGTAGTTCGCCGTCCTTGCGGAGCTCAGCCCGGTGATCGTTTAGCGCCTTATGGCAGAGCTCAAGGAGGCTGCCTTCCACCTCATCGAATCGAGAAGCCGACTCGGGCAGCGCCGCCGCGATCCATACCAATGCATCGCGCCGGATGGGTGCGCCGACATCAGTCGACGCAAAGGCGCTGAGGCTGGACAGAGCGTCCTCGTCGCAATGTAGGTATGTTGACGCCCACCGCCGATAAAGATCGGCATGGCGCCCGACTGCCCCGGTCGGTAGACGTGCAAGCGCCGAATCCAGGCCGAAGCCCAGTGCTTGCCCGACGAGGCGCGCCGTTCGGTAGACACGCGTGTTGGCCGACCACCGAGGCGACAGCATAAATTCGACGATGTGCGCCCATTCTTCCTCGAAGCTTGGCTTCGCGTCCGTCTGCAGCAACTGTAGGAACATGGCGGACAGGAAATGGCGAACTGCGGCCTCCCCGTCGGGTCCAAGCTCAATGATGGGAGACCACGCCATCTGGGCTAGCCCTGGGGGTGCATCGACCGATTTATGGGCGAGCGTTGCGACGATCTCGTAGCCAAGCTGGTCGCCGGGCAGATCGAGCTCAGAATCGCCGTCGCGCTTCGGGCCCGCCCCGTCGACTTCGAGCTTCCACAGCGCAGTGCACAGCGCGACGTCGTGCTCCCAGTTGCCCGTCCCCTCTCCTTCGAGGAGCCAGCGGAAGGCCCCCTGCAGGACGAGGGTATGAAGACCCGGGCCGCGGCCGAACTCAGGCGACCGTCGGGTCCTGTCCTCACTGCGGGCGGCATTTCGAACCTGACGGGAAAAATCGATTCGGTGGACACCAAGCGCCAGTCGATCCAATCGCAGGTCTTGCATGGACGAGGCGACACCCCAGACCCGGAGCCTGGTCAATCGCTCGCGCCAGCGCTGCCAACGTGCAGGCGTCGACGGCGGATCGCCGTAGCGTGGCGTGAGTAACGCGAGTGCCGCCCACATCGAGCAGATCTTGAGCAGCCGCCACCAGGCCGCTCCAAGGGAGAGCCTGGCTGCGTGTGCGGCCGCGACCACGGCGGCTGCGCCGCCACGGTCTTGGCTCGTCATCAGCCGAAGAAGCAGACGCTCCCAGCGTGGCGTTCCCGCCGACGTCGACCACTGGTCGACCACCGCGATTGCCAGTAATCGCAGGTCGAAAATCGAGTAGCCAATACGAAACGCGCGGCCACCGTCCTGATCGACCTCGAGGGCGCTGACCGTTTGCTCGATGAGTCCCTCGGAGAGTCCACGAATCTCCGCGTGAGCCTCGAGCCATTCGTGCCCTCGCGCCAGAAGCGTGGCCGCCGCCGCAACGCGTGCATTCGCCTTGGTCTCGTCGTTCTGACCTTCGACGGCATCAAACTTGGTCAGACAGGACGCCAGGTACCGTGCTTCTTCATCGCCCAGTGCCTGCATGGCGGAGAGCCGGTCGATGCATCGTTGGGGAAGCACCAACGCCTCGGTCGTCTGCCCATTCTCGGCATGCCACGTGTCGATCCTGGCCTCTAGATCTGGCGGCATGGTGAAACGGGCCCCTCCCTCGCCGGAACTGTCCGGCAAGTTGTTGCGACTGTCGAGCTGCGCGAGCAGGATGTCGTGCTCCAAGCGAGCCTTCTCGTCCCGTGGTTGCTCCCATTGCGCTGCCATTTCGCGAACATGGGAGGCAAAAGCCGTATCGGAGAGCAGCAGCTTGGTGACGACATCCAGGAGAGACCGGGAGCGATGTGGGGCGAACGCCCACTTTCGCATGAACTCGTATATACCCTCCCCGAAACGGATCCACATGTGCGGCTGGAACGTGTCGCCGATGTGCTCCACGCGGAACGCGTCCCAGTAGTAAAGCCTGGGCGAGCTGAGAAGCGGCAAGAGCGGCCCTTTCAGTAGATCAGGTCGGTGTTTTGCGACATTGACGAGTACGCCGAGCATGCCGACCGAGTGTGTCTCGCGGAAAAGACGAGCCACGACTGGCGCCACGTCTACTCCCCCATCGATCTGCATCGTCAGCCATCGCTCGAGAGCGTCGAGGGCCGCGAACAGGTGGCCGTTGCGGTGGGACGACTGTTGCGACCACTGCAGAACATGGTGATCGCCAATTAAAGGTCGAAGCGGCTTACCACGGGCGGCCAGTTGCACGGGCGCCTCCTCGCCGTCCTGTTCGGCCCATCGGTCGGTGCAGAAGTTGACGAGCTGCGTCATTGTCCCGAGCGCTACGTCAGGGGCGATACCCAGAAAGACCATCAACGGGCTCTGGTTGAACGTGCTGGGATAGGGAGACTCGCGCGACGTCAGCCCCAGGTTGGCTTCGTACCGGACGTCCTGATCGTCGCGCGTAGGCGACTCCTCGATCAGAACCGCGAGGAGAATTTCCTTGGCAAGCGATGCATCGTGGAGCGCGACGTACGAGAGTCCCCTCTCCAGAACTGCCTTACGGAATGTCGGGTCGACCTCACCTCGCGGACCCAAGGGCCATGCGGGCAGCGGCGTGCGAAACGACCTTAGCGTCGGCGGCATCCGCCGGGCCGCATCGTATCGACTGCGGTAGGTCTCGTTCTCCGCAATTCGCTTCGCGTGTTCGGCGGCTTTCGCATGTTGGATTGCGCTCACCTGTTGCTGCACGTGAACGTCGATCGCGCGCCTGCCTGCAAGCTCCAGGGCCCAGGCTCCGATTTTATCCGGAAGATCGGAAATTCCGGCGAGTGCTGCCGTGTAGATCGCAGTGGTTTTCTCGATATACCACGTGCCGGCGGCCTTCTCTGCCTGGACCGTACGGGCCATGTCCAGGGCGATCTGGGCGAGTTCACGGCGATAAGGAACGCGTGTTCCCTCGCCCAACGAGCGCGGCATCTGCGAGAGCCAGCTCTCAATGACCTCGGCCAAGGCTGGCAATTCCATACCCTGCAGTTGCTCGCGCAGACCCACTAGGTAACGCAGGACGGGAAACCACTGCTCGATGATGACCGAGCGGAACCTGGACGCGAGCAACATCTCCACGATCGACGCCTCGCTTCCGATCGTTTGCGAGGTCGATATGTGACGGAAGCGGCTCAATGCACGGGTCAGGAGCGCGCCCCTATCGGCCAGCAGTTGGGGCGTTCGTTCGTGCAGGAAGCGATCGGCCTCAGGGTCGAGCATGAGCGCCTCAAGCAAAAGGTTCCCCGCCGAGCTTCGGCCGCCCTCAGCGGCGTCCGCGGACTCCAATGCCGTATCCCATGCAGCTCTCTCGCCAACGCCTTCTCGTAGGAGGTATTGGCCGAATACCCGAAATGCGTTACGCCACAGCGGATTCGTCGCGAGTGCGACCCACCGATCAGGCTCTTCGGTGAATTGCTTGAGCCATTCAAAGCGCGCGAGGTCTGCTGCCAGGTCGTGCTCGAACTCTACACGATTGGCCTTATCGATCCGCAACGGCAGCGGAGAGGTCCTGGGGTCGAGCACCCTCGCGCGTTCCACGCCAAGCTCCGTCAATGGAGTTCGAGGCTGGAACTCCGCTTCCTTGCACGCGAGCTCCATTGTCAGTACCTGGACGTCGCGGCGATCGCCTGTCCAGTACGACCAAAGCTGGTCGGCGATCAGCGGGTAATGAACGGGTACACCGCTCTCCGGGAGCGAGATGCTCGATTCCAGCACCCAGGCAAGGGTCTTCAGGTTACCGAGATTTGCGACGGCCTCCGAACGCGAAGCGAGCCATGCAAGCCGGCTGTCTCCCCGTATGGCGTCTTGCACCTCACCCTCCGACAGCGCGCCCACCGCCACCTCGAACGCCGGGCCCGTCAGGCGCGGGTCGACTCGCTGGGTGACGATGACCGCATGCCAACCGGTGTTGCCCGATGCGGATGACCTTAGGAACTGGATTAGTTTGCGAGCGAGGAAACTGTCCTCCTGCGAGATGCGTTCTGCGCTGTCGAGCACCAGCAAGCCTCGTTCGGCCGCCGTCGTTGGAAGGATCTCCTCGATCGGGTGCCTCAGCCCGCTACGTGCTCGACCGTTTGCGCTCAAGACATTGCCCAGGTCCTCTGGTCGCAGCCAAACCTGCGTCCAATCGGTCAGGTGCAATTCCGCGACCCGCTTGAGGAGCGCGGATTTGCCCGTTCCCGATTCACCGACGAGTTCGACGACCCGATTGGACTTGATCGCCGCCAAGAGTCCATCAGAGGCCGTTGTACGCGGAAGGACGTGGCCGGACGAAAACTGGGTCTCGATCCTCGACTTGTTGTCCGACGTGATTTGATCGAGGTGGTGCCAATCGGCCGAAAAGTTGGGTCGATTGAGGAATCGAAAGCGATGCTTCAGTTCCTCCCAAAGGTCCTGCAGGGTCAATGTCCCGAGGGAGAGTCGAACGCGCTTCGCGACCTTGACGAGGTACTCCCACACCTCCTCCGCCTCGGCGGCATCCGCGCTGGCCAACATCACGCGAATCTGCCCGAGTGCAGCACTGCGGTCGGTCGAGTGCTCGGCTTCCAGGTTTAGCGGCAGAACATGCAGGTGGCGTATCAACTCCACGGCGTCTTCGTCGCGCGGGGTCGGCTGAACGGCGAGCACGCTCTGGAATACGCGTACCTGCTTCCGGTTCTGACGAATACGCGCCAGACCCAAGGTGGGGTCAGGGCTCTCGCATGCGGCTCGAATTTCCCTCCAAGGGGCTTCGAATGCGGCGATGGGTGCATTGGTGACCAGCGCCAGGCGATCCTTCGTGCGATCAACTACGCCCGTGGCGTCCCGCCACTGCGCCCATGCCCGTTCGACGAAATCCCTCGGAAGGCCTGCGGCAGTGACCTGCGTGTTGCCCTTGGCCGACAGGGCAAGGCGACCGGCATCCGACGTCACCAGCAGATCGTCGATCGTCCAACCAAGCGCCGATACCTGCGCCTGGACTTGTGACGCTGTGCCCCCGACAAACGGAATGGGCGCGCCTTGGATCATGTGGACCATCAACCACGCGCTGATCAGGTCCTCGAAATGAAATCCCGCGCCTGATGTGGATCTCAAAGTCGCCGGCGCAGCTCGACGGCGCTTTTGTGGCGTCTTAGCCGTCTTGGCGGCCTTAGCGGATGTACCGGCTGGCGAGTGACGGGCGGGCTTATCGCGGTTAGGCATGTTAGGTCATTCGTACACAGGGCAATGGGCTGATGTTAAGCCGCATGTGTCTCGCGGCCTACGCCGGTGTCAACTCCCGACGATTCGCACATCGAACCAGGAATACGCAGTAATTAGATCACTAAGCGAGATGTCCGCTTAGGGTCCAGGCTGTGTGAAAACGCGTGCGCGCTGCAAATGATGGCGTAATGGCTGCGCCGAGCGGTTTGCTGGCCGCTTGCAATCACCTACAGACGCCGCCGCGAAGACTTCGCCTCTTGAATTTCGGAGCAACTGATCGAGACCGAAGATCGCCATCGCGCCCCTTGGCGGAGGTATTTCGGGTGCAAAGCGCCTTCAGGCGCACATCGTCTGCATCAGCGGTGCGATGCCCAAGATTTTCATCACGCGTTTGAGGTTGTAGGCGAGCACGTGCAGGCTCATCTCTGTGCTGACGTGGTTGAGCGTACGCATCAGGAAGTGCGTCGACCCCATCCAGGCCTTCAGGGTGCCGAAGGGGTGTTCGACCGTCTGCCGTCGGATGCGCATCTTGTCTGGATCCTGATCCAGACGCTGCTGCATCGCGTCGATTACGGCTTCATGCTCCCAGCGTTTGACGCGTCGTTGCGGCGAAGAGGTGCACTGCGTCTTGAGCGGGCAGGCCTTGCACGCAGAGCTCCAGTAGCAATGCAGCGTCAATCCCTTTTCGACCGTGCTGAAACGCCAGATCAGCGACTGTCCGGCCGGGCAACGGTAAGAGTCGGTCTCGGGCAGATAGACGAAGTCCCGCTTGCCGAACAGGCCCTTGGCCTGGTTGTTGGAGGTCTGCGGACGAGGGACGTAGGCGGTGATGCCGACTTCCTCGCACGCCACGATTTCTTCCCCGCTGAAGTAACCACGATCAGCGACAACCTCAATGTGTTCGGCCTGCATTGCGGTGCGCGCACGCTTTGCCATGGCCGCCAGTTGGCTGCGATCGTTACCGATGTTGGTGACCTGATGGTCGACGATCAGGTGGTGCTGCGCATCGACCGCCGTCTGTACGTTGTAGCCGACGGTGCCGGTACCCTTGCCGCTGGTCGCCATGGATCGTGCATCCGGGTCGGTCAGCGAGATCTGCTGGTCAGGGGCGGCCTCGACTTCTTTGGCTAACGCCTGCATGCGCTGCATCTCCGACTGCAACTTCTCGACCTTTTCGTGAAGTCGCGTCGTGTGCGCTTCGGCGACCGGGGCTGCACCCTGGCGATCCGCGCTGTCCAGTTCCGACAGATATCGCGCCACGCTCTCTTCGATCTGCTCGATCCGGCGCTGCACCTTGGCGCGGGTGTAGTTCCGGTCGCGATTGTTGACCGCCTTGAACTTGCTGCCATCAATGGCTACCAGCGCCTGCGAAAACAGATCCAGCCGCCTACACAACACCACGAACTCGCGGCAGACCCGGCGGATCGCCGCACCATTGTCCCTGCGGAAATCGGCGATCGTCTTGAAGTCCGGCGACAGTCGACCGGTCAACCACATCAGCTCAATGTTCCGCTGCGCCTCGCGCTCCAGACGCCGGCTCGACTGCACGCGATTGAGGTAGCCGTAGATGTAGATCTTCAACAGCGTGGCCGGGTGATAGCCCGGACGACCAGTGGCCTGTGCAATCGCTCGCTCAAACCCCAGCGCGGTCAGATCGAGGTTGTCGACGAAGACGTCCACCACCCTCACGGGGTTGTCTTCCGTCACGTAGTCGTCGAGGCGCTCGGGAAGCAAGGTGCTCTGCGAGCGATCTTCACCTTCAACAAAACGTCCCATCGGCAACTCTCGTCGGCGCGGTGGGACAAGTCTATCGACTCAGAGAGTTTTCACACAGCCTGGGCCGAAAGCGGCCATCCAAAACCACTCCCACATTACCTTCATCTCCGAAGGGTGGTGGAACGTCTGTCCGTGTTCCTGGCCGAGCGCCGAGGCTTTTGCTCTGCTCCAGCTTTTCTGAGGAGTGCGGGCCACGATGGCCCGCTGCTTTACCGGGGTCCCTTGCGCGGCGGTGAGGCGGGGCCGACAGGCCGCGCAGCGGGCATCGACAGGGATGTCGATGCCTTTTCGCGCGGGCAGGAGCCCGCTCGAAAAGCCCGGCTCCGGCTCACGGACTTGCCGCCCATGGATGGGCGGCAAGCGCCAAGCGGGGTGGCCTTTCTCTTTGGTTACTTTCTCTTTGGCCACGCAAAGAGAAAGTAACTCGGGCGCCAACGGCGCACGAAAGCTCTTGCTTCTGCTGTCGATGGTGGCAAGCCGGACGCGACAGCCAGGACACCACACTACCCGGCAACCCTCATCCATCCCCTACACCACACCGCGCCCCAAGCCCGCAGCCGGTGATTGCTACGCTCCCCGCGCCGCCGATCCGGCGGCTTGCGACATACAAGGGAGTGTTTCCATGTCCAGTGACAATCGAATTTCGGCGGTGCTGTCGGATGAGCAGGTGACTTCGGTGCAGGGCGCGCTGGCGGCGATGCGTGCGGCGCTGCCGTTTCTGGTGACGCTGTCGGCGCAGGAGCGGCAGGCCTTGCCGCGGCTGGGGCCGAAGTCGGTGGGGTTCGACGAGAAGTGCGTGACCTATATGGCGAACCGGGCGGAGTTCGTGCCGGGTTTCGTGGATCTGGCCGAGGTGCAGAAGGATCGCGCCCTGCGCAGCCAGTTGCTGCGCTTCGCGGCAGAGCTGCAGACGCTGGCCGCCAGCGTGGACGACACGCTGCAGCTGGTGGCCAGCGAGGTGTGGATGGCCGACCTGGCCTACTACCAGAGCGTGCGCGAGGCGGCCCACCGCGGCCGCGACGGCGCGCAGGACGTGTACGACGACCTGCGCCAGCGCTTCCCCGGCCCGCGTGCCAACCGTGCCGCGCCGGAACCGGCCGCGGCCTGAGTCGTGAACCCCGGCGGGGCGGTCGCCGACCGTGCCGCCGGGCCCTTGCCGGTCGACCTGGACCGGCGCCACCGCGGCAGCGCGGTTCGCCACCCCGGCGCCGCGCTTCGCGGCCTCCCCGTCGACCTTCCGAACCGCCGCGCCGACCTGGGGCACGTCCCCGTCGAGCTTCGGAACCTCTCCGCCGCGCTTCGCGACCTCCCCGTCGACCTTCCGAACCGCCGCGCCGACCTGGGCCACGTCCCCGTCGAGGTTCGGAACCTCTCCGTCGGGCTTCGCGACCTCCTCGCCGGGGTTGCGAACCTCCCGGCGGACCTGCGAAGCCTCCCGGTCGGGGTTCGCCATGTCCTCGCCGACCTTCGGAAGCGCACCCGCCGCCCATCGTTGCCCTGTGATTTTTTTCCGTACCCTGCGAATCATGGGGGGAACCGCGAGGAAGCAGGCGTCCATGACCGGCAGACAACACCAGCAACGTTTCGAGTCGCTGCTGCACGAGCATCGCAGGATCGTGTTCAAGGTGGCCGGCCTGTACAGCCGCAGCGCCGCCGATCGCGACGACCTGGTGCAGGAGATCAGCGCGCAGCTGTGGCGCTCGTTCGGTAGCTACGACGAGGGGCGGGCGAAGTTTTCCACCTGGCTGTACCGCATCGCGCTGAACGTGGCGATCTCGCAGGCGCGGCGCTGGCCGGAGGCCGACCGCTTCGAGCCGCTGGAAGCGCATCACCTGGAAACCGTCGGCGGCGGCGAGCCGATACCCGAGCAGGACGAACGACTGAGCGCGCTGTACGCGTTCATCGGCCAGCTCGATCCACTCAACCGCGCGCTGATCCTGCTGTACCTGGAAGACCGCAGCTATACCGAGATGGCCGAGATCCTCGGCCTCAGCGAAACCAACGTGGCGACCAAGCTCGGTCGCATCAGGCAGAAACTGCGCGGCCAGATGACCGCCGCGCAGGCCACCGGAGCATGACCATGGAACTCGACGAGATGAAACAGGCGTGGGCACACCTGGACCTGCGTCAGGACGGCATGGAGGCGCTGCTGCGTCAGGATTTCCGCGACCGCCGGCTGGACAAGGCGCGTTCGACGTTGCGCTGGAGTCTGTTGGGGCAGGCGCTCGAGATCGCCTGCTGGCTGGCCTTCGTGGTGTTCGTCGCCTCGTTCTGGGTGGCGCACCGGCAGGTCACGCATCTGCTGGTGGTCGGCCTGCTGCTGCATGCCTATGGCATCGCCGGCATCTGGTCCAGCGCCACCCAGCTGTTCCTGCTCAGCCGCATCTACCTGTTCGACGCGCCGGTGCTGGTGCTGCAGCGGCGGCTGGCCCAGCTGCGCCGCTTCCGCATGGTCAGCACGCTGGCGCTGGGCCTGCCGTGGTGGTTCCTGTGGCTGCTGCTGCCGCTGGTGGTGCTGACCTGGTGGTCCGGGACCGACATGTTCGCCGGGGCCTCGGGCTGGATCTGGGCGAACATGGCGGTGGGCGCCGTGGGTGTCGGCTTCAGCCTGTGGCTGGCGCGCCGCCTGGCCGCTCGCCCGCTCCGCTCGCCGTGGCTGCGGCGCATGGTCGACGACATGTCCGGCTGCACGCTGGCGCGCGTCTCGCGGCAACTCGACGAGATCGCCCGCTTCGAACGCGAGTGAGGCGGCGGCTGCGGCGTCCGCCGTGGATGTCGTGCAGGGGGCCGGGAAAGCCGGCGGACGGTGTCCGCCCTACGCGGCGGCGCGCGCCTTCGGCTTCAATCGCACGTAGAGCTGCTTGCGCACCACCGCGATGAGCTTGCCGGAGGCGGTGGTCACTTCGGTCTCGAACCAGCGCAGCACTTTTTCGCCGCCGGCCGCCGCCGCGCGCAGTTCGTCGACGACGCTGCTTTCCAGCTTGAAGTGGGCGTAGACGTCTTCGTAGCCCGGCGCCACGAAGTCGATCGTGCCGGCCTTGTCCCACACGTAGTAGTCGCGGCCGAGCTGGTGCATCGCCAGCAGCATCCAGAACGGGTCGACCATGGCGAACAGGCTGCCGCCGAACTGGCTCTTCACGTAGTTGCGGTTCCACGGGCGCAGCCGCAGCACCACCTTCGCCTCGCGGTAGTCGTCGCTGAGCGACAGCACGCGGATGCCGCTGAACAGGTACGGCGGCCACAGGTTGAGCAGCCGACGGAAGGTGGAGGCGCGCATGGGAGAGGAATCCGGGCGGGAAGTGCCGATCATACCCGGGCGTACGCAGCGGTATGGAGTGGGCTTTTCCGTAGGGCGGACACCGTCCGCCGCTTTCGCGTCGCCGGAGAACAAACGCCGGCGGGCAGTGCCCGCCCTACGCCACGTTGCGTTGCAGAAGGCCGGCTCAGAACAGCAGCGAAGCCATCCGGCGCCGGTAGCGGCCGACCAGTTCGGCGTCGTCGAGCGTGGCGAAGGCGGCAAGCAGGCGCTTCTTCGCGGCACCGTCGTTCCAGTCGCGGGCCTGCTGCAGGATGACGAGGAACTGTTCCAGGCCGGCTTCGGCATCGCCCTGTCGCAGCAGTTGCACGCCGAGCTGGTCGCGCGCCTCCCAGTCGCCGGCATCGGCCTGCACGCGCTGTTGCAGTTCGGCCACGCCGGGCGCGGCTTGTGCAGCGTGGGCCAGCTCCAGTTCGTTGCGCAGGCGCACGGCGCGCGCGTCGGTGGCGAGGTTGGCCGGCAGCGCGGCCAGCTCGGCTTCGGCGGCGGCGACGTTGCCGGCATGCATCAGCGCCAGTGCCAGGTCGAGTTTCAGTTCGGGCCGATCCGGGGCGGCAGCGATCGCCTGCTGCAGCCGGTTGATCGCCTGCTCCGGGGTTTCCGGCACGGCTTCCTCGGCGGGCTCGGCAGCTTCCAGCGGCTGCACGTGGCGCGACAGGAATTCGCGCAGCTGGCCTTCGGGCAGCGCACCGGTGAAGCCGTCGAGCACCTGGCCATCCTTCACCAGCACCACGGTGGGGATGCTGCGGATGCCGAACATGCCGGCCAGTTCCTGCTGCGCGTCCACGTCCACCTTGCCCAGCCGAAACGCGCCGTTGTACTCGGCGGCGAGTTTTTCCAGCATCGGGCCAAGCGTCTTGCACGGCCCGCACCAGGCGGCCCAGAAATCCACCAGCACCGGCGTGGTCAGCGAAGCCTGCAGCACGTCGGCTTCGAAGGTCTGCTGGTCCACGTCGAACACGTGGGAAACGGTGGCGGCATCGGTCACGGGAAACTCCAGCTCGGCGGGTGCCGGTTCAGATCAGGGTGGCGACGCAGCATATCAAGCGGCGCGTTCACGATAGATTTGCGAGAATCCCCGGATCGTCACGCCGAGGCAAGGCACCCGCTGCATGGGCATGAGCTCACCTGAAGCGCTGTTGGTCTGCGAGCACTGCGACACGGTCTACCACCGGCGCCCGCTGGCGCGCGGCGACGTGGCCACGTGCGCGCGCTGCGGGGCGGAGCTGGAGCGCCACCACGCGATGAGCGTGAACGCGATGCTGGCGCTGATCCTGACCGCGATGATCGTGTTCGTGCAGGCGAACATGTGGCCGATCGTGACGCTGGGCCTGAGCGGCCAGTTGAGCAGCACCACGCTGTGGGGCGTGATCCTCGCGATGTGGCGCGAGCAGGCCCAGGTGGTGTCGGTGCTGGTGGCCGCCACGCTGTTCTTCTTTCCGCTGCTGAAGATGCTGCTGCTGGGCTGGCTGCTGTGGTTCGCCCGGGTCGGGCGGCGCGCACCGGGCTTCGTGCGGCTGATGGTGGGGCTGCACTACCTCGGGCCGTGGACGATGAGCGAGGTGTTCGTGCTGGGCGCGCTGGTGGCGATCGTCAAGGCGCACACCTATTTCGACGTGATCGCGGACCCGGGCATCTACGCGTATGCCGCGCTGACCCTGCTGATCACCATCTTCGCCGGAGTGGATCTGCGCCGGCTGTGGGACGAAGTGCCGGAGCAGGCCGCGTGAACGCCATGCCGCGCGCCGTCGAGCTGGGCCTGATCGCCTGCACGGTGTGCGGGCAGGTGTGCCGCACCGTGCCCGGCGACCCGCAACTGGACGGCGACGGCGTGGGCGACGCCATGGCCTGCCCGCGCTGCGGCAGCACGCTGCGCCGGCGCAAGACGGACAGCTACGCGCGTACCTGGGCGTTGCTGATCGCCGCATTCATCCTGTACATCCCGGCCAACGTGCTGCCGATCATGCGCACCGCCAGCCTCAACGACGTGGACGACAACACCATCATCAGCGGCGTGGTGGAGCTGTGGGTGAAGGGCTCGCCGGACCTGGCGATCATCGTGTTCACCGCCAGCATCGTGGTGCCGATGCTGAAATTCCTCGCGCTGGGCACCTTGCTGGTGAGCAGCCGGCGCGGCAGCGGCTGGGCGCGGGTGCAGCGTGCAAAACTCTATCGGCTGGTCGAGCTGATCGGCTACTGGTCGATGCTGGACGTGTTCGTGGTGGCGCTGCTGACCGCACTGGTGCGTTTCAGCGTGCTGAGCCTGGTGGAACCGCTGCCCGGCGTGATCTTCTTCGGCCTGACCGTGGTGCTGACCATGCTGGCCTCGATGAGTTTCGACCCCCGCCTGATCTGGGATGGCAAGGATACCGATGACTGACGACAACCCCATCGAACCGGCTCCGCCGGGCAATGGCGAACTGCCGCGGCCGGTGGTAAGGCGGCGGCGCGTGAACGCCTCGCTGATCTGGCTGGTGCCGGCGCTGGCGGCGCTGGTCGGCCTGTCGCTGGTGATCAACAACTGGCTGCAGGCCGGGCCGCAGATCACCATCAGCTTCCAGAGCGCCGAAGGCCTGGACGCCGGCAAGACCCCGGTGAAGTACAAGAACGTGGTGATCGGGCGGGTCAACAAGATCCGCCTGAGCAGCGACCGCAGCCACGTGCTGGTCAGCGTGGCGCTGGAGAAGAGCGCTGCGGGCTTCGCCACCAGGGACACGCGCTTCTGGGTGGTGCGGCCGCGGATCGGCCTGGGCGGCGTGTCCGGCATCGACACCCTGCTGTCGGGCGCCTTCATCGGCGCCGACGTGGGCGATTCGACGGAACCGGAGGACGAGTTCAAGGGACTGGAACTGCCGCCGGCGGTGAACCATGGCGCGCCGGGGCGCAGCTTCATCCTGCACAGCGACGACCTGGGATCGCTCGACATCGGCTCGCCGGTGTACTACCGACGCATCCAGGTCGGCCGGGTGGCGTCCTACGAGCTGGACAAGGACGGCAAGGGCGTCTCGCTGCACATCTTCGTGGATGGCCCCAACGACAAGTTCGTCACGCGCTCCTCGCGCTTCTGGAACGCCAGCGGCGTGGACGTGTCGCTCGGCGCGAACGGGCTGAAGGTCAACACACAGTCGCTGGCCACCGTGCTGGCCGGCGGCGTGGTGTTCCAGGACCCGCCTGGCCCGCACGACAGCACGCCGGCGGCGGAAGACGCTTCGTACAAGCTGTTCAACGACCAGGCCACCGCGATGGCGCCGCCGGACGGCGAGCCGCATTACATCCGCATGCGCTTCGAGCAGTCGGTGCGCGGGCTGGCGGTGGACGCGCCGGTGGAGTTCCTCGGCATCAACATCGGCAAGGTGGTGTCGGTGCGGCTGGACTACGACGAGCGGACGCAGCGCTTCCCGGTGCTGGTCGGCGCGGTGATCTACCCGCAGCGCCTGGGCGCCGCCTACGACAAGCTGGAAGCGCTGGCCAGGGCGCACGGCGAGAATGCCGACCTGCCGCAGTTGATGGGGCGCCTGGTCGAGCACGGCCTGCGCGCGCAGGCGCGCACCGGCAACCTGCTCACCGGCCAGCTGTACGTGGCGCTGGATTTCATCCCGAAGACGCCGAAGGTGGCGTTCGACCCGGCCGCGAAACCGCTGACCGTACCCACCGTGCCGGGCAGCTTCGACAAGCTGCAGGAGCAGATGGCCGGGATCGTGGACAAGCTCGCCAAGGTGCCGTTCGACAGCATCGGGCAGAACCTGGACCGCAGCCTGGCCGGGCTCGACCGCACGCTGAAGCAGGTCAATGGCCAGACGCTGCCGGCGGTCAGGGACACCTTGCATGGCGTGCGGCAGACCATGGGCACGGCGAACGAGGCGCTGGCCGGCGACTCGCCGCTGCAGCAGAACCTGGGCGCCACGCTGGAACAGCTGCAGCGCATGGCGCGTTCGCTGCGCGTGCTGACCGATTACCTGGGTGGCCATCCGGAGGCGTTGATCCGCGGCCGTCGCCCGGACGCGAAGCCGGCCGACGCGACACCCGTCACCGCGCCCGCGGCGGTTCCGCCGGCGCAAGGGAGCAAGCCATGATGCGTAGCGCAAGACACTTGGCGGGCGTGGCGGCCGGCCTGCTGCTGGCGGCCTGCGCTTCGGCGCCGCTGCATTACTACACGCTGGTGGCGCCGGCCGACGAGTCGGCCGCGGCGTCGTCTGCGCCGTCGCTGCCGTTCGAACTGCTGCCGGTCGGCGTGCCGGCCCAGGTCGACCAGCCGCAGCTGGTGGTGCGCGAAGGCGGGCAGGGCGTGGCCCTGCTCGGCAGCGAGCGCTGGATCGCCCCGCTCGGCGACGAAGTGCGCAGTGCGCTGTCGGCCGAGCTGGCGCGCGAACTGGGCAGCGCGGACGTCAGCGGCCTGCCCGGCAACGGCCAGCCGCTGCTGCGGATCAAGCTGGACCTGCGCCGGTTCGACTCCGCACCCGGCAGCTACGCCCTGATCGAGGCGGCCTGGAGCGTGCGCCTGCTGCACGGCGAGCGGCCCGCCGCGCTGGCTTGCACCAGCCGGGTCAGCGAGGCGGTGGGGCCGGGTTATCCCGCGCTGGTGCAGGGCCATCAGCGCGCGCTCGGCCGGCTGGCGGCGCAGGTCGCCGGCGTGGCCCGCGCGCTCGGCAGCGGCCGGACGCCTGCCTGCCCGGCCGGCTGAGGGCGCAAACTTGGCGCCCGGCCTGCGCTGGGCTAGTCTGATCAGTTCACTCGCCGGCTTGTTCCGGCACGCATTCATCGCACCACGGCAACGGAACCATGCAGGACACTCAAGCCCCGACCACCCCCGACCAGGATGAAGCCGCCTATCGCCCGCAGGCGGTGGAGGCTGCCGCGCAGCGCTACTGGAACGCGCAGCGCGCCTATGAAGTGAAGGAGGACGCGTCGCGGCCGAAGTTCTACTGCCTTTCCATGCTGCCGTACCCGTCGGGCGCGCTGCACATGGGCCACGTGCGCAACTACACCATCGGCGACGTGATCAGCCGCTACCAGCGCATGCAGGGCAAGAACGTGCTGCAGCCGATGGGCTGGGACGCCTTCGGCCTGCCGGCGGAGAACGCCGCGATCAAGAACGCCACCGCGCCGGCGAAGTGGACCTACGCCAACATCGAGCACATGCGCAGCCAGCTGCAGTCGCTGGGCTACGCGATCGACTGGAGTCGCGAATTCGCCACCTGCCGGCCGGAGTATTACCGCTGGGAACAGCTGATGTTCACCCGCCTGCTGAAGAAGGGCCTGGCGTACCGCAAGAACGCGGTGGTGAACTGGGACCCGGTGGACCACACCGTGCTGGCCAACGAGCAGGTGGTGGACGGCCGCGGCTGGCGTTCCGGCGCGGTGGTCGAGAAGCGCGAGATCCCGCAGTGGTTCCTGAAGATCACCGGCTACGCACAGGAATTGCTCGACGGGCTGGACGCGCTGCCGGGCTGGCCCGACGCGGTGAAGACCATGCAGCGCAACTGGCTGGGGCGCAGCGAGGGGATGGAGATCCACTTCGCGGTGGAAGGCGAGAGCGAACCGCTGAGCGTGTTCACCACCCGCCCCGACACGCTGATGGGCGTCACCTTCGTCTCGATCGCCGGCGAGCATCCGCTGGCGCACAAGGCGGCGCAGGGCAACCCGCAGCTGGCGGCGTTCCTCGACGAGCTGAAGCACGGCGGCGTCTCCGAGGCCGAACTGGAAGCCCAGGACAAGCGCGGCATGGCCACCGGCCTGTACGCGATCCATCCGGTCAGCGGCGAGCGGGTGCCGGTATGGGTGGCCAACTTCGTGCTGATGGGCTACGGCACCGGCGCGGTGATGGCGGTGCCCGGCCACGACGAGCGCGACTTCGCGTTCGCGCACAAGTACGGCCTGCCGATCAGGCAGGTGATTGCCGCCGGCAACGAGAACTACGACGCGGCGACGTGGCAGGACTGGTATTCGGACAAGGCCCGCGCCGACATGCGCGTGGTGAATTCCGGCGCGATGGACGGCAAGGACTGCCGCGCCGCGTTCGACTACATCGCCGGCGTGCTCGAGGCGGCGGGCAAGGGCCAGCGCCGGGTCAACTGGCGCCTGCGCGACTGGGGCGTCAGCCGCCAGCGCTACTGGGGCTGCCCGATCCCGGTGATCTACTGCGCCAAGTGCGGCGCGGTGCCGGTGCCGGAAGACCAGTTGCCGGTGGTGCTGCCCGAGGACGTGGCGTTCAGCGGCGTGCAGTCGCCGATCAAGGCCGACCCCGAGTGGCGCAAGACCACCTGCCCGCAGTGCGGCGGCCCGGCCGAGCGCGAGACCGACACCTTCGACACCTTCATGGAGTCGAGCTGGTACTACGCGCGCTACACCAGTCCCGGCGCGCAGGCGCAGATCGACGAGCGCGCGAACTACTGGCTGCCGGTCGACCAGTACATCGGCGGCATCGAGCACGCGATCATGCACCTGCTGTACTTCCGCTTCTATCACAAGCTGCTGCGCGACGCCGGCATGGTGCACTCGGACGAGCCGGCGCAGAACCTGCTGTGCCAGGGCATGGTGACCGCCGAGACGTTCTACCGCGACAACGCCGACGGCTCGAAGGACTGGATCAACCCGGCCGCGGTGGAGGTCCGTCGCGACGACAAGGGGCGCGTGACCGGCGCGGTGCTGAAGGCCGACGGCCAGAGCGTGCACATCGGCGGTACCGAGAAGATGTCGAAGTCGAAGAACAACGGCATCGACCCGCAGACCATGGTGGACAAGTACGGCGCCGACACCGTGCGCCTGTTCTCGATGTTCGCCGCGCCGCCGGAGCAGTCGCTGGAATGGAGCGAGGCCGGCGTCGAGGGCATGGCGCGCTTCCTGAAGCGGCTGTGGCGCGAGGTGACCACGCACGCGGCGGGTCCGGATCACCCCCGTATAAGTGGCGTGGCCGCAGGCCACTCCGCTTCCCTTCCCCTGCCGGCAGGGGAAGGTGCCGCAGGCGGAAGGGGTGACGCCGCAGGCGTCATCGATCCGTCCGCGCTGGATGCGGGCCAGAAGGCCCTGCGCCGCCAGCTGCACGAGACGATCCAGAAGGTCAGCGACGATTTCGGCCGCCGGCACGCGTTCAACACCGCGATCGCCGCGCTGATGGAACTGCTGAACGCGCTGGGCAAGTTCAACGACACCAGCGAGCAGGGTCGCGCCGTGCGCCACGAAGCGCTGGAGGCGATGGTGCTGCTGCTCAACCCGGTGGTGCCGCACGTCAGTCATGCGCTGTGGCAGGTGCTGGGCCACGCCGAGACGGTGCTGGAAGACCAGCCATGGCCGCAGGTCGATGCGACCGCGCTGGTGCGCGACACGCTGACCCTGGCGGTGCAGATCAACGGCAAGCTGCGCGCTACCATCGAGGCCGCCGCCCATGCCTCGAAGGAAGACGTCGAGGCGCTGGCGCTGGCCCAGCCGCAGGTGGCGCACTTCCTGGAAGGCATGACGGTGCGCAAGGTCATCGTGGTACCCGGCAAGATCGTCAACATCGTCGCAGGATGAAACCCATGAGCTTCATGAAGGCGCGCCGCCTGTTCCAAGCCTCGCTGCTGCTGGCCACGGCGTTCGCGCTGGGCGCCTGCGGTTTCCACCTGCGCGAGAACGTACGTCTGCCGCCGGGGATGCAGCGGGTGCATCTGGCCGTCAACGGCGGCGGCGAGTTCGAGCGCCACCTGGCCCGTGCGCTGCAGACCTCCGGCGTCACCGTCGAGGACGACAGTGGCCCGGGCATCGCCGAGCTGCGCGTGCCGGTGGCGGCTTTCAGCACCGAGACGCTGAGCGCCGGCGGTTATGTGCGCATCACCGAATATGCGGTGCGCTACCAGGTGCAGTTCGACGTGCTCGATGGTGCCGGCCAGGTGCTGGTGCCGCAGCAGCGCATCGACATGTCGCGCAACTACAGCTACGACGCCAGCAACACCGTCGGCAACGCGTCGCAGGTGGAGGAGATCCAGCGCAGCCTCAACGACGACATGGTGCAGGCGATCCTGTTCCGCCTGCAGGCCGCCGGCCAACACGAGCTCGCCGCGCCGGCAGGCGCCGCCGGCACGCACTGATGCCGCTCAGTCCCGGCCAATGGCAGAAGGCGCTGGCGGCGGATCGCCTGCAGTCGGTCTACCTGCTGGCCGGCGAGCAGTTGCTGGTGCTCGAAGCCGCCGATGCCTTGCGCGCGCAGGCGCGCAAGCTGGGCTACAGCGAACGTGAAGTGCTCGAGGTCGGCCAGCATTTCGACTGGAACGACCTGGCCCGCGCGGCCGCCGGCATGTCGCTGTTCGCCACCCGCCGGCTGATCGACCTGCGTCTGCCCACCGGCCGTCCCGGCATCGACGGCGCCAAGGCGATCGGCGCGTTCTGCGCCGATCCGCCGCCGGACGTCACCCTGCTGATCACCGCGATGGAGTGGAGCAGCAAGCACGACGGCGCCTGGAGCAAGAAGCTCGACGCCAGCGGCACCATGGTGGTGTTCAACGCGCCGCGGCCGGACCAGTGGGGCGCGTGGATCAGCGCACGGCTCGCCTCGCGTGGGCTCACCGCCACGCCCGACGCGGTGGCGTTGCTGGCCGAGCGCGTCGAGGGCAACTTGCTTGCCGCCGCGCAGGAAGTGGACAAGCTCGCCGTGCTGCACGGGCAGGGCCGCGTCGATGCCGCCGCGATGGAGGACCTGGTCGCCGACAGCGCGCGCTACGACGTGTTCAAGCTCACCGACGCCGCGTTCGTCGGCGACGGCGCGCGTGCCTTGCGCATCCTTGCCGGGCTGCGCGCCGAAGGCGACGAACTGCTGGCGCTGATGGGTTGGCTGGTCAATCAATTGCAGTTGGCACTGCGCCTGGCCAACGCACCGGACCTCGCCGCGCAGTTCCGCGCCGAACACCTGTGGCAGGCGCGTGAGACGTTGTTCCGCCAGGCCCTGCGCCGCGCGCCGCGCGAGCACTGGCTGCAGTGTCTGGCGCGCGCCTCGCGCATCGACCGCATGGTCAAGGGCCGCGAACAGGGCGATCCGTGGCAGGAAGCCGAACGGCTGATCGCCGCCATCGCCGAACCGCGCGCCGCCCGCGCGCTCGCCTGATCGCTCCCTCCCCTGCGCAGCAGGGGAGGGCTGGGGAGGGGTAGCTCTTGCCACATACCGCAAACAAGCCACTTGCCCTCTTCGGCGGCACCTTCGACCCGGTGCACCTGGGCCACCTCAGCGTGGCGTGGGAAGCGGCCGAGCTGCTTGACGCCGAGGTGCGCCTGCTGCCGGCCAGCGTGCCGCCGCACCGTGCGCCGCCGATCGCCACGGCGGCGCAGCGGGTGGCGATCCTGCGCGCCGCGTTGCACGACCAGTCGCGGCTCACGCTCGACACCCGCGAACTGGATCGTGCCGGTCCGTCCTGGACCATCGACACCTTGCACGAACTGCGCGCGGAGCAAGGCGACCGCCCGCTGGTGCTGCTGCTCGGCGCCGATGCATTTGGAGGCCTCGCCAGTTGGCATCGCTGGCGCGAACTGTTCGGGGCGGCGCATATCGGCGTGCTGAGCCGGCCGGGGGTTTCAGCCGATCTGCCGGACGAACTGGAGCGCGAGGTGGCCGGACGGCGCATCGCCGACGCTTCCGCGTTGCGTGCGCTTCCGGCGGGCAAGGTCATCGAGCTGGCGGTGACTCCGCTGGAAATCTCCGCCACCCGCATTCGCGAACTGCTCGCCGCCGGGCGCGACCCGCGCTACCTGCTGCCGGCGGGGCTGTTCGACGATCCGGCTCTGCTCACCCCCTACCGGGCTTGATCGGGCACATATCTCCATCGGTTGCTTGCATGGCGGCGGTGGCTGTACCGCGGCTCTCAGTATGGCCATGCTATTCACTCCGAGTGTCTAGGCACGATCTGATGATGCCCGCCATAAAACTCGTGGGCTATGCAAAATTTCTCTTGCCCGATTCCTCCCGTCACGAGAGTATGGGTTGGGATCATAGGGGACAGTACGATGAAAAAGGGACTCATTCACCGAACTTGGGCGATGCTATTGCTATGCGTGAGCCTTGCTCACGCGCAGCCTGGAAAAGTCACGTACATCTACACAGATCCGCAGGGAACGCCTCTGGCGGAAGCAGATGAGAATGGCAACATCACTGCAACCTATGACTATGCACCTTTTGGTAGTGTCGCACTAGGTTCTGTGCCAAACGGCCCAGGTTACACCGGGCATGTCAATGATCCAGACACTGGTCTCGTATACATGCAGGCTCGATATTACGACCCTGCGGCTGGCCGTTTTTTGAGCGTTGACCCCATCGCCCCAAAACCGGGAGATTTGTTTAACTTTAATCGGCAGGCGTATGCAAATAACAACCCCATTAATCGAATAGATCCTGATGGGAAAAGTGTTACTTGCGATGCCAACTCTTGTACGATTGAATCGCACTCAGTGCTCGAAGCCTTGGTAGATCATACCCATGTTGGAGCAATCATTCTCACCAGGCTGGTTCAAAATGCAATTACAAGCAACCAGCCGCACATACAGCAAACGCAAGGTAGTGCTAAAGGGTCTGATGGGCACGTTCCCGTGGCACCGGCACTTCCAACTGGCATCATTGGTGATGAGCCTCGTGCCACAGGCAAGAATGGCGGTAAGGCCATAGGCACGTCCCTGCCTTCCGACAAATTCGCCGATACCGTGAAAGGTCTCACTGGCGGTGCTATAAGCACGCCCGATAACAAGGGAAGAAGCACATCTCCCAATGGTGTTTCAGTCAGGACTGGAGGGGAGGCTGGACCGAGAATTGACATTCCCGCCAACGGGACAAAGCCACCGGAAATCATCCATTTCCCTGATGACACCCCCATCCCCGACGAGCTGAAGCCTACATCATGAAAATATGGAAGAGCTTCTTGCCGGATGATCTAAGTCTCAAGTGCCTTTCCACTATTGAGCCTGGCCCATATTTTGTAGATCGCGACAGAAATCCGATGTGGGGAAGTTTATATGTGCCCCAAGAAGACGGCCAATGTCTAATGCTGGCTTGGGATTATTTTGATGTTGAGTTTAAATTCGAAGTTTACGGCCTATCCATAAAGCAACTTGCGACTGCCCCAGAAGGCCTTGATCGCGCCGGTGCCATCCTGCCGTTTTCTCAAGTAGCCTTCCTTCTCAAGACGGAATGGACACGGCCTGCCAAGCCCAGTGAAGTGCCAGAGGGCTTTGAGAAAGTGCTCGAGGAAAGCGGTCCATTGGCACAAATTCCGGAGACGGCAATATCCGCAGGAACCGCTCTTCACGGGGTGATTTTCAGCAACCTTGCTGATGGGAAAGCGCTCTTGATTGGCGTCGATGATACGGATAACTATAGCCTCAAGGCCACGGCCGACGCTGAGGAGATAAGCGCGATGGCTATGGTCTGTGACTCATTCACTCTGCCTGAAATATTAGGCTGGAAGCCACCAGCTTAGATCGCTTTGTGTTTGCTTCGCGCCATCTTGTTCGGATCTTCTTGAATCATCCACTCGAGTTCACGAAGATCCAAAGAAGCATCGGCGCTATCCGGCAGGCCTTCGGGTGCCGCGTTGAAGCAAGTCCGGTAATGTCTCGCCATTTTCAGTGAGCGGCGGGGCACCGAGTTCAGGCAATGGCGTTCGCCGGTCGGCGGCGGGCCGTCGGGGAACACGTGACCGAGGTGGCTGCCGCGGCGCGCGTAGACTTCTCGGTACGGATCAAGCCGTGGTTGGTGTCGCGGATGTAGCGGATGTGCGCGTCGTTGCGGGTATGGCGGATTCCCGTTCAATGGCGTGGGGGTAGTGCGAGAATTTAGCCTGCCGATGTCGTGGCCAGCCGGGCGAACCCCAACTCAGACATCATCGAGTTGCCCCTGCACCTCGTTGATCGAATCGCGGATGCGCTTGGAGAACACCGAGTCGAGGTGGTGGATCAGCAGCAGGTGTTCGGTGGCGCGGGTCATGGCGACGTAGAGCAGGCGCGCCTCCTCGGCTTCGCCCTGGCCTTCCTTGGGCAGGCCGCCGATGCCGGGGATGATCACGAACGGGAACTCCAGCCCCTTGCTGGAGTGCATGGTGACCAGCTTGACGCTGTCCTCGGCCGCGAACAGGGTCTGCTTGCCGGTGTTGTCGGCGAGCCGGCTGGGGATGCCCAGGTCGCGCAGCACCTCGTGCAGTTTTTCGCCTTCCCACTGGTTGCGGTAGATCACCGCCATGTCGGAATACGCACGTCCGCGCGCGTGCTCGTCGCGCAGCCGCGCGATCAGCACGTCCATCTGTGCGCGGGCGGTGTCGGTGCGCACCAGTTCGGGCACCGCGCCGCGGCGGCCGGCGCTTTCCGGCGCGACCAGCGGCACGCCGTCGCCGTCGGCGTCGTCGCTGCGCGAGGCGAGCAGGTCCTGCGCGAAGGTGCGCGCGACCGAGAGGATTTCCAGCGTGTTGCGGTAGTTGAGCTTGAGGATGGTGGTGCGGCCCTGCGCCTGCACGCCGAGGCTCTTCCAGCTGATCCTGCGGCGGTTCGGGTTGCCGTAGATGTTCTGCGCATCGTCGTACAGCACCAGCAGCGAGTTGGTGGCCGGGTCGATCATCTGCACGATCAGCTTGTACCAGTCCGGCTCGAAGTCGTGGCCTTCGTCGACCAGTACCGCGCCGTACTGGGCGCGCGGAATGCGGCCGCGATCCACGCCGGCGATCACCGCCGGCGGCAGCGCCTCGATGAAGGCCTTGCCGCTGCCTGGCGGCAGCGGCTCGTGGTAGGCCACCAGCATCTTGCGGCACCACTTGTGGAAGTTGTAGACCTGCACTTTTTCACTCAGGCCGCGCTCGCCGATCAGCTGCTCCAGCCGCGCCGCCAGCGTCTTGTTGTAGCAGAGCACCAGGATCGGCTTGCCCATCTCGCGCGCCAGCTGCATGGCGCGGAAGCCCAGGATCATCGTCTTGCCGGAGCCGGCCACGCCGTGGATGATCCGGTGCTCGCCGCCGATCGAGCGGGCGAGCTGTTCCTGCTGGGCGTCCATCACCTTGACCAGGTCCGGGATCTCCAGCGGGCGCACCGCTTCGTCGGTGGGGCCGAACAGGCCGAACTGGCCGCTGCCGGCCTCCACCCGCAATTCGGGGAACAGGTGCCAGCGCACGCGATCGATCTGCGGCAGGGTGAGCGCCACCGGATACACCTGCGGGAACATCGCCCACAGCCGCTGCTGGAAAGCCTCGGCGTCGACCGTCTCGTACAGCTCGTCGCGGCAGATCACCAGGTGCCCGGGCAGCACTTCGCCCAAGCCGCCCTCGTCGAACTGCTTGCGGGTGATGTTGGCCAGCACCACGCCCCAGCCCCACGGCATGATCAGCTTGCCGGCGTAACGCGAGCCTTCCGGATGGCGCAACGCCGGGTCGCGCTCCAGCACCACGCCGATCTCCAGCGCGTAGGCGCGCGCCTGCAGCAGCGGGTTGGCCTCCTTCACCAGGCCGCGCTCGGTGACCAGGGTGAACTGGGTGCTGTCGGCGTGGCGGAGGGTGTCGGCCTTCCAGTCCTTCACTTCCAGCACCAGCAGGCCGCGGCGCGGGTGGAACACCACGAAATCCGGGTGGCGCTGCTTCAGTCCGACCGGCACGTCGTACCACAGCAGGTAGTCGTCCTCGAGCTTCTGTTCGAGCCGCTCGGAAACGCGCTTCTCGCCGCCGGTCATGCGCGGCAGGCAGCTGTTGCGGGTCGGAATGAGGGTGGCCACGGAAGTCCTCGACTGACGCTGTCGCACGACGTTAGCCGATGGGACGGGACTGTCAATGCCGCTGGACGGCGCTCAGCTGCGCCCAGCACCGCAGCTGCTCCGGCGCCACATCCATGCGCCGGCAGGCGCGGCTGGCGATGCCGTCCCGCAGGGCGGCGCGGAACACCGGCGCGATCGACCACAGCGCGTGCGCCGCCAGCCGCGCCTGGCGCCGCTGCCATGGTGTGTGGCGCAGCATCGCCACGGCCCACTCCGGCAGCAGGGCATGGCCGGCGAACAGGAACAGGTCGCGCGATAGTCCGGCCGCCGGCACCGGCAGGCGCACCTGCGCCAGCAGGCCGAGCACCACGCGCGAGCGTTCGGTGTACGCCAGCTCGGGCCGGATACGCCGGAAGTAGTCGGCCACTTCGCGCTCGCAGGCGGGCACGTCGCGCGCGCCCAGCGCCTCGGCGATCCGCCGCACCTCGTCGTAGTAGCGGTCGGCTGCGCCTTCCGGCAGCGCGATGTGGCCGTAGCGGCGGTAGCCCTGCAGGAAGCAGTACGCCTCGCTGACGTGCACCCAGGTCAGCAGGTCGGGGTCGTTGGCGCTGTAGGGGCGTCCGTCTTCGCCGTGGCCGGCGATGTGGTCGTGGATCTGCCGCACGTGCGCGATCAGCGCCTCGGCCTGCGCGCGCGGTGCGTAGGTGGTGCCACCGACGAAGGCGGTGGTGCGGCGCAGCCGGCCGAGCAGGTCGCCGCGGAAGTTGGAGTGGTCCCACACACCGGCCAGTGCCAGCGGGTGCAGCGTCTGCAGGGTCAGCGCGGCAAGGCCGCCGGCCAGCATGCCGGGAAAGTCCGCGTGCACGCGCCAGGTCGCGCTGAGCGGCCCGAACAGGCCCGGATCGCCGTGTGGATGGTCATAGTCGAGACTGCCGCTGTCGGTGCGCGGAAAGGCCTTGAGCACCCAGCGGCGGATCGGTTCACGGGCGGGCCGGGTCAGCAGGTCGAGGGGCGAAGGCATGGGTGAAGTCTATCGTCTGCACATCGCGGAGTTTGATTTGGACGTCCATTGTGTTATCAATGGCGTCATGTCCTCCGCCGCCACCCGCCTGTATTTCTGGTTTTATGGCTATCCGAAGCCAACGGCGGCGGCGCGGGCGCGATCATTTTGAACTGATCGACACAACCACACCGAACCGCCCCCCAAGGCGGTTTTTTTATGGCCGCCACCTGAAAAACTTCCAGGAGAGCTGCCATGAACCCCACCGACGACCTGCGCATCCGCACCATCACCCGCCTCAGCACGCCAGCCGAGGTGATGCGCGACTGCGCCGCCACCGACGCGGCGATGGCCACCGTCGATGCCTCGCGGCGGGCGTTGCACGGCATCCTCGCCGGCAGCGACGACCGTCTCGCGGTGGTGATCGGGCCGTGCTCGATCCACGACCCCCGCGCCGCGCTGGAATACGCCACGCGGCTGGCGCCGCTGCGCCGCGAGCTGGGCGATGCGCTGGAGCTCGTGATGCGCGTGTACTTCGAGAAGCCGCGCACCACGGTGGGCTGGAAGGGGCTGATCAACGACCCCGACCTCGACGGCAGCTTCCGCATCGACAAGGGCCTGCGCATCGCCCGTGGCTTGCTGCGTGACATCAACGCGCTGGGCGTGCCGGCCGGCTGCGAATTCCTCGACATGATCACGCCGCAGTACATCGCCGACCTGGTGGCGTGGGGCGCGATCGGCGCGCGCACCACCGAGAGCCAGGTGCACCGCGAGCTGGCCTCGGGGCTGTCCTGCCCGGTCGGCTTCAAGAACGGCACCGACGGCAACGTGAAGATCGCGGTGGACGCGGTGCAGGCCGCGTCGCAGCCGCACCATTTCATGGCGGTGACCAAGGACGGTCAGGCGGCGGTGGCCACCACCAGCGGCAATGGCGACTGCCACGTGATCCTGCGCGGCGGCAAGGCGCCGAACTACGATGCGGCCAGTGTCGAGGCCGCGTGCGCGGCGATCGGCAAGGCCGGTCTGATTGATCGGGTGATGATCGACGCCAGCCACGCCAACAGCGGCAAGAACCCGGAGAACCAGCCGCGGGTGGCCGAGGATCTCGCCGCGCGGATCGCCGCCGGCGAGCGGCGCATCCTCGGCGTGATGGTGGAAAGTCACCTGTTCGGCGGCCGCCAGGAACTGCAGCCGGGCCAGCCGCTGCGCTACGGCCAGAGCATCACCGACGGCTGCCTCGACTGGGACAGCTCGGTGCAGGTGCTGCAGCGGCTGGCGCAGGCGGTGCGCCAGCGCCGCCGGGCCGCCGCCCCGGCGCGCCGTGCGGAGGCTGCCGCCTGAGTCAGCCTTCCAGCCGGGCATCCAGCGTGATCGTGGCCTTCAGCAGCTTGGACACCGGGCAGGCCAGCTTGGTCGCTTGCGCGATGCTGTCGAACGTGGCCGCGTCGATGCGCGGCACCTTGGCCCGGCAGGTCAGTTCCACCGCGGTGATGCTGAAACCGTCGCCGTCCTTGAGCAGGGTGACCGTCGCCTTGGTGTCGATGCCGTCGGCGGTGAAGCCGGCCTTGCCCAGCCCCAGCGACAGCGCCATCGAGTAGCAGCCGGCGTGGGCCGCCGCGATCAGCTCCTCCGGATTGGTGCCGGGGCCGTCCTCGAAGCGCGATTTGAAGCCATAGGGCGAGTCGCGCAGCACGCCGGTATCGGTCGACATGATGCCCTGGCCATCCATGATGCCGCCGGACCAATGTGCGGATGCGGATCGTTTCATGGGATTCTCCCGTGGGTGGTGACAGGCAGGCGCCCACGATGCCCGGCGCGGCATGCAGCTGGCGCGAACGTGGCGGCGCCATCGCTTCACGTCCGGTTGCCCCGGGCGGGTCGTATGCTTGCCGGTGGCCTTGCCATCCGGAGCCCCCATGCCGTTCGCCATCCGCCACGACCGCGCCGCCCATCGCTTCGAAACCCGCGTGGACGGCGTGTCGTGCCTGCTCGACTACACCCTGGCCAGCGGCGTGATGACGATCACCCGCACCGAAGTGCCGGCCGCGGTGGGCGGGCGCGGGATTGCCGCCGCCCTGGTGCAGCAGGCGCTGGCGACGGCGCGTGCCGAGGGCTGGCAGGTGGTGCCGGCCTGCTCGTATGCTGCCGCGTGGGTGCAGCGGCACCCGGCGTACCACGACCTGCTGAAACCCTGACGCGGAGACATGCATGGACGAATCAGCGCAGCGCCCGGGCGAAGGTGCGCCGCAGCGGCGCGGCTGGCGGCCATGGCGCTTCGTGAAGGGCCGCCGGTGGACGCTGCTGTCGCTGCTCATCTTCCTGCTGGCGATGGCGCTGCTGCTGCATGCCGGCCTGCGCCCGGCCAATGCGGTGCTGCTGGGTTTCGACCTGGCCGCAGTGGTGTTCCTGGGCGTCTTCGCGCGATTGTTCAACCAGGCCACGCCGAGCCACATGCGCCGCCAGGCGCAGGCGCTGGATACCGGGCGCTGGGGTGTGCTGTGGGGCGGCGTGCTGCTGTCGGCAGTGGTACTGGCGGCGCTGGGCAACGAGCTGCATGCGGCCAGGGGCGGCGGCCTGCCGGAACTCGCGGTCGGCGTGCTGAGCGTGGTGCTCAGCTGGCTGTTCCTCAACGTGATGTTCGCGGTCCACTACGCCCACGGCTACTACGGCGATTTCGGCGAAAAGCATGCCGGCCTGGAATTTCCCGACACGCCCGAACCGGACTACTGGGATTTCGCCTACTTCTCGATCGTGATCGGCATGACCTTCCAGGTTTCCGACGTGCAGATCACCAGCAAGTACCTGCGCCGCGTGGTGCTGCTGCACAGCGTGATCGCGTTCTTCTTCAACGTGTTCATCATCGCGATCACGGTGAACATCGTGGCCGGGCAGGGTGGCTGAGCCGCGCCAGGTAACCGGCGGTCGGTAGGCGACGAAGGAAGAGAGGGGCGGCGTGGCCGTCTCTTTCCCTTTCTCTCGAGGACCTTCCGATGAACGCACGACTTGCCACTCTGCTCGCCGCCGCCATGGCCTGCGGCCTCGCTACCGCATCCGCATTTGCGCAGGACACGATGGCGGCCGGCTCCGGCACGGCGATGGCGCACGAGGCCATGCAGAAAACATCCATGAAGCACGATGGCATGAAGCATGGCGCGATGAAAAAGGACGCCATGAAGCACGACGCCATGAAGCATGATGCGATGATGAAGAAGGCTACGATGAAGGGTGACGTCATGAAAGGCGACGCCATGAAATCCGGCGGCTGAGCGATCGCCGCCGACAGGCGGACCTGTCGGCGGCTTCTGCCTTGCGCGGCAGTGGCGGATACTCCAGCTACCCACTGCCGCAGGACACCACGCATGGCCCCGTCGTTCGCCAGCCGGCTCGGCATCGAACATCCGCTGATCCAGGCTCCGATGTCCGGCTCGACCCCGCCGGCGCTGGTCGCCGCCGTATCGAACGCGGGCGCGCTGGGTTCGCTCGGCGCCGGCTATCTCGAAGCGCAGGCGATCCTCGACCAGGCGGCGCAGATCCGCGCGCTTGGCGACCGCCCGCATGCGATCGGTCTGTTCGTGCTGCCGGACGAGTTCGAAGCCGACATGGCGGCGGTGGCGAAGGCGCGCGAGCAGCTCGATGCGCTGATGGCACGCGAAGGCCTCGACGTGCGCACCAGTCTGCCGCCGCGCTGGGCGCCGCGTTTCTCCGAGCAGTTCGCCGCGCTGTGCGAGGCGCGCCCGGCGGCGGCGATTTTCGCCTTCGGCGTGATCGCGCCGGCGCAGATGCGCGAGCTGCGCCGGCGCGACATCCGCGTGATCGGCACCGCCACCACGGTGGCCGAAGCGCGCGCTTGGGCGGATGCCGGCGCCGACGCGGTGTCGATGCAGGGCGCCGAGGCCGGCGGCCATCGCGGCAGCTTCCTGCACGAGGCCGAGGACGCGATGATCGGCCTGTTCGCGCTGCTGCCGCTGGCGGCGCGCGCGGTGGACATCCCGCTGATCGCCGCCGGCGGCATCATGGATGGCCGCGGCATGCTGGCGGCCGAGGTGCTCGGCGCGGCCGCCAGCCAGCTCGGCACCGCCTTCCTCGCCTGCCCGGAGTGCTCCGCGGCCGAGGCGTGGAAGCGCGACCTGCCGCGGGCCGAGGAACACCGGGTCACCACCATCCGCGGCTTCTCCGGGCGCGCGGCGCGCGGCCTGCGCAACCGTTTCGTCGAGGCCATGCCGCAGGCGGCCGCGGGCCTGCCGTATCCGGTGCTGAACGCGCTCACCGCGCCGTTGCGGCGTGCCGCCGCCGCGGCCGGGCGCGGCGACCTGCTGTCCGAATGGTGCGGCCAGGCCGCCGCCCTGGTGCGCCCGCAACCGGCCGCCGAACTGGTGGCGCGGCTGATGCACGAATACCGGCTGGCCAGGCGCTCGCTGGCGCATTGAGTGACCGCGCTTCGGGCCGGCCGGCGCCTTGACGTGGCGTTGCTGCCGGGCGGTTATACTGCGCCCGCGCCATTTCGCGCTGCGATCCCGCATCGAGGCCCATCCTCTTGAGCACAGCCCGTACCCACAAGGCCGTCACCACGGCCGCCCTGCGCAAGTCGGTCATCGACGCGCTCGAAGAACTGAAGGCCAAGGACGTGCGCGAGATCGACGTTCGCGGCAAGACCTCCATCGCCGACCTGCTGGTGATTGCCTCGGGCACTTCGGCACGCCACGTCAAATCCATCGCCGACGAAGTGGGCAAGTTCGCCAAGAAGGCGGGCGTGATGCCGCTGGGCGTGGAAGGCGAGACGGAAGGCGAGTGGGTGCTGGTCGATCTGGGCGACGTGATCGTCCACGTGATGCTGCCGCGCATCCGCGAGTTCTATGGCCTGGAACGGCTGTGGACGGTGGGAGACCACGGGCACGAAATCGACGCCGCGCAAGCCGGTTGAGTCGAACCCACGGGATGCGCGCGCGCCTGATCGCGGTCGGTGAACGCATGCCCGGCTGGGTGGCGGAAGGCTTCGCCGAATACCGCAAGCGGCTGTCGCACGAGTTGCCGCTGGAGCTGATCGAGCTAAAGCCGGGCAACCGCGGCAAGGGCCGCGACGATGCGCGGGCGATCCAGGACGAGGGCGTGGCGATCCTCGCGGCATTGCCGCACGATTGCCACGTGGTCGCGCTGGATGGCCGCGGCAGGCCCTGGTCCAGCGAGGAACTGGCCGGACAGCTGGCGAAGTGGCGCATGGCCGGGCGCGACCTGGCGTTCCTGGTTGGCGGCCCGGACGGCCATGCGCCCGAGGTGCTGGCGCGCGCCGACCAGCGCTGGTCGCTGGGCCCGCTGACCCTGCCGCACATGCTGGTGCGGCTGGTGCTGGCCGAGCAGCTGTATCGCGCCACCACGATCGTGGCCGGCCATCCCTACCATCGCGCCTGACGCCCCACGGAGCCATCCGCCATGTCCTTCCAGATCCGCCAAGCCACAATCCTCGACCTCGACACGCTGGCGCCGTTGTTCGACAGCTACCGCCAGTTCTACCGGCAGCCGGCTGACCTGGCGCGGGCGCGGGATTTCCTGGCGGAGCGTTTCCGCCATCATGAGTCGCTGATCCTGCTGGCACGGGACGAACATGGCGCCGGGCTCGGCTTCACCCAGCTGTATCCGCTGTTCTCCTCGGTGCGCACCGTGCGGACCTGGCTGCTCAACGACTTGTTCGTGGCCGCGACGGCGCGGCGCCAGGGCGTGGCCTCCGCGCTGCTGAAGGCGGCGGCGGAGCATGCGCACGCGCTGGGTGCGGCCAGCCTGTCGCTGTCCACCGCGCTGGACAACGCACCGGCGCAGGCGCTGTACGAATCCCTGGGCTGGCAGCGCGATTACCAGTTCTGCGAATACAGCCTGACTTTGTGAACCCGACGCTTTATCTCGCCTCGCAGTCGCCGCGTCGGCGCCAGTTGCTGGAACAGCTCGGCGTGGATTTCGCCGTGCTCGACGTCGACGTGCCCGAGCAACGCAGGTCAGGCGAATCGCCACGCGACTACGTGAGCCGGGTGGCGCGCGACAAGGCGCGTGCCGGCCTCGCCGCGCTGGCAGGCGCGGGCGCGGCGCTGGTGCTCGGCGCGGATACCGAGGTGGTGCTGGACGACGAAGTGTTCGGCAAGCCGCGCGATGCCGCCGACGCGGCGGCGATGCTGCGCCGGCTGTCGGGCCGCACGCATGCGGTGATTTCGGCGGTGTGGCTGGTCGGCACGAGCGGCGAGCAGTGCGAAGTCTGCGTGTCGCAGGTGCGCTTCGCGGTGCTGGACGAGCCGGCCATTGCCGCCTACGTCGCCACCGGCGAGCCGTTCGGCAAGGCCGGCGGATACGCCATCCAGGGCCGCGGCGCGGCGATGGTCGCGCACCTCGACGGCAGCTACTCCGGCGTGATGGGCCTGCCGCTGTTCGAGACCGCGCGGCTGCTGCGCGCCGGCGGGATCAGCCCGGCGGATTGACCGCCATGAACCAGGCGGCGGTGGCCAGCAGATTGTTGACGCCATGCGCCAGCACCGCCGGCCAGATCGAACCCGAACGCAGCCGCAGCCCGGCCAGCAGCAACGCCAGCAACAGCAGATTCGGCAGCGCGTACCACTGGTAGGCCAGCCCCGGCAGGTGCACCAGCGCGAACAGCAGCGAACTGCCGGCCACCGCCCAGCCGGTGTGCATGCGCTTCATCAGGGCCGAGAGCAGCACGCCGCGGAACAGCAGTTCTTCCGCCAACGGCCCCACGCCCACCACCACCAGCACCAGCGGGACACGCAGGCCCGGCGGAGTGTTGTCGCCGATCTGCCGGATGCCTTGGGTCACCGTGTGGTCCTGGGCCAGCCACTGGGTCAGCACGGCGCCCAGGAAGGGCGCCGCCAGCCCGACGGCCAGCGCCAGCGCGAAGAACAGGGGGCGGCGCGGCGGCGTGAAGCCGAAACCCGGCGGTTGCGCCAGCGACCACAGCACGGGCCAGCTGCGGCGTGCCAGCCACAGGGTCAGCGGCGCGGCCACGCCGAGCGAGAAGATCGCCAGCAGCGCCTGCATCGCCGGCTGCGCCAGCATTGCTCGGATCGCTTCTTCGATGCCTGGTCCGGCATCGGGGAAGGCCATCGCCGCAATCGCCAGCGCGAACAGGGTGCTGACGGCGAACTGCAGCGCGAAGTAGGTGGCGATGATGCCCGCGGCGGCGCGCAGGCCGGGCGCAAGGTGGCCTGCCTTCGGCGCAGGCAATGCGCCCGGAGGCTGGCGTGGGGGAATCTCGGAGCTGCGGATTTCCATGCGGTACCTTGCGTCGGGGGCGGACGGCGCGACGCGCGCCTCCAAGCTAGTGTCTCGCGGCCCGGCCGTGCAACCGTGCCGGTCGGCAGGGCGTCGCCGCTTGCAGCGCATGGCCGTCCCGGTAACATCGACCCCACACGATCACAGGGGAGTGTCGATGGCCACCGATTTCGGCAGGACTGCCAGCGATTACGCACGCCATCGGGCCGGGTTTCCGGAGGCGTTCTTCGAGCGCCTGTTCGACGACGGCAGCGTGCACCGCGGCGACGTGGTACTCGACCTGGGTACCGGCACCGGCACGGTCGCCCGCGGCCTGGCCGTGCGCGGTTGCGAGGTGACCGGGCTGGACCATTCCGCACCGCTGCTGGCGCAGGCCGCGGAGCTGGACCGGGTCGCCGGCGTGCAGGTGAAACAGGTGCGCGCGCGGGTGGAGAACGCCGAATTCGCCGCGGCCTCGTTCGACGTGATCACCGCCGGCCAGTGCTGGCACTGGTTCGACCGGCCGCGCACGGCGGCGCTGGTACGCAAGTGGCTGCGACCGGGCGGGCGCCTGCTGATCGCGCACTTCGACTGGGTACCGTTGGCCGGCAACATGGTGCAGGACACCGAGCGGCTGATCCTCGCCTACAACCCGGGCTGGACGCTGCACAGCAGCAGCGGCCTGTATCCGGCGTGGCTGAAGGACGTGGCCGAGGCCGGCTTCGCCGACCTGCGCACCTGGTCGTTCGACCTGGACGTGCCGTACACCCACGCCGACTGGCGCGGCCGCATTCGCGCCAGTGCCGGCATCGGCGCCACGCTGGATGCGGCGAAGGTGCAGCGCTTCGACGCCGAACTGGCCGACATGCTGGCGTTCCGCCATGCGGCCGAGCCGATGGCGGTGCCGCATCGCGTGTGGGTGCTGAGTGCAGTCGCTCCCGGCTTGCTGGGCTGAATGTTCAGCCGGCCAGCAAAGCCCGGCTGACGCCGATGCCGGCCAGCACCAGCAATGCAGCCCAGCCGGACATGCCGACCATATAGCCGGGGCCTCGCCTGGCGGGATCCTTCAGGTAGGCCAGCGCGTACCACACCCGGCCGACGACCCAGACCAGTCCGGCCAACCCGGCCCAGCCGCTGAAGCCGTAGTTCGCCGCCAGCCACAACGTGGGCAGGAACATCACCGTGCTCTCCAGCGTGTTCATCTGCACCCGGTAGGCGCGTTCGAACGCGGGGTGCCCGCTGGTGGCCGGCGCCTTGATGGCGTACTTGCCGCGGGCGTGGCCGACGGCCCACATGGTGCCGAACAGCAGCAGCACGGTGAGCAGGGTGACCAGGGCAGGCAGGTGGGTCATGCTGGAATCCTCGCGAAGGGTTGCCCCACTTTAGCGGCTGCGCGCGCCGTGGCGTGATGCCGGTCGACGCGCTATCGTCGCCTCGCGACGCCGGGGCGCATGCAGCAGTCGACGAGGTGGTCCTGTGGATTGGCGAAAAGGCGGCAGCAGCAGCAACGTGGAGATCGACAGCGGCGGCGGTGGCGGTGGCCCGCGCTTCGGCGGCGGCGGACGGATGGGCCTGGGCGGCCTGATCGTGCTGGCGTTGCTGGGCTGGATCTTCTTCAAGAACCCGCTGGCACTGCTGGACCAGAGCGGCCCCCTGCCGGGCGCCTCGACGCAGAGCGGGCAGCCGGTACAGGTCGACCCCGAGCAGCAGGCCTTCGTCAGCGCGATCCTGCATTCGACCGAGCAGAGCTGGGGGCAGATCTTCCAGGCGCACGGTGCGACCTACGTCGAGCCCAAGCTGCATCTGTTCAGCGGCGGCGTGGACACCGCCTGCGGCGGTGCCAGCGCGGCGGTGGGGCCGTTCTACTGTCCGGGCGACCAGAAGGTGTACCTGGACCTGGCGTTCTTCCAGCAACTGCAGGACGAGCTGCATTCCTCCGGCGACTTCGCCCGCGCCTACGTGATCGCGCACGAAGTCGGCCATCACGTGCAGAAGCTGACCGGCGTGTTCGACAAGGTCGAGGAAGCGCGTCGCCGCGGCGCGCCGATGGACGGCGCCGACGGCCTGTCGGTGCGGCAGGAACTGCAGGCGGACTGCTACGCCGGCGTGTGGGCGAACCACAGCCAGCAGGAGCTGGACTGGCTGCAGCCGGGCGACATCGAGTCGGCGCTCAATGCGGCCAGCCACATCGGCGACGACGCCTTGCAGCAGCAGGCGCAGGGGCGGGTGCGGCCGGACACCTTCACCCACGGCACCTCGGCGCAGCGGGTGAAGTGGTTCAAGGCCGGCTTCGAGGGCGGCGACGTCGCCCGGTGCAACACCTTCGCCGGCGAGCCATAAGCAATCGAGCCGGCAGCCGCACAGCGGTTGCCGGCTTTCCCGATCTCCTCCCCTGCATCGCAGGGGAGGGCAGGGTGGGGTAGCTCCTGCTTGCCTGCTGCGCAATGGATATTCGCTGCTCTAGAATTCGCCTCCTGTGCGCCTCGGGGCGCCCCCGGTCGCTTCGATGGAACATCCCTGCCTGCGTTGCGGTGCCTGCTGCGCGTTCTTTCGCGTGGCATTCCACTGGTCGGAAACGGAAGCCTTCCTCGGTGGCAACGTGCCGCCGGAGCTGACCGAAAAACTGGACCCGCACCGCGTGGCGATGCGCGGCACCAATGCAGCGCGGCCGCGCTGCGTGGCCCTGCAGGGCACGGTGGGCGAAGCGGCGCACTGCGGCATCTACCCGCAGCGGCCGTCGGTGTGCCGCGAGGTGCAGCCGTCGTGGGAGTTCGGCACGGCCAGCCCGCAGTGCGACAAGGCGCGGCTGGCCCATGGCCTGCCGGTGCTGACGCCGGAGGACTGGCTCGACCCGTTCGACGCCGGCGAGCCGCCGCTGCCGCAGAGCGCCTGATCCCGCGGCGCGGCGAGCCCGCTCGGAGCGGCGGTCATTCGTCGCCAGGAGAACCCGTCGGCGCCGTCGCAGCACGGCCGCCGCGCTCAGCCGATCGTCGGCAGGCCGAGGCCGAAGCGCAGCGGATCGAGCAGGGCGCCGTAGCGGCTGGCGCGGGCGGTATCACGCTGCAGCGGCTGGCGCACCTGCGCCGCGCTGGCAGTGCGCACGCTGCGCTTTGCGTGGTGATAGTCGAGGCAGGCGGAGTCGAACGGCAGGCTGCAGAACGCCAGCAGCGCGCGGATCTCGCGCTCGGGGTCGGCCAGCAGCGCCTCGTAGCGCTGGGTGCGAATGCGCTGCGGCTTGGCCGCCTGCCACGCGTCCATGATCCGCTCGTAGTCGCGGATATAGGCGGCAATGTCGGTCAGCGTGCAGGCGAAGTGCGGCAGCCGGTAGAACTGCTGCTTGTAGCAGGACCAGCCCGCTTCCAGCGCGTCGCGTCGGGCGTCGACGATGCGTGCGCCGGGCAGCATCGCGCCCAGCACGCCGGCCAGCAGCCAGTTCGACGGCAGCTTGTCGGTGTGCCGTGGCTTGTGCCGGCGCCAGCGTGCGGTGAGTGCCAGGTAGCGCCGGCCCAGTCGCTGCCAGTCGTCGGCCGTCGCTGCGGCGATCCACTGCGGCAGCGGCTGGCGTCGACGGGCGGACTCCTCGCCAAGCACCTGCTCCAGCTCCGGCAGTTCGCTGGCGCCCTCGACCTCCGGATGCGCGGCGAGGATCTGCTCGAACAGGGTGGAGCCGGAACGCGGCAGGCCGACGATGAAGATGACCTCGCGACCCAACTGCGGGTTCGCCGGCGGCGGCAGGCGGGCCGAGGCGGCGGCGATGGCCTCGGCGTGGGCGCGGAAGGCGCCGGCGTTCCAGGGATGAAGCTGGCGCAGCTCGGCGTTGGCCTGGCTCAGCGCGGCGAACGCCTGTTCGTAACGGCCCTGGTCCTCGCACACCTTGCCCAGCGCGAAACCCATCGCGATGCGGTCGGTGGCATGCAGCCCCGGCTGGCGCAGCGCCGTCGCCAGGCGTTCGCGGTCGGCGTCCGGCAGGGGCCGCGTCTTGATGTTGGCCAGCCCGCGCCAGGCGTCGCCGCAGGCCGGATGCAGCGCCAGTGCGGCACGGTAGCGTGTGCCTGCCTCGTCGAAACGGCCGGCGTGCACCAGCGCGTCGCTGAGCAGGATCAGTGCAGGCAGGAAATCCGGTGCCAGGGCGTGGGCCTGCTCAAGCGCCTCGATCGCCGCGGCGGTGTCGCCTTGCAATTGCAGGTTGCGGCCAAGGTTGAACCACGGCATCGGCGCGCGTGGCGCCAGTGCGCAGGCCCGCTGCCAGCTGGCGAAGGCCGCAGCGGTTTCGCCGGCAGCGAGCTGTGCGTTGCCCAGGTCGGCGTGCGCCAGCGCGTAATCCGGCCATTGCGCCACAGCTTGCTGCAGGGCCGCGCAAGCTTCGTCGTGGCGTTGCGCGCGGGCGTGCAGGATGCCGAGCATGCGCAGCAGCTCCGGGTGCGCCGGAGCCAGCGCGAGCGCCGCGTCCAACGCCTGCCGCGCGGTATCTTCGGCGCCGTCGCGGATGGCGTGCGCCGCCGCCTGCAGGTGCGCCATGGCGGCCGGCGCCAGTCCGTCGAGCCGCGGCTCGGCGCCGCGGGACGCTGGATGTTCGACGATGGGGCTGGGCATGCGGCGGCTTCAGGGCGGCGACCCGCGGATGTTACGCGGTCGGGCCGCCGCTTATCGAGCTGCCGCCGGTTACTTGCGCCGTGGCGGTTTGGCGCCGCCGGGCCGCGGCTTGAAGCCGCCCGGCTTCCTGAAGCCGCCCGGCTTGTGCGCGGGCGGCGTGCTGGTGCCGGCGTCGCTGCCGTCCCATTCGTGGATGCGCAACTGCTGCTGCACCACCCACACCTTCTTCAGGTGTTCGAACACTTCCTTCGGCATGCCGTCGGGCAGGTCGATCAGGCTGTAGTGGTCGCGGATGCTGAGGCGGCCGATGAACTGGCTGTCCAGGCCGGCCTCGTTGGCGATCGCGCCGATGATGTTGCCCGGTTTCACGCCGTGCTCGTGGCCGACCTCGATGCGGTAGGTGCGCTTGCCTTGCTCGGTGGCGTGCGCGCGCAGCGGACGCTGGCCGGACTCGCGCGGCGGTGCGTTCTCGTGCGCACGCGACTTGTGCTCACGCGGCATGCGCTCGCGCGCGGCCGGCTCATGCCTCTCGCGCTTCGGCGGCGGCGCCAGCAGCAGCGGCTGGTCGCCCTGGGCGATACGTGCCAGCGCGGCGGCGATCTCGATCGCCGGCACGTCGTGTTCGCGCTCGTACTGTTCGACCAGCTGCTGGAATTCGCCCAGCTCGCCCTGCGCCAGCATGTCGCTGATGCGCTGCTTGAACTTGCCGATGCGCACGTCGTTGACCACCTCCACCGACGGCAGCTGCATCTGCTCGATCGGCTGCCGGGTGGCGCGCTCGATCGCGTGCAGCATGCCGCGCTCGCGCGGGCTGACGAACAGGATCGCCTCGCCGCTGCGCCCCGCGCGGCCGGTGCGGCCGATGCGGTGCACGTAGCTTTCGGTGTCGTACGGGATGTCGTAGTTCAGCACGTGGCTGATGCGTTCCACGTCCAGCCCGCGCGCGGCCACGTCGGTGGCGACCAGGATGTCGAGCTTGCCGTCCTTCAGCTGCTGGATCACCCGCTCGCGCTGCGCCTGGGCGATGTCGCCGTTGATCGCGGCGGCGGCCAGGCCGCGCGCCTGCAGCTTCTCGGCCAGTTCTTCGGTGGCCTGCTTGGTGCGCGCGAAGATGATCATCGCGTCGAACGGCTCGGCCTCGAGGATGCGGGTCAGCGCATCCAGCTTGTGCATGCCGCTGACGAACCAGTAGCGCTGGTGGATGTTCGCCGCGGTGGTGGTCGAGGACTTGATGGTGACCTCGACCGGCTCCTTCAGGTGGCGTTGCGCGATCTTGCGGATCGGCATGGGCATGGTCGCCGAGAACAGCGCGACCTGGCGCCCGGGCGGGGTAGCCTGCAGCACCTTCTCGACGTCGTCGATGAAGCCCATGCGCAGCATCTCGTCGGCTTCGTCGAGCACCAGGAACTTCAACTCCGAAAGGTCCAGCGTGCCCTTGTCCAGATGGTCGATCACGCGGCCGGGTGTGCCGACCACGACGTGCACGCCGCGCTTGAGCGAATGCAGCTGCGGGCCGTAGCTCTGGCCGCCGTAGATCGGCAGCACCTGGAAGCCTGGCAGGTGCGCGGCATAGGTCTGGAACGCCTCGGCCACCTGGATCGCCAGCTCGCGCGTGGGAGCCAGCACCAGCGCCTGCGGCTTGCCGGCCTTGCGCTCGATGCGCGAGAGGATCGGCAAGGCGAATGCGGCGGTCTTGCCGGTGCCGGTCTGTGCCTGGCCCAGCACGTCGCGGCCTTCCAGCAGCGGCGGGATGGTGGCGGCCTGGATCGGCGAGGGCGCTTCGTAGCCGACGTCGGCCAGCACGCGCTGAACGTCGGGATGCAGCGCGAGTGCGCCGAAGCCGGACGACACCGGGGCGTGGTCGGGAGCGGGGGACGACATGGGGGGAACCTCAGGGAAGGCAGCGTCGGGAATGCGGCGCGCAGGCCAGCCATTCTACCAGCGTCGGTAGTCGCGCGTGCCGGTTCCGGCTGAACGTGGATGTGACGGGTGGGTGGTCCCGCCCGGGTTTGCCGGAGGCGAAACGAATGCGGCGGCCGTCAGGCCACCGCATTCGACTTCACCTGGCCCGGCTCAGGCCTTGGCGGCCGGACGGTGGTTCGAGCGGCGGCGCTGGTGGCCGGCGGCGTGATCGCCGCGGCCCTGCGGCGTGTAGCCGTTCGGCCGCGCCGCGCCGGCAGGCTTGCCCTGACGCGGTGCGCGCGACTGCTGGCGCTGGCCGCCGCCCTGCTTCGGACGCGGCGCACCGGCATCCAGCCGCAGCGGGGCGGACGGCTCGTAACCGGTCACCGGCGTGATCGCGATGTCCTGCTTCAGCAGCTTGCGGATGTCGTGCAGCAGGCCGCTTTCGTCGTGGCTGACCAGCGACAGTGCGAGGCCTTCCATGCCGGCACGGCCGGTACGGCCGATCCGGTGCACATAGTCCTCGGCCACCGACGGCAGGTCGAAGTTGATCACGATCGGCAGCTGTTCGATGTCGATGCCGCGGGCGGCGATGTCGGTGGCCACCAGCACGGTGACGCGGCCGCTCTTGAAGTCGCTGAGCGCACGGGTGCGCGCGTTCTGGCTCTTGTTGCCGTGGATCGCGGCGCTGCGCAGGCCGGACGCATTGAGGAAGGTCACCAGCTTGTCGGCGCCGTGCTTGGTGCGGCTGAACACCAGGCTCTGGCGGCGGCTGTCCTGCGACAGCACGTGCAGCAGCAGGTCGCGCTTGCGCGAGGCGTCTACCGGATGCACCTGATGGCTGACCAGGGTGGTCACGGTGTTCGGTGCCGAGACTGAGATCTCGCGCGGGTGGTGCATGAACTCCATCGCCAGCGTCTTGATCGCCGGCGCGAAGGTGGCCGAGAACAGCAGGGTCTGACGCTTCTTCGGCAGCGCCTGCAGGATGCGCTTCAGTGCCGGCAGGAAGCCCATGTCGAGCATGCGGTCGGCTTCGTCCAGCACCAGCGTTTCCACCGCGGACAGGTCCAGCGTGCGTTGCTGCATGTGGTCCATCAAGCGGCCGGGGGTGGCGATGACGATGTCCACGCCACGGCGCAGCGCGTTGATCTGCGGGCCCATGCCGACGCCGCCGAAGATGGTGGTGGCGCTGACGTGGATGTGCTTGCCGTAGTCGCGCATGTTCTCGTGGATCTGCGCAGCCAGCTCGCGGGTGGGGGTGAGGATCAGCGCGCGCGGGCGGCGGGTCATGGTCTGGCCGCTGGTCGAGAGCTTCTGCAGCAGCGGCAGCGCGAACGCCGCGGTCTTGCCGGTGCCGGTCTGGGCGGCGGCGAGCAGGTCGTGGCCCTCCAGCGCGGGCGGAATCGCGGCGGCCTGGATCGGGGTGGGCTGTGCGTAGCCGTAATCGGCGAGCGCACGCAGCAACGCGGGCGCAAGGCCCAGCGAATCGAAAGACATGGAACACTCCTGAGCAACCCGGAGTGTTCATACCGTGTTGCAGACTGAGGGGAAGGGGCGGCGAGGCGCCGCAGCACCCGTGGGGGACGAATGCGTGGCCGAGTATAGCCGATCCGCCGCCGCCGCGCGCGTTGACATGGCGTGAGGTTGAACGCCGCGCCGGGAATCGCTTCAGCGATGCGGCCGCGCCACGACCAGGTAGCTGTTGAACGGCGTGCGTCCGCGCAGCGGCTCGATGCGCACCTCGAGTCCGGCGTCTTCCAGCGGCGCACGCAGTTCGCCGGCAGTCGGATAATGCTGCGCACCACCGGGGATCCAGCCGGAGCTGCGCAGGAAAAATTCTTCGACGCGGGTGGCCTGAAAGCGCCAGTTCGGTTCGCGCAGCACGTTGCGGATGATCAGGCAGCCCTCGGGCGCCAGGTGCCGGGCGGCCTCCCGCAGCAAGGCGGGCTGGCGTTCGGCGGGCAGGTAGTGCAGCACGTCGAGCAGCGCGACGTGGCCGTGCATCGGCGGCAGCTCGGATACGTCGGCATGGCGCAGGCTGATCGATGCCGCGAGTCCGGCACGCTGCACGGCAAGTTGCCCGGCGACGATCTTGCGCGCGTCGTGGTCCACGCCGAGGTAGGGGCGGGCATGGCCCTGCGCGTGCAGGTACAGCCCGAGCAGGCCGATGCCGCAGCCAATGTCGAGCAGCGGCAGCGCCGTGCCGGCCACCAGCGCGGCGGTGGCGGCGTAGACCGGGTCGCCGGCGAGCTTGCCGAGGACGTAGCCGCGCTGCAGGCGGCTGTCGTACAGCTGGGCGATACGCTGGCGGCTGCGGTGGTCCATCCGAATCCCGGTTCAGGCCATGCAGGAAGCTTAGAGCCTGCGCAAAGTCTCCGGATACCCCTCGCCGGGAGCTGTTTGCGCGCGAGTACCATCGGCGCCGGCGGGCGACGTCCCGTTCGAGGAGAGACCGATGTCGCTGCTTGCCCCCTTGCGTGAACTCGATGCCACCCAGCGGCACACGGTGCTGGCCAGTTTCCTGGGCTGGACGCTGGATGCGTTCGACTACTTCCTGCTGACCTTCGTCATCGTCACGGTGGCGAGGGAGTTCCAGGTGGGCACCGCCGAAATCACCTACGCGCTGTTCCTGACTCTGGCGGCGCGGCCGCTGGGCGCGCTGCTGTTCGGGCGGCTGGCCGACCGCTTCGGGCGACGGCCGATCCTGATGCTGGATGTGGTGCTGTTCTCGCTGTTCGAGTTCGCCACGGCATTCGCCTCGTCGCTGAGCGCGCTGCTGGTGCTGCGCTTCCTGTTCGGCGTCGCGATGGGCGGCGAATGGGGTATCGGCGCGTCGCTGGCGATGGAGTCGATTCCGGCAAAGGCACGTGGCGCGGTGTCGGGCCTGCTGCAGAGCGGCTACCCGTGCGGCTTCTTCCTCGCTGCGCTGGCGAACTGGCTGCTGATCGACCACATCGGCTGGCGCGGCCTGTTCGTGGTCGGCGCGCTGCCGGCGCTGCTGGTGCTGTACATCCGCCGCAAGGTACCGGAGTCGGCGGTATGGCAGGAGGGCGCGCGGGCGGCGCGGCGACCCGGCCTGCGGGAAGCCATGCGCGGGCACTGGAAGCTGGCGATCTACCTGATGCTGCTGATGACGGCGTTCAACATGTTCAGCCACGGCTCGCAGGACATGTACCACACCTTCGAGGAGGTCAACCTGCACCTGCCCACCGGCTCGGCGGCGGCCTTCGTGCTGGTGGCGCTGCTGAACCTGGGGGCGCTGGTCGGTGGCCTGTACTTCGGCGCGCTGTCGGAGCGGATCGGCCGGCGCCGGGCGATGATGCTCGCCGCGCTGCTGGCGATTCCGGCGATTCCGCTGTGGATGTACGGCGGCTCGCTGGTTCTGCTGGGGCTGGGCGCGTTCCTGATCCAGGCGATGGTGCAAGGCGCCTGGGGCGTGGTGCCGACGCATCTGAACGAGCTGTCGCCGGCGGCGGTGCGCGGCACCTTGCCGGGCTTTGCCTACCAGATGGGCAATCTGCTGGCGGCCATCACCGCTACTGCGCAAACCTGGCTGGCGCAGCGGCATGGTGGCGATTTTGCGTTCGCCATGGCGCTGTGGATGACGCTGGTGGCGCTGCTGCTGGCGTTGCTGCTGTGGCTGGGGCCGGAGGCCCGTGGGGTGGGCTTCGCTCACCGCGTGTCCTAGCTTGGCGGGCTGCTGCTAGAATCCGCCGTTTGATTCCACCGACGAGACAGGCAATGAAGGCTGGCAAGGACAAGGTCATCGCAATCCACTACACGCTGACGGTGGATGGTGAGAAGGTTGAAAGCTCGCACGACCGCGATGAGCAGCTGTGGATCCTGCTCGGCCATGGCCAGCTGATTCCGGGCCTGGAAACGGCGTTGGAAGGCCACGAGGCCGGCGAGACGCTGAGCGTGGACGTGGCCCCGGCCGACGGTTACGGCGAGCGTCAGGAAGGCCAGATCCAGCGCGTGCCCAAGAAGTATTTCCCGCGGGCGAATCGCCTCAAGCCGGGCATGACGACCGTGCTGCAGTTGAAGCAGGGCGGCCAGCGTGCGGTGACCGTGCACAAGGTCGGCATGAGCACGATCGACGTCGACCTGAACCACCCGATGGCAGGCAAGACGCTGCATTTCGACGTGGCCATCGGCGAAGTGCGCGACGCCACCGAGGAAGAAATCGCCCACGGTCACGCCCATGCGCCGGGCAGTGCGGAGCACTGACCGGCGCATAAAAAGTCAAAGCAAAAACGGCGCCCTCGGCGCCGTTTTTTCGTTTGCCCTCTCCCCTTTCAGGGGAGAGTTGTGACCGCCAGGGAATCCCTGTGGGGGAGAGGGGTAGCTCCGGCCTCCCTCAAACCCGGTTTCTCCCCGTCCACTCAACACCTCAATCCAGCACCCGCTTCCCATAGGCGAAATGGTCGCCCCAGTACGGCCCGTCGATGTCGTCCAGCCGCACCGTGCCGCCACTGTTCGGCGCGTGCACGAAACGGCCCTTGCCGACGTACACGCCGACGTGGCTGATCGCGCCGCCGATGTCGAAGAACACCAGGTCGCCGCTGGCCAGCTGGGTCATCTTGCGTACCTTGCGGCCGTCCATCGAAGCCATCTCGTGCGAGGTGCGCGGCAGCCTGATGCCGGCGGCAGTACGGTAGATGTAGTCGACCAGGCCGCTGCAGTCGAAGCCGCCGGCCGGGGTGTTGCCGCCCCAGCGGTACGGCGTGCCGACCAGCCCGATCGCGCGGAACAGGACGTCGTTCGCCTCCCCGGCGCTGGCGGCCGACGGTGCGCGCGGCGGCAGGTCGGCCAGTGCCGACTGCGAGGCCTTGTAAGTTGGCTGGCGCCGTTGCGGACCGCTGGCGCACGCGGCCAGCAAGCCGATCGCAAGGAAAAGCAGCATCCAGCGCGCGATTTGCGGCAGCGCTAACGACGAGGGCATTCGGGCGACGGGCTGCGGACTCACGAGACAACCTCGGCTGGGGCGTGCCGAGGTTATCAATTCAATAATTCATACGCAAATCAATGCACTTTTTTGCATTCTGGATTCAATTTCTCAACTTAATCCTGGTTGGTTCCGTCGGGAAGCGGCGTCAGGGCGAATTTGACCGGCACGCGCGCGTAGCCGTCGATCGGCTTCCCTCCCTTCATCTGTGGATTGAAGTGCCATTGCCTTGCCGCATCGCTGGCGGCGGCGATCAGGTCAGCAGACGTGGTGGTGCTGTGCTTCGGGTCGTAGGCGATGGTGCCCACCGTACCGTCGGCATGGACCTGGACCGTCAGCAGTACCGTACCTTGCTCGTTGTTCTTGATCGCCGGAGCAGGGTAGCGGGGCTGGAGTTTTGCGTTGTAGGTCAGATCCGATTCGGCTTGCCGATCGGACGACGGCCCAGTGCTGGCCTGGACCACGAATACGCCGCCTGCCATCAGCGTGGCGAGTGCAAGACAACCGACGCGACGGCGCAGGGCGCCGGGACGATGACGCTGGATCATGGTGAGTCGCTCCTTGAGTTGTGGCTCGGCGAGCCAGGGAATCAACGCGGGTACGGAAGGCGTGCCCACGCTGTGCATCAGGATGCGCGCGTAGCCGGCTTCGTCTTGCGGCGACTCACGCAACACGCGCTCGTCGCAGGCCAGCTCCTGGTCGAGCCGGAATCTTGGCAGCGCCAGCCACGCCAGCGGGTGGAACCACAGCAGTGTGCAGCCCAGCTCGGCGAGCAGGTTCCACAACACGTCGCCGCGCTCAAGGTGGGCCAGTTCATGGCGAAGGATCAGCCGGCGTTCCGCGGCATCGAAGCGCTGCATGAAGTCCGGCGGCAGCAGCACCAGGCTGCGCGGCGCCCACAGTACGGCAGGCCCGGCCGGATGCAGGCGCAGGCGGCGCGGATCGAGCGCATCCATTTCGCGTCGCAGGGCGATCGTCAGGAGGGCGGGCAGGCGGCGGCAGTGCCGACGCAGGCGCAGGTAGCGGGTGGCCAATCGCAGCAGCCCCAGCGACACGCCGACCAGCCATGTCGCCCGCAGCCACGATCCGACGGGAGCGTCGAGGATGGGGACGACCGCTGTCACGGCGGCGTCGCCCGGCAGCACGTGGATCACCGGCAGCATCGGCCATGGCGCCGGCAGGGCGGGCAGCCACGGCAGCACGGCCACCAGCGGCGGCAGCAGCCACAGCGTGAATGCGGGGCCGGCGCCGACGCTCCGTCGCAACGGGCGCCGTGCCAGCAGCACCACGATCATGGCCAGGGTCACGAGCAGCAACGAGCGCATGGTCACGGTATCCACTTCAGCGCCCTTTTTTCTCGATCGCGTCGAGCAGCTTGCGCAGCTCGGCGACGTCCTTCGCGCTCAGTTTCTCGTGGGAGCTGAAATGCACCAGCAGCGGCGATAGCCGCCCGCCGAACACGCGATCGAGCAGGCTGCGGCTTTCCTGCGATTGCCATTGCTCCCGGGTCAGGGTGGGCGAATAGAGGTAGCGTCGGCCGTCCCTGTCAGCGATCACCGCGCCCTTGCCGAGCAGGCGGCTGAGCAGGGTGCGGATGGTTTTCTCGTGCCAGCCGGTGGGTTGCAACAGGGCAGCGACGATCTCCTCGGAGGTTTGGGGAGACTGCCGCCACAGCAACTCCATCACCCGGCTTTCGGCCTCGCTGATGGCAATGGGTCTGTCGGGCATGGGCGCGCTTCCTTTGGATTACATGTGTAGTTTAAGTGTAAGACTACGCCTGTAATTCTTTCAAGGCAAGCGCTCGGGCGACCGGAAGGAGGCTGCCGGGCCGGGCATGGCGACCAGCACGGCGCGTTCGTCGAATGGTCGTCCATCGGCGCTCGTGCCGCTGCCGGCAAGCGCGGGAATGCGCAGGCAAAAGATGTTCTTCGCATCGCGCGGGAAGATGCGGCGGTCGCCGGATGGTCAGGGTGGTGATGTTGCCGTGGCGTGTGGACAGCCCTGGTTTTCTCGCCGCACCGTCAAGCGATCAGGCGGGTCCGGACGCACGCAGCTAGCGCTTGTTGACCGTGATGACTTGTTCGGACAGGGTTCTGCCGCGGATGTCCCAGGCGCGCAACCGGTAGCGGCCGGGCCGCAGGTACAGCTTGCTCACGGTGTCGCCCTGCATGAAGGCGTAGCGGTCGGCGGCGACGGCGTCCTCGTCTTCGTCGAGGTAGTGCGCGTCGACGACGCAGGGGGTGGTGACCCGGCACAGGGTCGTGCTGACCGTGTACGGGAAGCGCTCGTCGTGCAGGGTGAGCCATTCCGGGCGCTGCGTGTTGACGAAGTGCGCCAGCATGGGTTGGCTGCGGATCATGTCGTGCACGATCGTCGAGGGCTGGGTATAGCCGCTCTCGACGGCGCGCTGGCCGGCGGCGGGCGGCAGCAGCACGTTGATGTCGTATTGCTCCGGGTGGGCGCTCCACGGCTTGCCGGTGGTGCGGTCGAGCAGGACGAAGGGGTCTTTGGAAGGAAAGTTCCTGACCAGTTCCGTGTAGGCGTCCGGCTCGCTGGGCACCTGCTCGCGGAACTGGGTCTGGTCGATCGACAAGGGTTCGATGCCGGTCAGCTGTTGCAGTTGCATGGCCATCGGCACGGTGTTGCCAAGCCGGCCCTTGGCCTTGTCGATGTGCGCGTAGCCGGCGTGGACGAACAGCCTGGCGTCGGGATCCTTGGCAAACACCTTGCGGTACAGGTTCCGGGCCTGCCCGGCTTCGCGTTCCTGCGTGCTGCGACTATCCATGTCGTAGGACACGACCTTGAAGCCCAGCTTGATCGCCGTGCGCACGATCTCGCCGTACGAGGGTTCGCGCAGGTATTCGCTGCCGCTGGTCCGGATCGGGTATCCGCGCTTCATCAGGCTGGCGTCCTTGTCGAGCAAGGCCTCCGCCGCGAAATAGTCGAAGCCAAGCGCGCGCAGGCGGGGGAGCAGGGCCAGCGTGAGCTGCCGGGTATGGGCGTCGTGGTGCGCCTCGTTGATCAGCACGATGCGGCGGTCGGCGGCCTGCCGGACGATGACGTCGACGGCGTCGGCGGCTTTCCATTGTGCCGCCGTGGGGATGGCGGTGTCCGCCGCCACGTGGCTCTTCAGCGGGAAGTCGCGCAGCGCCTCGTTGTAGAGGCCCAGTTCGTTCTCGACCGAAGCGAACATCTGCATCGCGAGTGGCCGGTCGGCGACGGGGAGCTCCTGCAGCGTCTTGACCAGGTAGACGTAGCGGGCCAGATCGTTGGGTTGCTGCCGCAGGCCGTGGAACATCTCGACGGCGGCAGGGCTGAAGTCCTGCGCCAGCACTGGCGAGGCCAATGGCGCGCCCATGCAGAGTGCGACGGGAATCATTCGGAACAGTGCTCTGGCCGGCATCTTCAATCCCCGCGGATGATTCGGGACTAGCGTGCCTGCGTGCGCGCCGGCAGGCAAGCTCCTGCGGCCCCGGGCCCGGGTACAATGCGTCGATGGCAACCTTTACCTTGCAGCGCGGTAGTGCGCCGCTGTTGATCAGCCTGCCGCACGACGGCAGTTTCATTCCCGACGACATCGCCGCGCGGATGCGTCCGGCGGCACGCCGTGCGCCGGACACCGACTGGCATGTCGGCCGGCTGTACGAGCCGCTGGCCCGGGCGTTGGGCGCCAGCGTGCTGAAACCGCAGCTCTCGCGCTATGTCGTCGACCTGAATCGCCCCGTCGACGGCCATGCGCTGTATCCGGGGCAACGCGAGACCGGCTTGGTTCCACTGCTCGGCTTCGACGGCGAGCCCCTGTATCAGGATGGCGGCGAGCCGGACGCCGCCGAAATCCAACAGCGGGTGAACGATTGCTGGCGGCCCTACCATCAGGCCATTGCGCAGGAACTTGCGCGATTGTGCGCGGAGCATGGCCGGGCAGTGCTGTGGGAAGGGCACTCGATCCGCAGCCGGGTGCCCATGCTGTTCGAGGGGCGACTGCCGGATTTCAATCTCGGCACGGCGGCCGGGGCGAGCTGCACCCCGGCGCTGCAGGCCCGGCTGCAGACCTGCCTGGAGTCGCAGTCGCAGTTCGGTTTTGCCGTCAACGGCCGCTTCAAGGGCGGCTACATCACGCGCCATTACGGCACGCCCGCGACCGGCGTGCAGGCCGTGCAACTGGAGTTGGCGCAGCTCAATTACATGGACGAGGAGAGCTTCGCGTACGACGAGGCGAAAGCGCCCGCGGTGCAGGATCTGATCGGCCGCATGCTGCGGACCTGCCTGGCCTGACCGCAGGTTGTTGCGAGTCCGCACGGGCGTGGCGAAAGTCAAGATCGCGCCGTGCACGATGCGCGGGAAGACGCGCGTTCCATTCAGCCTTGGTATTCCATCACCGTCGCATCGTCGGTTCGTCGCGCCGCCCGAGTGGCCGGGGTCCGGCCGGGTCCGCGATACCTACATCGTCCGAGGCTCGACATCATGATGCGTAAACTCCTGACTGCTTCACTGCTTGTGGCGGGCGTCGTGCTTGCCGGTTCCGCGCTGGCCCAGGCTGCTCCCGCTTCGCAGGCGGCTGCTCCCGCGGCGCAGGCAGCTCCCGCGGCGACTCCCGCTGCCGCCGCAGACGCTGCACCGAAGACGGCCATGCACCACAAGTCGCACCACAAGTCCCGCCATCACAAGAGCCACAAGGCCGCCGCCGGAGGCACGACGCCGGCGCCGGCATCGACGGCGGGCTGATGGTGTCGTAGTTGGACCGGAACCCCGCCGGCGCAGTCCGGCGGGGTTTTTCATGGGCGCGACTTGTCCGCGCGCCGTCCCCGGCAGTTCAGCGCGACGGCGCCGGCAAGGCGGCGATGCATTTCAGCTCGATCGCGATCGGCGTGGGCAGCGCGTCGATGCCCACCGTGGTGCGGCAGGCGTCGACGCCGGCGAAATGTTCCGCGTAGAGGCGGTTGTAGGCGGCGAAGTCGCGCTGCATGTCGGTGAGGAATACGGTGACGTCGAACAGATCCTCCCAGCGTGCGCCGCTGGCTTCCAGCACCGCGCGTACGTTGGCGAACACCTGCCGGCACTGCGCCTCGATGTCGTAGTCGACCAGTCGCCCGTCCGCGTCGTGGACGTTGCCGGGAATCGCGTTCGTGCCGGGCTGGCGCGGCCCCACGCCGGACAGGAACAAGAGGTTGCCCACGCGCCGTGCGTGCGGGTAGGCACCGACGGGCACCGGCGCGGCGTCGGTGCGGATGCCTTCGCTGTTCATGCCGTGCCGGCCCAGCGCCGCGTGAGCTGGATCACCGCCTGTTCGTAGGCCTCGGGCAGCTGCTTGCGGCCGCGCACGTCCAGGCCCAGGTCATGGATGTGGCCATCGTCCAGCCCGTAGATCCAGGCATGCACGGCCAGTTGCTGGCCGCGTTCCCACGCTTCGCGCACCACCGTGGTATGGCAGACGTTGAGCGCCTGCTCCAGTGCGTTCAGTTCGCACAGGTGCGCGTGGCGCATGGCGAACGACTGCGCCGGATCGAGCTTGTCGGCATGCTTCAGGGCAATGTCGGTGATGTGCCTGAGCCAGTTGTCGATCAGGCCAAGCCGGCTCTCCTTCAGCACCGCACCGACGCCGCCGCAACCGTAGTGGCCGACGACGAGGATGTGCTTCACCTTGAGCACGTCCACCGCGAACTGGATGGTGCTGAGCGCGTTGAGGTCGGTATGCACCACCACGTTGGCCACGTTGCGGTGCACGAAGATCTCGCCCGGCGGCAGGTCGACGATCTGGGTGGCCGGCACGCGCGAATCGGAGCAGCCGATCCACAGGTACTTCGGCGCCTGCTGGCGCGCGAGCTTCTCGAAGAAGTCCGGTTCCTGCGCGGTGACCTGGTCGGCCCAGCGGCGATTGTTGGCAAGCAGGTCTTTCAGTGAGTTCATCAAGACTCCGGGTCCGGGATGCGGTAGGCGGATGGCGCTACGGTGCAGCGCCGTACGCGATGCAGACGTTCTTCGGCTCGGTGAAGAAATGCAGCGCTTCGCTGCCTCCTTCGCGGCCGACGCCGGATTGCTTGGTGCCGCCGAACGGCGTGCGCAGATCGCGCAGCAGCCAGCAGTTGATCCACACGATGCCGAAGTCGAGCCGGCCGGCGAGCCGGTGCGCGCGCGCGAGGTCCCGCGTCCACAGCGAGGCAGCCAGCCCGTAGCGGCTGTCGTTGGCGATCGCCAGCGCCTCGGCTTCGTCCTCGAACGGGATCAAAGTGACCACCGGGCCGAAGATTTCCTGCTGGTTGGTCGGCGCCGCGGACGGCAGGCCCTCGATCACGGTCGGCGCGATGAACCAGCCGCCAGCGCAGCGGCCATGCAGGGTGACCGCAGCGCCGCCGCAGAGCACGCGACCGCCTTCGGCGCGGGCCTGCTCGATGCAGCCGAGCACCTTGTCGTAGTGCGTGCGCGAGACCATCGCGCCGAGGTCGCTGCCGGCGTCGCGCGGGTCGCCCACGCGCAGCGCCTGCACGCGTGCCAGATAACGCTGGCGGAAGGTGTCGTAGATCGAGCGCTGCACCAGTAGTCGCGAGCCGCACAGGCAGACCTCGCCCTGGTTGGCGAAACCCGAGCGCACGATGGTGTCCAGATTCGCGTCCGACAGGTCGGCGTCAGCGAACACGATCGCCGGGTTCTTGCCGCCCATCTCCAGCGATACCTTCTTGAACTGCGCGGCCGCGGCGGCGGCGATCCGTGCGCCGGTGGCGGTGCTGCCGGTGAACGAGATCGCCCTGATCTGCGGATGGTCGATGATCGCCTGGCCCGCAGCGGGACCGCGACCGTGCACGATGTTCAGCACGCCGGGTGGAAAGCCGGCCTCGATGCTCAGCTCGCCCAGCAGGGCGGCGGTGCACGGCGTCACTTCCGACGGCTTGGCCACCACCGTGTTGCCGGTTGCCAGCGCCGGCGCGATCTTCCAGCTGAACAGGTACAGCGGCAGGTTCCACGGGCTGATGCAGCCGACCACGCCGAGTGGTTGGCGCAGGGTGTAGTTGATCGCGGCGCTACCGGTGGAACCCGCTTCCATCGCGTGCGACTCGCTGCCCCAGCCGATGATCGCAGCGGCGAAGTAGCGCAGGTTGCTGACCGCCCGCGGGATGTCGAGCCGGCGCGCAAGAGCCAGCGGCTTGCCGCTGTCGCGCGACTCCAGTGCGGCGAATTCCTCCAGCCGCGCCTCGACCAGGTCAGCCAGCCGCTGCAGCAGAAGCGCGCGCTGCTCGATCGGGGTGCCGGCCCATCCTGCCGCGGCCCGGCCGGCGGCATCCACTGCCGCGGCGACGTCCGCCGCCGTCGAATCGGGGCACTGCATGAAGACTTGGCCGGTCGCCGGCTCGTGCACGTCGAGCCAGGTGTCGAGCCGGGGCGCCTGCAGGCGACCATCGATCAGATTGGCTAGGCGCGGAGTGGGCATCCGCGCAAGCTTAGGACCAGCGTGCCGCAATTGCACCGGACGCCGGCGTATGCGCCGGCGTGCAATGGGGCGACGACGACGGATCGCTCAGCTCAACGCGCGGGTGCGACCACCGTCCACCGCGATGCTGACGCCGTTGACGTAGGCGGCCGCGGGCGTGCACAGGAACGCGATCACCGCGGCGACTTCGCTGGCTTCACCGAACCGGCGGGCCGGGACCGTGGCCATCAGTTCGCGTGCGACGGCGTCCCGGTCGCGACCGCTCGCGGCCGCCTTCGCGGCGAGCAGGCTGTCGAGGCGCTGGGTGCGGGTGTAGCCGGGCAGCACGTTGTTGACGGTGATGCCGTCGGCAGCCAGTTCGGCGGACAGGGTCTTGGCCCAGCCGGCGACCGCGGCGCGCACGGTGTTGGACACGCCCAGCCCGGCGATCGGCTCCTTCACCGAAGTGGAGATCACGTTGACGAGACGGCCGTAGCCGCTTTCTCGCATGCCGGGCAGCACGGCATGCAGCAGCACCTGGCCGGCCAGCAGGTGCTGGCGGAATGCCGTCTCGAAGGCCGCCGGTTCCGCCCTGTGCGCCGGGCCGCCCGGCGGTCCGCCGGTGTTGTTGATCAGGATGTGCACCGCAGCGCGGGCGACGATCCCGGCAGCCGTGGCCTGCAGGCCGGCGATGTCCAGCATGTCGACGCTGTACCAATCGTGCCGCTGCCCGGCACGTGTCTGCGGCAGGCTTTCGGCGACGTCCTCGAGCTTGTCGCCCGAGCGCGCCAGCAGGGTGACGCTGGCGCCGAGTTCGGCCAGCTCCATCGCGCTGGCGCGGCCGATACCCTGCGAAGCGCCGCAGACCAGCGCGTGACGTCCACCCAGATCCAGTTGCATGCCGTGCTCCTTCAGTGCACCCACAGCCGCATGGCCAGCGCGGCGAGCCAGCACAGCCAGCCCAGCCATTGGCTGTAGCGCCATGCCAGGCGCCAGCGGTCGATCGCGGCGTCGCCCAGCGCGGGCAGGGCCGGAGAGCGCAGCACCTGCTGCATGTTGGCCCAGATGCGGAAGCCGGAGAGCCGGCCTTGCGCGGCCGCAGCGATGACCTGCCAGTGCTGCGGGTAGCGTGCGCGCAGCAGCGCGGCGACCCGGAACGGCGCCACGTACGACAGCACGAACAAGCCGACGCCGCTCGCCAGCAGGGCGAGGTAGAGGGCGATCATGGCGGGCTGTGGCCGGTCTTGCCGCCGTTGCCGTTGTTGCTCCAGGGCAGCGGCAGCGCGGTGCGCAAGGTGTTCAGCACGCCGTCGCCCTTCGCGGCCTTCTTGCAGATCGCGTTGTTGAGCGCCTTCTCGTAGGTCTTGTTCATCATGCCCACCCACAGCACGCCGTCCGGACCGTGCGGGATGCTGAAGCTGCCGGTGGAATTCATCTGCAGCGTGGCGGCGCTGGAGCTGGAGAACGATGCCGGCGACTGCTCCCAGTAGGTCTTGCCCGACTGCTGCTCGGCGGAGCTGTAGACCAGCAGGTAGCGTGCCTGCTTGCTGTCGATCTTCAGGCTGCCGAAGGCGCCGGTGGTTTCCTCACCCCAGCCCATGTGTTCGCACAACCCGATGTCCTCGGAGCGGATCGGCTGGAAGCCCTCGTCCAACAGCACCACGGTAGGCGCGAACAGGTAGCTTGCGTGCAGCCAGCGGCCGTTCAATTCCGACTTCATGGCGACCTGGTACGGCAACTTCACGTCGATGGGCAGGCGGAAGGCAAGGAAGTAGCTCTGCGTACCGTTGAGGTTGGCGACCATGCTGCCGCTGCCCAGCACGAACTTCTGCGGCTGCCACGGCAGCATGTTCCGGTAGGAGAAGTCGGCGAAGCTGCTGCAGCACGGCGTGGCCTGCATCAGCTGCAGCTGGGCCAGTTTCAGTGCATCGCCGGTATTCTCCGATGGCGGTCGCAGGTTCGGCGGCAGCAAGGCCTTGGCAGTGTGGCAGCCGCCCAGCAGGGCGGCGAGGGCCAGTACGGCGGCGATGGCAGGGAATCGAAGCGACATGGCGGGTGGGTTGCTCAGAATTCGGCCGTTCCGGCGGCCCGGGGATAGGGAATGGCGTCGCGGATGTTGGACAGGCCGCAGATGTAGACCAGCAGGCGCTCGAAGCCGAGGCCGAAGCCGGCGTGCGGTACCGTGCCATAACGGCGCAGGTCGCGGTACCAGCCATAGGCGGCGGGGTCGAGGCCGAACTGGACCATGCGGCGGTCGAGGTAGTCCAGCCGCTCCTCGCGCTGGCTGCCGCCGATGATCTCGCCGATGCCCGGCGCCAGCACGTCCATCGCCGCAACCGTCTTCTCGTCATCGTTCAAGCGCATGTAGAACGCCTTGATCGCCTCGGGGTAGTTCATGACGACCACAGGACGGCCGATATGTTTCTCGGCCAGGTAGCGCTCGTGCTCGGTCTGCAGGTCGATGCCCCAGGCCACGGGGTATTCGAACTTCTGGCCGGACTTCTGCAGGATGGTGATGGCGTCGGTGTAGTCGATGCGCTCGAACGGCTTGGCGATGAAGGCTTCCATTCGGGTGATTGCGTCGCTCTGCACGCGCTCGGCGAAGAACGCCATGTCGTCGGGGCGCTCGTCCAGCACGGCCTTGAAGATCGCCTTGAGAAACGCCTCGGCGCAGTCGGCATCCGCGGCGAGGTCGGCGAACGCGATCTCCGGCTCGACCATCCAGAACTCGGCCAGGTGGCGCGGGGTGTTGGAGTTCTCGGCGCGGAAGGTGGGGCCGAAGGTGTAGACCTTGCTCATCGCCAGCGCGTACGCCTCGACGTTGAGCTGGCCGGACACGGTGAGGAACGCCTCGCGGCCGAAGAAATCCTTGCGGAAGTCGATCTTGCCCTTGTCATCGCGCGGCAGGTTGGCCAGATCCAGCGTGGACAGCCGGAACATGTCGCCGGCGCCCTCGGCGTCGGAGGTGGTGATGATCGGCGTGTTGATCCAGAAGAAGCCCTGTTCGGTGAGGTGGCGGTGGATCGCCGTCATCATGGTGTGGCGCACGCGGGTGACCGCGCCGAACAGGTTGGTGCGCGGGCGCAGGTGGGCGACCTCGCGCAGGAATTCCATGGTGTGCTGCTTGGGCTGGATCGGGTAGGTTTCCGGGTCGTCGACGAAACCGGTGACGATGACCTCGTTCGCCTGCAGTTCGAACGCCTGGCCCTTGCCCTGCGAGGGGACCAGCGTGCCGGAGACGATCACGCCGGCGCCGGCGGTGAGGTGTTTCACCTCGCTGTCGTAGTTATCCAGGGTGGCCGGTACCACCGCCTGGATCGGGTCGAAGCAGGAGCCGTCGGTGACGTTGACGAAGGACAGGCCGGCCTTGGAGTCGCGACGGGTACGTACCCAGCCGCGCACGGTCACCGCGCTGCCGGCGTCGAGCTTGCCGGAGAGAGCCTGCTTCACACTGACCACGGCCATCGGTTGGAACTCCTGCTGATGCGCCGCGTGCCGGCGCGTAAGATGATGATGAACGGCGCAGGCAGCGGCGCCGCAAGGCCAAACCGGCATGATAATGTAGCTGTCACCCGCGCTGCGACTTTCCGGGCCATCCAGTCGAGGTCGATCCACCGCCATGAGCATCACCATTACCCCCGCCGCCAATGAACGCATGCGCCACTTTCTGGCGGGTACGCCGCAGGCGGCCGGAGTGCGTTTCGGCGTCAAGCGCACCGGTTGTTCCGGTTTCGCCTACGTGGTGGACCTGGCCGACGCGGTCGGCGAGGGCGACCGGCTGGTCGAGGTCGACGGCTTGCCGCTGATCGTCGACGACAAGAGTCTGGCCATGGTCGATGGCACGGTGATCGACTTCCAGCGGCAGGGGCTCAACGCCAGCTTCGTGTTCCACAACCCGAACGCCACCGGGGAGTGCGGCTGCGGCGAGAGCTTCACCGTCAGCTGAATGTCGGGGTCTCCTGGCGTCGTCATGCGGGTCATGGTTTTCAATGACTTGCGTGACCATTCGTAGGCGCCGTACAATTCCGCTTCTGCCCACGCCCGAAGCGGCGCCGGCAGGACACTTGCCTCACCGCACCGGCGGGAGGCTGCAGGGCCGCAAGGCCGCATCCACAAGGAGTCAACCCACAATGACCCTGCGTCATTACGAAGTTGTGTTCATGGTCCACCCTGACCAGAGCGAGCAGGTTCCGGCCATGCTCGAGCGCTACAAGGCCCTGATCGAGACCGACGGCGGCAAGATCCACCGCCTGGAGGACTGGGGCCGTCGTCAGCTGGCCTATCCGATCGTCAATCTGGCCAAGGCACATTACGTGCTGCTCAACATCGAAGTCAGCCAGCATGCGCTGAACGAGCTGGAGTCGGGTTTCCGTTTCAACGACGCCGTGCTGCGTCATCTGGTGATCCGTCGCGACGAGGCCGATACCGAGCCGTCCTTCATCCTGAAGTCGAAGGAAAAGGACGACGCCAAGTCCACCCGTCGCCGCGACGACGAGGGTGACGGCGAGGGCCGCGGCCACGACCGCGACAACGATCGCGACAGCGACGACTGATCAGGAGCACAGACATGTCCAAGTTTTTCCGCCGCCGCAAGTTCTGCCGCTTCACGGCCGAGAACGTGAAGGAGATCGACTACAAGGATCTCAACACGCTGCGCCAGTACATCACCGAGAACGGCAAGATCGTGCCCAGCCGCATCACCGGCACCAAGGCGCGCTACCAGCGCCAGCTGGCCACCGCGATCAAGCGCGCGCGCTTCCTCTCGCTGCTGCCGTACACCGACAACCACGACGTCTGAGCGTGACCGTCCGCAGCCTGGCGCTGCGGCGGGTAGTCCCGCCCGGCTACGGCCGGGCGGGACATCGGACATCCTTCGGACAACCGTCCTCTGGCTGCATCGGGCCGCACCGGTGCTAACGAACAGGAAAGCATCATGGAACTCATTCTTCTGCAGAAAGTCCGCAACCTCGGCAACCTGGGTGACAAGGTCACCGTGAAGCCGGGTTACGGCCGCAACTACCTGCTGCCGCAGGGCAAGGCCGTGCGCGTCAATGCCGCCAACCTGGCCGCGTTCGAACAGCGCCGCGCCGAGTACGAGGCGAAGGCCAACACCATGCTGGCCAATGCCGAGTCGCGCAAGGCCAAGCTGGCCGAGGTCGCGGTGACCATTGCCGCGCACTCCAGCGCCGAAGGCAAGCTGTTCGGCTCGGTCGGTCCGCGCGACATCGCCGAGGCGCTGGTCGCCGCCGGCCACGAAGTCCACAAGAACGAAGTGATCCTGGGCGAAGGCCCGCTGCGCAACGTCGGCGAGTACGACGTGGTGGTGAGCCTGCACGCCGACGTGCAGACCACGGTGAAGGTGATCGTGGTCGGCGACAAGTAAGCTTCATCCGCAGGCTGGAAGCATCCGGGCGCCGCGAGGCGCCCGTTTGTTTTGCGATGCCCGTGCCCCGGGCACTTTCTTATCCACGTCGCTCCACAGCTTATCCACAGACTTGTTGTCTCGACGGGCGAGACGGCGCCGCGCATGATGATGTCGGTGTGACCGTCCGCGGCATGTAGGCGCAGGGCGTGCCGACCGTGGGGCCATTCTCCAGAGGTAAATCGATGTCCTTCGTGCCTGAGCGCAAATCCTCCTCTCCCGCCATCGAGGCGCTGCGCGTGCCGCCGCATTCGATCGATGCCGAGCAGGCGGTGCTGGGCGGCCTGATGCTGGCGCCGGACGCGCTGGACAAGGTGGCCGACCGGCTCGGCGAGGACGATTTCTACCGCAAGGACCACCGGCTGATCTGGCGCGCCATCAACGAACTGGCGAACAAGGGCATGCCGTGCGACGCGGTGACCCTGGGCGACTGGTTCGAGAGCAACGGCCTGGCCGAGATGGTCGGCGGCGCCGGCTACCTGATCGAACTGGCCAACAGCACACCCAGCGCGGCCAACATCGCCGCCTACGCCGAGATCGTGCGCGAGAAGTCGGTGCTGCGCCAGCTGATCGACGCCGGTACCTCGATCACCGAGGACGGCTACCGGCCCGAGGGCAAGAGCGTGCACGAGGTGCTGGAAAGCGCCGAGCAGCGCGTATTCCACATCGCCGAATCCGGCGCGCGCGGCAAGAAGGATTCGGTCTCGATGCGCGAGGCGGTGAAGGACGCTTTCCGCCTGCTCACCGAGCGCTACGAGAACCGCGGCCAGCTCACCGGCGTCAGCACCGGCTTCACCGACCTGGACCGGCTCACCTCCGGCCTGCAGCCGTCGGACCTGATCATCGTGGCGGCGCGCCCGTCGATGGGCAAGACCGCCTTCGCGCTGAACATCGCCGAGGCCGCCGCGCTGGGCGGCAAGAAGGCGGTGGTGGTGTTCTCGATGGAAATGTCTTCGTCGCAGCTGGCGTTCCGCCTGATCTCTTCGGTCGGCCGCATCCACCAGCAGCACCTGCGCAACGGCGACCTGCAGGAGGAGGACTGGCCGCGCGTCTCCAATGCCATCGCGCTGCTGTCGGAGGCGAAGATCTTCATCGACGACACGCCGGGCCTGTCGCCGGTGGAACTGCGTTCGCGCGCGCGCAGGCTGCACCGCGAGCACGGCGGGCTGGGCCTGATCGTGATCGACTACCTGCAGCTGATGCAGGTGCCCGGCAACAAGGAAAACCGCGCCACCGAGATCTCGGAGATCTCACGCTCGCTGAAGGGGCTGGCCAAGGAACTGAACGTGCCGGTGATCGCCCTGTCGCAGTTGAACCGCTCGCTGGAGCAGCGCGCCGACAAGCGCCCGATGATGTCCGACCTGCGCGAGTCCGGCGCCATCGAGCAGGACGCCGACGTGATCATGTTCATCTACCGCGACGAGTACTACAACAAGGAATCGCCCGACAAGGGCGTCGCCGAGATCATCATCGGCAAGCAGCGCAACGGCCCGACCGACACCTGCAAGCTGACCTTCCTCGGCCACTACACCCAGTTCGTCAACCACGCGTCGGACTCGTTCGTCGGATCGTTCGACTGACGAAGGGGAATCGCGCGGCGAAGGCCGACAGTTTTTCGGGTCGATGCGTCTCGCCGCCTGCGATGGCTGCGTGCCAAGCTCGCCTCTTCCACCTATCCAGCCGGGAGCCCGCATGGCCAAGGCCAAGACCGCCTATGTCTGCACCGATTGCGGTGCCGAACACCCGAAATGGCAGGGCTCGTGCGCCGAGTGCGGCGCCTGGAACACGCTCAGCGAGATCGTGCTGGCGCCGGCCTCGGCGGCGAAGCCGTCGGTGGGCGCGCAGCGTTCCAGCTACGCCGGCGCGGCCGCGGGTGCCCCGCGCATCACACCGCTGACGGCGGTGGCGTTGACTACCGAGGCGCGCACGCTGACCGGCATCGGCGAGCTGGATCGCGTGCTCGGTGGCGGCCTGGTGCAGGGCTCGGTGGTATTGATCGGCGGCGACCCCGGCATCGGCAAATCGACCCTGCTGCTGCAGATGCTGGGCACGCTGGGCGGGCAACTGCCCAGCGTCTACGTCACCGGCGAGGAGTCGCTGGCGCAGGTGGCCGCGCGCGCGCAGCGCCTGGGGCTGCCGCTGGAGCCGCTGCAGGCGCTGGCCGAAACCTGCATCGAGCGCGTCCTCGAACAGGCGGCGGCGAGTCGTCCGCAGGTGCTGGTGATCGACTCGATCCAGACCATCTGGACCGAACTGCTCACCGCCGCGCCCGGCTCGGTGTCGCAGGTGCGCGAATCGGCGGCCAAGCTCACCCGCTTCGCCAAGGAGACCGGCACCAGCGTGTTCCTGGTTGGCCACGTCACCAAGGAAGGCGGCATCGCCGGCCCGCGCGTGCTGGAGCACATGGTCGACGCGGTGCTGTACTTCGAGGGCGAATCCGGTTCGCGCTTCCGCGTGCTGCGCGCGTTCAAGAACCGCTTCGGCGCGGTCAACGAGCTGGGCGTGTTCGCGATGGGCGACAAGGGCCTGCGCGAGGTGCCGAATCCCTCGGCGATCTTCCTCTCCACCCACGCGGGTCCCACCCCGGGCAGTGCGGTGATGGTCACCCGCGAAGGCACCCGGCCGCTGCTGGTGGAGGTGCAGGCACTGGTGGACCAGAGCTCGCTGGGCAACCCGCGGCGGGTCACCCTGGGGCTGGAGCAGAACCGGCTGGCGATGCTGCTGGCCGTGTTGCACCGGCACGGTGGCGTGGCGGCCTACGACCAGGACGTGTTCGTCAACGTGGTCGGCGGAATCCGCGTGCAGGAAACCGCGGCCGACCTGCCGGTGCTGCTGGCGGTGCTGTCGTCCTTGCGCGACCGGCCGTTGCCGGAGCACATGGTCGCGTTCGGCGAGGTCGGCCTGTCCGGCGAGATCCGCCCGGTGCCGAACGGCGAGGAGCGCCTGAAGGAAGCCGCCCACCATGGTTTCCGCCGCGCCATCGTGCCGAAGGCGAACGCGCCGAAGAAGGGCAAGGTTGGCGAGATGGAGGTGGTCGGCGTGGAGCGGCTGGGCGAGGCGATCGACGCCTGCCGCTGAGCTTGCGGTTACATGCCGCGGTGCAGGATCAGCTCCAGCACCGCCTTGCTGCCGAAGAATGCCAGCACCAGCACGGCCATCCCGACCAGGGTCAGGTTTACCGCGCGCGTGCCGCGCCAGCCGTGCCGCCAGCGGCCGTACAGCAGCACGCCGAACACCAGCCAGGCGCCGATCGACAGCACGGTCTTGTGCGCCAGGTGCTGGCCGAACAGGTTGTCGACGAACAGCACGCCGGTGAGCAGGGTCAGCGTGAGCAGCACGAAGCCGGCGCTGATCAGGCGGAACAGCAAGGTTTCGGTCAGGGTCAGCGGCGGCAGCGCACGCAGCCAGCGGCCAAACTGGCGATGGCGCAACGCGCGCTCCTGGATCGCCAGCAGGATCGCCAGCACGGCGGCGATCGACAGCACGCCGAACGCGACCAGGGCGACCGTCACGTGCAGCTTGATCTGCCAGCCCATCGGTTGCGGCAGGGTGGGGGGTGCCAGGAAGCTGTCCACGGCGAGCAGCGCGGCGGTCAGCGGAAACACGATCACGCCGAGTGCGGCGACCGGGCGCGAGGCGTTCACCAGCAGGGTCAGCGCCGAGACGACGAACGCGACCAGCGACAGCGCCGCGAAGAAATGCAGGTCCAGCGCACCGCGGTGCATGCCCAGCAGGATGCCGGCGTGGATCAGCACGGCGCTGCCGGCCAAGGCCAGCGCCAGCCGGTTCAGCGGCTGGCCGCCACTCAGCAGCGGGCGCGCCAGCCCGGTGGCGGCGGCGAGGTAGAGTGCGATGGCGAGCAGGGCCAGAACGTGGATGGTCATGGCCGCGCAGTGTCGCACAGGGTTGTACCGCCCTGCATGCGGAGCGGTGCGATCCGTCCGCTATAATCGGGCGCTTTCCTGTTTGCCGGTCCCGTCATGTTCGAGTCGCTCAGCCAACGCCTGTCCACCACCGTCAATCGCCTGCGTGGTCGCGGCCGGCTGACCGAGGAGAACATTCGCGAAGCCTTGCGCGAGGTGCGCATCGCGCTGCTGGAGGCCGACGTGGCGCTGCCGGTGGTGCAGGCGCTGATCCAGCGCATCAAGGTGCGCGCGGTCGGCCAGGACGTGATCAAGAGCCTGTCGCCGGGCCAGGCGCTGATCAAGGTGGTCAGCGACGAACTGACCGTGGTGATGGGCACCGCCAACACCGAGCTGAACCTGGCCCAGCAGCCGCCGGCCGTGGTGCTGATGGCCGGCCTGCAGGGCGCCGGCAAGACCACCACGGTGGCCAAGCTGGCGCGCCTGCTGACCGAGCGCCGGAAGAAGAAGGTGATGGTGGTCAGCTGCGACGTCTACCGTCCGGCCGCGATCGAGCAGTTGCGCACGCTGGCCGAGCAGGTCGGTGTGAAGTTCTTCCCGTCCGCGGCGGGTCAGGACCCGGTGCAGATCGCGAAGGATGCCATCGCCGCCGCGCGGCGCGAGGTGGTCGACGTGCTGCTGGTCGACACCGCCGGCCGCCTGCACGTGGACGAGGCGATGATGGCCGAGATCAAGGCGCTGCACGCCGCGATCACGCCGATCGAAACCCTGTTCGTGGTCGATGCGATGACCGGCCAGGATGCCGCCAACACCGCCAAGGCGTTCAACGAGGCGCTGCCGCTGACCGGCGTGATCCTCACCAAGACCGACGGCGACGCCCGTGGCGGCGCGGCGCTGTCGGTGCGTTACGTCACCGGCAAGCCGATCAAGTTCCTCGGCGCCGGCGAGAAGAGCGACGCGCTGGAGCCGTTCCACCCGGATCGCCTGGCCCAGCGCATCCTGGGCATGGGCGATGTGCTGAGCCTGGTCGAGGAAGTCGAGCGCAAGGTCGACCAGGACAAGGCGCAGAAGCTGGCCCAGAAGGTGATGAAGGGCAAGCGCTTCGACCTCGACGACATGAAGGACCAGCTGGAGCAGATGGGCAACATGGGCGGTCTGGCCGGGCTGATGGACAAGCTGCCCGGCGTGTCCAGCCTGCCGGACAGCGTGAAGTCCAAGGTCAACGACGGCGAGATGAAGCGGATGATCGCGATCATCAGCTCGATGACGAAGAAGGAGCGCCGCCATCCGGATTTGCTGAACGGCTCGCGTCGCGCCCGGGTGGCGCGCGGCTCGGGTACCCAGCCGGCCGACGTCAACCGCCTGCTCAAGCAGTACATGCAGATGGAAAAGATGATGTCCAAGCTGTCCAAGGGCGGCACCAAGGGCCTGCTGCGGCAGATGCGCGGCGCCATGAAGGGTATGGGCGGCATGGGCGGGCTGCCGCCGATGCGTTGAGCGCGGGGGACGAGGGAAAGTCGGCCGGTGCCACCACTCTCGCCATTCACTCCTTCCCGTCAGGCCTTCCCTTTTCCTCAAAATCCGTTAAAATGCCGCGTTTACCGCGCACGGCTCTCGTGTGCCTGCCGCCGGTTCGGCAATTCTGGAGTTCTACCATGGTCAAGATTCGTCTTTCGCGCGGTGGCGCCAAGGGCCGTCCGTTCTACCACGTCGTCGTGACCGACCAGCGCAACAAGCGCGACGGCCGCAACATCGAGAACGTGGGCTTCTACAACCCGGTTGCGTCGGGCAAGGACAAGCGCCTCGAGCTGAACGTCGCGCGGGTGCAGGAGTGGGTCGGCAAGGGTGCCCAGCTGACCGACAAGGTCGCCGCCCTGGTCAAGGAAGCCGGCAAGCAGCAGGCTGCCTGAGCATGGTTGCAGCCGGTCGGCGCGTCCTGATCGGGCGCATCGTCGGGCTGTACGGCGTGCAGGGCTGGCTCAAGATCGAATCCTGGGCCGAGCCGCGCATGCGGATCTTCGACTACCAGCCGTGGTTGCTCACGGCAGCGTCCGGCACGGAGACGCAGGTCAGCGGTGTGAAGGGTCGTACGCAGGGCAAGGGCATGGTGGCCCATCTGCCCGGCGTGGACGACCGGGAGCAGGCAGCGGCGCTGGTCGGCAGCGACATCCATGTCGCCCGTGAACAGCTGCCGCCTGCCGCTGAAGGCGAGTATTACTGGGTCGATCTCGAAGGACTTGAGGTCGTCACCACGGAAGATGTGAAGCTGGGGCGGGTCAGTCACCTGTTCGCCACTGGCGCCAACGACGTGGTGGTGGTGAGGGATGGCGAGTGCGAGCGGCTGATTCCCTTCATCCAGGGTTCGTATGTGCGTTCGGTGGATTTGTCCGCAGGGCGCATGGTGGTGGACTGGGATCCCGAGTTCTGAGGCCGCCGGGTCGCGGCAGAGGGTCTTTGGATCATGCGTATCGACGTCGTCAGCCTGTTTCCCGACTTCGTGCGCCAGTGTGCCGCGGTCGGTGTGGTGGGACGCGCGCAGCAGCGCGAGCTGCTGCAGGTGGAAACCTGGAACCCGCGCGACTACGCCACCGACCGGCACCGCAGCGTGGACAGCAGCTCGTACGGCGGCGGTCCGGGCATGGTGATGATGATCGAGCCGTTGCGCACGACCCTGGCGGCCATGCGCGCGGCGGCACCGGAACCGGTGCATCTGGTTTATCTCAGTCCGCAGGGAGCGCGGCTGACGCAGGGCAGGGTTAAGGCGCTGGCGAAGCTGCCGCGCATCGGCCTGCTCTGCGGGCGTTACGAAGGCGTGGACGAGCGCCTGCTGGCGCACGAGGTCGACGAGGAGCTTTCCATCGGCGATTATGTGCTGTCCGGCGGCGAGCTGGCCGCGGCGGTGGTCATCGACGCGGTAGGGCGCTTGCAGGAAGGTGCGTTGAACGACGCGCAGTCGGCCGAGCAGGATTCATTCTCGGATGGCTTGCTGGATTGTCCGCACTATGGAAAACCGGTGCGTGACGCACTGGGTGACGTACCGGAGGTGTTGCTGTCCGGTGACCATGCGGCGATTGCCCGCTGGCGCCTCAAGCAATCGCTGGGGCGGACCTGGTTGCGGCGCCCGGACTTGTTGTCACAGCGTGGGCTGGATGCGGCATCCCGGGCCTTGCTGGATGAATTTCGTCGTGAACATGCCTCCAGGCAGGCGACACGGCAGGACGATGCGGTCGAATGACGGTCGCAGCATTGATATCGCAAAAGTGAACCGACAGGTGCGCCATGAACAAGATCATTGAACAGTTCGAATCCGAGCAGATCACCCGCCAGCTGCCGGACTTCGGCCCAGGCGACACCGTGGTGGTCAACGTCAAGGTGAAGGAAGGCAACCGCGAGCGCGTGCAGGCGTTCGAGGGCCTCGTCATCGCCAAGCGCAGCCGCGGCCTGCATTCGGCCTTCACCGTGCGCAAGATCTCGCACGGCACCGGCGTGGAGCGCGTGTTCCAGGCGCACAGCCCGGCCATCGACTCGCTGACCGTGAAGCGCAAGGGCAAGGTGCGCGGCGCCAAGCTGTATTACCTGCGCAACCTGGAAGGCAAGGCCGCCCGCATCAAGGAAGACGTCGCCGCCGCTGCCGCCGCCAAGGCGAGCGCGAAGGCTGCCGCGGCCGAGTAATCCGCCTCGCGGCTGTTGCTGCATGAAAAAACCCGCGGAGCGATCCGCGGGTTTTTTGCCTGTGCGAGACGGCGTGCCGCGCTTCGCCGGAGGGCGCTATTCCAGCCGCTGTGGCTGCTGCAGGAAGTTGCCCTGCACGAAATCCACGCCGCAGGAGAACAGCAGCGAGGTGCTGGTGGCGTCCTCGACCCACTCAGCGATGGTCAGGCGCTTCAGTTCGCGTGCCTGCTGGCAGAGTTCGCTCACCTTCTTCTGGTTCTCCGGGTGCTGCGGCAGGTCGGCCATGTAGCTGCGGTCGATCTTCAGGTAGTCCGCGTCGATGTGGTTTAGCAGCTGGAACGAATTGAGGCCCGAGCCGAACTGCTCCAGCGCGAAGCGGCCACCCAGCTTCTTCCAGCCGTTGACGAACTCCTGCGCCGGGCGCAGCAGGGTCATCACCTTGCTTTCGGTCATCTCGAGCACCAGCTGCCCGCGCTTCAATCCGGCCTGCTTGAGCCGATCGCCCAGCCACGGCAGCAGCGTGTCGTCCTGCAGCGAGGCGGCGGTGAGCTTGACGAAGAACGTGGTCTGCTGGCCCTGACCCTCGCGTTCCTGCAGTGCCTTGATGGCCTGGTCGAGCACCCAGCGGTCGATCGCGCCGGTGAGGCCGTGCTTTTCGGCGATCGGCATGAAGAAGCCGGGCAATACCTCGCCCTGCGGGCCGTTCATGCGCAGCAGGATCTCCGAATAGTCGCCCTCGGCGTCCTGCAGGCTGATGGTCTGCTGGTGGTAGAGCACCAGGCCTTCCCCGGTCAACGCCTTGCGCAGCAGTTCCAGCCAGTAGCGCTCGCGCTCCTCGTCGGCCTTTTCGCGCGCGGCCGGGTCGTGCAATTCCATCTGGCTGCCGCCGAGGCTTTGTGCGGTGCGCAGGGCCTGGTTGGCCTGGTTGAGCAGCAGCTCGGTGTTCGCGTTCTTCTCGCCCAGCAGGCTGCCGCCGATGCTGGCGGTGACCGTGATCGAGCGCGAGCCGGCGTCGAAGATTTCGCTGCTGATGCTGTGCTGCAGCTTGGCGATCCATTCCTTGATCGCCTCGTCCGGGCGCGAGTCGAGCACCACGCCCAGCGTGTGCTCGGCCAGCATGCCGGCGATATCGTCGGCGCCGAGCAGCATGCGGATGCGGTCGGCGAAGCCGGCCAGCAGTTCGTCCGCCTTGCCCAGGCCGATACCACCCACCAGCGAGGTCCAGTTGTCCGGCTCGATCAGCAGCAGCGACTGGCCCTTCTTGCCCTTTGCCGCGGCAGTCACCGCGTCGTCGATGGATTCCAGCATGCGGGCGCGATGGAACAGGCCGGTGACCGGGTCACGCTGCAGCTGCTCCAGCACAGCCTGGTCGACCAGCTGCCGTCGGAACACGATCTGCAGGCAGGGCTCGCCCTCGAACGTGGCCGGCGCGAACTCCACCGTGGCGTCGAACTGGCTGCCGTCGGCGCGACGCGCGTGCAGGGTGAGCTGGGACGGCAGCTTCTCCTGCCGCGCGTGGCCGCGCAGCAGAGCCTTGAATTCGTCGGCGTGGGTCGCATCGATCATGTCCAGCACCGGCAGCCCGAGCAGGTCGTCGAAGCTGTCGTAGCCGAAGGTTTCCAGGTAGGCATGGTTGGCCCGCACGTGCATGCCCTCGTGCACGTAGGCGATCGCGTCGGTGGAGGAGTCGAGCAGCGCGTCGCAACGGCGCTCCGATTCGCGCAACGCAGTTTCCAGGCGGCGCACCTGGCGACGTGTCTGCAGCGACTCGAACTCGCGCTGCAGCACCGCGATCAGCTGTTTCGGCTGGCTGCGCGAGGCGACGCCGCGGGCGCCGTGCACGAACAGGTCCGCCACGATCTGGTTGTCGATGGCGTTGACCAGGCCCAGCAGCGAGCAGTCGCGGCCATAGGCGTCGAGCACCTTGACCGCCTCTTCCAGGCTGATGCTGGTGATCGCCGGGTCGAACATGATCACGTCCGGCTCCAGTTCGTTCACCGCCGCCTGCATCTGCTCCACGTTGGTGGCGCGGGCCGGCCGCACGGCAATGCCGGTATTGCGCAGCAGGCTGATGATCTGCTCGGCCTCTTCCAGCGAACTTTCGACGAAGAGGATCTTGATGACGAAATCTTTTTTCATGGGGCGTGATGCTGTCCGTTGATCATTGCTGGCGGTACGGGACGGTCCGTGCATTCAGCCGCGATCACTGTTTGTAACGGATTCCGTCGGCAGCCGCCAGCGGGAAAATCGCGCCGTGGCGACTGTTGCCCGGTTCACAGCGGCCGTTTGGAGGCGTCGCCGCCCACCTCGCGTACCAGCCGGGGCACCAGGTAGCCCGGCAGGCGGGCACGCAGCGCTTCCACCAGCGCCAGGGCCCGGCCGTCGTCGACCTCGAAATGCGCGGTGCCCTGCACGCGGTCGAGCTGGTGCAGGTAGTACGGCAGCACGCCGGCGGCGAACAGCCGCTCGGACAGCTCGGCCAGCGCGCCGGCGTCGTCATTGACCCCGCGCAGCAGCACGGACTGGTTCAGCACGGTAGCGCCGGCTGCGCGCAGGCGGGTGCAGGCGGCGTCCACGCCGGCGTCCAGTTCGTTGGCGTGGTTGGCGTGCAGCACCACCACCTTCTGCAGCGGCAGGGCGGCCAGCCAGCCGATGAAGGCGTCGTCGATACGCTCCGGCAGCACCACCGGCAGGCGGCTGTGGATGCGCAGGCGGATGACCTGCGGCAAGTCGGCCAGGCCGCGACCCAATTCCTCCAGTTTGCTGGTGGCCAGCGCCAGCGGGTCGCCGCCGGACAGGATCAGCTCGCTGATCGAGGGGTCGCGGCGCAGATGCTCCAGCGCCTGCTTCCACTGGCCGGCGGCAGCCATCTCCTCGCCGTACGGGAAGTGCCGGCGGAAGCAATAGCGGCAGTTGATCGCGCAGCTGCCGCTGGCGATCAGCAGCGCGCGCCCGTGGTACTTGTGCAGCACGCCACGCGCCTCGCGCGCCGCCATGTCGCCGACCGCGTCGGTGACGAAGCCGGGCATCTCGTCCAGCTCGACCAGTTGCGGCAACACCTGCAGCAGCAGCGGGTCGCGCGGGTCGCCGTGGCGCATGCGGGCCACGAAGCCGCGCGGCACCCGCAGCTGGAAACCGGCATCCGCCGGCGGCAGCTCTGCGGCCAGGTGCTGCAGCCCGACCAGTTCCAGCAGTTCGCCGGCATCGGTGACCGCCTCGCGCCACAGCTGGCGCCAGTCGGCGGCCGGCGCGTCCGGCGTAATGCGTGCAGCAGGGCTTGCGGTTATCATGTGTGGCCTTGTCTGGGCCGGCCGGCCCGTCAAACCAGTTATTTTAGCCGCCGGCAGCGGCATGGGGGCCCGTTTCGGGCCCTTGAACATTGAAATTCATTTCTCGGAGCGCATTGCATGGCCATCGCCGGTCTCAACGACGTCAAGAAGGGTATGAAGATCCTTCACAACAACGATCCGTGGATCATCACCGAAGCCGACTTCATCAAGCCCGGCAAGGGCCAGGCGTTCACCCGCATCTTCATCCGCAACCTGAAGACCGGGCGCACCACCGAGCAGACGATGAAGTCCAGCGATTCGTTCGAGGTGGCGGACGTCACCGACACCGACATGCAGTACCTGTACTCCGACGGCGAGTTCTGGCACTTCATGCACCAGGAGTCGTTCGAGCAGCACCAGGCCAGCAAGGTAGGCGTCGGCGATGCGGCGAAATGGCTGAAGGGTGAGGAAGAGTGCGTGGTCACGCTGTTCAACGGCGAGATCATCGCGGTGCAGCCGCCGAACTTCGTCGAGCTGAAGATCACCGAGACCGACCCCGGCGTGCGCGGCGACACCTCCGGCGGCGGCGGCAAGCCGGCCACGCTGGAGACCGGCGCGGTGGTGCGCGTGCCGCTGTTCGTGGGCACCGACGAGGTGATCAAGGTCGACACCCGCACCGGCGAGTACGTCAGCCGCGTCAAGTGAGTCCGTACGATTCCGGCCCGGCCGGGATCGTCGAAACATGGGGCGGGCGCCGGGAGGCGGGCCGCCCCATCTCGTATCCATTCCTTGCAGAGTGAGTGAGCGATGAGCCACGCCGCCCCACAGCCTGTCGACCTGGTGATCGAAGCCCGTTGGGTGGTGCCGGTCGAGCCGCACGCGGTGGTGCTGGAAAACCACGCGGTGGCGGTGCAGGACGGTCGCATCGTGGCGCTGCTGCCGATCGCCGACGCGCGAGCCGCCTACGTGCCGCGCGAGCGCGTCGAACTGGGCGAGCATGCGCTGATCCCCGGCCTGGTCAACAGCCACACGCACAACCCGATGACCCTGCTGCGCGGTCTCGCCGACGACCTGCCGCTGATGGTGTGGCTGCAGCAGCACATCTGGCCGGCCGAGGCCAAGGTGATGGGCGCCGAGTTCGTGCGCGACGGCGTCGAGCTGGCGGTGGCCGAGATGCTGCGCGGCGGCACCACCTGCGCCAACGAGAACTACTTCTTTCCCGACGTGATCGGTGCCACCTACCGCAAGCTGGGCTTCCGCGCGGTGGTCGGCCTGCCGGTGATCGAGTTCCCCACGGCGTGGGCGAAGAGCCAGGACGAATACTTCGAACGTGCCGGTGCAGTGCACGACAGTTTCCGTGGTGACCTGCTGGTCACCACGGCGTTTGTGCCGCATGCGCCGTACACGGTGTCCGACGAGAGCTTCGAGCGCATCCGCCTGCTGTCCGACCAGCTCGACATCCCGGTGCACCTGCACACGCACGAGACCGCGCACGAGGTCGAGGAAGAGAAAGCCAAGAGCGGCCTGCGCCCGTTCCAGCGCCTGCAGAAGCTGGGCCTGGTCAACGACCGCCTGATCGCCGTGCACATGACCCAGCTGACTGACGGCGAGATCGCCGCCTGCGCCGCTGCCGGCGTGTCGGTGGTGCACTGCCCGGAGTCCAACCTCAAGCTCGCCTCCGGCTTCTGCCCGGCGGAAAAGCTGCGCGTCGCGGGCGTCAACGTGGCGCTCGGCACCGACGGCTGCGCCTCCAACAATGACCTGGACATGTTTGGCGAGATGCGCACCGCCGCGCTGCTGGCGAAAGCCGTGGCTGGCGACGCGGCCGCGTTCGACGCGGCATTCGCGCTGCGCGCGGCCACGCTCAATGGCGCGAAGGCGATCGGACTGGAGGCGAAGATCGGCTCGATCGAAGTCGGCAAGCAGGCCGACTTCGCCGCCGTGCGGCTGGGCGAACTGGAAACCCAGCCGCTGTTCCACGTGATCTCGCAGCTGGTCTACGCCACCGGCCGCCACCAGGTCAGCGACGTGTGGATCGCCGGCAGGCGCAAGCTGGCCGGGCGCGAGCTGGTCGGCATGGATACTGCGGCGATCCTGGAGCGCACGCGCGCCTGGCGCGAACGCATCGCTTCGGCTTGAACGGGAGTCCGTCGATGAATCGTTACCTGGTCGTGCTGATCCGCCGGCCGCATCTCGATCCCGCGGTGGTGCCGTTGCACCTGGCGTTCCTGCAGGGTTTGCGCGAGGCGGGCCGGGTGGAGCTGTCCGGCGGCTTCAGCGACAAGTCCGGTGGCGCCTACGTGCTGCGCGCCGCCGATCTGGCCGAGGCGACCACGCTCGTGCACGAGGATCCGGCCCACATCAGCGGCGGCTGGGACATCACGGTGCATGAGTGGCAGGCTTGAATGGTTGCGCTCGTGCGTGAGTGCAAGGACCGCAAGGGGGCCATCCCTGGCTGCACTCATCAAGCAAAGGGCTCCGCGTTCGCCGGCGCTTTTCACTAAACTCATGTGCTCACCGTGGATTCGAACATGACCGCCGCCAACGTCAACCCCGACGAGATCGCCCGCTTCGACCAGCTGGCGGCACGCTGGTGGGATCCCGACGGCGAGTCGCGCCCGCTGCACGACCTCAACCCGGTGCGCGCCGCCTACGTCGCCGCCCGCGTCGACCTGCGCGGGGCGAAGGTGGCCGACGTCGGCTGCGGCGGCGGCCTGCTCAGCGAGGCGCTGGCGCGCGCCGGCGCGAAGGTCACCGGCATCGACCTGGGCGAGAAGGTGATCGAGGTCGCGAAGCTGCACCTGCATGAGTCCGGCCTCGACGTCGACTACCGCGTGCAGTCCTCGGCCGGGCTGGCGACGGCCGAGCCGGCAAGCTTCGATGCGGTGTGCTGCATGGAGCTGATCGAGCACGTGCCCGATCCGGCGGCGCTGGTCGGCGACCTGGCCGCCATGCTCAAGCCGGGCGGACGACTGTTCATGTCCACCCTCAACCGCACCCCGGCCGCCTTCGGCGCCGCGATCGTGGGCGCCGAGTACGTGATGCGCCTGCTGCCGCGCGGCACCCACCATTACGCGCAGTTCCTCAGGCCGTCCGAGCTGGGGCGCCTGCTGCGCCGTGCCGGGCTGGAGCTGGAAGACGTCTCCGGACTGGGCTACAACCCGCTCGACCGCAAGGCCTGGTTGAGCAGGAGCACGGCGGTCAATTACCTGCTCAGCGCACGTGCCACGGGAACTTCCCGTGGTGGCCAGCCGGCATGAAGAAGTCCTTGCCCGCAGACACCCAGGGCGTGCTGTTCGACCTGGACGGTACCTTGCTCGACAGCGCCCCTGACTTGTACGCAGCGCTGCTGACGCAGTGCACGGAGGAGGGCGTGCCGCCGCCGCCGTACGCGCCGGTGCGCGAGGTGGTGTCGCGCGGTGCGCGCGCGGTGTTGCGCTGCGCATTCGCCGCGCGTGGCGAGCCGGCGCTGGAGGCGCTGGTGCCGCGTTACCTGCAGTTGTACCAGGATGTGATGGCGCAGCAGACACGTACGTTCGACGGCGTCGACGAGCTGTTGGCGCGGATCGAGGCGCACGGCCTGCGCTGGGGCATCGTCACCAACAAGGCGGGCTTCCTCACCGATGAACTGGTCGCCCGCATAGGCTGGGGCGGGCGCGCCAGCGCCGTGGTCTCGGGCGACACGCTGGCGGTGAAGAAGCCTGATCCGGCGCCGGTGCTGCTGGCTTGCGAACGCGCCGGGGTGACGCCCGCGCGGAGCCTGTTCGTCGGCGACGACCGCCGCGACATCCAGGCTGGTGCGGCCGCCGGCCTGTACACGGTGGCGGTGAGCTGGGGCTACCTCGACGGCGGCGACCCGCATGCGTGGGGTGCCGACAAGGTGCTGGACCATCCGGCCGAGCTGGCCGAACTGCTGCAACTGCAGGCGATCACGGCATGATCGAGCTGGTCGAACAGAACGCGGTACTGCAGGGTTTCATCGACAAGTGGCTGGCGGTGCAACCGCAGCAGCGCATCGCGCTGGCTTTCGTCGACGGCCGGCGTTACCCCGGTCATGTGGCGCTGGCCGCGCTGGAGCAGGAATTGCTCGGCGCCGCCTACGGCATCCGCGAGCCGCAGGTGGCCACTGCCAAGCTCAACTGGTGGGCCGAGGAACTGGCTGGTGCGGCTGCCAGTGGCGGCCGCCATCCGCTGACCCAGGTGCTGTTCGACGACGAGCGTGCACACGCCATCGCCGGCGAACTGTGGCTGGCGCCGGTGCTGGCCGCGATGGCCCAGCTGGAGCAGGGCACCGCGGCCGATTTCCCCGCGCAGGTCGAGGCGGCGATGCCGCTGCATGGCGCGCTGGCCACGCTGGAAACCGCCTGGTGGTACGGTGCCGAGGCGTCACCGGTGCGGGCGTCGCGGCTGGCCGTGCTGAATCACCTGCTGCACGCGCTGCTGCGGCTGGAGCAGGATGTCGAGCGCGACCGCCTGCCGTTGCCGATGGCGCAACTGGCGCGACATGGCCTGGGCCGCGCGCAATTGCGCAGTCACGGCGCGGCGCGGCAGCAGGCGATCAAGGCGCAGTTGGACGACTTGCTGGCCAGCTGGGCGGAGTCGGCCATGCTGGCCGGGCCGCTCAGCGTGTTCCGCGCGCTGGAATCGCGCCACGCCGGCAGGCTGGCGCGGCATGCGGCGCGGGCAGGCGATGCGCTGGCGGTATTGCAGGCCGGCCAGTCGCGCGCCGGGTTGCCCACCCTGTGGCAGGCGTGGCAGGCCGCGCGTGCGTGGCGCCGGTACGTGGCGTAAAACGGCAGCGGACGCAGCGTTTCCGTCGCGCCACTATTGCGTGCAAGCCTGCCTGCCCCAAAATGATCTGCTTCACGGCGGCCTGTCCGCCGATGCCAGGACTCCCTCATGCCGAACCAGGAAAATACCGCCCGCCTGCTGCCCGACGTCGCCGTGCACGCGCAACCGCACCTCGCCGGCGCGCTGGACTGGGTCGGCATGGCCGAGATCCAGGTGCCGGTGCTGTTCGATGCCGGCGACGGTCAGGCGCAGCGTTCCAGTGCCCGGGTCGGCGCCTTCGTCAACCTGAGTCGGCCGGACAAGCGCGGCATCCACATGTCGCGGCTGTATCTGCAGGTCGAGCAGGCGCTGAGCACGCAGGCGCTGCATGCGCAGACGCTGCATGCACTGCTGCGCGGCTTCCTCGATTCGCACAAGGACTTGTCCGACCGCGCCTGCCTCAGCATCCGCTTCGAACACCTGGTGCGCCGTCCCGCGCTGAAGAGCGCCAACAGCGGCTGGCGCGCGTATCCGGTATGCATCGAGGCCAGCCTCATCGGCGACGAGTTCCTGCTCGAGTTCGGCACCGAAGTGGTTTATTCCTCGACCTGCCCGGCCTCGGCCGCGCTGTCGCGCCAGCTGATCCAGGACCAGTTCGCCAGCGACTTCGACCCCGGCAAGCCGCTCGACCATGCCGCGGTGCTGGCCTGGCTCGGCAGCGAGAAGGGCATCGTCGCCACGGCGCACGCCCAGCGCAGCGTGGCGCGCCTGCGCATCCGCCTGGCGCCCGGCGCAGGCTTTCATCTGATCGGCCTGATCGACCGGGTCGAGCACGCGCTCGGCACGCCGGTGCAGACGGCGGTGAAGCGCGAGGACGAACAGGCCTTCGCGCTGGCCAACGGCGGCAACCTGATGTTCTGCGAGGACGCCGCCCGGCGTATCCAGAAGGCACTCGACGCCGACGCCGCGCTCAGTGACTTCCACATCCGCGTCGAGCACCAGGAAAGCCTGCATCCGCACGATGCGGTGGCCTATGCCAGCAAGGGTGTGGAAGGGGGTTACGGCTCCACGCCGTGACGGCCGCATCGCAGGCGGACACCGTCCGCCTGCCGCCGGCCGAAAGCCGGCGATCGCCACGCCATCGCCGTGCGTCGACCGGCCCGGCACTCCCTGGCGATCAGTGCAATCCGGAAGAGGAATCTTCCCGCGGGCGGCAGCGGGAAAAATGGAAGTGCTCGGGTACCGGGTCATGGCCGCCGGTGCACATCGGCTGGCAGCGCAGCAGCCGCCAACCGGCCAGCAGGCTGCCGCGCCACGGGCCGAAGCGTGTGACCGCAATCCGTGCATAATCGGAGCAACTGGGGTGGAAGCGACAGCGTGGACCGAGCAGGGGACTGAGCCAGCGCTTGTACAAACGCAGCATCCACAGTATCAATCGAGTCGGAACGTTCACGGTGCCGGAGCAGCCAGCTGCGGGTAGTGTTACAAGTATTCCAGAAGCGAGCTTGCCGGTGTAGGACACATGGGCTATAACACCCGGCCGCCACGGCCAAAAACGGTGAAGGGATATGGCGAAAACGACGCATAGTTCGACCGCTGCCAGGGCGCAGAAAGGCAAGACGTCAGCCGGGACCAAGGCTGCCAAGTCGAAGACGGCCGCAAGCAAGGGGCGGGTCGTGAAGAGCGCCGGCAAGGCGCCTGCGAAGGCTGCGCTGAAGAAAGTTGCCGTCAAGCAGGCAGCGAAGAAGCCGGCGGCCGGAAAAGCCGTTGCCAGATCACCCGCGAAGAAGTCTGCCGCGAAAAAGGGGGCCGTGAAGAAAGTCGCCGTGAAGAAGACGGCAGCCAGGAAAGTCGTGGCGAAGAAGGCGGCCCCGAAGAAGGCTGCCGCGAAGAAGGTTGTCGCCAGGAGCACCAAACCAAAGAGCGGCACCGCCGCGAAAACGGCGGCGAAACCGCTGTCCAGGGTGACTGCCGGGAAAGCGCTGCAGGCCAAGCCTGCGGCGAAGCATGCCGCGAGGCCGGCGGCCAAACCTGTGGCGAAGCCTGCCGCAAAGCCGGTGGCGAAGCCCGCGGCAAGAACTGCGTCAAAACCCGTCGCCACGCCGGTAGCGGCAGTGGCAAAAAGCGTATCCCCGGCACCCGCCAGCACCCTGTTCAAGGGCAAGGTGGCGAGTGCAACCGCCATGGTGATGCCGCGTGCGACTTCGACCGCGGGCCATGCCTCTTCCCACAAAAGTCCGAGAAATTCGTCGTCCTCAATGAATAAATCCGCTGCAAAGAAACTCGACAACGGCATCACCCGCGAAGATGGGCGCTATGCGCTGCCGTCGACCAGCAACGTCACGTTGCCCAAGGGTTACCACCCCTCGCCCGGCGAGGAGTACATGAACCCGATGCACCTGGCCTACTTCCGCAACAAGCTGCGCGACTGGCGCGACCAGCTGGTGGAAGAGTCGCGCCAGACCATGGACAACCTGCGCGAAGAGGTGCGTGACGTCGGCGACGAAGCCGAGCGCGCCACCCGCGAGACCGAGAACTCGCTGGAACTGCGCACCCGCGACCGCTACCGCAAGCTGATCTCGAAGATCGACAAGGCGTTGCGCCGGATCGAGGAAGGCAGCTACGGTTTCTGCGAAGAGACCGACGAGGAGATCGGCATCGACCGTCTCGATGCGCGTCCGATCGCCACGCTGTCGCTGGATGCGCAGGAACGCCGCGAGCACTTGCAGAAGCAGATGGGGGATTGATTCCTGCGCTCCTCCGTGAGCGCAAAGATCTGGCCCGGCATCCATGCCGGGCTGTTCGAGCAAAGCCCCGCTTCGTGCGGGGCTTTGTCTTCAGGCGTATCGGTGCGGGAACGCTCAGGCCAGCGCCTGCGCCGCATAACCCTTCAGCTTCGCCAGCATCGCCGCCAGGCCGTTCGAGCGCGTGGGAGAGAGATGCTTGGCCAGGCCGATCGCGCCGATGAAACCGGGTTCGGTGGCGACGATCTCCATCGCCGGGCGATCGGAGTAGACGCGCAGCACCAGTGCGATCAGGCCGGACACGATCGCCGAGTCACTGGTGGCCTCGAAATGCATGCGCGACGCATCGCCGCTGGGCACCAGCCAGACCATCGACTGGCAGCCGTGCACGCGGTACGCCTCGATCTTGTGCTCTTCGGGGAATGGCGGCAGCTGTCGGCCGAGGTCGATCAGGTACTGGTAGCGTTCGGTCCAGTCGCCGAGGAAGGCGAATTCCTCGGCGATTTCCTGCTGCGCCTGCTCGGCGCTGGTGGTGGCGGTGGCGTTCATGGGGCACATTATCGCGCGGGCGCGCCGCATCTGCGCGGCGCTCAGTTCTTCAGTACGCTCCAGCGCGTGCCCTGGGCGCTGTCCTCGATGGCGATGTTCATGGCCGCCAGCTCGGCGCGGATCGCATCGGCGCGCGCGAAATCGCGGGCGGTGCGGGCGGCCTGGCGCTGTTGCAGCAGATCCTCGACGTATGCCGCATCGACCGCGCTCCCACCGCGCCGGAACCACGCTTCGGGCTCCTGCTGCAGCAGGCCGAGCAGGGCGCCGCCGCCGAGCAGTGCGGCCTTCGCTTCCGGGGTGCCGGCCTGGCGCGCGGCATCGGCCAGCACGGACAGTTCGGCCAGCGCCTGCGGCGTGTTGAGGTCGTCGCACAGCGCCGACTCGACGCGTTCCGGCACTGGCAGTTCGCCGGCCGGCAGTTCGACCGCGGCCAGGTCGCGCAGCACGCGATACCAGCCGTCCAGCGTGCTGCCGGCCTGGGCGATGGCCGCCTCGGACCAGTCCAGCGGCTGCCGGTAATGGCCGCTCAGCAGGCGCAGGCGCAGCGCTTCGGACGGGTGCAGCTTCAGCAACTCGTGCAGCAGCAGCACGTTGCCCAGCGACTTGGACATCTTGCGGCCGTCGAAGGTGAGCATGCCGTTGTGCATCCACCAGCGCGCGAAGGTCTTGCCGCCGTGGGCGCAGGTGGACTGCGCCACCTCGTTCTCGTGGTGCGGAAACAGCAGGTCGACGCCGCCGGCATGGATGTCGATGGTTTCGCCCAGGTGCGCCGCGCTCATTGCCGAGCACTCGATGTGCCAGCCGGGGCGGCCACGGCCCCACGGGCTGTCCCAGCCGGGCAACTCCGGCGTGGACGGTTTCCACAGCACGAAGTCGGCGGGGTTCTTCTTGTACGGGGCTACTTCCACCCGCGCGCCCGCGATCAGCTCCTCGGTGTCGCGCCCGGACAGCTGGCCGTAGGCCGGATAGGTGCCGACGTCGAACAGCACGTGCCCCTCGGCCGCGTAGGCGTGGCCGTCGGCGATCAGCACCTCGATCATCGCGACGATCTCGTCGATGTGGGTGGTGGCGTGCGGCTCGATGTCCGGCGGCGCCACGCCGAGTTCGGCCATGTCCTCGCGGTAGGCCCGGGCGAAGCGCTCGGTGATCGTGCCGATCGGCACGCCCTGCTGCTGCGCGGCCGCGTTGATCTTGTCGTCGACGTCGGTGATGTTGCGCGCATAGACCACCCGCGGGTAATGCCGCCGCAGCAGCCGCACCAGCACGTCGAATACCACCGGTCCGCGCGCATTGCCGATGTGTACGTAGTTGTAGACGGTGGGACCGCACAGGTACATGGTCACGCGCTCGGGATCGAGCGGGGCGAACGGCTCGGTGCGGCGGGTCAGGCTGTTGTAGAGCGATATCGGCATCGGTGGCATCCGCGGCGTGGGGCGGCGCAGGATCGGAGCGCGGCCGGCGCGGCATCTTAACAAGGTGTGAGCGGCCCGGTCGCGCAAGGGTTTGTCGGGGCAGGCTCTAAGCGTGTATTCAGTGTCAATTTGCTGGAATGCTGCCAGTACGCGCGCAAGCGCGCCCGCCGATTCGACATTGGGAGGTTGCCATGATCAAGCCGTGGCTTTCCGCACTGGTACTCGCCGTGATGGCCACCGGCGTGCATGCCCAGGACGGGCGTTACGCCAACGCCGATGACAACACTCATTATGGTTGGGCCGACGTGCTGCGCGCCGACCCGGTGCAGGGCGTCACCCGCACCGAAGTGCCGCGGCAGGAGTGCTACGAGCAGCCGGTGGTTCGCCGCGAGGGCGGCAACAGCACGGCCGGCACTGTGCTGGGCGCCGTGATCGGCGGCGTGCTGGGCAACACCGTGGGCAAGGGCGACGGGCGCAAGGCCGCCACCGTTGCCGGCGCCGTCGCCGGTGGTGCCATCGGCAACCGCGCCAGCCGCGGTGGCGAGTACGAATCCACCCAGACCGAGTGCCGCCAGGTCAGCTCGATCAGCGAGCAGCGCCGGATCATCGGCTACGACGTGGAATATCGCTACCGCGGCGAGGTCTACACCTCGCGCCTGAGCTACGACCCGGGCGAACGTCTGCGGGTGCGCGTGCGGGTCGACCCGGCCGACTGAGCGGATTTCCCGTCTCCGACAACGCCGCCACCCGCTGGCGGCGTTGTCGTTTCCGCCATGCGAATATTTTTGTTGCATGGCAACGAAATTGCCGCCATCATGGCCGCTCGCTCATCCGGAACCTTCATGTCCACAGCCGTCTATACCGCCAACGTGCTGACCAGCGCCCGCATGGCCGCTGGCATGACGTCGCGTGCGCGCCGACCGCTGGACCGACATTCGGCCGGGTAGGCTGTCGCACGCGTTTCATCCGTATCGACGACAAGACCCGGCCAGCGTGCCGGGTTTTTTGTTTTTGGTTTCACCGCGAAAAGCAGAACCGGCCATCCGCGGCCGGACTTTCGACAAGGACCATTCACCGCCAAGGCGATTCACCCATGACCATCCGTCACTTCCTCACCACCCAGGACTGGAGCCGCGCCGAGATCGACGCGCTGCTCGACGATGCGGCCGCTTTCAAGCGTTCGCGCACCGGCAACCAGCTGGCCGGCAAGTCGGTGGCGCTGCTGTTCTTCAATCCCTCGATGCGCACCCGCACCAGCTTCGAACTGGGCGCGTTCCAGCTGGGCGGCCACGCGGTGGTGCTGGCGCCGGGCAAGGACGCGTGGCCGATCGAGTTCGAGGTTGGCACGGTGATGGACGGCGACACCGAGGAGCACGTGGCCGAGGTGGCGCGCGTGCTCAGCCGCTATGTGGACCTGATCTGCGTGCGCGCCTTCCCCAAGTTCCAGGACTGGTCGGTGGACCGCCAGGACAAGGTGATCAAGGCGTTCGCCAAGTACGCCACGGTGCCGGTGATCAACATGGAGACGATCACCCATCCCTGCCAGGAGCTGGCCCATGCGCTGGCCATGAAGGAGCGCCTGGGCGACCTCACGAAGAAGAAGTACGTGCTCACCTGGACCTACCATCCCAAGCCGCTGAACACCGCGGTGGCGAACTCTGCGCTGCTGATCGCCACCAGGATGGGCATGGATGTGACCTTGCTGTGTCCCACCCCCGAGTACGTGCTGGACGAGCGCTACATGGCGTTTGGCCGTCTGAATGCAGAGCAGAACGGCGGTTCGCTCAAGGTCAGTCACGACATCGAGGAGGCGTACTCCGGCGCCGACGTGGTCTACGCCAAGAGCTGGGGCGCGCTGCCGTACTTCGGCCGGTGGGAGCAGGAGAAGCCGATCCGCGAGGCGCACAGGCACTTCATCGTGGACGAGGCCAAGATGGCGCTGACCAACCATGGCCTGTTCAGCCACTGCCTGCCGCTGCGCCGCAACGTCAAGGCCACCGACGCGGTGATGGACGCGCCGTATTGCTTCGCCATCGACGAGGCCGAGAACCGCCTGCACGTGCAGAAGGCGGTGATGGCGTCGCTGATCGGGCAGGGCTGAGTCGACATGTATATGCCGAAGCATTTCGAGGAAACGCGGACCGAGGCCCTGCACGAGCTCATCCGGACGTATCCGTTCGCCACCGTGGTGACCCATGCGACCGGCGGGCTGACGGCCAATCACCTGCCGTTCGAGCTGGTCGACGGCGTGCTGCATGGCCATGTCGCGCGCGGCAACGAGCTGGCGCAGCAGGACGGCGCCGAGGTGCTGCTGGTGTTCCAGGGTCCGGACGGCTACATCAGTCCGAACTGGTATCCGAGCAAGCACGAGACCGGGCGCGAAGTGCCGACGTGGAATTACGCGGTAGTGCACGTGCATGGCCGGCTGCGGGTGATCGACGACGCGGCATGGCTGCGCCGGCTGCTGGAGACACTGACCGATCACCATGAAGCGGGCCAGCCGCAGCCATGGAAGATCACCGATGCGCCGGACGACCACATCGAGAAATCCCTGCGCGCCATCGTCGGCCTCGAAGTCGCGGTCGAGCGCATCGAGGGCAAGTTCAAACTCAACCAGAACCACCCCGCACGCAATCGAGCCGGCGTGATCGCCGGCCTGCGCCAGCGCGACGGCGATGGCGACGCGGAACTGGCCGCACTGATGGCACAACAGGAGCAAGCATCGTGAATCATCCGCATCGCTATCGCGTCGAGGTGGAATGGACCGGCAACCTCGGCAGCGGCACGGACGGCTACCGCAACTACAGCCGCGACCACGTGGTCCGCATCGACGGCAAGCCGGCGATCGCCGGTTCTTCCGATCCGGTGTTCCGCGGCGACGCCAGCCGGCACAATCCCGAGGACATGCTGGTCACGGCGTTGTCGACCTGCCACATGCTGTCCTACCTGCACATGGCCACCGTCGCCGGCGTGGTGGTGACGGCGTACACCGACGCGGCCGAGGGCACCATGGCCACCGACGGCGACGGCGGCCGCTTCGTCGAGGTGGTGCTGCGTCCCGTGGTGACCATCAGCGCCGCCAGCGATCCGGGCAAGGCCGAGGCGGCGCACGAAACCGCGCACCACGCCTGCTTCATCGCCAACTCGGTGAATTTCCCGGTGCGCTGCGAACCGCGCATCGTCGTCGAATCCGTCTGACTGTTTTCATTTCCAGGGTCTGCAAGCCATGAACAAAGACATCGTCCTCGCCTTCTCCGGCGGCCTCGACACCAGTTTCTGCGTGCCCTACCTGCAGGAGCGCGGCTGGGCCGTGCATACCGTGTTTGCCGACACCGGCGGCGTCGATGCCGAGGAGCGCGCCTTCATCGAGCACCGCGCGCAGGAACTGGGCGTGGCCAGCCACCTCACGGTGGACGGCGGCCCGGCGATCTGGGCGGGCTTCGTCAAGCCGTTCGTGTGGGCAGGCGAGGGCTACCAGGACCAGTACCCGCTGCTGGTGTCCGACCGCTACCTGATCGTGGAGGCCGCGCTGAAGCGCGCCGCCGAGCTGGGCACGCGCGCCGTAGCGCACGGCTGCACCGGCATGGGCAACGACCAGGTGCGCTTCGACCTCGCGGTGAAGTCGCTGGGTGACTACCAGATCGTGGCGCCGATCCGCGAGATCCAGAAGGAGCACACGCAGACGCGCGCCTACGAGCAGAAATTCCTGGAGGAGCGCGGCTTCGGCGTGCGCGCGAAACAGCAGGCCTACACCATCAACGAGAACCTGCTTGGGCTGACCATGTCCGGCGGCGAGATCGACCAGTGGCAGGCGCCGGGCGAAGGCGCGGTGGGCTGGTGCAAGCCGCGCGCCGAATGGCCGTCCAAACCGCTGCGGGTGAAGATCGGCTTCGTCAGCGGCGAGGCGGTGACGCTGGACGGCGAGAAGATCGCCGGCCACGCGATGCTGGCGAAACTCAACGGCCTGTTCGCGGCCTACGGCGTGGGCCGCGGCCTGTACACCGGCGACACCACGATCGGCCTCAAGGGCCGCATCATCTATGAGGCACCGGGCCTGACCGCGCTGCTCGCCGCGCACCGAGCGCTGGAAGAGGCCGTGCTCAGCAAGCAGCAGAACCGCTTCAAGCCCGAGGTCGCGCGCAAGTGGGTGGAGCTGGTCTACGAGGGCTTCTTCCACGATCCGCTGAAGACCGATCTGGAAGCGTTCCTGGCCTCCAGCCAGTCCACCGTCAACGGCACGGTGACGCTGGAGACGAACGGCGGCAGCGTCGGCGCGGTGGCGGTGGAGTCCAAGCACATCCTCAACGCCAAGGGCGCCACCTACGCGCAGTCGGCTGACTGGGGCGTGGAAGAGGCCGAGGGCTTCATCAAGCTGTTCGGCATGAGCAGCACGCTGTGGGCGGAGGTCAACCGCGGATGAGCGCGCTGCTCGATGCCACGTTGAAACACCTGGCGGCGCTGGTCGGCTTCGACACGCGCAATCCGCCGCGGGCGATCGACACCGGCGGCATCTTCGACTACCTGCGCACGCAGCTTCCCGGCTTCGAAGTGACGGTGACCGACTTCGGCGCCGGCGCGGTGGCCATGCACGCGGTGCGCGGCGAGCCGAAGGTCCTGTTCAACGTGCACCTGGATACCGTGCCCGATTCGCCGGCGTGGTCGGCCGATCCGCATGTACTTCGCCTCACCACGGATCGCGCGATCGGCCTCGGTGTCTGCGACATCAAGGGCGCGGCGGCTGCGCTGCTGGCGGTGGCGAACGCCAGCAGCGGCGACATGGCGCTGCTGTTCACCACCGACGAGGAAGCGAACGACGCGCGCTGCATCGCCGGCTTCCTGCGCGAACCGCACGTCTACGAAGCAGTGATCGTGGCCGAGCCCACCAAGGGCGAGGCGGTGCTGGCGCATCGCGGCATCCAGTCGGTGCTGATGCGCTTCGCCGGCCACGCCGGGCACGCCTCGGGCGAGCAGAAGCCGGGCGACAGCGCGCTGCACCAGGTCGTGCGCTGGGGCAACGCGGCGCTGGACTTCGTGGCGGCGCAGTCGCACGAGCGCTTCGGCGGGCTGACCGGGCTGCGCTTCAACATCGGCCGCATCGAGGGCGGCATCAAGGCGAACATGATCGCGCCGAGTGCCGAGCTGCGCTTCGGCATGCGTCCATTGCCCACGATGAACCCGGACCAGTTGCTGACGCGTTTCCGCACCTTGGTGGAACCGCCGCCGGTGGAGTTCGTCGAGACCTTCCGTGGCGCCTCGTTGCCCGCCGGCGACACGGCGAACGCCGAGGCCAACCGGCTGGTCGCGCGCGACCTTGCCGACGAGCTGGGCATCCCGGTCGGCAATGCGGTGGACTTCTGGACCGAGGCGGCGCTGTTCTCCGCCGCCGGCTACACCGCCTTCGTCTACGGCCCCGGCGACATCGCCCAGGCGCACAGCGCCGACGAGTGGGTCGCGCTGGAACAACTCGAAGACTACGCAACGACGATTCACCGGATCATCCATCATGGACTCGGCTAAGCACTCCACCCGCAAGACCATCGTGCGCCTGCTTTCGAGCATGGGCAGCGCGAAGGAGATCCAGCAATACCTCAAGCGCTTCTCCGCGCTGGACGCCAAGCGCTTCGCCGTGGTCAAGGTCGGCGGCGCGGTGCTGCGCGACGAGCTGGCCGACCTGGCCTCGTCGCTGACCTTCCTGCAGCAGGTGGGGCTGACTCCGATCGTGTTGCACGGCGCCGGTCCGCAACTGGACGAGGAACTGGCCGCTGCCGGCATCGAGAAGCAGACCGTGGGCGGCCTGCGCGTGACCTCGCCGAAGGCGCTGGGCATCGTGCGCCGCGTGTTCATGCAGCAGAACCTCAAGCTGGTGGAAGCGCTGCAGTCGATGGACACCCGTGCCACCGCGGTGCCGTCGGGCGTGTTCATGGCCAGCTACCTGGACCGCGACACGCTAGGCCTGGTCGGCAAGGTCGAGAGCATCAACCTGGCGCCGATCGAGGCCAGCCTGCGCGCGAATTCGATCCCGGTTATCGCCAGCCTGGGCGAGACCGACGAGGGGCAGATCCTCAACGTCAACGCCGACGTCGCCGCCAACGAACTGGTGCGTGTGCTGCAGCCGTACAAGATCGTGTTCCTCACCGGTACCGGCGGCCTGCTTGACGGCCGCGGCAAGGTGATCGACTCGATCAACCTCAGCACCGAGTACGAGCAGCTGATGGCGCAGCCGTGGATCAACGGCGGCATGCGCCTGAAGATCGAGCAGATCGCCGACCTGCTGGCCGGCCTGCCGCTGACCTCGTCGGTATCGATCACGCGGCCGTCCGAACTGGCCAAGGAACTGTTCACCCACAAGGGCTCGGGCACCCTCGTCCGACGTGGCGAGAAAGTCCTGCGCTTCGACTCGTGGGACGGCATCGACCAGGCACGCATGCGCACGCTGATCGAATCCAGCTTCGGGCGCACGCTGGTGCCGGACTACTTCGAGCGCACCCGACCCTACCAAATCTACGTGAGCGAGAACTACCGCGCCGCGATGATCCTCACCATGGAGGAGGGCCTTCCTTATCTGGACAAGTTCGCCGTGCTCGACGACGCGCAGGGCGAAGGCCTGGGCCGTGCGGTATGGCAGGTGATGCGCGAGGAAAATCCGCGGCTGTTCTGGCGTTCGCGTCACCGCAACCCGGTCAACATCTTCTACTACGCCGAATCCGACGGCTGCCTCAAGCAGCCGAGGTGGAAGGTGTTCTGGTACGGCCTGGACGGCAATTTCGACACCATCGCCCGCTGCGTGGCGCACTGCGCGCAGCGCCAGCCGACGCTTATTGGATGAATTCAATGACAACTATCTGCGGGAAACCATCCATGGTGCGCTCTCCTTTCGGCATCCATGCCTCACCCTCGACATGCGCATGCGATGCGCTACTCCGCATCGCATGAACGCGCATATCTCGACCATCGGCATCGTCGGCGCGCGCGGCCACACCGGCGCGGAGCTGATCCGCCTGATCGCGGCGCATCCGGCGCTGGCGCTGGCCTTCGTCTCCTCGCGCGAGCTGGACGGCCAGCGCGTGAGCGAGCACAGCGACGCCTACGCCGGCGAGCTGCGCTACGAGAGCCTCGATCCGGCCGCCGTGGCGGCCAAGCGCGCCGACGTGGTGATCCTCGCCTTGCCCAACGGCAAGGCGGCGCCCTATGTGGAGGCCATCGAGCAGGCGGCGCCGGATACGCTGATCGTCGACCTTTCCGCCGACTACCGCTTCGACCCGGCCTGGTATTACGGCCTGCCGGAACTCACCCGTGGCGACTGGCGCGGCGAGCGGCACATCAGCAACCCCGGCTGCTACGCCACCGCGATGGAACTGTCCATCGCGCCGCTGAAGGATCTGCTCGCCGCGCCGCCGGTGTGCTTCGGCGTCTCCGGCTACTCCGGCGCCGGCACCACGCCGTCGGACAAGAACGATCCCGAGAAGCTGCGCGACAACCTGATGCCGTACGCGCTCACCGGCCACGTGCACGAGAAGGAGGCCAGCTTCCGGCTCGGCATCCCGGTAGAGTTCATGCCGCACGTGGCACCGCACTTCCGCGGCCTCACCGTTACCACCAACCTGTACCTTGCCCGCCCCTTGAAGCGCGAGGACGTGCTGCAGCGTTTCCACGCGGCCTACGACAGCGAGAAACTGGTCAGCGTGACCGACGAAGCGCCCTGGGTCAGTCGCATTGCGCACCGCCACCATGCCGAGGTCGGCGGCTTCGCCGTGTCGGCCGACGGCAAGCGGGTGGTGGTGGTGGCGACCCTGGACAACCTGTTGAAAGGCGCGGCGACGCAGGCCATGCAGAACATCAACCGTGCGCTCGGCGTGGACGAGTACACCACCATTCCCGTGCCGTTGTAGGAGCCCGCTCGCGGGCGATGCTGTTGTTGTCGCCCGCCAGCGGGCAGCTACACGAAGGAACCAGGACACCGTCATGACCCAACCTCTCTGGCAAAAAACCGGCATCCAGATCGACGCGAAGATCATGCAGTTCCTCGCCGGCGACGACGTGATCCTCGATCGCGAGTTCTTCCTGCACGACATCGCCGCCAGCAAGGCGCATGTGGAAGGCCTGGCCAACATCGGCGTGGTCAGTGCCGACGAGGCCGCCGCGCTGAAGCGCGAGCTGGACACGCTGGCCAACGACTTCAGGCGCGGCGCCTTCGTGCTGGACGATCGCTACGAGGACGGCCACTCCGCCATCGAGGCGCGCCTCACCGAGCGCCTCGGCGACGCCGGCCGCCGCGTGCACACCGGGCGCAGCCGCAACGACCAGATTCTGGTGGCCACGCGGCTGTGGCTGAAGGACAAGCTGGCTGCGCTGGAATCGCATTGCCGTGCCATCGCCGAGGTCTGCCTCGACCGCGCCGCGCAACCGGCGCTGCCGTTGCCCGGTTACACCCATTTGCAACGTGCGGTGGTGTCGTCCACCGCGATGTGGTTCGCCGGCTTCGCCGAGGGCTTCATCGACAACGCGCTGCGGGCGCGGCAGACGCTGGCGCTGATCGACGCCAATCCGCTCGGCACCGCCGCCGGCTACGGCGTGAACCTGAAACTCGACCGTGCGCACACCACCGCCGCGCTCGGCTTCGCGCGCATGCAGCTCAGCCCGATCTACGCGCAGCTCTCGCGCGGCAAGTTCGAGATGGCCGTGCTGGAGGCGATCGGCGGCGCGCTGCTCGACCTGCGCCGGCTGGCCTGGGACCTGTCGCTGTTCACCACCGCCGAATTCAACTTCGTCCAGCTGCCGGCCGAGTACACCACCGGCAGCTCGATCATGCCGAACAAGCGCAACCCCGACGTGATCGAACTGCTGCGCGCCAGCTACGCCAGCGTGGCCGCCGCGCGCACCGAGATCGAGCAGTTGCTGTCGCTGCCGTCCGGCTACCAGCGCGACCTGCAGTTCTCCAAGGGCTCGATCTTCCACGGCGTGCGCCACGGCCTGATGGCGCTGGAGCTGGTGCCCGACCTGCTGGCGCGGCTTGAATGGAACGCAGGCGCCATGCGTGCCGCGATCGAACCGGCGATGTACGCCACCGACGTGGCGATCGAGCGGGCAGCCGCCGGTGTGCCGTTCCGCGACGCGTATCGCGCGGCGGCGGAAACCGCGGCTTCCGCCGGGCAAGGGCGCACGCCCGAAGGCAGCCTCGCCGCGCGCATCTCGCCGGGTGCCGGCAACGACCTGCGGCTGGATGAACTGCGCGCGCGATTGCGCGCACTCGACGACTGAAAGAGGCATGAGCATGACGGTGATCGACACGGCGAGCGCGCGTACCGAACTGCCCGGCCAGGCGCTACCGTCATGGGGTCGCGCCGTGTTGAAAGTGGGCAGCAACCTGCTCGCCGCCGACGGCGGCGGCCTCACCCCGCGTCATGCCGAAGCCCTGGCCGGCTTCATCAGCGCCAGTTATGCCGAAGGCCGCGAAGTGGTGCTGGTGTCCTCCGGTGCGGTGGCGGCGGGACGCGCGCTGCTGCGCCAGCATGCGAGCGGTGGCGGCCTCGCCGCGCGGCAGGCGCTGGCCGCGCTGGGGCAGGCGCCGATGGTCTCGCTATGGCAGTCCCTGAGCACGCGGCCGGTGGCGCAGGTGCTGCTGACCCACGACGACCTGCGCAACCGCCGCCGCTACCTCAACGCGCGTGCCACCTTGCGCGAACTCTTGCAGCTTGGCGTGCTGCCGGTGATCAACGAGAACGACACCGTGTCGGTGGATGAATTGAAGCTCGGCGACAACGACAACCTCGCCGCCATCGTCGCCGCGCTGGTCGACGCCGACCTGCTGCTGATCGCCTCCGACGTCGATGCGCTGTACAGCGCCGACCCGCGGCGCGATCCCGCGGCCGTGCCGATCCCGCATGTTGCCGCACTCACGCCGGAGATCGTCGCGATGGCCGGCGACAGCGGCAGCGCGGCCGGCACCGGCGGCATGCGCACCAAGCTGCAGGCGGCAGCGAAAGCCGCCGCGGCCGGCATCCCCACGGCCTTGTTCAGCGGGCGCGAGACGGCCACCGTGCAGGCGCTGCAACGCGGGCAACTGCGCGGTACGCTGATCGCCGCGGCTTCCACGCGGTTGCAGGCGCGCAAGTACTGGCTGCGCCACGCACCCGCCGCACCGGGCCGCATCCGCATCGACGCCGGTGCGGTGAAGGCCTTGAGCGGCGGGCGCGTCTCGCTGCTGCCGGGCGGCGTGCTCGGCGCCGATGGCGAGTTCCACCGCGGCGACCTGGTGGAGATCGTCGACGCGGACGGCGCCGCCGTTGCGCGCGGACTCAGCCAGTACGGTGCCGCCGAGGTGCGCCGGCTGGCCGGCCGGCACAGCCGTGAGATCGACGGCGTGCTCGGCTACAGCTACGGCGACGAGGTGGTGCACCGCGACGACCTCGTCAGCATGAATCGCCCGGTGGCGTCCGGGCAGGAGATCAGCGCATGAACACGATCCGCGAACAGGCACTGGCTTGCCGCGACGCCGCCCAGGCTGTTGCGGCGCTGGGCAGCGAGGCGAAGCGCGCGCTGCTGCGCGACATGGCCGCGGCGCTGGAAGCGCAATCCGCCGCGGTGCTGGCCGCCAACGCCGAGGACATGCGCCAGGCCGCGGCGGAAGGCGTGCAGGGCGCCATGCTCGACCGCCTGCGGCTGGACGAGGCGCGCGTGGCCGGTATCGCCGGCGCGCTGCGCGAGGTGGCCGAACTGCCCGATCCGGTCGGCGTGACGACCCGCCACGAGCCACGGCCGAACGGGCTGTCGGTCGAGCGCGTGCGCATCCCACTCGGCGTGATCGCGATGATCTACGAGGCGCGCCCCAACGTCACCGCCGACGCCGCGGCGCTGTGCCTGATGGCGGGCAACGCGGTGATCCTGCGCGGCGGCTCCGAGGCGATCCATTCCAACCTCGCCATCGCCGCGGCATTGCATGCCGCGCTGCGCACGCACGGCGTGCCCGAGGCGGCGGTGACGGTGTTGCAGGATCTCAGCCGCGAGGCGATGGTCGAGCTACTGCAACTCGTCGACATCGTCGACCTGGCCATCCCGCGCGGCGGCGAAGGGCTGATCCGCTTCGTCGCCGAGCACGCGCGGGTGCCGGTGATCAAACACTACAAGGGCGTCTGCCACCTGTACGTGGACCGCACCGCCGACCCCACGCTGGCCCTTGATCTGCTTATTGACGGCAAGACCTCGCGTCCCGGCGTGTGCAATGCGCTGGAGACGCTGCTGGTGCATCGCGACGTCGCCGACACCTTCCTGCCGCGCGCGGTGGCCGCCTTGCGCGAACGCGGCGTCGAACTGCGCGGCGACGAACGCAGCCGCGCACTGGTCCCCGACATGCACGCCGCCACGGAAGACGACTACGCCGCCGAATTCCTCGACCTGATCCTCGCCGTGCGTGTGGTCGATGACCTCGACGCCGCCATCGCCCACATCCGCCGCTACGGCTCCGACCACACCGAAGTCATCGCCACCGCCGACCAGGCCGCCGCGCAACGCTTCGTGCAGGCGATCCGCTCGGCCGTGGTGATGGTCAACGCCTCGTCGCGCTTCAGCGATGGCGGCGAACTCGGTCTCGGCGCCGAGATCGGCATTTCCACCACGCGGCTGCATGCCTATGGCCCGATGGGGGCCGAGGCGCTGACCATCGAGCGCTTCGTGGTGCGCGGGGAAGGGCAGGTGAGGCATCCAGGGAGCAGCATCTAGGCGGGTTTGTCCGCACCTGTGGCGGCGGCTGGTGGCCCGGCCATCCGCAGGCCTGCACTGGCGGCTGCGCCTGGTTCGGCACTTTGCGTATGGCTCTTTTGTACGGTAATCTTCCGTACAAAGGAGACTGCCATGACTGCCGCCGCCCGCCTCGACCTTCGCCTGAACCCCACCGACAAGGCTCGCATCAGCCGTGCCGCTGATCTGCGCGGCGTGCCGCTGTCCACCTTCGTGCGCGATGCCGTGCTGCGCGAGGCCGAGAACGTGATGGCCGCCGAGCTCTCCGTCACGTTGTCGGCGGAGGAGTCGCGCCGTTTCCTCGCGGCGCTGGACAAGCCGTTTGCGCCCAATGCGCGGCTCAAGAAGGCGATGGAACGCGGTCTGGCGCGGCGCTGAGCGGTGCTCGTCGTCCAACGGCTGGATGGCCGCATCCACGATCGCGCAGGCTTCGATTGCGGCGAGCCCTCGCTCAACCGCTACCTGCATGAGCTGGCCACCCAGCATCACCGTGCCGGCGTCGCCACCACGCATGTGCTGGTCGAGAACACGTCGCCATCGGCGATCCTCGGCTACTACTCGCTCGCCGCGGCGCAGCTGTCCCTGGGCGAGCTGACGTCGGCGGACAGGCGCCGCCTGCCGCGCCACCCGGTGCCCGTGGCGCGCCTGGCGCGTCTCGCCGTGGCGCTGGGCGAGCAGGGCCATGGCCTGGGCGAAGCGCTGTTGCAGGACGTGGTGAAACGCTGCCTCGGGCTGCGCGCGGAGCTGGGCATCCATGCCTTGCTGGTGGACGCGCTGCACGAGCGCGCCGCCGCCTTCTACCGCCGCTACGGTTTCCGCGCAACCGCGGCCGACGCGCTTACCTTGTACCTGCCGTTGGGCAACGCCGGGCAAAGCAAACCATAAACGCTGTCGAGGTCGGCGAAGCCGTCGCGGAATCGGCGACCAGATTCTTCGGCGCGGCAGGCTTGCGGGATGGCTCGATTGAAGTTCGCTGCGCACGTGGTGGATAGCCTTGACGACGCCATCGCCCACATCCGCCGCTACAGCTCCGACCACACCGAAGTCATCGCCATCGCCGATGAAACCGCCGCACAACGCTTGTGCCAGCGTTCCGCTCCGCGGTGGTGGTTGTCAATGCCTCCTTCCGCTCAGCGAGGGCGCCGAAATCGGCATCTCCATCACGCGGCTGCGCGCCCGCAGGCCGATAGCAGCGGAGTCGCTCATCATCGAGCGTCTCGTGGTGCACGAAGGGAAGCGAGTGAGGCATTTGCAGAGCCGGGTACGGAGCCGATCCCGCAGTTACCAGCTCACTGTTTCGAGAACTGGCCCCGGGCGATGGCTACGGCCTGATTCACGGCATCGATCACGACCTGTGGGTGGTCGTACTGGATGTAGTGCCCCGAGTTCGGCACGACCTCATTCACGCCACGCGACGACATTGCTGCAACGTCGAGGTGCAGCGATTCCCATAGCAGCGTGCGCTGATTCCGTTCCTCTTGGGTCTCATCCTTCGCCTTCGGATAGGGCGAATGGGTCAGCACGATGATCGGCATGTCACCATAATGCTTGCGCGTGGCCCGTGTCTGGTCGGCGCTTGCGTAGGCCACGGCTTGACGTTCGGAAGCGGCCGCGGCCTGCCAGCGCACAGTTGATGCGTAACGCGCCTGCGCTTCGTTGATGGCAGGGCTGAAGCGTGGATCGGGGTCACCGACGCATTTCTTGTAGGCCGGGGTACCTGCAACGAGGCCACGTTTCGCCTCGTCCACGCAACTGCCGTATTCCTTCAGGAAGCTATCCCACTTGGCCTGCTGCCCCGGTGCGCCAATGGCCCATCCGCGAACCCACTGGTCCTCGTGCGAGCCTTCGACCGAGACCATGCCGACCACCTCATTGGGATAACGGTCAGCGTACACGCGAATGTACATGCCCGCAGCCGAGTGGCCAACCAGCACGTAGGGCGGAGCAACGCGCGCGGCCTTCAGCAGGGTATGCAGATCGTCGGCGGTGTTGCTCGCCGTGCTCGGGCGGCTTGATCCGTCACTGAAGCCCAGTCCGGCGCGGTCGTAGGAGCAGACGCGTGTCTTGGCCGCGATAGCCGGCTGCACCAGCGCCCACGAAATCGTGGAGTCACCCATGCCGGCGTCCAGGATCACCGTCGGTGAACCGGAACCGCGGCAGTAGAGGTTCATGCGGCGACCGTGCCCCACGTTCACCAGCTGCTGCGGCTTCGTGTAGACGGTATCGGTGACCAATGACTCGGCACCTTCCTGGCCAAGGCACGGAGTGGCGAGCAGGGCGCTTACGAGCAGACTTGTCACTGCGACGCTGCGTGCGTTCATGTTTTCCCCTGTTCGATTGGAGCGGGCCATCGGCCGGATATCCCGGCGAAGAACTTGTTCGGCACAACCAAATCAACCGCCAGGACTCCACCCCCGCACCGCCTCCGCAAACGCCAGACAATCCGCGAACCGGTTGTACAGCGGTGCCGGCGAGATGCGGATCACGTCCGGTTCGCGCCAGTCGCCGATGACGCCGTTTGCCATCAGGTATTCGAACAAGGCACGGCCGCGCTCGCGGCCGCCGGTTACGCGGATCGACAGCTGGGCGCCGCGGCGTGCGGGTTCGGTGGGGGTGACCACTTCCAATACGTCGGCGAGTTGGGTCTGCACCAGCCATTCCAGGTAGCCGGTGAGCTGCAGCGATTTCTCGCGCAGGCGATCCATGCCGGCGCGGCGAAAAATTTCCAGTGATACGCGCAGCGGGGCCAGCGCCAGGATCGGCGGGTTGGACAGCTGCCAGCCGTCGGCGCCGGGGGTGGGCACGAACTCCGGGCCCATCTGGAAGCGGGTGGTCTTGTCGTGGCCCCACCAGCCGGCGAAGCGCGGCAGCGCGGCTTGCGCGTGGCGTTCGTGCACGAAGGCGCCGCCGATCGCGCCGGGGCCGGAGTTCAGGTACTTGTAGCTGCACCAGATCGCGAAGTCGGCGCCGCTGTCGTGCAGTTGCAGCGGCAGGTTGCCGACGGCGTGGGCGAGGTCGAAGCCGACCATGCAGCCGTGGCGGTGCCCCAGCTCGGTGATCGCTTTGAGGTCGAACGCCTGGCCGGTGCGGTACTGCACGCCGGGCAGCAGCACCAGCGCGATCTGCTCGCCGTGCTCGGCCAGCGCGCGCTCGATCGCCTGCATCGAGGTGGTGCCGTTCGGTTCGTCGGCCTCCAGCTCGATCAGCGACAGCGCGGGACTGAAGCCGTGAAAGCGGATCTGCGACTCCACCGCGTAGCGGTCGGTGGGGAAGCTGCCGGCCTCGATCAGGATGGCGTGGCGCTCCGGCGTGGGGCGGTAGAAGCTCACCATCATCAGGTGCAGGTTCACGCCCAGGGTGTTCATCGCCACTACTTCGACGGGAAGCGCACCGACCACTGTGGCGAGGTCGTCGCGCACGAACTCGTGGTAGTCCATCCACGGCAGGCGGCCCTTGAAGTGGCCTTCCACGCCCAGTTCGCCCCAGTAATCCAGTTCCGCGTTGACCGCCTCGCGCACGGCGCGCGGCTGCAAGCCGAGCGAGTTGCCGCAGAAGTACACGCTGTCGACCGGCTGGCCGTCGCGACCCTCGTGCGGCGGGATCAGGAACTCGTCGCGGAATGCGCGCAGCGGATCGGCGGCGTCGCGGGCGTTGGCCCAGTCGGAGGTGGCTTCGAAGCTTGCGAGCATGGGGAGTCTCTTGGCGGCAAATCCTCCGCCTGCGTTCAGGGGCAAGGGAGGTGAAGATCAAGAGCTACCCCTCCCCAGCCCTCCCCTGCAGAGCAGGGGAGGGAGCGTGGCGGTTGGCTATTTGAGTTGCGCGGCGATCGCGTCGCAGCCCTTGTCGAAGGCGGCCTTCCAGTCGGCGCCGGCTTCGGTCTGGCTGGGGCGCACGCAGCGCAGCTGGATCGCGTGGCCATTCTTGAACCAGTAGTGCTCGGTGTAGCTGAAGGCGGTGGCGTTTTCCTGCGCGGTGTAGACGTTGCTGTTCGGGCCGGGCGGCACTGCGGCGGCCTTGTAGCCGGGCAGCGCCATGGCTTTCGCGGTGGCTTCGCTGCGGTACTGGTTGAAGCCGTTGACGTCGGCCACCTGCTTCACCGTGACGGTGACGCGGGCGAGGTTGTTCCTGCCGGTGGGCGAGGGGTCGGGCACCTGGAACACGCGGGCTTCGGGGTCGCCCTGGGTTTCCATGATGCCGAGCCAGCTGTCCGGCGTGGTGAAGTGGACGGCGCCGCCGGCCATGCTGACGTCGGCGGCGTGTGCACCGCCGGCGGCCAGCGCGGCGGCGAAGGCGATCGCGAGGGTGGGGCTGCGCAGAAGGCTCATGCGGATTCCTTCAGGATGGGGTCGGGAGCGAAACGGTGGCGGGGCAGGCCCAGCCATTCCAGCGCCGTGCCGTGGAACAGTCGTGCGCGGTCGGCTTCGTCCAGGCCCAGCGCCTCGATGCCGCTGCCGGGCGCCTGCTCCCCCAGCGGGAAAGGATAGTCGGTGCCGAGCATCACCTGGTGGACACCGGTCACATCCAGCAGATAGCGCAGCGCCTGGTCGTCGTGCACGCAGGAGTCGAAGTAGAAGCGCTGGAGGTACTCGCGCGGGTTGCGCGGGTTGTCGGTGGCGACCAGGTCCGGGCGCATGCGGAAGCCGTGCTCGATGCGGCCGATGGTGTAGGGGAAGCTGCCGCCACCGTGGGCCAGCATCACGCGCAGCTTCGGCAGCCGCTCCATCACGCCGCCGAAGGCCAGACAGCAGGCGGCGCGCGACTGCTCGGCCGGCATGCCGACCAGCCATGGCATCCAGTACTTCGGCATGCTGGCCATGCCCATCATGTCCCACGGGTGCACCAGGATCGCAGCGCCGAGGTCGGCGGCCGCCTCGAAGAACGGGAACAGTTCCGGCGCGTCCAGGTTCCAGTCGCCGCAGTGCGAGCCGATCTGCACGCCTTGCAGGCCCAGTTCGTCGATGCAGCGTTCCAGCTCGCGCACGGCCAGCTGCGGCGCCTGCAGCGGCACCGTGCCGATGCCGGCGTAGTGGCGCGGGAAGTCGCGGCAGATGCCGCCCATGTGGTCGTTCAGATGGCGGTGCAGTTCCAGCGCCTGGTGCCCCGGCGCCCAGTACGAAAACAGCACCGGCACGGTGGAGATCACCTGCACGTCGACGCCGAAGCGGGCGTAGTCGTCGATGCGCGTCTGCGGGTCGAACGCCGATTCCCACACCTCGCGGAAGAAGCGGCTGTCCTTGTAGATGCGGTGGTGCCCGTCGGTATGGGTCATCACCGGGAAGCGGTCGTCGCCGTACTTGGCCGCCAGATTCGGCCAGTCGCGGGGCAGGATGTGCGCGTGGGTGTCGATCTTGAGCATCCGACGAGTTTAGAACCTCGCGGCATGAGCGTCGTGCGGCAGTCGCACATCGCCGGTCCCGCCACACGGCGGAACCGGCGACGGCGGGGCGTCAGAACGTCACCGTCAGGCCCATCCGCGCACCCTGGTCCCGATAGCCTGAGGCGAACTGGCCGAGGTAGCTGGCGTCCACCGTGACGTTGCGTGCCACCTGAAAATCGATGCCCAGGTTGGCGAGCAACGCGTGGTGGCTCAGCGGCACGCCGGCGATGACGAAACTGTCGCCGCCAGCGACGAAGCGCATGTCGTCCTTCGATGCGAGATCGCCCCAGCCGTGCTGCCAGGCGAGACTGGCTTGGACGTGCACGCCGGCCTGCGAGGTGAAGGTGTCGCGCAGGCCCAGTGCGGCGCTGTTCACCGACGGATCGGCGGCAGCCACCGCCAGCGCGGCCTGGCCGCCGTGTTCCCGCGCCGCCTCGGCGTGCTGTTGCGTGCGTGCCAGGTTCACGAACGGCTCCCACTGGTGGCCGTGCGACGTCGTGAAGCGATAGCCGGCTTCCACGTAGGCCTGGTCGGTGCGCAGGTGGCGGCGGCTGGCGAGGCGTTCGTCGAAACCGGGAAAGGCCACGGTACGCTGGGTGTCCACGTCCTGCCACGCGTGGACGGCGGCGGCGCGCAGGCGCAGCGCGCCGAACGCGGTATCACCGTACACGCCCAACTGGTGGTTGAGCACGTGTGCCGACGAGGTGCGCCCGGCCACGTCCATCGAGTTCTGGCCGTGGCCGAGCAGCAGGCCCAAGCGGCTGTCCGTGCCCACGCTGCGGTCCACGCCCAGCAGCAACCCGCTGCCGTTGGCACGCAGCGAGGCCGCGTTGCTGTCGCCGTCGTCGCGGCCCCAGTGGCCCCAGGTGCTCAGCCACGCGCCGGTGCCGTCGGCGGTGCGGCCGTCGACGCCTTCGCCCAGGCCGAGCAGATGGCGGTTGACCGCGTCGCGCAGGTAGCGATCGTCCTCGGTCAGCGCGGCGAGCGTGCTTGGGTAGATCTCGCCGCTCAACTGGTCGAAGGCGCGTCGTGCCTGCGGCACATCCAGCTTCACCAGCGCGTCATACACGGGCGTTCCCCAGCCCAGGCTCTCCGCGCCGTGCGCGGCGGCTTTCTGGTTCGGGGTGACGCCCGCGTCGGCGAAACCGACGTCGTTGCGCTGCAAGGACAGGTTCACCGCGTTGGCGCTGTAGCTCAGCACCGGGTCGAGGAAGGCGAGGCTGGAACTGGCCGAGGCGAACTGGCCGCTCACCCCACCCGCCGCCGTCACGATGGTGTAATCGGTGCGCGGCGCCCAGTTGCCCGACTGCGCCAGCACCAGCGCACTGCCGCCCTGGATGGCGACCTTGCCGCCTACGGCGAGCTGGTCGGCGTGGCCGTCCGGCGTAGCTTCGATGCGCAGGTTCGCACCTTGCTGGATGGTGGCGTCGCCGCTCACGTGCAGCGTGCCGACCGAGTTGCCGGGGCTGAGCGTGCCGGCCAGGTCGAGCCCACCGAGCGTGCCGATGCCTCCCAGCGTGGCGTCGGCGGCCACCGTCACCGTGCCGCCCAGCGTGGCTGCGGCGTGGCTGTCGTCGCCCACCACCAGAGTGCCGGCCTGCACGGTGGTAGCGCCGGCGAACGGGTTGGTGCCGTTGATGGTGAGCGTGCCGGTGCCGGATTTCAGCAGCGTGCCGCGGCCGGACAGCGTGCCGTCGAAACTGCCGTTGGTGGCCTGCACGAAGGACAGCGTGGCGTCATCGGTGATCGCGCCGCGCAGGCTGGTGGCATCGCCGACAAGCGTGCCCGCTACCACGCTGGTGCCGCCGGTATAGGTGTTGGCGCCGGTGAGCACGAGGGTGCCGGCGCCACGCTTGGTCAGACTGCCGTTGCCGGATAGCGCCTGGTCGACGGTGAAGGTGTTGCCCGCGTCGGCGATGTTGAGGCCACCGCCGGCATCGCCCAGGGTGAGCGTGCGCACGGTGTGCTGGAACGCGGTGCCAGTCACGCGCAGCGTGCCGCCGTCGAGGGTGATGGCGCCGCTGGCGGCACCGAGGTTGCCGTCGCCGGACACGGACAGCGTACCGCCGTCGACGAAGGTGCCGCCGGTGTAGGTGTTCGCGCTGGCAAGCACCAGGGTGCCGAGGTCGGCCTTGATCAGGCCGGCGCTGCCGGCAAGCACGTTGCCGATCGTCGCGGTCATGCCCGCGCCCGCACTGGAGCCGTCGCCCACGCGGACCACCGGCATGCCGGTGTCGGCGACCAGGGTCAGCGTGTCGCCCGTGAGCGTGTAGCCGTCGCTGGCGAACTGCAGGCTGGTGGCGCTGACCGCGCCCGCACTGGCGTCCAGCGTGACCGTGCCCGCCGTGCCGCCGAAGATGGCGAAGCCCGGCTGCGGCTGCATCGTCGAGGTGAGGTTGGCTTGCGTGTCGGTCCACAGCGGCGCGCTGGTCGTCCAGTTGCCGCTGCCGCCGCCCATGCGGCTGGCGCTGGCCTCGCCGTTGGCGTTCCAGATGTTCAACGTGAGGCCGGTGGTTACGAACAGGTTGATCTGCTTGTCGGCAGTGAGCGTCTGCAGTTGCAGGATGCTGCCGGCCGGCGTGCTGCCGAAGGCCAGGCCGCCGTTCGTCTCGGTGAGCGAGCCGCCCCAGCGGAACACATTGTAGAGACCTGCCTCCATGCCGCCGGTATCGGCAACGTTGAGCACCGCGCCGTCCAGTTCGAGGTTGCCGCCCACCGTCACGCTGTCACCGGCGCCGAAGGTGTGGAAGTCGGCGCCGGGCGCGCCGAATTCATAGTCGAGCGAGCTGCCGGATGCGGCGACGAGATTGCCGCCGATGGTCAGCGTGCCGATCGACGCCCCGGGCGCCAGGTGACTGCTGACCTGCAGGTTGACGTCGCCGCCGACGCGGCCATGGCCGCCGAGGGTGGCGCCGCTGTCGACCCGCGCGTTGCCGGCGATGACGGCTCCGGCGTGGGTGTCGTCACCCACGATCAGGGCGCCGCCGCGTAGCACGGTGAGGCCGGTGTAGGTATTGATACCGTTCAGTACCTGTCGGCCGTCCTCGAGCGCCAGGCCGCCGCTGCCGGCGATAGCGCCCGCGAAGCTGTCATGGGCGTGGGTCAGGGTCAGGACCTGGCTGCCTAGTGTCACGGCGCCGATGCCGCCCAGGCTGGCGATGCGGGCGCCGGCGCCGGTGCCGCTGATGTCGAATGTGCCGTTGTCGACCAATCCGCTGGATGCGGCGATGCTTCCCGTGCCGGTCAATGTCAGCGTGCCGGCCACGATGGTGGTGCTGCCGGTATAGGTATTTGTGCCGGTGAGGGTGGCGATGCCGCGATCGTCCGCGATCATCACGCTGCCGCCGGTGCCGCCGCCAATGCCGCCGTCGGCCAGCACGCCGTCGAAGCTCCAGTTCGACGAGCCGAGGTTGACGGTGAGCGTTTGCCCACCTAGCGCCACGGTGCCTGTGCCGCCGAGCGGGCCGGTGCTGGCGCCGGCGGTGGTCTGCGAGATGTCGAAAGTGGCGCCTCCGGCGATGCTCAGGCTGCCATTGGCGACGCCGCCGCCGGACAGCGCCAGCGTGCCGGCGTCGATGACCGTGCCCTGATAGGAGTTGGCTTGGCCGGTGAGGGTGAGCGTGCCGGTGCCATCCTTGTAGAGGATGCCGTAGCCGTTTGCCGTGATCGGGCCGGACAGGGTGACGTTGTATCTCTGCGTGTCGATGTGCGCGTAGTTGGTGAGAATGAAGGCGCGCGCCGAAGCGAACCAGTCATTGGCCTGCAAGGTGGCGTTGTCGATGCCCACCGCACCGGCGCTGTCACCGAGGTTGTTGTCGCCAAACACGGACAAGGTGCCCGCGTTGATTGCGGTGCCACCGGCATAGGTGTTGTCGGCAGTCAGCGTCAGCACGCCGGTGCCGCTCTTGGTGAGGCTGCCGCTGCCGCTGACGATGCCGCTGAAGTTGCCATCCGCGGCCTGGTCGAATACCAGCGCGGCGCCGTCGTCGATGTTGCCGACCACGCTGCTGCTGTCGCCGACCAGGATGCCGGCGGCGATCGACCAGTTCTGTGCGGCGGAGCCGGTGCCGGTCAGCGTCCAGGTACTGACGCCGGCCTTCTGGTAGCTGGCGAAGCCCGACGCGGTGCCGGCATCGAACGTGTTGCCGCCGGCGGCATTGGCATCGCCGCCGAGGATGAAGCTGTCGCCGCCGGCGCCGCTGCCGCTGTTGCTGAGCACGCTGCCGGTGATGCTGGAACCGGCGCGCAGCAGCAGGGTGTTGCCGCCGCCGAAGAGCACCACCGCAGCGGCCTGCGTGCCATCGGCGGAAGAGACGCCGCCGACGAGATGACCGCCGTTGTCGATCGAGGTCTGGCCGGTGGCGACGATGGCCGCCGCGCCGGCATTGGCATCCTGGCCGTTGCCGCCCTGGATGGTGCCGCCGGTGCGATTGACGATGCTGGCTGCGTTCGCGGCGATGGCAGTCCCGGCGTCGATGCCGCCGGTGCCCGCGATCGTGCCGCTGTTGTCGATGCTGGCGCCGCCGGTGGCGACGATCGCGGTGCCACCGGAGGTGCTGATGTCGCTGAGGCCGCCGTCGTCGCCGAGAATCGAGGCGCCCGACTGGTTGACGATAGCCACGTTGCCGTTGGCAACGATGCCGTAGCCGCCGTAGTTGCCGTTTCCGGGCACGCCGCCGTAGCCGCCGCGGATGACGCCGCCGCTGCGGTTGGTGATGTTGGCCTGCTCACCGCTGGCGACGGTGATGGCGATGCCGGTGCCGCCGCGCCCGCCGCCGCCGTTGGAACCGCCCTGGCCACCTTCGATCAGCCCGCCGTTGCCGAGGGTCAGGTTGCCCGAGGCCTGGATACCGGTGCCGCCCGTGCCGTTGCCGCTGTAGCCGCCGCTGGCCTGGGCGCCGGTGCCGCCGCGGATGGTGCCGGCGTTGTCGATGACGAAGGTCTGCGTGCCAATGGTGGCGGCCACGATGCCGCTGCCGCCAGTCGTGTAGTTGTCCAGCGTGTCGCCGCCGACGATGCTGCCGCCGAGCTGGTTTGTGATCCGGCCGCCGTTGTCGCTGGCGATACCCGCGCCGGCGATGGTGTGCGCATCGCCACCCGTGATGCTGCCGCTGTTGGTGACGTCGGCGCCAGCGGCAGCCAGGTCGACACCGGCACCACCTTCGCCGGGCACACCGACCAGGCTGCCCGGGGCGGGGCCCGCGGCGCCGCCCGCGCCGCCGGCGATGCGACCGCTGTTGGTCAGGCTGCCGTTCGCACCCGACACCAGGATGCCGTCGCCGCCGCCGCCACCGCCGCCGCTCCATTGGCCGCTGCCGCCGTTGCCGCCGTCGCCGCCGAGAATGCTGCCGGCATTGTCGAGCACGGTGGCGTCACTCAGCGCCACCAGCCCGGCGCCGCCGCCGCCACCGCCGCCGCCGATGCGGTCGCCATTGCCCGCGCTGCCGCCGTTGCCGCCGGTGATGATCAGGCCTGCGCCGACGGCGAGGTTCGTATCCGTGGTGTACACGCCATCGCCGCCGCCGCCGCCGCCGCCGCTCATGAACGTGGTGCCGGGGTCGGTCTGGCCGTCCATGCCGTTGCCGCCGGTGACCGACGTGGTGCCGACGGTGGTGGCGCCCACGCTGCCGCCACTGCCGCCGGCGCTGATGGCCGAGCCGCCGTGGCCGCCGTTGCCGCCGTTGCCGTTGCTGCCATGCTCGCCCGCCAGACCGCTGCCACCGCCGCCACCCGTGCCGTTGCCGTTGCCGCCGCTGCCGCCGTAGGCGCCGCCCCCCGAACCGCCGATGCCACCCTGGCTGCCGCCCACGGTCGCCCATGCCGGCAGCGGGGCGAGGCTGGCCGACAGCGCCACGGCGCAGGCCACGGCGAGCAGGCGGCGCGGCCTGCGCGAGGCTGTCGCGACGGTGTCGCCCTGGCGCGGCTGCGTCGCCAGTTCCGAAGCTACCTGCATCACGCGCAGGGCACGGTTCCAGACCAGTCGATAGGTACGGTTCATGATGGGATTCCTTGGACAGAAGAGTGATGCGACGGCGGCGCGCGGGCGCCATCGGGAGAGTCAAGTCGCGGGCGGGCTGCGCTACGTGCGGGCGCAGGCTCTGGCCGGGGCGGCCATGGGCCAGGGCGGCCAGCCGGGGGCGGGCAGGGCGTGGGATTCGAGCGCGAACGGACCGCGGCGCGCACCGGCGCTCATGCGGCGATCACCGGCAAGCTTGTCCATCGCGCAAGATCCCCCCTTGGTCACGCTTGCGCCGCGGCCTCGTGCCGTCGAGCGCACCGCGGATTATGGCGGCTCATTGCAGCGAGCGTTTGATCGGGATTGCTGTCGCCGTGTGCCGGCATCAGAGCAGCTTGATCATCACCGTGACGGATTGCTCGCCGCCCGCGTGGCGCCATGGCGGTGATTCGTAGCGTTCCAGCGCCGGGCTCATGTCGAAGCGCTGGCCGTGCTTCTGCAGCCACACCGGACTGATTGCGAAATAGGTCGGAAAGATGCCGGCATAGGGGCCATCGTGGCGCAGGCAGGCGTAGCGGCCGGCGGGAACGGTAAAGCGCTCCAGCGGCGCCGGCAGCGGATCGGGCAGGCCGGGGTCGGCGACCATGCAGAAGTAGCGGATCAGGCCGTTCGGGGTGATCTCCGGGTTGTCGCGGATCAGCGCATGGGCGGCCAGGTCGTCGGGTTCGATGCCGAAGCCGCGCAGCAGGTCGGCGAAGCGCAGCCAGCAATGCTCGGCCTGGTCGTAACTGCCGTGGAAGCGGGCGCCGACCAGGGGCAGCGCCGGCCGCGTTTCCACCCGCACGTGTCGCGCCCGCTCCAGGTCGTCCGGCGTAATGTTCACCACCGCCTGGCGCGCCAGCTCGCGGTAGCGGGTGGGCGGCAAGCCGAACTGGCGGCGGAAGGCGTGGTTGAACGACGCCAGGCTGCCGTAACCCACTGCCACCGCGATCTCCTGCGCCGTGCGTGACGAGGCCAGCAGCAGGATCGCCGCGGTGTCCAGGCGGACGCGCCGCACGTAACCGTTCACCGTCTCGCCCATCACTTCGGCGAACAGGCGGTGGAAGTGGAACGGGCTGAGCCGGGCCTGCGTCGCCAGCGTGGCCAGGGTGGGTTCGGTGGGAAAGCCGGCCTCGATGGCGCGGATCGCCGCCAGCACGCGCGCGTCCTCGATCAGCGCGGGTGGCAGGTGCCGGCGCAGGTGGCGCAGGTGGGGGCCGGCCGGCGGTCTATCGAAGCGCAGCGGATTGGAGTGGTCTTGTTCCTGCGGGGGGATGACGGTGGTCTCCATGATGGATGGGCCCTCGCCCGACGGGGCGCGAGGCAGCGCCGCATGCGGGATGGTGATCGATGGCGGGCGCTGACGGTACGAATTCGCGCACGTTACGGACAGCGGGCAGCGGCGCTGAGCTAGCCGGGCGCGCCGTGGACGGCCGTCGGCGGACTGCGCGAGGTCACGTGGGCCAGGGTGTCGATGTTGTCGGCCAGGCGATCGCTGATCCGCGCCAGCAGCTCGGCGACCGCGGGATCGCCGCCTTCCTGCGTCGCGCCGACCAGCTGTCGCTGCAGCGCGCGAAGATCGGGCAGCGGGCCGGTCGGGCGCTGTTCGCGCAGCGCGGCGGCGATCGCGCGCAGGTTGCCGGCTGCCTGTTCGACGAAGCGCGCGACGCCGGCCGGTTCGGCCAGCACGGCAAGATCGTCGAGGGTGGCTTCCAGCGTCATCGCGGTGCGCGCCAGGCGGTTGCCGTTGGCGAACAGCGCGCGTGCCAGCGCCAGCAGCTCCGGCGGCGTGGCCGGCTCGGTGCGCATGCGGTCGATCGAGGCCTGCGCATTGGTGCGCGCAGTGCGCGCCGCGCTGCGCGTGTCGTTGTGCAGCGCGGTCTGCCCGGGCTGCGCCAGCGCGTGCAGGTAGCTGGCGTAGGCGTCCAGCATCACCGCCAGCGCGGTGCGGGCGCGGCCGCGCTCCCACGTCGGCCAGGCCACGTAGGCGAGCAGGGCCATGCCGCAGCCGAGCGCGGTGTTGAGCACGCGGTCGGAGACCGCCAGGCCGGGGTTCACGCCGTCGAACGAGAGCAGGATCACCACCGCGCCGGTCAGCGCCGCCACCGCGATGCCGTAGTGCGCGCCGGCGAGATAGCGGAACGCCACGCACAGCACCGCCATCAGCGCCAGGTGCGCCCACGGCTCGTCCGGCGTGACGTGCAGCAGCACGGTGGTCAGCACCAGCCCGAGCACGGTGCCGAGCACGCGCAGCAGGCCGAAGTTGAAGGTGGCGGCGAAGTCCGGACGCAGCACGATCGCCGCGGTCATCGGCAGCCAGTAGCCGTGCGGCAGCTGCAGCAGGCGCGAGAGCCACAGCGCGGCCGTTAGGCAGACCGCCATGCGCACGGCATGGCGGAACGCCACCGAGCGCGGCGTGAGGTTGGCGCGCAGGGTGGCCCAGGGCGAGTTGCTGCGCAGCGACGGCGGCAGCCGGGTTTCCGCCGCGCTGGCGCGCAGCTCGCCGCGACTGCCGGCCCAGTCGGCGTTGCGCACCGCGGCGGCCAGCTGGCCGGCCAGCGCGTGGATGTGCGCCGCCAGGCCGGAGGCCCGATCGCTGCCGTCGAGCAGGGCGCGCTCGCTGGCGCGCAGGGTCTGCAGCACGCGTTGGGCTCGCTCGGGCGAGTCGCCGCGTTCCAGCGCCTCGGCGATCGCCGCCAGCACGCGCGCGGCGTCGCCGCGGAACATCGCATGGATGGTCGGGTCGGCGTGCAGCTCTGCCATCGCGATGAGTTCCAGCCGGATCCGCTCGGCCAGTTCCAGCAGCACGCCGAATGCTTCCATTGCGCGGCCGTGCGCGCGGTGCCGGCCGAGCAGGGTCCGTTGCAGCGTGGTCATCGCCTCGGTCAGCGCGGGTACCTCGGCCTCGTCGCGCGACGGTTGCCGGGCCAGTTCCGCCAGGCCGGCGTAGACGTTGGCCAGCGCCATGCGCTCGGGCCAGTAGCGCTGCAACGGCCAAGCCGCCAGCGAGAACGCCATCAGCAACAGGCCGCCGGCGAAGATCAGCGCGGCGCCGCCGAGCGCATGGTCGAGGGAGGTCGGCGTCGAGGCGGTGATCACCAGCAGGATCATGCTGGTCATGCCGACCCGGGCGGTATCCGTGCCGAACACTACCAGCAGGCCGCCAAAGAAGCCGCAGGCGGCAGTGGCCAGCAGGATCGGCAGCAACTGGCCGCCGATCAGGAAACCCACCAGCGCGGCCGAACCGGCGGCCAGCGACGCGAGCAGCAGTTGCCGCATGCGCTGGCGATATGGCCCGGGCTGGTCGGAGAACATCGTGTCCAGCGCGCCGGCCGCCACGCCCAGGCCGATCTGCGGATGGCCACTTGCCATGCCCACGGCCAGCGGCAGGATCACCGCCGCGGTATTGCGCAACACCACCCGCCACGGCACGTCGGGCCGCTTGATCGCGGTCAGGCTTTCGAGCGCATGGGCGCGTAGCGAGTAGGCGCTGGAGGACATGAGGGCGCGGCAAGCCGGTGAAGTGGGAAAAACGAGTATGGCAAAAACCGCGTGCCGCAAGCCTCACGCCGGGTCCGCGAGAGTCCACTGGACTCTCGCAAACGCGTCAGGCTCTCCCGGCGAACTCGCCGGTCAGCGTGTTCACCCACACCTTCTCGTCGTTGCTGATGTACTCGGGCACCTGGATCTCGATGCCGGTGTCGAGCCTGGCCGGCTTGGTGCGCTTGGTGGCGCTGGCGCCCTTCATTTCCGGCGCGGTGTCGACCACGGTGAGCACCACGCTGGTGGGTACCTGCAGGCCGACCGGGGCGTCGTCGATCAACTGCACGTAGTAACCCTCGACGCCCTCGACGATGTAGCCGGCGTTGTCGCCGACCAGTTCCGGCGACAGCGGGTACTGGGTGTAATCCTCGGCATCCATGAACACGAACGCGTCGCCGTCCATGTAGGAGAAGTTCGCCGCGCGGCGCACCAGGTCCATCTCTTTCAGGTCGTCGTCGGCGCGCAGGCTGAGGTCGTACTTGCGCCCCCCGGGGATCGAATACATGGTGAAGCGGAAGGTCACGTTGCCGCCGCGCGCGGTGGGCGCGCTGCGCTCGATGTCGCGCACCTGGTAGACGGTGCCGTCGTGTTCGACCACGTTGCCTTTCTTGACGTCGGAAGCTTTCATAAGTGCCCGGGAAGTAGTGATCTATTTGAAGAGTGCGGCCATGGATGGCCGCTTCTTGACTTTCGCGCCCATGGACGGGTGCACTTGTTTGAAGAGTGCGGCCATGGACGGCCGCTTTTTGACTTTCGCGCTCATGGATGAGTGCACTTACTTCGCCGCCAGCCGTACCGCGCCGTCGAGGCGGATCGTCTCGCCGTTGATGTAGCGGTTGGCGAGGATGAAGGCCACGGTTTGCGCGAACTCCTCCGGCTTGCCCAGGCGCGAGGGGAACGGGATCGAGGCGGACAGCGACTGCTGCACGGCCTCGGGCATGCCGTCGACCATCGGGGTCCAGAAGATGCCCGGCGCGATGGTCGCCACGCGGATGCCGAAGCGCGAGAGCTCTCGCGCCATCGGCAGGGTCATGCCCACCACGCCGCCCTTGGAGGCGGAATACGCGGCCTGGCCGATCTGGCCTTCGTACGCCGCAACGGAAGCGGTGTTGACGATCACGCCGCGCTCGCCGTCCTCGCCCGCTTCGTTGGCCTGCATCAGCGCCGCACCGGCCTTGGCCACGTTGAAGCTGCCGACCAGGTTCACCATCACGGTGCTGGCGAAGTTGGCCAGCGGCATCGGGCCTTCCTTGCCCAGCACGCGGCCGGCGCCGAGGATGCCGGCGCAGTTCATCACCACGTTGAGCCCGCCCATGGCGTGGTGCGCGGCGGCCACGTTGGTGGCCACGCCCTCTTCGGAAGTGACGTCGGTGCGGAAGAAGCGCGCGGCGTCGCCCAGCTCCTTCGCGGCGGCCTGACCCTTGTCCTCGTTGACGTCGAACAGCGCGACGCGGCCGCCGTTCGCCACCAGATGCCGCGCCACCGCGTGGCCGAGACCGGAGGCGCCGCCGGTGATGATTGCCTTGACCTGTTCGAGCTGCATGGGGAATCCTCGGGTAGCCAGTGCCGAAAGGACGCCATGGTAGCCGACCGGCGCGCACGGCTGCAGGCTGAACGCGAAACCCGCCATGGCGGCGGATTCACGCCGCGTTGGGGTAGCGGTGCCCATCGTGGCTTCGAACCGCCGGCACGAACCGGCCAGCGCCGGGGGCGGCGGGCGGGTTCATTCCACCGAGTCTGGGGAGCAACGCATGAAGAAGCTAGTGAGTCTGTCTGCCGTGCTGGGTGCGATGCTGATGCTGGCCAGCGGCTCCGTGCTGGCACAGGGCCACGGCCGAGGGCATGGCCATGGCAACGGCAACGATCGCGGGAATGACCGCTACGAACGGGACGACGGCGACCGCGGTCGCGGTCGCGATGACGACGGCTACCGTCATGTCCGCTACGACAATGACGACGATCAGGGGCGCGGCCACGGCCGCGGCCATGCCTACGGCCACTACAAGAACTGGCACGATCGCGGCCGCCACGAGGGCTGGTACCGGCGCGGCGGCTATCTGCCAGTGGAATATCGCAGCACCCGCTACGTGGTGTACGACTGGCGCCGCGACCATCTGCGCGAACCGCCGCGCGGCTATCACTGGGTACGCAGCGACAACGGCGATTTCCTGCTGGTGGCGATCGCCACTGGCGTGATCGTCGATCTGCTGCTCAACCAGTAAGCCCGGCACGAAATGACGGCGCGCCCGTGCTGCGGGCGCGCCGTTTTCATGGGCGCTGTGCGGCCCGTTCCAGCAGGGCGCGCAGCCCCAACGTTCCGGCGAGCGCCGGGAATGGCGTCACTGCCGTTGGCGAGTTCGCCGCCGGCTGCAGCTCCTTCTGCCACACGCCCACGTCCCACCACTGGCCCAGCTTGTAGCCACACTGGCGCCACACGCCGGCGGGGGCGAAGCCCATCGCTTCGTGCATCGCCACGCTGGTGGTGCCCGGCAGGGTGATCACGCCGACCGCCTGGGTCAGGCCCTGCAACCGCATCACGTCCAGCAGCACGCCGTAGAGCCGGCGCGCGATGCCGCGGCGCTGCGCGTCGGCGCGCACGTAGATCGAGGTCTCGGCGATCCAGTCGTAGGCGGCGCGCTCGCGGAAGCGCCCGGCATAGGCGTAGGCCAGCACCTTGCCGCCCTCGTCCCAGACCAGCCATGGGTAGTGCTGGAGACGCACGCGCAGGCGTTCGCGCATCGCGTCCACGCCAGGCAGTTCGGTCTCGAACGTGGCCACGCCGCTGCTGACCGACGGTGCGTAGATCGCGTGGATGGCGGTGGCGTCTTCGTCGCGGGCGATGCGGATCATGGACAGACTCTCAGCACTTCTCGTATTTCCAGTTGCGCCGCTTGCCTTCGGCCAGCCACTCCAGCGTGGTGGCGAGGCGCTTCTGGCGGGTGGCGTCTGTTTTGGCTTCGCCAATCCACTCGACGTACTCGCGCCGCGCGCCGGGCGGGAAGCTGTCCCAGGACTTGCGCGCGGCGGCATGCTGCCGCTTGGCGAGCAGGGCGGCCAGGTCGTGCGGCAGCGTCGGTGCGGGCTTCGCGGCGGCCTTCGGGCGCGCCTTCTTCACCCCGGCTTCGTTCAGCGCCATCGCCTTCTTCAGCTGGGCGGCGAGCTGCCTGTCCGATGGCAGGTCCTTCAGCGTGGCGAGCTTGCCGAACTGGCCCATGCCGTCCTCGCTGCTGCCACCGGTGACTTCCTTCGACAGCCAGAAACCGAAGCTGCAGTGCTGCTTGAACGCGGCCATCATGCACATCGGCGCGCCCTTGTAGCTGAAGAACGGCATGCTCCACTTGATGCCTTCTTCCACCTCGGGGCAGGCAGCGTGCACGCGGGCGCGCAAGTGATCGAGGATCGGCCGGGCGAACTCGGCGGACTTCGCGATATAGGCGTCGATGCGCGGATCATGCGTTGCCACGGCAGTACCTCACAGTTCGCGGATGAACCAGCGGTCGCAGCCGTGGTGGCCGGTACCGCCCATCGGTGCGCACAACGGGGTGAAACCGCTGCGCTTGTACAGCGCCTGCGCCGCATCCATGCCGGTCAGCGTTTCCAGGTAGCAACGCCTGAAGCCATGCGTGCGCGCCGCGTCGAGGCAGCGCTGCATCATGACGCTGCCCGCGCCGATGCCGCGCGCCGCGGGCAGGAAGTACATCTTGCGCAGCTCGCACACGTCCGGCTCTGCACCTTCCAGCGGCGCCACGCCGCCGCCGCCGAGCACCATGCCGTCGCGCTCGACCACGAAGTAGCTCGAGCGCGGCTGCGCGTAGGCCTGGTACATCGTGTCCACCTCGGCGTCGTGGATGGCGAAGCCGGGGCCGTCGGCGCCGAACTCGGGCATCACGGTGCGGATGATCGCGGCGATCGCCGCGTTGTCGGAAGGTTCGATCGGGCGGATCTGGAAGGAGGCGTTCATGGCGTGCCCGCGGGCGTGCGATAGATGGTGCCATCCTTCATCACGAACACCGGACGTCGCAGGGCGTCGATCTGCGCGCTCGGGTCGCCGCTGAACGCGGCGAGGTCGGCGGCCAGGCCCGGCGCGATGCGGCCGAAACGCTGCGACTGGCGCAGGATCTTCGCCGCCACGTCGGTGGCCGCGTGCAGCGCCTGTGCCGGGGTCATGCCGTACGCCACCATCGCGGCCGGTTCGCGCCAGTTGTCGCCGTGGGCGAACACGCCGACGTCGCTGCCGTTGCCGATCGTCACGCCGAGCCTCAGCGCGGTGCGGAACGCGCGCTCCGCCTCGCGCATGCGCTCGGTGGGTTCGCTCTTGCCCGGCACGTAATGCTGGAAGTATTCGGACGTGGCCTCGACGGCGGTGAGCGTGGGCTCGTAGGCGATGCCGCGCTGCTTCATCAGGCGGAAGCTGGCTTCGCTGGCGCCGTAGCCGTGTTCCACGCTGTCCACGCCGGCCTCCGCGGCCATGCGCACGCCGGCGTCGCTGGCCGCGTGCACCGCGACCGGCCGCCCGAGCTGATGCGCGGTGTCGACCAGTGCCTTCAGCTCGGCGGGGGTGAAGGTGGGCGCGGTGGCGCCGTCGGAGCCGACGCGGTAGTCGCCGTAGAGCTTGATCCAGTCGGCGCCGCGCGCGGCCTGTTCGCGCACCGCGGCCATCGCGGCATCGACGCCGCTGACTTCCTGCGCGCCGCCGGGCAGTTCGAGGTCCGGGCGGAAGCCGCGCGGGCCGGGGCCGTAGCTGGCGGTGGCAACGATGGCGCGGGTGGCCACGAACAGCCGCGGGCCGGGGATCAGTCCTTCGTCGATCGCCCGCTGCACCGACACGTCGGCGTAGCCGGCGCCCTCGGTGCCGAGGTCGCGCAGCGTGGTGAAGCCGGCGAGCAGGGTGTCGCGCGCGTGCTTCGCGGCGAGCAGCGTGCGGTAGTCCTGCGGCTCGGTGAGCACCTGGTCGTTCCACAGCGTCTCGTTGTACGGGTGCAGGAACAGATGCGAGTGCAGGTCGATCAGGCCGGGGGTGAGCGTGGCACCGGGCAGCTCGACGCGATGCGCATTGGCCGGTGCCTGGATCGACGCGGCCGGGCCCACCGCGGTGATGGCGCCGTCGTGCACCAGCACCGCCCAGCCGCTGTGCGCGGCGTCGCCGTCACCGGTCCACACGCGTTCGGGCAGCAGCAGCCAGTCGCCCTTGGGCGTGGTGTCGGCCGCCGCCGCGGGCGCGAGCACCGCGCACAGCAGGAGCACAAGGAACGCCATCGTTCGCCGGATCATCGGGCTTGCGCGCATCATTTCCGTCCCCTCGCCGATCAAGGTTTCGATCATAACGAGTCGAACGAGGACCGCGGGCGGCTCAACCGACGGCGGTGCGCGCGCGGGTGACCCGGCTGGCGGTTTCCTTGTGCAGTTGCGCGGCCAGCCAGGCGCCGGTGGCGATCAGCAGGTCGAGGTCGATGCCGGTGTGCATGCCCATGCCGTGCAGCATGTACACCACGTCCTCGCTGGCCACGTTGCCGGTGGCGCCCTTGGCATAGGGGCAGCCGCCGGTGCCGGAGACGGCGCTGTCGACCACGCGCACGCCTTCCTCCAGGCAGGCCAGGATGTTCGCCAGCGCCTGGCCGTAGGTGTCGTGGAAGTGCACCGCCAGCGCGGCCATCGGCACTTCCTGCGCCACCGCATGCAGCATCGCGCGCGCCTTGGCCGGGGTGCCTACGCCGATGGTGTCGCCCAGCGAGATTTCGTGGCAGCCCAGCTCGTGCATCCGGTGCGCCACGCGCACCACGTCGGCCACCGGCACCTCGCCCTGGTACGGGCAACCGAGCACGGTGGAAACGTAGCCGCGCACTTTCACCCCGTCGGCCCGGGCCTGCTCCATCACCGGGATGAAGCGTTCGATCGACTCGTCGATCGAGGCGTTGATGTTCTTGTGGTTGAACGCCTCCGAGGCGGCGGTGAACACCGCGACCTCGCGCGCGCCGACTTCGCGCGCACGCTGGTAGCCCTGCAGGTTCGGCACCAGCACCGGGTAGCTGACGCCAGGCAGCTTGCGGATACGTGCGAACACCTCGGCGGCGTCGGCCAGCTGCGGCACCCATTTCGGGCTGACGAAGCTGGTGGCCTCGATGGTCTTCAGGCCGGTGGCGGAGAGCCGGTCGATCAGCGCGATCTTCACCTCGGCCGGCAACAGCGTCTTCTCGTTCTGCAGGCCGTCGCGGGCGCCGACTTCGACGATGCGGACGTGGTTGGAAGCGTTCATGAGGAAACTCCGAAGGAGGTGAGGTCCTTCTCGCTGCGGCGACTGTAAAGGAGTTCCCTTGTGGGTGAGAAGGTGCCCCGAAGGGGCGGATGAGGGTGCGGGGTCGAAGTGAACTTTACGGCCTGCCCGAACCCTCACCCCAACTCCTCTTCCGAGGGAAGAGGGGCCTCAAAAAACTAGTCGGCGAAACGGATCAGCACGGCGTCGGCGTCGACGAATTCGCCCTGCGTGGCGCTCACGCTTTCGATGGTGCCGGCGCGTGGCGCCTTCAAGGCCAGTTCCATCTTCATCGCTTCCATCACCAGCAGCTCCTGGCCCTGTCCGACCACGTCACCGGCGTTTGCCTTCACCAGCACGATGCGGCCCGGCATCGGCGCGATGACCTGGTTGCCGCCGGCGGCGTCGCTGGACTCCCACGCGAACGCGGCGGCGCGGGTGAAGCCGTAGCGCTGGCCGCTGGCGTCGTGCAGCAGCACGCGGGCGGCATCGACGCGCAGCGGCGTGCGCCGCGATTCGCCGTCGAAACGGGCGCTGAGGTTGTCGTCTTGCAGACGCGCGCCGTGCACCTCGCAGTTCGTTTCGCCGTGACGCAACTGGTAATGGCCGGCGTGGCCACGCGCCTCGATCTCGAAGCGCTGCTCGCGCCAGCTCAGCGCCACGATGCGCTTGCCGGCATGGCCGATGCGCCAGGCATCGGCGCTGGCCCACGGCGAATGCGGGTCGGCGGCGGCGCTGGCCAGGTGCGACTCGTCGTGCAGCAGTACCGCGGTGGCGGCGGCGAACAGCACGCCGGCGGCCGGTGCCGCGTCGCCGAGCAGGAACTCGTCGAGGTGGCGGTCGAGGTAGCCGGTGTCGATGCGCCCCTCGACCACCGCCGGGTGCCGCGCCAGCCGTTCGAGGAAGCCGATGTTCGATTTCGGCCCGACGACTTCGCTGGCCGCCAGCGCTTCGCGCAACCGCTGCAGGGCCTGCGGGCGATCCGCATCCCACACGATCAGCTTGGCGATCATCGGGTCGTAGAAGATCGTCACCGTGTCGCCCTCGACCACGCCGCCGTCGAGGCGCACGTGGCGCGACGGCGCGGGCAGGCGCAGGGTCTGCAGCTTGCCGGAGCCGGGCAGGAAGTTCTGGTCGGGATCTTCCGCGTACAGGCGCACTTCGATCGCATGGCCATGCGAGGCCACCTCGTCCTGCGTGAGCGGCAGCGCTTCGCCGTTGGCGACGCGCAGCTGCCATTCCACCAGGTCCACGCCGTGGGTCAGTTCGGTGACCGGGTGCTCGACCTGCAGGCGCGTGTTCATCTCCATGAAGAAGAACGTGCCGTCCTGCGCCACGATGAACTCCACCGTGCCCGCACCCACGTAGTCCACCGCGCGCGCGGCGGCCACCGCGGCTTCGCCCATGGCCCGGCGGCGCTCCGGGGTGAGGAACGGCGAGGGGGTTTCCTCCAGCACCTTCTGGTAGCGACGCTGCGCCGAGCATTCGCGCTCGTCCAGATGGATGATGTTGCCGTGGCGATCGCCAAAGACCTGGAATTCGATATGGCGCGGATGCTCCACGTAGCGTTCCAGCAGCATGCTGGCGTCGCCGAACGCGGCCTGCGCCACGCGTTGGGCGGTGGCCAGTGCTTCGGGGAATTCCGCGTCGCTGCGCACGATCTGCATGCCTTTGCCGCCGCCGCCGGCCGAGGGCTTGATGATCAGCGGGTAGCCGACCTGGCGGGCTTGCGCGGCGAGGAAGGCGTTGTCCTGGTTGTCGCCGCTGTAGCCAGGCACCAGCGGCACGGCGTGCTTGGCCATCAGCTGCTTGGCGGCGGCCTTGGAGCCCATCGCCTCGATGCTTTCCGGATCGGGGCCGATGAACACGAGCTCGGCGTCCTGGCAGGCGCGCGAGAAGGCGGTGTTTTCGGACAGGAAGCCGTAACCGGGGTGGATGGCCTGGGCGCCGCTTTTCTTCGCGACATCGAGGATGGCGTCGATGCGCAGGTAGGACTCGGCCGGCGTCGGGCCGCCGATCGGCCAGGCTTCGTCGGCCAGCCGCACGTGCTGGGCGTCCTTGTCCGCCGCCGAATACACCGCGATGGTGCGGATGCCGAGACGGCGGCAGCTGCGGATCACGCGGCAGGCGATCTCGCCGCGGTTGGCGATCAGTACGCGTTCGAACATGCGGGGTTCCCGGAGCCGTTGGTGTCGGTGCAAATCATCTAAAACTAGCAGATCGCCGGGGCCTGCAGGAGCGCACCTGTGCGCGATGGCTCTTCGTCATGTAACGAAAAGCATCGCGCACAGGGTGTGCTCCTACAGGCGCCCCACCCAGGCCGGCGCGCGCTTGTCGAGAAAGGCGCTGAGGCCGTGCTGGCCTTCCGGCGAGACGCGCAGGCGGGCGATCAGCTCGGCGTTGGCGACGTCGATGCGTTCGGCCGTGGCCGGGTCGGTGCCGCCGATGCGCAGCGCCAGCTGCTTCGCTTCGCGCTGGGCCACGGGACCGGCCTTGGCCAGCCAGTGCAACTGGCGCTCGATCGCCTCGTCCAGCGCGTCGCCGGCCACCACCGCGTGCAGCAGGCCGATGCGCTGCGCCTCGTCAGCGTCGAACACCTCGCCGCTGACGAACAGCCGGCGTGCCTGGCGCAGGCCGATCGCGGCGACCACGTACGGCGAGATCACTGCCGGCACCAGGCCCAGCTTCACCTCGGACAGGGCGAACTTGGCGCCCTCCACGCCGATGGCGATGTCGCAGCAGGCGACCAGGCCCACGCCGCCGCCGTAGGCCGCGCCGTTGACGCGCGCGATGGTCGGCTTGGACAGGAACTGCAAATTGCGCATCAGCCGCGCCAGACGCAGCGAATCTTCGCGGTTTTCCTGCTCGCTGGCGGCGGCCATGCCGCGCATCCAGTGGAGGTCGGCACCGGCGGAGAAGCAGCTGCCGTTGCCGGAGAGCACCACCACGCGCACGGCCGGGTCGGCATCGGCGGCCGCCAGAGCGTCGGTCAGCGCGGCGATCAGCGCGTCGTCGAAAGCGTTGTGGACTTGCGGGCGGTTCAGCGTGAGCCAGGCGACCGCGCCGCGGCGTTCGCTGAGGATGGAGTCGGTCATCGGATCGTCCCGGTGGCAAATAACGCGATGATAAGCGCAGCAGCGTGCGGCAATCGGGCAGGGTGCAGCGGAGCGGAGGTAGGTCTACAATGCGAACTATTCTTATTTGAGAGTCCGGCCTGTGCGTTTGTCCGATTTGCCCAAGGGTGCCCCCGCCGTGGTCGACCGCGTGCACGACGCGCATGCGGCGGACCCGATCGCGCAGCGCCTGCGCGACCTGGGCTTCGTCGACGGCGAGCCGGTGCGGGTGGTGGCGGTGGGGCCGATGGGCGGCGATCCGCTGCTGATCCAGATCGGCTTCACCCGTTTCGCCCTGCGCCGTGCCGAGGCGGCCCGGGTCAGCGTACGCAGCGAGGTGGCGGCATGAGCGCCTCGACCCTGCGCATCGCCCTGGTCGGCAACCCGAACTGCGGCAAGACGGCGCTGTTCAACCTGCTCACCGGCGGCCGCCAGAAGGTGGCGAACTACGCCGGCGTCACCGTGGAGCGCAAGGAGGGTCGCTTTACCGCGCCGTCCGGCCGCGTACTGCAGATCCTCGACCTGCCCGGCGCCTACAGCTTCGACGCCAGCAGCCCGGACGAGCAGATCACCCACGACGTCTGCGCCGGCAACTATCCGGGCGAGGCGCCGCCGGATCTGATCGTGTGCGTGGCCGACGCCACCAACCTGCGCCTGCACCTTCGCTTCGTGCTGGAAGTGAAGCGGCTGGGCCGGCCGGTGGTGCTGGCGCTGAACATGATGGACGCCGCGCGCTCGCGCGGCATCGCGATCGACGTGCCGGAGCTTGCGCGTCGCCTCGGCCTGCCGGTGGTGGAGACCGTAGCGGTGAAACGCGGCGGCGCGCAGGCGCTGATCGAGCGGGTCGATGGCGAGATGCCGCCGGCAGCGCCGGTGCTGCCGGACGACGCTGCCAGCCGCGCCGACCTGCACGCGCAGGTGCGCGAGCTGCTGGCCGCGACGGTACGCATGCCGCGCGCCACCGCCGAGCTCGACGACGCGCTGGACCGCTGGACGCTGCATCCGGTGCTCGGCCTGGCGATCCTGGCGGTGGTGATGTTCCTGGTGTTCCAGGCGGTGTACGCCGCCGGCAAGCCGATGAGCGACCTGATCGGCGACGGCTTCGCCTGGCTGGGCGGGCACGTCGCCGCGCTGCTGCCGGCCGGACCGCTGCACAGCCTGGTGATCGACGGCATCTTCGGCGGTCTCGGCACCGTGCTGGGCTTCCTGCCGGTGATCCTGGTGCTGTTCTTCTTCATCCTCACGCTGGAGGAATCCGGCTACCTGCCGCGCGCGGCGTTTCTGCTCGACCGCCTGATGCTGTCGGTGGGGTTGACCGGACGCTCGTTCATCCCGTTGCTGTCCAGTTTCGCCTGCGCCATCCCCGGCATCATGGGCACGCGCAGCATTACCGACCCGCGCGACCGGCTCACCACGATCCTGATCGCGCCGCTGATGACCTGCTCGGCGCGGCTGCCGGTGTATGCGCTGCTGATCGGCGCGTTCATTCCGATCCGCTACGTGTTCGGCGTGTTCAACCTGCAGGGGGTGGTGCTGTTCGCGCTGTACTTGGCCGGCATCCTCGGCGCGATGCTGGTGGGTTGGGTGATGAAGCACATCCGCCGCGACAAGAGCGAGCACGCGCTGATGATGGAGCTGCCGTCCTACCGCCTGCCCAAGCTGCGCGACGTGGCGATCGGGCTGTACGAGCGCGGCATGATCTTCCTGAGGCGGCTGACCGGCGTGATCCTCGGCCTGACCGTGCTGATGTGGTTCCTCTCCACCTTCCCCGGCGCGCCCGAGGGCGCGACGCTGCCGGCGATCGACTACAGCTTCGCCGGCTACATCGGTCGCGGCCTGCAGTACGTGTTCGCACCGATCGGCTTCAACTGGCAGATCAGCCTGGCGCTGATCCCCGCGTTTGCCGCCCGCGAGACCGCGGTGGCGGCACTGGCCACCGTCTATCTGATCGGCGGAGAGGCGGAAGGGCTGGGGCAGGCGCTGGCGGGGCAGATCCCGCTGGCCAGTGCGCTGTCGCTGCTGGTGTGGTTCGCGTACGCGCCGCAGTGCATGTCCACGCTGGCGATCATCAAGCGCGAGACCGATTCCTGGCGCAACGTGGCGATCTCGTTCGGCTACATGTTCGTGATGGCCTACGCCGCCTCGTTCGTGGTCTACCAGGTGACGAGGGCGCTGACGTGAGGAGGTGCCCATGAGTGCCGGCCTGCTGCTGCAGTACGTGGTGATCGCCCTGGCGGTGCTGGCCAGCGTGTGGATCGTGCTGCGCAAGCTGGCCCGGAAAACGACCAACCGCTGGCTGGCCGCCGCGTCGATCCACTTCAACCAGCCCGGCCGCGGCGCGCTGGCGCGAGCCTTCGGCCGCCGCCTGCAGCCGACCGAAGCCACCGGCGACTGCAGCGACGGCTGCAGCACCTGCGGCGCCTGCGGCCCGAAACCGCCGGCCGCCGCGCGGCCGGGCCAGCCGATGCCGCTGGAGTTCCGCCCGCGGCGGTGACTTGCGGCGGTACCGCGTAGTGCGCCGACTCTGCAGGAGTTGAGTAGGGCGGGCAGTGCCCGCCGCCTCGCATTTATCCGGCAAGAGCCGGCGGGCAGTGCCCGCCCTACCGGGGCAAGGCACAAAAAAGCCGGCTTGCGCCGGCTTTTGCTTGCAACGCGGGTCGCGCCCCGGCTTAGGCCAGTTCGCGGATCTTCGCGTTGAGGCGGCTCTTGTGGCGGGCGGCCTTGTTCTTGTGGATCAGGCCGCGGGCGGCGTAGCGGTCCATCACCGGCTGGGCGGCGGCGAACGCGGCGACGGCAGCTGCCTTGTCCTTGGCCTCGACGGCCTTGACGACCTTCTTCAGGGCGGTGCGGACCATGGAGCGTGCGCTGATGTTGCGCAGGCGGCGCTGTTCGGACTGGCGCGCGCGCTTCTTCGCGGACTTGATGTTGGCCAAGGTAGAACTCCGGGATGCAGTGTTGGGTTGGGTGGAAAAAGACGCCAATTATGCGGTCGATTCACCGGTGCGTCAATCACTTGGGCGGCGGCACCCCGGTCGGGCCGGGGCGCCGGGGTGGGTGTGCCGGCATTTTGCCATATCCGGGCCGTGATCCCGCTGCCGCAGGCTGTCAAACTGTGCGCCCCATGCGATCGACGCCGAAGGTAGAACAGCCGCCCATGAAGTCCCCCAGCATGCTCCGCGGGCTGCTCTCGTTCAGCAGCATGACGATGGTCTCGCGGGTGCTCGGCCTGGTGCGCGACATGTCGATCAACGCCGCGTTCGGCGCCAACGGCGCCACCGACGCGTTCTGGGTGGCATTCCGCATTCCCAATTTCATGCGCCGGCTGTTTGCCGAGGGCTCGTTCTCCACCGCTTTCGTGCCGGTGTTCACGGAGGTGAAGGAGAAGGGCACGCATGCGCAGCTGAAGGAATTGATGGCGCGGGTGTCGGGCACGCTGGGTGGGGTGCTGCTGCTGATCACCGCGCTGGGCATCCTGTTCGCGCCGCAGGTGACCTTGCTGTTCTCGCCCGGTGCGGTCGAGCAGCCGGAGAAGTTCGGCCTCACCGTCGAGCTGCTGCGGCTGACCTTTCCGTTCCTGCTGTTCGTCTCGCTGACGGCGTTGTGCGGCGGCGCGCTGAACAGCTTCCACCGCTTCGCGCTGCCGGCGCTGACCCCGGTGATTCTCAACCTGTGCATGATCGCCGGCGCGCTGTGGCTGTCGAAGCGGCTGCACACGCCGATCATGGCGATGGGCTGGGCGATCCTGGCGGCCGGCATCCTGCAGCTGCTGTTCCAGTTGCCCGCGCTGCGCGGGCTGGACCTGCTGACCCTGCCGCGCTGGGGCTGGAGCCATCCCGAGGTGCGCAAGATCATGCGGCTGATGGTGCCGACCCTGTTCGGTTCCTCGGTGGCGCAGATCAACCTCTTGTTCGACACGGTGATCGCCTCGCTGCTGGTGGTCGGCTCGCAGAGCTGGCTGTCGCAGGCGGACCGCTTCCTGGAGCTGCCGCTGGGCGTGTTCGGCGTGGCGCTGGGCACGGTGATCCTGCCGTCGCTGTCGCGCCACCACGTGACCACCGACACGGTCGGCTTCTCGCGAGCGCTGGACTGGGGCCTGCGCGTCACCCTGCTGATCGCGGTGCCGGCGATGTTCGCGCTGCTGTTGCTGGCCGGGCCGCTGGTGGCCACGTTGTTCCAGCATGGCCACTGGACCGCGCACGACACGTACATGGCGACGCTGTCGATCACCGCGCTGAGTTTCGGCCTGCCGGCGTTCGCGCTGGTCAAGGTGCTGCTGCCCGCGTTCTACGCGCGCCAGGACACGCGTACGCCGGTACGCGCGGCGGTGGCCTCGCTGCTGACCAACATGTTGCTGAACGTGGTGTTCCTGGCGCTGTTGTTCGAGCTGTGGGCGCCGTCCGAGCTGAAGCAACTGCCATGGCTGGACGGCCTGGCCCGCTTGCCCGGTCTGCACATGGCGTTGGGCCTGGCCAGCGCGGTGGCCGCCTACGTGAACCTGTGGCTGTTGTGGCACTGGCTGAAGAAGGCCGGCGTCTACCGGCGCCAGCCGGGCTGGTCGCGCCACCTGCTGCGGCTGGCGGTGGCCTGCGCGGTGATGGTGGCGGTGCTGCTGGCGGGCCGCTGGTTGTGGCCGAACTGGACCCACGGCGTGCCGGTGCTGACCCGGCTGTGGCGCCTGGCCGTGCTGGTGCTGGCCGGCGGGACTGGCTACGTGGCCGCGTTGTTCGCCGGCGGCTTCCGCCTGCGCGACCTGCGGGCTGCATGAAGCCACCGGTCTGGCCGTTATACTCACGCGATGATGAGACTATCCCGGGATGTCGCAGGCTCGTGCCTGGCGCCGCGCGGCAGCGTGATCGCGGTCGGCGCGTTCGACGGCCTGCATCGCGGCCATCAGGCGCTGCTGGCCCAGGTGCGCGAGCGCGCGCAGGCGCTCGGCTGCAGCCCGGTGGTGGTGAGCTTCGAGCCGTTGCCGCGGGCGTTCTTCTCGCCGGCGCCATTGCCGCGCCTGTCCAGCGTGCGCGAGAAGCTGCGCGGCTTTGCCGCCGCCGGCATGGAACACGCCCTGCTGCTGCGCTTCAACCGCGCGCTGACGGCGATGTCGGCCGAGGATTTCGTGCGGCAGGTGCTGGTCGAGCGGCTGGCCGCACGCGAGGTCTGGGTCGGCGGCGATTTCCGTTTCGGCCACGGACGTGCTGGCGACGTGGCGCTGCTGGAGCGCATGGGGGCGCAGCTCGGTTTCCGCGCCTGCACCATGCCGACGGTCCAGCTCGACGGTGCGCGCGTCTCGGCCAGCCGCGTGCGGGCCCTGCTCGCCGCCGGCGAGTTTGCCGGGGCCGAACCGCTGCTGGGCCGCCCGTTCGTGATCGACGGCAAGGTGGAGTACGGCAACCAGCTCGGTCGCACGCTCGGCTACCCCACCGCCAACATCCACCTGTCGCAGCGGGTCAGCCCGGTGCAGGGCATCTTCGCGGTGCGTGTGGGTTTGGGCGAGGGCGAGTGCAGCTGGCCCGGCGTGGCCAGCCTCGGCGTGCGCCCCACCGTGAACGAGGTCGCCGAGCCGCTGCTGGAAGTACACCTGTTCGACTTCGAGGGCGACCTGTACGGCCAGCGCATGGCCGTGCAGTTCGTCGCCAAGCTGCGCGACGAGCAGAAATTCGACGGGCTGGAAGCGCTCAAGGCGCAGATGGCGCTGGATGCGCGCCGCGCACGCGAGCTGCTGGGCATGAACCCGCGGCTGGCCGAGGCGTGAGGGTGCAGGCATTCCGGCTCGGGTCGAAATCGACTAACTTTCCTTTCTTTGCCTGTCGATTGGCGGGCGGCAACACCTCAGTGACGGCATCCAGGCAATGACCCACGATTACAAGAGCACGATCAACCTGCCGCAGACGGATTTCCCGATGCGCGGCGACCTGCCGAAGCGCGAGCCGGGCTGGCTGGCGGAGTGGACGCGGGCCGATCGCTACGCGCAGATTCAGCAGAAGACCGCGCATCGCGACAGCGTGTTCGTCCTGCACGACGGCCCGCCGTACGCGAACGGCCCGATCCACATCGGCCACGCGGTCAACAAGATCCTCAAGGACATCGTGGTCAAGTCCAAGCTGCTGGCCGGCCATCGCGCGCCGTACGTGCCGGGCTGGGACTGCCACGGCCTGCCGATCGAGATCGCGGTGGAGAAGAAGTACGGCAAGCCGGGCGACAAGCTCGACGCCGCCGCGTTCCGGCAGAAGTGCCGCGAGTACGCGACCGAGCAGGTCGACACCCAGCGCGCTGACTTCAAGCGGCTCGGCGTGCTCGGCGACTGGGAGCACCCGTACCGTTCGATGGATTTCCGCTTCGAGGCCGACATGCTGCGTGCGCTGGCGCGCATCGTCGCCAACGGCCACGTGGTGCGCGGCGCCAAGCCGGTGTACTGGTGCTTCGACTGCGCCTCGGCGCTGGCCGAGGCGGAGATCGAGTATGGCGACAAGACCTCGCCGGCGGTCGACGTGGCGTATGACGCGGTCGACGCGCAGGCGCTGGCGGCGAAGTTCGGCGTGCAGGCCGGCGATGCCATCGCCGCCATCCCGATCTGGACCACCACGCCGTGGACGCTGCCGGAAAGCCAGGCGGTGTCGCTGGGCGCCGAGCTGGAATATGCGCTGATCGAGGGCCCGCTGCGCGACGGCAGGCGCGTGCTGCTGGTGGTGGCCAGTGCGCTGGTCGAGAAGGCGGCGCAGCGCTACGGCCTCGACCAGGCGAGTGTGCTCGGCCACGCCGACGGCAAGGCACTGGAGGGCCTGCAACTGCGCCACCCGTTCTACCCGCGCGAAGTGCCGGTGATCCTCGGCGAGCACGTCAGCGCCGAGGACGGCACCGGCGCGGTGCACACCTCGCCCGACCACGGCGTGGAGGATTTCGTGGTGGCGCGCGAGTACGGCATCGGTCTGCTCAACTACATCGGGTCGCATGGTGCCTATCGCGCCGACACGCCGGCGGCCGACGGCCTCGAACTGGCCGGCATGCACATCTGGAAGGCGAATGACGCCATCGTCGAACTGCTGCGTCGGCGCGGCGTGCTGCTGGCGTTCGCGAAGATCGAGCACAGCTACCCGAACTGCTGGCGGCACAAGACGCCGGTGATCTACCGCACCACGCCGCAGTGGTTCATCTCGATGGAGCAGGCGCAACTGCGCGAAACCGCGCTCACCTCGATCAGGAACGTGCGCTGGGTGCCAGGCTGGGGCGAGGAACGCATCGCCGGCATGGTCGCCGGCCGTCCGGACTGGTGCATCAGCCGCCAGCGTACCTGGGGCGTGCCGATCGCGCTGTTCGTGCACAAGACCACGCAGGAGCCGCACCCGGATTCCGTGGCGCTGCTGGAGCAGGTGGCGAAGAAAGTGGAGCAGGGCGGCATCGACGCGTGGTTCACGCTGGATGCGGCCGAGCTGCTCGGCGCCGAGGCGAACGATTACGAGAAAGTCACCGACGTGCTGGACGTGTGGTTCGACTCCGGCGTGACGCATTACGCGGTGATCGGCCAGCGCCCGGAACTGCAGCAGGGCACGGCGTCGCACTACAAGGTGATGTACCTGGAGGGCTCCGACCAGCATCGCGGCTGGTTCCAGTCGTCCTTGCTGACTTCGTCGGCGATCCACGGCCGCGCACCCTACGACGAGGTGCTCACCCACGGTTTCGCGGTGGACGCGAACGGCCGCAAGATGTCCAAGTCGCTGGGCAACGTGGTGGCGCCGCAGAAGGTGATGGACACGCTGGGCGCCGACGTGCTGCGCCTGTGGGTGGCTTCGGCCGACTACCGCAACGAGATGACCGTCTCCGACGAGATCCTCAAGCGCGTTTCCGACAGCTACCGGCGCATCCGCAACACCGCGCGCTTCCTGCTCGGCAACCTCGACGGCTTCGACCCGGCCAGGCACCTGCTGCCGGTGGAAGACAGCCTGGCGCTCGACCAGTGGGCGGTGCAGCAGGCGTACGACGTGCAGCAGGCGGTGACCGCAGCGTACGAGCGCTACGACTATCCCGAGGTGGTGTCGCGCGTGCAGAACTTCTGCACCAACGAGCTGGGCGCGCTGTACCTGGACATCACCAAGGATCGGCTCTACACCATGCCCACCGACAGCCGCGGCCGGCGCAGCGCGCAAAGCGCGATGTACCGCATCGCCGAGGCGCTGGTGCGCTGGCTGGCGCCGATCCTCAGCTTCACCGCCGAGGAAATCTGGCAGGCGCTGCCGGGCGAGCGCAGCGACAGCGTGCTGTTCGAAACCTGGTACGACGGCCTCGCCGCCACCCAGGCCTCGCCGGAGCAACGGCGCTGGTGGACCGACCTGCTGGCGATCCGCGACACCGCCTCGCGCGTGCTCGAAGGCATGCGCAAGGCCGACCTGATCGGCGCGGCGCTGGAGGCGAAGCTGGCGATCCACGCCGACGAGGCCACGGTGGCGCGCTACGCTCCTGCGGCCGGCGAGCTGCGATTCTTCTTCATCACCTCCGACGTGCGTCTCGACCTGGCGGGCGGCCAACCGGAAAATGCGGTGCTGACCGAACTGGAAGGCGCCGACGTCTGGGTTTCGGCCACGGTCAGCGAGGCGTCCAAGTGCGTGCGCTGCTGGCACCGTCGCGACGACGTGGGCAGCCATGCCGAACATCCGGAACTGTGCGGCCGCTGTATCGGCAACATCGAAGGGCCCGGCGAGGATCGCCGCTGGTTCTGACCCGCCCGCGGCGGCACGCAATCCGCTGTTCTCCTTTCTCCTGCGAGCCTGTCTCCCTCCCCTGCAGGGCAGGGGAGGGTTGGGGTGGGGTAGGCTCTTGATCTGGTCTATCAAGATCAAGAGCACCCCCTCCCAACCTCCCCCTGCGATGCAGGGGGAGGGGCCGAATTGGTCATATCACCGAGTTCTCCTGTCCATGTCGCCCAAACCCAACGCACTTTCCTGGCTCTGGCTGTCCTCTGCGGTCATCGTGCTCGATCAGCTCAGCAAGTGGTGGGCGCTGCATGCCTTGCAGCCGGCCGGTGTGCCGCATCCGGTGATCCCGGGTTTCCTGAGCTGGACGCTGGCGTTCAATACCGGCGCGGCATTCAGTTTTCTCGCGGATGGCGCCGGCTGGCAGCGCTGGTTCTTCGTGCTGCTGGCGCTGATCATCGGCGCGGTGCTGGTGGCGTGGCTGGCGCGCACGCCGCGGCGCGACTGGCGCACCGCGCTGCCGCTGGCGCTGATCGTGGGCGGTGCGGTCGGCAACCTGATCGACCGGCTGCATGCGGCGCAGGTGACCGATTTCATCCACGTGCATTTCCGCCAGTGGAGCTACCCGGTGTTCAACCTCGCCGATTGCGGCATCACCGTCGGCGCCGTGATGCTGATCGCCTTCGGCCTGTTCGCCGGCAAGCCCGGGGACGGCGTGCGATAATCCGCATCAGCTCCCTCCCCTGCTTGCAGGGGAGGGTTGGGGAGGGGTGCTTTTGATACCCTCCGTCTCCCCCTGCAGGCAGGGGGAGGGACAAGGCCACGAGTTTTCCATGGACATCCTGCTCGCCAATCCCCGCGGTTTCTGTGCCGGCGTCGATCGCGCCATCGCCATCGTCGAACGTGCGTTGGAATCCTACGGCGCCCCGATCTACGTGCGCCACGAGGTGGTGCACAACCGCTACGTGGTCGACAAGCTGCGCGCCGACGGCGCGGTGTTCGTCGAGGAACTGCACGAGGTGCCCGACGGCGCCACCGTGATCTTCAGCGCCCACGGCGTATCGCAGGTGGTGCGCGAGGAGGCCGAGCAGCGGCACCTCAAGGTGTTCGATGCCACCTGTCCGCTGGTCACCAAGGTGCACATGGAAGTGGCGCGGCTGGGTCGCGTCGGCCGCAGCGTGGTGCTGGTTGGCCACGCCGGGCACCCCGAGGTCGAGGGCACCATGGGCCAGTGGAACCCGGCCAATGCCGGCGAGATCCTGCTGGTGGAGTCGGTGGAGGACGTCGCCACGCTGGCGCCGGCATTTCCGCAGCTGTTGTCCTACGTCACCCAGACCACGCTGTCGGTGGACGACACCAAGGCGATCATCGTCGCGCTGCGCGCAAGGTTCCCGAGCATCGAGGGGCCGCGCAAGGACGACATCTGCTACGCCACGCAGAACCGCCAGGATGCGGTGCGCCGGCTCGCCGACGCGGTCGACCTGATGCTGGTGGTCGGCTCGGTCAACAGTTCCAACTCCAACCGCCTGCGCGAGCTGGCCGAGAAGCAGGGCGTGCGCTCGTTCCTGATCGACGGCGCCGAGCACATCGAACGCAGCTGGCTGGACGGCGTGAGCCGCATCGGCCTCACCGCCGGCGCCTCGGCCCCGGAGAAGCTGGTGCGCGACGTGATCGCCCGCCTGCAGTCGTGGGGCGCCGGCGAGGTGCGTGAGCTGGACGGCGAACCGGAGAACATCACCTTCGCCCTGCCGAAGGAGCTGCGCGTGGTCGGCAGCAATGGCTCGGCCAGCCTCTGACTCGACTCCCCGTCGCCCGAGCCCGCAAAGTGCAACGTGGGGCGTCCGTTCGAGCGAAGCAAGCGAAAAGCCCCGGAAAACGTCGGTTTTCCGGGGCTTCGTGTTCTGCGTCAACTGGTGCCGGAGATAGGAATCGAACCTACGACCCCATCATTACGAATGACGTGCTCTACCAACTGAGCTACTCCGGCGGAGAACCGCGGATTCTACGGGCCGCACCGCGATGGCGCAAGCGATCGCGGCGGCATTTGCGGCATCGGACAGTCGTGAGACGATGCACCCTGCCTCGCGTCCACTCGTTGCCGGACGGCTGCCGCGCAGGTGCGATCGTGTCTGCTCAGGTTTTCCGGAACATGGCCGATGACGCAGTGACGGCGTGGGCCGTGCGGACACGGAGGGTCTGAATCGACTTTCTTGGGGGCGTGTTGTCCGGACTATTTCGCGGTTTGCCCGGCTTGCTGGCGTTGCTGCTGGCGGTGATGCCATGCGCGTCGGCGGCGCCGGCCGCGCCGTCCGCGGCGCACGACGCGGCAGCGTTCGACCGGCTCATCCGGCAACTGGACAACGGCGACGTCCCGCTCAATACCCAGGCCGCGGTCAGGCAGACCCTCGAGCGCCTGGAGACGTTGCTGCCGCCCGACGATCCCTACCGGCAGCGCCGCTACGAATACATGTACTGCTTCCTGGCGTTCGACAACGACGTCAACGGCGGCTACGCCTACGCCGGCCGCGGCATCGAGCAGGCGCAAGGGGCGGGTGACCTGGAAGTGGAGGCCAACTTCCGCATCTGCCGCGGCCTCTACCAGAGCCGGCTCACCACGGAGCGCGATGCGCTGCCCGACTACGAAGCCGGCGTGCGGATGGCCCGGCGCCTGGAAAACCCGCGCCTGATCGCCGACGCGCTGACCTGGCGCGGCAGCGCCCAGTCGCTGCTGGGCGAGCAGGCGAAGGCGCTGTTCGATTTCCTGGAGGCGCAGCGTCTCTATGAAACCGTGGGCAACACGGCGGCCGCGCAATCCAACCTCACCAGCATCGCCACCATCTACCGGCGACTGGGCGAGTACGACAAAGCCGGCGACTACCTGCGCCAATCCATGGAGTCCGCGCAGCGCAGGCAGGACAAGCAGGAACAGCTGGTGGTCGAGATGCAGCTGGGGTTCCTGGCGACCGAGCGGGGCGACCCCGCGGGCGCCGTCGCGCCGCTGCAGCGGGCGCTGGCGCTGGCGCATGAAACCGGTTCACGGCAGAGCGTGGGTGCCGCCCTGCTTGCCCTGGCGGAGAGCAGCAACGCCCGGCAGCGCTACGCCGAGGCCCTGCAGCAGGTGGAGGCGGCCGCGAAGGAGTTCCAGGCCGTCTCGGACAAATCCAACGCCGGCATGCTGGCGTTGCAGTCGGCCAAGGCGCACGCGGGCCTGGGCCAGCACGAGCTGGCCGCGCGCGAGTTCGATCTCGCCGAGGCGAGCGTCAAGCAAGGCCGCAACATGCGCTACCTGGCCGAGCTGTACGACGAACGCTCCAGGAACCAGGAAGCCCTGGGCAGGCCGGCGGCTGCGCTGGCCGATCTCCGGTTGAAGATGCAGGCCGACGCCGCGCTGGCGCGCATGGCCAGGACCCAGCTGACCACCCTGATGAGCTGGCAGTTCGATACCGAGCGGCGCGAACTGGAGAACCGCAAGCTGGCTGCCGACAAGGCGCTCAAGGAGCAGCAACTGGTCGCGCTGGAACGCGTCCGCGGCTGGCAGTGGCTGGCCATCCTGCTGGCCGGCGTGCTGCTGTTGATGATGCTGGGGCTGGCGTGGCGGCAATTGCGCCAGAGCCGGCGTCTGCACCGGCTGGCGCTTACCGACGCGTTGACCGGCATCTCCAATCGCCGCCATATCGAATACATGCTGCACGCAGCGGTCGACGACGCTCGCCGCAGCCATCGCGAGCTGGCCGTGATCATGTTCGACATCGACCACTTCAAGCGCGTCAACGACAACCACGGCCACCCGGCTGGTGACCGGGTGCTGGAGCAGATCGTGCAGATCTGCCAGGGCGCGCTGCGCCAGCACGACCGGCTCGGCCGGATGGGCGGCGAGGAGTTCCTGGTGATGCTGCCGGATACCGACCTGGAGGGCGGCCTGCAGGTGGCCGAGCGCCTGCGCGCCTGCGTGGCAGCCGCGCGGCCGGTGGTCGGCGGCGCCGAACTGCAGCTTTCGATCAGTCTCGGCGTGGCCCAGCTGAAGCCCGCCGAGACGGGGGCCGTTTCCCTGGTACGCCGCGCCGACGCGGCGCTGTATCACGCCAAGGACAACGGCAGAAACCGGGTCGAGGCGGCGCCGTAGCAAACCGGGCATCGCCGCGGCGCGATCGCCGTCGTGCGGACCGCCGGCGCGTGAACCCGATCACCTTTTCGGCCTCGCCGCCAGCCGCTCGTCGGGCAATTCCTACCGCCCGTCGGCCGGGGACTGGCCGGGGCAGGGCCAATGGGTACAGTGGATGCAGGGGTACCAGGGAGAATTCCATGCAAATCTTGTTGCGTCAGCGAGGCGTCTCGTTGATCCGCGCGCGCAGGCCGGAGCGTGCCGGTGACCGGCCCCCGTGGCACGGTCCGGTGCGGGGGCGCGAGCGCGGCTTCACCCTGGTCGAACTGCTGATCACCATGACCGTGGCCGTGGTGCTGATCATGATCGCGGTGCCGAGCTTCAAGTCGCTGACGCTTTCCAACAAGCTCAACACCACCGCCAACGACATCGTCAACGCGATCCACGTGGCACGGATGGAAGCGGTCAAGCGCAACGCGAACACCCAGATGTGCAGCAATTCGGCCAGCGCCAACGGCACCTCCGACCTGCTGGGCGTTGCCTGCGGTACGGAAGCCGGGGCGGTTTATGCGATGAGCGGCGCGGCACCCTCCCAGGTACTGGCCGGCACCAGTGGCATCACCGCTCCGATCCAGCTCAACGGCGACATGACCGCACTGCGTTTCACGGCACAGGGCCTGGCACGCAAAGTAGGCACGACGACGCCGTACGGTGACATCGTCGTGGATATCTGCACCAGCCAGATGAGCACCGACAACCATCGCGTGATCAGGATGACGGCCGGCTCGATCCTCGCGACCACCACCACCTCGGGGAACTGCCCCTCGTGATGAACAGCCCGAAGACTCTCATGTCACAGCATTCAGCAAACAGGTCCGGCGCAGGCCGGCGTTTCCTGCAGTCCGGCGTCGGCCTGATCGAGGTGCTGATCGCCGTGCTGGTGCTCTCCATCGCCTTCCTCGGCATCGCTGCCCTGCAGGCGATGTCGATGTCCACCAACAACAGCGCGATGGCGCGCAGCATGGCCACCATTGCCAGCTATTCGATTCTCGATGCCATGCGGGCGGACTTCGACGTCGCCAAGGCCGGCACCTACAACCGGACCGGCGCCTCGGTGATCAAGGCCGATGCCTGTCCGGATGCGGCCGGTTCGCTGGCCAATGCCCAGCTCAACCAGTGGTGCACCCAGCTCGGCCAGGCGCTCGGTGCGGTGGCTACCACCACAGGCGGCATTGCCTGTACCACGGTCGTCGACAGTGTCGATTGCACCGTCACCATCACCTTCGACGACAGTCGCGCCGGCGTGGGCGGCAGCAGCGTCCAGCAAGTCGTCACCAGGGCCATGCTATGAGCCGCCGTGCCGTGTTTCCCTCCATCCGCGGGCGGCGCGCACCGCGCCTCGGCAAGCTCTCGCCCGGCTTCACCCTGATCGAGCTGATGGTCGCCATGCTGCTTGGCCTGATCGTCATCGGCGGCGTGGTCAGCGTGTTCCTGGCCAACCAGCGTACCTATCGCACCAATCAGGCGCTGGGTGACGTGCAGGACGGCTCGCGCATCGCGTTCGAAATGATGGCGCGAGACATTCGCGATGCCGGGCTCACCGGTTGCAGCAACAATGGCCGCGTCGCCAACGTGCTCAACAACGGCCCGGCCGGCGGCGGCACGGACTGGTGGGCCAACTGGAACAACGCGCTGGTTGGCTACGGCGGCAGCGATACCAACCCGGGAGTTGCTGCCGGATCGGCCGAAGGACTGCGGGTCGCCGGCACGGAATCGCTCATCCTGCTGGGCGGCGAAGGCTCCGGCGTAAGCGTCAACGTCAACACCGAACCGGCGGCTACCTTCACCATCAACGAGGCAAGCTCCGACCTGACGGCCGGCGACGTGGTCATCGTTTGCGATCCCGACCATGCCACCCTGGTGCAGATCACCAGCTACACCGGCGGCACCCTTACCCATGCGGCCAGCGGCTCGCCGGGCAACTGCACCACGGACCTGAACTTCCCCACCGTCTGCAGCAGCAGCGCCAGCTACGTTTTTGCGACCAATTCGCAGATCACCAAGCTGGGCGCCGCCGACTGGTACATCGGCAACAACCCGGTCGGCGGCCGTTCGCTGTATCGCAAGGGGCTGGTCAATGCCGCCGGGGTGCCTACGCCGACCGCCCAGGAGATGGTGCGCGACGTCACCGACATGAAGATCTTCTACCACCAGGCGGGCAACGCCGATTTCCTGGCGGCCAGTGCCATCACCAACTGGGCCCTGGTCGATGCAGTACGGGTGACCCTTGCGCTGGAAAGCGTCGACAAGCGTGCGGGCACCGACGTCAAGCCGCTCAAGCGCAGCTTCACCGCCACCACCACCGTGCGCAACCGGGTGAAATGAAATGAGTCACGTCCATGCATCCATCAACCTGTCCGGCTCCGCAAGCCGCACGCGCCGCCTGTTGCTCCTGCAGCGCCCCGGCCAGCGCGGCGTGGCCCTGGTGGTGGCGCTGTTGCTGCTGGTGGTGATCACCCTGGTCGGCCTGGCCGCGGTGCGCGGCACGATCATGCAGCAGAAGATGGCGTCCAACCTGTTCGACCGGCAGATCGCCTTCCAGAGTGCCGAGGCGGCGATGCGTGCCGCCACGGCGCGCATCGCCGCCAACCCCGGCGACATCGCGCGCAATTGCCAGGCCGGCGGTGTGTTCTGCCAGGGCAACCCGTTCGACGACCCGAACCTGGACACCAGCAAGATCATCACGGTGACCTCGGGTACGGCGTCGGGCGAGTTCGCGAAAAGCAGCGTGGCCGCCAGCCAGCCGCAGTACGTGGTCGAGAACATGGGCAACTGGTACAACCCCAATACCAGCACCGGTTTCGGCCAGAGCGCCAATTCGCACAACTACGGCGCCCAGGGCACTTCCACTACCGCCGTGTACTACCGCGTCACCGCCCGCAGCGGTGATCCCGCCACGGTGGGCGACCGCGCCGTGGTGGTGCTGCAGGCCATGGTCAAGCAGGGTTGAGCCACCGTTTCACGTGGGCATCGGCGCATGGGCCTTTCCATGTCGCATCATTCGAGAGCAGAGCCGTCATGAACATCACGTCCCGTCTGCGCAGCAAGGCCGCCGGTTTCCTGGGCAATCTGCTGTACACCAGCCTGCTGGTGTGCGGCATCGGAGTGGCCAGCACGCCGGCCCACGCGGCCGCCGTCACCGTCGACCAGTCGCCGCTGATCATCCAGCGTTCGCTGCCGCCGAACGTGGTGCTGATGCTGGACGACTCGGGGTCGATGGCGTGGGATTACATGCCGGACTGGGGCTATTTGAGCAGCACCACCAACGACGCCGTGCGCAATGCCAGCGTAAACGGTACCTACTACAACCCCGCGGTGACCTATTCGCCGCCGCCCAAGGCGGACGGGACCTTTTATCCTGCGCAAACCAGCATCACCAGCGCCTACACCGATGGCTTCGCGGCATCGGGCACTACCGACATTACCCGGTTTACCGGGGCTTATCCGTACTACACGCGGTTCACGATCATCACGACGAGCACGTATGCGGCAACAGCCACGCAAGTGTTGTCGTGCCCTTCCGGATACACTTTGCGTACCGGTGGTCAATCCGGTGCGGGGAAATGCCGTAATAACAAAGATACCAGTATCTTTATAGAACCCACCATCAGTTACACATATAGCTGTAACAGCGGCGATGTATTGAATGGCACCCAGTGCACGAAAAGCACGACGTCCTACAAGTACTTTTTTACTTATACGACGGGTGCCGGCAATACCCAGCATTATGTAGGCGCCACGGGGGATTGTGCCAGCCTTCCCGATGCCCAGCAGGCGGTTTGCGACGACAGTGCGGCAACCCAGCAGAATGTCGCCAACTGGTTTTCGTATTATCACACGCGCATCCTGATGGCCAAGAGCGGCCTGATGAACTCGTTCTCCACGCTTGACCCCACGTTCCGGGTCGGTTTCGGTTCCATCAACAACAACAACAGCGGTGGCTTGCCTTCACCCACGGCCACCTACAACAGCAAGGTGATTGCGCAGGTGGCCCCTTTCGGGGACGGATCCGCCGGCACGCAGAAAAGCAGCTTCTGGAGCTGGCTGGTTGGCGTCAATGCCAATAGCGGCACGCCTCTTCTCGCATCGCTGGATGCGGTCGGCCAGTATTACCAGTCGGCGCAGCCCTGGCAGGGAATGGCCTCCGATCCGGATTACACCACGGCCGCCGGAAATACCCAGCTTGCCTGCCGCCAGTCGTACACGATCCTGACCACGGACGGTTTCTGGAACGGCACGACTCCTTCGGCGATCACCAATCGGGGTGACGTGGACGGCACTGCCGGCACAGCCATAACCGGTACCAATAGCCAGAGTTATACCTATACCCCCGTGTTGCCTTATCAAGATGGCAGCACGGTTACCACCACCACGACAAAGTCTTTTTCACAGACCGGTTATACGTCGGCGCAGTGTGTGGCGTCGTATAACAGTGCGCAAGGCGCTTCGAATTACAGTTGGAGGAGTTCTGACGGCAGGTGCAGATACAACTACACCCAAACCACCACGGCCCCGGTCAGCTACAGCGGTACGCTGGCAGACGTCGCCATGAATTACTGGAGCAAGGACCTCCGTCCCACCGTGGCCAACGAAGTGCCGACCAATGCCGAGGACCCGGCGTTCTGGCAGCACATGACGACCTTCACGCTGGGGCTCGGTTTCACGCCCGAGTACGCTGACGGTACGCAGATACCGATGGATCAGGTGTTCGCCTGGGCCAATGGCGACAGCAGCAAGGCCATCACCGATTTCACCTGGCCGCAGCCGAGCGCCGACTCGATCTACAACATCGCCGACCTGGCCCACGCCGCGGTCAATGGCCATGGCGGCTTCTTCTCGGCCAAGGACCCCGACAGCTTTGCGCAGGGCATCAAGGAAGCGCTGAAGCGTGCCGCCGAGCGCGTCGGCACCGGCGCCAGCCTGGCAGCGAACTCCACCCAGCTGCAGACCGGCACGGTGGCGTACCAGGCGAACTACTGGACGGCCAAGTGGAAGGGTGACCTGAAGGCGCTGGCGGTGGATTCCACCAGCGGGGCCATCGCCACCAATCCGACCTGGACGGCTTCGGGCAAGTTGCCGTCCGTCGCCAGCCGGAATATCAAGACCTACAACCCGACCGCGGCGGCCGGCAGCCGGTTCGTGGACTTCAAGGTAGCCACCGACGGTACCTTGCCTTCGCTCTCGACGGCCCAGCACACCGCGTTGAGCTCGGTGGCGGGTACGGCGACCAACGAGACGAACCTGATCAACTACCTGCGCGGTGACGCCGCCAAGGAACAGACCAACGGCGGCAGTTATCGCAACCGCGATATCCCGATCGGCGACATCGTCAACTCGCAGCCGGTCTTTGCGGGCGCGCCGAATGCCAACCAGTTCTATACCGAAAAGTTCACCGGTTCGACGAGCTTCGCCCAGTATGCGAGCAACAACGCCAGCCGTGCCGGAACGGTCTATGTGGCCGCCAACGACGGCATGCTGCATGGTTTCGACGCCGGCACCGGTGCGGAGACGTTTGCCTACATGCCTGGCGCGGTGATCACCGCGGGCGTGAGCGCGCTGGCGAGCCCGGACTACGGCGGCACGGTGGCGCACGGCTTCTTCAACGACGGCGAGCTGACCGTCGCCGACGCCTACATCGGCAGCACGCCGGGCTGGAAGACCGTGCTGGTGGGTACCACCGGCCGCGGCGTGGCCAAGGCGGTCTACGCGCTCGACATCACCGACCCGGCCAACGTGAAGTTCCTGTGGGAGCGTTCGGCTGGCGATGGCGTCGCCAACAGCAACTACATCGGCCAGATGGTCGGCAAGCCGGTGATCGCGCAGACCGCCGACGGCACCTGGTCGGTGCTGATCGGCAACGGCTACAACAGCGCGGCCGGCGTGTCGGCGCTGCTGCAGTTCGACCTCGCCGACGGTACTTTGAACGTACACAAGACCACCGATGACAGCGGCCTGGCGGCACCGGCGGTATGGATGGACCCGTCGGGCAATGGCGTCAGCACGACGGCCTACGCCGGCGACGCGAACGGCAACGTGTGGTCGTTCACCCTCAACACCAGCGTGGGCACTTCGGCCACGGCCACGCCGGACAGCGACGGCGTGAATATCTTCGTCGCCAAGGATGCCAGCGGCAACGTGCAGCCGATCACGGCAGGCATGCTGGCCGGCAAGGATCCGAACACCGGCAACACCTGGGTGTTCTTCGGCACCGGCCGCTACCTGACCACGGCGGATCTTGCCAATACGAGCATCCAGAGCTGGTACGGCCTGATCGTGCAGTCCGGCACCAGCGGGCTGGCGGTGACTTCGTCTTCGACACGTACCGCCGACCTGGTGCAGCGCTCCATCACCGCCGAGGTGGGCAACGGCCGTGCCGTGACCACGCTGGCGCAGGCTGCCGCGGCCAATGCATCGATCACCGGCAAGTCGGGCTGGTATATCGACCTCAAGTCACCGGTCAACGGCGCCGAAGGCGAGCGCATGGTCACGTCCAGCCAGTTCCAGGGCAACCTGCTGCTGGGCACCACGCGCATTCCACTGGCCACCGACCCCTGCAACCCGTCCGGGCGCGGCTGGATCATGGCACTCGATCCGTTCACCGGCACCAATCCATCGGTGAACTTCTTCGACCGCAACGGCGACGGCGTGATCGACTCGTCCGATTCGGTCAACGGGACGCCCGCCGCCGGCATCGGCTTCTCCTCGCTGCCGAACAACCCGATCTTCGTCGGCAGCACCATGCTGACCAGCTTCGACAACGGCTCGACCAGCAGCATCAAGACCTCGAGCTCGACCGGCAGCATGGAACGCGTGTCCTGGCGAGAGCTGATCAACCAGTAAAGGAAGGCCACGATGAAGCAGCCCTTTTCGATCGAAGTGAACATGTTGCCGGTGCTCGGAACGACCTCGCCGGCGGCACGTGGCGCCGCCCCGGCCTGCCTGCGGCGAAGCCGGGGTTTCACCATGGTCGAGTTGATGATCGTGGTGGCGATCATCGCGATCCTGGCGGCAATTGCCTTGCCGACCTACACCAACTACATCACCAAGACCAAGCGGGTGGCGGCGGAGGGGTGTCTGTCGGAGCACGCCAATTACATGGAGCGTTACTACACGACCAACCTCAACTATGCCAAGGACAGCGCCGGCACGGCCAATGCCTTGCCGGGACTGGATTGCGCCAGCCCCCAGCGCACCGGTGCCGATTACCAGTTCGCCCTGGCAGCGGCGTCAACGGTGGGGTACAGCATCACCGCCACGCCGATCAACGCCCAACTGACCCGCGACACCAAGTGCGGCACGCTCTCGCTCGACCAGGCTGGCATGCGCGGGGCCACCGGCTCCGCCGGTGTAGCTGGTTGCTGGTGAAGTCGTCGCGTTTGCGCCGAACCGTCGCAGCGATCTTCGGGCATGTGCCGGTCCGGCACCGCCTTGGTCATGGCCGTTGCAACCGCTCGCGCAGGCCGCCCTGCCGCCGTATCGGCCGCGCCAGCGCGGCGCGCAGCGAGTCGTCGGTGGTCCAGATTTCGGCGTGCTGCTTCGCGCGCGAGATGGCGGTGTAGACCAGTTCGCGGGTGAGGATGCGGTTGTCGGCGTCCGGCGGCAGCAGCACGGCTACGTCGCGGTATTCCGAACCCTGGCTGCGGTGGATGGTGATCGCCCAGGCGCTGTCGTGTGCGGGCAGGGCGCGCGGCGAGTAGCTGCGCAGGCCGGCGTTGCCGTCGCGGTCGCTGAGTTCGAACCATACACGCAGCCCTTCGGCGCCTTCCAGCGCGATGCCGACGTCGCCGTTGAAGAGGCCGCGGGCATAGTCGTTGCGGGTGATGATGACGGGGCGGCCGCGGTACCAGGTGCGCCCGGCGTCGACGCCGAAGCGGGCGGCGAGCCGGCGCAGCATCAATTCGTTGAGGCCTTGCGCGCCGAACGGGCCGTCGCGCAGCGCACACAGGATCTGCAGCTGGCGCAGTCGCCGTAGTGCTTCGGCGGCGTCGATGGTCGGCGCCAGCAGCGATTGCAGCAGTTCGGCGTGGCGCTCGATCCAGCCGTCGACGCAGGCGCGCAGGGCGTGGCCGTTGGGGCAGTGGCGCAGGTGCAGGTCGCCGTCGCGGCGCTCGCCCAGCAGGGTGTCCAGCCAGGCCGGGTCGGGGGTGTCGCGCAATGCCTCGACACCGCGCTGCAGGCCGCTGCCGGCACGCCAGCTGTGGGTCAGCGTGAGCACCTGGCCGGCCAGCGGGGTATTGCCGCCGGCGATATCGGGCGCTTGCTGCAGCAATGGTGCGAGCAGGCTGGCCAGCGCCGACGGCAGCCGGTTGCACGGTGCGCCGGCGACGATGTCGGCCAGCACCGAGCCGGCGTCGACCGAGGCCAGCTGGCCCGGGTCGCCGAGCAGGATCAGCACCGCCTCGGGGCGCAGCGCCTGCAGCAGCTGGCGCATCATCGCCAGATCCACCATCGACGCCTCGTCCACCACCACGATGTCCTCGGCCAGCGGGTTGTGCGGGCCGCGGCTGAAGCTGTCGTCCGCCGGCCGGTAGCCGAGCAGGCGGTGCAGCGTGCGCGCGTCGGCGTGCGGGATGTGTGGCACCAGGTCGCGGAAGCCGGTGCCCGGCAGGCAGGCCTGCAGTTCGGCCTTGCCTTTGGCGATGGCTTGCGCCAGCCGCTGGGCGGCCTTGCCGGTGGGCGCAGCGAGGGCGATCGACGGTCGCGCCGGCAGGCCGCAGGCCTGTGCGTGGCGCAGCAGCATCAGCAGCATGCGCACCACGGTGGTGGTCTTGCCGGTGCCGGGGCCGCCGGTGAGCACGAAGAAGCGCGCGCCCGGCACGGCGGCCACGGCGGCGCGCTGCCCGTCGGTGGCGCCGGGCGGCATGCCGGCGAACAGCGCGTCGAGGTCGTCGCCCAGCACGTCGGCCGGAATCGGCAGCGTGCGTTGCGCGCAGCGCTGCGCGATCGCTTCGGCGAGCTTCGCTTCGTGCTGCCAGTTGCGCCACAGGAAGAAGCGGCCCAGCGCGTCGAGCACGAACGGGGTGAACACGGTGCCGTCGCCGACCCAGTCATGCCGACGCAGCGCGGCCAGGGCTTCCGCGTCGAAGCCGGCGCCGGTGTCCGGATCGGCCAGTGCGGCGCAGGAGTGGCCGTGGCCTTCGGCGCGGCTGGCGGCGCGCACGGCGGCGGCCAGCGCAGCGGAGCCGGTGCGCCCCAGTACCCATTGCGCCAGGGCCTGGTCGATCGCGCGCTCGTCGGCGGCATGCGGCAGCGGGTGGTTCATGCCGCGGCCTCCCGTGCGCCGGCGAAGGCGTCGTCGAGCGCCTCGATCAGCGCCGCCGGCCAGCACCGGCGCCATACGCCCAGCCCGGGCGCCAGCCCCAGCGCGCGCACGAACAGGTACCAGCTGTCGCCGAGCTGGCGTTCGGCCGTATAGCCGTCCATCCGCTGGCGCAGGTAGCGGTGCAGCGCCACGGTGTAGAGCAGCGCCTGCAGCGGGTAGTGGTGCACGGCCATGGCGGCCTCGAGCAATTCGCCCTGGTAGTCGCGCAGCCGCGCGCCGAGCCAGTTGGTCTTGTAGTCGAGCACGTGGAAGCGGCCGTCGTGGGCGAAGATCAGGTCGGCGAAGCCGGTCAGCATGCCGTTCAGCGTATCGGCGTCGAGGCTGGCGGGGATGACGTCGGCGTGGCCGTGGGCCGCGCAGATCCGGCGCAGCGACGCCAGCGGCACCTGGCGTACCGGAAACTGGAACTCGAACTCGGCGATGCGCTGGTCGGGCGCAAGGTCGAGCAGGCGCAGGCCGCCGCCCAGGTCGGCCTGGCGTGCGCGGTCGATCATCCGGCCGAGGCGCTCGAGCGCTTCCTCGTGCGCCAGATGCGGCGCGGCGACTGCCTGCGCGGCGAGCTGGCGGTGCAGCAGCTGGCGCTGGTCGGGCCACAGCGGGCCGGGCTGCGCCAGCTCGAACACCTGGTGCACGGCGTCGCCGAAGCGCGGGCCGCGCAGCGGGTAGAGCGCGAGCAGACGGCTGTCTTCGGCGACATCGTCCGCTTCGACTGCCGGTTCTTCCGCGCCGGCCTCGTCGGCGCCGCCGCTGTCGCCGGGTGCCGACGCGGCGGCGTTCCGGCTGAGGCTGCTGAAGCTGTGCAGCCACTGGAACGGCCGCAGCTGCGGCGGCGCCGGCGTGGTGCGCGGCGCCGGGGCTTCGGCCGGTGGCCGGTAGCGGGTGAAGGTGCCGGCGAACGGTGCCGCCAGCTGCATGCCGCCGAGCGTGCTGGCCATGGCTTCGAGCGAGGCTTCGCTGATGGGCAGTCCCAGTTTCTGCCAGGTCTGCCCGAGCAGCAGGTCGATCGCGGCGCATTCCCACGCTTGCGCGTCGTCGGCGGGCGGCGGGCCCCGGTCGACCCAGTACACGTGCACGGCATGCACGGCACGGGTCAGCGCCACGTAGAACAGGCGCAGGCGTTCCTCCAGCTCCTCGCGGAAATGCCTGGCGCGATGCTCGGCGAAATGCAGCGAGCCCAGGTCCACGCAGCGCTGGCCGGCGTCGTCGTGGTAGCGCAGCAACTTCGGCGCGTAGTTGCCGCTTTGGCTGCGAATGCGCCACGCCAGCGGCAGGAACACGATGGGAAACTCCAGCCCCTTGCTGGCATGGATGGTCAGCAGCTGCACGCGGCGCGCGTCGCTCTCGATGCGCAACTGGCGCTCGTCGGCCGCCTCGGCGTCGCCGTCGCTGCCTTCGCGGCGCATCTCCTGCAGCCAGGCGTACAGGCCGTCCAGCCCTTGTCGCGCGCCTTCCTCCGCGGCGAGCAGTTCGCCGAGATGGCGCAGGTCGGTGAGCACGCGCTCGCCTTCCGGCAGCGCCAGCAGGGCGGTGGCGCGCGCAGCCAGCAGTTCGCCGACCAGGGCCAGCACGCCGCGGTTGCGCACCAGTGCACGCCACGCCTCGAAGCGTTCCAGCTCGCGCTCGAACGCGGCGGGTTGCGCCTGCCAGTTGTGGAAGTGTTCCAGCGTGGCGCCGAGCAGGGTGGTGGCCAGCGCGCCGCGCACGGCCTGGTCGTCGTCCGGGTGCAGCACGGCGAACAGGATCAGCTCCAGCTCGCGCGCGACCTCGCCGGCGAAGATGTTGCCACGGCCGCTGCCCACACAGGGCACGCCGCGCGCGACCAGCCGCTGGCGCAGCGCCACGATCTGGCTGTTGGTGGACAAGAGCACGGCGACGTCGCCGGGCGTGACGCCGCGGCCGTCGATCGCCTGCCGCGGGTCGTTGAGCAGTTCGGCGATGCGGTTGGCGCAGTCGTCCAGCGCCAGTGCTTCGAGTTCGCCGAGGGACTTCAGCGGGCGGTTCCTGTTGTCCACGGCATCGCCGCGGAACGGGTGGAACACCAACGGCTGCATCACCGGCCGGCCATCGACGGTGTACGGCTTGTCGTCCGCCTTGCCGGCCGGGGCGACCTGTTGGTAGCGGATCTGCGGCTGGCCGAAGCCACCTTCGGTGTGGCCGTACCAGGCGTTCAACGCTTCCACCAGGGCACGGCTGGAGCGATGGTTGGTGCCCAGCGAAAAACGTTGGCCGGCCTGTTCGCTGGCGCGCAGGTAGGCGGCGATGTCGCCGCCGCGGAAGCTGTAGATGGCCTGCTTGGGGTCACCGATCATCACCAGCGTGCCGCGCTCGCGGTAGATGCGCTCGAAGATCGCGAACTGGCGCTGGTCGGTGTCCTGGAATTCGTCGATCAGGGCGACCGGGAAGGCGTCGAACAGGCGGTCGGCCAGCACCTCGTCGGACGACTCGCCGCAGAGCCGCTGGTACACCGCATCGATCAGCATGCCGTAGGTGAATACGTGACGCCGGCGCGCCCGTTGCGGCATCTCCTCGCGGCAGGCCTGCGCTGCCGCGGCCAGCACTGCGCCGCGGACGAGGATGTCACGCAGGCCGAGCAGCGGGCGCAGCGCCTGCAGGGCCTGGATCAGCGGGTGCGCGGCGAGTTCGCCGGCGCGGTCGGCAGTTGCCTGTGCCAGCAGTTTTTCCGGCTCGAACACGTCGCTGAGCGACTTGGCCAGTTGCGCCTCGTCGTCGTCGCGCAGTGCCTGGGCGATCTCGCCCAGCCGGCTGCGCAGTGCGGCGTTGGCCCGCTTGTACAGTGTCGCGTCGTCGGCCAGCCGTTGCAGCTCGGCAAGGCTTTCGCCGCGACGCAGCGTGGCCAGCGCGCGCTCGAGTTCGGCCAGGCCGCCGGCCTCGATGCGCGCGTCGGCGTTGTTGGCCAGCCCGCCGAGGTCGCGCAGCAGGCCTTCCGGGCCGTCCTTCAGCAGCAGCTCGGCTTCGCGCGGATCGACGCTGCCGGCGAGGTAGCGGCGGCGCCAGAAATCCTCCACGCATTCGCGCATCAGCTGCTGCTCGTCGAACAGCTGGTCGTTGGCGAAGGCGGCGCCGCTTTCCAGCGGATAGTCGCGCTGGATGCGCTGGCACAGTGCGTGGATGGTGGAGACCGGCGCGTGGTCGAGGTCGCTGCGGGCGAGCTGGATGCGGCGCAGCGCGGGGCGGGCGCTGTCCGCGTCGGGGTACTGCGTGGCCAGCCAGCTTTCCAGCGGATCGGCGCTGGCCGCGTCGCGGGTCGGGGCTTCGAGCAGGCGCTCGGCCTCGACCAGGCGCCGGCGCAGGCGCTCGCGCAGTTCCTGTGCGGCGGCGTCGGTGAAGGTGGTCACCAGGATCTGCTCCACCCGCAGCCCGCGTTCGAGCAGCAGGCGCAGGTAGATCACGCCGATGTTCCAGGTCTTGCCGGTGCCGGCGCTGGCCTCGATCAGCACGCGCCCGTGCAACGGCATGGCGCGCCAGTCGAGCGGGGGCAGGGCGGTGGCGACGGCGGCGCTCATGGCGTTTCCGAATGGCGAGTCGAAAGGCCGGCGGGCCGTGCCCGCCCTACGAAGCGGCCGTTGTAGGGCGGGCACGGCCCGCCGGCATGGTGCGAATCAGCGATCATCGGCAGGGTTCTTCAACAGGCTTGCATGGTCAGGGTCGAGCACGCTGCAGACCAGCTCGGTGGCGGCGACGAAGGCGCGGTACGCGGGGCCGACAGGATCGAACAGGTCCAGTCCGCGGCTGAGCAGGGCCGCGTAGCCGGGTGCGTAGTCGCGCTCGCCGGGGTTGAAGCCGTCGCCTTCCCACGCCGCCGTCGCCTTGGCGAGGCGGTCTTCCGGCTCGCTGGTGGCCCAGGCCTGCGCGGTGCGCGGGAAGAACAGCAGCGGTCGTCGTCCGGCGGACAGGCAGGCCTCGACCAGGTGGCGCAGGCCGTGGCGCAGCTGGTCGCTGTCCTGCGCCAGGATGGTGTCGAGCATGCCCGCCTGGACCACCAGCACGCTGCGGCCGTTGCGCATGCGGCGTACCTGTTCCAGCAGCGTGGCCCGCAGGGGCGGGCCGTCGCCGGCGCGGGCCAGTTGCAGGCAGGCCCAGTCGATGTAGAAACCGAGCAGGTCTTTCAGGTTGGCGGCGCGCCTCGGGCGGGCGTCGAACCACAGCAAGCCGCCATCGGCGCTGCGGAACACGCGGTCGACCACGCCGGTCAGGCGCCGGCCGCCGCCGAGGTCCAGGTCGATCGCCTGGGCCTGCGCCTGCGCGCCGGCGTCGGCGAACAGGGGGCGGGCCTGCGCGAGCAGAGGGTGCAGTGCGTCGCGCAACTGGATCCAGGTCCGTTCGCCGATCGCGCCGCCGGCCAGCATGCCGGAGTGGGCGAGCCAGGCCGGCGGCGCGGCGGGCAGTTCGTCGCGGCCGGCGGCGAGCGCCTCGAACAGCAGGCGGTGGTCGACCCGCTCGATCTTCTCCAGCGGCGTTTCCAGCGGCTCGCGATCCGGCCAGCCGTTGTCGTCCAGTGCCTGCAGGCTGATGCCCTGGCCGCGCAGCAGGGCGTCGCGCGCGGGGTCGCGCCAGAAGCGCCCGAGTGCGTCGAGGGTGATTTCGCCGGCGGCCACAGCTTGCGGCGCGGTCGCCGGCAGGCCGAGGAAAGGCGGTGTACCGGTGCCGGCTGGCGCGGCGGCGAGGAACGCTGACTCGTAGGAGAACAGCCGCGGGTCATGGCGGGGTCGGCCCGCTGTGTCGCGCTCGTAGTAGCGCGCGTCGAATGGCTGCAGTGGATGGCGGACGTACCAGGGGCGTTCGGTCCCGTCGTCGGCGGCCAGCGCGTGCTGCTCGTCGAGGAACTGCAGCAGTTCGGCCAGCGGCGCGGCGGGGTTGCGCGGCTTGCCGTCGCGCACGCCTTCGCCGACGTAGCTGATGTGCAGCGTGTCGCGTGCGGACATCAGCGCTTCGAGGAACAGGTAGCGGTCCTCGCTGCGGGTGTCGCGGTCGCCGCGGCGCGGCTGGCTGAGCAGGCGGTTGAGCCCGGCGTCGTGGCCGGGGCGCGGGAACTCGCCCTCGTTCATGCCGAGCAGGCAGACCACGCGGAACGGGATCGAGCGCTGCGGCACCAGCCCGCAGAAGGTTACCCCGCCGAGCAGGAAGCCCTGGCGCTCCGGCACGGCGTCGAGTTCGCCGCGCAGCGCCTCGCGCACCACGCTCCATGGCAGCGGCGCGTCGATGCCGGTCTCGGCGGCCTGGCCGGCGAGACCGGCGACGAGTCGGCGCAGGCTGTCCAGCGCGTTCTGTTCGGCGCCGTCGCGCGGGTCGGCGAGGAACAACGCGTCGAGCCGTTCCAGCAGCCAGGCGCTCCATGCGGCCAGCGGGCGCGCGCCGGCGAAGGCGTGGCGCAGCTGGCGCAGCTCGCCGAGCAGGCGATCGAGCTGGCCCAGCGCCTCCACTGCGCTGCCGGCGACGCCCTGCAGCGGCAGGATGTCGTCGAGCAGTTCGTCATCGCCATCCTGGCCCACGATCAGCCCGGCATACATGCGGTCCAGGCCGAACTGCCACGAGTTCGCGCCGACCGCGGCCGCGCCGGCCTCGGCCTTCATCGCGGCATCCAGGCCCCATGCCACGCGTGCCCGGCGCAGCCAGCGTTCCAGTGCGTCACGGCCGCCGGGGTCGATCGCGAAACGGCGTGCCACCGCCGGCACGTCGAGGAAGTCCAGCACTTCGCTGACCGTGAAGCGGCTCTCGGCCAGGTCCAGCACTCGCGCGAACGCGCTCATCAGCGGGTGCGCCCGGGCCAGCCCGACGTCGGCCAGGTGCCAGGGAATGTGCAGCGGGTCGCTGCGGTATTGCGCCGGCTCGCCGAACACCGCCGCCAGGTACGGGGCGTAGGCGCCGATGTCCGGCGCCATCACCACGATGTCGCGGTGCTGCAGGGTCGGCTCGTCGGCCAGGCAGCGCAGCAAGGCGTTCTTCAGTACCTCCAGCTCGCGCAGGCGGGTGTGGCAGGCGTGCACACGCAGGCTGGCGTCGTGGCGCAACGCCGGCAGGATCTCGCCCAGGTCGGCACCACCGGCCCGTTGTTCGCGGACCGGCGCGCCGACCAGTTCCGGCTGCAGGCAGCGGATGCTCGATTGCAGCCGGGCGAGCAGCGTGGTGGCGCCGTCGAGCGGTTCGGCCTCGTCGAGCGGGTCGCGCTCCTCGATGGCGTCGCACTCGTCCAGGGTGAGGCAGAAATCCTGTGCGATGCGCCCGAGCGCCACCAGCAGCGGATGGCCGACTTCGTAGTACAGCGCTTCCGGGTCGTCCGCATGGGCGAGCAGGAAGCGCTGCCGGCGCAGATAGACCCAGTGCTCGCGGCAGGGGTCGGGAAAGTACAGGTGCACCGGCACGTGCAGTGCGGCGGCCTGCAATGCGGCCAGCACGTCCGGCGGCAAGTGGCTGACGCCGAACACGTGCAGCGGCGGATCGTTGGCCAGGTCGTTGCCGGCACGCAGTGCGTCGAGCAGGGCGGCGCTGCGCTGCGCGCGGTGCGGCCGCGGAATGGTGGCGCGCAGCCGCTGCCACAGCACGGCCTGCCAGTCGCCGGCGTGCCGCGTCGGGTGCTGCTCCCAGTCGAGGATCCAGTCCGGCCGGTAGATCAGATATTGGGTGTACAGCCCGGCCAGGTGATCGGCGAGCTGGAAGCCGCGCCGCGCGGCGCCGTCGCCGTTCAGATAGGCCGCGACTTCCGGCGCCTGCAGCGTGGGCAGCGCTGCCAGCAGGCGCCAGCGCAGCAGTTCGTGCCGGTACGCGCCGCCGATCAGCGCCTCGTCGCCCAGCACGCGGCGCGCCGTGCGCTCGAACCACTGCCACGGCAGGATCATCTCGATGTTGGCGGCGATGCCGTGGCCGCCGTGCCGGCCGTTGCGTTGTGCCAGGTGGCCGAGCAGCCAGCGCTGCAGCCCCGGGTGCGCCACCACCACGGTCTGCTTCGCCAGCGGGTTGGCCGGCCGCTGCGCTTCGAGCTGCAGCGCCAGCGCGTCGGCCAGCCGCTCGGTGCGGCTGCCGCGATGGACGATCAGTCCGCGTGGGTTTTCCCTCATCCTTCCTGTCCTGCTCGATGCAACCCCCACAGCATACCGAGCCGTGGCTCGTCGTTTGCGACGGGGGGTGGTTCGGCGAGGGAGGCTCCGGACTTGGAGCATCGGAGCAAGATCGGCCCCACCCTCCCAAAAGGGATTCCCTTCGGTCACAGCCCTCCCCTGCGTTGCCCCTCAAGGGACTTCCTTCGGTCGCAGGGGGAGGAGCATGGGGACGCGTCGATTTGCTCGCCTGCCGTTCGTCATTCGAACAGAGGTCGGGATTACCTGGTCCTCGTCCATCCAAGAGGAGACACGACGATGCGATGCATGGTGATAGTCAAGGCGAACGCGGATTCGGAGGCCGGCGTGATGCCCGGCGAGCAACTGCTGACCGCGATGGGTCACTACAACGAGGAGCTGGTGAAGGCCGGCATCATGCTGGCGGGCGAGGGTCTGCAGCCCAGTTCGAAGGGCGTGCGGGTGAAGTTCTCCGGCCGCGCGCGCACGGTGACCGAGGGGCCGTTCGCGGAGACGAAGGAACTGGTGGCCGGCTTCTGGCTGTGGCAGGTGAAGTCGATGGCCGAGGCGGTCGAATGGCTCAAGCGCGCGCCGTTCGACGACGATGCCGAGGTCGAGATCCGCCAGGTGTTCGAGTCCGAGGATTTCGGCGCCGAGTTCACTCCCGAGCTGCGCGAGCAGGAGGAGCGGTTGCGCGCGCAGCTCGCCGCGAAATCATGAGCCGGGTCACGCGTCCATCCTGGCGAGGGCATGCCGGAGGGCAACCGCCATGCGTTTCATGATGTGGCTGATCCCCGCTGCAGACGAAGGCGGGGCATCGGGGAATGTGCACGATGCCGACGGCGTGGCCGCGATGGCGCAGTACAACCAGGCGCTATGGCGGGCCGGCGTGCTGCTTGCGCTGGACGGACTGTGCCCGCCGTCGACGGGCGCGCGCGTGTTCTTCGCCGACGGCAGGCCCGCGCTCGTCGACGGCCCGCGCAGCGGAACGATGGGCGCGCCCGCCGGCTACTGGATGATCGATGTCGCGTCGCTGGACGAGGCCATCGCCTGGGCCTTGCGGTGCCCGGCGGCGGCCGGCGAGACCATCGAACTGCAGCGGGTGCAGGAGTTTGCCGATCTTGCCGCGGACGTGCAGCAGGCGTTGACCCGGGGCATCGACGGGCAGGCGGATGACGCGGACCGGGATGCTCTTTGCCGCCGCCCCGTTGCCGTGCCCTGACGGAAGGCGTCGGGAGCGGGAGTGGGGAGTCGGCAAGGCGTGGCCTGCGGCCTTGCGCCGGCGCAGTGGGGATGTTGTCATCGGTCGCCATGAGCGTGACCGAAACCCATCGCACCATCGACGCCGTCTGGCGGATCGAGTCGGCCCGGCTGATCGCGGGCCTCACCCGCATGCTGCGCGATGTCGGCCTGGCCGAGGAGCTGGCGCAGGATGCGCTGGTGGTGGCGTTGGAGCAGTGGCCGCAGACCGGCGTGCCGGACAACCCCGGCGCCTGGCTGATGACCACCGCGAAGCATCGCGCGATCGACCGGCTGCGCCGCAGCAAGCTGCTCGAACGCAAGCACGAGCAACTGATGCACGAGCTGGAACATGAGCAGGCTTCGGCAAGGTCCGCCGTCGAGGCGGCGCTGGACGATCCGTTCGGCGACGACCTGCTGCGGCTGATCTTCACCGCCTGCCATCCGCTGCTTTCCATGGAAGCGCGGGTGGCGCTGACCCTGCGTCTGCTTGGCGGCCTGACCACGGAGGAGATCGCACGCGCCTTCCTGGTGCCCGAGCCGACCATCGCGCAGCGCATCGTGCGCGCCAAGCGCAGCCTGGCCAAGGCCGCGGTGGCGTACGAGGTGCCCCGCGGCGACGAGATCGCCGGGCGCCTTGCGTCGGTGCTCGGCGTGATCTACCTGATCTTCAACGAGGGCTACTCGGCCACCGCCGGCGACGACTGGATGCGCCCGTCCCTGTGCGAGGACGCCCTGCGCCTGGGCCGGGTGCTGGCCGGGCTGATGCCGCGCGAGCCCGAGGTGCATGGCCTGGTGGCGCTGATGGAATTGCAGGCCTCGCGTTCGCGCGCACGCGTGGACGCGCACGGCGAGCCGATCCTGCTGCTGGAACAGGATCGGGCGTTGTGGGACCGGCTGCTGATCCGCCGTGGCCTGGCCGCGCTGGAGCGGGCCGGGAAGCTGGGCGGCGCGCTGGGTCCGTATGCGCTGCAGGCGGCGATCGCGGCCTGCCACGCGCGCGCGCTGAGCGGCGCGGAAACCGATTGGCCAGGCATCGCCGCGTTGTATGCGACCCTGGCCCGGGTGGCGCCGTCGCCGATCGTCGAGCTCAACCGTGCGGTGGCCGTGGGCATGGCGGACGGCGCGGAGGCGGGCCTCGCACTGGTCGATGCGCTGAGCGGCGAGCCGAGCCTGCAGCGCTACCACCTGCTGCCCGCGGTGCGGGGCGATCTGCTGGTCCGGCTGGGGCGTGTCGACGAGGCGCGGCAGGAGTTCGAACGGGCCGCCGCGCTGGCCATGAACCGGCGCGAGCGCGAGTTGATGCATCGGCGCGCGCAGGCTTGCGGGGAGGGTGCGTCGCCCGGGTGAGCGGCGACGGGTCCGGAGGCGTGCGCGCACCGCGGTGCACGATGGATTTGATGCCTGCTCCCGTGATGAAGTATGCCGACGACCAACGATTCGTTCGGAGGGGAACTCGCAGGCGGATGAACAGCCAGGAACAGGCACGCAGCGAACTTCGCGAACGCTTCTACCGAAGCGTGGCGGAAACCCTTGCGCTGCTGCACGCGGCACCCGATCGCGACCGTCGCCAGGTGATGGTCACGATCGCGGGCATCCTGGCCTCGACGATGGATCTTCCGCTGGTCTGGATCGGGCGGCGCGAGCCGGGGCGCAGTGCCGTCGAGATCCTGGCGGCAGCGGGCCCCGCCGCGGACTATGCGGCCGCACTGCGCCTCAGCGCGGACGAGTCCGAGTCTGGTGGCCGCGGGCCGGTGGGGATGGTGCTGCGCCAGCAGCAGGCCAGGGTGACTTCGGTCGACGCGCCGGAGTTCATGCCGTGGCACGCCGCTGCGCAGCGGCACGGCTTCGGTTCCTGCATCGTGGCCGCCTCGCGGACGCGCGACGACGGCCAACTGGTACTGGCCGCCTACTCCCGCGACGACGGCCCCAGCCTGAGCGGGGAGCTGCTCGACTGGGCGCAGCGGCTGGCCGATGAGCTGGGCCGGTTCTGGGACCACCAGCTGCTGCTGGAGCGCAGTGCGCGGATGAGCCGTTACCGCGATGCGCAGCGCGCGATCCAGCGCGCCCTGCTCGAACAGCCCGACCCGGAGTCGGTCTACCGCACGCTGGCCCAGTCGCTGGCCGACATCGCCGGTGCTGCTGCCGTCGACGTGTTCGCCGCCGACGGCACCGACCACGTGCTGCGGCGGGTGGCCCTGGTCGGCCCGATTGCCGGGATCCTGCGCAGCCTGCCGCTGCCGCCGCGGCACGATGACGGCCCTGCCGTGTTTGCGCCGACGCAGGCTTTCATGCAGGGGGTGCCGGTCATCCGGCGCCGTTCGCGCAATGCGTCGCCGACTGATCTGGCGTTTCGCAAGGAACTGCTCGACCACGCCGGCGCGGTCGGCTGCTGGCCGTTGTTCGCCTCCTCGGTCGAGGCGGTCGGCGCCAGGCGGGTGCCGACCGGCGTCTTCGCGGTGGTCACCGCCGAACCGGACGCCTTCGACGACGAGATGTGCCGCCTGCTGGACGAGATCGCCGACGCGACCGGCCTGGCGCTGCGCCAGCACGCGCAGCGGCACGCCCTGTTGCAGGAGCAGGAACGGCAGACCTACCTGGCCCTGCATGACGACCTTACCGGGCTGCCCAACCGACGTGCACTGGACCGGCACCTCGAGACCGTGCTGGCACGCGCCCGGCGGCGCGGACGACTGGCGGCGGTGGGGCTGCTCGACCTGGACGACCTGAAGCCGATCAACGACCGCCACGGCCACGCCATGGGCGATCGCCTGCTGGTCGAGATGGCGAACCGGTTCCGCCAGATGCTCCGTGCCGACGACTACGTAGCCAGGCTGGGCGGCGACGAGTTCGTGCTGGTATTCGAGGATCTCGAATCCGAAGCGGATGTCGACGGGCTGCTGGAACGCATTGGCGAAGTCCTGCGGCTGCCGATGACGATCGACGGCGAGGCTATGCTGGTGGGCGCCAGCCTGGGCGTGGCGATGTATTCCGGCGAGGTCCTGGCCACCGGCGAGCAACTGCTGCGCCGCGCCGACCAGGCGATGTACCAGGTCAAGTCGCGCAAGCGCTACCGCTCGCGCTGGTGGTCGCTGGTTTCGCCCGACGGCGCGACGGACCATGCCGACGAGCTGGATGCTGCCGCGCCGCCTTACGGCGAACATGCAGCCATGCTGCTGGGCGCCTGCAGCGCAGCGTGGGGGCCGCGGCTGCCCGGCATCGTGAAGAGCTTCCACGCCGGGTTGCGTTCGCACGACGGCATCGCCAGGCTGCTGGACCTGCTCCCGCCTGCGGACCTGAAGGCGTTCGAGCAGCACCAGCTGCAGCACCTGCAGGCCCTGTTGCGGGCGGATCTCGACGCGGCCGGCCATCATGCCCGGGCGACCCGGGCCGGTTGGTTCCATGCCGCCTGCGGACTGGAGGAAGTCTGGCTGCTGGAAGCGGTCGAGCAACTGCGCGACATCCTGGCGAACGCGCTGGCCGGCGTCAGCCGGGCCGACCGCCGCGCGCTGGCGGTCCTGCTGCAACGGCTGGGCATGGAGCGGCAGTGGCAACTGGAGAGCATGCGCGAACTGCAACGCCGCCGGGTGGCCCTGCTGGCCAGGATCAATGCGCTGGCGTGGGCGGCCGAGAGCTACCTGGAACTGATCCAGGGCGTGGCCGACATCCTGGTGTCGCACACGGAAATCGTCGCCTGTTCGGCGGGACGGCCGGACGCGTCGGGCCAGCTGACCTACGAGGCGGTGGCGGGAACGGCCTTTGCCGAATACCTGCACGCGCTGGTCAGCGGCAAGGCGCTGCCGATCCGCGTCGATGCGGATCATGCGGAGGGAAGGGGCCCCAGCGGGCGCGCCTGGCGCACGGCGAGGATCCAGCGTTGCGCCCATTACGGCAGCGACCCGTCGATGGCGGGCTGGCGCGACATCGCGCTGGGCCTGGGGGTGGTCTCCAACGTGGCCATTCCGCTGTGCCCTTCGCCGCGGCAGCCGGTGGCCGTGCTGACCGTGTACAGCCCGTACGCCGGCGGTTTCCACAGCGAAGACCAGCGGGCCTTCCTCGAGCAGATCAAGACCGTGCTCGACCTTGCCCTGGCGCGCCTGGCGCCGCCGCGCCAGGGCACCGAACTGCTGCCGTTCTTCGTGCGCGAGCGCTGGCGTGCGGCGGTGGCGACCGAGGCGCTGCAGATGCACTACCAGCCGCTGGTCAGGCTGGTCGATGGCCGGGTTGCCGAGATCGAGGCGCTGGCGCGCTTGCGCGACGATGACGGCGAACTGCTGGCGCCGGCCAGGTTTCTTCCAGCGCTGGGCGCGGACGACCTGCTCGTACTGTTCCGCCAGGGGCTGACCCAGGCCACTGCCTGCCGCGAATGGCTGCTGCAGGCGGGCCATGTGCTGGACGTCTCGGTGAATGCGCCGGCGGCTGCGCTGGAGGATCCGCGCTATGCCGAGGTGGCGGCGGCGGTCATTGCCGACAGTGGCTGCGAGGCGCGGGCGCTGCTGTTCGAGATACTCGAGTCGCCGATCGGCACCGAGCATGTCGCTGTGCCGCAGGACTCAGGCATGCAGTCGCTCAAGGCCCTGGGCGTACGCCTGGTCGAGGACGATCTCGGCGCGGGCTACAGTTCGCTGATTCGTCTGCGCCAGTGGCCGTTCGACCGGATCAAGATCGACCAGGCGATCGTCAGCCAGGTCCGGCAGGACCCGCTGGGCACCTTGCGCTTCATCCGCCAGCTGATCCGGATCGGGCACGACCTGCGGCTCGAAGTGGTCGTCGAAGGGCTGGAGTCGCCCGAGCTGGTCGAGGCTGCGACGATCCTTGGCGCGGATTTCGGCCAGGGCTACGTGCTGGCGCGGCCGATGCCGGCCGACGCCTTGCCCGCCTGGCTGCGGAATCACCGCTGGATGCAGGGCTCCGCATGGCCGCAGACCGGGCTGGGCGCGCTCGCCGGCGAGCTGCGCTGGGAGGAGCAGTTCGTCGCCTTGCCGCCCGAGCCGGCCTTCTGGGCCCGGCATGCGCAGATCAGTTGCGATCCCGGCGAATACCTGCACCGACCGGAACTCGACAGCGTGCTGGATGCCAGCCACCGGGCCATGCACCGCGCCGCCTTGGCCGGCCCGTCCGACCTCGAGTACCGGCGCGCGCGCGAAGCCTTCCTCGCGTTGCTGGTCGAGCACGTGCTGGAAAACTTCCGCTCCTGAGCCTGCGTACGCATGGCCGGAACGGACCGGGGCCCTGGCGGCGCCGGGCCCTTGTCCGTCGAGTTCGGTGGTGGGCGATGCAAGGATCGAACTTGCGGCATCTGCCGTGTGAAGGCTGTGCTCTGCCACTTGCTGCCAGCGGAGCGCGGCGACTTGCTGGTCAAGCTCGAACGCCCGCACGAGGCGCGGCTGGAATTCGAGCGTGCCGCTGCGCTGACCCCCCCCCATGCCCGCGAGCGTGCGTTGCTGCTCGAACGCGCGCATTCCAGCGGCTGATTCGCGAGCCGGGCCGGCAGGCCGCGACGATCACTGATCCGTTGCAGCAGCCGGCAGTCAGCGTCCGCCGTAGCCCACCACGTATTCACCGTGCACGCTCGGCTCAATTGCCCTGCACTTGATCGGACTCGCGGCGGACGCAGCCGTCGACCGCGTGGATGGCGGACATTGTCGAAGCGAACATGGGCAACGCGTTGCTGGCGTTCTCACGTCCGGACTCGGGTAATCCTCAACGCGCTCGAGCTCATCCAGTGCGGCCTTTTTTGCACCCCAGAGTGAGGCACGGCTTTATCGGCGAGCGCGGCCGTGGACGTGTGGCGGCATGGATTGCGCCCGGAGTGGTTGCTTAGGGGTTTCTCCCGATGCGTTTGTGACGATGTCTACCGCAGCATGGGCTATCCGGCTGCAGGCGTGCGCAACGCGTCAGTGCAGTCGTCTTTCAGCCAGCCATGCCACGTCGCACTTGCCCAGGGGAGAGATGCAGTCATGTCTATTCGCAATTCCCAACCGCAGCGTTGCTGTCTCGCCGCTGCGATCATCGTCGGGTTGGCCATGTCGGCGACGGTGATGCCAGCCAGCGCGCAAGCCACCACGGACGCGCAAGCCACGCCGACGCAGGATGCGCAACAGACGGCTGACGCCGACGACAAGAAGGTGAAGACCCTCGACATGGTGGAGGTCACCGGTTCGCGCATCAAGCGCGCCCAGATCGAAGGCCCGTCGCCGGTGGTGACGATTACGGCCGACGATCTCAGGAAACAGGGCTTCAGCACCATCGCCGAGGCCTTGGGCACCTTGACCAGCAACAACGGCCAGTCGCCGATCAAGCAGTTGAGCAACAATGAGGCCTACCTCAATCAGCCCGGTGCTGAATTCCTCAACCTGCGCGGGCTGGGCGTGGGCTACCAGTTGATCCTGCTCAACGGCAAGCGCATGGCTGCGTACGCAGCGAGTTCCGGCGCAGCCATGACCGGCGTCAGCATCGGCAGCATTCCGATGGCGGCGGTCGAGCGCATCGAAGTGCTCAGCGGCGGCGCATCGGCCATCTACGGCTCCGATGCGGTGGCCGGTGTGGTCAATATCATTACCAAGGATCGCTGGGACGGGAATCACCTGCGCCTTCGCGGCGGCGACACGTCGCGCGGCGGCAGCGGCACCGGCAACATCCAGTTCAGCGGCGGCCACGGCTGGGACCGCGGCAGCGTCACCTATGCCTTCGAGCAGTTGAATCGCAAGCCGATCCGCTCGGCGCAACGCTCGAACGTGATTCTCACCGGCATGAACGCCCCCGGCAACGCCGGCTCGACTCGCCCGACCTATGGTCTGGATTCGGCGCTGTATGACTACTCGGTCGACGACTACCTGTGGTTGAACAGCAGCGGCAGTCTGGTTGCCGGCTCCGACGACACCGATGGCTCGGCGCTGGCCTATTCCTGCCGCAGCCTAGGCCCCAGCTACTTCCCGATGTACGGATCGAGCAGCGACACCTCACCCTACACCTGCGGCAACGCCAACTACTACGATGGCGACATCCTGTCCAACAAATACAACAAGACGTCCGCCTACGTCTCCGGCAGCTACCAGTTCACCGACCACATCAAGGGTTATGGCCAGTTCCTGGTACAGCACTCGCGCGAGCAGAGCGCCAACCGCACCAGCCAATACCTCTACAACGCGGGCGACGCCTACTACAACGTCGGCGGCGGCGTAAACCAGTTCGAGTACTGGCGCGCCCTGGTACCCAGCGACATGGGCGGCACGCCCATACGCACGTGGAACGAAAACCTGATCAGCGCGGTGGCCGGAGCGCGCGGCACGATCGCGGACCGCTTCGACTGGGATGCCAGCCTCAGCCTGTCGCGCGATGAGATGAAGAGCAGCTGGAGGCAGCTCCTCACCAACAAGGTCAACAGCTACCTGTTCGGCCCGGCAGTTGGTACTACCGGTGACGGCTCGCCGATCTACGATCTCGACTACAGCCGGCTGTTTGGCCTGGTCACGGCCAGCGATTACGCCGCGATGACCGACAAGATCCGCAACAGAAACGTATCGCAGACCTCGCAGGCACAGTTCGTGTTCAGCGGCCCGCTTTTCACCCTGCCGGCGGGCGATGTGGAGATGGCGGCACTGGCCGAGGCGGAACATTCCACCTACCGCCTCAACCCGGACAGCCGCAGTGTCGGCACCTACAGCGGCGCGGACAGCACCTTCAACTACACCGCCATCACCGGCGGCGGCGCACGCAACCGCGCAGGCGCGGGCCTGGAGTTGCGCGTGCCGTTGCTTGACAGCCTGACCCTGAACACCGCCGGCCGCTACGACAAGTACAACGACATCTCCTCGATTGGCGGCGCATTCACCTGGCAGGCCGCACTGGAATGGCGTCCGCGTGAAAGCCTGCTGGTACGCGCCAGCCACCACACCAGCTTCATGGCGCCGAACATCATGTGGATCTACGGCGATCCGATCACCAGCTACGACGACTATGCCGTCGACTATTACCAGTGCCGTGTCGCGGGCCTGGACCTGACCACCACCGCCGGTTCCAGCCAGTGCGCGGCCAATTATCACAAGGGTGTGTACTACAGCAGCGGCGGCAACAATCGTGCCCTGCACGAGGAAACGGCCGCATCCGATGGCATCGGCTTTGTCTGGGACATCGCCGACAAATTGTCGCTGAGTGTCGATTGGTGGTCGATCCATCTGAAGGGCAAGGCCGAATACCTCGACGCCACCACGATCCTCAGCAACGATGCCAACTGCTTGCTGGGCAAGACCGCCAGTGGCGCGGCCGTCGATCCCCATTCCGCCGCGTGCAAGCTGTACAGCAGCCTGGTGACGCGCGACACGGCCGGTGAACTCACGGGCTACTCACTCGAAGCGATCAACCGGGCCGGCGTGCGCACCAAGGGCTACGACGCGAGCCTGAAGTACGCGTGGCGCTGGGACGCGGTGGGCAACCTCAGCCTCAATGCCGGCTACAGCCGCACCCTCAGCTACGACGTGAAGCTGGCGGAGGGCGACCCGTGGGTGTCCTACATGAAATGTTCCTACTCCTACTACAGCTGCGGCGACCAGCCGGTAGCCTTCCGCGACCGCACCAACCTGACGCTGAGCTGGAACCAGGGTGGCTGGGCGGCCAGTCTGTACGGCTACCGCAACGGTGCCCGCAGAAACTACCAGAGCACCGGCTGGCTGCAGCCTTACGTGGCCTGGAACGGCAGCGTGAGCAGGAAACTCACCGACAAGATCCGCCTCAGTCTGGACGTGGACAACCTGTTCGACAAATACGGACCCAAGGACACCACCATGACGTGGTATCCGTTCTACCAGACCATTTACGGCATCAACGGACGCTCGTACTACGTGAACCTGGACATGGATTTCTGATCCTCGGTCATGCACGCGTCGACGCCGTCGCGGAAGCGACGGCGTTGTGTCATACAGGTCGCTGTCGCCATAGCGTGGAACGGAGTAGTGAACGATGAAATCCTGGTCTGCCTGGCTGTTGCTTTTCGCTGCTGCCAACGCGCTGGCGTCGAACGCCGCGATCGAGCAGCGCCCGCGCGCGCGCGACGTCGGCGTGGTCATCGGCACGATGGCGCCAGGACCGCGCAATGCGATCACGGATGTCGACGGTGTCGCCGTCGGCCATGCCACCATGATCGAGGGCACCCGCCTGCACACCGGCGTGACGGCGATCCTGCCGCACGCCGGCAACCTGTATCGCCAGCGCGTGCCTGCCGCGATCGTGGTCGGCAACGGCTTCGGCAAGCTGGCCGGCATCACCCAGGTGCAGGAACTCGGCGAAATCGAGACGCCGATCCTGCTGACCGGCACGTTGAGCACCTGGAAGGTCGCCGACGCCGCCGTGGATTGGCTGTTGCGCCAGCCGGGCATGGAGAACGTGCGCTCGATCAACCCGGTGATCGGCGAAACCAACGACGGCTACCTCAGCGACATCCGCGCGCGCCCGCTGACGCCGGCGCTGGTCGAACAAGCCTTGACCCGGGCCTCGCACGATGACGTGCAAGAGGGCGACGTCGGCGCGGGTGCAGGCACGGTCACCTTCGGCTGGAAGGGCGGCATCGGCACCAGTTCGCGCAGGCTCGGCGCCGAAGACGGCGGCTACACGGTCGGCGTGTTGGTGCAAAGCAACTTCGGCGGGCAGCTGACCATCGCCGGGGTGCCGGTGTGGAAGCATCTGCCCGATCCCGCTGCCTACGCGCACAGCCTGACGCCGCCGCCGAGTACCGGCGATGGCAGCATCATGATGGTGGTGGCCACCGACGCGCCGCTGGATGCGGCCAACCTGCAGCGGCTGGCACGGCGTGCGCTGGTCGGGCTGGCGCGCACCGGTTCGGACATGTCGAATGGTTCGGGCGATTACGTGATCGCTTTTTCCACCGCGAAGGAAAACCTGCGCAACCCGGACGTAGCGGTGCAACCGGCGCGCAGCGTGGCCGGCGAAGCGATGTCGCCGCTATTCCAGGCCACCGCCGAGGCGACCGAGGAAGCCATCGTCAACTCGCTGTTCCGCGCGCATACCGTGCACGGCCATCGCGGCACCGCCGCGGCGCTGCCGCTGCCGCCGGTGCTGGATGCGCTGAAGCGGGCAGGGGTTTTGCAGGCGGCACGATCCAAGGCGCGCTGAACCAGGGCGACACCGGGCAAGCATTCAGGGGAGAGAAAACACCATGCATGAAACCATCTCGTCGGCACGGCGGCCTCCGGCCCGTATCCATCTCATGGCAGCGGCAGCGCTGGCGGCGTGCCTGGCGCTGCTGCCCGCTGCCGGCACCCTCGCCACCGGCACGGCACCCCCCCAGGCCGAGGGCCTGCAGCGCGAACTGGATCGCCTGGCATCGTCGCTGGACGGTTCGGTGGGCGTGTATGCGCTGGATTTGCGCAGCGGCCGCAGCGCCAGTGTGAACCCGGACACCGGCTTTCCGATGGCCAGCACGGTCAAGCTGCCGGTGGCCGTGCACATCCTGCGGCTGGTCGACGAGGGGCGGCTGGACCTGCACCAGCCGGTGCAGTTGAAGGAGGGCGACATCTACCCGGAAATGGGCGGCCCGATGGATATCCATCTCACGCCCGGTTCGGCGATCACCGTGCGCGACCTGCTGCACATGATGCTGACGGTCAGCGACAACAATGCCACCGACATCCTGATTCGCCTGGGTGGCGGCGTGCAGGCGGTGGACGAGCGCATGCGCGCGCTGGGCATTCGCGGCATCCGCGTGGACCGCTACATCTGGGAAATGCTGGCGCACTTCTACGGCGACCCGGACGCATCCGCCCGGCGTCCGCTGGGGCCGGCGGAGTATGCCCGGCTGGCATCCGCGAAGCGGGGCGAGGCGGACTACCGGCGCGACAAGGGCATCTACAACGCCGACCCCCGCGACACCAGCACGCCGGCGGGCATGGCATCGTTGCTGGCGCTGGTCTGGGAGGGCAAGGCGCTCAAGCCGGAAACGACCGCCGTGCTCAAGTCGATCCTGCTCGCCTGCCGCACCGGCCAGTCGCGGCTCAAGGGCATGCTGACGGAAGGCACGCCGGTGGCGCACAAGACCGGGTCGGTGGCCGACGTGGCCAACGACGTCGGCGTGATCACGTTGCCCGACGGCGCGGGAGAGGTCGTGGTGACGGTGTTCGTGGTTTCCGCACGGGACGGGGCCGCCAAGGACAAGACGATCGCGCAGTTGGCGCGCGCCGTGCACGACTACTTTCTGTTCGTGCCCGCTCCCTGAGGGCGCAAGCGCGTATCAGCTCAGCAACCGCGCCAGTTGCGTGCGGTTGTCGACGTCGAGCTTGCGGAAGATCGAGCTGATCTGGCTTTCCACCGTCTTGCGCGAACGGCACAGCTTCTGTGCGATGGCATCGTTGCGCATGCCGGCGGCGACCAGGGTGGCGACCTTGCGTTCGCTCGGCGACAATTTTTTCAGCCATGGCGACTCGCTGGCGTCGAGCGCCGCCTGCGTCGCGACTTCCGGGGCGAGGATCAGCAGGTAGTACACCCGCCCGGATGAGGCATGCATCGCCGGGCTGATTTCCAGGTGCAGCCGCGGCACCGCACCGCGTGGATGTTCGACGTGGCAACTCAGCTTGTTTTCGAGTCCGCCGGGCAGGCCTTGCATCTGCACACGCAACGGCGCTTCGATGGCGCGCGGCAGATGTGCTTCGCTTTCCAGGTCGTCGCGCCAGTGCTGGAAAATCCGCCTGGCTTCCTGCGACATATACGACGGCGCCAGGTTTTCGTCGACGAACACGGTGGCGATGGGCAGACCGTAGAGCAGGGCCTCGAACGTTTGATTCCGCGCGCGATCGAGCTCCAGCGTGCGGATGCGTTGCAGGCTGGCGTCGAGCAGCGTGTACAAATCCATCAGGAATGTCAGCTCGCGCTCGGACAGCGCGGTGTGGCGGGCCAGAATGCGGATGCTCAGCACGGCTTCGAGCCGCGCGTCGTCCCAGAACGCGAGGTGGATGAACTCGCGCCAGCCAGCGGTCGGGTTTTGCGCCTTCAGGCGTTCGGCGGCCTGCGCGTCCTGAGACGCGATCTGCGAGAAGGTGTACCAGGGAATCTGCGGGTTCGCGTCAAGATACGGCGCGGCCACGTCGAGGCTGGTCACCAGTTGCGCCCCGCTGTCCCGGGACTCGGCCAGATGGTGCCAGCCCCGCTGCGGTTCGAAACCGTCGATGTCGAACATCAGGCTGCAGGAGTGGCAAGGCAGGGCCTTGCTGATCAGGGTCGAGCAGGACCGCCACAGCGCATCCATGTCCAGCGCCTTGACCAATGCTGCCCGGTCGCTCGCCATAACGTCGGTCGCGGGAACATGGAGGGTATCGATCATCGTCATGATCGCTTTTTAGCATTGGCCCTACAGGGCAGCAAGGGAGCACCAGACGCGATGCCGGCAACAGCGAATCCGGGTTTCTTCTGATTCGCCGCGATGCGGGGCATGCTGCAATAACGCAAGCACGACAACGGAGAAACGTTCGTGAGTCAGTCCGTCAACACGGTCACTCTGCGCAAACCCTATTTGCTGTTCCTCGGTGAGGAAACCAACCCGCTGAAAGCCAAGACCGCGTTCGGCCTGCGCGACTGGGTGCCGGAAAGCTGCATCGGTCAGATGCATATGCCGGGCGGCCATGTCGATCTCGGTTTGCCGGAGCTTGATCCGTCAAGCGCCTCGGCCGCCGGCGCGCGCTCGTTGCTGATCGGCGTCACGCCAGTGGGCGGGCGGATTCCGTCACATTGGGCGCAAGCCCTGTTGGCTGCAGTGCAGGCCGGGCTGGACATCGTCAGCGGCCTGCATACGCCGCTGGAATCGGTGCCGGGGCTGCGGCAGGCGGCGGAACAGGCCGGCGTGGCGCTGATTGACGTGCGCCGGCCGCCGGCGAATTTGCCGCGCGCCACCGGCAAGCGTCGCCGTGGCAAGCGCGCGGCGATGGTCGGTACCGATTGCGCACTGGGCAAGAAATACACCGCGCTGGCGCTGGCCAAGGCCATGCAGACGCAGGGCATCGACGCCGATTTCCGCGCCACCGGCCAGACCGGCATCATGATTGCGGGGGCGGGCATTGCGATCGACGCGGTGATTGCCGACTTCATTGCCGGCGCCGCCGAATGCATTTCGCCGGAGGCGGCACCCGACCATTGGGACCTGATCGAGGGGCAGGGCTCGATCTACCATCCGGCGTATGCCGGCGTGACCCTGGGCCTGTTGCACGGCTCGCAGCCGGATGCGCTGATCCTGTGCCATGACCCGTCACGCACGCATCTGGTCAGCTGGCCGGACTTTTCGCTGCCGAGCCTGCAGGAAGCCCGGCAGCTCTACTTGCACATCGCGCGCCTGACCAATCCCGATGTACGCGTGGCGGCCGTCAGCCTGAATACCTCGGCGTTGGACGATGCGGCGGCCCACGAAGCGCTGGCCCGGGCCGAACGCGAACTCGGCGTGCCGGCGTTCGATCCGATGCGCACGCCGCTCGATCGCGCCGTCGCTTCATTGCTGGGTTGAGGCGGCGATCATGGCGCGGAAACTGCTGGCCCGGGCGCATGCGTGGAAGCTGAAAGAGCCGTTCGCGATATCGCGCGGCGTGCGCAGCGAGGCACATGTGGTCATCGTCGAGTTGCACGAGAACGGCACGGTCGGCCGCGGCGAAGCCTGCGGCGTGCCTTATCACGGAGAAACCCCGCAGACGATGCTGGTGCAGATCGAACAGGTGCGCTCCGCCATCGAGGCCGGCTGCGACCGTCGCGAGCTGCTTGAGGTGCTGCCGGCGGGCGGCGCGCGCCATGCCGTGGATGCGGCGCTGTGGGATCTGGAAGCGAAACGGACCGGTGTGCCGGTATGGCAGCGCGCCGCCGCACCACGCTGGGAGCCCGTCGAAAGTGCTGTCACCGTTTCCATCCGCGACCTGGATGCCTACGAAGCGGCAGCGCGTGAACGCGCCGGGTTTGCGTGGCTGAAGGTCAAGGTCGGGCGCGGTTCGCCGTATGCCGCCATTGCCGCGGTGCGCCGCGGTGCACCGCACGCGCGGCTGATCGTCGATGCGAACCAGGCGTGGACGATCGAGGAGCTGCGCGAGTACACGCAGCAACTGCACCCCCTGCGCGTGGATCTGCTCGAGCAGCCGTTGGCTGCCGGCGCCGATGCCGGCTTGGCGGGCTATGCGAGTCCGATTCCCTTGTGTGCCGACGAATCGCTGTCCACGCAAAGCGACTTGCCTGGCCTGGTCGGTCGCTACCAGTTCATCAACATCAAGCTGGACAAGGTCGGCGGCCTGACGGCCGGGCTGGAGCTGGCCTGTGCGGCGCGTGCGGCCGGCTTCCGCCTCATGGTGGGTTGCATGCTCGGTGGTTCGGTCTCGGTGGCGCCGGGCATGGTGCTGGCCCAGCAATGCGACGTCTGCGATCTCGACGGCCCATGGCTGCAGGCCGAGGACTGGCCGCACGGCATCGTTTACCGGGACGGGCGCATGGCCCTGCCCGAGCCGGCACTGTGGGGATGACAGCATCTGTCGGCCACGCTGACGAGCTTTCGCGCCTTCGACACGAGAGAAATCCTCGCCATGTATAGAGCACCCACCTCGAAGAAGTCTGGCCTGCCTCTGCACCTGAAGGTGGCGCTCGGTTTCGCGTTCGGCGTGGGATTCGGCCTGATCGTGCATTTCCTCGCGCCTGGTGCGGACTGGGTGCAGACGGTCATCCACTACGCCGCGCGACCCTTCGGCACGATCTTCCTCAACCTGCTTTTCATGATGGTGGTGCCGCTGATCTTCTCGGCACTGGTGCTTGGCGTGGCCGAACTCGGCGACGTTGCCACCCTCGGTCGGCTCGGGGGGCGTACCCTGGCCTACACCGCCGCCGTCACCGGTATCGCGGTGATGATTGGCCTGGTGATGACCAACCTGTTCCAGCCTGGCACGCACATGGATCCGGCACTGGTGCAGCAGGCGCTGAGCAGCAACGCGGGCAACGCGGAGGCCATCGTCGAGAAAGGCCGGACGCTCGACATCGTCGATATGCTCGTCGACATCGTTCCCCACAATATCGTCGGTGCGATGGGTGACGACAGCAAGAAGCTCGGCATCGTGTTCTTTGCGTTGATGTTCGGCATTGGCCTGGTGATGAAGCCTACGCCGGGTACCCTGGCGCTCAAGAGTGCCCTGCAAGGCGTGTTCGAGGTCAGCATGCACTTGATCGGCCTGTTCGTGAAGCTGGTGCCCTACGCCGTGGCCTGCTTCATGTTCATCCTGTGCGCACAGATGGGTTGGGGCGTGCTGGTTGGCCTGGGCTGGTACGTCGTCACCGTGTTGCTCGCGCTGGTGATCCATGCTTTCGTGGTGTTGCCGCTGTGGGTGAAATTCATGGGCGGCATGAGGCCGCGGGATTTCTTTCGCGGCAGCCAGGAGGCCTTGCTGACCGCGTTCGCCACCGCTTCGTCGGCGGCGGCGTTGCCGGTGACGCTGCGTGTGGCCGAGGATCATCTGAAGCTGCCGCGCAAGGTGTCGCGCTTCGTGCTCACGGTCGGTGCGTCGGCCAATCACCACGGCTCGGCGTTGTTCGAAGGTGTCACCGTGCTGTTCCTGGCGCAGGTTTACGATATGCATCTGCCGCTGGGCGAGCAGATCCTGGTGCTGGTCCTGTGCATTCTCGGCGGCATCGGTACCGCGAGCATTCCATCCGGTTCGCTGCCGGTGGTGGCGATGATCTGCGGCATCGTCGGCATCAAGCCGGAAGGGATCGGCATCATCCTCGGCGTCAACGCCCTGCTTGATATGTGCCGCACCTCACTCAATGTCGGCGGCGATCTGGCCATGGCGGTGGTGGTTTCCAGGCAAGGCGGCGGACAGGATGCGGAAAATGAAACGCTGGGCGATGCCGTAGGCTGAGCCGCGGAGTTGCGCGGTTGCGAGGCGAGTCGTCCCTGCGTTGGCCATGTTGTCGTGACCAGCCCGCAACGCCTCCGGTCTCTTCTCCATCGAAGCGGTGCCGTCCATGTTGGCCATGCCGATGGACGCCGCCTCGGCTGTCGCGTACCGGCGGACTATGGCTGCCGAAGTCTGTCCAACGACAGCTGCACGCTCTTGTTGTGCGGAGCCAGGGCAAGCGCCTTCTCAAAGCTCATGAAGGCCTGGTCGCGCTTGCCGGCCTGCGCGTAGGCTTTGCCCAGGCTGGCCCAGGCATCCGCTGATCCGGCGTGCAATTCGCTGTTCTTCGCCAGCACGGCGATGGCATCGTCGTAGCGCTTCTGATCGAGCAGCAGCGCACCGGTCGAATCCAGGCTCATTTCGGAAATGGCCCCTGCGGCCAGTTCGGCGGCGTGCAGATTCAGCGCTTCCGCACCGTGACGCAGGGCATCGAACATGAAATGCATGCCGGGCGAGTCGTAGCTGTCGTAGCCCAGCCAGGGCAGTGCCGGTTGGCTGGCGCCGATGGCATCGCGGATCAGCACGGGCGCGATCGCCAAGCCATTCTGGCTGTTGCTGAAATAGACCACGGCGTTACGCCGCTTCAGGTCGACCGAGACAAAGGCCTTGTAGAAGTCGTTGTCGCCCCAGTGCCAGAGATAGGTGCCGGAAGGCAGCGCCTCGATGCCCCAGCCCAGGCCCCAGAAGAGGGTCTTTGACAGCTCTTTCGGGGCGTGCTGAGTGCAATAGGTGCAGCTGGGATCCACGGCGATCTGGGCCGTTTCCATCGCCCGCAAGGTCGCCGGTTTCAAGCCGTGGCCGTTGAGGATCGCCTGCACGAAGAGCGCATAGTCGTACGCTGTCGTCTGCAGACTGTAGGCCGCGTTGCCGGTGCTGAGGTAAGGAGGGTGCGCCACTCCTGCGGCATCGTAGCCGTTGGCAACGTTGGGGCCGAGCTGGGAAACGAAGGTCGAACGCTGCATGCCGAGCGGGGCAAATACCCGCTGCGCCATGATCTCGCTCAATGGCTTGTGCTCCAGGTGCTCGATCGTCTTCTGCAGGTAGGCGTAACCCTCCCCGGAATAACTGAAACGCTCACCTGGCGTGAAATGGATCTCGAGCGGGCCGCCGTCCGGTCGCCAGTCCGGGAACCCTGCGCGATGGCTCAGGGCCATGCGTGCCGTGATCTTCGCCTGCCTCGGATCGTCGGTGATTCGCTCGGGCCAGTACTGGACCAGGGGAGTATCGAGATCGAGCTTGCCTTCATCGACCAGCTGCAGCACGGCATAGGCGAAGATGGGCTTGCTGAGGGAGGCGGCGCTGAATTGGGTGTGCTCGGTCACCGGCGCCCGGGTTGCCGTGTCCACCGTGCCGAAGTTGTGCACCCACGCAATCTCTCCACGGCGGATCACGGCGATCGACAGTCCTGGAATCCGGGCTTGCTGCATCAGCCCGGGAATCTCTGCGGCCAGGGCTTGGGTGGTTTTCAGCGGAACCGTCTGCGGCGGGCTTGGCGATGTACACGCGATGCCGGTTGCAACCACGGAAAGCGCTGTCACGCGATACGCGGCCGTAATGAAAAGGCGGGTTATCGATATCAACGTAGTAGTCCTTGAGAAAGGAGGATTGCTGGCGACTTCTTCCTCGAACCGCAACAGTGCAGCAGTTGGCCATGGTGGACGGACAGGGCCGCCCGACAGCCACGCCGATGCTGGCGCAGGTGCCACCCATGTGCATCGGTAGAAACCCCTAATCCCTCCCCGCGGTCAGCCCAAGGGCGCCATGGATGGATCAACGGGTCCGGCAAGTGCTGTGTGAGAGTGCCCGCAGAATCGGGGTAAACCGGAAGGCCTGCCACCGATGCAAACCGCGCCGGTGCGGCGCGATTCCGGCATGCGCCCGACGTCAGGCTGCGGGCGCCGACGAAGCGGGCAACACAGATGGTGCCATGCTTCATGGAGCGGCGTTTTTGCGCCTGCGTTCCGAAATCAATTTCGGTACAAACATCCCTGCAACGAAAAAGGCCACCTCAAGGGTGGCCTAGGCCGTTGAATCTATGGGTGGGCGATGCAAGGATCGAACTTGTGACACCTGCCGTGTGAAGTGCCCGTTGCTACACGCACGCTGTGCACTTGATGGTGCGCAAACGACGAAACCGGCCGCGGGGCCGGTTTCTGGATTCGATGGTGGGCGGTACAAGGATCGAACTTGTGACACCTGCCGTGTGAAGTGCCCGTTGCTACACGCACGCTGCGCACTTGATGGTGCGCAAACGACGAAACCGGCCGCGAGGCCGGTTTCTGGATTCGATGGTGGGCGGTACAAGGATCGAACTTGTGACACCTGCCGTGTGAAGTGCCCGTTGCTACACGCACGCTGCGCACTTGATGGTGTGCAAACGACGAAACCGGCCGCGGGGCCGGTTTCTGGATTCGATGGTGGGCGGTACAAGGATCGAACTTGTGACACCTGCCGTGTGAAGTGCCCGTTGCTACACGCACGCTGCGCACTTGATGGTGCGCAAACGACGAAACCGGCCGCGAGGCCGGTTTCTGGATTCGATGGTGGGCGGTACAAGGATCGAACTTGTGACACCTGCCGTGTGAAGGCAGTGCTCTACCGCTGAGCTAACCGCCCACTGCGAGCGCGCAATTTTAGGGGCAGTCGCGGGGCGGGTCAATGCCTCGGGTGGGATCGGGATGCGCAGGGGCAGAGACGGGGGTTGCTAGACTTGCCTCCCCCCTACGTCAAAAGCGCACCGCCATGGAATTCCTCAGCGTTCATCTGGCCAGCATTCTCCGCGCCCTGCAGCAGTTCGAGCTGACGCCGTGGAAGGCCGTCGGCCTGCTCGGCTCGGTGATGTTCACCAGCCGCTGGTTCGTGCAGCTGTACTACACGCGCAAGCTGAAGCGGGTGGTGATGCCGCTGTCGTTCTGGTGGCTGTCGGTGTGCGGCAGCGCGCTGCTGCTGGCGTATTTCGTGATCGGCAAGAACGACTCGGTGGGCATCATCTCGAACTTCTTCCCCGCCTTCGTCTCGGTCTACAACCTGGTGGTGCACCTGCGCCACCGCAAGAACAGCCTCACCGGCGACGCCACCGTGTGAGTTGGCGCAGGCGGGCACTGCCCGCTGTTCTCGCCGCGGGGCAAGGGCAGGCGGGCGGTCAGTCTGGGTCGTAGTCGAGGTTCGAGGCGAGCCAGCGTTCCGCTTCGGCCAGCGTCCAGCCCTTGCGGCGGGCATAATCGGTGACCTGATCCCTGCCGAGCCGACCGACCACGAAGTACTGGCTGCCCGGATGGGAGAAATACCAGCCGGAGACGGCCGCCGCGGGATACATCGAGAAACCTTCGGTGAGCTCGATGCCGGTGTTGGCGGTGACGTCCAGCAGCTTGAACAGGGTGGCCTTCTCGGTGTGGTCGGGGCAGGCGGGGTAGCCGGGGGCGGGGCGCACGCCCCGGTACTGCTCGGCGATCAGTGCATCGTTGCCGAGGCTCTCGTCGGGCACGAAGCCCCAGAACTCCTTGCGCACGCGCTGGTGCATGCGTTCGGCGAAGGATTCGGCGAGGCGGTCGGCCAGGGCTTTCAGGATGATCGCGGAGTAGTCGTCGTGGTCGGCGTGGAAGAGCTCCAGATGCGGCTCGATGCCCAGGCCCGCGGTGACGGCGAAGCCGCCGATCCAGTCGGGTTTGCCGAACTCCTTCGGTGCGATGAAGTCGGCCAGGCACAGATTGGGGCGTTCCACCGGCTTGTCGGCCTGCTGGCGCAGGTGGTGCAGCGTGGCCAGCGGCGTCGTGCGGGAGTCGTCGGTGTAGATCTCCACGTCGTCGATGCGGTTGGCGGCGGGCCAGAAGCCGATCACGGCGCGGGCCTTCAGCCACTTCTCCTCGACGATCCTGTCCAGCATGGCCTGCGCGTCGGCGAACAGTTCGCTGGCCTGCGTGCCGACCACGGCGTCGGTGAGGATGGCGGGGTAGTGGCCGGCCAGCTCCCAGGCCTGGAAGAACGGCGTCCAGTCGATGGTTTCGCGCAGCTCGGCGAGGCTGTAGTCGTCGAACACGGTGAGGCCGGGCTTGGCGGGCTGCGGCGGGTCGTAACTGGCCCAATCGCAGCGGAAACGGTTGCCGCGCGCGTGCTCCAGCGTCACCAGTTTCTTGCCGGGGCCGCGGTGCCTGTGGCGCTCGCGCACTTCGGCGTATTCGCTGCGCACCTTGGCGAGGAAGCCGTCGACCAGCTCCTTGCTGACCAGCGACTGCGCCACGCCGACCGCGCGCGAGGCGTCCTTCACCCACACGCAGGCGGTTTCGTAGTGCGGCTCGATCTTGATCGCGGTGTGCGCGCGCGAGGTGGTGGCACCGCCGATCAGCAGCGGGATGCTGAAGCCGCGCCGCTTCATTTCCCTGGCGACGTGGGCCATCTCCTCCAGCGAAGGGGTGATCAGACCGGAGACGCCGATCATGTCGGCCTTCTCCTCGATGGCGGTGTCGAGGATCTTCTGTGCCGGCACCATCACGCCAAGGTCGATCACCTCGAAGTTGTTGCAGGCGAGCACCACGCCGACGATGTTCTTGCCGATGTCGTGCACGTCGCCCTTGACCGTGGCCATCACGATCTTGCCGTTGTTCTTGCTGGTGTTGCCGCTCTTCTTCTTTTCCTCCTCCATGAAGGGCAGCAGGTAGGCCACCGCCTTCTTCATCACGCGGGCGGATTTCACCACCTGCGGCAGGAACATCTTGCCGGCGCCGAACAGGTCGCCGACCACGTTCATGCCGTCCATCAGCGGGCCTTCGATCACGTCCAGCGTGCGCGTGACGGTCTGGCGCACTTCCTCGGTGTCCTCCACCACGAACTGGTCGATGCCGTGCACCAGCGCGTGTTCCAGCCGCTTGCGCACCGGCAGCTCGCGCCAGGCCAGCGCGTTGCCGGCGTCCTGTTCGCGCGCGCCCTTCTTGTGCTTCTCGGCAATTTCCATCAGCCGCTCGGTGGCATCGGCGCGGCGGTTCAGCACCACGTCTTCCACGCGCTCGCGCAGTTCGGGTTCCAGCTCGTCGTAGATTGCCAGCTGGCCGGCGTTGACGATGCCCATGTCCATGCCGGCCTGGATGGCGTGGTACAGGAACACGCTGTGGATCGCCTCGCGCACGGTGTCATTTCCGCGGAAGGAGAACGAGACGTTGGAGACGCCGCCGGAAAGGTGCGACAGCGGAAAGCGCTGCTTCAGCTCCTTGCACGCCTCGATGAAGTTCACCGCGTTGTCGGCGTGCTCCTCGATGCCGGTGGCGATCGGAAAGATGTTGGAGTCGAAGATGATGTCTTCGGGCGGGAAACCCACTTCCTCGGTGAGCAGCTTGTACGAGCGCTCGCAGATTTCCAGGCGGCGTGCCACGGTGTCGGCCTGGCCGTTCTCGTCGAAGGCCATCACCACGGTGGCGGCGCCGTAACGCAGGATTTTTCGCGCCTGTTCGAGGAACGGGCCTTCGCCTTCCTTCAGCGAGATGGAGTTGACCACGCCCTTGCCCTGCAGGCAGCGCAGGCCGGCCTCGATCACGCTCCACTTGGAAGAATCCACCATTACCGGGATCTTGGCGATGTCCGGTTCGGCGGCGATCAGGTTGAGGAACTTCACCATCGCCGCTTCGGAATCGAGCAGGCCCTCGTCCATGTTCACGTCGAGGATCTGCGCGCCGTTCTCCACCTGCTGGCGGGCGACTTCCACCGCTTCGTCGTAGCGGTCTTCCTTGATGAGTTTCTTGAACTTCGCCGAGCCGGTGACGTTGGTGCGCTCGCCGATGTTGACGAACAGCAGGTCGGGGGTGATGACCAGCGGCTCGAGGCCGGACAGGCGGGTGTGGTGGAGCGTGTTCATGCGGCATCCCGCACGGCGCCCGGCAGGGCGCGCGGGGGTACGCCGCGCACCGCCTCGGCGATCGCCTTGATGTGCGCCGGCGTGGTGCCGCAGCAGCCGCCGACCAGGTTGAGCAGGCCGTCGCGGGCGAAGCCTGCGATCACACCGGCCATCTGCTCGGGCGTCTCGTCGTACTCGGCGAACGCGTTCGGCAGGCCGGCGTTCGGATGGGTGCTGACGTAGCTCTCGGCCAGGTTCGCCAGGGTCTGGATGTGCGGTCGCAGGTCCTCGGCGCCGAGCGCGCAATTGAAGCCCACCGACAACGGCCGCGCGTGGCGTACCGAATAGTAGAACGCCTCCGCGGTCTGGCCGGACAGGGTGCGGCCGGAGCGGTCGGTGATGGTGCCGGAGATCATCACCGGCACCTGTGCGCCGCGCTGCTGGAACAGTTCGGAGAGCGCGAACAGCGCGGCCTTGGCGTTCAGCGTGTCGAAGATGGTCTCGACCATGATCACGTCGGCGCCGCCGTCGATCAGGCCGCTGGCGGCTTCGGTGTAGTTGTCCGCCAGCTCCTCGAAGCTGACGTTGCGGAAGCCGGGGTCGTTGACGTCGGGCGACAGCGAGGCGGTGCGGCTGGTCGGGCCGAGCACGCCGATCACGAAGCGCGGTTTTTCCGGTGTTTTCGCGGCCATCGCGTCGCAGGCGGCGCGGGCCAGCTTCGCGCCTTCGAGGTTCAGCTCGTGCGCCAGGTGCTGCAACTGGTAGTCGGCCTGGCTGATGCGGGTGGAGTTGAAGGTGTTGGTCTCGATCAAGTCGGCACCGGCTTCGAGATAGGCATCGTGCACGCTTCGGATGATCTCCGGGCGGGTCAGCGTGAGCAGGTCGTTGTTGCCCTTGAGGTCGCAGCCGGGATGGTCGTGTGCGTGCGCGTGGCCGTCGTGGCCTTCCCGGAAGCGTTCGCCGCGGAAGCCCTGCTCGTCCAGGCCGTGGGTTTGCAGCATGGTGCCCATGGCGCCGTCGAGGATCAGGATGCGCTGGCGCAGCGCCTGCTCCAGCAGGGCGACGCGCTCGGGGTGAAGCCAGGGGAGGGTACTCATCGAACTTCCTATGGTTGAGCGGTGCAACGGTGTTCAGGCGCTCTTGCGCGCCAGCAGGCTGATCACTTCGAAATGCGGTGCCTTGCGCTCGCGGCTGAGGCGGTTGCAGCTCAGCACGTCGAGCCCCGCGGTGCGCGCGTAGCGGTCGAGCTGCTCGTGGCTGAAGCCGAGGTTGCGGTGGTCGAACGGCGCCACCGCGGCGCGGTGGTCGTGCCGGCCGAGCGTGACGGCGAGCAGGCGGCCGCCGGGGCGCAGCACGCGCGCGGCCTCGGCCACGGCCTTGGCCGGGTGCTCGGCGTAGGTCAGCGCGTGCAGCATCAGCACCAGGTCGAAGCGTTGCGTACCCAGGTCGAGCGCGTGCATGTCGCCACGCACCACGCGCACGTTGGCAAACGCCTTCAGCCGCTTCGCCGCGGCCTCGACCACGCGCTCGCTGGAATCCACGCAGACGATCGAGTGCGCATGCGGCGCCAGCAGCTCGGCGGTGATGCCGTCGCCGGAGGCGATGTCGAGCACGTCGCCGGTTTCCAGCAACTGCAGCAGCGATCGGGCCAGCGTTTCCCAGGTGCGGCCCGGCGAGTAGTGGCGCTCCATGTCGCCGGCCACGGTGTCGGCCCAGCCTTCGGCGCGGGCGCGGTTGGCCAGCACGCCGGGCAGGCGCGCGGCATCCTCGCGCAGCAGCGCGTCGTCGATGCTGGCGCGCAGCGAAACCAGCAGGGCATGCTGCGCCTCGTCACCTTCGCTGTTGGCACGGTAATAGGCGGAGACGCCGGCGCGGCGGTCGCGCACCAGGCCGGCATCCTTCAGTTTGGCCAGATGGGTGGACACGCGCGGCTGTGCCAGGTGCAGCACCGCGGCCAGTTCGGCCACAGTGAGCTCTTCACCTTCGAGCAGGGCCAGCAGCCGCACGCGGGTAGGGTCGGCCAGCAGGCGCAGTACGCTGGAAGCGGTGGCCAGATCCATCGGTATCCCTGTATCGCGATACAAAGATGTACAGGCTAGGCCGCGCCTTGCCGTGCGTCAAGCGCGCGCCGGCGAGGCCGGCAGGCCATTTCCCGCTAAAATCGGCGGCTTGATTGCCTCAAGGAGCCGTCCGTGGATTTCCGATTTACCGAAGACCAGTTGTCGATCCAGTCGATTGCCCGAGACTTTGCGCAAAAGCGTATTGCGCCGGTGGCCGCCGAGCTGGACGCGAAGGGCGAGTTCCCGCTGGAGAACATCCGCGAAATGGGCAAGCTCGGCCTGATGGGCATCGAGGTGCCCGAGGCCTACGGCGGCGCCGGCATGGACCCGATCGCCTACGTGCTGGCGATGATCGAGATCGCCGCGGCCGATGCGGCCACGGCCACCGTGATGTCGGTGAACAACTCGCTGTTCTGCAACGGCATCCTCAAGCATGGCAACGAGGAGCAGAAGCAGAAGTACGTGCGCGCCATCGCCACCGGCGAGGCGATCGGCGCCTACGCGCTGACCGAGCCGCAGTCCGGTTCTGACGCCTCGGCCATGCACACCCGTGCGACGAAGAACGCCAACGGCGACTGGGTGATCAACGGCAAGAAGAGCTGGATCACTTCCGGCCCGGTGGCGCGCTACATCGTGCTGTTCGCCATCTCGACGCCGGGCATCGGCGCCAAGGGCGTGTCGGCCTTCATCATCGACACCCAACTGCCGGGCTTTCACGCCGGCAAGACCGAGCCCAAGCTCGGCATCCGCGCCTCGGCCACCTGCGAGATCGAGTTCACCGACTACGTCTGCCCGAAGGAAAACCTGCTCGGCGAAGAGGGCAAGGGCTTCTCCATCGCGATGGGCGTGCTCGACGCCGGCCGCATCGGCATCGCCTCGCAGGCGGTGGGCATCGCCCGCGCTGCGTACGAGGCGACCCTGCAGTGGTCGCGCGACCGCAAGGCGTTCGGCCAGCCGATCGGCAGCTTCCAGATGACCCAGTCGAAGATCGCCGACATGAAGTGCAAGCTGGACGCGGCGACCCTGCTGACCCTGCGCGCCGCCTGGACCAAGGGCGAGGCCGAGAAGCACGGCGGTCGTTTCGGTACCGAGGCGGCGGTGGCCAAGCTGACCGCGTCGGAGGCGGCGATGTGGATCGCCCACCAGGCGGTGCAGATCCACGGCGGCATGGGTTACTCGAAGGAAATGCCGCTGGAACGCTACTTCCGTGACGCCAAGATCACCGAGATCTACGAAGGCACCAGCGAGATCCAGCGAATGGTGATCGCGCGGGCGGAGACCGGCTTGCGTTGAAGAGCGGGAAGTGAATGGGGAGACCCGGGGAGTGAGATAAAGCCTGCACGTCTCGGTGCTCATTGAAGACTCGAACAAAAGGCCCCGGTTTGCGCCGGGGCCTTCTGCTTTCTGCTTCATGCCGGCGAGAAGGTGGGAAATTCGCGCCTTCTCCCACTCCTTTCCACCCGCTCGTCTGCTCTTGCCTCAGTGTCCGCGCTGCGGGTCGGAGTCGAACGTGTGCGGCCCCTCGATGCCCGGATGCTCGTGGCCGTCCAACTTGTCGCCGAGCAGGCGGCGCACCACCACGTAGAACACCGGGATCAGCAGCACGCCGAGGAAGGTGGCGAACAGCATGCCGCCGATCACGCCGGTGCCGATGGCGTGGCGGGAGTTGGCGCCGGCGCCGGTGGAGACGAACAGCGGGAACACGCCGAGGATGAAGGCCAGCGAGGTCATCAGGATCGGCCGCAGTCGCAGGCGGGCGGCGTCCACGGTGGCTTCGCGCAGGGTGCGCCCGGCCTTCTGCTCGGCCACCGCGAACTCCACGATCAGGATCGCGTTCTTCGCGGCCAGGCCGATCACCGTGATCAGGCCGATCTTGAAGAAGATGTCGTCGGGCAGGCCGCGCAGCATGGTGAACACCACCACGCCGAGCAGGCCCAGCGGCAGCACCAGCAGCACCGACACCGGGATCGACCAGCTCTCGTACAGCGCCGCCAGCGCCAGGAACACGATCATGATCGACAGCACCATCAGCAGCGTGGCGGCGTTGCCGGAGAGGATCTCCTGGTAGGACTGGCCGGTCCAGTCGAAGCCGAAGCCGTGCGGCAGGTCGTTCTCGACGATCTTCTGCATCTCGGCCATGGCCTGGCCCGAGGAAAGGCCCGGCGCAGGCGAGCCGACGATCTCCACCGCGGCGTAGCCGTTGTAGCGGGTCAGCGAGGGCGAGCCCATGTGCCAGTCGGCGCGCACCACGTTGGACAGCGGGATCATCTGCGGCGTGCCGGCAACCGTGGTCTGTGCGCTGGGCGTGAAGAAGTGCTGCAGCGCGTCCGGGCCCATGCGGTAGTCCGAATCGGCCTGCATGATCACGCGCTTCACGCGCCCGCCGTAGGTGAAGTCGTTCACGTAGACGGGGGCCAGCATCAGGCTGATCGCATTGTATATGTCGCCCACCGACAGACCCATCGACTGGGCCTGCACGCGGTCCACGCTAAGGTTCAGTTGCGGCGAATCCTCCAGCGCGTTCGGGCGTACGCCGGTCAGCGTCGGGTTCTGCGCGGCCTTGCCGAGCAGGGTGTTGCGCGCCTGGGTGAGCGCGTCGCGGCCCTCGCCGCTGCGGTCCTGCAGGTACATGTCGAAGCCGCCGAACTGGCCCAGACCCTGCACCGTGGGGATGTTCACCACGAAGATGCGTGCGTCCTTGATCTGGAACAGCGCCATGTTCGCGCGCTGGATGAAGTCGGCTGCGGTGCCCTTGCGCTCGGACCAGTCCTTGAGCTTGATGAAGGCCATGCCCGCGTTCTCGCCGGCGCCGATGAAGCTGAAGCCGGTCACCTGCAGCACGGTGTCGACCGCCGGATCCTTCTTCAGGATGTCCAGCATCTGGTGCATCACCGCGCTGGTGCGCTGCTTGGAGGCACCCGGCGGCAGCTGGATCACCGACATCGCATAACCCTGGTCCTCCTCGGGCAGGAAGCTGCCGGGCAGGCGGGTGTACAGGAAGCCGCCGAGCATCGCGATCAGCACGAACACCATCATCCAGCGCGGCGCGTGGTGCACCGCGCTGCCGACGTGGCCGGTGTAGGTGTGCGTGGTCCACTCGAAGAAGCGATTGAACGTGCGGAAAACGATGTTCTTCTTCTTGTGGTGCTCCGGCTGCAGGAAGCTGGCGCACAGCGCCGGCGTGAAGGAGAGCGCCAGGAACGCGGAGAACGCCATCGACATCGCGATGGTCAGCGCGAACTGCTTGTAGATGATGCCCGAGGCGCCCGGCTGCAGCGCCGAGGGCACGAACACCGCGGTCAGCACCACGGTGATCGCCACCACTGCGCCGGTGATCTGGCCCATGGCCTTGCGCGTGGCGTCCCGCGGCGACAGTCCCTCCTCGGTCATGATGCGTTCGACGTTCTCGATCACCACGATCGCGTCGTCCACCACGATGCCGATGGCCAGCACCATGCCGAACAGGGTCAGCTGGTTGATGGTGAAGCCGAGCACCAGCATGCCGAGGAAGGTGCCGAGCAGGGCCACCGGGATCACCAGGGTGGGAATGATGGTGGCGCGGATGTTCTGCAGGAACAGCAGCATCACCAGGAACACCAGGATGATCGCCTCGACCAGCGTGTGCACCACCTCGTCGATGGAGATCTTCACGAACGCGGTGCTGTCGTACGGGCTGAACCAGCTCACGCCCTGCGGGAAACTGGGCGCGATCTCGTCCATCTTGCCGCGCACTGCGGTGGCCACGTTCAGCGCGTTGGCGCCGGGCAGCAGCTGGATCGCGAACGCGCCGATCGGCTTGCCATCGACGGTGGTATCGAAGCCGTAGCTGCCCGGGCCGAAGCTGATCCGGGCCACGTCGCCGAGCTTGACCGTGGTGCCGTCGGCGTTCGCGCGCAGGATGATGTCGGCAAACTGCGCCGGCGTGGTGAAACGCCCTTCCGTGGACACCGTGGCGGTGAAGCCCTGGCCGGGCATGGCCGGGTCGGCACCGATCGAGCCGGCGGCGAACTGCACGTTCTGCGTCCTGATCGCGTCCAGCACCTGGCTGGCGGACAGACCGTAGCCCTGCAGCTTGTCCGGGTTCAGCCAGATACGCATGGCGTACTCGGAGCCGAACTGCTGGGTGCTGCCCACGCCGGGCACGCGCGAGATCTGGTCGAGTACCTGCGAGCCGACGATGTCGCCGAGGCGGTCGCGATCGATGTTCGGGTTGTCCGACTTCAGCGCCACCACCATCAGGAAGCCGGCGTTGGCCTTGGCCACCACCACGCCCTGCTGGATCACCTCCGAGGGCAGGCGCGGCGTGGCCAGCGCCACCTTGTTCTGCACCTGCACCTGGGCGATGTCCGGGTCGGTGCCGCTCTCGAAGGTCAGCGTGATGCTGGCGTGGCCGCTGGAGCTGGAGGATGAGCTGAAGTACAGCAGGTGGTCGATGCCGGTGAGCTGCTGCTCGATCACCTGGGTGACGGTCTTCTCGGTGGTGTCCGCGCTGGCGCCGGGGTAGGTGGCGCTCACCGTCACCGACGGCGGCGCGATGTTCGGGTACGACTCCACGCCCAGGTTGAGGATGGCCAGCACGCCGCCCAGCGAGATCAGGATAGCCACCACCCAGGCGAAGATCGGGCGGTCGATGAAGAAACTCGGCATGGTCTTCGCTCCGTTACCTGGCGTGCGCGGTGCTGCCGGGGGCGGCTGCCGCGGAGGCGCCGGCGACGGGCGCCGGGTGCCACGGGGTGGGTTTGGCCGGTGCGCCGACCTTCGCGTTCTGCACGCCCGACACCACCACCTGGTCGCCGGCCTGCAGGCCGGCGCTCACCACCCAGTCGCCGCCGGCCATGCCACCCAGGGTGACGTCCTTGCGCATCACCTTGTTGTCGGCGCCGATGGTCATCACGTAGGCGCCCGCGGTGTCGCGCAGCACTGCCTGCTGCGGGATCAGGAACACCTTGTGCTGCTGGCCGAGTTGCGCCTTGAGCGTCACGTACATGCCCGGCAGCAGGTTGTGCCGCGGGTTCGGCACCACGGCGCGCAGGTTGACCGCACCGGTGGCCGGGTTGACCGTGGTGTCGGAGAAGTCCAGTACGCCCGGTTCGCCGTAGGTGCTGCCGTCGGGCAGGGTGATCCGCACGCTGGCCTTGTCCGGCTCGGCCAGGGTGACGTTGCCGCTGCTCTGCGCCTGGCGCATCTGCTCGAGCGCATCCACGCTCAGGGTGAAGTTCACGTACAGCGGATCGATCTGGTCGACCGTGGTGAGCAGTGTGGCCTCGCCGTTGCCGACCAGCGCACCCTCGGTGACCTGCTGCTGGCCGGCGCGGCCGGCGATCGGCGCGGTGACGCTGGCGTAGCCGAGATTGATGCGCGCGGTCTGTACGTTGGCCTGTGCGGCCTGCACCGCGGCGGCGGCGCTGCGTTCGGCGGCGAGGGCGTTGTCCAGGTCGGACTTGGACACGTAGCCCTTGGGCGCCAGCTCGCGCACGCGAGCGGCGGTGACCTTGTTGTTGGTCCAGGTGGCCTGGGCCTGGGCCAGCGAGGCCTGGGCCGCACTCAGCGCGGCCTTCAGCGGCGCCGGGTCGATCTGGAACAGCAACTGGCCCTGCTTGACGTCGGTGCCCTCGTCGTAGACGCGCTTGAGCAGCACGCCGGCCACGCGGGCGCGCACGTCGGCGCTGCGGTAGGCCGACAGCCGGCCGACCAGGTCCTTGGTCAGCGGCGAGCTCTGCGGCTGTGCCTTGATCACGCCGACTTCCGGCGGTGGCATCTGCGGCGGCCCCTGCTCCTTGCCTTTGCCGCAGGCGGTCAGCACCAGCAGGCTCAGGCACAACAAGGGTGTGCTCAGTGATGAGGACTTCATGGGAGCTCCAGAACTTGCTCGAACGGGGATGGGGTGATGCCGGAGTGCGCCGCAGCATTGCCGTGAACGGGATACTGCATCGCGCTCCGTGTGTCCTGTGTCATAGGTTTGCCCGGAGGCGCGCGGCGGCCCGAAAACCGCGTTGCCATTCCGCAAGCACGCCATGCCAGGCGTGCCTGTCGACCAGACTATACCGGCCAGTTTACATTTTGTGCGTGCCGCGAATCCAGTCGTTGACAAGTGGCATGAGGGTGTGGGCGCACATTGGCGCAGGCCACGACGATGATGCAGTGCGGCTGCGGGATATTGCCGATCTCCGGGGTCGCGCGCGGCGTGGCGGACATCGGCGCGAGATCCACGCCTTGCCGGAAAAGACGCGTCGCGGCAGGCCCGGAACCATGCGTGCAGGAATGGTCGCGGCGGGCTGCGCGGCTGGATTCGCCTTCCTGCGCAGCGTATCCTTCCGAGGCTTTTTACCTGCCTTCCCGATCATCGTCTCCACCAATCAGAAGATGCCATGAATGCGACCCCTGCAGCGAACGACCCTTCCCTCCCGTCAGTAGTACTTGCAGAGTTGAAAAAGGGCGGTTTTACGCCCCAGCGCCTGAACGAGGCGCAGCTTTTCTGCGAGGCTTTCTTTGCACGCATCGGGGGCGGCGACGCGCATCTGCACACACCGGTGCAATGGGCGGCGCTGGTCGGCAGCCTGCTGGAGTTCATGCAGCAGCGCCGCGGCGGCCATGCCAGCGTGCGCGTGCTCAGCCCGGCGGACCTGCATGCCGGCCGCAGCCTGCTGCAGATCGTTACCGACGACATGCCGTTCCTGGTCGACACGGTCAGCATGATCGTCTCGGCGAAACTGCAGATCCACGCGGTGATCCACCCGGTGCTGAAGGTGACGCGCGACGCTTCCGGCAAGCTGCTCGGCCTGGGCGGCGACGCCGGCAGCGCCGAATCGCTGATGCACTTCGAGATCGACCGCGTGGCTGACGCCACCGAGCAGGCGCAGCTGGAAGCGCAGGTCGCGGCCGCGCTGGACGACGTGCGCGCCGCGGTGGGCGACTGGTCGGCGATGCGCGACAAGGCGCTGGCGATCGCCAACGAGCTGTCGCAGCGCAAGCTGCCGCTGGATACGGCCTCGGTGCAGGAGGCCAGCGAGTTCATGCGCTGGATCGCCGCCGACAACTTCACCTTCCTCGGCTACCGCGAGTACGAAGTGGCCGACGCCGACGGCGACCGCGTGCTGCGTTCGATCGAATCGTCCGGCCTGGGCATCCTGCGCAAGACCGACCGTTCGTTGGCACCGCGCTCGCTGCGCACGCTGGCCGCCAGCGAGCTGCCGCAGTCCGGCGCCACCGACGCGATCATCCTGACCAAGACCAACGCGCGTTCGCACGTGCACCGCACCGGCTACATGGATTACATCGGCGTGCTGCAGTTCGGCGCCGACGGCCGCGCGGTGGCCGAGCAGCGCTTCCTCGGCCTGTTCTCCTCCAATGCCTACATGGCCCGCCCGCAGGACGTGCCGCTGGTGCGGCACAAGGTGGAAACCGTGCTGGCGCGTTCGGGCCTCAAGCGCGACTCGTACTCCGGCAAGTCGCTGCGCCACATCCTGGAGACGCTGCCGCGCGAGGAGCTGTTCCAGAGTACCGAGGACGAGCTGTTCGCCACCGCGATGGGCATCCTCGAACTGCGCCAGCGCGCGCGCACGCGGCTGTTCATGCGCCGCGACCGCTACGGCCGCTTCTTCACCTGCATGGTGTTCGTGCCGCGCGACCGCTTCAACACCTCGGTGCGCGAGCGCATCGAGGCGCTGCTGGGCGCGGCGCTGCACGCCGAGCAGAGCGACTCCTCGGTGCAGATGGGCGAGGCCGCGCTGGCGCGGTTGACCATCGTGCTGCGGCCGAAGATCGGCGACCAGCCCGTGTACGATCTGGCTGAATTGGAGCAAGGCGTGGCAAGCATCGTGCGCAACTGGCACGACGAGGTGCGCGATGCGCTGGTGCGCCTGCGCGGCGAGCATGAGGGCGTGGTGCTGGCCAACCGCTATGCACGTGCGCTGCCGGCCGGCTATGTCGAGGACGTCAGCCCGCAGGTGGCCGCCGAGGACGTGCATCAGCTGTCGCAACTGGTCGGCGACAACGCGCTGCGGATGTCGTTCTACCACCCGCCGAAGGCGCCGGAGACGCTGCGATTCAAGGTCTACCGCTCCGGTGGCGACATCGCGCTGTCCGAAGTGCTGCCACAGTTGGAGAACCTCGGCTTGCGCGTGCTTACCGAGCACGTCTACGAGGTTTCCGGCGACGCGCCGCTGTCGATCCAGGACTTCGAGGTGCAGCCGGTCGGCAAGCTCACCTTCGGCGTGGAGCAGGTCGGCGCGCTGTTCGAGGATGCGTTCGAGCAGATCTGGCGCGGCAACGCCGAGAACGACGGCTTCAACCGGCTGGTGCTGGGCGCCAGGCTGAGCTGGCGCCAGGTGGCGATGCTGCGTGGCTACTGCAAGTACCTGCTGCAGACCGGCACCACCTTCTCGCAGTCGTACATGGAGGAGGCCCTCAACCGCTATCCGGCGATCGCCGGGCTGCTGGTGGAGCTGTTCCTGGCCAAGTTCGATCCGCGCCGCGAAGCGCTGTCCGCCGACGAGCTGAAGGCTGCCGGCGCCACCCTGGCCGCCGAGATGCAGGCGCTGATCCCGGCCAACGTGCAGGCCGCGCAGCCGGGCCTGATCGGCGACCTGGGCGCGGTACTGGCGAAGCCGCGCGAGGAGCAGATCCAGGCGGTGGAGAACGCCATCGGCATCCTGCTGGAGAACGTGGCCAGCCTCGACGAGGACCGCATCCTGCGCAGCTTCGTCAAGCTGATCCGCGCCACCTTGCGCACCAGCTTCTTCCAGCAGTGGGACGGCGCGTATCGCGACTACATCAGCTACAAGATCGACTCGCACCTGCTGCCGGACCTGCCCAAGCCGGTGCCGTACCGCGAGATCTGGGTGTGCTCCCCGCGCGTCGAGGGCATCCACCTGCGCTTCGGCGCGGTGGCGCGCGGCGGCCTGCGCTGGTCCGACCGTCGCGAGGATTTCCGCACCGAGGTGCTGGGCCTGGTCAAGGCGCAGATGGTGAAGAACACGGTGATCGTGCCGGTCGGCTCCAAGGGTGGCTTCTTCGTCAAGAAATCGCCGGCCAGCAGCGACCGTGATGCGGTCCAGGCCGAGGGCATCGCCTGCTATCGCCTGTTCATCAACGGCCTGCTCGACGTCACCGACAACCTGGTCGACGGCAAGGTGGTGCATCCGCACGACGTGGTGCGCCACGATCAGGATGACCCGTATCTGGTGGTGGCCGCCGACAAGGGCACCGCGAAGTTCTCCGACATCGCCAACGCGATCTCGATCGAGCACAACTACTGGCTCGGCGACGCGTTCGCTTCCGGCGGCTCGCACGGTTACGACCACAAGGGCATGGGCATCACCGCGCGCGGCGCGTGGGAATCGGTCAAGCGCCACTTCCGCGCGCTCAACCGCGATTGCCAGACGCAGGACTTCACCTGCGTGGGCATCGGCGACATGTCCGGCGACGTGTTCGGCAACGGCATGCTGCTGTCCGAGCACATCCGGCTGGTGGCGGCGTTCGACCACCGCCACGTGTTCCTCGACCCGAACCCGGATGCGGCGCGCTCCTTCATCGAGCGCAAGCGCCTGTTCGAGGTGCCGCGCTCGAGCTGGGACGACTACGACAAGTCGCTGATCTCGGCTGGCGGCGGCGTGTATCCGCGCAGCGCCAAGTCGATCCCGGTGTCGCCGGAAGTGCGCGTGGCACTGGGGCTCAAGCCCGACATCGAGCACCTGGCGCCGAACGACCTGCTCAGCGCGGTGCTCAAGGCGCCGGTCGACCTGTTGTGGAACGGCGGCATCGGTACCTACATCAAGTCGTCCGGCGAAACGCACGCCGAGGTGAGCGACCGCGCCAACAACGGGCTGCGCATCAACGGCGCCGACGTCCGCGCGAAGATCATCGGCGAGGGCGGCAACCTGGGCATGACCCAGAAGGGTCGCATCGAGGCGGCGCAGAAGGGCGTGCTGCTGAATACCGACTTCATCGACAACTCCGCCGGCGTGGACACCTCCGACCACGAGGTGAACATCAAGATCCTGCTGAACGATGCCGTGCAGCGTGGCGAGCTGAGTTTCGACGCGCGCAACGCGCAACTTGCTGCCATGACCGACGAGGTGGCCCAGCTGGTGCTGTGGGACAACTACCGGCAGAACCAGGCGATCACCCTGATGGAGCACCAGTCGGTGCATCGCATCGGTTCGATGGCGCACTTCATCCGCACGCTGGAGGCCGAGGGTACGCTCGACCGCCAGGTCGAGAACCTGCCCACCGAAGCCGAGCTGACCGAGCGCAAGAGCCGTGGCCTGGGCCTGACCCGGCCGGAGCTGGCGGTGCTGCTGTCGTACGACAAGATGCGCCTGTTCCAGCAATTGCTGGACTCGGACGTGCCGGAAGACCCCTACCTGTCGAAGGAGCTGGTGCGCTACTTCCCGGCGCCGCTGCACGATAAGTACGCCGCGCACATGCAGCGCCACCGGCTGAAGCGCGAGATCATCGCCACCGCGGTGACCAACTCGACGATCAACCGCATGGGCGCCACCTTCATGATGCGCATGCAGGAAGACACCGGGCAGGGCCCGGCAGCGATCGCCAAGGCCTACACGGCGGCCCGCGAAATCCTCGATGCGCGCGAGCTGTGGGCGGCGATCGAGGCACTGGACGCCAAGGTCGCCGAGGACACCCAGGTCGATGCGGTCAAGCAGATCTGGTCGCTGCTGCGCCACATGACCCGCTGGTTGCTGAACCGCCCGGGCGGCTCGCTGGACATCGCCGCCAACGTCGAGCGCTACCAGGCCGGCGTGTCCGCCTTGCGCAAGGCCTTGCCCGACGTGCTGACGGCAACCGGCAAGGGCGACTTCTCCTCCAGCCAGGAGAAGTGGGAAGGCCTGGGCCTGCCGGCCGAACTGGCGTTGCGCATGGCCCGCATGCCGGAGCTGCGCGCGGCGCTGGACATGGTCGAGGTGAGCCAGCAGAGCGGCCAGCCGATCGAGAAGGTCGCCGGCGTGTTCTTCGAGCTGGGCGAGGCGCTGGACCTGGAGTGGCTGCGCGACCAGATCGAGGCGCTGCCGGTGGAAGGCCACTGGCACGCACAGGCGCGCGGCTCGCTGCTGGACGAGCTCAACCATCAGCACCGGGCGCTGGCGCTGCAGGTACTGAACCTCGGTGGCGGCAGCAAGGACGTTTCGCCGGTACAGGCGTGGCTGCAGCGCGACGACGCCACGCTGCAGTACACCCGGGGCATGCTGGCGGAAATCCTCACCCAGAACGCGGACTACCCGATCGCCTCGGTCGCCGTCCGTCGCCTGGCGCAGCTGGCGCAGGTGCCGGTTTGAGGTTTCTGCGGGGCTTTCCCGCGGCGTGACCCCACCCCTGCCCTCCCCTGCAAGCAGGGGAGGGTATTACGGCATGCTCCAGCATGATGGCAGGTTGTTTTTGCTCCTCCCCCTGCGTGTGGGGGGAGGTTGGGAGGGGGTAACTCCGGTCTGGCGGGAAAGTCCTGGAGTAGGGCACAGCCGATGCTCTGTCGTACTCTTGGCGCTTGTTCCGCCAGCCGGGGTTTCCGATGCGTCTTGCCTTCGTCGCCAGTGACGTCAGTGTGGCCCAGCAGGCGCGGCGCAAGCTGGTGAAGCGTTATGGCGACGTGCCGCCGGAGCAGGCCGGGCTGATCGTGGCGCTGGGCGGTGACGGTTTCATGCTGCGCACCCTGCACGCGTACCACGCGCTGGAAGTGCCGGTGTACGGCATGAAGCTGGGCCGGGTTGGCTTCCTGATGAACAAGCACCGGCTCGACGGCCTGCCGGAGCGGATTGCGCGTGCGCATGCGGCTACGCTGTTTCCGTTGCAGATGGAAGTGACCGACGCGGCCGGCGGCGAGCATCGCGCGCTGGCGTTCAACGAAGTTTCGCTGCTGCGCCAGAGCAACCAGGCCGCGCACCTGGAAGTGCGGCTCAACGACACCGTGAAGCTGCCCAATCTGGTTTGCGATGGCATCATGGTCGCCACGCCCGCCGGCTCCACCGCCTACAACCTGTCTGCGCACGGCCCGATCCTGCCGCTGGACGCGAACGTGCTGGCGCTCACCCCGATCAGCCCGTTCCGCCCGCGCCGCTGGCGCGGCGCGATCCTGCCGCACCGCACCGAGGTGGTCCTGCGCGTGCTCGATCCGGGCAAGCGCCCGGTCAGCGCCACCGCCGATTTCCACGAGGTGCGCGATGTGCGCACGGTGGCGATCCGCCAGTCCGGCGGGCAGGGAGTGCGGCTGCTGTTCGATCCCGAGCACAATCTGGAGCAGCGCATACTGGACGAGCAATTCGCCGCGGAATGAGAAGCGGGAAGAGGCGTGGAAAAAGAGGAGTGGGAGGTGGGAGGAAAGCCGGAGCCGGCTGTTTCCCACTCCTCACCTCCCTCCACTCACCTCCTGCCCAATGCGCTAGATTCATGTCATGACCCAGCCAACCATCCACGCTCCTGACTCGTCCACCGACAACCGCCTGGTGGTGGCGATCTCCTCGCGCGCGCTGTTCGACCTCGGCGACAGCCACGCGTTGTTCGAGCGCGAGGGGCTGGACGCCTACCGCTCGTTCCAGATCGAGCACGAGAACGAGATCCTGCAGCCCGGCGTGGCCTTTCCGCTGGTGCAGAAGCTGCTGGGGCTGAACAAGCTGGCCGGCGACGTGCCGCCGGTCGAGGTGATCCTGCTGTCGCGCAACTCGGGCGACACCGGGCTGCGCATCTTCAACGCGATCCAGCACCATGGGCTGCAGATCAGCCGCGCCGCGTTCACCAGCGGCGCCCCCACCTCCGACTACATCGCACCGTTCAAGGCCGACCTGTTCCTCTCCGCCAACGCCGAGGACGTGGCGCGCGCGCTCAAGGCCGGCGTGGCGGCGGCGACGATCCTGCCCAGCACCGCGCCGCCGCGCATGAGCGAGCAGCTGCGCATCGCCTTCGACGGCGACGCGGTGATCTTCGGCGACGAGGGCGAGCGGGTGTCGCGCGAGGAAGGCCTGGAAGCCTTCCACCGCAACGAGCGCGAGCACGCCGCCGAGCCCTTGTCGGTTGGTCCGTTCCGCGGCTTCCTCACCGCGCTGCACCGCCTGCAGACCGCATTCCCGGCGGAGAACTCGCCGATCCGCACCGCCCTGGTCACCGCCCGCTCCGCACCCGCGCACAAGCGGGTGATCCTGACCCTGCGCAAGTGGGGCGTGCGCATCGACGAGGCGCTGTTCCTCGGCGGCCGCGACAAGGGGCCGTTCCTCGATGCGTTCGGCGCCGACATCTTTTTCGACGACTCGCCGGCCAACGTGGAGTCGGCGCGCAAGCACGTGGCCACCGGGCACGTGCCGCACGGGGTCAGCAACCGCTAGGGATGCCCTGATCTATTCAGCGCAGGCGGCACCGGTTCTGTCTGTTCGCAGATTCGTGGTGCGCGGACGAAGGCAGGCGTCCGCCTGTCGAGGAGGCGCGCCGCGGAGATGCGGACAGACAGAACCGGCCCCACAGCTCAAAACATAATGATGGGGTGATATCCAGAAAGCCCGCAGGCGGCAGCGCGCGGCTTGCCAAGGCAGCCAGCCTTGCCTGCGCCACGCGCCGCCGCCTGCGAACCTTCTGGATATCATGCCGCCTGCGCTGAATAGATCAGGGCATCCCTGGCCAGGGGAGTTCAGGCGTCGACGATGACCGGCGCGTCGTCGCAGGCGGCGCGGTTGCGGCAGGCCTGCTTAGCGCGGTACAGCGCGCGGTCGGCGGACTCGATCCACTCGCGCAGGCTGGTGGAGGCGTCACCGGCCTCGGCCAGGCCGATGCTGATCGAGCAGCGCAGGTCGGGTGCCTGTGGCAGGTCGATTTTCTCGACGCTGCGACGGATCCGTTCGGCCACCACCGCCGCCTCGGCGAGGGTGACCGGCAGCGCGATCGCGAACTCGTCGCCGCCGAAGCGGCCGATATGCGCATCGGCGCCGTGGCCATGGCGCAGGATGGCGGCGATGTGGCACAACACGTCGTCGCCCAGGGTGTGGCCGTGCCGGTCGTTGATGTCCTTGAAGCGGTCCACGTCGACCATCATCAGCGTGGCGGGCTGGCCCGCGGCATGGCGCTGCTGCAGCAGCGCGCCGGCGTGGTCCTGCCAGGATCCGCGGTTGTCCAGGCCGGTCAGCACGTCGATGCGGCTGAGTTCGTCGAGCTGGCGGTTCTGCTGTTGCACCCGCCGCACCAAGCGGTAGCTGGCGAGGCTCACGGCCATGGTATGGAGCAGCATGATCGGCAGGCAGGCCAGCAGCACCGGCATGCTGGTTTCGGGCTGGAAGGCGAAACCGGTCAGCAGGCCGCCGGCCAGGATGGCCAGCAGCATGCCGGGCAGCGAGCGTCGCCACAGGTCGCGCACACCGGTATTGATCTTGTCGGCGGTGGCGACGATGACGACCAGCACCGAGGGCAGCACCGTGAAATGCATCAGCGCAACCCACGAGCCGGCGATGGCCGAGTCGAACATCAGGTTGCGCAGCTCGATGTCGAACGGCGTGCGGCTGCGGCGAGCCCGCCAGTAGGCGAGTTGCGGCCACAACAGGCAGGTGAACGCGGCCCAGATCCAGCTGCCGATCGGCGCCTGATGTTCGTGCAGGACCAGGCCCAGCGGCAGGCTGGCCAGGCCCATGCCGAGCATGCGAAAGCGGTAGACGCGTTGCGGCAGCAGATCGCGCTGGCTGGGTCGTACTGGCCTGCGGCCGGACGATCCGACGTCGGCGCCGGATGAGTTCATGTCGTGCGAATTCCCTTGGGACCCCCGAGCATAACGCAAGCCCCGGCGGGGTGGGCCAGGCGTTCGCCTCTCAGAGCATGCGCATGCGCTTCCACCATTGCGTGACCTGCTCCTCGCGCACGAAGGTGAACAGGCCGGCGCCGAGGATGATCGCGATGCCGATCGCCATCGGCCAGTCCAGCCGGTCGTCGAACAGCACGTAGCCGAGCAGCACGGCCCACAGCATCTGGCTGTACTGGGTCGGCGCGACGTGGTTGGCCGGTGCCTTCTGGGTGGCCAGCATCAACAGCACCGAGGCCAGCGCGGCGAGCAGGCCGTAGCCGGCGAGCAGCCCCCACTGGGCCAGGCTGGGCCAATGGAACTCGGCCAGCATCAGCACTCCGGAGAACAGCATCGAGCCGATCATGCCGGCGCCGTACAGGGCGAGGCGTTTCTCGTGCGGGCCGGACAGGCGCAGAGCGATCATCGAGACGGCGCCGGCGAGCCCGCACACGATCGCCGCCAGGTGGCCGATGCCGAGCGCGCGGAAGCCGGGCCGCAGCACCACCAGCACGCCGACGAAACCGGCCACCACCGCCGACCAGCGGCGCCAGCCCACGTACTCCTTCAGCACCAGCACCGACAGGATGGTGACGAAGATCGGCAGCAGGAAGATCAGCGCGAACGCCTCGGCCATCGGCAGCGCGGTGAAGGCGACCACCGCCGCGATGCTGCCGACCGCGCTGGCGGCGGCGCGCACCAGCCACAGGCCGGGGCGCCGCGCCAGCACCACCTCGCGCCAGCGGTCGCCCGGCTGCCTGATGAAGGGCAGCGCGGTCAGGCCCAGCGCCGCGCCGAAGAACACCGCCTCGTACGCCGGCAGCGAGCCGCGCAGCGACTTCACGAACGCGTCGCTGATGGCGAAGGCGGCAAAGGCCATGAAGCCGAGCAAGACACCTTTGAACATGCGTTTCCGTGGGGCGGGCGTGGAGCGGACAGCGGGAATGGCGGGCGGGCCGTGCAGGGGCGCAATCCACACACCTCCGTCGGGCTGCGCCGGTCTGTGCGACAGTATGGGTCGCGCTACAATACCGGTTTTTACGTGCCCTCTCTGGAGCTCCCATGGCTGTCCGTCTGAATCCGCTCGACCTGTACGACGTTCGCTCGCTGCTCACCGACGAGGAGCGCATGGTGCAGGACACCGTCGGCCGCTTCGTCGACGAACGCGTGCTGCCGATCATCGGCGACTGTTTCGACCAGGGCCGTTTCCCGAAGGAGCTGATTCCGGAGATCGCCGGCCTCGGCCTGCTCGGCGCCACCATTCCCGCCGAATACGGCGGCGCCGGCATGAACGGGGTCAGCTATGGCCTGATCTGCCAGGAACTGGAGCGCGGCGATTCCGGCTTGCGCAGCTTCGCCTCGGTGCAGAGCTCGCTGTGCATGTATCCGATCTACGCCTACGGCAGCGAGGAGCAGAAGCAGCACTACCTGCCGCAGATGGCTGCCGGCAAGGTGATCGGCTGCTTCGGCCTGACCGAGCCGCACGGCGGCTCCGATCCGGCCAACATGAAGACGAACGCGAAGAAGGACGGCGCCGACTGGGTCATCAACGGCGCCAAGATGTGGATCACCAACGGCAACCTGGCGCACATCGCGATCGTGTGGGCGCAGACCGCAGACGGCATCCAGGGCTTCGTGGTGCCGACCGACACGGCCGGCTTCAAGGCGCAGGAAATCCACAAGAAGATGAGCCTGCGCGCCTCGGTCACCAGCGCGCTGTTCTTCGACAACGTACGCGTACCGGACAGCGCGCGCCTGCCCAACGTGAAGGGCCTGAAGGGTCCGCTGGGCTGCCTCACCCAGGCACGCTACGGCATCACCTGGGGCCCGATCGGCGCGGCGCAGGCCTGCCTGAAGGAAGTGCTCGACTACACCGCCGAGCGCACCCTGTTCGGCCGTCCGCTGGCCTCGAACCAGGCGATCCAGCTGAAGCTGGCCGACATGGCCCGGCGCATCACCACCGCGCAGCTGCTGTCGCTGCAGCTCGGTCGCCTGAAGGACGCCGGCGCGATGCAGCCGACCCAGGTCTCGCTGGCGAAGTGGAACAACTGCCGCATGGCCATCGACATCGCGCGCCAGTGCCGCGACATCCTCGGCGGCGCCGGCATCACCACGGAACACTCGGCAATCCGCCACGCGCTGAACCTGGAATCGGTGATCACCTACGAGGGCACCGAGACCGTGCACGAGCTGGTGGTGGGCCGCGAGCTGACCGGCATCAACGCGTTCTGAAATGGAGCGTGCCGCGCATGGATCTCGATTCGCTGCGCCTTGAAACCGACCGGCTGATCTTGCGTCCGCCGCGGGCGGAGGATTTCGACGGCTTCGCGGAGCTGCAGGGCGATGCCGATGCAGCCCGCTTCATCGGCGGGCCTGTGACGCGGGCAGAGGCATGGCGGCGTTTTCTGTGGCAACCGGGTGCCTGGTCCGTGCAGGGTTTCGGCATGTTCGGCGTGATCGAGAAAGACAGCGGCCTGTGGATGGGCCAGATCGGGCCATGGAAGCCGGAAGGTTGGCCGGGCAACGAGATCGGCTACGCCTTCCATCCGCGTGCCTGGGGCAAGGGCTATGCCACCGAGGCCGGCATGGCCGCCATCGACTGGGCCCTGGACAACCTCGGCTGGGACGACATCATCCATTGCATCGATCCCGGCAACGTCGCCTCGCAGAACGTGGCCAAGCGCCTGGGTTCGACGATGAAAGGTCCGGGCAGGCTGCCGCCTCCGTTCCAGGACGTGGTCGTCGATGTCTGGGGCCAGACCCGCGAGCAATGGCGCCGGCGTCGCGCACGGTCATGAGGGCGACGGTTCCGGTGGATTCGATGGCGGCATGGCACGAGGCGCTCATCGCGGCGATCCCGGACCTGCACCGTCATTGCCGCGATCCGTGGACCCTGATCGGCAGCGCCGCGGCGCGACTGGCCGGCGCCGACGTGGCGGTGGCCGATCTCGACGTGCTGACCAGCGTGCGCGACGCGGACGCGCTGATCGAACACTGGCGGGCGCGGCAGGATGAAACCTGGGTGCCGGCCTCCGCCGAGCGCTTCCGCTCACGCTTCGCCCGCTTCCTTTTCCCCGGCTTGCCGGTGGAAGTGATGGGCGGCCTCGAGCTGTGCGGCGAACGCGGCTGGGCGCCGGTGCGGATCGGCGAGGTGGTTACCGTGGACGTGGCCGGTTTCGCAGTCACCATTCCCACGGTGGCGGAACAGATCCGCGTGTTGGAAAGATTCGGGCGTCCCAAGGACCTGCAGCGCGCGGCGCTGCTGAAAAGCCTGAGCAGGGAGTGGCGATGATCACCATCTACGGCATGCGTGCGTCCGGCAATTGCTACAAGCTACAGCTGCTGCTGGACCAGCTCGGCCGCGACTACCGCTGGGTCGAGGTGGACAGCGCGCACGGTGCCACGCGCACACCGGAATATCTGGCGAAGAACCCGAACGGCAAGGTGCCGCTGCTGGAGCTGGAGGACGGTCGCCGGCTGGCCGAGTCCGACGCGATCCTGTGCTGGCTCGCCGAAGGCACCCCGTTCTGGCCTGAGGATGCCTGGCTGCGCGCACAGACGCTGCAGTGGCTGTTCTTCGAGCAGTACAGCCACGAGCCGTGCATCGCGGTGGCGCGCTTCATCCGCGGCTGGCTGCCGCCCGACCACCCGCGCCAGGCCGAGCTGCCCGCGTTGCTGCAGAAGGGCGCACAGGTGCTGGCGGTGATGGAGCAGCACCTGGCCGGACGCGACTGGTTCGTCGGTGACCGCTACGGCATTGCCGACATCGCGCTGTACGCGTATACCCACTGCGCCGCTGACGGCGGTTTCGATCTTTCCACGTTCCCGAATATTTGCGCCTGGCTCGATCGCGTGCGGGCACAATCCGGGCACACTGCGATGCAAATCTCGCCGCCGTAGGAACCCGCTGGCGGGCGATGCTCTTCAAAGGCATCGCCCGCCAGCGGGCTCCTGCAAGAAAAATTCACCTCACTGCCGATGATTGCCATGTCCATTCCGTTTACCCTCAGCGCCCGCCACAAGGGCTTCAATCGTGCCGAAGTCGTCGACCAGAACTTCATCGAGTTCGTGCAGCTGTGGCAGGGCGACGTGCGCGCCACGCCGCGCGACAGCGAGGCGGTGCTGCCGGGCAGTGCGCTGGATGCGCGCGGTTTCCGCGAGCTGCTGGAATCGCAACTGATCTCGCGCCATCTCGACCTGATGGCGCGCGTTCTGCGCGTGCAGAACAAGGTGTTCTACACCATCGGAAGCTCCGGCCACGAAGGCAACGCGATGGTGGCGCGGCTCACGCGGCACACCGATCCGGCGTTCCTGCATTACCGCTCCGGCGGCTTCATGGCCGAGCGCTTCCGCAAGATCCCGGGCATGGACCCGGTGATGGATTCGGCGCTGTCCTTCGCCGCCAGCAAGGACGACCCGGCCTCCGGCGGCCGCCACAAGGTATGGGGCAGCAAGCCGTTGTGGGTCTTGCCGCAGACCTCGACGATCGCTTCGCACCTGCCCAAGGCGCTGGGCACCGCGGTGGCGATCGAGCAGGCGCGGCGCATCGGCCACGTGCTGCCGGTTCCCGAGGACAGCATCACGATCTGCTCGTTCGGCGACGCCTCCAGCAATCACGCCACTGCGCAGACCGCGTTCAACGCCGCGGCGTGGACGGCGTACCAGAAGCTGCCCGCGCCGGTGCTGTTCGTGTGCGAGGACAACGGTATCGGCATCTCGGTGAAGACGCCGAGCGGCTGGATCGCCAACAACTACCAGCATCGCGCCAACCTCGATTATTTCTTCGCCGACGGCCTGGATCTCGCCGAAGGCTACGCCCAGGTGCGGCGCGCGGTGGAACATTGCCGCACGACGCGCCGGCCGACCTTCCTGCACCTGAAGACCACCCGCGTGATGGGCCACGCCGGCACCGATTTCGAGATCGAGTGGCGCTCGATCGAGGAACTGTTCGCGGTGGAGTGCTCCGACCCGCTGCTGCGCTCGGCCGGCATCGCGCTGGCGTCGGGCCTGTACACGAAGGAACAGCTGCTGGGCCTGTACGAGGCCACCCGCCAGCGCTGCTTTGCCGCTGCCGAGGAGGCGGATTCGCGCCATCGGCTGACCTCGCTGGAAGACGTGATGGCCCCGCTGGCGCCGTACACGCCGGCCGCGGTGAAGGCCGAGGCCGAGCGTGCGGACTATGCCGACAAACGCCTGGCGGTGTTCGGCGGCGAGGCGAAGCTGCCGGAGAAACTGCCGCCGCGGCACCTGGCGATCCAGATCGGCCAGGCCCTGCACGACCTGCTGGCCAAGTACCCGGAAGCGCTGCTGTTCGGCGAGGACGTGGCGCAGAAGGGCGGCGTGTACACCGTCACCAAGGGGCTGAACAAGACCTTCAAGGGCAGCCGCGTGTTCAACACGCTGCTGGACGAGACGATGATCCTGGGCCTGGCCCAGGGCTACGCCAACATGGGCATGCTGCCGATCCCCGAGATCCAGTACCTGGCGTACTTCCACAACGCCTGCGACCAGATCCGCGGCGAGGCGGCCTCGCTGCAGTTCTTCTCCAACGGCCAGTACCGCAACCCGCTGGTGATGCGTATCGCCTCGCTGGGCTACCAGAAGGGCTTCGGCGGCCACTTCCACAATGACAACTCGATCACCGCGCTGCGCGACATCCCCGGCCTGGTGGTCGGTTGCCCCAGTCGCGGCGACGACGCGGCGATGATGCTGCGTACGCTGATGGCGCTGGCGAAGGTCGACGGTCGCGTCTGCGCCTTCCTCGAACCGATCGCGCTGTACATGACCAAGGACTTGTACGAGGCCGGCGACGGCCAATGGCAGTTCGATTATCCGGCACCGGACCAGGCGATGACGCTGGGCGAGGGTCGCATCTACCACGAGGCGGCGAACGACCTGGTGGTGTTCACCTTCGGCAACGGCGTGCCGATGGCGCTGCGCGCAGCGCGCACGATCGAAAAGGAACTGGGCTGGCAGGTGCGCGTGGTCGACCTGCGCTGGCTGGCACCGCTCAACGATGCTTTCATCGCCGCGCAGGCATCGAGCGCCAAACGCATCCTGGTGCTGGACGAGGGCCGCAAGAGCGCCGGCGTGGGCGAGGGCGTGATCACCGCGATCGTCGAGGGTGGTTGCGGCGCCACGCCGCTGAAGCGCGTGGTCGGCGCCGACACCTTCACTCCGCTGGCCGGGGCGGCGCTGCTGGTGTTGCCGGGCGAGGCCGAGGTAGTGGCGGCGGCGCGCGAGCTGGCGGCGGGCTGATCGCGGCCGCGTTGCAGCCTGCCGCCGAGCAGGCTCTCAGCGCTCGCGCTTCTCCACCACGTGCAGGCGCGGGCCGTGGCGCGGCGCCAGGCTGTCGGCGTGCAGGCAGGCCCGGTTGCGGCCGCCGAGCTTGGCGTCGTACATGGCCTGGTCGGCGCGATCGACCAGCGACTCCACGTCGTCGCCTTCCTGACGCACGGCGACGCCGATGCTGACGCTGAGCAGCAGCGAATCCTCGCTGACCGGTATCTCCAGCCGGTGCACGCGCCGGCACAGGCGGGTCGCCACCTGCATGGCCTGTTGGGCCGGGATGCCGTCGAGCAGGGCGACGAATTCCTCGCCGCCGTAGCGGCCGAGCAGGTCGCTGGGCCGCAGCTCGGTGGCCAGCGCCTTGGCCACGGCGACCAGCGCACGGTCGCCGGCGTTGTGGCCCTGGCGGTCGTTCAGCAGCTTGAAATGATCCAGGTCGAGGAACAGCAGCGCGATCGGCCGTGGCGGCCCGCTGGACAGCAGAATGCTGGCCCGCTCGGTCCAGGCGCGGCGGTTGAGGATGTTGGTGAGCGCGTCGTGGTCGGCCAGCACGCGCACGATGTCGCGGTCGTGGCGCAGCCTGAGCGCGCGGTCGGCCAGGCCGATCGACAGCACGATCGCCTCGAACGCGCCGCCGGCCACGCTGGCGTCGTTGAGCCAGTCCAGCTGCGGCAGCGCGCCGCTGACCTGGGCGCTGGTCAGCGCGGTGAGCAGCAGCAACGGCGTCCAGCCGGCCAGGAAGAACCATGCCTGGCGCGAACCGCGCGCGACGGCGATGCTGGCGGCGACCAGCAGCAGCACGGCACCGATCATCAACAACGGATTGAGCAGGATCTGCGCCACGTCGACCAGCAGCGGGATCCGGCTGCAGCGCATCAGCACCAGCTGGATCATGCCGACCGCCAGCGCCATGATCGGCACCCGCAGCAGCGGCGCGTAACGCTGCAACTCGCAGAAGCGCACCATGAACAGCGAGGCGAACGCGACCGACAACGCCACGGCGGCCGAGCCGGCCAGCAGGGCCATGCCCGACAGCCACTGCCACTCCAGCGGGTGGAACACGAAGCCGGTCTGGATGCCCTGGATCAGCGCGTAGCAGAGGACGTAGCCGGCGTACCAGGCGTAGGTGACGTCGCGCAGCATCAGCGCAAAGCACAGCGCCATCAGCACCATCGCCAGCATCGCCGCGAAGCACGCGCTGGCGAAGACCAGCCACTGCGCGTCCCTCTTCGCGTACTCGCTCCAGCTTTCCAGCTGGAAGCGCACCGGCGCGCTGATCGTCTGCGATGGTTCGAACTTCAGCAGGATCGGCGCCGACCCCGCCATGTCCGCGGGCAGTTGCCAGGCGAGCCGGCCGTGGCCGTGGGTCGACGCGCCGAAGTCGTCGAGCGCCAGCGTCTGCGGTCGCTCGCCGCCGAATGCGGTGACCGTGCCCAGGGTGGGCGGGTAGATCGTCAGCATCCTGGTGCCGCCGTCCCAGGGCGGCTGGGCCGTGAGCACCACCCAGCTGCCGGCGCGGTCTTGCGGAAACCGCTGCAGCAGGGACGGGTCGAAACTTTTCAGCAGGCCGGCGTGGTATTCGTCCAGCACGGTCTGCGGGGTGTCGCCGGCATGCGCCTCGCGCCAGGCGCCGTTCAGCGGCGTGGCGGCATGGACTGTCCCCAGTCCGAGCCAGAGCAGGCCGAGCACGAGGCTACGCCAGGATCGCCCGGGGCGGGCCGATGTCGGCGTTGCGTGCAGCCTCTCCATGTACCTCTCCCCCGCCGTGAGAACGTCTTGCAGGCCTGCATGTGGATGGTGTGTCTGCCGGCAGCCTCCCGGCCACCGCGTCCGTCGGCATGCTCCGTGCCCGGCAGTCGCCATGTCCGACGCTCGCGGCTCGCGATTGGCCACGAAACGAGCGATAGCCGCCAAACCTGCACCATGCCTCGCGCCGGTGTCAAGCACGGGACGTGCCACGGGCGATGCGCGGCGGATGCATCGCTTGTTGCGTCAGGGGCGATCGGCATGCGGCGCGAAGCGCCCGAAGTGGCCCAATCCGGACGCGGAGGGTCAGCCGGCCGACGGCGGCGCGGACGGCCGCCGGGCCTCAGCCCGGTCGGCGTGCGCCCAGCGTCACCAGCACTTCCTGCGCGCTGCGGATGCGCTCGCTGGCGCCGGGCAGCTCCAGCGTCACCTTGAGCTTGTCCTGGCCATCGAGCCTGTACACGCGCGGTTGCTGCTGGATCAGCCGGATGATGGTCAGCGGGTCCACCTCGGGCTTCTCGCGGAACACGATGCGGCCGCCGTTCGCGCCGAAGTCCAGCTTGCGGATGCCCAGCGGGGTCGCCATCAGCTTCAGACCGGCCACGGCGAACAGCTGTTTGGTGGGTTCGGGCAGCAGGCCGAAACGGTCGATCATCTCCACCTGAAGGTCGCGCAGCTCGTCCTCGCCGCGCGCGCTGGCGATGCGCTTGTACAGCGTGAGGCGGGTGTGCACGTCGGGCAGGTAGTCGTCGGGGATCAGCGCGGGCAGGTGGAGTTCGACTTCGGTCTCGTGCTCGGAGCTGAGGTCGAAATCCGGCACCTTGCCGGATTTCAGCGCGCGCACGGCGCGGTCCAGCAGCTCGGTGTACAGGCCGAAGCCGATCTCCTGGATCTGGCCGGACTGTTCGTCGCCGAGCAGCTCGCCGGCGCCGCGGATCTCCAGGTCGTGGGTGGCCAGGGTGAAGCCGGCGCCGAGCTCTTCCAGCGAGGCGAGGGCTTCGAGGCGCTTCTGCGCATCGGCGGTGATCGAGCGGCGGTCGGGCACCACCAGGTACGCATAGGCGCGGTGGTGCGAGCGGCCTACGCGGCCGCGCAACTGGTGCAGCTGGGCCAGGCCGAAACGGTCCGCACGGTCGATGATGATGGTGTTTGCCGTAGGGATGTCGATGCCGGTTTCGATGATGGTGGTGCATACCAGCACGTTGAAGCGCTGGCGGTGGAAATCCGCCATCACCTGTTCCAGCTCGCGTTCCGGCATCTGGCCGTGGGCGATGCGGATGCGCGCGTCCGGCGCCAGCTCCTCCAGCTCGCGCACGGTGCGTTCGATGCTCTGCACTTCGTTGTGCAGGAAATACACCTGGCCGCCGCGCGACAGCTCGCGCTGCAGCGCCTCGCGGATGGTGGCCGGGTCCCACGCGGTGACGAAGGTACGCACGGCCGAGCGGTGCGCCGGCGGAGTGGCGATCAGCGAGAGGTCGCGCAGGCCGCTCATCGCCATGTTCAGCGTGCGCGGGATCGGCGTGGCGGTCATGGTGAGCAGGTCGACTTCAGCGCGCAGCTTCTTCAGCTGCTCTTTCTGGCGCACGCCGAAGCGTTGCTCCTCGTCCACCACGACGAGGCCGAGGTTCTTGAACTTGACGTCCGGCTGCAGCAGCTTGTGGGTGCCCACGATCACGTCGATCTGGCCGTCGGCCAGCCGTTTCAGCGCCTCGTTCACTTCCTTGGTGGACTTGAAGCGCGACAGCACGTCCACCTTCACCGGCCAGTCGGCGAAGCGATCGGCGAAGTTGCGGTAATGCTGCTGGGCGAGCAGGGTGGTCGGCACCAGCACCGCGACCTGCTTGCCGGCGGTGGCGGCGGCGAAGGCGGCACGCAGGGCGACTTCCGTCTTGCCGAAGCCCACGTCGCCGCAGATCACGCGGTCCATCGCGCGCGGCGCGGCGAGGTCGGCCAGCACCGCCTCGATCGCGCTTTCCTGGTCGGGGGTTTCCTCGAACGGGAAGCTGGCGCCGAATTCCTCCACCAGCTGGCGGTCGATCGGCAGCGCCTCGCCGCCGCGCGCCTGCCGCTGTGCGTAGATTGCCAGCAGCTCGGCGGCCACGTCGCGCACCTTCTCGGCGGCCTTGCGGCGCGCGCGTTCCCACGCATCACCGCCCAGCGAGTGCAGCGGTGCCAATTCCGGCGCGGTGCCGGAGTAGCGGCTGACCAGGCCCAGCTGGGCCACCGGCACGTACAGCTTGTCGCCTCTGGCGTACTCGATGACCAGGAACTCGCCGTCCATGCCGCCTACGTCCATCGACACCAGGCCCTGGTAGCGGCCCACGCCGTGGTCGACGTGCACGATCGGCGCGCCGGGGACGAGTTCGGTGAGGTCGCGGATGATCGCCTCGGGATCGCGCGCGGCGCCGCGGCGGCGCTTGCGGTCGCGTTCGCTGCGCACCCGCTCGCCGTACAGCTCGCGCTCGGTGAGCACGACGAGGGCAGGCTTGGTCAGCGCGAAGCCCTGTTCCAGCGGGGCGATGGTGATGGCGAAGCGCGGCCCTTCATCCCTGGCTCCCTCCCCTGACTGCAGGGGAGGGTGGGGGTGGGGTGCTCCTGCTTGCCCCAGAGGGACTTCCTTCGGTCGCAGGGGGCGGAGGAAGGCCCGCCAGTTCTCGACGAGCTCGGGCTTCAATCCCGCCGCCGCCAGCGTCTCCATCAGCGCCTCGCGCCGACCCGCCGAATCGGCGGCGATCAGCACGCGGCCGGGGTAGCTCGACAGGAAGTGCCGCAGCGAGGTGCCCGGTTCCTCGCCCTTGCGGTTCAGCGGCAACTCGGGCGCCGGCTGGGTGCCGCTGGCGACGGCGTGCTCGTGGCCGGCGTCGACCACTTCCACGCGCAGCCGCTTGTTGAGCTGTTCGCGCAGCTTCTCCGGCGGCAGATACAGCTCGGCCGGCGGCAGTACCGGGCGCTCGATGTCGTGTGCGCGCTGGTCGTAGCGTTCGGCGGCCTGCGCCCAGAACTGGTCGGCCGCTTCGCCGGCACCTTCGCCAAGCACGAACAGTGCGTCGTCGGCGAGGTAGTCAAAGAGGGTGGCGGTCTGCGCGAAGAACAGCGGAAGGTAGTACTCGATGCCGCCGGGCGTCACGCCTTCCTTCATGTCCTGGTACAGCGCGCAACGACGCACGTCGATCGGAAAGCGCTCGCGCAGGTTGTTGCGGAACTCCTTCGCTGCCTCGTCGGTGAGCGGGAATTCACGCGCGGGCAGCAGCTCGACCTTGTCCACCTGCTGCTGCGAGCGCTGGGTTTCCGGATCGAAGCTGCGGATCGACTCCACCTCGTCGTCGAACAGCTCGATGCGGTACGGTTCGGCCGCGCCCATCGGGAAGATGTCGAGCAGCGCGCCGCGCACGGCGAAGTCGCCCGGTTCGGCCACCTGCGGCACATGGCGGTAGCCGCAGGCTTCCAGCCGGCGCTGTTCGGCGCCGAGGTCGAGCTTCTGCCGCTTCGCCAGCACCAGGCCGGAGCCGGTGATGTGCGAGCGCGGCGCAATGCGCTGCATCAGCGTGGCCACCGGCACCACCAGTACGCCGCGCTGCACGCCCGGCAGCCGGTACAGCGTGGCGATGCGCTGCGAAACGACTTCCGGGTGCGGGCTGAACGCGTCGTAGGGCAGGGTTTCCCAGTCCGGGAACTGCAGCACCGGCAGGCCGCCGACGAAGAGCTTCAGTTCCGCTTCCAGTGCCTGCGCGCGCTGGGTGTCGCGCGCCACCACCACCAGCAGGCCGTCATGCGTGCGCGCCGCTTCGGCCAGCAGCAGTGCCCGGGCGGAGCCGTGCGGCGGCGCCCAGTAGCGGCGTTGCTTCGGAGTGGTGGGCAGGGGCGGGTGCTTGATCGGACTGGTCATGGGGCGCGTGTGCGGGGCGCTGCCATCGAGCTGCGCCAGGGAAAGCGGGCAAGTGTAACGCGATGCGCCGCTCGCTCCGTTTCGCGTACGCACGCGCGGGGGCGTGCTGCGTGCCGTGAAGCCCGGCTTTCGGCGGGCAGGGCATCGCGTGTCAGCGCGCCGCTACAGCTTCAGCGTGATCTGCGCGGTGCCCGGTTCGTCCGGCAGCATGCGCTGGGTGAAACCCAGTTCCTTGCACAGCTGCAGCATCGGCCGGTTTTCCAGCAGCACGTAGCCCCACAGTTCGGCGAGGCCGCGGCGGCGGCAATCGTCGACCAGCCGCTGCATCAGCAGCGCGCCGAGGCCGCGGCGGCTCCAGTCCCGCTCCACCAGCACCGAGAACTCGGCGCTGTCGGTGGCCTCGTCCACGTAGATCCGGCCCACGCCGCGCATCTCGGCCGGCTTGGCGGATTCGTCCATCAGCACGTAGGCAGTTTCGCGCGCGGGGTCGATGCGGCACAGCCGCTGCGCCATCGGCGCCGGCAGCTCGGACATCGCATGCAGAAAACGGCGGCGGATGTCTTCCGGCGACAGCCGGGTGAAACAACGCTGCATCGCGGCCACGTCGCCCGGCTCGATGGCGCGCAGCACCAGTTCGCGGCCGTCCTGGGTGGACACCTGCTCGCCACGCGGCGTGGGCTGCACGCGCGGGCGCGCGAAGCGTTCACTGGTGCGCGGCGGCAGCGGGGCGTAGCGGGTGGGGGCGGAGAAGTCGATGGCGGGGATCATGGCGATTCCGTACTTTTGCGTATTGTGTGCAATGCAGCATGAATTTGCAATGACGGACATCATGGCGCTCAGCCACGCAACCACAGCGCCGATGCCGCGGCCTGCGGACGGATGTTGCGGTACGGAAGGGTGCGGCGTGGGCAGACAGGCGCCGCGCCGCCCCGCACAATGCCAAGCTGGATTTCCCCGGAGCACGGCATGACCCGCAAACCAGGCCACGGCCTCAGCGCCGCCCAACTGGACGCGTTGTGTGGCCACTGGCCTGGCGTCACCCGCGATACCAAGTGGGGCGTCGACATGGTGTTCAGCGTCGGCGGCAAGATGTTTGCGGTGATGCCATCGGACGGCAGCGAAGGCGGCCGGCTGTCGTGCAAGGTGGCCGACGAGCGCTTCCTCGAACTCACCGACCAGCCCGGCATCATCCCGGCGCCGTACCTGGCGCGCGCGCACTGGATCTCGATCATCGAACCGCAGCGTTTCGCCACGACGGAGCTGGAAGCCTTCGTGCTCGATGCGTACACACGGGTCCGCGCCAGGCTGACGAAGAAAATGCAGGCGGCGCTGGGACCGCTGCCGACGCTCGAGGCAAGGAAATGAAACAGCATCTCGGCGCGCTCGCGCTGCTGGTCGCCGACTACGACGAGGCGATCGCCTGGTACACCCGCGCGCTCGGCTTCGAACTGGTCGAGGACACCGACATGGGCGGGGGCAAGCGCTGGGTGCTGCTGGCGCCGCCCGGTTCGCGCGAAACCCGCCTGCTGCTGGCCAAGGCCAAGGGCGGCGAGCAGGCCTCGCGCATCGGCAACCAGACCGGCGGCCGCGTATTCCTGCTGCTGCACACCGACGACTTCCAGCGCGACTGGCAACGCATGCGTGCGGCTGGCGTGCACTTCCGCGAGGAGCCGCGCCACGAAGCCTACGGCACGGTGGCGGTGTTCGAGGACCTGTACGGCAACGGCTGGGACCTGCTCGAACCGAAGCGCTGACGCGTCACCAGATCAGGTCGTCCGGCACTTCGAACTGCTTGTAGTACTCGTCGTCCGCAGCGTTGCCGCTGCCGGCTTCGGCGCGGCCGTGGTCGAGCACGATGATCGCCGCATCGCGCTCGTACACCTTGTCGGCGGCGGCGCGCGGCAGCAGCTCGTAGCCCTCGCCGTGGCGCACGATCACCAGCGTGCCGGCGGCCAGTTGCGCGCGCAACGCCGCGCTCACCAGCACGTCCCTGATCCTGTCGCCGTCGGCGAAGCGGTAGGCGATCTCACCCTCGCGCTTCACCTTGTGCGCCTCGACGATCTGCTGCACCTGCGCGCGCGCCTCATGCGCCCGCGCCTGTGCGTTGCGTTCGGCGGCAATGGCGCGGTCGCGCTCGGCCTTCTCCGCCTGCAGTCGCCGCGCCTGCAGTTCTTCGGCGCCCGGCGCCACCGGCGCCTTGCCCTGATGTTTCTTCGCCTGCTCGCGCGCGACCTGCGCCACCTGGTTCTTCTTGACCAGGCCGGCCTTGAGCAGTTGTTCCTGGAGCGGGTTGCGCATGGGAAATACCGGGAATGCGTTGGCGGGGTGGCAGGGCAACAGCGTGGGATTCAGTCCGCGTTGTCCGGCTCGAAGAAGCTCCAGCGTACATCGCCGAACTGTGCCTTCATCGCCGCCTCGACGGTGTTGATCGCCTCGATCAGGTTGGCGGTGGGTTGCATGCGCGCCTTCACCGCGACCATCACGTCGGCACCCATCTGCAGCGTGATCAGGTTCAGCACTTCGGCGACTTCCGCGCGCGCGTTGAGGAACGCCAGCAATTCCTCGCGGCGGCGCGGCTCCACGCCCTGACCGATCAGCAGCGCCTTCACCTCGATCGCCACCAGCACCGCCACCACGATCAGCAGCACGCCGATGGCGATGGTGCCGGCGGCGTCGAACATCAGGTTGCCGGTGAGCATGGTGGCGCCCACCGCGAGCGCGGCCAGACACAGGCCGACGAGGGCGGCCAGGTCTTCGCCGAAGATCACCAGCAGCTCGCTGGAGCGGGTTTCGCGGAACCACGTCCATAGATCCTGGTCGCCGCGGGCCTTGTTCACTTCCTGCAGGCAGCCGCGCATCGAGATGCCTTCGACCACGATGCCGAACAGCAGCACGCCGAGCGCCAGCCACGGCCACTTCAGCGGCTCGGGATGGGTGAGTTTGTGGATGCCCTCGTAGATCGAGAACATGCCGCCCACGCTGAACAGCAGGATGGCGACCAGGAACGACCAGAAGTACAGCGCGCGGCCCCAGCCCAGCGGATACTCGTCGGACGGCGGGCGCTTGGCCTGGCGGATGCCGAGCAGCAGCAGGCCCTGGTTGCCGCAGTCGGCCAGCGAATGCACCGCCTCGGCCATCATTGCGCCGGAGCTGGTGACCAACGCGGCGAACAGCTTGGCCACGAAGATGGCGAAGTTCGCACCCAGCGCGAGGAAGATGGCCTTGATGGGATTGGCTGCGTGACCTGACATGTGCGCTTCCTTCGACAATGGCTGCGAAGTGTAAGGCACCGGATGAAACGGCAGCGAGCGCCGCGGTCGCCATGGCAAGATGCGCGGATGAGCTATCGGGAATCCCTGCCGTCGCCGTACCTGCAAGGACTGGTTGCCGCCTATTGGGGTGTCGACGGCGCGGTCGGTGGCGGGCTTGCCATGCAGCGCATTCTTCCTGACGGTTGTGCCGATCTGATCTGCGATTTTTCCGGTGGGCATCCGCAGATGTACTGGGTCGGCACGATGACTCGTGCCATCGAGGTGCGGATGGGCGGCCGGCAGGACCTGTTCGGTATCCGTTTTGCGCCCGGCGCCCTGTTTTCGCTCTTGGGCGCGCCGCTGTCTTTGCTGACCGATGACCGTGTCGCGTATGCCGCGTTGCCGGCCTCGGTGTGGCAGCCACCGCTGGATGGCTGGCATGCCGCTCCCGATTTTGCCGCGCGTTGCCGCCGAACCGATGCAAGTCTGCGGGCGATCCTGCCGCGACTTCCATCCGGCCCTTTCGTGCAATTGTTGCAGCAGTTGTCGGCGCGAGCGGCGCTGCCGGTGTCGCCTGCGGCGCTGGCGGACGACACCGGCATGGGCCTGCGCACGCTGCAGCGGCGCTTCATGGACCATCTCGGCGTCAGCCCGCGGCAGCATCTGCGCTACCTGCGGTTCGAGCGGGCGCGGCAATTATTGTCGCAGCAGAATCATCGCTGCGCCGATATCGCCGTGATCGCGGGTTACAGCGACCAGGCGCATTTCGTGCGCGAGTTCCGTCGCTTCAGCGGCGTCACGCCCGGCCGCTGGCGCTGACGCGTTCGTTCAATACGGCGCCGGCCGATGCGTGCATGCTGGTACCCCCATCGGTCAGGAGTTTCATCATGGTGTTACCGGTTTGCCGCAAGGCCACGCCCGTACTGTTTGTCGAAACGATTGCGCCGAGCCTCGCGTTCTGGCGCGACCGGCTGGGTTACACGGTGACGGCGGAGGTGCCGGGCGAAGGCGGGCCGGCGTTCGTGATCCTGGTCGGCAACGGCATTGAGCTGATGCTGCAGACCACCGCTTCGCTGGCGGCTGATCCCCACGCGGCGGGGATGGCGTGGCGCGGCGATCGCAGCTGCCTGTTCGTCGAGGTGGACGACATCGACGCGTTGGCCGCAGCGCTGGAAGGCTGCGAGATCGTGGCGCCGCGCCACGACACGTTCTATGGCGCCACCGAGATCGGCTATCGCGAACCGGGCGGCCACTTCGTGACGTTCGCGCAATTCAATCGGTGATGCGGCAACGGGCCGGCAGGCAGTCGGCCCGGAGCAGCGCGGTCAGCGGATACCGACGCCCACGCCCACGCCGAAGCGCACGTTGTTGCGCCCCTTGTTCATCTCCTCGGCGGTCCATACGTGCGACTGCGCCACGCTGACCAGCGGGAACACGTAGTCGGCCTCGCCGACCTTGCCGGCGCGGCTGCCGTTGAGCTTGCCGTTGACGGTCATCAGCGCGCCGGCGGGGTAGTCCAGCGGTTCGACGTAGCCGGGCATCACCGCGATGAAGCGGCCGTTGCCGCTGTCGTTGGCCTTCGGGCGCTGCGAGGAGTCCAGCGGGTAGGCCAGCAGCTCGATCTCGCTGTGGTCGGCGAACACCTTGACCTGCACGATGCGGCCGCCCCAGATCACCTCGCGGTTGCTGAAGTTCTCCGGCGACTGCGCCACCTGGAACGGTGCGGCGGCGATCGCGGCGCCGGTGGTCTTGTAGATCGGCGCGGGGGCGCAGGCGGCCAGTGCCAGCGCGGCGGCCGGCACGGCGAGGCGGGTCAGCAGGAAGGCGGGGCGGGTACGCATGATCGTGCTCCTGGAGGAACGCTGGCTGGGTACGTCGAGCTTAGCGGCGGCCCGGCGGCCGCGGTAGTCGCGAGGCGGGCAAGGGGCTGGGCGTGTTCAGCTGGCTGCCGGCCTCGTCCAGCAGCCACTCCAGCTTCCATTCGGCCGGGCGATCCTGCGCCAGCAGGCTGGCCAGCACGCGCAGCGGTTCGCGCAGGGTGTCGTCGAGGTTCCACGGCGCGTTGAGGATCACCATGCCCGAGCCGTTGAGGCGCAGCGGCGTATCGTCCGGGTGCACCAGCAGTTCGGCGCGCAGGACGCGCTTCACCCCGCTGTGCTGCAGCTTGCGCAGGAACGGTTGCACCTGGCTGCGCAGCTTGATCGGGTACCACACTGCATAGACGCCGCCGGGCCAGCGCGCCAAGGCCGCCTTCAGCGCCTGCTCGATCAGCTTGTACTCGGCGTCCTGCGCCTCGTACGGCGGGTCGATCAGCACCAGACCGCGTTTTTCCTTCGGCGGCAGCAGCGCTTTCAGCGCCTCGTAGCCGTCACGCTGGTGCACGTGCACCTGCGGGTTGCCGCGGAACAGCTCGCGCAGCTTGGCCGCTTCCTCGGTATGCAGTTCGCACAGCTGGGCGCTGTCACCCGGGCGCAGGAGGCGGGCGACCTGCAGCGGCGAGCCGGGGTAGTGCTTCAGGCCTTGCTCGTTGCCTTCGCCCTTGAGGATGCCGTCGCGCCAGCGCTTGAGCAGCGGCGGCAGTTTTTCGGCCGGGTGCAGGCGGGCGATGCCGTCCAGGTGCTCGCCGGTCTTCTTCGCCTCGAAACCTTCCAGCGGATAGCTGCCGCTGCCGGCGTGCGTGTCGACGTAGCAGAACGGGGTGGGCTTGGCCTGCAACGCCTCGACCAACGCCAGCAGCACGACGTGCTTGAGGACATCGGCGAAATTGCCGGCGTGATAGGCGTGGCGGTAATTCATGGCGGTCACGGGGGGCGGGGTGGTCCAGTATAGATGGCCGGCGGCGCCGGCCCGGGCGTCGCGTGACTTTCCGTGCACATTCACCGGCGCAGGCTCCCGTCGTTGCAGCGTTGCAACCGGCCGGGCATCGGCTCCGGACGTCCCCTGCGCGGAGAATCATCATGACGTTCCTGCCAAGAATCATTGTTTCGACAGCCGCTGTCGGCCTTTGCCTGGCCTTCGGCACGGTCAGTGCCCAGGACACCGGCGGCATGGCGCCGGCGTCGTCGTCGAGCAGCATGGGCCAGATGGGCGGCATGCATCACAACAAGATGATGCGCCACAACAAGAACGGCAGCATGCACATGATGCCGGCCACGGTGAGCTCGGTGGATACCAAGACCGGCATCGTCGAGGCGGACGCGGAAGGCATGTCGCTGCGCCTGCACTTCCCGCCGGCGTCGGTGGCGAACCTGAAGGCCGGCGACAAGATCACGCTGCACATGGGCTATACCAAGTAGCGTCGGCAAACCCGCCGCGGCAGGCGTGCCGGCGAGGTCCGCTGGACCCTCGTCCAGAGTTGAGGCCCGCCGGCACGGACCCTATGCTGTGCCGATGAACCGCCCGCTGCGCCACGCTGCACGCTTGCCGTCCCTCCGGGCGATGGCCTGGTTGGCGTGGCTGATCCTCGCGCTGGCGCCGCTGCACGGCATGCCGCGCGGAATGGTTGGCGACGTGGGGGGCGCGGTGCCTGCGGCAACGGTCGCGCATGCGTTCGACCACGGCGGGCAAGCCCTGCCGGCTCCGGCCGACTGTTGCGATGGCTCGCACCCCGACCAGCGCGGGTCGATGGGATCGGCCCAGTGCGCGGCGGCGTGCGGCAGCGTGCTGCCGGTGCTGGCGATGGCCGGACTCGCGCCGGTGGCGCCGGAGCCGCTGCGCGTCGTTTCCTCCTTCGTGGCGGCCCCCAGTGTCGTCCACGCCGTGCCGTTGCGGCCGCCGCTCGGCTGATTCCCGTCCGCTGCGATAGCGCGTTCGCGCCCGCCTTGCCGCGGGCGTGAACGCAGCCCTTGATCGGCATCGGTCGCCGATGCCTCCTCGAAGGAAGTGAACGTGAATCCATTTTCCCCGTTGCCCGCGGTCGATCTGTCGCGGCGACGTTTCGTGCAGGGCCTGGCCCTGGGCGGTGCGGTGGCCGGTCTTGGCCTGCTGCGCCCGCCAAATGTCTGGGCGCTGACCAGCCCCGGCCAGCCCACCGTCTTGAGCGGCACCGATTTCGCGCTGGACATCGCCGAGACCGCGGTCAACTTCACCGGCGCGCTGCGCCCGGCAACCACCGTCAACGGCAGCGTGCCCGGCCCGCTGCTGCGCATGCGCGAAGGCACCACGGTGAACCTGCGCGTGACCAACCGCCTGCGTGTGCCCACCTCGATCCACTGGCACGGCATCATCCTGCCGTTCCAGATGGACGGCGTACCCGGCCTCAGCTTCGACGGCATCGCGCCGGGCGAGAGTTTCCTGTACCGGTTCCAGCTGCGCCAGAGCGGCACCTACTGGTATCACTCGCACTCGGGTTTCCAGGAGCAGAACGCGCTGTACGGCCCGCTGGTGATCGAACCGGCCGGCCCCGAGCGCTACCCCGCGGACCGCGACTACGTGGTGATGCTCAACGACTGGACCGACGAGGACCCCGAGCGCATCTACGCCAGGCTCAAGAAGCAGAGCGACTACTACAACTTCGCCCAGCCCACCGTGCCGGATTTCTTCCGCGACGTGCGCACGAAGGGTCTGAGCCAGGCGTTGGCCATGCGCAGGATGTGGAACGAGATGCGGATGAATCCGACCGACCTCAGCGACGTCTCCGGCCACACCTATACCTACCTGATGAACGGCACCGCACCCGCCGGCAACTGGACCGGCATCTTCAAGCCCGGCGAGAAGATCCGGCTGCGCTTCATCAACGGTTCGTCGTCGACCATCTTCGACGTGCGCATTCCCGGCCTGAAGATGACGGTGATCGCCGCCGACGGCCAGGACGTGCAGCCGGTGCCGGTCGACGAATTCCGCATCTCGGCGGCCGAAACCTACGACGTGATCGTCGAGCCGCAGGAGGCGCGCGCGTACACCGTGTTCGCCCAGTCGATCGACCGCAGCGGCTACGCGCGTGGCACGCTGGCGCCGCGCGCCGGCATGGAAGCCGAGGTGCCGGCGCTGGACCGGCGCGTATGGCTGGACATGCAGGACATGATGGGCGCGATGTCGCACGCGGACCACGGCGGCGGCCACGCCGCGATGCCCGGCATGGAGCACGCCGGCATGGATCATGGCGACATGGCCAGTACGGCGGCCGTACCCGCCGTGCGTCATGCCCGCAGCGAATACGGCCCCGGCGTGGACATGCGCGTCGACGTGCCGCGGACCAATCTGGACGACCCGGGCATCGGCCTGCGCGACAACGGCCGCCGCGTGCTGACCTACGCCGACCTGCACACCCTCGGCGGCCCGATCGACGCGCGCGAACCCGGCCGCGAGATCGAGCTGCACCTGACCGGCAACATGGAGCGCTTCATGTGGTCGTTCGACGGCATCAAGTATCCCGACGCCAGGCCGGTGCATTTCAACACCGGCGAGCGCCTGCGCATCGTGCTGGTCAACGACACCATGATGAACCACCCGATCCACCTGCACGGCATGTGGAGTGAACTGGAGAGTCCCGACGGCCGGTTCCAGGTGCGCAAGCACACCATCAACGTGCAGCCGGCGCAGCGCATCAGCTATGCGGTCACGGCCGATGCGCCGGGGCGCTGGGCCTACCACTGCCACCTGCTGTACCACATGGAGGCGGGCATGTTCCGCGAGGTGGTGGTGTCATGAGGATGGGTCGTCGCGACAGACGGAAGGTTCCGCTGCGTCCGGCCCGGCTGGTCGCGCTGCTGCTGGCGCTGCCGCTGGCGGCCGTCGCGCAGAGCGCGCCCGCGCCCGCCGGCACGGCGCCGGTGGAGATGGATCACGCCGGCATGCACGGCATGGCGATGCCGGCCACGGCAGGCAGCACGCCGCCGCCGGGGCAGGCAACGCCGGTCGAGAAGGCGGAGAAGCCACGCGCCCCGACGCCTCCCTCCGTGGGCGCGCATGACATGCACGGGATGGACCACGGCGCGATGCACGGAGCTGACCACGGTGCCGCGCCTGCCAGCCCGGCAACATCCAGTCACGCCATGCCGGGCATGCAGCACCAGGCCATATCCGGCATGAGCCATGGCACGGTGCATGGAACGGCTGCGGCTGCCGGCACAGTGATGGGGTCGATGCAGGGCGGCCACGCGCCGGCGGATGCCCGCAGCGGCGATTACTCCGACGGCATCGCCGCCAGCTCCGCGCGCTCGCTGCACCTGCACGGCAGCGCACCGTTCGGCATGCTGCTGGTGAATCGGCTGGAAGCGTTCCACGGCCGCGAGGCGAACGGCCAGAGCTGGGAAGCCCAGGGCTGGTACGGCAACGACACCGGCAAGCTGTGGCTTCGCACGGAAGGAGAGCGTAGTGGTGGCAAGCTGGAACATGGCGATGCCGAAGTGTTCTGGAACCGCGCCATCGCCACGTTCTGGAGCAGCCAGTTGGGCGTGCGGCAGGAGTTTGGCGAAGGTCCGAAACGGTCTTGGGCCGCGTTCGGCGTGCAGGGCCTGGCGCCGTACTGGTTCGAGCTGGAGGCAACCGCCTATGTCGGCAGCGGCGGCCGCACCGCGGCGCGCCTGCGCGCCGACTACGAACTGCTGTTCACCCAGCGGCTGATCCTGCAGCCGGAGGTGGAGGTCAACCTGTACGGCAAGGCCGACCCGGCGCGCGGCGTCGGCAGCGGCGTCTCGGACGCGAAGCTGGGCTTGCGCCTGCGCTACGAGATCCGGCGTGAATTCGCGCCGTACATCGGCGTAGTCTGGACGCGCCGCTTCGGCGCCACGGCCGGCTTCGCCCGCGCTGACCATCAGGCAGTCTTCGACCGGCAGTGGGTTGCCGGCGTCCGCATCTGGTTCTGAGGAAAGCCCATGAAACGACTCATCGTCACCCTCGCCATCCTCTGCGTGGTCGCCATCGCCGGCGTCGGCGCCTTCGTCTGGTCCGGCGTCTACAACATCGGTGCCGACGTCCACCACACGAAACCCGTCTACGCGTTGATGCAGGCGCTGCGCGAGCGTTCGATCGAGCACCACGCGAAGGACATCGTGGTGCCGAACCTCGACGACCCGCCGCTGATCCTCAAGGGTGCCGGCCAGTACGCGGCGATGTGCACCGGCTGCCACCTGGCGCCGGGCATGGCCGAGAACGAAATGCGTCCGGGCCTGTATCCGAAGCCGCCGCAACTGGCGAAGTTCCGGCCCGACCCGCGCGAGGCGTTCTGGGTGATCAAGCACGGCATCAAGATGAGCGCGATGCCGGCCTGGGGTGCCAGCCACGACGACGCCACCATCTGGAGCATGGTCGCGTTCCTGCAGAAACTGCCCGGCATGACGCCGGCGCAGTACAAGGACATCGTGGCGAAAGCGCCGCCGGACGAGGACATGGACATGTCCGGCGAAGCCGGCCACGGCCACGATGCGGCGGAGCCCGGGCATGCGCACTGACGGCATCAGCGGTTGCAACGAACACGACGATGGTGCCGCCCCGGCAGCCATCCGCCCTCCAGCCAGGAACATGATCATGAAACGATGGTTTTCCCGTTTAAGCCTCGGCCTGCTGCTTGCCGCGTTGTTTGCGCCGGCGGCGCTGGCGTCGAACGCGTTCGACGTGTACAGCGATCCCTCCTGCGGCTGCTGCGGCGCGTGGGTGACTTACATGCGTGCGCACGGCTACACCGTCACCGTGCACCAGGATCAGTCGATGGCCGTGGTGAAGGCGCGCTTTCATGTGCCGGCCCGCGCCATGTCCTGCCACACCGCACTGATCGACGGCTACGTAGTCGAAGGCCACGTGCCGGTGGAGGACATCCGCCGCCTGCTGGCCGAGCGGCCGGATGCGATTGGCCTGGCGGCGCCCGGCATGCCGATGGGCTCGCCCGGCATGGAGATGGGCGTGCCCGAACGCTACGACGTGGTGCTGATCGGCCGCGACGGCTCGACCCGGGTCTTTGCGACGCACGGGCCGGGGGCCTGAATGCGACCGTTCAGTCCACCACGTTGTGGCTTTCCGCGGTGCCGAGCAGCTCCGGCTGCTTCGGCGCACGCCGGCGACGATGCAGCAGTGGATGCATGAACACCGCGGCGAGGATCACCGCCACGCCGGCGTAGAACCAGCCGTCCAGCTCGTGCTGCTCGCCCAGCAGCACGATCGCCAGCACGATCGCGTAGACCGGCTCCAGGTTGGTCACCATCTGCGTGCCGAACGCGCTCATGTGGCGCAGAGCCACCAGCGCCAGCGCGAACGGCAGCAGGGTGCAGCCGAACGACAGCGCCAGCAGCAACAGCGCATCGTGCATGCCCGGCAGCATGAACGCAGGGCCGACATGCGGGATGAACGGCGCCAGCAGGGTGAGGAAGACGGTGCCGGTGCCCAGCTCGATGAAGGTCACCGTGAGCGGGTCGCCGTGTTCGACCAGGCGCTTGTTGAGCGAGCCGAAGAACGCCACGAACAGCGCCGACAGCACGCCCACCGCTATCCCTGCGCGCATGTCGTGCGGCACGCCGCCCACCACCATCACCACGCCCGGCACCACTGCCACGCCGATCAGCAGCTCGCGCGGGTCGAAGCGACGCTTGGCGATCCACGGCTCGATGAAGGCCAGGAACACCGGCCCCAGCGCGATGCAGGTAGCGCCGACCGAGGCGTTCGACAGCTTGATCGCCGCGTAGAAGGTGAGCCAATGCAGCGATACCAGCACACCGATGCCGGCGTACGCCCCGATCAGCCGCGCCGGCATCGCACGCAGCCCGCGCCAGACCCGCGGCATCAACAGCAGCGCCGCCACCACCAGCAGCATGCGCCACCACACCAGCGGCAGCGCGGGCAGCGTGATCAGCTTGCCGAGGATCGCAGTGAAGCCCCACAGCAACACGCAGAAGTGGATCTGCAGGCGGGCCTGGTTGACGGGTTGCATGGGGAATTCGCAGGGGAGGGTGGCGCGACATTCTAGCGCCGGCTCTCGCCAAACCATCACGGATATCCTGGTCATTACCGTAACGCACTTGTAGGAGCCCGCTGGCGGGCGATGCTTTTTTTGATGAGCACCGGGATCAGGAAGCGCAGAGCAAAAGCATCGCCCGCCAGCGGGCTCCTACCGGTGCGGGCGCGTCTGCGTCGTGTCGGCACCGCGCAACTGCTGCAGCACCTTGCGGCAGGTGTTGTCGCCGCCGTCGCCGTGGCTGGGCGCGATCAGGGCAAGCAGGGCGGCCGGCGCGGCGACCGTGCCCAGCGCGACGGCGCCGGCGCCGCGCGCCAGCAGCGGGCCGGCGTGCACACCGACGTCCGGGTTCTTCAGCGTGCCGTGCACGTACAGTGGCGAGCGCAGCGAGAATACGCGAAGGCCCTTGGTATGCGGCTTCACGTCCAGGTCGAGTTTCTCGCTGGCGAAGTTCACCGTACCGGTCACGTTGACCACCGCGTCGTCGGTGTCGAACACGAACAGGCGCATGTCGAACAAGCCGTCGGTTGCGGCCATGTCGGTGGCGGCGCAGTTGATCGGTACGGTCTTGTCGCCGAACAGCTTGCCGATGACGATGTTGGCCACGTTGAGGCCGGCGGTTTCCAGGAGAGTCTTGCTGATCGCGCCGTCGTTCATCAGCAGCTTCAGCTCGCCGTTCGCGCTGCCGAGCAGGGCGGCCACCGAATTGCCCTGCGCATCGAGCGCGGCATGGCCGTTGATCTCGCCGAAGCTGGTGCGCATCGGCTCGAAGGTCGGGAACAGCTGCTTCAGCTTGAGGTGGCGTGCGTCGAGTTTCAGCACGCCGCGCATCGGCGTGCGGCTGCCGTCGAGGGTGACGTTGCTGCGCACGGTGCCGCCGGCGAGGCCGAAGCTCAGCGGGTCGAGGTGCAGCGCGCCGTTGTCCATCACCAGGTGGGTACTGAGCGAGTCGATCGGCAGCGCCTCGCCGCGTACGATGCGCGCGCCGGCGAAGGTCACGTCCGCGTCCATCGCCTGCCAGCGGTCGGTGCGGAACGGTTCCACCGGCAGCAGCTTGTCGGCCGGTTGCGGCGTGGCGTCGCCGCGCTGCGCCTTATGGGTGCTGGAATCGGCGCCGATCAGCGGCGCGAGGTCGGCGAACTGCAGCAGCTTCGAATGCAGCTCGCCGCTCAACTTCGGCCGCGCGCCGCCGGTGACGAACAGCAGGTTGCCGGCCAGGTCGCTGCCGCCGACGCGGCCGCGGAAGTTCTGGTAGCTGTAACGGCTGCCGCCGCGATGCAGTTCGGCCTTCAAGTGGCCCTCGGTGGCGTACGGTGGCGTGTCGGGCAGGGTGACGCCGGTGATCGGATACAGCCTGGCCATGCTGGAACCGGAGAGCCACAGGCGCACGTCGAGCGCACCCAGGTGCAGCGGATCGGTCAGCGTGCCGACCAGTGCGATGCGGTTGTCGCCGATGCGCAGGTCGGCCTGCAGCGGAAACGGCAAGCTCGCGTCCTGCAGCGCCAGCACGGCGCCGGTACGGCCCTTGCCCCTGAGCGGGCTGCCCTGGTAGCTGCCGTTTGCGGTCCAGCCGAACTGGTAGGCCGTCGACGCCGTCGGCTGGCCGATCCGTTCCGGCGTGGCGTCGCCACCGGCCATCACCTTCGTCGCCGCCGCGCCGGCTGTCCTGCCGGCTTGCTCGCGCGCCTCGCTGGATTGTTGCGCCACGATCTGTGCGTAGGGAATCGCCGCCTGCAACGGCTCCACCACCAGCTTGAGCTTCACCCGGCTGGCGGCGTCGTCGAGCGTGATCACGCCCTGGTCGAAGCCGATCGTGCCCAGCTGCAGCTTCCAGACCGAGGGCGCGGTGTTTGCCGGCAGCGCGAATTCCCAGCTGGCGCGGCCCGACTTGTCGCGCTCCAGGTCGACCGTGGGGCGCACCAGCTGCAGCGTGGGCACCTCGATGCGGTGCGCCAGAAGCGCCGGCAGCGACAGTCGGAAGTGCAGCGCGTCGAGATGGGCGAACTGCGGTTGCGCGGTCCAGTCAGGATTGGCGATGCTGATGTCGCGCGCGGTGAACTCGGGCCACGGTAGCCACGAGCCGGGTCCGCGGCCGTTGCGGTCGCGGCGCCAGTCCACGCCAAGCTCGCCGTTGATTGCGAACGGCCGCCCGATGGCCTGGCTGACCTTGTCGGCGATGAACGGCTTCACCCGGTTCCAGTCGAACGTGGCGACCACGATCAACAGCGCCGCGAGCAACGCCAATACGCCACCTGCGATCCAGCTGAGTACTTTCCCGCGGCGTTGCATCCGTCACTCCTCTGCGGCGGTGGGCCCGCGCGTCATCCGCACGCGTCGAGGCATCGCGTCCAGTGATAGCCGCAGGGGTGCAAAGGTTATGTCGTGGTGGGCGGCGGCTTTCAGACCCCGTTCACTCGTGGTCGATCGGCGGACCTTGCCCAGGGCCCTGCGGCAAGCGTCGGCGAATCAGGCGGCGACCTGGCTTTGCGCCCGTCGGCTGATGCAGTACACCGTCGCCGGTGGCAGGTTGAACAGCGCGCCGCCGACCCGGCGGGCCTGCAGGTTCAGCTGCGCGAGCAGGGCCGGCGGCAGCGGGCAGCGCGGGCCGTAGGTGAACTGGTAGAACATGCCGCCGCTGCGCAGCTGGCGTTCGAACACGCCTTGCATGATCGCGGCGACCTGGACCGGCGGCATCGACAGCAGCGGCAGGCCGCTGACCACGGCACAGGCGCGCTCGTCGCCGAACAGCGGTGCGGTATCGCCGAGCCGGGCGGCATCCATGCGCAGGATGATCGCCTCCGGGTAGCGCCGACCCAGTGCATCGGCGAGTTGCGGGTCGGCTTCGACCAGGGCCAGCCGGTGCAACGGTACGCCACGCGCCAGCAGGGCGCGGGTCAATGCGCCAGTGCCGGGCCCCAGTTCGATCACCGGTCCGCCCAACGCGCTGACGTGACTGGTCATCAGCCGCGCCAGCGCCGCGCCGGACGGTGTCACCGCGCCGATGCCGCGCGGGTCGCGCAGCCAGGCGCGCAGGAAGACCAGGGTGTCGTTCAGGGACATGCAGCGGATTTCGCGCTTGGCCGACGATGCAAGGTAACCGATGCGGGTGAACAAAATGTTCGGCGGCGTCAGGACGCCGGCCTCGTCCCGCGCACGGGCACGTCGATGCCGCACAGGTCGACCTTGCCGACCGGCTTCGGATAGAACGCGTTGCGGCCGTTGCGTTTCGCCTCGACCAGCGCGGCGAAGCTGGCGCTGTCGGTGCGCAGCACCTGGATCGCCGGACGGTCCTTCGCCGGCAGGTCGGCGGCCAGCCGTACCGATTCGATGGTGATGCGCTGCTGCGGTTGCGTGTAGAAGCCCATCGGCTCGGGGCCGCGCGGCAGCCCGGACAGCAGCGGCATGCCTTCCAGCACGCGGCCGGCCACGGCGAGGTTGTGGTCCAGCCGGCGCGCCTGGCCGATCACCGCGTACAGCGAGCTGCCGTTGCCGGTTTCCGGCGCCACGTCACGCGCCACGCCGACCGTGCCGTAGCAGTGCGCCACCCATTCCTGCCCGCTGGCGGGATCGCGCCCCACCGGGAAGCCTTCGCTGAAACCGACCTCGGGCGCGTACACGTCGCCGTCTGGCAGCGGCGTCCACGGCAGTTTCGGGTCGATCGCGCGGGTGAACTCCGGCGCCAGCGTCTTGCTGGCCTGGCCCAGCGGGCGGACCTTGCTCTTGTCGCCGTTGTCGTCGTCGTTCGGGTCACCCCACTGGGTGACGAAGTTGTCCTGCACGCGGATGATCGCCAGCCCGTCGAAATAGTGCTGGCGCACCAGGGTGCGGATGTTCGCCGCGTGCAGCGGGGTGAAGTCCGGCGCCAGCTCGATCACTACGCGCCCGCCCGGCAGCTGCATGAACAACAAGTTCTGCGGGTCCGGCGTGCGCCACTCGGCCGGCGTGGATTTGGCCAGGATTTCCTTCGCCGTCGGCGTGGGCTTGGTCTGCTCGGCGGCGAGGGCGGGCAGCGCCAGCAGGCTGCTGGCCAGCGCGAGGGCGGCGACGAGGTAGCGGCGAAGCATGGCATTCCCCTTGGCGACGGATGGCAAGGGCTGCAACTTAGCAGAGTGCTGCCACGGGTTGAGCTGGGCATGACTTCAGGCCCATGCACTAGTGTCAAGTTAGCAATATGGTTCACTCAACGTCATGCGGCAGTGCGGGTGAGCAAGGTGGACGACAGCGCCAGCCAGTTGAAGAAGTTCCAGAAGGAGCTCTCCAGCGGCACCGTGTCGCTGGTGCTGCTGGCGGTGCTGGGGCAGTCACGCCAGCCGATGTACGGCTACCAGATCGCCAAGCGGCTGGAGGAGGTGGGCGAGGGCGTGTTGGCCGGCAAGCAGAGCGCGTTGTATCCGGTGCTGCGCAACCTGGAGGCGGCCGGCCTGCTCGCCAGCGAGGTGGAGCCTTCCGTCAGCGGGCCGCCGCGGCGCTATTACCGCATCACCAAACCGGGGCGCGAGGTATTGCGCGAATGGGTCGCCGCGTGGAATGCCACCCGCGATTCCGTCGATAACGTCTTGCAAGGAGGGGTGTAATGAACGCGCCACGCACCATCGCCGAATACCTCGAACAACTGCGCGCCGCGCTGCGCGGCGCCGACCCGGCCCTGATCCAGGACGCACTGTACGACGCCGAGGAACACCTGCGCGCCGAACTGGCCGAGCAACCCGACCGCGGCGAGGCGCTGATGCTGGAACACGTCGTCGGCAGCTACGGCGCGCCGGACGAGGTGGCCGAGATCTACCGCGACCAGGAAATCAAGATCCAGCGCGCGCTGCGTCCGCCGCCGCCGCCGAAGCGTCGTTCGCTGGCCGGGCGCTTCTTCGGCGTTGCCGCCGATCCGCGCACTTACGGCGCGCTGTTCTACATGCTGTTGTCGCTGGCCACCGGCATCTTCTACTTCACCTGGGCGGTGACCGGGTTGTCGCTGTCGGTGGGGCTGTCGGTGCTGATCATCGGCCTGCCGTTCATCGTGCTGTTCTTCGGCAGCGTGCGCGTGCTGTCGCTGGTGGAAGGGCGCATCGTGGAGGCGATGCTCGGCATGCGCATGCCGCGCCGGCCGGTGTACCCGACCCAGGGCATGAGCCTGATGAAGCGCATCGGCAGCATGTTCACCGACGTGCACACCTGGACCACGCTTTGCTACATGTGGCTGATGCTGCCGCTGGGCATCGTGTACTTCACGCTGGCCGTGACTTTGCTCAGCGTGTCGGTGGCCCTCGTCGGCGCGCCGCTGGCGATGCTGTTCCAGAGCGACTGGCTGCCCGGGCTGTACGTGAACCACCGGGTCGTCGTGGACTGGGGCTTCGGTGAGCACGTGCCCGGCTGGGGTGACGCACTGGCGATGTGCGTGATCGGCATCGCGCTGCTGTTCGTTACCCTGCACCTGGCGCGCGGGCTGGGCCGGCTGCACGGGCATGTCGCCAAGCACATGCTGGTGCCGCGCGCGGCGGACTGAGTCGCCCGGTTACCATGCCGTCTTTGCCGGATCGACTGCCGATGCCCAAGACCTACGACCGCGCCTATTTCGACAAGTGGTACCGCGACCCACGCCACGCGGTGGCTTCGCCGGCGGAGCTCAAGCGCAAGGTGGCGATGGTGGTGGCGCAGGCCGAGTACTACCTAGGCCGACCGATCCGCAACGTGCTCGACGTGGGTTGCGGCGAGGCGACCTGGCGCGCGCCATTGCGCGCGCTGCGACCGGGCATCGTGTATCGCGGGCTGGATGCCAGCGAGTACGTGGTGGCGCGCTACGGCCGCAGCCGCCAGATCGGCCTGGCCCGTTTCGGCCAGCTCGAACAATTGCGCTTCGACACGCGCTTCGACCTGATCGTGTGCACCGACGTGCTGCATTACCTGAAGCCGGCGGAGATCCGCGCCGGCCTGCAGGGCATCGGCGAGATGCTCGAGGGCGTGGCGTTCCTGGAAGTGTTCACCAGCCGTGACGACGTGGCCGGCGACCACCACGGTTTCGTCTCGCGCACGCCGGCGTGGTACCTGCGCGAGTTCGGCAAGGTGGGGCTGCTGCCGTGCGGCTCGCATTGCTATCTCGGGCCGCGGCTGGAACGGCACATCGCGGCGCTGGAGCGGGCGCAGTTGCCGGCCTGATTGGCTGCCGAGCATCCCGGTTCGCGATGCTCTTGCTTCGTAGGGCGGGCACTGCCCGCCGCTTTTGTTCGAAAAGCCGGCGGGCAGTGCCCGCCCTACAGAGCAGGAGCAAGAGCCATGCTCTGCCGTTCCCCGTTCCTCTAACCGACTGTCTTGTCCCTGTAGCGGCACAGGTCGCGGATCGCGCAGTGGGGGCAGTCCGGCTTGCGCGCCTTGCACACGTAGCGGCCGTGCAGGATTAGCCAGTGGTGGGCGTCGTGCTTGAACTCGGCCGGCACCACTTTTTCCAGCTTGTCCTCCACCGCGCGCACGTCCTTGCCGGGGGCGAGCCCGGTGCGGTTGGCGACGCGGAAGATGTGCGTGTCGACCGCGATGGTCGGCTCGCCGAACGCGGTGTTGAGCATCACGTTGGCGGTCTTGCGGCCTACGCCGGGCAACGCTTCCAGCGCTTCGCGCGTGCGCGGCACCTCGCCGTCGTGCTGCTCGATCAGCAGCCGGCACAGCGCGATGACGTTCTTCGCCTTCGCGTTGAACAGGCCGATCGTGCTGATGTACTTCTTCAGGCCTTCCTCGCCCAGCGCGAGGATTGCCTGCGGCGTGTTCGCCACCGGATAGAGTTTTTTCGTGGCCTTGTTGACGCCCACGTCGGTGGCCTGCGCCGACAGCACCACCGCGACCAGCAGCTCGAACGGCGTGCTGTAAACGAGTTCGGTGGTGGGGTGCGGGTCGAGCTCGCGCAGGCGCGAGAACAGTTCGATCACGTCGGCCCGCTTCACGGTTTCGGTTCCTGCTGTTTCGCCCTGGCGCGGGCCAGCGCGGCCAGTACGGGATTGACCGGGCCGGCGGCGGCATCCACCGCGGCCTTGCGCGCGGCCAGCTCGGCTTCGCGTTCGTCGCGCTGGCTTTGCAGGCGCGCTTCGCGGCGCTGGAAATGCGCACGCGCTGCGTCGGCGTGTGCGGCGTCGATCTGCGCGGGCGGCATCGGTTCCAGCACGATGCAGTCGACCGGGCAGGCCGGCACGCACAGCTCGCAGCCGGTGCAGTCGTCGGCGAGCACGGTATGCATCAGTTTCGATGCGCCCACGATGGCGTCGACCGGGCAGGCCTGGATGCACTTGGTGCAGCCGATGCAGTCGGCCTCGACGATGCGGGCCAGCATGCGCGGCTTCTCCACACCGCAAGTGGGGTCCAGCGGCAACACCGGCCGATCCAGTAGCGCCGCCAGCTTCGCGATGCCGGCCGCGCCGCCGGGCGGGCAGCGATTGATCTCCACCTGGCCGCGCGCGATTGCCTCCGCATACGGCCGGCAGCCGTGGTAGCCGCACTGCTCGCACTGCGTCTGCGGCAGGAGTGCGTCGATGCGGTCGGCCAGGGTCATCGCTTGCGCGTCAGCGTACGGTGGCACCGGGCTGCGCACCCTGGTCGGCGTCGAGCAGGAACAGGTCGCTGCCGCCGTCGCCGGCCGAGAGGATCATGCCTTCGGACAGGCCGAAGCGCATCTTGCGCGGGGCCAGGTTGGCGATGAACACCACGTTGCGACCCACCAGTTTCTCCGGCTCGCCGTAGGCGGCGCGGATGCCGGAGAAGATCTGCCGCTTGCCCAGCGCGCCGGCGTCCAGCTCGAAGCGCAGCAGCTTGTCCGAGCCGTCGACGAAATCGCAGGCGAGCACTTTGCCGACGCGCAGGTCGAGCCTGGCGAAGTCGTCGATGCCGATGACGCCTGGCGCGTCCGTGGCGGGCGCGGCGGCGGGGGTGGCGTTCGGCTTGGCGGTGTCGTTCATGATCTTCTTCTTTTTCGGGGCGGCGGGAGCTTCGGTCGATGCGCCGAGCGAATCCTTCGAGGCCTCCACCATCGCCTCGATGCGTTTGGGGTCGATGCGGCCGAGCAACGGCTCGAAGGCATGGATGGCGTGATTGCGCAGCGGCGCGCGGGCATCGTCGAAATCCGCGATCGGCGCGTTCAGGAAGCGCTCGGCAGCGGCCGCGGTGGTCGGCAGGATCGGCTTGAGCATGCCGGTCAGCAGGCGGAACGAAGTCAGCGCGAACGAGCACACCTGGTGCAGTTCGTCGCGGCGGTTTTCGTCCTTGGCCATGCTCCATGGCGCCTTGGCGGCGATGTGGCCGTTGACCAGGTCGGCCATCAGCACGAAGCGGCGGGTAACCTCGGCGAAGTCGCCGCCGTCGTACAGCGCGGCGACGCCGTCGTAGTGCTCCAGCAGGGTGTTCCACAGCGCGGTCTCTTCCGCGCAGAACTGCGGCGCCAGACGGCCGCCGAAATACTTGTGCACGAAGCCGGCGGTGCGGCTGGCGATGTTCACCCACTTGCCGACCAGATGCGAGTTGACGCGCTCCTCGAACGCCTTGAGGTCGAGGTCCACGTCGACCGGCGCGTCGCTGAGCATGCTGGCGAAGTAGTAGCGCAGGAATTCCGGATGCAGGCCGGCGTCCAGGTAGGTGCGCGCCTGGATGAAGGTGCCGCGCGACTTGGACATCTTCGCGCCGTTCACCGTGAGGTAGCCGTTGACGTGCAGCGCGGTCGGCGTACGGAAGCCGGCGCCGTGCAGCATCGCCGGCCAGAACAGGCCGTGGAAGTTGATGATGTCCTTGCCGATGAAGTGATGCATCTCGGCGCTGCTGCCGGGAGCGAGGAACTCGTCGAACTTCAGGCGGGTGCGGTCGCACAGCGCCTTGAAGCTGGCCAGGTAGCCGACCGGCGCATCCAGCCACACGTAGAAGAACTTGCCCGGCGCGTCGGGGATCGGGAAGCCGAAGTAGGGCGCGTCGCGCGAGATGTCCCAGTCCTTCAGGCCGCCGTCCAGCCACTCGCGCAGCTTCGCCGCCACGCCGCTGTTCGCCACCGGCTTGCCGTGGGTGAGCTTGCCGGCGAACCAGTCGCGCAGCAGCCCCTCGAACTTGCCCAGCTCGAAGAAATAGTGCTCCGAGTCGCGCAGCACCGGGGTGGCGCCGGACATCACCGAGACCGGGTTGATCAGGTCGGTGGGCGCGTAGGTGGCGCCGCAGTGCTCGCAGTTGTCGCCGTACTGATCCGGCGTGCCGCAGTTCGGGCAGGTGCCCTTGATGTAGCGGTCCGGCAGGAACATTTCCTTTTCGGGGTCGAACAACTGCTGGATGTTGCGCCTGGCGATGTAGCCGCCGTCGCGCAGGCGCGTGTAGATCAGCGTCGACAGCTCGCGGTTCTCTTCCGAATGGGTGGTGTGGTACTGGTCGAAGGCCACGCCGAACGCGGCGAAATCCGCCTCGTGGCTCTCGCGGATGCCGGCGATGAACGCCTCCGGCGTCATGCCGGCCTTTTCCGCAGCCAGCATGATCGGCGTGCCGTGGGCATCGTCGGCGCAGACGTAAATCACCTTGTTGCCGCTCATCCGTTGCGCACGCACCCAGATGTCGGCCTGGATGTAGCCCAGCAGGTGGCCCATGTGCAGCGGGCCGTTGGCATAGGGCAGGGCGTTGGTGACGAGCAGGCGACGACTCATGGGGCGTATTCCGGTGATGACTGCGCATTATGCCATGCCCGTCTGGCGGCCCCGTCCGCGGCGCGGCCTGTTGCCGCCGGACTTCGGCGGCGGCTCGACGGCGTCGAGCCGCTGACCAGCCTCATCACCCGCCGGGCAGGCGGCGTGCGCCACATGAAAACGCCCCGCACCGGCGGGCGGTGCGAGGCGTTCGGGTCAGGCGCGGTGATGAAGCGGGATCAGTCCTGCCGTTCCCATACCTGCGAGCGACCGAGCAGGGCAAAGCCGATGTAGCCGTGCACGTCGAGTTTCTGTCCGCCGTCCATCAGCTTGAGCTTCACCTTGTAGACCTTGCCGTTCTTCGGGTCGAGGATCTTGCCGCCGCTCCACTCGTCGCCGTTCTTGCTGACCCCCCACATGAAGGTCATGCCCACGATCGGCTGGTTCTTGCGCTCGCCTTCGCACTTGCTGCAGACCGGATGCTCGCCGTCGCGCGCCACGTCTTCCGGCGTGCGGTTCAGCAACTCCACGATCTTCGCCTGGTACTCGCCGTTGTGCTCGGTGATCTCGACGATCGACTTCGGCTTGTGGGTCGTGTCGTCGATGGTCTTCCAGGTGCCGACCGGCGTGTCGTTGGCGGCCAGCGCGGCGCCGGCGGCGAGCAGCAGGCCGGCGGCGAAGGTGAGGCGGAAAGCATGCTTCATGGATGATCCTCCCGTACGAATGCGTATGGCCGCGAGACTGGCGAGGTTCGGCAGGGGCGTCAAGCTGCATTGCGCCATCCCCGTCACTGACCCAAGTCAGCGGGCCGGCTTCCGCGGGCTGGCATAATGGACACCCCCGCACAGACCCGAGCCGACACCGACATGACGCAGGCGAATGAAGCCCTGGTCCGCCAGATCCTTGGTGGCCTCACCGACACCCACACCGGTGCGCCGCTGGGCGAGGCCGTGCGCGCGGTCGGCGTGGACGGCGCGAAGGTGTCGGTGGACCTGCAACTGGGTTATCCGGCCGCCGGCGCGATCGACGATCTCACGGCACGCGCGCGCCAGGCGCTGGAAGCCGATCCGGCGATCGAGTCGGCCGCGGTGTCGATCACCAGCCGCATCCACGTGCACAAGGTGCAGGGCACGCTGGGGCCGCTGCCGAACGTGAAGAACATCATCGTGGTGGCGTCCGGCAAGGGCGGCGTGGGCAAGTCCACGGTGTCGGCGAACCTTGCGCTGGCGTTGCAGGCCGAAGGCGCGAAGGTCGGCGTGATGGACGCGGACATCTACGGCCCGAGCCAGCCGACCATGCTCGGCGTGCACGGCAAGCCGGCCTCGCCGGACGGCAAGAGCATCATCCCGATGCAGGCGCACGGCATGCCGGTGATGTCGATCGGCTTCCTGGTGGAAGAGGACACACCGATGATCTGGCGCGGCCCGATGGTCACCCAGGCGATGATGCAGCTGCTCACCGACACGCGCTGGGAGCAGCTCGACTACCTGATCGTCGATCTGCCGCCGGGCACCGGCGACATCCAGCTCACGCTGTCGCAGAAGGTGCCGGTGGCCGGCGCGGTGATCGTCACCACGCCGCAGGACATCGCCCTGCTGGACGCGCGCAAGGCGCTGAAGATGTTCGAGAAGGTCGAGGTGCCGGTGCTCGGCGTGGTGGAGAACATGGCCACCCACGTGTGCTCGAACTGTGGCCACGAGGAAAACATCTTCGGCGAAGGCGGCGGCGAGCGCATGGCCACGCAGTACGGCGCGGCCTATCTCGGCTCGCTGCCGCTGGACATCCGCATCCGCGAGCAGGCCGACGGCGGCAACCCCACGGTAGCGGCGATCCCCAACTCCGACCTCGCCATGCGCTATCGCGAGATCGCCCGCAACGCGGCGGGCCGGCTGTCGCGGCAGCCGCGCAACAAGTCGCTGGGGCTGGGCAAGATCGTGGTGCAGGGCGTGCCGGCCGCATGACGGCGCCGGCGCGGCGCGTGCTCTGCCTGTGCGGCAGCCTGCGCCGGGTATCGTCCAACCGCGCGGCATTGGAGGCCGCACGCGAACTGGCTCCGCCGACGCTCGAACTGGCGTTGTATGAGGGGCTGGGCGCGCTGCCGCTGTTCAATCCCGACGATGAGGCCGCGACGGTGCCGGCGTCGGTATTGACCTTGCGCGAGGCCATCGGCCGCGCCGATGCCCTGCTGATCGCCTGCCCCGAATACGCCCATGGCGTGCCCGGCGCGTTCAAGAACCTGCTGGACTGGCTGGTCGGCAGCCTGGAGTTTCCGGGCAAGCCGGTGCTGCTGCTGAACACCGCCGCGCGCGGTTCGTACCATGCGCAGGAGGCGCTGGCCGAGACCCTGTTCACCATGTCCGCCCAGCTGCTGGCGCCGCAGCCCGTGGCGGTGGCGTTGCCGGGAGCCGGCTGCACGGCGGCGCAGGTGCTGGCCAGTGCGGAACGCCGCGCGGAATTGCAGGTGGCGCTGGATATCCTGGCCGAAGCCCTGTGCGTGGCGTGAAGCCGGTCGGCTGGCGCGCCGGCGTCCCGACCATGTATTTTTGCCGCTTTGCGCCCGCCTGCCGGGCCTTCCGCAATCGACCGGAGACCGCGTGAGCATCAAATCCGACAAGTGGATCCGCCGCATGGCCCAGGGCCACGGCATGATCGAGCCGTTCGAGCCGGGCCAGGTGAAGCATGGCGCCGACGGCGGCCGCGCAGTGTCCTGGGGCACCTCCAGCTACGGCTACGACGTGCGCTGCGCGCGCGAGTTCAAGGTGTTCACCAACATCAACTCCACCATCGTCGACCCGAAGGCGTTCGATCCGAACAGCTTCGTCGACGTGGTGTCGGACGTGTGCATCATCCCGCCGAATTCCTTCGCGCTGGCGCGCACGGTGGAGTACTTCCGCATCCCGCGCAACGTGCTGGTGGTGTGCCTGGGCAAGAGTACCTACGCACGCTGCGGCATCATCGTCAACGTGACGCCGCTGGAGCCGGAGTGGGAAGGGCATGTGACGCTGGAGTTCTCCAACACCACGCCGCTGCCCGCAAAAATCTACGCCAACGAGGGCGTGGCGCAGATGCTGTTCTTCGAATCCGACGAGGAGTGCGAGACCAGCTACCGGGACCGCGGCGGCAAGTACCAGGGCCAGCAGGGCGTGACCCTGCCGCGTACCTGATCGCTCGCCTGAACGGGCGGCGCCCCGTGCTGCTCATGATCCCGGCCGGGCGCTACACTCCGCCGGGTGCCCCGACATGTTTCCAGGAGACACCGATGATCCGTTTTTCGCCCCTGCTTACCCGTGCGGTCGCGGCAGCCATGCTGGGCAGCCTGCTGGTGCTGGCCGGTTGCCATCGCGGCAGCACCAGGGATGAGGTCAGCACCGCCCAGGCCCAGGGCCAGTTCGACACCGTCGTCAACGCCTACAAGAGCGGCCAGTTCCTGCTGGACGGCGCGGTGCTGTCGGCGCTGGATCTGGGCAGCCATTTCTCCTACCTGAAGGAGCAGGGCAAGCTGCCGAAGACCGTGCTGCTGGAGCGCAGCGACGATTCGAAGGTGCGCAAGCAGCACCTCGAGTACATGGCGCGCATGCAGCTCGACTACGGCTTCACCGTGTACTACGACGACGGCGGCACGCTGAAGAAGATCAACCCGGTGGATACCAAGGCGCGCAGGCTCGAGGATTACCACGCGCCGGTGCAGATGAACGACGAGCTGAAGGGCAAGTCGGCTTCCGGCGGCAGTTTCGATCCCTCGCAGCAGCAGTAACACGGCCGGTTACGCTGCAAGGCCCGCGGATGGCCTCCGCGGGCTTTTGCATTTGCGGGGCTCTCAGCCCGCCAGCGCATGCCTCAGTGCGGCGATCAGCGCGGCCGCGCGGTCGTCATCGTAGGCCACGCTGCGGCCGTGGCCCCAGACCGGCCCCGGCCATGCCGCATCGCCTTCGACCCTGGCGACCAGGTGCACATGCAGCTGGCGCACGATGTTGCCGAGCGCGCCGAGGTTGAGCTTGTCGCAGCGGACGACGGCGCGCAGTGCGGCAGTCGCGCGGCTCACCTCCTGCCACAAGGCGGCCTGCCCGCCGGTATCCAGGTCGGCGATCTCGACCAGGCCGGCGCGGCGCGGTACCAGGATCAGCCAGGGGTAGCGCGCGTCGTTCATCAGCAAAACGTCACACAGCGGCAACGCAGCGACCGGGCAAGTGTCCGCCGCCAGCCGCGGATCGAGCGCGAAGGCGGCTGCGCTCATGCGCCGGCCAGCTGCCGGTCGAAGAACGCCAGCGTGCGCTGCAGCGCCAGTTTCGCGCTGGCCTCGTCGTAAGGCGCGCTGCCGTCGCGGTTGAAGGCGTGGTCGGCCGGGTAGGTGAAGATTTCCATCTGCGGCAGCGCCTCGCGGTGTTTCGCCACCATTTCCGGCGTGATGCTGTGGTCCTTTTCGCCGAAGTGGAACATCACCGGCGCCTGCGGCGTCTCGTGCAGGAACGGCAGGTTGCGCGCGCCGTAGTAGCTCACCGACGGCAGGCCCAGGCGCAACGCGGCGAGCAGGGCCACCGTGCCGCCCCAGCAGTAGCCGACGGTGCCGATCTTCCCGGCCGAGGCGATCGACTCGGCGGCGCTGGCGACGTCCTCCAGCGCTCGCTCCAGCCCCAGCTCGTTCACCAGCTGCCTGCCCTTGTTCGCGCCGACCTGGTCGTAGCCCAGTTCCACGCCGCTTTCCAGGTGGTCGAAGAACGCCGGCGCGATCGCGGTGTAGCCGTGTTCGGCGAAGCGGTCGGCCACGCGGCGGATGTGCGCGGTGACGCCGAAGATCTCCTGGATCACCACGATGCCGCCCTTCGGCTTGCCTGATGGCTGGGCAAGGTAGCCGCCGATGCACTGGGTGCGGGTGGTGGGGATGTTGATGTGCTGGCCCATGGGCGGCTCCGGCGGGGGGATCGCGTGAAGTCTAGCCGTGCCGGTGGCCGGGCTGCACTGCCGTATAATTCCCGGTTACTCCGCAGGTTTCCGGTAGCGTCCCGCATGTCCCAGACCGCCCACAAGATCGGCTTCGTCAGCCTCGGCTGCCCCAAGGCGCTGGTCGATTCCGAGCGCATCCTTACCCAGCTCAAGGTCGAGGGTTATGAAATCGTGCCCAGCTACGGCGAGGCCGACGCGGTGGTGGTGAACACCTGCGGCTTCATCGACGCCGCGGTGCAGGAGTCGCTGGACTCGATCGGCACTGCGCTCAACGAGAACGGCAAGGTGATCGTCACCGGCTGCCTGGGCAAGCGCGAGGCGCTGATCCGCGAGGCGTATCCCGACGTACTGTCGATCAGCGGCCCGCAGGACTACGCCAGCGTGATGAGCGCGGTGCACGCGGCGTTGCCGCCGAAGCGCAACAAGTTCATCGACATCGTGCCGGACACGGGAGTGAAGCTCACCCCGAAGCACTACGCCTACCTGAAGATTTCCGAGGGCTGCAACCACCGCTGCAGCTTCTGCATCATCCCGTCGATGCGCGGCAACCTGGTGTCGCGTCCGGTCGACGAGGTGCTCATCGAGGCGGAGAAGTTGGTCAGGGGCGGCGTCAAGGAGCTGCTGGTGATCTCGCAGGACACCAGCGCCTATGGCGTCGACCTGAAATACGCCGAACGCGCATGGCGCGGCAAGGCGTACCGCACGCGCATGACCGAGCTGTGCGGAGGCCTGTCGGAGCTGGGTGCGTGGACGCGGCTGCACTACGTTTACCCGTACCCGCACGTGGACGAGCTGATGCCGCTGATGGCGGCAGGGAAAATCCTGCCGTACCTCGACATCCCGTTCCAGCACGCCAGCCCGCGCATCCTGAAGCTGATGAAGCGCCCGGGCAACATCGACAAGACGCTGGAGCGCATCCGCAACTGGCGCGCCCTGGTGCCCGACCTCACCATCCGCAGCACCTTCATCGTCGGCTTCCCCGGCGAGACGGATGCGGAGTTCGAGGAACTGCTGGATTTCCTGCGCGAGACCGAGCTGGATCGCGTCGGCGCCTTCGCCTACTCGCCGGTGGACGGCGCCAAGGCGAACGAGCTGCCCGGCGCGGTTTCCGAGGAGCTGAAAGAGGACCGCCTCGAACAGTTCATGGCGGTGCAGGCGGAAATTTCCGCCGCGAAGCTGCAGCGCAAGGTCGGCCGCACGCTCAAGGTGCTGGTGGACGAGGCGAACGCCGATGGTGCGGTGGCCCGTTCCGCCGCCGACGCGCCGGAGATCGACGGCAACGTGCTGATTGCCGATGGCCAGCACCTGAAGCCGGGCCAGTTCGTCGACGTGCTGGTCGAGGCGGCCAGCGAGCACGACCTGCACGCCCGCCTCGCGCATCCCGCCCTCAAGCTTGTCTGAAAGTGCGGCCAGGGAAGGCCGCTTCTGATGTCGGGGCTAGGCGTGGAATGAACGTCATGGCAATCCATGGATCGCTGCGCTCATGGACGAGCGCATGAAATACACTCCGCCTTCCCGCGACGCGGTCGATCCGCGAGTGTTCGATCGGCTGCCGCTGGCCGCCTGGCGCGAACATGCCGGGTTTCTCGAGGCCCGCGACTGGCCGTCCGTCGATGCGCTCAACGCCTGTCGCCCCGCAGGCATGCGCGAACGTTTCGCGGCGCAAACCCGCGAACTGCTCGCCGACGGCCTGCACTACGAGCAGCGCATCGCCGACCGCGGCGTCATCGCCACCCGCGCGTGCAACTGGCACGACCTGTTCAACGCGCTGGTCTGGCTGTGCCACCCCGCACTCAAGCGGGCGCTCAACGCGCGGCAGGTGGCCGAGATCGCGCGCATGGGCACGAAGCAACGCTCGCGCGCGCAGTGCGCGCTGACCCATTTCGACGAAGCCGGCGCAGTGGTCGTGCTGCGTGATCCCTCGCTGCTGGCCCTGTGGGATGCCCACGACTGGCACGGCCTGTTCTGGCGCGAGCGCGCGGCCTGGCTGGACGGGCGCATCGGGGTGGAACTGTTCGGCCATGCCCTGCTCGAGCACGCGTTGACACCGGAAAAACTGCTGGTGGGCAAGGCGCTGGTGGTTGCCGGACCACAGGTGTTGCCGGCAGAGGCTTTCCAGGCCTGCGCACAGGCCATCGCTGACGGTCGGGTGCTGTGCGATCCGCTGGAACTGCGCCCCTTGCCGCTGGCCGGCGTGCCCGGCTGGCATGCGGGCAACGAACGGGAAACGTTCTGCCGCGAGGCGGCATGCTTCCGGCCGCTGCGGCCAGGTCGAAACTACCCTGCCGCGATGACGATCGGGCAGGGCGCGAGCGTCGCGACGGACAACCCCGTGCCGACCCTCTGAGCCTATCGCGCGCGCAGGCCCCCGCTGGCGGACGACGCTTCTGGCGGTGAACCAGAAGCGGGATTCGCAGTGACAGGCATCGCTCGCCAATGGGCTCCCGCACGTGAAGGCATTGCCGCAGCGTATGGAACCCGCCAGGGCAACGGCCGGGACTGCTTGCCGGATGCGGCGATCGCGACTATATACGGGTCACGGGGTGCGGGATTCGAGGGAGCAGCAACATTGGATATCGCGGGGTTCCGCCGACACCATCAGCGCCGCGGGCGTGACATGGTCTGGATGCTTGCCGGCCTGCTGGCGCTGGGGTTGCTGCTGCCCCGCGGCCATGCGCAGGCGACCGACGGGGCGGCGTCGTCATCGGTCCGTTTCGGCATCCTGCCGATCGGCAGTGCGGCCGAGTCGCTGGAGCAGTGGCGCCCGCTGCTGGACGATCTGCAGAAGCGGCTGCAACGCCCGGTGACCACGGTATCGGTGGGCAGCTACGCCGGCCTTGCCGACGCGATCGGCGCGCAGCGGGTGGACATCGCCTTTCTCTCCGGCAAGCTCGCGGTCGAGGCGGTGACGCACCAGCACATGCAGGTATTCGCCCAGTTCGTGCGCAGCGATGGCGCCAAGGGCAACGTCGCCACGCTGGTGGTACGCAACGACAGCCCGATCCGCAACCTCGACGACCTGCTGTCCACGCCGGGCAGCAGCTGGCGCTATGCGCGCAGCGAGCATCTGTCGGTCACCGGCTACACCGCGCCCGAGGCCTACGTGTTCGCGCCGCGCGGTCTCAACTCCGATACCTTCTTCGGCAGCGTGCGGGTGGGTGACCACCAGAGCAACCTGCTCGCGGTGGTCAACCGCGAGGTGGACGTGGCCAGCAGCAACAACCCGGATATGGACCTGTTCCGCCGCAACTTCCCGCGCGAAGCGGAGCAATTGCGGGTGATCTGGCGTTCGCCGCTGATTCCCTCCGGGGTGCTGGTGATCCGCGCCGGCATGCCCGCTTCGCTGCGGCAGAAGCTGACCGCGTTCCTGCTCGGCTACGGCAAGGCCCGCGGCGAAGCCGGCGCGCGCGAGCGCGCGAAGCTGGCGCGCATTCCCGACCTGGGCGGCTTCGCGCCGGAAGACAACCGCGTGCTGGAGCCGTTCGTCGACATGCAGTACACCCTGCTGCGGCAACAGGCCGAGCACGGCCAGTGGGTCACCCCGCAGGCGCGGCAGGCCCGGCTGGCGCAGATCGAGGCCGACCACCGGCGTGCCGTGAGGCAGTTGCAGCCTGCCTCAGGAAGCCGATGATCTGCCCCGAGGGGAATCGACTGGTGCACATGTCCGTCCTCGTCAGGTTGACGGGCTGTACTCAGCTTTGCGTGGTACGGCTCTACGGGAGCAGGTCAAGATGGTAGTGCCGGTCCACTGGCAGCCCAGACAGACTGGATGGTAATTATGTCGACCTTTCGTTTTATTCTGGTTTCATTTGCATGCCTGCGGGTGTCTGAGCTAATTTTTGGATTGTTGGTATTTACGCTTGGCTGTTATTTGTTTCCCGAGGCTTTCGATACGTACTCGCCACTTCATTCTGCATATGCCATCATGTTTGTGGATTGGATAATGTTTGGTTATCTGTGGATATCTGCTATTTACTTGGCAAATGGTCTTATTTTCTCCGATAGAGCAAGGCGAATATCATGCGTATTAACTAATGGTGGAATCTATCTTCTACATGGAATAGTTATCCTTGTTTATGTATTTGTGCCGCGCGAGGGAGACTTTACCTTTCAGCCTCGTTCGATATGGTTTGGCTGGATGACTATGGTTGTGTTTAATTTTCTATCGCCGATCCTATTGCTGCGGCTTTTGGGCCAAAAAAGCAGTAACCGAACTTAAGGTGAAGTGCTCTCCTCGATTCGAGTCGGTCAGAAGTAGAGTTCCCCACGCTGCATGAAGGCGCGACGCTCGACCTCACCCGTGCCTTCGACCGATCAAGTGCGTCGACGCGAGCGGAAGAAAGTGCCCGTTGCCGAGCGGCAACCGCCGGCTTGACCAAGTCAATCAAAGGGGACGGAGGTAATTAAATCGCGCTCGTTGATTTTGGCCGCCCGCGTGGGCGGCAGGCAACGGGCCGTCCCAGCGTCTTTTCGACCATACGCTGAAACCGCTCGTCACCCAGTGCGCGCTCCTGATTCACGTGTTGCCGGATGCGCGCAAGGTCATCGTCGGTCATGCCTTCCCGCAACCATGTTCGATAGATCGCGTAATCAAAGGGGACGGAGGTAATTAAATCGCGCTCGTTGATTCTGGCCGCCCGCGTGGGCGGCAGGCGACGGGCCGTCCCAGTGTCTTTTCGACCAGAGAAACCTCAGAGAGAAACCTCAGGGTCAGGTCTTGTTTTGCCGTATCGAATCTCGTCGAGTCGACGTAAGGCGATCCTGCCGCAGAAAGGCCTACTCGTAATCCACCGCCAGCACGGCGAACTGCGTGGTGCCGCCCGGCAGTTCGGCGCTGAATTCGTCGTCCACGCGTTTCTTCAGCACCGCCCGCGCCAGCGGCGAGTCGATGCTGATCCAGCCGCGTTTCGCGTCGGTTTCGTCGGGGCCGACGATGCGGTAGCGGTGGATCTCGCCGGTGGCGACGTTCTCCAGCTCGATGCGGGCGCCGAAGAACACCGCCTGGCGATCGCCCGGCATGCCCTCGGCCACCTTGAGTGAAGGGATGCGCTTGCTGAGGTAGCGCACGCGGCGGTCGATTTCGCCGAGCTGCTTCTTGCGGTAGGTGTACTCGGCGTTTTCCGAGCGGTCGCCCTCGGCGGCGGCGGCGGCCAGCGCTTTCACCACTTCCGGGCGCAATACGTGCCACAGGTGGTCGAGCTCGGCCTTCAACCGCTCGAAACCCTCGCGGGTGACGATCGCGGTGGAGCCGGGCGAGGGCGGCCGCCAGCGGCTCATGCCGGGTTGGCCAGCTGTCGCCGCTGCGCGTCGATCTCGCTGCGCAGCGGATGCTCGGGCCAGGCGGCGGCGAGCCGGTCCAGCAGTGCCGCTGCTTCGCCGTGCTGGTCGGCGTGCGCCGCGAGCTGGCGCGCGGCGAGCAGGCCGTAGTGCGGCGCCTGCATGTCGCGCGGCCAGTGCGCGAGATAGCCGCGGCACAACTGGATCGCAAGCCGGCTCATGCCCAGCCGTGCGGCGAGGTCGGCGAGCTCGCCGCAGGTGCGCGGGTCGTCCGGCACGAACGCAGCGTCGATGCTGGCGCATTCCTGCAGCAAGCCGAGCGCGCGGCGCGATTCGCCCTGGGCGATCAGTGCGGCGATCCAGATCTGGCCATGCACCAGCAGGTCGTCGCGCAGGCCCTGTCGCTGCAGCAGCCCGCGATAGAACTGGTGCACGGCTGCCGGGGCGGCGCGCTCCTGCAGGCGGGCGGCCAGTTGCCGCAGCGCCGCCAGCGGGTCGTCGACGGCGAGCCGGCGCGCCTCGTCGAGCAGGCGGCTGTCGGCGTCCTGGCCGGCAGCCGCAGCGAGTTTCTCGGCTTCCGGCTCGATGCCGAAGCGCTCGTGGCGCTGGTGGATCATCGCGCCCATCAGGTGGAACGCCAGCACGATCAGGTAGGTATAGGCGAAGGCGAACAGCGGCAACGCCAGCAGCCGCGGCAGCAGCGCGGTGGCGACCGAGGCCAGCACGATCAGCGCACCGAGCAGCAGGTTGATCGCCACCGGAATCAGGTAGGCGGCGCCGAAGCTGCCGATCACGCGGGCCCAGTTCAACGGGTTGATCGCCAGCGCCAGGTTGCCGTCGAACGCCAGCGACATGTCGATTGCCGGCAGCACCAGCGCGGCCAGGATCAGCAGCGGCCACAGCAGGCGCGGGAAGAACACGATGGCGACCACGCACAGCGCGACCACCAGCAGGTGGATCGCGGTGAGGCCCCAGCCGCTGGCGCTGTTGCCGTCGCTGCCGACGTCCGGTGGGTCGGCGTAGCCGTTGGCGGTGTGCAGCAGGCAGTCGGCGGCGTAGCGCCAGGTGGCGGCCCACACCAGCGCGCTGGCCAGCGCGCCGGTCCAGGAAGGCAGCAGGCCGACGTAGTGGACCAGCGCCAGCACCACGCAGGTGGGCAGGGCGGCACCGCGCAGCGGGTAGCCGAAACCGGCTGCGAGGCGCTCGCCGAAGGGCGTGTCGGCGGCAACGATTTCGACGCGCGGCATCAGCGGCGTCTCAGCGCTTGCCGCCGAAGATGCCGCCCAGTACGCCGCGCAGGATCTGCCGGCCGAGCTGGCTGCCGGCGGTACGCACCATCTGCTTGCCCATCGTCTCGATCATGCCCTGGCGGCGCTTGGTGCCGAACAGCGCATCGTGCACGGCGCCGCTCCAGCCCGTGCCGGCATCCTCCTTGGCCGTGCCTTTGGCGGGAGCGTCGGCCGCCGCGGTGGCGTCGGCGGTGGCCTTGTCGCTGGCGCGCCTGGCCAGCATCTCGGCGGCCGATTCGCGGTTGAGCGGGTTGTCGTACTTGCCGCCCACCGGCGAGCGCTGGCGGATGGTGGCGCGCTCGGCGTCGGTGATCGCGCCGATGCGGCAGCACGGCGCGGTCACCAGCACCTGTTCCACCGGCGAGGGCACGCCGCCGTGGCCGAGGGTGGAGGCCAGCGCCTCGCCGACGGCCAACTGGGTGATCGCCTGGCTGACGTCGAGCTTCGGGTTCGCCACGAAGGTTTCCGCCGCCGCCTTGACCGCCTTCTGGTCGCGCGGGGTGAACGCGCGCAGCGCATGCTGGATGCGGTTGCCGAGCTGGCCGAGGATCACGCCAGGCACGTCGTCCGGATTCTGCGAGCAGAAATACACGCCGACGCCCTTGGAGCGGATCAGCCGCACCACCTGTTCCACGCGTTGCAGCAGCGCGGGCGAGGCATCGTCGAACAGCAGGTGCGCCTCGTCGAAGAAGAACACCATCTTCGGCTGCTCGAGGTCGCCCACTTCGGGCAGCTGCTCGAACAGTTCGGACAGCAGCCACAGCAGGAAGGTGGAGTACAGCCGGGGTTTCAGGATCAGCTGGTCGGCGGCGAGCACGTTGATGATGCCGCGTCCGCCCAGGTCCTGGCGCATCAGGTCGGCCAGCTCCAGTGCCGGTTCGCCGAAGAACTGGTCGGCGCCGTCGCCCTCGAGTTTCAGCAGGGCGCGCTGGATCGCCGCGATGCTGGTGGTGCTGATCAGCCCGTACTGGGTCGAGAGCGCCTTGGCGTTCTCGGCGGCGTAGCCGAGCAGCGCACGCAGGTCAGCCAGGTCGAGCAGCAGCCAGCCCTGGTCGTCGGCGGCCTTGAACACCACTTCCAGCACGCCTTCCTGGGTGTCGTTGAGCTCCAGCACGCGGCCAAGCAGGGTCGGCCCCATCTCGCTGATGGTGGCGCGCACCGGGTGGCCGAGCTTGCCGTAGATGTCCCAGAACACCACCGGGTTGGCCTGTGGTTTCCAGTCGGTGAGCTTGAGCTTGCCCAGGCGCGCCTTGAGCTTGTCGCCCGGCTCGCCGGCGGCCATCGAAAGGCCGGCCAGGTCGCCCTTGGCGTCGGCCAGGAAGCACGGCACGCCCAGTCGCGAGAAACCTTCGGCCAGCACCATCAGCGAAACGGATTTGCCGGTGCCGGTGGCGCCGGCGATCATGCCGTGGCGGTTGCCGTAATGCGGGTCGAGGCTGACGCTGGTGCTGTCGTTGCGGCCGATCAGGATCTCAGTCATGGCGTTTCGTCCGTTGCTGGTCGGGCGATTGTAGCCAAGCCGGCGTCGCTGTCGCGGCGCGTTGAGTAGAAGCCCTGCGCCCGCTATGGTGGGCGTTTTCCACGGGTGAAGTTCGTGATGCCGTCGTGTTCCGTTGTGCGTACCCTGCGTCTGGCTTCGCTGGCCGTCGCGATCAGCCTGCTTGCCGCCTGCGCCAGCACTGGCGGTGCCAGGCCGGCAACTTCGCTGGATACGCTGTACGGCGAACTCGATCAGGCCAGCAAGGGCTACGAGACCGCCCTGCAGCAGTCGCGCGAAGGCAATCAGCAGGCTTCGCAGCTCACCCTGACCCGGTCGCTGGATCGTCTGAAGGAAGCCGCGGCGCACTGTGGCACGACGCCTGGCTGCGATCCGCAGCGGTTCTTCTCGGCGTTCGACCACCTGCTGCGCCTGAAGGATGGCGATTTCGGCGGCGGCCAGGACCTGGACAGCGACGTCGACCCGGCGCAGGCGGCGCTGGTCACCGGCAGCACCGGCGCGGCCAGCCTGCCGCAGGCGCAGCGCAGCGTGACCCTGTTGCACGGACAGAAGCTGTCGCAGCTGATCGCGATGAACGGGCCGGTGAAGGCGGCGCTGGAGATGTGGCTGACCCAGTGGCGTCCGCAGCTGATGGATGCCTGGGTCAACTACCAGTACCTGCGCTACCAGATGTGGCCGGCCTACCAGAAGGCAGATCTGCCCGAGGCGCTGCTGTTCGGCATCATGGCCAAGGAATCCGGCGGCAAGGTACATGCCGTCTCGCGCTCGGGGGCGTCGGGCCCGCTGCAGTTCATGTATGCCACCGGCATGCGCTTTGGCCTGGGCAGCGACAGCGGTTTCGACCTGCGCTTCGATCCGGCGGCATCGGCGCGGGCCAATGCCGAGTACATCAACGAACAGCTGCGGATCTTCAACAACAACCTCGAACTCACCCTCGGCGCCTACAACGGCGGTGAGGGGCGCATGCGGCGAGCGGTCGGCGACGATACCTCGGTGAGCTTCTACGATCCGCGCATCTACAACCAGCTGTCGCAGGAGACTCGTGACTACGTGCCGGCGGTACTTGCCGCGGCATGGCTGTTCCAGCATCCGGACAGCTACAACCTGCGTTTCCCGAAGATCGACGGTGCGCCCGGCACGGTCACGCTGAAACGGCCGGCCTCGCTGTCGGAGCTGACTGTGTGCCTGGGTTCGGCTGGCGGCATGGGCGACGGCTGGTTCCGCACCCTGCGCAACCTCAATCCAAGGCTCGATCCCCAGGTGACCCAGCCGGTCGGCACGTCGCTGCAGTTGCCGAAGCTGCTTGAACGGGCCTATGCGTCACGCTGCGTCGATGGCCCGTGGCCGATCCTCGCCGGCGACCTGCACCATGCCGTGGTGCCGGTGCTGCCGGCGCCGGTGGCGCAGGCGCCGGCGACGAAGGGAACCAGCCGCTACAAGGTGCGCCGTGGCGATACGCTGATCAGCATCGTGCGCAAGCTGCGCTGTTCCAGCGTGCAGGAAGTTGCCGAGATGAACGGGCTGAAGCACCACCACCTCAGCATCGGGCAGAGCTTGAAGTTGCCGGTCTGTCGCTGAACCGTCGCCGCGGTGGCCGGCGATCAGGCGACCGCGCTTTCCTGCACCCAATTGCCGGTGACGTTGCCGATGTCGTGCACTTCCTTCAGCTCGCGCAGCAGCTGCATCAGCTGGCGATGCTGCGGCTGCAGGCTGGCATGCGGGGAGTTCTTGGTTTCGTGGTAGGCCACGGCCAGCCATAGCGCGATGCCACGCAGCGCCACTTCGGCGTTGTTCGAGCAGGCGCGCTCGTAGCCCGCTTCGGTGCCTTGGCCCCAGGGCAGGTAGCGCGCCTCCGGCGCGGTGCCGTACAGGTGCGGAAAATCGCTGCGCGAGGCTTGCCCGATCTCGCGCAGGGTGAGCGTGCTCAGGCGCTCGCGGCTGCGCCTGGGCAGGGCGCGCACGCTGCGCTCGATGTCACGGAATTGGCGGCCAAGTTGGCGCGCGCGCATCATCACGAGGAACGGAGTGAGTATTTGCATGGGATCCCCTCGGCGCTGGAGTTTCGCGGCGCGCGGTGCGCGTGGCGAGGCCTCGAGCGTAGCGAAGCGGCTGCGGCAATAGCGCCTAGAGCGTCACAAAATGACGCGCAACGTCAGCTTTCGGGAGCACATCCGATCCGCTGGCCCACTTTTACGGCCTGCTGCGGCTGCAGGGCGTCCAGTTCGGCCGTTCCCTCGGGCAGCAGCAGGATCACGGTGGAGCCCATGTTGAAGCGCGCCATCTCGGCAAAGCGTTCCAGCGTGACGTGCTGGCCGGCAAACGACTTGCGCCGGATCGACGGCGCGTACGGCGGGATCACCAAGCCGTCCCATACCGTGGCCACCGACGAGACCAGGATCGCACCCACCATCACCACCACGAACGGGCCGTGCTCGCCTTCGAAGTGGCAGACCAGCCGCTCGTTGCGCGCGAACAGCCGCGGGATGGCCTCCACCGCGAACGGCGCCACGCTGAAGATGCGTCCCGGCACGTGCACGGTTTCCTTCAGCGTGCCTTTCAGCGGCATGTGCACGCGGTGGTAGTCGCGCGGCGACAGGTAGACGGTGACGAAGCGGCCGTTGCGGTACGGCGCGGCGGCGGCCTCGTCGCCGCCGAGCAGTTCGGCGGCGGTGTACTCCTGTCCCTTCGCCTGGAAGATGCGTCCGTCGACGATCGTGCCGGCCTGGCTGATGCGGCCGTCGGCCGGCGAGAGCAGGGTGGCCGGATCGGCATCGGCCTGGCGTGCGCCGGCTTTGAGCTTGCGCGTGAAGAATGCATTGAAATGCTGGTAGGCCAGCGGGTCGGGCTGCACCGCCTCGGCCATATTGACGTTGTAGTTGCGCACGATGGTGGCGATCAGCCAGTTCTTCCACGGCGCAAAGGTCCAGCGCGTGGCCCAGTAGACCACTCGCGACAGCGCGCGATGCGGCAAGATGTATTGCAGGAGTACGTTGAAAGTCATCCGCCCAGTATACGGGGTGGATGCCGCTTCAGGCCTTATAATGGCCGGCCAATCCGCCGCACCCCTGGATCGCCGTGACCGCCGAGCTTGCCACCATCATCGACTTCATCCGCTACGGTGCCAGCCGCTTCTCGGCCGCCGGGCTCACCTTCGGCCACAGCCACGACAACCCGATCGACGAGGCCACCCATCTGGTGCTGGCCAGCCTGCACCTGCCGCCGGACATTCCGCCGGCGTACGGCGCCGGCCGGCTTACTGCCGAGGAGCGCGCGAACGTGCTGGCGCTGATCGAGCGCCGCGTCAGCGAACGCCTGCCGGTGGCCTACCTGGTCGGCGAGACCTGGTTCGCCGGACTGAAGTTCAAGAGCGACCGCCGCGCGCTGGTGCCGCGCTCGCCGATCGCCGAGCTGATCGAGTCGGGTTTTGCGCCGTGGCTGGACGAGCGCCACGTCGAGCGCGCGCTGGACCTGTGCACCGGCTCGGGCTGCATCGGCATCGCGATGGCCGAGTACAACCCCGAATGGCAGGTCGACATCGTCGACATCAGCGACGAGGCGCTGTCGCTGGCGCGCGAGAACATCGCGTTCCAGCACGTCGAGGGCCGCGTCGAGGCGATCCGGTCCGACCTGTTCGCCGGCGTGGCCGGACGCAAGTACGACCTGATCGTTTCCAATCCGCCGTACGTCACCGAAGACGAATACGCCGCGCTGCCGGGCGAGTACGCGCACGAACCGAAGCTCGGCCTGACTTCCGGCGCCGATGGCCTGGACCTGTGCCTGCGCCTGCTGGATGAAGCCGCCGACCATCTGACCGACGACGGCCTGCTGATCGTCGAGGTGGGCGAGAGCGAGCGCGCGCTGGCCGCGCTGTTGCCGGAGGTTCCGTTCGTGTGGGTCGAGTTCAAGGTCGGCCCGATGGGTGTGTTCGCACTGGAGCGGCGCGACCTCGTCGAGCATGCCGCGGCGATCCGCGCGGCGGCCGCCGCGCGTCGCCCGGGCTGAACGTGGAACTGGTCACGGCGCGGCTGCGGATCGACACGTTGCGCCCTGACGATGCCGCCGCGCTGTTCGCCCTGCGCAGCGATCCTGCGGTAGCGCGCTACCAGGGCTGGCGCCCGGCCGACCTCGCCGCCGCCCGCGCGTTCATTGATGTCCAGCCGCAGCCGCCCTCATACGGCTGGTTCCAGCGCGCGATCCGCCTGCGCGAGGACGGCACGCTGGTCGGCGACCTCGGCGTGAACCTGCCCGAAGCAACCGGGGATTCGGTCGAGTTCGGCATCAGCATCGCGCCGGCCCGGCAGGGCCACGGTTATGCCGGCGAGGCCGTGTGCGCGCTGTTCGATCATGTGTTCGGCGAGCTCGACCGGCACCGCGTCCACGCCTCGGTCGACCCGCGCAACGTGGCTTGCATGGCTCTGTTGCGTTCCCTCGGCATGCGCCAGGAAGCCCATCACCGCGAGAGCCTGTGGCTGCATGGCGAGTGGGTTGATGACATGATCTTCGCCCTGCTGGCGCGCGAATGGCAGGCAACCGAACGCCATCGCGGGTAAGCTGCCCCGATTACCCAATGGACGTCCAAACCCCGTGTCCAGCAATTCCTTCGGCAAACTGTTCACCGTCACCACTTTTGGTGAAAGCCATGGGCCGGCGATCGGCTGCGTGATCGACGGCTGCCCGCCGGGGCTGGCCATCGCGCCGGAGGAGTTTCGCCACGACCTCGAGCGTCGCGCCACCGGCCGCAGCCGCTACACCTCGCAGCGGCACGAGGCGGACGAGGTGGAGATCCTCTCAGGCGTGTACGAGGGCAAGACCACCGGCACGCCGATCGCGCTGCTGATCCGCAACACCGACCAGCGCAGCAAGGACTACGGCGACATCGCGTCGAGCTTCCGGCCCGGTCACGCCGACTACACCTACTGGCAGAAGTACGGCATTCGCGACCCGCGCGGCGGCGGGCGTTCCTCCGCGCGCGAGACCACCATGCGCGTGGCCGCGGCGGTGGTCGCCAAGAAATGGCTGGCCGAGCATCACGGCGTGCGCGTGCGCGGCTACCTGGCGCAGCTCGGCGAGGTCGTGCCGGACGCGTTCGACTGGAATGCGGTGGAGCAGAACCCGTTCTTCTGGCCCGATGCGGCCCAGGTGCCGGCGCTGGAGAACTACATCAACGCGCTGCGCAAGTCCGGCGATTCGGTCGGCGCGCGCGTCAACGTGGTCGCCGACGGCGTGCCGCCGGGCTGGGGCGAGCCGATCTACGGCAAGCTGGATGGCGACCTGGCCAGTGCGCTGATGTCGATCAACGCGGTCAAGGGCGTGGAGATCGGCGACGGCTTCGCCGCGGTGGCGCAGCGCGGCAGCGAGCATCGCGACGAGATGGGCATGGGCGGCTTCGCGTCCAATCACGCCGGCGGCATCCTCGGCGGCATCAGCAGCGGCCAGCCGGTGACCGCCTCGATCGCGTTGAAGCCCACTTCCAGCATCCTGATCCCCGGCCGCAGCGTGAACCTGGCCGGCGAGCCGGTCGAGGTGGTGACCAAGGGCCGCCACGATCCCTGCGTCGGCATCCGCGCCACCCCGATCGCCGAGGCGATGGTGGCGCTGGTGCTGATCGACCACGCGCTGCGCCACCGCGCCCAGTGCGGCGACGTGGGCGCGGTAGTGCCGCGCATTCCGTGACGATTCGACTGTTGCAGCCGGAGCCATGCCGATGACTGACAAGCCCCGCGTCTGGGTCTCGCGACCCACCTTCCCGGGCATCATCGCCCGGCTCGAGCCGCACTTCGAGGTGACGGTGGAGCCGGAAGAACGCAAGTTCAGTCCGTCCGAGCTGGCAGCCAGGCTGGCGACGCAGGACGCCGCGATCGTGGGCCTGAAGGACCGCATCGGTGCGACGGAAATCGCCGGTGCGCAGCGGCTGCGCATCGTCGCCAACCTCGGCGTCGGCTACGACAACCTGGACCTCGACGCATTGAGCGGGGCGGGCATCGCCGTCTCCAACACCGCCGACGTGCTCAACGAGAGCGTGGCTGACTACGCCTGGGCGCTGCTGCTCGGCGCGGCGCGACGGATGACCGCGGCCGAACGCTGGCTGCGCGCCGGGCACTGGAAGGCCACCGAGTTCAAGGCCTGGCTGGGCACCGACGTGCGTGGCCGCACCCTTGGCATCCTCGGCATGGGCCGGATCGGTCAGGCCATCGCGCACCGCGCGGTCGGCTTCGGCATGCCGGTGCTGTACCACAACCGTTCGCGGTTGCCCGAGGCGACCGAGCGCGCCTGCAACGCACGCTTCGTGGACAAGCAGCAACTGCTGCGCGAATCCGATTTCCTGGTGCTGGTGCTGCCGCTGACGCCGCAGACCCGGCACGCCATCGGCGCGCCCGAACTGGCGCTGATGAAGCCGACCGCGGTGCTGGTGAACGTGGCCCGCGGCGGCATCGTGGACGACAAGGCGTTGACGGCGGCCCTGCGCGAGCGGCGGCTGGCCGCGGCCGGGCTGGACGTGTTCGAAGGCGAGCCGGCGCTGTACCCGGGCCTGCTCGAGTTGGACAACGTGGTGCTCAGCCCGCACATTGCCAGCGCCAGCACCGAAACCCGCCGTGCGATGACCGCCCTGGCGGTGGACAATGTGCTGGCGCTGTTCGGTCACGGCCCGCATGCCGGGCGGCCGCCCACCATCCTCAATCCCAACGTGCTGGCCTGACGGCTGGCCCGCCTTCAACCCCGAGCCAAAGAAAAGAGCCTCCATGAGTCAGAAGAGCAGTTACAAGGTCGCCATGGTCGGCGCCACCGGTGCGGTCGGCGAGACCGTGCTGGCGATCCTCGCCGAGCGCGAGTTCCCGGTCAGCGAGCTGGTGCCGCTGGCGAGCGAACGGTCGGCCGGCGGTAAGATCAGCTTCGGCGGCAAGGACATCACCGTGCGGTTGCTGGATACCTACGACTTCGCCGGCGTCGACATCGCGTTCTTCTCCGCCGGCGGCTCGGTCAGCCGCGAGCATGCGCCGCGCGCGGCGGCGGCCGGCGCGGTGGTGATCGACAACACCTCGGAGTTCCGTTACCAGGACGACATCCCGCTGGTGATCAGCGAAGTCAATCCGCATGCGATCGCGCAGTACGCCAGCCGCGGCATCATCGCCAACCCCAACTGCTCGACCATGCAGATGCTGGTGGCGCTGGCGCCGATCCATCGGGCGGTGGGCATCGAGCGGATCAACGTGGCCACCTACCAGTCGGTATCCGGTGCCGGCCGCAGCGGGATGGAGGAGCTGGGCCGGGAGACCGCGGCGCTGCTGAACTTCCAAAGCGTGGAACCGGGCAAGAAATTCCCGGTCCAGATCGCGTTCAATGTGATCCCGCAGATCGACGATTTTCAGCCGAACGGCTACACCAAGGAAGAGATGAAGCTGGTATGGGAGACCCGCAAGATCCTGGAGGACGAGTCGATCCAGGTGAACCCGACCGCGGTACGCGTGCCGGTGTTTTACGGCCATTCGGAGGCGGTGCACATCGAGACTGGCGACAAGATCACCGCCGCCGAGGCCCGCGAACTGCTGCGTCAGGCGCCGGGTGTGGTGCTGGTGGACGAGCGCAAGCCGGGCGGCTATCCGACCCCGGTGGGCGAAGCGGCGGGCAACGACGCGGTGTACGTGGGGCGAATTCGCGAGGACATCTCGCACGAGCGCGGGCTGGATCTGTGGATCGTCTCGGACAACATCCGCAAGGGCGCGGCGCTGAACGCGGTGCAGATCGCCGAATTGCTGATCGAGGACTATCTCTAGATGCGTTGGATGCAACTCCTTGTAATCGCTGGACTCATGCTGATGTCGGCGGCTTGGGCCGGCGACCGGGCGAAGTCGCTGCCGACCGCGCCGGCGTCGGCAAAATCGCTGTCGGCGGCGCAGCGACAACTGGTCAGCGGCCAGGCCGAGGTGGCGCGTCTGAAGCAGGATCTCGGGCGGCAGGAATCGGACAGCAGGCGGGCCAGCGAACGGCTGCAGCGGCAGGACAAGACCATCGCCGAGTTGCAGAAACAGCTGCACGAGTTGCAGGCCAGGGCGGCCTCGGGCGCGCGCTGAGAAGTGCCGTTGCGTGAGAACGCACCGCAGCAATGCACTGCAAGTGTTCGCGGCAGCTATTGTTGATTGGCCTGCTTGTAACTAAAGTGGCACCTCGTTTGGGGCTGTGGCCGCCGTTGCGGCAACGTCATGAATAAAAAGAGTCGCGCCAGGATCGTTCGGGGGAACATGCAATGAATCGTTCGTTGAAGTTGTCGCTGCTGGTCGCGCTGGCGCTGGGCAGCAGCCAGGTCATGGCGGTGGACCTCGGCCAGATCCAGGTCAAATCGGCGTTGGGGCAGCCGCTGCTGGCCGAGATTCCGCTGCACCCCGAGAATCCGGCAGAGCTGCAGGGACTCACCGTCCAGTTGGCCTCCAGCGAAGATTTTGCGCGCGCGGGCATCGTCGGCGGACGTACCGCCATCCCGCTGCATTTCAGTGTGGCGAACGCCGGCGCCCAACCGGTCATCCGCATCACCAGCAGCACGCCAGTGGACGATCCCTTCCTCGACCTGCTGATCGAAGTGAACGGCAAGGCCGGCAAGAGCGTGCGCGAGTACGCCATCCTGCTCGACCCGCCGAATGCTGCGGTGGCCGCTGCGCCGGTGCCGAGCCAGCCGGCGCAGCGTGCCCAGGCTTCGACCACTGCACCGGCAGCGGCCCAGCCGCGCCCGGCGGCGCCTGCGCCGGTCCAGCGGCCGAGGCCGGCAACCCCGGCGGTCAGCAACGGCCAATACGGGCCGGTCGAGCGCGGTCAGACGCTGTCGAGCATCGCGCGCAGCGTGGCGCCAGCCGGCGCGGACGTGCAGCAAGTGATGCTGGCGCTGCAACAGGCCAACCCTGACGCGTTCTACCGCAACAACATCAACGCGCTGAAGAGCGGCGCTGTGCTTCGCGTGCCGACAGCGGCCGAGGCGCAGGCCATGACGATTGCCGCCGCGGCCGCCGAAGTGCGCCGGCAGAACAGCGACTGGCGCGCCGGTGTGCCGGGCAAGCCCACGGTGGTGGCCGACGCCGCCGCCCGTGCCGCCGGCTCCGCTGCGCCCGCCAGTGCGCCGGACACCGGCGATCGGCTTGCCCTGGTGCCGGCGAAGGAGAACAACGCGGGAGGCCGCCGCGGCAGCGGAGCTGGCGACAAGTCCAGCGCCAGCCTTCGCCAGGACCTCCTGCGCACGCAGGAAAGCCTGGCCAGTCTGCAGCAGCAGAGCACCGACCTGAAAAGCCGCCTGAAGGATCTGGCGGATATCAACAGCAAGAACGAGCGCTTGCTGTCGCTGAAGGACAACGAGATCGCCGAACTGCAGGCCAAGCTGGCCGCGGCGCGCAAAGCAGCCGGCATGCCGCCCGCGGCTGCCGCCAGTATCGCCAAGACTGCCGCGGCGACATCGCCGGCAGAGGCGTCGGCAGAAAAACTGGAAACCGCCACCGCCAGCACCGCCGCCAGCGTGGCGACGGCCCCGGTTGCTGCGGGTTCGACGGCGGCCGTCACGTCGAGCGGTGCTTCCGATGTGGCCCACGCGCCGGCCAGTGGCGTGTCGGTGGCGACCCCGCCCATCGCGACACCGGCGCCGGCCAAACCGGTGAGCAACCCCGCCAAGTCGCCCGCGGCCAGCAGGCCGGCTGTCGAACAGCCGTGGTACATGCAGACCTGGGCCTGGGCAGCCGGAGGCGGCGCGATCGTACTGCTGATCCTGCTGGCCATGCGGGGCCGTCGGCGCAAGCCGGGCGCCGACGCGTCGAAGGCGGCGCCGTCGCTGGCCGATCGTTTCGGCTCGACGCCCGCTGCCGGCCAGGATCTCCTGGGTGACGACGTCGACCAGGACGAATTGCTCGACCAGTTGGCCGAGCACCCCGACGACATCGGCCTGCACCTGGAGCTGGTCACCCTGTACTACTCGCGCCGTGACGTCGAGCACTTCGAGGCAGCGGCCGAGGCGATGTACGCGCATATCACCGACCCGCAGCAGGACGAGTGGCAGGACGTGCTGCACATGGGCGAGGACCTGGTGCCTGGTCACCCGCTGTTCGACCACCACGTCGAGCCGGTTGCGTCCGGGAACGCTGCCGCGCGCAGCGAGTTCGACATCGAGGACTATGCTGACGGGGGCGACGCGCCCACGGTGGTCTCCTCGATGCCGCCGCTACCGCCGAGCGGGCCCAAGCCCGTCAGCGAGTACAACTTCAACTTCGACCTGACCCCGGCGGCGGCCGAGCCGGCATCCCGTCCTTCTGCCGCAGCGGACGATGCCACCGTGGTCGCGCCGTTGGCGGCCAGCCAGCCGGCGCCGGCCGAGCCGGTGTCGAGCTGGCACTTCGACGAGGAGGACAGCGCGCACCTGGCAGACGACCCGGGCCATGACCTGGGCGAGCTCAGCGACGATCCGGTGGATACCAAGCTCGACCTGGCCCGGGCCTATATCGACATGGGCGATGCCGAAGGCGCCCGCGCCATGCTCGGCGAAGTGGTCAGGGAAGGCAGCCAGATGCAGAAGGATGTCGCCAAGCGCTTGCTCGACAGCCTGCACTGAACCGTCGGGCTGCCGTTTGCCTGACGCATCGGGCCGGCTCTTGCCGGCCCGATGCCGTTGCGGGCTGCTAATCTTTCCTCTTTCGGCGAACCATTGCACGATTTCATGCGCATTGCCCTGGGCATCGAATACGACGGCACCGACTTCAGCGGCTGGCAGCGGCTGAAGGATGAGGTCAGCGTGCAGGGAGCGCTGGAGCAGGCGTTGTCGAAGGTCGCCGACCATGCGGTCGAGGTCAGCTGCGCGGGGCGCACCGACGCCGGCGTGCACGGCCGCTGCCAGGTGGTGCACTTCGACAGCGAGGCGCGCCGCGACATGCGCAGTTGGGTGCTCGGCGCCTGTTCCAACCTGCCGTCCAGCGTGGCGGTGCTGTGGGCGCAGCCGGTGCCGGACAGTTTCCACGCACGCTACGCGGCGCGCAGCCGGCGCTACCGTTACCACCTCCTCAACCGGCCGGTACGCGCGGCGCTGGATGCACGCTACGTCACTTGGGAGCGCCTGCCGCTGGACACCGCACGCATGCACGATGCCGCCCAGGCGCTGCTGGGCGAGCACGATTTCAGCGCGTTCCGCGCCTCGTCCTGCCAGGCCACGCACCCGCGCCGCTGCGTGCTGGCGGCAGAAGTGCGGCGCGAGGGCGAACAAGTGTCCGTCGACATCGAGGCGAACGCGTTCCTGCACCACATGGTGCGCAACATCGTCGGCTCGCTGCTGCCGATCGGCCGCGGCGAGCAGCCGGTGGCGTGGCTGGGCGAATTGCTGGCCGGTCGCGACCGCCAGGTGGCCGGGCCGACGGCGCCGGCCACGGGGCTCACCTTCATCGGCCCGCGTTACGAGTCGCACTGGGGCCTGCCGCGCGAGGTGAGCCAGTGACCCGCATCAAGTGCTGCGGCATGACCCGGGTCGGCGACGCGCTGCTCGCCGCGCAACTCGGCGCCGACGCCATCGGGCTGGTGTTCACCGCGCGCAGCCGGCGGCAGGTGACGCTGGCGCAGGCGCGCGCGATCATGCTGGCACTGCCGCCGTTCGTGGCCAGCGTGGCGCTGTTCATGGACGACGAGGCGGCGCTGGTGAACCGGGTGCTCGACGAGTTGCAGCCGGCGCTGCTGCAGTTCCACGGCGACGAAAGCGACGACTGGTGCGCGCAATTCGGCCGCCCCTACCTGAAGGCGATCGCGATGGGCGAGGGGGCTGCCGCGCTGGCGCAGCTGCAGGCGTATCCGCGGGCCACCGGCCTGCTGCTGGACGGCCACGCGGCAGGCGCGGCAGGCGGCGGCGGCCGCGCCTTCGACTGGTCGCTGCTGCCGCGCGGACTGGCGCAGCCGGTGGTGGTGGCTGGCGGCCTGCATGCCGGCAACGTGGGTGACGCGGTGCGCGCCACGCGGCCGTGGGCGGTGGACGTGGCCAGCGGCGTGGAGTCGGCGCCGGGAGTCAAGGACCCGGCCCGGCTGGAAGCTTTCATTCGCGCGGTGCGCGCGGCGGACGCAGCGTGAGCGGTGCACCTGCGGCCATCGAGGAGCACGCCGGCGTTCGCCCGCCCGTGCTCGCCGAGCTGGTCGAGCGTGCCAGGCCGCTGGTGATCCGCGGTCTGTGCCGCGACTGGCCGATGGTCGGTTGGGCGCGGCAATCGGACGACGCATTCGCCCGCGGACTCGCCGCGCTCGACAACGGCAGCGAGGTCGACGCGTTGCTGATGTCCCCGGAGCAGCAGGGCGTGATCGGCTACAACGCCGCTTTCGACGGTTTCAACTACACCCATCACCGCATCTCGATCGGGCAGGGCCTGCAGCGGCTGGCGCAGTACAGTCGCCGGGGCGACGCGCCGGGCCTGGCGATCCAGAGCGCGCCGGTTGCCGGCTGCCTGCCCGGCCTGCTGGAGAACCACGCGCTGCCGTTCCTCGACCGCGCGATCCAGCCGCGCATCTGGATCGGCAACCGGGTCACCACGCCGGCGCACTTCGACGAGTACCACAACATCGCCTGCGTGGTCTGCGGCGTGCGGCGCTTCACCCTGTTCGCACCCGAGCAGGTGCGCAACCTGTACGTGGGGCCGCTGGATTTCGCACCCACCGGTGCGGCGATAAGCATCGCCCGGCTCGATCGCCCCGACGACCCGCGCTTCCCCCGCCTGAAGCTGGCGCTGGCCGAAGCGCAGGTGGCGGAGCTGCATCCCGGCGACGCCATCTACATCCCGCCGCTGTGGTGGCACCACGTCGAATCGCTGCAGCGGATCAACGCGCTGGTGAACTACTGGTGGCAGCCGGTGCGCCCGGCCGGTTACGCGGCGGACACCGTGTTGGGCTGCCTGATGCATTGTGTCCTCGCATTCCGCACGCTGCCGCCGGCGCAGCGAGGCGCATGGAGGACGCTGCTGGACCATTACGTCTTCGGCGACGGGGACCCTGTTGCGCACATCCCCGCCGGGCGGCGCGGCATCCTCGGGCCGCTGACGCCGGAGCAACTGGCCGAGGCGCGTGCTTCCATCCGCCGTTATCTGTGATCCCGTTCGGCCGGGCTTGCCGCTAAGATGGCCGCTTGCCTGTAGGAGCGCACCCTGTGCGCGATGCTTTTCTCGGAAGCCGGGCAAAAGCATCGCGCACAGGGTGCGCTCCTACCCCCTGCATCGAGTGACGACATGAGCAAGATCGTGGACTACAACGCTTACCCCGACGCGCACGGCCGCTTCGGCAACTACGGCGGCAGCTACGTCGCCGAGACCCTGATGGCGCCGCTGGCCGAACTGACCGAAGCCTACCTGCGCCTGCGCCAGGATCCCGCGTTCATCGCCGAACTGGACCGCGACCTCACGCACTACGTGGGTCGCCCCAGCCCGGTGTATTTCGCCGAGCGGCTGACCCGGCACGTGGGCGGCGCGCGCATCCTCCTGAAGCGCGAAGACTTGAATCACACCGGCGCGCACAAGATCAACAATACCGTGGGCCAGGCGCTGGTGGCGCGGCACATGGGCAAGACCCGCATCATCGCCGAGACCGGCGCCGGCCAGCACGGCGTGGCCAGCGCCACGGTAGCCGCGCGGCTGGGCCTGAAGTGCGTGGTCTACATGGGCGCCACCGACATCGAGCGGCAGAAGATCAACGTCTACCGCATGAAGCTGCTCGGCGCCGAGGTGGTGCCGGTCACTTCCGGCTCGAAGACCTTGAAGGATGCGCTGAACGAGGCGATGCGCGACTGGGTCACCAACGTGGCCGACACCTTCTACATCATCGGCACCGTGGCCGGCCCGCATCCGTATCCGATGATGGTGCGCGACTTCAACGCCATCGTGGGACGCGAGGCACGCGCGCAGATGCTGGCCGAATACGGCCGCCTGCCGGACGTGCTGACCGCCTGCGTGGGCGGCGGCTCCAACGCGATCGGCCTGTTCCACGCCTTCCTCAACGACGCCGGAGTGCGCATCGTGGGCGCCGAGGCGGCGGGCGAGGGCATCGCCACCGGCCATCACGCGGCCTCGCTTGCGGCGGGCCGCCCCGGCGTGCTGCACGGCAACCGCACCTACGTGCTGTGCGACGACGACGGCCAGATCACCGAGACGCATTCGGTCTCGGCCGGCCTCGACTATCCCGGCGTCGGCCCCGAACACGCGTTCCTCAAGGACGCCGGCCGCGCCGAGTACGTGGGCGTCACCGACGACGAGGCGCTGGCCGCGTTCCACCTGCTGGCGCGCACCGAGGGTATCCTCGCCGCGCTGGAATCCAGCCACGCGGTGGCGCAGGCGATCAAGCTGGCGCGCGAGTATCCGCAGGACGGCATCGTGCTGTGCAACCTGTCCGGCCGCGGTGACAAGGACGTGCACACGATCGCCGCACGCGAAGGAGTCGAGGTATGAGCCGCATCGACCGCCGTTTCGCCGCGCTGAAAGCCGCCGGCCGCACCGGCCTGATCCCGTTCGTCACCGCCGGCGATCCGTCGCCCGAGCACATGGTGTCGATGATGCATGCGCTGGTCGAGTCGGGCGCCGACCTGATCGAGCTGGGCGTGCCGTTCTCCGATCCGATGGCCGATGGCCCGGTGATCCAGCACGCCAGCGAGCGGGCGATCGCGAAGGGCGTGGGGCTGGCCGACGTGCTGGGCTGGGTGGCCGCCTTCCGCCAGCGCGACGCCGATACGCCGATCGTGCTGATGGGTTACTTGAACCCGGTCGAGATCCACGGCTACGCGCGCTTCGCGCAGGAGGCCGCGCAGGCCGGCGTCGACGGCGTGTTGCTGGTGGATTGCCCGCTGGAGGAAGCGGCGGTGCTGCAGCCGCTGCGCGAGGCTGGCCTGCAGCAGATCCTGCTCGCCGCGCCGACCACCGAACCCTCGCGTATGGCGCAGTTGTGCGGTGCGGCCGAAGGTTTCCTGTACTATGTCTCGTTTGCCGGCATCACCGGTGCGGCACACTTGAGCACCGGCGACATCGCCGCGCGCGTGGCCGACGTGCGGGCGCGCGCGAAGGCGCCGGTGGCGGTCGGTTTCGGCATCCGCGATGCGGCGAGTGCGCAGGCGATCGCCGCTTTCGCCGATGCGGTGGTGATCGGCAGCGCGCTGGTGGAGCGGCTGGCCGGGGCGACGGACGCGAAGGACATCGCCCGGCGCACGCAGGCGTTTCTGGCGCCGATTCGCGCCGCGCTGGATGCACATTGAGAGTACGCACCGCCGGATGGCGGCGCGCTCGCGAACAGTCAGGGTGATGCAATGAATTGGCTGCAGAAAATCATGAACCCGCGCACCCGCCCGCACGCTTCGAACGGCGGCAAGGGCTCGGTGCCCGAGGGCGTGTGGGAGAAGTGCGGCGGTTGCGGCACGGTGCTGTACAAGCCGGAGCTGGAGCGCAACCTGATGGTCTGCCCCAAGTGCGGCCATCACCACTACATCGGCGCGCGGGTGCGGCTCGATGCACTGCTCGACGACGGTTCGGCGCAGGAACTGTGGGCCGGCCTGGAGCCGACTGATCCATTGAAGTTCCGCGACTCCAAGAAATACCGTGACCGCATCGCCGCCACCCAGAAGAAGATCGGCGAGAAGGACGCGATGGTCGCGATGAGCGGCCGACTCAAGGGGCGCCCGCTGATGGCGACGGCGTTCGAGTTCGCCTACATGGGTGGCTCGATGGGTTCGGTGGTCGGCGAGAAGTTCGCCCGTGCCGCCGAGCGCGCGCTGGCCGATCGGAGCGCGCTGGTGTGCTTCTCCGCCACCGGCGGCGCACGCATGCAGGAGGCGCTGTTCTCGCTGATGCAGATGGCCAAGACCTCCGCCGCGCTGGCGCGCCTGCGCGACGCCGGCGTGCCGTACATCAGCGTGCTGACCAACCCGACTACCGGCGGCGTCTCCGCCAGCCTGGCGATGCTCGGCGACATCAACATCGGCGAGCCGAAGGCGCTGATCGGCTTCGCCGGACCGCGGGTGATCGAGCAGACCGTGCGCGAGACGCTGCCGGAAGGCTTCCAGCGTTCGGAATTCCTGCTCGACCATGGCGCCATCGACCTGATCGTCGACCGCCGCGAGATGCGCGACAAGCTGGCCGACCTGCTCGGCCTGCTGCAGAAGGCGCCGCGCGCGGCGTGATGCCGGCCCGATCGTCGTTTCCGGCACGCGGGTTTTCCACCGCAGGAGTGGAAACGGTGTGGCCAAGCCTGTGGAAAAGGACGCTCCGCGGCTTGCCGCTCAGTCACTTGCCTCACTTTGGCGGGCTTTTGCGCGGCGGCGCGAAGTTCTCCACAGCCGTTGTGGAAGGTACGCGGCACAGCCTGTGGACAAGTGAGCTATGTGCCTGAGCGCAAAGGCCCAGCCGACGGCGTGCGCAGAATCTGCCCAGTGGCTACATGCTCGCCAGCCACAATGAAGCGCTGCCGAGCACGCCACCGATCGCGATGGCTGCCAGCACGTCGCTGGGATAGTGCAGTCCGAGGATCACCCGAGAGGCGGCGACCAGCGCGGTGAAAACCAGCAGCAGCGGCGCCAGTGCCGGGTACCAGGCCAGCGCCACGATGCTGAAGCCCACTGCCTGCAGCGTGTGACCGGACGGAAAGCTGAACTCGTCCAGCGGTGGCACGTGCGCGATCACGCCGGGGCAGGCGCGGTAGGGCCGCGGGCGACGCGTCCAGCGCTTCAGCAGGCGGTACAGCAGCAAAGCGGCCAGTCCGGTGACCGCCATGTGTGCGGCGGCGGCGATGCCGCGCTGGCCGCCGAGCACGGCGAGCGCGACCATCAGTGCGTACCAGAACACGCCGTCGCCGAGCCGGCTGATCATGCCGAAGAACAGGCCCACCATGCGCCGGGCGCCCCAGTGGTTGGCGATCACGCAGACGCGGCGGTCCAGCGCGAAACGCGGCCCGGGCAGAAGCTCAGACGTGGGCTGCGACGGTGGCGTGTTCATGCAGGTTCTCCTGGGCCATTTCGCGCAGCAGGTTCTCGAAATCGCGGATCACCGCGTCCGGCGAAAGCCCGGCCATGCCGGCGTGGGCGGCGCGGCCCATGTGCCGGATCAGCGCCGGGTTACCGGCCAGTTTCGCCACCGCCTCGATGAAGGCCGCGGCGTTGCCCGACGCGATGCAGTAGCCGTTGACGCCGTCGGCGAGATGCTCGCGCGCGGCGCCTTCGGCGTACGCCACCACCGGCAGGCCGGCGGCCAGCGCCTCGATGATCACGTTGCCGAAGGTCTCGCTGAGGCTGGGGAACGGGAACAGGTCGGCGCTGGCGTAGTGCCGCGCCAGTGCCTCGCCGCGCTGGACGCCGGCGAAGATGAAATCCGGATGTGCGGCTTGCAGCGCGGCGCGGGCCGGGCCGTCGCCGACCCAGACGTAGCGTGCCTGCGGCACCTGTTGGCGGATCGCGCGAAAGGCCTGTACCGCGAGGTCGAGGTTCTTCTCCGGCGCGATGCGCCCGACGTAAAGCGCCACCGGCGTGGCGGCGTCCACGCCCCAGCTGGCGCGCAGGGCTTCGTCGCGCCGGTTCGGGTGGAACAATTGCGTGTCCACCGCGCGGCGCAGCAGGCGTGCATTGGTGATCCCCATGCAGTGCAACTCCCGTGCAAGCGCGTCGGTCGGCACCAGCGTGGCGGCGGCGCGTTGGTGGAAGCGGCGCAGGTAGCCGCGCACCAGCGGTGTGAGCAGGCCCAGACCATAGTGGCTGGCATAGCTGTCGAAGCGGGTATGGAAGCCGCTGCTGAGCGGTATGCCCAGCTCCCTGGCGATACGCGTGGCCGACCAGCCGAGCGGCCCCTCGGTGGCGACGTAGACGGCATCGGGACGATGCTGCGACCAGCGTCGGCGCAGCGCGCGGCCGGCCGGCAGGCCGAAGCGCAGGCCTGGATAGCGGGGCAGGGCACCGCCGCGCAGTTCGAGCACGTCGATGCCGGATTCGTCGCTGTGCGGCTGCGGCTGGCGCGGGCGGATCAGGTCGATGCAGTGACCGCGGGCAGCGAGCCCGGCGGCAAGGCTGTGCACGGTCAGCGCGACGCCGTTGATTTCCGGTGGATAGGTTTCGCTGACGATGCCGATGCGCATGACGAGGTCCAGGCGGGCTGGACGCAGCTTCGCGCCGCGGCATTGCGCTGGCGTGGCCAGCGCATGACGCTGCGCTTACACTCGGGCGTTCTACCAACACACGGAGACCTTTCGATGAAACGCATCATGCTTGCCTTGGCCCTGGCCGGATTGAGTGGTGCCGCGCTGGCCGCCGAGGCCCCCTCCGGCCTGCCGGTCACGCCGGCTCCTGCCGGTGCCGAGGTCTACATCATTGCGCCCGCCGACGGTGCCACCGTGGGGCAGGAAGTCACCGTGCGCTTCGGTCTCAAGGGCATGGGCGTGGCGCCGGCCGGGGTGGTCAGGGAACATACCGGTCACCACCACTTGCTGGTCGACGTGAAGGAGCTGCCCGCCGCCGGTCAGCCGATCCCGAACGACGCCAACCACCTCCACTTCGGTGGCGGCCAGACCGAAACCACCTTGAAGCTGAAGCCGGGCACGCACACCCTGCAGCTGGAACTGGGCGACCAGAACCACGTGCCGTTCGAGCCGGCCGTGGTGTCGAAGAAGATCACCATCCATGTGAAGTGACCGCGGCGGCGGGGGCGGACGACGGATCGGTTAAAATCGGCGGTTCCAGCCCTCAGTCCGCCGATATCCCGATGACCGTCCGCACCCGTTTCGCCCCCAGTCCCACCGGCTTCCTGCACATCGGCGGCGCGCGCACCGCGCTGTATTGCTGGCTGGAGGCGCGTCGCCGCGGCGGCCAGTTCATCCTGCGCATCGAGGACACCGACCGCGAGCGCTCCACCGACGAGGCGGTGCAGGCGATCCTCGACGCCATGCACTGGCTCGACCTCGACGCCGACGAGGGTCCGTTCTACCAGACCCAGCGGCTGGCGCGGTACAAGCAGGTCGCCGACGAGCTGGTCGCCGCCGGCAAGGCCTACTACGCCTACGAGAGCAAGGAAGAGATCGAGGCGATGCGCGAGGCAGCCATGAAGGCGGGCGAAAAGCCGCGCTACAACGGCTATTACCGCGACCGCAACGAGGCGTACCGCGACGACCCGAACCGGGTGATCCGCTTCCGCAACCCCGTCGAAGGCTCGGTGGTGTTCGAGGACAAGGTGAAGGGCCGCATCGAGATCGCCAACAGCGAGCTGGACGACCTGGTGATCTTCCGCTCCGACGGCTGGCCCACCTACAACTTCGCGGTGGTGGTCGACGACATCGACATGGGCATCACCGAGGTGATCCGCGGCGACGACCACGTCAACAACACGCCGCGGCAGATCAACATCTACCGTGCGCTGGGCGCGCCGGTGCCGGAGTTCGCGCATCTGCCGATGATCCTCGACAAGGAGGGCAAGAAGCTGTCCAAGCGCACCAACTCGGTCAGCGTGATGGAGTACCGCGCCGACGGCTTCCTGCCGCACGCGCTGCTCAACTACCTGGTGCGGCTGGGCTGGTCGCACGGCGACCAGGAGATCTTCTCGCGCGCGGAGATGATCGCGCTGTTCGACATCGCCGACGTCAACAAGGCCGCCTCGCGCTTCGACACCGAGAAGCTGGCCTGGCTCAACCAGCACTACCTGAAGACCGACGAGCCGCAGTCGATCGCTGCCGAGTTCGAGTGGCACCTGCGGCGCGCCGGCATCGACTTCAGCCATGGCCCGGCGCCGGTCGACGTGATCATGGCGCTGCGCGATCGCGTGCACACGCTGAAGGAAATGGCCGAGCGCGCGAAGATCTGGTACGGCCCGATCACCGAGTGGGACGACAAGGCGGTCGCCAAGCACCTCAGGAACGACAGCGCGCCGGCCGTGCTCGAGGCGGCGAAGGTCCTGCTCGCCGAGGTCGAGTGGCAGCCCGCGCCGATCCACCAGGTGATCGAGCAGATCGCCGCGCGGCTGGCACTGGGCATGGGCAAGGTCGCCCAGCCGCTGCGGGTGGCGATGACCGGCACCCAGGTCTCGCCGTCGATCGAGCACACCATCTACCTGGCCGGCCGCGCCGAGGCGCTCAGGCGCATCGACGCCGCGATCGCCATGGCGCAGGGGTGAGCCTGCGGCCATGCCGCTGACGCGCTGAAGCCGGCATGGACGAGCTGCTGGCCAGGGCCACCCACGGCGTCGATCCCGATGCGCCGGGCGCGTTCTGGCAGATCTTTTTCAACCTGTTGAATATGCTGCCGTGGGCGGCCATGTTCTGGTGGAGTCTGCTGTTCGTCGCGGTGGGCGCGCTGCTCGGCTGGTGGCGCGGTCGCCTGTTCGAAGGCATGGTGTGGGCGTGGCTGCTGGGGCCGATCGGCTGGATCGTGATCCTGTCGCGGCCCCGGCCTGCGCCGCGGCCGCCGCCGTTGCCGCGCTGAGCCTCGCCCGCCGGCGCCGCGACCGCAGTGTATGATCCGGTACGAGGTGAAACGCTTGAGCCACGATGTTGCCCACAACCCGCATTCGAGCCATCCGCATCATCATGATGCGAGGGGGTTCGTGCGTGCCGTGGAGCGTGCCAGCGTGGAACGCGGCTTGCGCCTGACGCCGCTGCGCAAGGAAGTGCTGGAACTGGTCGCGGCCGCGCACAAGCCGGTCAAGGCCTACGACCTGCTCGACCAGCTGCGCGAGAAGCACGGCAACGCGGCGCCGCCGACGGTCTATCGTGCACTCGACTTCCTGCTCGAAAACGGCTTCATCCACAAACTGGAGTCGATCAACGCATTCGTTTCCTGCCATCACCCGGCCGAGGCGCACCAGGTGCCGTTCCTGATCTGCGATACCTGCTCCAGCGCCCAGGAGGTCTGCGACGAGCGGGTAGCCGAGCTGATCGAGGCGCAGGCGAAGGCGTTCGGCTTCCGCCCGCAGGCGCAGACGCTGGAAGTCCATGGCACTTGCCGGCATTGCCGCAGGGATTGAGCCGCAGCGGCCGGGTATGGCATCCGCCAATGTTATAAAGTAACATATCTTTCGCCGGATATTGAGCCGCCATGTCTGGCGGCGCCGGGCATGACGATGGATTCCGAGCAGACGAACAAATCCCGCTGGTGGCATGCCGCCGATCGCGTCGGCGCGATGGCGTCCTTCCTGTGCGCGATCCACTGCGCACTGCTGCCTTTCGTGATCGCATTGCTGCCGCTGCTGGGCCTGGGGTTCCTGGCCGACCATCGCTTCGAGCGCGCTTTCGTGCTGTGCGCCTGCGTGCTGGCTTCGTTCGTCCTGATCCGCGGTTATCGCCGGCATCAGCGTGCCTTGCCGCTGCGGCTGGCCATGCCCGGGCTGGCCCTGCTGCTGCTTGGCATCGTCTACATCGACGGCTCCGTGTCGATCGTGCACAGCGTGCTGGTGACCAGCGGCGGCCTGCTGCTGGCCAGTGCGCATTTCGCCAACCTGCGGCTGGACAGCCGCAGCGACGGCACGCACGTGCACGGCCCGCAGTGCGCGCACTGAACTGCGGTGGATCCGCTGGTGATTGTGTAACGGCGGCGGCCATTCCTAGCATGCACGCATGAACACCACCCACCGGCACGACCACGACCACGCGCACGTCCATGGTGCTGCACCCGACGGGCGCAGCCGCAAGTTGTTGTTTGCGTTCGTGCTGACCACCGTGATGATGGTGGTCGAAGTGATCGGCGGCGCCTGGTCCGGCTCGCTGGCCCTGCTGGCGGACGCCGGACACATGATGGTCGATGCGCTGGCCCTGCTGCTGGCGGTGGTCGGCGCGCGCATGGCAGCCAGGCCGGCCGATGCACGGCGCAGCTACGGCTATGGCCGGATGGAGGTGCTGGCCGGGTTCGTCAATGCGCTGGGCCAGTTCGTGCTGGTCGGCTGGATCGTCTACGAGGCCGTAACGCGGCTGCTGCACCCCGGGGAGATCCTGTCCGGCATGATGCTGGCCGTGGCGGTGGTGGGACTTCTGGTGAATGCGCTGGTACTGCGCACTCTGCACGGGCATGCGCACGACGACGTCAACCTGGCCGGTGCCAGCCTGCATGTGCTCGGCGACCTGCTCGGTTCGCTGGCGGCGGTGCTGGCAGCGCTGGCGATCCGCTGGTTCGGCTGGCTATGGGCCGACCCGGCGCTCTCGCTGCTGGTGTCGCTGCTGATTCTGGGCAGTGCGTGGCGGCTGCTGCGCAGGTCTGCGCACATCCTGCTCGAAGGCGTGCCCGAAGGCATCGACACCGGTGCGGTGGAAACCTTGTTGCGCACGGCGGCGCCGGGCATCTGCGACATTCACCACCTGCACGTGTGGCAGCTGGCCTCGGGGTCGCGCATGGCCACCGTGCACGCCGAGCTTGATGAGCACGCCGATGGCGCGCAAGTCCTGCAGGCGATCAAGCGGATGCTGCTGGAGCGTTTCGGCATCCAGCATGTGACCGTGCAGGTCGACCCCGGCAAGTGCCTCGATGCCGGTGGGAAATGCGCTGGGCACGGGCCGCGCTGATTGTCCCGTCCGGCTTCGAACGCTGCTATGATGCATACCCGTTCACCCAATAAATCAAGGAGTTCCCTCATGGGCAAGGGCGATCGCAAGACCCGTCGCGGCAAGACCTATCGCGGCAGCTACGGCAACACCCGTGCGCATGGCGTGCTGCCGGCCGTGGTGGGCACCAAGCCGACCGTGACCAAGCCGGCTGCTGCCAAGAAGGCCGCGCCGAAGAAGAAGTCGGCCTGATCGGTTCCGGCCGTATCCGTCCTGAAAAACCCCCGCCTCGGCGGGGGTTTTTTGCTTTCGGGACACGGACATGCCGGACTGCTCCGGCCGGCATGCCGGCACCGATCCGCTTCGGTACCGGCGGAAAGGGTTTGCCGCAGTGCCGCATGCCATGTATGATGCGCACCACTGTATTAACGCATTAGCACATTATGAAGCGTCGATCGCATGATCCGGAAACTCCCGCCGAGTCGGCTGAGCAGAGTCTGTACGAGGCATTGCTGTCGCTGAAGAACGTCGAAGAAATGAGCGCCTTCCTGGGCGACCTGTGCACGCCGGCCGAGCTGGAGGTGCTGGTCGACCGCTGGCGGGTGGTGCCGTTCCTGCTCGACGGCATGCCGTACCGGGAGATCCGCGAGCGCACCGCGGTCAGCATCACCACCATCGGGCGGGTGGCGCGCTACCTCAACCAGGGCAACGGCGGCTACCTGGCCGCGGCGGTCCGTGCCTCGCGGCGGCAGGCACAGACGACGAGAAAGAAGGCATGAAGCCGCGCGACCGATTGCGCATCGCGATGCAGAAATCCGGCCGGCTCACCGAGCCGGCGCTGGAGCTGCTGGCCCGCTGCGGACTTACCTTTCGGCAAAGCCGCGACAAGCTGTTCTGTTTCGGCGAAGGCGAGCCGGTGGACCTGTTGCTGGTGCGTGACGACGACATCCCCGGCCTGATCGCGCAGGGCGTGTGCGACGTGGGTATCGTCGGGCGCAACGTGCTGGACGAATTCCGGCTCACCGCGGGGCGCGAGGCCGAACCGCTGAGCGAACTGCGTCCGCTCGGTTTCGGCCGTTGTCGGCTGTCGATCGCGGTGCCGCAGGAGCTGGACTATCGCGAGCCGCGGCAACTGCAGGGTCGGCGCATCGCGACCTCCTACCCCGGTCTGCTCGGCGAGTGGCTGCGGACGCAGGGGATCGACGCCGGCGTGGTGACCCTGGCCGGTTCGGTCGAGATCGCGCCGAAGCTGGGCACTGCCGATGCGATCTGCGACCTGGTGCAGAGCGGCGGCACGCTGGTGGCGAACCAACTGCGCGAGGCCGACGTGCTGCTGCAGAGCGAAGCGGTGCTGGCCGGGCCGCAGGCATTGCCGGCGGACGAGCGAGGCGATCTGCTGGAGCTGCTGCTGAAGCGGCTGGACGGGGTGATCCAGGTGCGCGAGTCGCGCCTGCTGCTGCTGCAGACCCCGCGTCACGCGCTGGAGGCGGTCACCCGCCTTTTGCCCGGCGGCCCGCAGCCGACCCTGCTGCCGGTGGCCGGCCAGCCGGACCAGTTGATGCTGCAGGCGCTGTGCGCCGGCGAGGTGAGCTGGCGGCAGCTGGAAGAAATCAAGAAGGCCGGCGCGCGCGAGATGTTCGTGCTGCCGGTGGAGAAGATGCTGGCATGAGGAACGGGTTCGCATGAAACGCCTGGACTGGAACACCCTGGATGAGGCGGCCCGCCGTGAGGCGCTGGTGCGCCCGGCACAGTCGCGTACGGGCGACCTGCGTCGCGGCGTCGAACGGATCGTCGCCGCGGTGCGCGAACGCGGCGACGCGGCGTTGCGCGAGTTCAGCGCGAGCTACGACCGCTGCACGCTGGACGCGATCGAGGTCGGCGAGGCCGAGTTCGCCGCCGCGGCGGCGGCGCTCGACCCCGCGCTGAAGGCGGCCATCGCCGAGGCGGCCGCGCGGATCGAGCGCTTCCATCGCGCCGGCGTGCTGCCGCCGGTGGCGGTGGACACCGCTCCCGGCGTGCGGGTGGAGCGAATGCTGCGGCCGATCGAGCGGGTCGGCCTGTACGTGCCGGCCGGCAGCGCGCCGTTGCCGTCGACTGCGCTGATGCTGGGCGTGCCGGCACGCATCGCCGGTTGCCGTGAGGTGGTGCTGTGCTCGCCGGCGCGCGCGAATGGCCGCTGCGACGAGGCGGTGCTGTACGCCGCGCGGCTCACCGGTGTGCATCGGGTGTTCAAGCTCGGCGGCGCCCAGGCGATCGCCGCGATGGCCTACGGCAGCGAGTCGGTACCCAGGTGCGACAAGCTGTTCGGCCCCGGCAACGCCTGGGTCACCGAGGCGAAGCTGCAGGTGTCGGTCGATCCGGATGGCGCGGCGATCGACATGCCGGCCGGCCCGTCGGAAGTGCTGGTGATCGCCGATGCCGAAGCGGCGCCGGCCTTCGTGGCCGCCGACCTGCTGTCGCAGGCCGAGCACGGGCCGGATTCGCAGGTGATCCTGCTCGCCGATTCGGCCGAACTGCTCGATCGGGTAGCCGCGGAAGTCGAGCGGCAGTGCGCCGCCCTGCCGCGAGCCGAGGTCGCGCGGCAGGCGCTGGCGCAAAGCCGCCTGATCCGGGTCGACTCGCTGGCGCAGGCGGTCGAGGTGAGCAATCGCTACGCGCCCGAGCACCTGATCCTGCAGGTGGCCGCGCCGCGCGCGCTGCTCGACGGCATCCGCAGCGCGGGCTCGGTTTTCCTTGGCCAGTGGACGCCCGAATCGGTGGGCGACTATTGCAGCGGCAGCAACCATGTGCTGCCGACCTACGGCTACGCGCGCAGCTACAGCGGAGTATCGGTGGCGAGTTTCCAGAAACAGATCACGGTGCAGGAGGTCAGCGCCGATGGCCTGCGCCGCATCGGCCCGTGCACGGCCACGCTGGCGGCGGCCGAGCAACTGGAGGCGCACCGCCGTGCGGTGACCTTGCGGCTGGAGGCCCTGGCATGAGCGTGCTCGACCTGGCGCGGCCGGAGATCCGCGCCATGCAGCCGTACTCCTCGGCGCGCATGGAAGCCGACGGCGGTGAAATCTTCCTCAACGCGAACGAGTCGGCGTGGGCGCCGGTGGGCGACGACGGGCTGGGTTGCAACCGCTACCCCGAGCCGCAGCCTGCGGCGCTGGTCGAGGCGCTGGCGCGACTGTACGGCGTGCGGCGCGAGCAGCTGCTGGTCGGCCGCGGCAGCGACGAGGCGATCGACCTGCTGGTGCGCGCCTTCTGCCGCGCCGGCCGCGACGCGATCCTGATCCAGCCGCCGACGTTCGGCATGTACGCGGTGTGCGCACGGGTGCAGGATGCCGGCCTCGTCGAGGTGCCGCTGGCGGGGGATTTCGCCCTGGACATCGACGCGGTGCTGGCCGCGCTGACCCCGGCGGTGAAGCTGGTCTTCATCTGCACGCCGAACAATCCCACCGGGCAGCCGGTGCCTCGCGTCATGGTCGAGCGGCTGGCGCAGGCGTTGCGTGGTCGCGCCTTGCTGGTGGTGGACGAAGCCTACGTGGAGTTCAGTGATGCGGGCAGCGTGGCGGACCTGATCGACCGCTACGACAACCTCGCCGTGCTGCGCACTTTGTCCAAGGCTTGGGCGCTGGCCGGCGCGCGCATCGGCAGTTTGCTGGCGAACGCCGGGGTGATCGCGCTGCTGCGCCGGATCATGGCGCCGTACCCGTTGCCCTCGCCGTGCGTGGATGCGGCGTTGTTGGCGTTGTCCGGCTGGGGTCAGGCGAATGCGCGAGAGCATGTCGCCGTCGTGCGCGAACAGCGCGCGCGGATGCAGGCCGAACTGCGCCGGTTGCCTGGCGTGCGTGAGGTGCTGCCGTCGCAGGCGAATTTTCTTGCCGTGCGCTTCGATGATGCCGGCGCCGCTTACCAGCGCCTGCTCGCTGCCGGCGTCGTGGTGCGCGACGTGCGTCGCTACCCGAATCTCGGCGATGCGCTGCGCATCACCATCGGCACCCCGGCAGAGAACGATCGGGTATTGGCCGTCCTGCAGGAAACCAGCCCGTGAGCCGCAAGATTCTCTTCCTCGACCGCGACGGCTGCCTGATCGAGGAGCCGGCCGACGAGCAGATCGACAGCTACGAGAAGCTGGCCCTGCTGCCGGACGTGATTGCCGCCCTGCAGCGTTTCGTCGCCGCCGGCTACGAGCTGGTGATGGTGACCAACCAGGACGGGCTGGGCACCGACAGTTTTCCGGAGCCGCATTTCACCGGCCCGCACGAATTGTTGCTGCGCATCCTCGCCTCGCAGGGCATCTGCTTCCGCGAGGTGCTGATCGACCGCAGTTTCCCGCATGAAGGCCAGGACACGCGCAAGCCCGGCATCGGCATGCTGCGCCATTATCTCGCCGACGACGGCTGGAGTCGCGCCGCCTCGGCGATGGTCGGCGACCGCGAGAGCGACCTGCAGTTCGCCGCCAACATGGGCGTGCGCGGCTTCCGCGTCGGCCCGCATGGCATCGGTTGGGCGGCACTGGCGCACCGGCTGCTCGATGCGCCGCGCGTCGCCACGGTGAAGCGCGACACCAGGGAGACCCGCATCACGGTCAGCGTGGACCTGGATCGCGCGGCCGAGCCGAAGGCACGGACGGGGCTGGGCTTCTTCGACCACATGCTGGAACAGATCGGCAAGCACGGCGGTTTCGCGCTGGAGCTGCAATGCGACGGCGACATCCACATCGACGAGCACCACACCATCGAGGACTGCGCGCTGGCGTTGGGCCAGGCACTGAAACAGGCGCTCGGCGACAAGCGCGGCATCGGTCGCTACGGCTTCACCCTGCCGATGGACGAGGCACAGGCCAGCGCCGCGCTGGACTTGTCCGGTCGGCCGTACTTCGTGTTCGAGGGCCGCTTCCCACGCGAGCGCGTGGGCGAGGTGCCGACCGAGCTGGTGCCGCATTTCTTCCGTTCGCTGTGCGAGAGCCTGGGCGCCAATCTGCATCTGTCCGTGCACGGCGACAACGCGCATCACATGGTCGAAGCCTGCTTCAAGGCGGTGGCGCGCACGCTGCGCCAGGCGATCCGCCGCGAGGGCAGCGAATTGCCCAGCACCAAGGGCGCGCTGTGATGCGCGTTTCCCGACTGTTTCCCCAGCCTGCAGGAGCCCGCTTGCGGACGATGCACTGCCACCTCCCATGGAAAGAGGCATCATCCGCGAACGGGCTCCTGCAGTTTTTTTACCGGGAGGGGTCTGGATGAGCATCGTGCTGGTGGATGCCGGCGGCACCAACATCGGGTCGGTGCGCTATGCCCTGCAAAGGCTCGGCGTAGACGCTGCGCTGACCTCGGATGCCATCGCGATCCGCGCCGCCGACAAGGTGATCCTGCCTGGCGTAGGTGCGGCCGGGCCGGGCATGGCGCGGCTGCGCGAGCTGGGTCTGGTCGAGAACCTGCGTGCCTTGACTCAGCCAGTGCTCGGCGTGTGCCTGGGCATGCAGTTGCTGTGTGCGCATTCGGAGGAGGGCGATACCGAATGCCTCGGCCTGATCCCGGCGCCGGTACGCCGTTTCTCCGAAGCTCCCGGTTTGCGCGTGCCGCACATGGGCTGGAACCTGTTGAGCGCGAGGCAGGCGCATTCCCTGCTGGCCGGGCTGGGCGACGATGAGCAGGCGTACTTCGTGCACAGCTATGCGGTGCCGGTGGGCGACTGGACCCTCGCCAGCAGCGACTACGGCGAGGCATTTTCCGCCGTGATCGCGCGCGACAACTACTACGGCATGCAATTCCATCCCGAGCGCTCCGCCGCCGTCGGCGCGAAGCTCCTCAAGAATTTCCTCGAACTATGAACTTCGACGTGATCCCCGCGATCGACCTGCGCGGTGGCCAGGTCGTGCGCCTGAGGCAGGGCGACTATGCGCAGCAGACCACGTATGCGGCCGATCCGCGTGAACTGGCGCGGCGTTACGCCGACGCCGGCGCGCGCTGGTTGCACCTGGTCGATCTGGATGGTGCGCGCTCGGGTCGGCTCGACAATCTCGCGGTGATCCGTTCGATCGCGGCAGATGGCATGCAGGTCCAGGCCGGCGGTGGAGTGCGTGACGAAGTGGACCTGCAACGTTTGTTCGACGCCGGCGTGCAGCGGGTCGTGCTGGGCAGCGTGGCGATCCGCGATCCCGAACTCGTGGCCGGCTGGCTGGACAAGCACGGCGCTGAACGGCTGACGCTTGCCCTCGACACACGCCGCATCGACGGCCGCTGGACCCTGCCCAGCGCCGGCTGGACCGAAACCGAGGCGCGCACGCTGGACGAGCTGGCGCCGTGGTATGCCGCGCGTGGCGCGCGCCACCTGTTGTGCACCGACATCGACCGTGACGGCATGCTGGCCGGCTTCAATCTCGATCTCTATCGCCACCTCGCCGGCACGGTGCCGTCACTGGCCGTGCAGGCATCCGGCGGTGTGCGCTCGCTGGACGACATCCGCGCCGCGCGCGAGGCCGGTGCGCACGGCGTAATTCTCGGCCGCGCGCTGCTGGAAGGGCGCTTCACCGTCGAGGAGGCATTGGCATGCTGAGCCGACGCATCATTCCCTGCCTGGACGTGCGCGGCGGCAAGGTGGTCAAGGGCGTGCGCTTCCGCGATCACGTGGTGATGGGCGAGATCGTCGATCTCGCGCTGCGCTACCGCGACGAGGGTGCCGACGAGCTGGTGTTCTACGACATCACTGCCAGCCCCGAGGGGCGCAGCGTGGACCGTGGCTGGGTCGAGAAGGTGGCCCGGGTGATCGACATCCCGTTCTGCGTGGCCGGCGGCATCCGCGCGGTCGACGAGGCACGCGCGGTGCTGCATGCGGGCGCGGACAAGATCTCGGTGAACTCGCCGGCGCTGGAGCGGCCCGGGCTGATCGACGAACTGGCCGCCGCGTTCGGCGTGCAATGCGTGGTGGTCGGCATCGATTCGCTGCGCGATGCCGACGGCGAATGGCGGGTGCGCCAGTACACCGGCGACCCTGCGAAGACGCAGGCGCTGCCACGCCGTACGCTGGACTGGATGGTCGAGGCGCAGCAGCGTGGCGCCGGCGAGATCGTGCTGAACTGCATGGGCAGCGACGGCGTGCGCCGGGGCTACGACCTGGAGCAACTCGCGGCCGTGCGCGCGCTCTGTACAGTGCCCCTGGTCGCTTCGGGCGGTGCGGGCACGCCGGAGCATTTCCGCGACGCTTTCGGCATGGCCGACGTGGACGGCGCGCTAGCGGCCAGCGTGTTCCATTCCGGCGCGATCGCGATCCCTGCACTCAAACATTATCTGCACGAACACGGCGTTCCGGTACGCCTGTGAGCCACGAGGAATGACCGCGATGAGCGACAACTCCGATACCAGCCGCCTCGACTGGGCCAAGGGTGGCGGCCTGCTGCCCGCCATCGTGCAGCACTGGCTCACCGGCGAGGTGCTGATGCTCGGCTACATGAACTCCGAGGCGCTGGCGCAGACGCAGGCCGGCGGCCGGGTGACCTTCTTCAGCCGCAGCAAACAGCGGCTGTGGGTGAAGGGCGAAAGTTCGGGCCACGTGCTGGCGCTGAAATCCATCCGCGCCGATTGCGATGCCGACACCCTGCTGGTGCAGGCCGAGCCGCAAGGGCCGACCTGCCACCTCGGCACCTGCAGTTGCTTCGGCGAAGCCGTGCGCCCGCCGCTGGGCTTCCTCGCCGAACTCGATGCGCTGGTGGCGCAGCGCCATGCCGAGCGTCCGCCAGGCAGCTATACCACCCGGCTGTTCGACGGTGGTATTCGCCGCATCGCGCAGAAAGTGGGCGAGGAAGGCGTGGAAACCGCGCTGGCCGCGGTGACGCAGAATGACGGGGAATTGCTGGGCGAAGCGGCGGACCTGCTGTTCCACCTCATGGTGGCGCTGCGCGCGCGCGGGCTGGGTCTGGCCGATGTCGCCGGCGTGCTGGCCGACCGGCATGCGGGGCGCGGTTGAGCCGGGTTATTGGGTGGTGACGGCGGAGGCGTCGGCAGGTGTCGCCGGCCTGAACGGCACGCTCGGGCCGGGCGTGATGCCCTTGCGCCACAGCGCCAGCTGCGCGGCGATGCCGCTGCCGACGTCGAGCTGCGGTTCGGAGGGCGTCAGCTGGTCCCGTCGCTCCCAGCCGGCGATTTCACCGCTGGCCTGCCTGAACGCGTCGACGAAATTGTCGGTGTGGTTCAGCGCATCGACCAGCCAGGCCTTGCCGAAATAGGTGATGTCCGAGTCGCTGCCGCAGCCGAACGAGCTGCGGTCGCTGCGGGCGGCGGTGAGCACCAGCGTGCCGGGGCCACGCAGCGGCGGCACGAAGCCGCCGGAGTAGCAGGCGTTGATCACCACTACCTTCCACTTGAACGGGTGCAGCGCCAGGATGCCGGCCAGGTCGTCGGCGCCGATCTGGTCCAGCGGCAGCGGATCCATGTCGACCAGCAGGCTGTGGTCCTCGCTGCCATGGCTGGTGAAGTACAGCAGCAGGATGTCCTGCTCCGGCTGCATCACCTCGTGCAGGCCCTTGAGCGCGCTTTCCAGGTTGCTCCAGTTGGCCAGCGGCCGGGTGGTCAGGCTGGCCGGGTTGTTTGCCAGCACCAGGCTGTGCGCACTGGCGCCGAAGCGCTGGGCGAACAGCTGTGCCGCATACTCGGCTTCGTTGCGGAACACGTCTTCGCCGCCATCGCCGGCGAAGGCCAGCAGGTACAGGTTCGGCTTGCCCGGCACCCGCGGGCCGAGCGCCGCCAGCGCGTCGCGCATCATCCGCGGCTGCGCGTACAGCACCTGTTCCGGGGTGGGAGCCTGGCTGGGCCAGGGGGTGGCAGCGGCTACATCGTCCGGTGCGGCTTCAAGTGCCGCACTGCCGGGGGACGCAACGGCAGTGCGGCTGGCGATTGGCGGCATGGCCGGACGGCCCGGCCACCAGGAGGCCAGCAGCACCCCGGCGGCGAACGTGAGCAGGACGGTCAGGACGCTACGCATGGCAAGGCTCGCGCGGCGGGTTCAGGGCGTGATCGCGTCGAAGTCGCGATAGACCGGGTGGCGCGGCGATTCGGGCAGATCCTGCGGCGCACGCACCAGCCAGCCGGTGTGGAAGCCGGCGGCCCGAGCGGCGTCGAGTTCTTCCACGATGTCGGACAGGAACAGCAAGTGCCGGGGTTGTTCGCCGATTGCTTCGGCGATGCGCCGGTAGGATCCGGTTTCGCGCTTCGGGCCGGTTTCGGTATCGAAGTAGCCGGCAAACAGTGCGCTCAGGTCGCCCGCCTCGCTGTGCCGGAAGAACAGCCGCTGTGCCGGCACCGAACCGGAGGAGTAGACGTACAGCCGCAGCCCGTCGGCGCGCCAGTCGCGCAACCGGGCGGCGACTTCCGGGTAGACGTGGGCGCGATAATCGCCGGCCTCGTAGCCATCCTTCCAGATCATGCCCTGCAGCGCCTTCAGCGCGGTGGACTTGCGATCCTGGTCGATCCACTGCAGCAGCAGTTCGATGATGTCCTGGCGGCTGGCCTCGACCAGCCCGGCTTCGCGGGCGGCCTCGTGCAGCCAGTGCTGCACTTCGGGCTTGCCGCCGTGGGTTTCGACGAAGGCGGGCAACCGCTTGCGCGCGTACGGGAACAGCACGTCGCGAACGAAGTCGATCGAGCTGGTGGTGCCCTCGATGTCGGTGACGATGGCGCGGATTTCGATCATGGCGGCGGCATGGGTGGGTTGATCAGCATAAACGAATGGCGCGCCGGCAGCCGTCGTCAGCCCGGCGCAGCCTGGTGCGGCTGCATCCGCGGGAACCGCTGCGCGATGTCGTCGCCGGTGAAGTTGGCCACCCAGCCTTCCTTGTTGGTGAACAGCCGGATCGCCACGAAGTAGGGCGATTCGCTCATGTCGAACCAGTGGCGGGTGCCGTCGGGCACGCCGATCAGGTCACCCGCCTCGCACAGCACGTCGTACACCTTGCTGTCGATGTGCAGGGTGAACTGCCCGGCGCCGGCGACGAAGAAGCGCACCTCGTCCTCGCTGTGGGTGTGCTCGTTGAGGAACTTCTGGCGCAGCACGGCGCGGTCGGGGTGATCGGGGGCGAGGCTGATCACGTCGACGGCCTGGTAGCCCTTTTCGCTCATCAGCCGGTCGATGTCGCCGCGATAGGCCGCGATCACCTCGTCCTGGCTGGCGCCCGGCGCGATCGGCTGGCTGGCATCCCACTGTTCGAAGCGGACGCCGACCTTGCCCAGCTCGGCGGCGATCGCGGCGTGTTCCTCGAGCACCGCCAGCGGCGATTGCGGCCGGGTTTCGTCGAAGATGCGCAGTCGGCTCATGATGCCCTCAGCTTTTTCAGGTCAAGTTCGCAGCCGAGCAGGAACTCCAGCGCTTCCAGGTGGCGCTGGGCCTCGGCCATGTCGCGGCCCCACGTGTAAATGCCGTGGCCGTCGATCAGGTAGGCGTGCAGCGGCTTGCCCGCGTCCAGCCAGGCGTCGACCCGGGCGGCCAGTTCGGGCATGTGCTGGGTGTTCGGGAACACCGGAATCTCCAGCACGCTTTCGTGGGTGCGGCAATCGCCGATCGCTTTCTGCAGTTCCCAGCCTTGCAGGCGGATCACGCCGTCGCCGGCGAACAGCCGCGACGCCACGCTTTGCGTGCGCGAGTGGGTGTGCAGCACCGCGTTCACCTCCGGCCAGCGCCGGTAGACCTGGGTGTGCAGCGCCGTCTCGGCACTGGGGCGGGCATCGGTGCCAACGGCGCTCCCGTCCAGGTCGATCAGCATGATGTCGTCGCGGCCGAGCCTGCCCTTGTGCCGGCCCGAGATGGTGATGGCCGCGTGATCGGCATCGACCCGCATCGAGAAGTTGCTGCTGGTCGCAGGCGTCCAGCCAAGCAGGGACAGCTCGCGGGCGGTGTCGACGATGGCATCGGCGCACTGCTCGAACGCTCTGGCGGGGATGGCGGCTGGGAGGGTCTGGCTCATGCGGTTTGGACGTCCAAATGAGCATGGACTATACCATGCGCCAGTGTACGACCCGCATGGAATGAGAGCCATTCTCGCCAGTCAGGAAAGATTTGGATGGTGGGCGTACCATTCGGCGAAGATCCGGCGCAGGGTGCGCCGGACGATTCCGACGGAGGCTTGCCCATGTCGAAAGAACAAGATATCGAATCGCGTCGCCGGTTCCTCAAGGTGGCTGCCGGTACCACGGCGGCGGCCGTGATGATGGGCGGCTTGCCGCGCTTTGCGCGGGCGGCGGATCTGCCGCCGGTAAGCGAATCGGACCCGACTGCGAAGGCATTGGGCTATGTGGAAGACGCCACGAAAACCACCAATGCGAAGTACAAGGCCGGCGACGACTGCACCAATTGCCAGTTCTACACTGGCGGCCCCACTGGCCGCGGACCGTGCCAGTTGTTCCCGGGCAAGTCGGTGAACGCGAAGGGCTGGTGCGTGTCGCACACGCCGAAGAAAGCCTGATCACACCACCCAGGATGTCCGAGTTCGAAGGGCCGGCTGATCGCCGGCCTTTTCGTTTCTGCGCGTGATGGCGTGTCGTGCTGGCAAAAGTGCGGCCCGGACACACCAGGCTGAGGAGCTACTCACCTGACGCGCCGAGCCGCGATCCGGGGCCCACTGCCAAGTGATCAACCCGCGGACTGAGGATGATACTCCCGAGTTTGCAGAAAGGGCGATTGCCGCCGGGAATTCTCTTGAAAAATTCTCGTTAAATAAATAAAAAACAAAGACTTGCGATGGAATTCGCAAGCCTTGCAGAGAATTTGAGCATTCTTTGCGAATGAGGGGACTTCTTGGCATTTAAGCGCAAACGAGCGACTTTCGTCGATTTTCGACGAATTTAATCACTCAGAGGCGGCGGCTCTCTTCGCGGCATTCCGCAACTGGCTGTGCCGGTTGCCGTAGCAGAAATAGATCACCAGCCCGAGGATGGTCCAGCCGATCATCAACGACCAGTTGTACCAGGCCATGGTGGACAGCAGGGCGAGGCAGCTGAGGATGCCGAGCGTGCAGACCACCGGTGCGAACGGCACGCGGAAGGTGCGCGGCAACTCCGGCCGGGTGTGCCGCAGGATCCACACGCCGGCGCATACCGCCATGAACGCGATCAGCGTGCCCATCGACACCAGGTCGCCCAGCACGTCCAGCGGGAAGATCGCGGCGAGCAGGGCGATGCCCGCGCCGGTGATCAGCGTGTTCAGGTGTGGCGTACGGTGGCGTGGATGGATCCGCGTGAACACCTTCGGCAGCATGCCGTCACGGCCCATGATCATGAAGATGCGCGGCTGCGCGATGATCATCACCAGCACCACCGATGACAGGCCGAGCAGCGCGCCGACCTCCACCAGCCAGCGCAGCCACTCCAACTGCGGGTGTCCGTGCAGGGCGGTCACCACCGGCTCGTTGGTGCCGAGCAGGGTGTACGAAGTCAGGCCGGTCATCACCGCGGCCATCGCGATGTACAGCACGGTGCAGATCGCCAGCGAGGCGAGGATGCCGATCGGCAGGTCGCGTTGCGGATTGCGCGATTCCTGCGCCGCCACCGAGGTCGCCTCGAAGCCGATGTAGGCAAAAAACACCATCGCCGCACCGCGCAGCACGCCGCCCCAGCCGTACTTGTAGTGACCCTGCGACTCCGGCACGAACGGGGTCCAGTTGGACGGATCGACGTAGCGCCAGCCGACCACGATCACCAGGGTGATCAGACCGACCTTGAGCGCCACCATGGCTGCGTTGGCCAGGCTCGATTCGCGGATGCCGACGTAGCAGATCCAGGTCAGCAGCAGCACGATGGCGACCGCCGGCAGGTTGAACAGGGCGCCGGTGGCAACCAGTTGGTGGTCGGCGGTGAACTCCAGTGGTGCCTTGGTCAGTGCCGCGGGCAGGCTCAGGTCCATGTTGAAGGTATGCCCGACGTGGTCGAGCAGACTGAGGAAATAGCCGGTCCAGCTCACTGCCACCGCGGAGGCCGACACGCCGTACTCAAGCACCAGGTTCCAGCCGATGAACCACGCCATCAGCTCGCCCAGCGTGGCGTAGGCGTAGGAATAGGCGCTGCCGGAAACCGGAATCAAGGTGGCGAACTCGGCGTAGCACAGCGCGGTGAACGTGCTGCAGATCGCCGCCAGGATGAAGGACAGGATCACTGCCGGCCCGGCGTGGTCCGCCGCTGCCTGGCCGGTGATCACGAAGATGCCGCCGCCGATCACCGCGCCGATGCCCAGCGCGGTCAGCCCCCAAGGCCCCAGGGTGCGGCGCAGGGTGGGGCCATGGGTATCGTCAGGTTCGTTGAAGTCGGTCTTGCAGGCGAGCAACTGCTTGAGCATGGGCGGTCGTCTTCGAAAGCGGGGTGTCCGGTTCCATCCGGGAAGCGCAAACGCGGCGGCCGGCGCTGTAGGCGCCGGCCGCCGGTGGTTCGTCAGCGGGCGTTCTGGCGCAACTTGCTGTTGCGGTAGCCGTAGAAGGCGTAGATCAGGAAACCGATCGCGATCCAGCCGAGCATCAGCGGCCAGCGCTCCTTGAAAGCCTGCCAGAACAGGAACAGGCAGGCAGCGGCACCCAGCGGGCAGACGATCCACGGCAGCGGCACGCGGAACGCGCGCGGCAGCTCCGGTCGCGTGCGGCGCAGCACCAGCACGCCGATGCAGACGGTGGCGAAGGCCAGCAAGGTGCCCATCGAGACCAGGTCGCCGAGCACGTCCACCGGGAACAGGCCGGCAAGGGTGCAGGCAATCACGCCCACCAGGATGGTGCCGATATAGGGCGTGCGGTGTTTCGGGTGCACGCGCCCCAGTGCCGGCGGCAGCAGACCATCGCGCGACATCGAATAGAAGATGCGCGGCTGGCCCATCAGCATCACCAGCACCACCGAACTCAAGCCGGCGAGGGCGGCGAACACCACCAGGATCTTCAGCGCGCCCAGGAGATAGCTGGAGGCGCTGCCGGCAGCGACAGTGCCGAGCACGTAGTTGATCGCGGTGGCGACCGGCTCGGGCGTATTGAGCATGCGGAACGGCGTCGTGCCGGTCATGACCGCAGCCATCGCCACGTACAGCACGGTGCAGATCAGCAGCGAGCCGAGGATGCCGATCGGCATGTCGCGCTGCGGGTTCTTGGCTTCGCCGGCGGCGGTGGAGACCGCGTCGAAACCGATGTAGGCAAAGAACACCAGGGTGGCGCCGCGGTAGATGCCGCTCCAGCCGAACGTCGAGCCACCTTCGTTGGCCGGGATGAACGGGTGCCACAGGTCGGTGTTGATGTAGTTGAACATCACCACCAGGAACAGCAGGATCACGCTTACCTTGATGGCCACGATGATCGCGTTGACCGCTGCCGACTGCGTGATGCCGAGATAGCAAAGCCAGCTGATCGCGCCGACGATCAGGACGGCAGGCAGGTTGACCACGGCGCCGGTGAGCACCAGCTTGTGGCCTCCGGTGGCGAAGGTGAGTGGTGCCGAGGAGAGCGCTGCCGGCAAGTTGAAATTCAGCCCCGTCATCGAACTGAGCATGCGCAACATTTCGCTGAAGTAGCCCGACCAGGCCACCGCCACGGTCGATGCGGCAAACAGGTATTCGAGTACCAGCGCCCAGCCGACGAACCAGGCGACCACTTCGCCCAGGGTGGCATAGGAATAGGAGTAGGCACTGCCGGAGACCGGCAGCATCGCGGCGAATTCCGCGTAGCACATGCCAGCCAGGCCGCAGGCAACGGCGGCGATCAGGAAGCTGAGGATCAAGGCGGGGCCGGCGAACTGCGCGGCTGCCGTGCCGGTGATGGCGAAGATGCCGGCGCCGATCACCGCACCGATGCCGAGCATCACCAAGTGCCTTGCGGTCAACACGCGTTTCAGTGTGACTTCACCCTGCGCGCCGCCTTCAACGGGCTCACCGGCGTCCACATGAGGCATCGCCTCGATGGAATGAGTGGCAAACAGACCTTTTATCATCAAGCTCCCCCTCAAGTGATGTTGCCCGCTTCCGCTCTGCGGCGGATGGCTCGGAACAGGCAAGCAATGGCGGGCCAACATAGCCTAGCCATAGGTGTTGTACAAGCTTCGTTCATGTTGCGGCGAAACATGTCGCGACGAGTTTCAAACCACTCCAGTGGATCTCCATGCAACAGCCAACCATCTTCATGATCGACGCGCTCCAGCGCTACCGTGACCAATGGCATGGTGAGTCGGCGACGGTCACGCAGTTCGAAACATTCCTGCATACGCACGCGGATGCATTCGAGCGCGGCAATCTTGCCGGTCACTTCACCGGCTCGGCCTGGCTGGTCAGCGCGGACGGCGGGCGGGTGCTGCTGATGCATCACCGCAAGCTGGACCGCTGGTTGCAACCGGGCGGCCATGCCGACGGCGATGCCGATCTGGCGCGTGTGGCGTTGCGCGAGGCGCAGGAGGAAACCGGCGTGGCCGGTCTGCGCGTCGAGGGCGGCATCTTCGATCTCGATCGGCACCGCATCCCGGCCCGCGGCAGCGAGCCGGAGCACTGGCACTACGACGTGCGCTACGTGGTGCACGCGGATGCGGACGAACGCTTCACGATCAACCAGGAATCCCGTGCGCTGGCCTGGCGACCGGTTGCCGAAGTGGCGGGAGACGAAAGCCTGGACGCTTCGCTGCAGCGCATGGCGCGCAAGTGGCTCGCCCTGCACCCGTAGGAGCCCGCTCGCGGGCGATGCTTTCGCTTTTCCCAGGAGCATCGCCCGCGAGCGGGCTCCTACGAGGCGTATTTTTCAGGCGCGGGGTTGAGATGGCCACAGGCATCGCAGGTGCGTGCCTCGCGCGAGCGGTAGAAGCGCTCGAACACCGGCGGGAAGTCGTGCTCGATGCTGTCGAGCACGAAGTACTCCTCGTACAGCTTGTGGTTGCAGCGCTCGCAGAACCACATCAGGCCGTCTTTCTCGCCCGGCAGGCGGCGGCGCTCGATCACCAGTCCGATCGAACCGGCGCCGCGGTTCGGCGAGTGCGGCACGCGCGGCGGCAGGTAGAACATCTCGCCGGCACGCAGCGGGATGTCGCGGGCGACACCGTCGTCCTGCACCTTCAGCGTGATCTCGCCTTCGAGCTGGTAGAAGAACTCGGGGCCTTCGTCGTAGTGGTAGTCGGTGCGCGCGTTCGGCCCGCCCACGATCATGATGATGAAGTCGCCGTCGACGATGCACTTGTTGCCCACCGGCGGCTTCAGCAGGTGGCGATGTTCCTCGATCCAGCGCTGCAGGTTGATGGGCGGGGTCAGGGCCATGGCGTTGCTCGCATGTGATGCGTGCATCTTAGCGCCAGCGCGGGCGTCACACTTCCAGCGTGGCCAGGTCGCCCTTTTCCTCCAGCCACGCCTTGCGGTCGCCGGCGCGCTTCTTGGCCAGCAGCATGTCCATCAACCTGGCCGTGCCCGCGTCGTCGTCGACGGTCAGCTGCACCAGCCGACGGGTATCGGGGTGGATGGTCGATTCGCGCAACTGCGGCGGGTTCATCTCGCCCAGGCCCTTGAAGCGGGTGGTGCTGACCGCGCCCTTGATCTTCTCGCGCTCGATCCGCTGCAGCATCGCTTCCTTCTCCGCCTCGTCGAGGCAGTAGAACACCTGCTTGCCCACGTCGACGCGAAACAGCGGCGGCATCGCCACGAACACGTGGCCTTCGCTGACCAGCTTCGGGAAGTGGCGCAGGAACAGCGCCGACAGCAGGGTGGCGATGTGCAGGCCGTCGGAATCGGCGTCGGCGAGGATGATCACCTTGCCGTAGCGCAGACCGGACAGATCGTCCTTGCCGGGATCGCAGCCGATCGCCACCGCCAGGTTGTGCACTTCCTCGGAGGCCAGTACCGAGGTCGATTCCACTTCCCAGGTGTTGAGGATCTTGCCGCGCAGCGGCAGGATCGCCTGGAACTCCTTGTCGCGCGCCTGCTTGGCGCTGCCGCCGGCCGAGTCGCCTTCGACCAGGAACAGTTCGGTGCGGGTGAGGTCGGTGGCGGTGCAGTCGGCCAGCTTGCCGGGCAGGGCAGGGCCCTGGGTGATCTTCTTGCGCACCACCTGCTTGGCCGCCTTCAGCCGCGCGCTGGCGCGTTCGATCGCCAGTTGCGCGATGCGCTCGCCGGTCTCCACGTTCTGGTTGAGCCACAGGCTGAAGGCGTCGTGGATGACGTTCTCGATCAGGCCGGCGGCATGGCGCGAGGAAAGCCGCTCCTTGGTCTGGCCGGCGAACTGCGGGTCCTGCAGCCGTGCCGACAGCACGAAGGCGAGGCGCTCCCACACGTCTTCCGGTGCCAGCTTCACGCCGCGCGGCAGCAGGTTGCGGATGTCGCAGAACTCGCGCACTGCGGTGGTGAGGCCCGAGCGCAGGCCGTTGACGTGGGTGCCGCCCTGCATGGTGGGGATCAGGTTGACGTAGCTCTCCTGCACCAGCTCGCCTTCGGGCAGCCAGGCCAGGGCGACCTCCATGCCTTCGGCGTCGCGTGCCATCTGGTGCACGAACAGGTCGTTCGGCAGCAGCTCGTTGCCGTCCAGTTCGCCGCGCAGGTAGTCGCGCAGGCCATCCTCGTAATGCCACTCGACGACTTCGCCGCTGGCTTCGTCGGTGAGTTTCACGTTGAGGCCGGCGCACAGCACCGCCTTGGCGCGCAGCAGATGCTTGAGCTTGCCCAGCGAGATCTTCGGCGAATCGAAATACTTCGCTTCGGGCCAGAAGCGCAGGGTGGTGCCGCTGCGCTTCTTCGGCACGCTGCCGACCACTTCCAGCGGGCTGATCTTGTCGCCGTGCGCGAACACCATCGCGTATTCGGAGCCGTCGCGGCGAATGCTGACCTCGACCCGTTCGGACAGCGCGTTCACCACCGACACGCCGACGCCGTGCAGGCCGCCGGAGAAGCTGTAGTTCTTGCCGCTGAATTTGCCGCCGGCGTGCAGCCGGGTCATGATCAGCTCGACGCCGGACACGCCTTCCTCGGGGTGGATGTCCACCGGCATGCCGCGGCCGTCGTCGCTCACCGACACCGAGCCGTCGGGGTGCAGGACCACCTCGATCGAGGTGGCGTAGCCGGCCAGCGCCTCGTCCACCGAGTTGTCCACCACTTCCTGCACCAGATGATTCGGGCGGGTGGTGTCGGTATACATGCCGGGGCGGCGCTTGACCGGGTCCAGGCCGGAGAGGACTTCGATGTCGGCGGCGTTGTAGCGACTGCTCATGCGTGTATTTCGATCCGGTAAAGACGGCAAAGCATGGGGCGCGCGGGCGGCGACGGTCAAGCCGACCGGGCGGATCAGCGGTAGCCCTGCGCCTGCAACGAGAACAGATGCGCATAGTGGCCGTCCTCGGCCATCAGCTGCTCGTGATTGCCGCGTTCGATGATGCGGCCGTGCTGGATCACGATGATCTGGTCGGCCATGCGCACGGTGGAGAAGCGGTGCGAGATCAGGATCGCGATGCGCTTGCCGGCCAGCTCGCGGAAGTGCTCGAAGATGGTGGCTTCGGCCTGCGCGTCCATCGCGGCGGTGGGCTCGTCCAGCACCAGGATGTCGGCGCGCGAGCGCATGAAGGCGCGCGCCAGCGCGATCTTCTGCCACTGCCCGCCGGACAGCTCGCGGCCGTCGTTGAACCATTTGCCCAGCGGGGTCTGGAAACCGGCCGGCAGCGTGTCGATGAAGTCGCTGGCCATGCCCTTGTCGGCGGCCTCGCGCCAGCGCGCCTCGTCCTCGAAATGGGTGACGTCGCCGGCGCCGACGTTCTCGCCCACGCGCATCTGGTAGCGCGCGAAGTCCTGGAAGATCACCCCGATGCGCTGCAGCAGCACGCCCTCGTCCCATTCGCGCAGGTCGGTGCCGTCGAGCAGGATGCGGCCGCGGTCCGGCGTGTACAGCCGCGTCAGCAGCTTGATCAGGGTGGTCTTGCCCGAGCCGTTCTGGCCGACCAGGGCCAGCGACTCGCCGGGGCGGATATGCAGGTCGATGTCGCGCAGTGCCGGCTCGCCGGCGCCGGGGTAGGTGAAAACGACGTGCTCGAAGCGGATGCCGTCGTCAGGCTTCGCGCCGCGCTGCGCCACGCCGGTGGCGGGTGGCACCGGGGTTTCCAGGTAGTCGTACAGGGTCGACAGGTACAGGTTGTCCTCGTACATGCCGCCGATCGCCGACAGCATCGCCGACACCGCCGCCTGGCCCTGGCGGAACAGCATCAGGTACATCGTCATCTGGCCCAGCGTGATGCGCGCGACCACGGTGCTGGCGGCGATCCACGCGTAGGCGCCGTACAGCGTGAGCGTGCCGAGCAGGCCCAGGGCGAAGCCCCAGCTCTCGCGACGCACGGTGAGGTCGCGGTCGTCGCGGTAGAGCTTGTCGAAGATGCCGCGGTAGCGGCCCAGCAGCAGCGGGCCGAGGCCGAACAGCTTCACTTCCTTGGCGTGGTCCTCGCGCGCCAGCACGGTTTCCAGGTACAGCTGCATGCGCGTTTCCGGCGAGCGCCAGCGGAACAGCCGGAACGCGTCGCCGGAGAACTTCGTCTCGGCGAAGAACGCCGGCAGCCCGGCCAGCAACAGCACCGCCACCGCCCACGGCGAGAACTGCAGCAGCAGGCTGCCGTAGCTGAGCAGCGAGATCGCGTTCTGGCCCAGTCCGAACGTGCGCGTCACCAGCGACAGCGGCCGACTCGACGCCTCGCGGCGGGCGCGGGTCAGCTTGTCGTAGAACTCCGAGTCCTCGAAGTGTGCCAACTGCAGGGTCAGCGCCTTCTCCAAGATCATCACGTTGACGCGTTGCCCCAGCTGCGCGCGCAGCAGCGACTGGCACAGCGACAGCCCGCGCTGGGCGCCGGCCAGCGCCGCCACCAGCACGCCTTCCAGTGCCACCCATTCGAATACCGATTGCAGGGGGGCGTGGCCGGCCGCCGCCCATTGCCGGCTGGCGGCCACCACCGCGTCGACGATGTGCGCACCGACGTACGCGATGCCGGCTGGCAGCAGGCCGGCGACCAGGGTGAGCGCGGCCAGCGCGACGGTCAGCGCATGGCTGGTGCTCCACACCAGCGCGATCGCGCGCCCGCTGTAGCGGAACACGCCGAGGAAGCTGCGGGTGAGCTCGGTCGATTCGGCCGATGGTGGCGAGGCGTGAGGCGGCACGGGAAAGAATCGTCAGGCCAGCGGCGCAGATGCGCGGAAGTCCCGAGATGGGGGCCGTGCCGCGCGGTGCAAGTCACCGCCGGCAAGCCGACGTCGGCAGCTCAGCGCAGTTGCACCTCGACGACTTGCCGGTCCGGCTGGTACAGCGTCGGGAACAGCTGCTGCAGCTGCGCCACCTTCGGTGCGTCATTGAAGACGATGTACGGGTTGTTCGGGTGCAACCGGAAGTAGTGCTGGTGGTACGCCTCGGCCGGGTAGAACGCCTGCAGCGGCACCAGCTGGGTCACGATCGGCGCGGGAAAGGACTTCGCCGCGGTCAGCTGCGCGATGTAGGCGCCGGCGATGTGCTGCTGCTCGGGGTTCGCGTAGAAGATCACCGAGCGGTACTGGCTGCCCACGTCCGGGCCTTGCCGGTTGCGTTCGGTGGGGTCGAGCGCGACCGAGAAGAACACCTGCAGCAGGGTGCCGTAGCTGACCTCGGCCGGGTCGTAATGCACCTGCACCGATTCGGCATGCCCGGTATCGCCTTCGCTGACCTCGTCGTAGTGCGCGGTGTCGGCGTTGCCGCCGGAGTAACCGGCGATCACCCGGTGCACGCCCTTGACGTGCTCGAACACCGCCTCGATGCCCCAGAAGCAACCGCCGGCCAGCACCGCGACCTGCTCGCCGTGAACGGTGGTTTTCGGGGCATCGACCGTCGGCGCCGGGAGCGCGCCGTTGGTAGCGGACGCCGGCTGGCACGCGCTCAGGCCCAGCATCAGCAGGGCGGCCAGCGGGATGACATGGAGTGGGCTGCGATGGATCATGTTGCGCCTCGCCGGAATGGCCATCGGGTGGCCGATACCTGTTCTTCGTTGGGCATGGGTCATCGGTTACCCTTGCCGCGCCGGCCGGACGGGTACCATCACCGGCGGTTGGTCTTCTGGGGTAGGGGATGCACGGTTCCATCGATCTGGACGCCTATCTGCGGCGCGTCGGCTGGCATGGCGGTGTTGCTGCCGACGAGGCCACCTTGCGTGGTCTGGCGGTGGCGCACGTGGCCGCGATCCCGTTCGAGAACCTCAACCCGCTGCTCGGCCTGCCGGTCGAACTGGACACGCAGGCGCTGGAACGCAAGCTGGTGCACGACGGCCGCGGCGGCTACTGCTTCGAGCAGAACCTGCTGTTCGCCGCGGTGTTGCGCACGGTCGGCTTCGAGGTGTCGGGGTTGATCGCGCGCGTGCTGTGGCAGCACCCGGAAGATGCCGTCACCGCGCAGACCCACATGCTGCTGCGGGTCGAGCTTGACGGTGCGAGCTGGCTGACGGACGTCGGCTTCGGCAACCAGGTGCTGACCGGCGCGCTGCGGCTGCAGGCCGACGTGGAGCAGGCGACCGGCCACGAGCCGTTCCGGCTGGTCGAACGCGACGGCGAATGGCGCATGCAGTCATGCGTGCGCGGGCAGTGGTTCACGCTGTACCGATTCGATTTGCGTCCCAGCGAGATGGTCGACTACGTGGTGGCCAACCACTATGTCTCCACGCATGCGGCCTCGCGTTTCCCGCGCAACCTGATCGTGGCGCGCACCACCGTCGACCGGCGCCTGAGCCTGCTCAACCACGAGTTCACCGTGCGCCGGCTGGGCCGAGAGCCCGAGCGGTACCGGCTGGATGGCGTGGCCGCCATCCGCCGCGTGCTGGAAGGTGAGTTCCTGCTGCGCCTGCCATCCGGCGAGCTGGACCGGCGCCTGGATCAATTGCCGGACTGACCCGCATCGCCGGGAAAGGCAGGAGCCCGCTCGCGGGCGATGCTCCTGGAGCCGGGACTCGGGATTCGCAAAAGCAGAGCATCGCCCGCGAGCGGGCTCCTACCCGAGGCGCGTGTCGGCAGGGTGGGGGTCGGCCAGCACGCGGATTTCGGCGTCACCGATGCGTACCACCTGGCCCGCGCGGATCTTGCAGGTCTTGCGCAGTTCGATGGCGCCGTCGACGCTCACCGCGCCGCTGGCCACCAGATGCTTGCCGGCGCCGCCGCTGTCGCACAGACCGACCAGCTTCAGCAGCAGGTTCAGCTCGACGTAGTCGCCGTCCAGTTCAAAGTCGATGGTTTGCATGGCGTTCCGGAGTGGTGGGGTGCGTTGCTACGGAAAGGGCGGGGCGAACGCGCTGTCGGGTAGCGCGAGGAACGCGAACCAGGGGCGGTCGTGTTCTGCGCCGAAGGTGGCGGCGTCGTCTAGGATGCCGAGCAGGATGTCGTAGTCCGCGGCGGCGGCATGGTGCAATGCGTCGGCATGTTCGAACAGCAGCACGTAGCCCCAGCCCGGCAGCCAGCTGAGGTCGCGCAGGCAGTCGGCCAGAGCGTCCCAGTTGTGGCCGAAGCTGGCCGGCAGCAGCAGCGAGGCGGCGAGCCGGCGCAGCAGTTCGTCCTTGCCGCGGCAGCCGGCCAGGTCGGTGCGGCAGACGTGCAGTTCTTCACGCGTGGCGGTGCGGGCCAGCCGGTCCAGGTCGTCGACGCCGACGAAGTACACACCGTTCATGACGGGTCGGGTCAGGTCGAGGTCGAAGCCGTGCGTGTTCATCGGGCCGCCTCGAAACGACGGAAGCTGCGGTAATGGTCGTCGCTGTAGTACCAGACCACCGGCGGCATGCCGCCGGTGACGATGCGCCGCGCGCCGCGGTTGCGCGCACCCGGCGTCTCCACCGTGTACTCGCGGTAATAGCCGCGTGGCTGTTTCGGCAGCAGGCCCTCGTAGTTGCCGAACACGGCGCCGTCCTGGGTGTGCGGGAACGGGCCACCGCGGGCGATCCGGTCCAGCGTGGCGTGTGCCTCCGCCGGCAGGAAGGTGGAGGCGTCGGTGCCGGCGTGACGCTCCGGCGCGCGCGGCGATGCGTTGCTGTCCGCGCTTGCTGCCGGGCCGGCGCCGGCTGGCGTCGTGCCGGTGTGGCGGTTCCACAGCGTCACCGCGAGGACGATGAATGCCAGCAGGATCAGTGGTTTGAACTGGCGCATGCGGACTGGTCGGCGATGGATGCGCGGCGAGCTTAACAGGGCAGGGCGACAGGCCATGTGAGGGGCGTTGCCTGCGGGGTTCCGTGATTGCAGGAAATTGCGCACACTCCGGCGGACCCGTGGACACGGCGCCGCGCGCCGCCCACCCGATTTTCAGGAGTACGGATGAGCACCACCCCCGATCACGCCGCCGGGCGCATGCCGCGCCAGATTGCCTACATCATCGGCAACGAAGGCTGCGAGCGCTTCTCCTTCTACGGGATGCGCAACATCCTCACCCCGTTCCTGATCACTACGCTGCTGCTGTACATGCCCGAGGGACAGCGCACGCTGGCGGCGAAGGACGTGTTCCATACCTTCGTGATCGGCGTGTACTTCTTCCCGTTGCTCGGCGGCTGGCTGGCCGACCGCTTCTTCGGCAAGTACAACACCGTGCTGTGGATGAGCCTGGTGTATTGCGCCGGCCACGCCTGCCTGGCGATCTTCGAGCACAACCGCTTCGGCTTCTTCACCGGCCTGGGCCTGATCGCGCTGGGCGCGGGCGGCATCAAGCCGCTGGTGGCGTCGTTCATGGGCGACCAGTTCGACCAGTCGAACAAGCACCTCGCGAAGGTGGTGTTCGACGCGTTCTACTGGATCATCAACTTCGGTTCGTTCTTTGCCTCGCTGCTGATGCCGTTGTTCCTGCACCACTTCGGCGCGGCCGTGGCGTTTGGCATTCCCGGCGGCCTGATGTTCATCGCCACCGTGGTGTTCTGGCTGGGCCGCACGAAATACGTAATGCTGCCGCCGACGCCGCCGGACCCCAACGCGTTCTCGCGGGTGCTGCGCACTGCGTTGCTGACCCATCGGTCCGGACAGTCGCGGCCTGGCCTGTGGATCGCGGCCGTCGGCGTGCTGGTGGCGCTGGGCGGTTTTGCCTTCGTCGACACACTGGGCTTCGTGATCGTGGCCTGCCTCGCGCTGGTGGCGCTGATCGGCGGCGTTGGCGGTGGCGCCTGGCTGCAGATGGAGCGCGCCCGCGGCCTGCATCCGGATGCGGCGGTCGATGGCGCGCGCAACGTGCTGCGCGTGCTGGTGATCTTCGCGCTGACCACGCCGTTCTTCTCGCTGTTCGACCAGAAGGCCTCGACCTGGGTGGTGCAGGGCAGCGAGATGAGCATGCCCGCGTGGTTCCACCCCGCGCAGATGCAGGCGCTGAACCCGATGCTGGTGATGCTGCTGATCCCGTTCAACAACCTGGTGCTCTATCCGCTGCTGCGCCGCCTCGGCTACGAGCCCACCGCGCTGCGCCGGATGACCGCCGGCATCGCCTTCAGCGGCCTGGCGTGGATCGTGGTCGGCGGCCTGCAGGTGGTGATCGACGGCGGCGATCCGCTGTCGATCGTGTGGCAGGTGCTGCCGTACGCGCTGCTCACCTTCGGCGAGGTGCTGGTCTCGGCCACCGGGCTGGAGTTCGCCTACAGCCAGGCGCCGGCCTCGATGAAGGGCACGGTGATGAGTTTCTGGAACCTCACCACCACCGTCGGCAACCTGTGGGTGCTGCTGGCCAACGCGGCGGTGCGCAACGAGGCGGTGACCGGCTCGATCGCCCGCTCGGGCCTCAGCGTCACCGCGTTCCAGATGTTCTTCTTCGCCGCGTTCGCGCTGCTCGCCGCGCTGGCGTTCGGGCTGTATGCGCGGCGCTATCGCGAGGTGGACAACTACCGCTCCGGCTGACGTATCGCTCCCGTAGGGCGGGCACTGCCCGCCCTACGGCATCGAGTCCACCCGCGCCTGCAGCGCCATCGCCGCGGCCGGGTTGCGGTGCTTGGCGGCGCTGATGAAGAACACGAACACGTCGCGCGGCGGACCTTGCGGTTGCGGTGCGGAGGCGTGCGGCAGCTCGGCGACGTCCTTGCCCGCGGCCCAGTCGCGCGCATGGCGGGCCCAGCGGTCCAGTTCGGCCGGTGGGTAGCCGGCGGGGTGGCCGTCCTCGCTGCGCATCAGGCGCGCGTAGCTGAAGTCGCCGGTGAGGTCGGCCAGCGAGGGGTAGTCGGGCGAGTCGGTGAACACGGTGGGCACGCGCTGGGCGCGCGCCAGTGCCACGTAGCGTGTGTCGAGGAAGCTGGGGTGGCGCACCTCCAGCACGTGACGCAGCGGCTGGCCGTTCAATTCGCGCGGCAGCGCGTCGAGAAAGGCGGCGAGGTCGTCGGCGTCGAACGGCCGCGACGGCGGCAGCTGCCACAGGATCGGCCCCAGCCGGTCGCCCATCTCGGCCAGGCCGCCATGCACGAAGCCGCGGATGCCGTGGCCGGTATCGGCCAGCCGCTTGCCTTCGGTGATGTAGCGCGGCGCCTTCAGCGAGAACATGAAGCCCGGCGGCGTGTCGGCCGCCCACTTCGCGTAGGTGGCCGGCTTCTGCGCGCCGTAGTAGGTACCGTTGATCTCGATCGCGCGCAGCTGGCGGCTGGCGTATTCCAGCTCGCGCCGCTGCACCAGCTTGGCCGGGTAGAAGTTGTCGCGCCACGGCGCGTAGTTCCAGCCGCCGATGCCGACGCGGATGCGCGGGCCGTCGGTGTGGGCGGGAGCAAACAGGTCGTTCATGGCTGCACTTCCGCGGCCGGCTTGCGCAGGTGTTCGGCGGCGCTGATGCACAGCACCAGCCATGCCGCGCCGGCGGCATAGCCGGCCATCACGTCGCTGAAATAGTGCACCTGCAGCAGGATGCGGCTGATCCCGACCACGCCGACCAGCAGCACCGCGGCGGCGATCACTGCGCGGTGGAAGCGCGGCGGCAGCAGGCGCAGCAGCACGTAGGCGAGCATGCCGTAGAACACGATGGAGCCGAACGCGTGGCCGCTGGGAAAACTCCAGCCGGGTTCGATCACGAAGCCGTGGTCATGCAGCGGCCGCACGCGCTGGAACAGCGCCTTGAGGCTGCCGTTGATCGGCATGATGCCGAGCAGGGTCAACGTCCACATGCCCGCCAGCTGCCCGTGCCGGCGCAGCAGCAGGAGCAGCGCCACCCCCGCGGCCGCGGGCGCCACCCACCACAGGTCGCCCAGGTGGGTGACCGCCGCGATGGCGCGCAGCACCGGCAGCGGCAGCTGCGCGCGCAGGCTCTCGGCCAGGCCGGCGTCGAAGCGGGCCAGCTCGCCGGGCGGCTGTCCGGCGACCGCGGAGGCGATGGCGAGGAACAGCAGGGCCAGCGCCAGCAGCAGCACCAGTCCCACCTGCCAGCGCAGCGCGGTCGGTGCGTTGCCACGGGCGAGCGCATGGCGATGCCAGCGTGCGTTGTGCCGCCAGGCGAGGTCGCCGGCCAGCAGCGCCAGCAACAGCAGCAGTGCCCACAGCCGCAGGGCATGGGCGGCGATCCATTCCACCATGGGGTCCATCGCGTTTCCCGCTTCGCCGTCGCCGGCATGAGGGCGCCATGATCGGCGCTGCCGCGCGCCGCGTCGAGCGGCCGGTCGTGACTTCCAGCGCTGGCCTTGCATCCGGTTTGCCGCGATAGTGGCGCGACTGTCACCCGCGGAGCCTTCGAATGTCCCAGCGACCCCTCTCCCTGCGCCTGGCGCTGTGCTGCGCGCTGCTCGTGTCCGCCACCGCCGCCACGGCGCAGACGCAGTCGGCGCAGTCGCCGCCGCCGGTCTCCACCGGCGACCTCGCACGGCCGCTGCTGCCGGACCAACTGCAGGATTTCGGCGCCTACGTGGACAGCGCGCGCAAGACCTTCGACGTGCCGGGCATCGCGGTGGCGATCGTCAAGGACGGCCAGGTGGTGCTGGAGCAGGGCTTCGGCCTGCGCGAGATGGGCAAGCCGACGCCGGTGGACGCGCGCACGCTGTTCGCGATCGCCTCCAACACCAAGGCGTTCACCGCCGCCGCGCTGCAGCAGTTGGCCGGCGCCGGCAAGCTGAAGATGGACGACCGGGTGATCGACCACCTGCCGTGGTTCCGCATGTCCGACCCGTACGTCACCCACGAGATGCGCATCCGCGACCTGCTGGCGCATCGCAGCGGCCTCAGTCTCGGCGCGGGCGACCTGCTGTACTGGCCGCCGACCTCGTACAGCACGAAGGAAGTGGTCGAGCGGCTCGCTCATGTGCCGATCAAGAACGGCTTCCGCGCCGGCTACGCCTACGACAACATCCTGTTCGCGGTGGCCACGCTGGTGATCGAGCAGGCTTCCGGCCAGAGCTACGCCGACTACGTGCGCGAGCATCTGTTCAAGCCGGTCGGCATGGACGAATCGCTGGTCGACATGACCTATCTGAAGCCCGGCATGGACGTGGCCACCGGCCACGCCAAGGCCGATTTCAAGGATCTCAAGCCGGTGCCGCCGATGGCCTGGCTCAACGACCCCGGCGCCGGCGGCATCTACTCCAGCGTGCACGACCTGGCGAAGTGGATGAACGTGCAGCTGGCCGGTGGCGAGCTGCCCACGAAGGACGCCGACGGCAAGCCGGCGCGGCTGTTCTCCGAGGACAGCCAGCGCGAGATGTGGAGCATGCTGACCCCGATCAAGATCGGCAAGCCGCCGATTCCCGAGCTGGCGCCGCTGGTGCCGAACTTCTCCGGCTACGGCGAAAGCTGGTTCCTGTCCGACTATCGCGGCAAGAAACTGGTCTGGCATACCGGCGGCTGGCCCGGCATGGTCTCGCGGCTGACCCTGGTGCCGGAGCTGAAGCTGGGCGTGGTAGTGCTGACCAACGCCGAATCCGGCGCCGCGTTCAACGCGGTGACCTATCGCGTGCTCGACGCGTACCTGAATCCGGAGCACAAGACCGACTGGGTGGCGGCGTACGACAAGGCCGTGAAGAAGTCCGAGGCCAAGGCCGACGACAGCTTCGCCAAGCACGAAGCGGCGCGTGACAAGCGCAGCAAGCCCTCGCTGGCGCTGGCGAAGTACGCCGGCAGCTACCGCGACCCCTGGTACGGCGACGTCATCGTCAGCCATGAGAACGGCAAGCTGCGCCTGCGTTTCTCGAAGACCGCGCAACTGGTCGGCACGATGACGCCGTGGCAGCACGACACGTTCACCGTGCGCTGGGACGACCGCACGCTCAATGCCGACGCGTTCGTCACCTTCAGCCTGGACGTGGACGGCCGCGTGCGCGAAGTGCGCATGCAGCCGATCTCGCCGTTGACCGACTTCAGCTTCGACTTCCAGGACCTGCGCATGGTGCCGGTCGCGGACCAGCCGGATGCCGACCAGCCTTGAACAGACGCCGGGGCCGATCGCGGCCCCGGTCTTTCCTCCGCCGTGATACCGGGGAATCGACATGCGTGACATGCATCGTGCCGTAGCGATCGTGCTGGCCTGCGGACTGTTCGCCGGCGTGGCCTTGGCGCGCACCGACGCGCCGGTGGCGCACAGCCAGTTCCATGTCCAACTGGGCAGCGCGTTGACCCAGCCGGCGTCGGGCCGGCTGCTGCTGTTCGCCACCGACGCCAAGGCGGCCATCGCCGCGGCCAAGGACGGCAAGGTCGACGAGGTGGATGCCAATCCGTTCGGCGCCACCCAGGCCGCGGTGGCCGCGCGCGAAGTGGGTCGGCTGGTGCCGGGACAGGGCGTGGACATCGACGCTGATGCACTGGCGTACCCGGCCGGCTGGTCGCAACTGCCGCCCGGCGACTACTTCGTGCAGGCCGTGCTCGACGTCAACCACGACTACAACTACGGCGGCCGCGGCGCCGGCGACCTGGTCAGCGAGGTGGAGAAGGTGCACCTGCCTGCCGCGACGCCGCCTCGCCTGAGCCTGGACCGCGCGCTGCCCGCGCGCGAGCCGTGGGACTTGCCGACGCGCTACTTCAGCGACACCACCCGCAAGCACCTCGACGAGGCGCGCCGCGCCGCACAGCCGCTGGACTTCACCAGCCCGGCGCTGAGTGCGTTCTGGGGCCGCCCCATCCACATGCGCGGCTGGGTGCTGCTGCCGCCGGGCTACGACCCGAACGCGAAGCAGACCTGGCCAGTGGTGTATTCCACCCACGGCTACGGCGGCAGCATGGCTTCGCTCGCCGGCAGCGCCGCGATGGTCTACGGCGCGATGGCCGAGCACCAGATGCCGCCGATGATCTGGGTGTTCCTGGACCAGTCCAGCCCCACCGGCACGCACGAATTCGCCGACTCGGTGAACAACGGCCCCTGGGGCACGGCGCTAACCGCCGAGCTGATCCCGCAGCTGGAGTCGCGCTACCGCATGGATGCGCGATCGTCAGGCCGCTTCCTCACCGGCCATTCCTCCGGCGGCTGGGCCACGCTGTGGCTTCAGACGCGCTATCCGCAGGTCTTTGGCGGCACCTGGTCGACCTCGCCGGACCCCAGCGACTTCCATGATTTCACCGGGGTGGACCTGTACGCGCCGAACGCGAACGTGTACCGCCGGGCGGACGGTTCCGCCTATCCGCTGGTGCGCGACAAGGGCAAGGTGCAGGCCAGCTTCGAGGCGTTCGCGCAGCTCGAACGCGTGCTGGGCGAGTACGGTGGGCAGATGGCCTCGTTCGAGTGGGTGTTCTCGCCGCGCGGCGCGGACGGCCGGCCGCTGCCGATGTTCGACCGCGACACCGGCGCGGTCGATCCGGCGGTGGTCGCCTACTGGCGCGAGCACTACGACATCGCCCACCTCGTGCAGGCGAACTGGCCGCGGCTGAAGGGTGACCTGGACGGCAAGATCCATGTGGTCGTGGGCACCGCCGACACGTTCTATCTCGACGGCGCCGCGCACAAGTTCAAGGCGGTGCTGGATGGCCTGGGGGCGAAGTCGGACTTCCGCTTCCCGCCCGACCGCACCCACTTCGACCTGTACGTGCAGGGCAAGGATCGCCAGGGGCTGCTCAAGCAGATCAGCTGGGAGATGTACGCACTCGCGCGGCCGGCTTCGAAACTGAAGCGGGTCGCAGCGGCGCCGTAGGCGGCAGGGGCAACCCGGAGCGGTGCTTCGGTCGCTGGATGTTGCGCGGGAGTGGCGGGACCCGGGACTTCCAGCTGTTCCCGATCGCACGAGATCCGTGCCGCAGGGCGCAGAGCGCTCGCCCTGCCTCGCGCAGACTCGCCATGAAGGCTTGCCCACGATCACCGCGTGCACCGTATCGACCGCGCGGTCGCGCTGCTGCGGCAGGCCGTGACCGGTCAGGCCGGGCTGCTGGGTTTGGCTGAGCCGCTGGCGCCACGCGGTTTTTGTCGCCTCTTCTCCATCGCGATCCATCGTGCGCTGGCCGGCGAGACACCCGGTCGTACGGTGGCGAAGCCGAGCCGGTCAACGGAGGCGGGAACACGTCCCTTCGCCGCTGCCGGTGCGGCGTTGCTGCGGTGCCGTAATGTGGCTGCCGGTATCTGCGCTGATTTGTTGTGCGGCCATTTGACGTGAGGCAAATGTCGGTTACTTGTTAATAAAATATCCGACGAATATTTAATCTTCCGTTTACGTTGGCGGCAATATCCAGCGGTGGGAATTCGCAAAAAATAACGATGTAACGTAATTAATTTCGGTTTATTGGCAGAGGTCTCCGCTTGCGATCCGCGCCACTGCTACTGATCAGTGTCATTCGTCGCATTTAATTGCGATTAGCATGATTTTGAGGTGTTTATTTCACTGGCGCTACGAGGCTCGATACGGAGCCGTTGTGCGGTCTCGATATTCGTCATAGCGTAACAAGCGTTGATGTGATTGATAGGCGTCCGTTCGCCTGGCACAGGCGTTTGAAGGCGCTGCCCTGAAACGTCGCGAAGAGCGCAGTCGCAAAGGCTGCGCCCGTAGGGGAGTGCTCGGAAGTTCAGTCATTACAGCTGCCGGCAGCCGCAATGGTTGCCGGTTTTATGGGCGCCTGCGCCCGTCGCAATCTAAATGGAGGGTGAGTCCATGATGTATCGTCGCAACCGTACCTTCGGGGCCGGTAAAATCGCCGTAGCGGTGGCCATCGCACTGGGAATCGGCCCAGGCGTCGCACTCGCCCAGAACAACGCCACTGGCACTATTTTCGGGCAGGCCGTACCGGGTGCGACGGTGCATATCGAGAGCAAGGGCACGGGCCTGAAGCGGGATCTCGCTGCGGACGCGTCCGGGCGTTACCGTGCCGCCGCTTTGCCGATCGGTCTCTACAAGGTGAGCCTGATCGAGAACGGCACCGTAGTGGATTCGCACGACAACGTGCAGACACAGATCGGCCTGGGTACCGAGGTGTCGTTTTCGGCACCCAATGCGGCGAACGCGCAGAATCTTGGTGCGGTGACCGTAGTGGGCAACGCGCTGCCAGCGATCGACGTATCTTCGGTCGACTCGCGCACCGTCATTGACGCCGAGCAGTTGTCCAAACTGCCGATTGCGCGCACCTCGATCAGCTCGATCGCACTGCTCGCGCCCGGCACTACACCGGCTGCGCGCGGCTACGGCAATGCGCTCTCGTTCGGCGGCTCGTCCGCATCGGAGAACGCGTATTACGTCAACGGCTTCTCGATTACCAATCCGCTCACCGGCGTCAGCTCGCGTCAGTTGCCTTATGACGCCATCGATCAGGAGCAGGTATTGATCGGCGGCTATGGCGCGGAGTATGGCCGCACCACCGGTGGCGTGATCAACGTGGTGAGCAAGCGTGGTTCGAACGAGTGGAAGGGCGACGTGCAGATGTTCTGGTCGCCCAGCAATCTGGCCCAGGAGCCGCGCAGCATCTACCGACAGAGCAACACCGCGAAGAAGGGTACGTTGTACCAGAAGGGCAATGCCTGGGCGCCGCGGGACAATGGCGGCATGCAGTACTCCGGCTCGATTGGCGGACCGCTGGTCAAGGACAAGCTCTATTTCTTTGCTGCCGCCGACTTGATCCGCTCGTCCGGGCAGATCACCGGGCCTACCGACAGCGTGGTTCGTGGCGTTCCGGTGCTCTCCGGCAACCAGGACAACATCCACAACAAGACTACGCGCTGGCTGAGCAAGATCGACTGGAACATTACCGACAGCAACCTGCTTGAGTTCACCGGCATGGGCGATACGGAAGCCGTCGATTCACAGATCTACAAGTACGACTACGCCACCGGCCTCGGCCCTTACCTGGGCCACCAGTACACCAAGAACTACAACGGCACCCAGACCAACGGTACGCCTGGCGGAAACGTCTACATCGCGAACTACACCGGCTACATCACCGACAACCTCACCGTGACGGCGATGTACGGCAAGAGCCATTCGGACCATGTGCAGATCGTTACCGGCGGTGGCGGCGCCGCCTGCCCGAATATTTCCGATTCACGCGTGGGCTTCTCCCAGAAAGGCTGCACCGTCGGCAGTGCGAGCGTGCTGATGCCGGGCTCCAAGGACCGTACCAACGGCTGGAACCTCAATGTCGAGTACCACCTGGGTGACCATGTGCTGAAGGCGGGCATGGACAACTATGTGCTGCGCGCCACGTGGGGCAATGCACCAGTCGGCGGCACCGGCTACATCTACAGCGATGTGGGCGACGGATCGGTGATAAAGCAGCGCCTGATCAACCTGGGCCTGGACCCCGCGCTGTACGACCCGTCGCAGTTCCCGAACGGCTGGTACGTGGAGTCGACCGGTCTTACCACTGGTACTTCGGCGCGCACCAATCAGCGCGGTGAATACATTGAAGATCATTGGCAGATCAACGACCGCTGGCTTGCCTATGCCGGTTTGCGGAACGAGCAATTTACCAATTACAACGGCGTTGGCGTGCCCTATGCCAGCTCGCGCCATCAGCTGGATCCGCGTCTGGGCCTGACCTGGGACGTCTACGGCGACAGCACCCTGAAAGTCTATGCCAACGCGGCGCGCTACCACCTCGGATTGCCGACCAGCGTGGCGATCCGCGGCGCCGGCCCCTCAAGGTTTCCCTCACAGTACTTTGGCTTCACCGGCATCGATCCGGTCACTGGCGTGCCGACCGGCCTGATCAACACGTCTGCCTCGGGCTTGTACTACCTCAACAACGAGAACGGCGTGCCGCCGGACGGCAAGACCGTGGCTGCGCAGAAGCTGCATTCCTACTACCAGGACGAATATATCCTGGGCTTCGACAAGCAGTTGAACACTGACTGGACCGTCGGCGCGAAGGCGATGTACCGCAAGCTGCGCAGCCTGATCGACGATACCTGCGACTCGGCGCCGCTGCAGGCCTGGGGAGACAGGAACGGCCTCAGTGCGGAAGTTGCCGCCGGCATCGCTGCCAGTACCGGCTGCTGGCTGTACAACCCCGGTCGCGCCAATACCTTCACGCTGTCGCCGGCTCCGGGGCAGTACCTCAGCGTACCGCTGACCGCAGCCGACATCGGCGAGCCGAAGCCCAAGCGCTCGTACTGGATGCTGGATCTGTACGCGCAACATCAATTCAGTGACGACTGGTACGGCAAGGTCGAATACACCCTCTCGCACAGCTATGGCAATTCCGAGGGCCAGCTCGATTCCGACATCGTGCAAGCCGATGTCTCGACCACCGAAAGCTGGGACTTCCCGCAGATCATGGAGAACACCAACGGACCGTTGGCCAGCGATCAACGGCACCAGTTGCGCGTGGTTGGTACCTGGACCCCGACGCCCGAGTGGTCGCTCTCCACGGTGACCCGGATTGCGTCCGGCTATCCGATCAGCTGCCTTGGCACGCGCCCGCTGTCGGCCGGCGGCGACCCGTACGGTTACGGCAACAACTACTTCTGGTGCAACGGCCAGCCTGCGCCACGCGGCTCAGTGGGGCGCACGCCGTGGACCTACACGGTCGACCTGAGTGCGGCATGGAAGCCCGCCTTCCTCGACCACAAGCTGACGCTGTCTGTCGATATCTTCAATCTCCTCGGCAAGCAGCGGGTGACGCAGGTGTATGAGAATGGCGAGCTTGCCAACGGCACCACTCACCCGGACTTCCTGATCGCACGTTCTTTCCAGGATCCGCGATACATCCGCCTGGGTGCCCGTTACAACTTCACTCTGTGACAGGGCAGCCATAACCAGAAGTCAGGCAACACCCCCCAGATCTTGGCCGCCGCTTGCCGGCGGCCATTTTTTTTTGACGGCCGCAGCCTATCCGGGCTGCCACGGGTCGTAGCTGCCGAAGTACCACAGGTGGCCTTCCGGGTCGTGGCAGCTGTAGCCGGCGCCGCCGTAGTCCTGCTCGGCGTAGTCGTCGACGATCACCGCGCCGGCGGCTTTCGCCTGCTGGTAGTGCGCCTTGCAGTCGGCCACGATCACGCAGGCGCATTGCGTCTCGCGGCCGCCGATCTCGTCGGGCTGGGCGACGTGCCGGCCGAACTCGTTGTCGCGCACTTCGCCGAGCATGACCATGCCGCTGCCGAAGATGAGCTGGGCGTGTTCCACGCCGCCGCCTTCGTTCTCGTAGACGGCGTGCTTCTCGAAGCCGAACGCCTTGCACAGCCACTCGATCGCGGCGTGCGCGTCGCGGTAGCGCAGACAGGGGATGATGGTGCTGCCGTGGGGATGGGACGAGGTCATGATGCCGGCTCCATTGCGAACGGTGCACTCAGGCTAACCGCATCGCGGGCCTTTGTGCTGCCCGGGCCGGCGCTCACCGACGCCTGCGATGTCGCCCACTCACCCCTGTTCGTCGATGCTCTCGTCGAGCGGTGGCAGCGTGCGCACCAGCATGCTTTGCGGACTGGTCATCGGCAGCCGCTCGCTGCGCAGGCGTTCGAGGATTTCGAACAGCAGCTCGCTCTTCACGCCGCCGACCTCGCGCGGGCTGCCGACGTAGGCGACGCAGTTGAAGGTCATCACGCCGCTGGCGACGCTTTCCAGTTGGACGTACGGCGCCGGCGCGGCCAGCGTGCCGTGGTGCGCGCGCAGGATGCCCAGCACCAGTTCGCGCACCTTGCCGGCGTCGGTGTCCAGCGGCATCGGCAGCTTGATCTGCACGCGGCCCTGCGCGTTGGCCAGGGTGACGTTGCGCACGTTCTGGGTGATCAGCTGCGAGTTCGGCACGATCACGGTGGAGCGATCCCACATCTGGATCTCGGTGGCGCGCACGTTGATGCGGCGGATGTCGCCCTCGACGTCGCTCGACAGGCTGACCCAGTCGCCCACCTTCACCGGCCGCTCGACCAGCAGGATCAGGCCGGAAATGAAGTTCTGCACGATCGCCTGCAGGCCGAAGCCGATGCCCACCGACAGCGCGCTGACGATCCAGGTGATGCTCTTCAGGTCCACGTGCAGCGCCGCCAGCGTCAGCACCACCACCAGCAGGCCGCCGACATAGCCGAGCAGAGTGACGATGGAGTCCTGCATGCCTTTTTCCATCGTGGACTTCGGCAGCAGTTGCTCGGCCAGCCAGCGTTTGAGCATGCGCAGCACGAACAGCCCGGCGACCAGCACCAGCACCCCGCCGAAGATGGTGCCCGGGTTGATCGCCAGTTCACCGAGCTTGAAGCTGCCCAGGGTCTGCTCGGCGCTTGCCAGCAGGTCCTTCGGGCCGGCGCCGAACGGAGTCAGCACGGTCGCCAGCGCCAGCAGCACCAGCCCCACGCGACAGACGCCGGCGAGCAGGATGGCGGTCTGCTCCAGCGTGTGCGGCGCAATCTCGAAAGTGGCCTGCAGCCGCTGGCCGCTGCGTCCGTGCGGCGACAGCAAGGTGTCGATCAGGTCGGCGAGCAGGTGGATCAGCAGGTACACCGTGGCCACGATCACGCCGACCCACAGCATCTGCACGGCGACGAAGAAGGCCAGCGCGATGAAGCCGCTGGCCACGCCCAGCCAGCTGACTGCCACGCCGAACGCGGCGGCGGCGCCGAGCAGGCCGACCCACACCGGCCGGTGTGCCGGTCCGGCGCCGTCGGCGTCAGCTTGCTGGCGGGCACGGCGCAGGCGCAGCAGGGCCAGGCCGATCAGGCCGCTGATGACCAGGGCGAACAGGCCGCGGGTGGCCACCGTGGCCGGCAGGCTGGTGCCGATCGCGCGGCTGACGCGATCGAGCAGGCCGAACAACAGTGCCGCGGCGGCCAGCAGCCAGGGAAACAGGCGCAGTCGCTGCGCCGCCAGGTCCGCCAGCGCCGGCAGCCGCCACGAAGGTCGCCGTACCGACAGCAGCGCGCGGCCCAGCCCGGTCACGAATGCGGCGAAGCACACCAGCCTGACCGCGCTGGCGCCCAGCGCGGCGAGGTCGTCGTCGAGGATGTCGTTCCAGTTCAGTCCCAGATAAACCAGTTGCGCCGCCAGCCCGGTGGTGAGCACCGCGGTCAGCGCCACCGCGGTGGCCATTGCGCTGCGCCGCAGGTGGCCGTCCGGTACGCGGCGCGTGGCCAGCGTCAGCAACAGTCGTTCCAGTACCTGGCGGCCGCCGCCCAGCAGCAGCGCGGCGGCGACCAGGCACCAGGCCAGCGGTTGCCGGTTTGGCGGCTGCCATGCCTGCGCCACGGCATCGGCGAAGCGCGCGCCGAGCCGCTTGAGCCGCAGCATATCGTCGGGAAACGTGCGGACCGGATCGGCCCAGAATGTGCGGCTGAATGGCGTGGCCGTGCGCGAGGCCAGCCGCGCCTGGAACTCGTCGTTGCGCAGGCCGCTGATCTGCGCTGCCAGCTGCGTCGCATTCTGGCCGAGCAATTGCGCCTGCTTGATCTGCGCGTCCAGGTCGGCCTGCGCCTTGTCCAGCTTGCGGCGCTGCGTGGCGACTTCCGGCGCTTCGGCCGGTGCGCCCTTCGCCGGTGCCGGGCCCAGCACGGCAAGTTGCGCCTGCAAGGCGGTCATCTGCGGCGCGAGGCTGGCGGCCAGCTGGCGCGCCTGGTCCTGCACGCCGAGCGCGGTGGTGCGCAGGTCGGCCAGCGGCACCTCGGATTTCTTGTCCTTCAGTGCGGCCTTGACGGTGTCGAGTTGGCTGCCCAACTGGTCCAGTGTTTGTGCGGGTGTCGCCGCCGGCGCGGGGGGCGGCGGCTGGCCGCCTTCCTGGGCGAACGACGCGGCGCTGCCGACAGCCAGCAGCAGGAGCAGCAGGTAGCGAAGTACGGTAGGCATCCGTCCATGATCGGAGTGCTGCCGCGGGCGGTCAATCGCGTCGGGCGAATGAGCGCCGGCCTCCGTGGCTGGCGTTCAGACTTGGCGAAATGCGCCGGCGCGATTCACCCCGGGCGTTGCGCCGTCCGCAGCGCAGCGCGCCGTTTCAGGCTGGCCGCCGGCCACACCTGCTCGATGTCGTAGAACTCCGCCACCGCAGGCACGCCCGGTGGCAGCGCCACCCACGGCTGTTTGGTCGAGGTGTAGATATGGACGTCCGGCGGCAACCGCCACGGTTCGGCCAGCGTGCCCACGCGCACGAAGGCGATCGCCTTGCCGCCGCCGGGGTAGTGGCTCCACAGCGCCACATGACATTGTGCGCAGCGCGCGATCCGCTGGCCCTTGCCGCTCTCCGACGGGGTGTCCACCATGATCGGCTCGCCTTGCAGCAGTTGCAGCCGGTCGGTCTCGATCATCGCGTTCACTGCGAACGCGCTGCCGGTCTCGCGCTGGCACCAGCTGCAGTGGCAGCAGTGCACGATCATCGGCGCGCTGGTCAGTCGATAGCGGATCGCGCCGCAGGTGCAGGCGCCTTCGAAGGTTTCGGTGGTCATGCTGCTGATCCCGTGTGTCACGACAGAGAAGCCGCATCGTCACACCGCATCGTTCGAGCTTCAAGCACAATAGAGGGCTCCCGCAGGTCCGGAATACCCATGATCTTCCGCTGGTTCGAATCCCTCATCGATGCGTTCAAGGAACCGGTCGACGGCATGCCGCCGACGTCGGTGTGGCGCTTCTACGCGTTCTACCTGCGCCAGGTGTGGCCGGTGTTCGCCGTGGCGATCGCGGTGGGTTTCGTGGTGGCGATCGTCGAGGTGTCGCTGTTCGGCTTCATCGGCAGCATCGTCGACATGACCAAGGGCGTGCCGGCGGCAGGTTTCTTCCGGCAGCACGGCAACGAGTTGTTGTGGATGGGTTTCGTGGCGCTGATCGTGCGGCCGCTGGCGATCGGCGTGCACGACCTGCTGGTGAACCAGGCGATCGTGCCCAGCCTGACCAACCGCATCCGCTGGCAGAACCATCGCTACGTGATCCGCCAGAGCCTGGGCTTCTTCCAGAACGACTACGCCGGGCGCATCGCCAACCGCATCATGCAGACCGGTGGCGCGTTGCGCGAGTCGGCGGTGCAGATCGTCGACGCGATCTGGTACGTCACCATCTACACCGGCAGCGCGATCGTGCTGTTTGCGCAGGCAGACCTGTGGCTGGCCGTGCCGCTGTTCGTGTGGGTGTTCGCCTATGTCGGGCTGCTGGCGTTCTTCATCCCGCGCATCAAGCAGCGTTCGTGGCTGGCCTCGGAGGCCCGCTCGAAGCTGATGGGGCGCATCGTCGACGGCTACAGCAACGTGCTCACGCTGAAGCTGTTCGCGCATACGCGGCGCGAGGAAGCCTACGTCGCCGACGCGATGGCCGAGCAGACCGACAAGCTGCGACGGATGACCCGCGTCACCACCGCGCTGGACGCCAGCATCACCACGCTCAACGGCTTCCTGATCGTGGGCACCTCGGCGCTGGCGCTGTGGCTGTGGAGCGAGGGCCGGGTGACGGTGGGCGCGATCGCGCTGTCGACCGGGCTGGTGATCCGCATCAACAACATGTCCGGCTGGATCATGTGGGTGGTCAACGGCATCTTCGAAAACGTCGGCACGGTGCAGGACGGCATCACCACGATCTCGCGGCCGCGCGCGGTGCAGGACCGCGAGGGCGCGATGCCGCTGGAGGTGACCAACGGCGGCGTGCATTTCGAGCACATCCACTTCCACTACGGCAAGCAGGGCGGGGTGATCGCCGGGCTCGACCTCGCCGTGCGCGCCGGCGAGAAGATCGGCCTGGTCGGGCCGTCCGGCGCCGGCAAGTCCACCCTGGTCAACGTGCTGCTGCGGCTGTACGACCTCGAGGCCGGCCGCATCCTGATCGACGGCCAGGACATCGCCCACGTCACCCAGGAAAGCCTGCGTTCGCAGATCGGCGTGGTCACCCAGGACACCTCGCTGCTGCATCGCTCGATCCGCGACAACCTGTTGTATGGGCGTCCCGATGCCAGCGAAGCGCAGATCATGGAAGCCGTGCGCAAGGCGCGCGCCGACGAATTCATTCCGAACCTCAGCGACGGCGAAGGCCGTCGCGGCTACGACGCGCTGGTCGGCGAGCGCGGCGTGAAGCTCAGCGGCGGTCAGCGCCAGCGCATTGCGATCGCCCGCGTGCTGCTGAAGGACGCGCCGATCCTGGTGCTGGACGAGGCCACCTCGGCGCTCGACTCCGAAGCGGAAGCGGCGATCCAGGACAGCCTGGACATCCTGATGCAGGGCAAGACGGTGATCGCGATCGCGCACCGCCTGTCCACCATCGCGCGGATGGACCGGCTGGTGGTGCTGGACAAGGGGCAGATCGTCGAGACTGGCACGCACGCCGAGCTGATCGCGCACGAGGGTTTGTACGCGCGGCTGTGGCGGCGGCAGACTGGCGGCTTCGTCGCGGCGGAGGACGCGCCGGTCCAGCTGCCCGGTTGACCTTGTACCCTTCGGCTGGCCGTGGACGATCCGCAATGGTCAAGAAGAACGTCACATCCCGATTCGAGGCGAAGCTGCTGCGTCCGGCGGAGCCCCCTGATGCGTCATGGGCGTTCGTGGTCCTGCCCGCGGAAGTCAGCGCCCGGCTGCCGCGGCGGGGCAGGACGACGGTGCAGGGCACGCTCGACGGCCAGGCGTTCCGGGCCACGCTCGAGCCGGATGGCCGGCTGAGCCATTGGCTCAAGGTGGACAAGGCGCTGCGCGAAGCTGCCGGCGCCGCGGTCGGCGACGTGGTCGCACTCGAACTGGCGCCGGTGGCCAGGGAACCGGAGCCGGAGCTTCCGCCGGACTGGCGCCAGGCGCTGGACGGCGCACCCGAGGCTCGCGCGGCCTGGGAAAGCACCACGACCCTGGCCCGCGTGGACTGGATCCACTGGATCACGTCCGCCAGACAGGCGACCACGCGCGCCAAGCGGATTGCCGATGCCCGCGACATGCTGGCGTCAGGCAAGCGCCGGGTTTGCTGCTTCGACCCGTCCGGCTACTACAGCAAGGCGTTCGGGGCGCCGGTAGTGGCGGACGGATCGTAAGCGGGTGGGGCGACGGCCGCGCCTCAACACGCCGCGCCGGCGCAGCAGCCGGGTTTGGCGGCGGGGGTGCTCGCGGGGTCCCTTGCCGCGGCCGTTGCCGGCACGCCCTCGGTCACGTCGGCCGCGACCGTGATGGCACGCGCCGCGGCGGCGCCCTTGCGCTCGCTGTAGCGATCGACCAGGTAGTCGCGGCGGCCGCGCACCAGCAGGGTGAACTTGAACAGTTCCTCCATCACGTCGACCACGCGGTCGTAGAACGGCGACGGCTTCATCCGGCCGTCGTCGTCGAACTCCTGCCAGGCCTTGGCCACCGACGACTGGTTCGGGATGGTCAGCATGCGCATCCAGCGGCCCAGTACGCGCAGGGTGTTGACCACGTTGAACGACTGCGAGCCGCCGCAGACCTGCATCACCGCGAGCGTGCGTCCCTGCGTGGGCCGCACGCTGCCGTCTTCCAGCGGAAGCCAGTCGATCTGGTTCTTGAACACGCCGGTCACCGCCCCGTGCCGTTCGGGACTGACCCACACCTGGCCCTCGGACCACAGCGACAGCGCGCGCAGCTCCTGCACCTTGGGATGGCTGGCCGGCACGCTGTCCAGCAGGGGCAGTTCGTGCGGGTCGAACACCCGTGTCTCGGCGCCGAAGTGGCGCAGGATGCGCTCGGCTTCCAGCGCCAGCTTGCGGCTGAACGACTGCGGGCGCAGCGAGCCGTACAGGAGCAGGATGCGCGGCGGATGGTGATGGGCGTCGGCCGGCAAGGCCAGCTTCGCCAGGCTGGGAGTGTCCAGTATCCCGGCGGCGATATGGGGCAGATCCTGGATCGGCACGGGCATGTTTCCGTTGCTTTGGTTTTATAATTCCATCATTATCGAAATGTGGAAGTCAATCCGGGATCACTCTCCATGCATCCGTGTCGCGTCCTGTTCATCTGCACCGGCAACTCGGCCCGCAGCATCCTGTCCGAGGCCACCCTCAACCATCTGGGCAAGGGGCGCTTCGAGGCGTTCAGCGCCGGCAGCCAGCCGACCGGGCGCGTCAACCCCTACGCGATCGGGGAGCTCAAGGCCCTGGGCATCGCCACCGAGGGACTTGCCAGCAAGTCGTGGGACCGCTTCGCCGAAGCCGGTGCGCCGCCGCTGGATATCGTGATCACGGTTTGCGACAACGCCGCGAACGAGACCTGCCCGGTGCTGTTCGGCGATTTCGTGAAAAGTCACTGGGGCCTGCCGGATCCGGCCGTCGCCCAGGGGGCGGATGCCGCGGTCGCGGCGTTCCGGCGCGCGCACACGCTGATCCTGTACCGAATCGCGGCGCTGCTGAAGCTGCCGGTGGAAACGATGGGGCGCGACGAGCTGAAGCAGGCGCTCGATCACATCGGCAGCATCACCGACGAGGAAGCGGACGCATGAACCAGACGTCAGCGGAACTGATCGCCTGTCCGGTCCCCACGGAGGGCGCCCACATCGGCTTCTTCGAGCGCTGGCTCAGCCTCTGGGTACTGCTGTGCATCGTCGCCGGCACGCTGCTGGGCCATCTGCTGCCCGGCAGTTTCGCGGCGCTGGGCGGCATGCAGCTGGCTCAGGTGAACCTGCCGGTGGCCGTGCTGATCTGGCTGATGATCATCCCGATGCTGTTGAAGATCGACTTCGGCGCGCTTGGCGGGGTGCGTCGCCAATGGAAGGGCATCGGCGTCACGCTCTTCATCAACTGGGCGGTGAAGCCGTTCTCGATGGCGCTGCTGGGATGGATCTTCATTCGCCACGTCTTCGCCGGCCAGCTGCCGGCCGCACAGCTCGACTCCTATATCGCCGGCCTGATCCTGCTGGCCGCCGCGCCGTGCACCGCGATGGTGTTCGTGTGGAGCAACCTGTGCCACGGCGAGCCGGCGTTCACGTTGAGTCAGGTCGCCCTGAACGACGCCATCATGGTGGTAGCGTTCGCGCCGATCGTGGCGCTGCTGCTGGGCATCTCCTCGATCACGGTGCCGTGGAACACGCTGTTGCTGTCGGTGCTGCTGTACATCGTGGTGCCGGTAGTGCTCAGCGTGCTGCTGCGGCGCCGGGTGCTTGCCAGCGGTGGCGAGGCGCGGTTGCGGAAATTGCTGCAGCGGTTGGGGCCGATATCCCTGTTCGCGCTGCTGGCCACCCTCGTGCTGCTGTTCGGTTTCCAGGGGCGGCAGATCATTGCGCAGCCGGCGATCATCGCGCTGCTGGCGGTGCCGATCCTGATCCAGGTGTATTTCAACGCCGGCCTGGCGTACTGGCTCAATCGCCGTTTCGGCGTGCCGCACTGCGTGGCCGGCCCCTCGGCGCTGATCGGCGCCAGCAATTTCTTTGAGCTGGCGGTGGCCACCGCGGTGGGCCTGTTCGGCGTGCATTCCGGCGCGGCGCTGGCGACCGTGGTGGGCGTGCTGATCGAGGTGCCGGTGATGCTGTCGGTGGTGCGCATCGTCAACCGCAGCAAGCGCTGGTATGAAGCCGCCCAGGAGTAGCGCCATGCAGAACAGGCAAGCCATCACGATACTCGCCGCGCTCGCCCAGGAGTCGCGGCTGGCGGTCTATCGGCTGCTGATCGAGCATGCGCCGGAAGGACTGGCGGCCAGCGCGATCGCGGAGAAGCTGGGCCTGCCCAACGCTACGCTGTCCTTCCACCTGAAGGAGCTGTCGCACGCGGGCCTGGTCAGCAGCCGGCAGAGCGGGCGCTTCATCTACTACGCGCCGGTGATCGAGACGATGGACGAGCTGGTCGGCTACCTGACCGATCACTGCTGCAGCCAGTCCGCTGGCACGTGCGCGACCGCCGCTGCCAGGTGCGCTCCGGGCAAGCGGAAGTCCACCGCACGGCGCCGGTCGACCTCCGCCTGAGCGCAGATCAGTCCAGCAGATCCAGCGCAACCAGGCCATGCTCGCGGCAATGGCGCTGGTATTCCGCCAGCTGGCTGCCCGCCGAGGCGCGGGCAGTGACCACGCCGCCGGGGCCGAGGAACTCGACCGTGCCCATCACGATCACCAGCGCCAGCATCGGCTCGTCGCCGACGATCTTCCACCAGTCGACGTTGCCCGGCGGTTCGTAGACGTAGTCGCCGGGACCGATCAGCTCGCCGGTGCACAGCTTGCGCGTGCCGGTGAGGTTGTACGCGTGGATCTCGCCGGTATGGCGATGCAGCGGCATCACCGTGCCGGGTTCCATCCGCAGCAGCTCGACGAAGCCGCGATCGTCGGCGAAGAAGCGCAGCGGACTGGACGACTTGCCGGGGGTGGAGGAGGGCACCCAGTGGCGCGCGGCTGCGGTGCTGAAGCGGGCGGGCAGGTAGTTGTGCAGCCGGGCGGAAGGCGTGGTCATGGGCGTGACTCAGGCGGCGATGGCGGACAGGTAGAGCTCGAACGAGGCGTCGACCGCGGCACGGCCGCCGCCAATGATGTTGCGGCCCCAGGTGAAGCCGTAGACGTCCTCGAACGCGTAGCCGGCCAGGCGCATCTGCATGCCGCGCACCGCGTCGGGCGGCATCGGCGTGAAGTTGGGGTAGCTGCGCATGAACGAGACGTGGCGGCGGTTGCTCACCACGTGCGGCGCGTCGCCGGAGAACAGCGCGCCGCCGGGCCGCGGGCCGTCCTTCCAGTGCAGCACCGTGCTGCCGGGGAAATGGCCGCCAGTGTTGATGAGGGTCACCGTGTCGGACAGGCGGTATGCCTCGCCGCGCCAGAACTGCACGTTCGGCGACGGCCGGCGCACCCAGTCGCGGTCCGCCTCGTGCAGCAGGACCGGCACGTTGCCGAGCGCTTCGCTCCACTCCAGCATCGACGCATAGAAATGCGGGTGCGAGATCGCGATCAGGTCCACGCCGCCGCGCGCCCGCAGCGCGGCGACCGCCTCGTCGGTGACCAGGCTCAAGGCTTCCCACAGGATGTTGCCCGCGTCGGTGGGCAGGTACAGCGCGCGCTGGTTGATCGCGAAATCCGGCGCCAGCCCGATGCCGAGCACGCCAGCCTCGTCGTCCAGGCGCAGGGTGTGTGCGGCTTTCAACGCCTCGTGGGTCGTCCAGGTCTGGCCGTTCGCGCCGACGTACTGGCGCTCGTCCTCGCATACGGGACAGTGGCTGGGCGTATCCGGGTACTGGGTGCCGCAGGTTCCGCAGATCGACATCGTCATGGCTTGGTCTCCCTTGGAATCGAACCTCGTTTCGAGGTGCACTCTAGGAGTAATCTGGTTCCTTGATTGATCCATTTGAGAGATATCCGATGGGGCCAGTTTTCCCGTTTCCCGTGAGCCTGCCGCGCAGCCGCGGCAAGCTTGCCTACGAACTGCACCAGCAGTTGCGCGCGGCCATTCTCGACGGCCGCTTGCCGGCCCGTTCGCTCTTGCCCGCGACCAGGAAAGTCGCCGAGGCATTGGGCGTGGCGCGCAATACGGTAGTCACTGTCTACGATCTTCTGGTCGCCGAGGGCTACCTGATTCCGCGCAAGGGCGCGAAGCCGCAAGTCGCCGAATTCGCCCGACGCCGGACGTCGAAACCGCCCCAGGCCAGCGTCGGCATCGACGAGCCGCGTTTCGCGTCGGTTTGGCGTACGCCGTTCATGGCGCCGTCGCCCGCACGGGTGCTGCCCGAGCGCAATTTCCGCCTTGGCATTCCCGATCATCGCCATTTTCCGCACGACATCTGGCGCCGCTTGATGGCGCAAGCGCTGCGCAGGAGTTCACGCGAGCCCTTCGCTTATGCGCCGTCGCAGGGCGTTCCCGCCTTGCGCGAGGCGATCGCGCAGCACGCGGCGTTCGCCCGCGCGGTGGCCTGCACCGCCGACGACGTGATCGTCACCTCCGGCGCGCAGCAGGCGTTCGACCTGATCGCCCGCCTGCTGGTCACGCCGGGGCAGACGAAGGTGGCGGTGGAGGAACCCGGCTACCCGCCGGTGCGCGCCGCGTTCGCCGCTGCCGGCGCGTTGCTGGTGCCGCTGCCGGTGGACGACGAGGGGCTGTGCGTGGATCGGCTGCCCGACGACGTGCGCATCGTCAGCGTCACGCCCTCGCACCAGTCGCCCACCGGCGTGGCCATGTCGCTGCGCCGGCGCAGTGCCCTGCTCGAATTTGCACGCCGTCACCGCGCGGTGGTCGTCGAGGACGACTACGACGGCGAATTCCGTTTCGGCGGCCGTCCGCTGGATGCGCTGCAGACGCTGGATCGCGACGCCGCGGTGTTCTACGTCGGTACGTTTTCCAAGAGCATGTTCCCCTCGCTGCGCAAGGGCTTCGTGGTGGCGCCGGCATGGGCGCGCGACGGGCTGGTCGCCGTCAAGCATTGCGCCGACTCCCACTGCGACGCCGTCACCCAGTCCGCACTGGCCGCCTTCATCCGCGACGGCCACCTGGCGCGCCACGTGCGCCGCATGCGGTCGATCTACGCCGGGCGCCGCGGGGCGCTGCTCGACGGCCTGCGCCGCGAACTCGGGCCGTGGTTGCAGCCGATCCCGTCCGAGGCCGGTCTGCACCTCGCTGCACGCATCCGTGACCCGGCGCTGGCGCCGCAGATCGTGCCGACCGTGCTGCGCTTCGCCGCCGGTGCGGAATCGACCGCGGATTACGCCATGACGCGCGACATCGCGCCGGCAGTGGCGTTCGGTTACGGCGTGATCGATGCGGATGAGATCACAGCCACGTTGTTCGATCTCCGCCGTGCACTGGACAAGCGGACGCGAGCCGGACGGACCGGAGGGTGACTCGAACCGGAGCGGCGTCTACGCCAGCTGCGCCAGCAACTCCTCGAATTTCGCCGCCGGCATCGGTTGTCCGAGAAAATAGCCCTGCAGGACATCGCAGCGCAGCAGGCGCAGCAGCTTGACCTGTTCTTCGTTCTCCACACCCTCCGCAACCACCTGGAGCGAGAGTGAGTGGGCGAGGTTGATGAGGTTGGTGATCAGGCCCATGGTTTCCGGGCTCTGCGTCAGCGTGGCGATGAACGACTGGTCGATCTTGATCTCGTCCGCAGGCAGGCGCGCCAGGTAGTTGAGCGACGAATAGCCGGTGCCGAAGTCGTCGATGGAAATGCGGCAACCCATCCTGCGCAGCTGTTCGAGCAACGGGATGTTGTGGTCGATGTCGTCCATCAGCAGGCTTTCGGTGATCTCGACGTCGATGCCCTGGTTGGCGCGGCTGGATTCGAGGATCGCGTGGCACTGGCTGAGGAAGCCGCTGTAGCGCAACTCGCGTGCGGACACGTTGACCGCGATGCGCAGCTCCGGCTGGTAGCGGGCGCGCCATGCCGTGGCCTGGATCAGCGCCTCGCGCATCACGTGTTCGCCCACGGGAACGATCAGCCCGGTTTCTTCCAGCACGGGTATGAACTCGGCGGGCGGGACCATGCCGCGTACCGGGCTGTGCCATCGCAGCAAGGCCTCGGCGCCGATCAGGCGGTTGCCGATGGTGCTGAACTTGGGCTGGTAGAGCAGTTCGAATTCGCGCTGGGCCAGGGCGCGGCGCAGGTCGCGTTCCAGTTTCAGACGGCGTGCGGCACGTCCCTGCAGCGCTTCGCTGAACACGTGCAGGAGCTCGTCGCGGCGCTCCGCCTCGGCCAGCGCCGACATGCCGTTGCGTTCGAGCATCTCGCCGTCGACGCCGTGTTGCGGGGCGATCGCCACGCCGCCCTGCAGGTTGATGAAGATCTCCTCGTCGTCGATCGTGAAGACCTGATCCTCGAACCTTTTCAGTTGTGCCTGCAGCCGCTCCATTTCCGCATTGAGCGTATCGGTGACCGGATAGGCGAGCAGGAACGTGCAGCCTTCCGGGTGCGCCACGAACCCCGGGGCGGGGAAGACGCGGCGCAGCCGCTTGCCGATGTGCCGCAGACACTGGTCGCCGAATGCGCGGCCGCGCGAATCGTTGATGTAGGCAAAACGCCGTATGTCGAGCACGCAGACGATCATCGGCCCGCAGGCCTGCATCGTCTGTACCTGCTTGCGGAATGCGTTGCGGCTGGGCAGGCCGGTGACGGGATTGTGATAGGCCAGGTATTCGAGCCGTTCGCTCTTGGTGATGAAGTCCGCGGCGCGGTCGATTTCGTCCGCCAGCCGTTCGATCAGGCCGATTTCTTCCTCGTCGTAGTCGCGTGCCGATTCCGAGAATAGGGTCAGGACACCCCAGGGCTCGGCCCCCAGCGGGAGTGCCACTTCCGACATGACGCCGGCCTGCGCCATTTCCCTGCGCAGCGTGAGGGGAACGTCCGCATGGGTGAAATCGCCGATGACCACCCTGTGCTTTTCGCGGAAGGCCTGCACACCGGGGTGCTGGTAGTGAGGGCCGGGCAGCTTCACGATCATCGGCTCGCTGGGCGCCGCGAAATGCAGCGTGGTCGCGTCACCGTAGCTGGCGACGACGCGCAGCGTGCCGTCGGCAACGCCCTCGCCGATGCTGGCAGCCCTGAAGCCGCCCTGGTCGACGGCGACCCGGCAGGCGTCGTGCAGCAGCTCGTTGCGGTTGGACGTCCGCACGACGATGTTGCCGATGGCGCTGAGTACGGCATGGATGCGGGCGAGCCGGCGGATCCGCGCTTCCTGGGCCAGTCGCTCGGTGTTGTCGTGATGGACGCCGCGATAGCCGATGGTCCGGCCGGAGGCGTCCAGCACGGGATTCGCGGTGCTTTCCAGGGTGTGCACGCTGCCGTCGCGATGGCACCAGCGCAGGGACTGCCTGCGCCACGGCCGCGGTCGCTCGAGAAAGGAAGGGATGCGTTGCATGACCAGGGCACGATCCGCCGGGTGAATCAGCGTCATCACGTTGCGGCCCAGCAGTTCCCTGGCGCCGTAGCCGAGCATCCGCTGCACGGCGCTGTTGGTATAGACCAGGCCCCCTTCGCGATCGACTTCCCAGATCCAGTCCTGGCTTGCCTCGACGATGCTGCGGAAGCGCTCCTCGCTTTCGTGCAACGCGCGTTCGACGCGTTCGCGCTCGGTAATGTCGCGAATGAACATCGTGTAGAGGCGGCCTTGCGAGGTATCCAGCCACGAGATCGATGCCTCGATCGGAAATTCGCTGCCGTCGCGCCGCAATGCGCGCAGCAGGCGCGGCGCCGCCTGATGCGACAGCTCCGCCTGCCAGGCCTGCTGGAAGCTTGCGGGGAAGAAACCGGCCACGGGACTGCGCAAGGCCTTCGCCCGGGAGCACCCGAACATCGCCTCGGCGGCGGCGTTGAAGAGGACGATCCTCCCCTTGTCGTCGAAGGCGACGATGGCGTCGAGCGCCGATTCGACCAGACCGGACAGGCGTGCCTCGGTCTGCGCCAGCCCTTCGCATGCGCGCTCGAGTTCGGCGCTCTTGTCCTCCAGCTTGCGCACCAGCGTTTCGCTGTACTGGCGCAGCACGGGGGACTCGATTTCCTGCGGCGCCGGCGCCGGGTCCCTGCTGCGCGGCCCGGCGGCTGCCGCGTGCAGGGCCGCCATGATGACCGCGGTGGGCGCCGGTTTGGAGATGTACGCATCGGCGCCGGCGCTGCGGGCCAGTTCACGGTCGGTGGGCGAGTTGTAGGTGCTGGTATAGAGCACCAGCGGCAAGTGGCTGAAGCGTGCGAGCTTCCTCACCTCCAGGCACAGGCGATAGCCGTCCATGCGCGGCATCAGGATGTCGGACACCACGCCGTCGACCGCCTCGCGCTCGAGTGCCGCCAGCGCTTCGATGCCGTTGGCCGCGTCGAAAACGACGTGGCCCTCGGCTTCCAGCTGGGCCCGCAGCAGTTTGAGATTGATGGGCTGGTCGTCGACTATCAGGATCTTCATGGGCGGCCGGCTCCGCGAAGGTAGGCCGCGACCTGCCCGGGGAACGCGCGGGTATCGATCGGTTTGGCGATGTAGCCGTCGCAGCCGGCTTCGCGGGCGCGCTCCTCGTCGCCCTTCATGGCGAAGGCCGTGAGTGCGACGATGGGCACGTTTTTGAAGCGCTCCTGGGTCTTGAGCCTGCGTGCGAGGGTCAGTCCGTCCATGCCGGGCAGCGAGATGTCCATGAGGATCAGGTCGGGAACGATGTCGTGCAGCAGGACCAGTGCCTGCTCGGCGTCGACCGCGTGGTCCACCAGGTAGCCCTCCAGCTCGAGCACGCACATCGCCAACTTGAGGTTGGTGGGGTTGTCGTCGACCACCAGGATGCGTTGCGTCACGGCGCCTCCGCCTGCAACGGCAGCAGCACGGTGATGGCGGTGCCGCGGCCCGGTTCGCTTTCCACCGTGATCGTGCCGTGCTGGATTTCGACCAGCTTGCGGGTCAGCGCAAGCCCGAGCCCGGTGCCCTGGAAGCGCCTCGCCGCGCCGCGCTCGATGCGCTGGAACTCGACGAACAGGCAGGCGAGGTCGTCGGCCGCGATGCCGATGCCGGTGTCGATGACACGCAGCTGCAGCTGGCCGTCGGGCGTGTTCGCGGCGTCGATGCGTACCTGCCCGCCGGAGTCGGTGAACTTGACCGCGTTGGAGAGCAGGTTCAGCAGGATCTGCTTGAACTTGTGGCGGTCGAGCCTGACGTGGCCCAGCCCGGGAGCGATGGTCGCGGTCACCGCCACGTGCTTCTCGTCCGCCTGCGGCGAAAGCACCGCGCGGACCTCGTCGATGGCCGGCGGCAGCGCGAAGTCCTCCACCTGCAGCTCCATGCGGCCGGCCTCGATCTTGGCGATGTCGAGCAGGTCGTTCACCAACTGCAGCAGGTGGCGGCTGCTGTTGAGGATGTCGCCGAGGAATTCCCTCTGGCGGTCCTGCAGCGGCCCGACCTTGCCGTCGACCAGCAGCTGCGAGAAGCCGATGATGCCGTTCAACGGCGTGCGCAGCTCGTGCGACATGTTCGCCAGGAACTGGCTCTTCAACCGGTTCGCCTGCTGCAGCGAAGCTTCGACCTGCTTGCGTTCGGTGACGTCGCGGATGGCGCTGGACACCAGCGGTCCGTCCTCGGTCTGCATCGGGCTCAGGCTGATCTCCACCGGGAATTCGGTGCCGTCCTTGCGCAGGCCGTAGAGCTCCAGGCCCGCGCCCATGTTGCGTGCCCGCGGTTGCACGAAGAAGCTGGCGCGGTGTTCCGGGTGCCGGTGGCGGAAGCGGGCCGGTACCAGCATCTCGATCGCCTGGCCGAGCAGTTCCTCGCGCTTCCAGCCGAACAGGCGCACCGCCTGGGAGTTGGCCAGCACGATCAGGCCCTCGCGGTTGACGATCACCATCGCGTCGGGCGCCGATTCCAGCAAGTCCCGGAATTTTTCCTCGGCGCGCTTGCGTACCGTGATGTCCCGCACCGCGCTCATGACCATCGTGACCCCGTCCATCACGATCGGGCTGAGGCTGATCTCGACCGGGAATTCCTCGCCGTCGCGGCGGCGGCCGCGCAGTTCGAGGTTGGCCCCCATCGGACGGGCGCGCGGCTGCGCAAAGAACTTGCCGCGGTGGTGCACGTGCGCCTCGCGGTAGCGCTCGGGCAACAGCATCTGCAGCGATTGCCCGATCAGCTCGGCGGTGGAGTAGCGGAAGACACTCCCGGCCTGGGAATTGGCGAACACGATCTTTCCGTCGGCATCGACCATGACGATGGCGTCCGGCATCGCTTCCAGCAGGTCACGCAACTGCCCGGCAAGGTCGAACATGGCTTGTCTCCCATGGGCCACGAACTGAACGCCAGCCCGGCGCCGAAGCTGCAGTGCGATGCCGGGGTCTTCCATTGGAGCGGATCCGGTCCGTTGGACCCGCATGGCATGCGGGATCGCTCCCCAGTGCGGGATGGTCGTTACCCGAGTCGAGCGCTCCCGGGTGCCTGAAGGCGGTATCCGCCATCGCGTACCCCTGGCAACGCCGCTCTCCGCCTGCCGCAAGGGACTATAGACCGGGCGGAGACGGCGGGCCACCACCCGGACCGGCGCGAGTCGATACGGAGGCAGGGCTTGACTCTAGACCTGGATCATAGGTCTAGACTATCTGCCATGAACACGCAAACTCATCCCCTGACCATCGGTGCCGTCGCCAAGCGCGCCGGCGTGGCGATCGACACCATCCGTTACTACGAGCGCGAGGGCCTGCTGCCCGAGCCGCAGCGGCGCGCGTCGGGCTATCGCAGTTACGGCGACAGTGCGGTGGCGCAGTTGCGCTTCATCCGCCGCGCCAAGGATCTCGGCTTCACGCTGGAGGAGATCCGCGAGCTGCTGGCCTTGTCGGCGGATCGCCAGCGCGGGGTGAAGGCGGTGAAGCGGCGGGCGCAGCAGCGGCTGGCGGCGATCGAACAGCGTATTGCCGAGCTGCAGCGCGTGCGCGACGGGCTGGCGCAGCTGGTGGCGTCGTGCCCGGGGCATGGCAAGCCGGAGCAGTGCCCGATCCTGCGCGCGCTCAGCGACGACGGGGTGTCGGCATGAATGCCCATGCGTGCTGCCACGGTGGCGACGGGATATCGCCAGTGACGACCGATCCGGTCTGCGGCATGTCGGTGGATCCCGCCACCTCGACGCATCAATCCACGCATGACGGGCGGACGTTCCATTTCTGCTGCGGCGGCTGCAAGGCGAAGTTCGACGCCGCGCCGTCCGCCTACGCGGGGGGCAGCCACGGCGGGGCGGGCGACTGCTGTGCGGCGCAACCGGCGCCGCCGCCTGCCGCCCGCGAACCTCACGGCCACCTCCTTCACGATCACCACGGCCACGCGTACGCCCGCACGGTGAAGGACCCGGTCTGCGGCATGGACGTCGATCCGCTCACCGCGAAGCATCGCGCCGAGCATGACGGCCACGCGTATCACTTCTGCTCCGCGCGCTGCCGGGAGAAATTCGTGGCCGGTCCACTGGCCTGGCTGGAGGATCGCCCGGCACCGCCGGCGGTGCCGCCCGGCACGATCTACACCTGTCCGATGCATCCCGAGATCCGGCAGGTCGGCCCTGGCGATTGCCCGATCTGCGGCATGGCGCTGGAACCGATGATGCCGACGCTGGACGCGGACGACGGCGGCGAGCTGGCGTCGATGACGCGGCGCTTCTGGTGGCTGGTGGCGTTGACCTTGCCGGTGTTCGCGCTGGCGATGGGGCCGCACCTGTTCGGCTGGCACCTGCCCGCGCCGTGGGACGGCGTGGCGGCCTGGACCGAGGCGTTGCTGGCCAGCGTGGTGGTGCTGTGGGGCGGCGCGCCGTTCTTCGCGCGCGGCTGGCGCTCGCTGAAACCCTGGCGCCCGAACATGTACACGCTGATCGCGCTGGGCACCGGCGTGGCGTGGCTGTACAGCGCGGTGGCGTTCCTGCTGCCGGGCATCTTCCCGGACGGCTTCCGCGACGTGCACGGCCGCGTCGCGGTGTACTTCGAATCGGCGGCGGTGATCGTCACCCTGGTCATGCTGGGCGATTTCCTGGAGCTGCGCGCGCGCCGGCGCACCGGCGCGGCACTGAGGTTGCTGCTGGGCCTGGTGCCGAAGACGGCGCGGCGGATCGCCGCCGACGGCAGCGAAGCCGACGTGGCGCTGGACGAGGTGGGTGCTGGCGACGTGCTGCGCGTGCGTCCTGGCGAGAAGGTGCCGGTGGACGGCGTGGTGCTGGATGGCGCGAGCCACGTCGACGAGTCGATGCTCACCGGCGAACCGATGCCGGTGGCCAAGGCCGTGGGCGACGCGCTGACCGGTGGCACGGTGAACCAGGACGGTGGCCTGACCATGCGCGCGCAGAAGGTCGGCGGCGAGACCATGCTGGCGCAGATCGTGGCGCTGGTGGCGGCCGCGCAGCGCAGCAAGGCGCCGCTGCAGCGCGTGGCCGACAGGGTGGCGGCGTGGTTCGTGCCGGCGGTGGTGGTGGTGGCCGTGGCGGCGTTCGCGGCATGGGCGCTGGCCGGGCCGGAGCCGCGCCTCACGCATGCGCTGATCGCCGCGGTGTCGGTGCTGATCATCGCCTGTCCGTGCGCGCTTGGCCTGGCCACGCCGATCTCGATCATGGTGGCCAGCGGCCGCGGCGCACAGCACGGGGTGCTGTTCAAGGACGCCGGTGCGATCGAGCGCATGCGCGACATCGATACCCTGGTGGTGGACAAGACCGGCACGCTGACTCTCGGCAAGCCGACGCTGAGCGAGCTGGTGATCGTGGACGGCCAGTCGCGCGAACGCCTGCTGGCGCTGGCCGCCGCGCTGGAACGGCCGAGCGAACATCCGCTGGCGCGGGCGGTCGTGACGGCGGCGGACGCCGAAGACGTGCCGATGCTGGCGGCGACGGAGTTCCGTTCGCTGACCGGCCGTGGCGTCAGCGCGACGGTGGACGGTAGCGAGGTGGCGCTGGGCAACGCGAAGCTGATGGCCGAGTCGCGCATCGCGATCGCCGCCGCCGCTGGCGCCCGCGCCGAGCAGTTGCGCGGGCAGGGCGCCACGGTGATGTTCCTGGCCGTCGACGGCGTGCTCGCCGCCCTGCTCGCGGTGGCCGACCGGATCAAGCCGGACACGCCGGCGGCGATCGCGGCACTGCACGCGGCCGGTCTGCGCATCGTGATGCTCACCGGCGACAACGCCACTACCGCGCAGGCGGTGGCGGGCGAGCTGGGCATCGACGAAGTGCACGCCGACGTGTCGCCGGCCGACAAGGCGGCGGCGGTGAATGCGCTGCGTGCCGAGGGCCGTCGCGTGGCGATGGCCGGCGACGGCATCAACGATGCGCCTGCGCTGGCCGCGGCCGACGTCGGCATCGCCATGGGCAGCGGCACCGACGTGGCGATGGAGAGCGCCTCGGTGACCCTGGTCAAGGGCGAACTGGGCGCGATCGTGCGCGCGCGCCGGCTGTCGCAAGCCACCGTGCGCAACATCCACCAGAACCTGTTCTTCGCCTTCGTCTACAACGCGGTCGGCGTGCCGCTGGCGGCCGGCGTGCTGTATCCGTGGTTCGGCATCACGCTGTCGCCGATGATCGCCGCGCTGGCGATGAGCCTGAGCTCGGTGTCGGTGGTGAGCAACGCGCTGCGGCTGCGCCGCGCATCGCCATGACGATCGTCAGCAGCGACGGTTGACGGTTGCCTCTGTGGTCGCCGCCGCCGGGCGAGCATGTTTCCGCACCGTGGTGGTGCGGGAGAACATCCATGAACGTCAGCTCCGACACGCGCAACGCCCTCGACAAATACCTTCCGATGCTGCTCGGCCTGCTGGTCGCGCTGCTGGTCGGCAAGGCGTTGAGGAAAACCCTGTGGGGCCTGTTCGGCGTGTACATGGCGCTGCATTACAGCGGCATGCATCCGTTCGGCTGAGCCCGTGCCTTAGACTTCGTGCCTCCCGTCCGCGCGTCGGCGCGGATGCCCTCCGATCACCCGGAACGAAGTCACCACATGAGCCGCACTCTCGCCGAATGGCTGGCGTATCAGGAACGCGTCAACGTCCACAGCATCGAGCTGGGGCTCGACCGGGTACGCGAAGTGTGGCGGCGGATGGGCGCGCCGGCGCCGGCCCGGCGGGTGATTACCGTGGGCGGCACCAACGGCAAGGGCTCCACCGTGGCCTTGCTGGAGGCGATGCTGCGTGCCGCCGTCCTGCGCGTGGGCGCGTTCACCTCGCCGCACCTGCTGGAATACAACGAACGCGTGCGCATCGACGGCGTGAACGCCGGCAGCGCCGCGCTGATCGACTCGTTCGAGCGGATCGAGGCGGCGCGCGGCGAGGTTCCGCTGACCTATTTCGAGTTCGGCGCGCTGGCCGCGCTGGACCTGTTCGCCCGTGCCCGCCTCGACGTGGCCCTGCTGGAAGTGGGGCTGGGCGGCCGGCTGGATGCGGTCAACATCATCGATGCCGACGTGGCGGTGATCACCACGGTGGACCTGGACCACATGGAGTGGCTGGGCCCGGACCGCGACAGCATCGGCCGCGAGAAGGCCGGCATCGCCCGCGCCGGCCGGCCAGCGATCGTGGGTGAGCTGGACCCGCCGGCCGGCCTGCTCGATGCGCTGGTCGAGCGCGGTGCGCGGGTCGAGCGGGCCGGCATCGACTTCAGCGTCGAGCGCCACCAGGACGGCTGGCGCTGGCGCCACCGCGACGGCAGCGCGATGGAGCTGCCCGCTCCCGCGCTGGCGGCGCCGGTGCAGTACGCGAACGCGGCAGCGGCGATCGCCGCGCTGCATGCGCTCGGCCTGGAGATGCTCACGCCCAGCGCCTTCTTCGCCGCGATCAGCACCGGCCTGCACGAGGTGCGGGTGCCGGCGCGGCTGCAGTCGATCGGCGGCGAGCCGCCGGTGATCGTGGACGTGGGCCACAACCCGCAGGCCGCGCGCGTGCTGGCCGAATGGCTGGATGCGCAGCCGCCGGCGCGGGTGCATGCGGTGTATGGCGCGCTGGCGGACAAGGACGTGGCCGGGGTGATCGGCGCGCTCGGCACGCGCATCGACCACTGGCACCTGGCCGGGCTGGACCGGGCCACCCCGCGCGGCATGACGGTGGCGGCGCTGGCCGCGACCCTGCGCCAGGTTCTGCCGCAGGCTTCGTGCGACCTGCATGCCGACGTGGGCGCCGCGCTGGCGGCGGCGCGTGCGGCGGCGCGACCGGGCGAGCGCATCCTCGCGTTCGGCTCGTTCTTCGTGGCCAGTGCGGTGCTCGCTGAACGCGGCGTCTGAGGGCGACGCGTGGCGTCCGGCGCGGGCAGGTATAATCGCGCCGTTGCGCACCGCGTTTGCCGCCCTGGAGCGAAAACTTGAAAACACGCCTGCTGGGAGCCGCCGTCCTGATTGCGCTGGCGGTTCTGTTCGTGCCGATGTTCTTTTCCAGCACGCCTCCGGCCCCGGGTGGCGACCAGGCCGTCAGCCTGGCGATCCCGCCGGCGCCGGACCGCGATCTGCAGACCCGCACCATGAGCCTGGCGCCGGATGCCGCCGCCAGCGGATCGACGGCCGCCAGCCTGCCGACCGAGTCGGTGGCGCCAACGTCGAGCGACAGGCTGGCCACGGTGGAGATCGGTTCCAGGCGTCCGCGCGACGTGGAAACCGATCCCGAAGCCGGCAAGCCGCCGCAGCCGACCACGGTGACCACCGGCGCCGGCACGTCGCCGAGCCAGCCGGTGATCCCGCAGCAGACCATTCCATCGCAGGCCACGGCGAACAGCGCCACGCCATCGGCAGGCAAGTCGCAGCCGACGGTCGCCGCGCCGCCGCGGCCGACTCCTGCGGTGACGCCTGTGGCCGCGCCGGTCGCGCCCGTCGCCGGGCGCGGCAGCTACACGCTCAACCTCAGCGCCTACGCCAGCGCCGCCGGTGCCGCCAACCTGGAGCGCCGTGTGCGCGAACTGGGTTACCCGGTCACCGGCCGTGCCATCAGCCAGGGCGGCAGCCAGCGCACCCTGGTCATTGCCGGACCATTCGAGACGCGGGCCGCGGCCGAAGCGGCGCGGCTGAAGATCACCCAGTCGATCCCCGGCGTGCCTGCACGGCTCGAACAGGACGCCAGCCGTGAAAGCGCCGCAACGCCGATGGCCACGGCCACTGCGCGGGCCGGCGGCTGGGCCGTGCAGCTGGCGGCGATGAGCAACCAGGCCGACGCGAGCGCGCTGCGCGACAAGCTGCGCGCGAACGGTTTCGACGGCTTCGTCGATTCGGTGCAGTCCGGCGGCAGGCAGTTGTGGCGGGTGCGCGCCGGCCCGCAGACCCAGCGCGCCGACGCGCAGCGGCTGCACGAGCAGATCAAGGCGAAGCTGGGCATCGACGGCAACGTCGTGCCGGTACCCTGAGCACGCCGCTGCGGGCGCACTGACAGGCAGACACCGGTGAACTGGACCGACTACCTCATCCTTGGCGTACTGGCCCTGTCGGTCTTCGTCGGGCTGTGGCGCGGCCTGGTCTCCGAGGTGATGGCGCTGGCGATCTGGATCGCCGCGTTCTGGGTGGCGTGGATGCTCGGCCCCGCCGCGGCCGCACGGCTGGAGCACGTGATCGAGCTGCCGTCGGCGCGGATCATCGTGGGCTACGGGCTGTGTTTCGTCGCCGTGCTGATCCTCGGCGCGCTGCTGCGCTTCGTGATCGGCAAGTTGATCGAGAGCACCGGGCTATCCGGCACCGACCGGTTGCTGGGCATGCTGTTCGGTTTCGCGCGCGGCGTGCTGCTGGTGGCCTTGCTGGTGTTTCTGGTCGGTTTCACCGCGTTCACGCGTGATCCGTGGTGGCGGCAGTCGGTGCTGTTGCCGCACTTCCAGCACGTGGCGTCCTGGCTGGGCCAGCAGGTGCCGCCCGGCGTGCGCGAATACTTCCATCCGCCGGCGGCGCTCGGCCAGCTGTCCCGCTTGCCGGCGGCATGGCCAGACCCCATCTCGGGCAAGGCGCCAGCACCGGCAACGAGCGTGCTGCGTCCGGCGTTGCCGGCGGCGGCTGGCACCGCCGGTGCGTCCCGGTCTCCCTGAACAAACCCTCTCAAGCAGGCAACAAACCATGTGCGGAATCATCGGCATCGTCGGTACCACCGAAGTGGCATCGGCGCTTTATGACGGCCTGACGGTGCTGCAGCACCGTGGTCAGGACGCGGCCGGCATCGCCACCGTGGACGGCGCGCGGCTGCGCCTGCACAAGGGCAACGGGCTGGTGCGCGACGTGTTCACCCAGGGGGCGATGAGCGGCCTGCGCGGGCGCATCGGCATCGGCCACTGCCGTTACCCGACTGCCGGTTCGGAAGGCTCGGCCGAGGCGCAGCCGTTCTACGTCAATTCGCCGTACGGCATCGCGTTCGCGCACAACGGCAACCTGGTCAACACCGACGCGCTGCGCCGCGAGATGTTCCAGGACGACCGCCGCCACATCAACACCGATTCCGATTCCGAGGTGCTGCTGAACGTGCTGGCGCACGAGCTGCAGATCCAGGACCGCATGGAGCTGACCCCCGACCACATCTTCAAGGCGGTGGCCGGCGTGCATGCGCGCGCGCGCGGCGGCTACGCCTGCCTCGCGCTGCTGCTGGGCTACGGCCTGATCGCGTTCCGCGATCCCAACGGCATCCGCCCGCTGGTGCTGGGCGAGCGGGTCAACGGCGAGGGCCGCGAATACGCGGTGGCGTCGGAATCGGTGGCGCTGGACATCCTCGGCTTCAAGCGCATCCGCGACGTGGCGCCGGGCGAGGCGGTGATCATCACCGACGACGGCCAGTTGCACACCCGTCGCTGCGCCGAGGGCGCGCCGCATACGCCGTGCATCTTCGAGTACGTCTACCTGGCGCGGCCCGACTCGATGATCGAGGACGTCTCGGTGTACAAGGCGCGCCTGCGCATGGGCGAGAAGCTGGCCGCGAAGATCCTGCGCGAGCGGCCCGACCACGGCATCGACGCGGTGATCCCGATCCCCGACACCGCGCGCACCGCCGCCAGCGCGCTGGCCGGCGCGCTCGGCGTGCCGTTCCGCGAGGGCTTCGTCAAGAACCGCTACATCGGCCGCACCTTCATCATGCCGGGGCAGGGCGAGCGGGTGAAGTCGGTGCGCCGCAAGCTCAACGCGATCGACCTGGAGTTCCGCAAGAAGAACGTGCTGCTGGTCGACGACTCGATCGTGCGCGGCACCACCTCGAAACAGATCATCCAGATGGCCCGCGACGCCGGCGCGAAGAACGTCTACTTCGCCTCTGCCGCGCCACCGGTGCGCTATCCCAACGTGTACGGCATCGACATGCCGTCGACTTCGGAACTGGTCGCCGCCGGGCGCACCGAGCAGGAAGTCGAGCGGACGATCGGCGCCGACTGGCTGATCTACCAGGACCTGAAGGACCTGATCTGGGCGGTGCAGGACGGCAACGAGGAACTGACGCGATTCGATACCTCGTGCTTCTCCGGCGAGTACGTCACCGGCCTCGACCAGAACTACCTGGCGCAGATCGAGATGCTGCGCTCGGACGACGCCAAGGCCGCGCGGCGGGTGGTGTGAGAGCCAGAGGCGAGGGGCAACAGCTCGCCCCGGTCTTGCCGCATGAATGATCTGCACGCCGCCGCCAGACGCTGCCTGGACGCCACCGAACCGGCCGAGAAGCTGCGCCTCACTCGCGAGACGTGGCACGCCTTCCTGGCCGGTGATCTGTACGCTGACCCGGCAGCACCGCCGCCCGAGCCGATCGGCCCGCCCGGTCGTCCGGCGAAGCCGCGGCTGGTCAACGCGCGTCAACTGCCGCAGCGCGGACTGGGCAGCGACGAAGGTCGTGCCGCCCTGGTGCACGCGGTGGCGCACATCGAGTTCAACGCGATCAACCTGGCCTGGGACGCGGTCTACCGCTACCGCGGCAAGCCGGATGCGTACTACCGCGACTGGGCCAGCTGCGCCCACGACGAGGCGCGCCACTTCGCGCTGCTGTCCGGCCGGCTGGCCGAGCAGGGCCACGCCTACGGCGATTTCGACGCGCACAACGGCTTGTGGGAAATGGCCGAGAAAACCGCTGGCCACGACACCGCCCGCATGGCGCTGGTGCCGCGCGTGCTGGAGGCGCGCGGGCTGGACGTGACTCCCGGCATGATCGAGCGGCTGCGCGGACTCGGCGACGAGCACACCGCGGCGATCCTGGAGGTGATCCTGCGCGAGGAAGTGGCCCACGTCGCCGCCGGCACCCGCTGGTATCGCTGGTGCTGCGAACGCGATGGCGTCGATCCGGTCGAGACGTTCTTCACCCTGGTGCGCGACTACATGGGCGTGAACCTGCGCGGCCCGTTCAACCGTCCGGCGCGGCTGCAGGCCGGCTTCGTCGAGGAAGAGCTCGACCGGCTGGCGGCGCTGGCCGTGGCCGGTTGACGAGTCCGCGTCGAACCACAAACCGCGGTCCCGCGGGACCGCCAGGCCGTGTCCGACGAGTTCGCCATCATGTGGACGGACATGAAAAAGCCGGCGCAAGGCCGGCTTTTTCATCGAATTTGGTCGGGGTGACAGGATTCGAACCTGCGACTTCTACGTCCCGAACGTAGCGCTCTACCAGGCTGAGCTACACCCCGTGGGAAGCCGCGTATCTTAGTGTCCGTCCGCGGACTTGGCAACAGGTTTCGTGCGCGCGCGGCACAGCATGGTGCAGGGAAGGGCGGCGGCGTTCTGTTAATCTTGGCGGCTGCAGTTGCCGCGCCTGCCGCGCGGCGACGATCCACCGTCGACAGAGGATTCCATGGCGCTTACCCCGGCCCGCACCACGCCCGGCGTGCTCGAGCTGCTGCCGCTCGACCAGATCGCGTTCCAGCGCATGCTCGACGTGATCCGCCGCAACTACGAGCGTTTCGGCTTCCTGCCGGTGGAGACGCCGGCGATCGAGTATGCCGACGTACTGCTCACCAAATCCGGCGGCGAAACCGAGCGGCAGGTGTATTTCGTGCAGTCCACCGGCGCGCTTGAGCAGGGCGAGAAGCCGGACCTGGCGTTGCGTTTCGACCTCACCGTGCCGCTGGCGCGCTACGTGGCCGAGCACGAGCGCGACCTCAGTTTCCCGTTCCGCCGCTACCAGATGCAGCGGGTGTACCGCGGCGAACGCGCGCAGCGCGGGCGTTTCCGCGAGTTCTACCAGTGCGACATCGACGTGATCGGCAAGGACCGCCTGTCGATCCGTTATGACGCCGAACTGCCGGCGGTGATCTACAGCGTGTTCCGCGAACTGGCCATTGGTCCGTTCACCATCCAGCTCAACAACCGCAAGCTGATGCGTGGCTACTTCGAAAGCCTCGGCATCGTCGACGGCGAGCGGCAGATGCTGGTGTTGCGCGAAGTGGACAAGCTGGACAAGCGCGGCGCCGACTACGTGCGCGACATGCTGACCGGCGAGGCGTTCGGCCTGAGCGCCGAGGCGGCGGCGAAGATACTCGCCTTCGTGCAGGTACGCTCCACTTCGTTGCAGGACGCCTTCGACCGGCTCGATGCGCTGGGTGCCGGCCCCGAAGCGCTGGAGCAGGGCCGCGCCGAACTGAAGGAGGTGCTGGGCCTGATCCGCGACTTCGGCGTGCCGGAGACGCATTTCGCGCTGAACCTGTCCATCGCGCGCGGCCTCGACTACTACACCGGTACCGTCTACGAGACCACGCTCGACGAGCACCCGCAGATCGGTTCGATCTGCTCGGGCGGCCGCTACGAGAACCTCGCCGGCCAGTACACCAGGTCGCATCTGCCCGGCGTGGGCATCTCGATCGGCCTCAGCCGCCTGTACTGGCAGCTGCGCGAGGCCGGCCTGGTGCATACCGCGCGAAGCACGGTGGACGTACTGGTGACCCAGATGGACGAGGCGCAGCTGCCGACCTACCTCACGCTGGCCGGCGAGCTGCGCGCTGCCGGCATCGCCACCGAGGTGGTGCTGGAAGGCGGCAAGCTGGGCAGGCAGTTCAAGTATGCCGACCGCGCCGGCATCCGCTTTGCCGTGGTGTTGGGCGAGGACGAGTTGGCCAAGGGCGTGGTCACGGTGAAGGACCTGCGTCGCGGCGACCAGTTCGAAGTGGCGCGCGCCGAGCTGGTCAAAACGCTGCGGGTGGAGCTGGAGCAGGCCGCCGCGATGGGCTGAGTACCCGTTTGCCGGCACCGGGCCGATCCATCGCAGACCACGCAAACCATCCATGAGGCAGCAGTGAGCACAACCGAAACCATCGTCCTCGACGGCCACAGCCTTACCCGTGCCCAGCTGGTGGCGGTGGCGCGCCACGGCAGCAGGGTCTCGCTGGCTCCGGCCGGGCTCGCGCGCGTGCAGCGCGCCGCCGATTTCCTCGCCGACAAGGTCAGCTGCGGCGAACCGACCTACGGCGTCACCACCGGCTTCGGCAGCAACGCCGACAAGCTGCTCGGCGCGCATCGCGTGCGCGACGAGTTGCCCGGAGGCAATCCGCACGCGCCGGAAGGCACGCTGCTGGAAGAACTGCAGCACAACCTGATCATCACCCACGCGGTCTGCGTGGGCAGACCGTTCGGCGAAGACGTGGTGCGGGCGATGTTGCTGATCCGCATCAACACGCTGATGCGCGGCCACTCGGGCATCCGGGTGAGCACGCTCGAAGCATTGGCGGCGATGCTCAACGCCGGCGTGGTGCCGGTGGTGCCGGAGAAGGGCTCGGTCGGCGCCAGCGGCGACCTGGCGCCGCTGTCGCACCTGGCGATCGTGCTGCTCGGCGGTGGAGAGGCGTTCTACCGGGGCGAGCGTCTGCCCGGCGCCGAGGCGCTGCAGCGCGCCGGCCTCGCGCCGATCCGGCTCTCGTTCAAGGAAGGCCTGGCGCTCAACAACGGCACTGCGCAGATGCTGGCCACCGCCACGCTGGCGCTGGACGCGCTGGAGCGGCTGCTGGATACCGCCGACCTCGCTGCGGCGATGACGCTGGACGCGTTCGCCGGCCGCAGCGGCGCGCTGCGCGCGGATGTCCACGCGCTGCGTCCGCATCCGGGCCAGGTGGAAACCGCCGCGCACGTACGCGAATTGCTGGCCGACTCCACCCTGCTCGACATTCCGTACCATCTGGTGCCGCGCTTCAAGCCGTGGAATGCCGAGGCGTGGAGCGAGCCGGACGACCAGGCGCTCAGCTTCGACATCGGCTGGGACTGGGTGCCGGCCAACCAGCGCCACGGCCGTGAGGCGTTCTACGCACGCTTCCTGCCGTTCAAGGGCGGCAAGAAACACCAGCCGCAGGATGCCTACAGCCTGCGCTGCATGCCGCAGGTGCACGGCGCCGTGCGCGACGCCTGGGCGCAGGCCTGCCGGGTGATCGACATCGAGCTGAACGCGGTTACCGACAATCCGCTGATCTTCCCGGACAACGCCGACGCGGAATTCATCGAGGAGCAGGTGATCTCGGCCGGCCACTTCCACGGCATGCCGCTGGCGCTGGCGATGAGCTACGTGAAGGCGGCCATCCCGGTGCTCGCCTCGATCTCCGAGCGGCGCCTCAACAAGCTGGTCGACCCGGCCACCAACGACGGCCTGCCGGCCTTCCTCACCGGCAACGAGGACGGCACCGACTCCGGCTTCATGATCGTGCAGTACACCGCCGCGGCACTGGTCAACGACCTGGCCACGCGCGCGCATCCGGCCAGCGTGTACTCGGTGCCGACCAGTGCGAATGCCGAGGACCACGTCTCGATGGGCGCCAACGAGGCGCGCCACGTGCTGGACATGATGGAGGACCTCGGCCACGTGCTGGCGCTGGAGCTGTACACCGCCGCGCAGGCGCTGGACTACCGCCAGGAGATGCTGAACGCGGCGCGCCGGCTGGCGACCCGGGGCGGTTGGCAGGCGCTGGCGGCGAAGATCGCCAATGCGCCGCGCGAAGGCCAGCCGCACCACGAACAGTTCGTCGCCGAGGTGCAGCAGCTCGCCGCGGCGCTGGCGCATGCCGGCGATTTCCACGCCGGCACCGCCGTGCGCGACGCGCACGCGATCCTGCGCCGGCACATCGGCTTCATGCATCGCGACCGCGCGATGGACGGTGACGTGCGCACGGTCTGCGCGCTGGTGCAGCAGGGCGCGCTGCGCCCGGCGGCGTGACTCATCCTTTTTTGACGGAAGCCAAGACCATGAGCCTGATCCAGACCCCGGTGTCCTACGGCGAACTGATCGACAAGATCACCATCCTGGAGATCAAGTCGCGCCGCATCACCGACGCTGCCAAGCTGGCCAACGTGCGCAGCGAGCTGGACCTGCTCAACACCACCTGGGCCGCCCATCCCGCCTCGCACACCGACATCTCTGCCGAACGTGCCCGCCTGCTGGCGGTGAACGAACTGCTGTGGGACATCGAGGACCGCATCCGCCTGAAAGAAAAAGCGCAGGCGTTCGATGCCGAGTTCATCGAGCTCGCCCGTTCGGTGTATTTCCGCAACGACGAACGCGCCGCTTTCAAGCGCGAGATCAACCTGAAGCTCGGTTCGCAGCTGGTCGAGGAAAAGTCGTACCAGGATTACCGCGCGGTCTGATGCCGGCGTGCAGGAGCGCACCCTGTGCGCGAAGCTTTTCCGTCACGTAACGAAGAGCCATCGCGCACAGGGCGCGCTCCTACAACAACCGCATGTCGTGTGCGGCGGCTTCGTAGCGCTCGACCACGTCGTCCACGCCGATCAGGTCCATCACCCCGAGCTTCTCGATCTTCGTGCCCCAGGCCAATTCGCCGGCCGGCTTGCCCAGGAACCGGCGCGCGGCCTCGTCGTACTTGTCCACGCACCAGCGGCGGTCGGAGTACGGGCCGGAGCGGTGCGGGTTGCTGGCCGCATGCAGGCCGAGCACGCGGGTGCCCACGGCGTTGGCCATGTGCATCGGGCCGGAGTCGGGGGTCAGCAGCAGCTGCGCGCGCTCGAGCAGGGCCAGCAGTTTTTTCAGCGTGTCCTTGCCGGTGAGGTCGAGCGGCGGCGACTGGCATGCCGCCAGCACGGCGTCGGCCATTGCGCGCTCGAAGGCGGACGGACCCCCGACCAGCGCGACCCGCCAGCCGCGGGCGGCGACGTGATCCATCACGGCGGCGTAGCGCTCCGGTCGCCAGTTGCGCAGTGCATGGCTGGAGGTGGGGCTGACCAGCAGGGTGGGCGTGTCGCCGGGCAGCTGTTCGGCGGCCCAGGCGTGCGCCTCGTCGGGAATCGGGATGTCCCAGCGCACGGAGGTCTGCTTCAGTCCCAGCGGTTCGCAGAAGCTGCCGATCGCGTCCAGCACGTGCTCGCCGCTGCGCGCCGGGATGCGTTCGTTGATCACCAGGCCGTGCAGATCCTTCGCGCGGGCGCGGTCGTAGCCGATGCGGCGATCCGCCTTGATGCCCAGGCTCAGCAGGTTCGAGCGCATGGCGACCTGCATGTGCAGCAGCGCGTCGAAACGCCGGCCGCGCAACGCCGCGTGTACCGCGCGCATACCGGCCCAGCCGGCGGCCTTGTCGAAGGTGACGAACTCCACGTCGGGCAGGTCGCCGACCAGCTTGCGTTCCAGCCTGCCGACGATCCAGGTCAGCGAGGTTTGCGGCCACGCCTGCTGCATGGTGCGTACCAGCGGCACCACGTGGGTGACGTCGCCGATGGCGGAGGTGCGCAGCAGGCAGATCGAGGCAGCGGCAGTGGGCGGGTTCGGAGCCATGGGCCTGGGTTAGAATCGAGGACAATCACCGGGCATGATGATGCAGGAACGAATCCACCGCGATGCCGAAGGCGCGATTCTGTTCGACGCCGGGGTGTCGCCACAAGTCGGGCATGACTGGTTCGCACCCGATTACTGGCGAGGACGCGACGCGTTGCGCACCCAGGCCGGTGGCCGTGGCGGCGTGGCGATCGTGGCCACGCCGGTGGGCGAATGCGTGCTGCGGCACTACCGCCGTGGCGGCCTGATGGCTGCGCTGATGGGCGACCGGTATCTGTGGACCGGCGCCGACCGCACCCGTCCGTTCGCGGAATTCCGCCTGCTCGCCGAGATCGCCCGACTGGAATTGCCCGGGCCGACCGTGGTGGCGGCGCGTTATCGCCGGCGTGGCCTGTTCTACGCTGCCGACCTGATCACCCGCCGCATCGCCGATGCGCGGACGCTGGCCGAATGCCTGGCGGCAGGGCGACTGGATGGCGAACTGGCGGAGGAGGTCGGCGCGCTGGTGGCGCGTTTCCATCGCGCTGGCGTCTGGCATGCCGACCTGAATGCGCACAACGTGCTGGTGACGCAGGGTGCGCTGCACCTGATCGATTTCGATCGCGGCCGTCTGCGCACTCCGGCCAGTGCCTGGCAGCAGGCGAACCTGCTGCGCCTGCGTCGCTCATTGCTCAAGCTCGGCGCGGCCGACGCCGGCGAGGCGGCATTCGAGGAGCACGTCTGGCAGCCCCTGTTGTACCGCTACGGGCGTACGCTGAACCCATGAACTGGCATCTGCACTTTCTCGGCGTGGGCGCCGCGCACGCGGTGGAACTGGGTTCGTCGGCCGCGGTGCTGGAGCGCGCCGGCGTGCCGTTGTTGCTGATCGACTGTGGCCCCGACACGCTCGACCGCTACCTGGCGGCGTACGACGCACTGCCGCCGGCCATCTTCATCACGCATACCCACATGGACCACGTGGGCGGGCTGGAGCGGTTGTTCTTCAAGTTGTGGTTCGACGAACACCTGCGCGGCACGACCCGGGTTTTCATCCATGCCGGGCTGTTGCCGTGGCTGCAGGCACGTGTGGCCGACTACCCCGGCACGCTGGCCGAAGGCGGCGTCAATTTCTGGGAAGCGTTCCGCTTGATCCCGTGCACGCGCGGTTTCTGGCTGGACGGCCTGTGGTTCGACGTGTTCGCCACCCGCCATCACGTGCCGGGCACCTCGTACGGCCTGGCGCTGGACGGCAGCTTCGTCTACACCGGCGACACCCGGCCGATCCCCGAGGTGCTGGCCAGCCGTGCGGGTGGCAGCGAACTCATCGCCCACGACTGCGGTCTGGTCGGCAACCCCTCGCACACCGGCATCGACGACGTCGAACGCGAGTATCCGGAGGCGTTGCGTGCCCGGTTGCTGCTGTATCACTACGGCAGCGAGGCGGACGGCACCGCGTTGATCTCCCTCGGCTACCGCATCGCGGTTCGCGGCGAACGGGCCGCCTTGCCCGCCCCGTCGGAACCCAGGGCCGACGCCGGCTGAATCGGCGTCCGCTTGCTTGCCTGGATGGGGGCCTCCCGCTATCCTTACCGACTCTTTGAAGGACGGGATCGCCGGCAAAGGGAGTTTCGTGCGGAGAGGTGTCCGAGTGGTTGAAGGAGCACGCCTGGAAAGTGTGTATACGGCTTATCCCCGTATCGCGGTTTCGACAAATTCGTCCGGAACGAATTTGGACAGCCGCCAGGCTGGCCCCGAACGCCAGTGAGGGGTGAGGCTCAGGATGAGCCGAACAATCCCGCCCGCTGCGAGATGGTGCGACAAAGATTTTGCGGAGAGGTGTCCGAGTGGTTGAAGGAGCACGCCTGGAAAGTGTGTATACGGCTTATCCCCGTATCGCGGGTTCGACAAATTCGTCCGGAACGAATTTGGACAGCCGCCAGGCTGGCCCCGAACGCCAGTGAGGGGTGAGGCTCAGGATGAGCCGAACAATCCCGCCCGCTGCGAGATGGTGCGACAAAGATTTTGCGGAGAGGTGTCCGAGTGGTTGAAGGAGCACGCCTGGAAAGTGTGTATACGGCTTATCCCCGTATCGCGGGTTCGAATCCCGCCCTCTCCGCCAGTTTCTGAACAAGGTGCGACAGCGTGAGGCTGGCGCAACAGCAACAGCAAGAGCAGCAAGCGTAATCGTTTGACGTCCATGGTGGCCCCGTCGGTCCCCCCGCGACGATAGTCCGCAAACCCCGCCAGGTCCGGAAGGAAGCAACGGTAGTGGATGATTCGGGTGCCGGGGTGTGGCTGGCGGGGCCGCCGCCATTTCGGGGTCGTCGTTTACTGACTTACCCCGCCTGACTTGGCACAATCACCTTTCGCCCCAAGGTAGTCAGGCATGTCTTATCAGGTACTCGCCCGCAAGTGGCGCCCGCGCAAGTTCGCCGAACTGGTGGGGCAGGAACACGTGGTGCGCGCGCTCACCAATGCGCTGGACACCGGGCGCATGCACCATGCCTACCTGTTCACCGGCACCCGCGGCGTGGGCAAGACCACCATCGCGCGCATCTTCGCCAAGTCGCTGAACTGCGAGCGCGGGCAGTCGGCCGACCCCTGCGGCGAGTGCGCGGTGTGCACGGCGGTGGACGAAGGCCGCTTCGTCGACCTGCTGGAGATCGACGCGGCCAGCAACACCGGTGTGGACGACGTGCGCGAGGTGATCGAGAACGCGCAGTACGCGCCGTCGCGCGGCCGCTTCAAGGTGTACCTGGTGGACGAGGTGCACATGCTGTCGAAGAACGCGTTCAACGCGCTCTTGAAGACGCTGGAGGAGCCGCCGCCGCACGTGAAGTTCCTGCTTGCCACCACCGACCCGCAGAAGCTGCCGGTGACGGTGCTGTCGCGCTGCCTGAAGTTCAACCTGAAGCGGCTGCTGCCGGAACAGATCTCCGGCCAGATGCGGCACATCCTGGGCGCCGAGAACATCGCCTACGACGACGGCGCGATCGGCGAGTTGGCCCGCGCCGCGGATGGATCGCTGCGCGACGGCCTGTCGCTGCTGGACCAGGCGATCGCCTACGGCGGCGGCGTGCTGCACGCCGAGGACGTGCGCAACATGCTGGGCAGTGTGGCGCGCGGCCAGGTGCTCGGCGTGCTGGACGCGCTGGCTGCCGGCGACGGCGAGCGGCTGCTGGCCGAGTGCACGCAGATCGCCTCGTACTCGCCCGACTTCGGCGGCGTGCTGGACGACATCGCCAGCGTGCTGCACCGACTGCAGCTGATCCAGTTGATACCCGGCTACCGGCCGGAGGAAGACAGCGACGAGGACGGCGCGCTGGCGGCGCTGGCCGGGCGGATCGCGCCGGAAGACGTGCAGTTGTACTACCAGATCGCCACCGTGGGCCGCCGCGATCTGGCGTTGGCGCCGGACGCGCGCACCGGCTTCGAGATGGCGCTGCTGCGCATGCTGGCGTTCCGCCCCGGCGATGGTGCACCGGCTGCGCATGCGGAACGTCCGGCGGCCAGCCCGGCGCCGACGCGCCCCGCGGCACCGGCGCGGTCCGCTGCCGCACCGGAACCGCGCCATGAAGCCGCGCCGTCGCGTGCGGCAACTGCGCCCGCTGCCATCGCTGCGCCATCTGCCGCCGTCACTCCGGTGGCGCGCGACGCCAACGGTCTGCCGGACTGGGAAACCCTGATCGAGCGTGCCGGCCTGCGCGGGCCGTTCGGCCTGCTGGCGCAGAATGCGGTGTTGCGCGAGCGCGACGGGCAGACCCTGGTGCTGGCGCTGCAGCCGGCGCACATGAGCCTGGCGGTGGAGCCGATGGTGAGCCAGATGGAAGAGCGCATCGGCCAGGCACTGGGCGAGCGCGTCCGCCTGCGCTTCGTCAACGCCAGCCAGGCCGCCGCTGCGCAGACCCCGGCGGCGCGCGCGGCGCAGGCGCACGACGCGGCCCAGGCCGCCGCCGAGCAGGCGATCGAAGGCGACCCGCTGGTGCAGTCGCTGAAGCGCGAGTTCGGCGCACGCGTGCTGCCGCAATCCATCAAACCCTTTGACAACGAATCCGGAGCCGTGTGATGAGAGGACAGATCGGCCAGCTGATGCAGCAGGCCCAGCGCATGCAGGAAGACATGAAGCGTGCGCAGGAGGAAATCGCGAAACTCGAGGTTACCGGCAGCGCCGGCGGCGGCCTGGTCAGCGTGGTGATGACCGGCGCGCACGAGGTGCGCAAGGTACAGATCGACCGGCAGACCTTCGCCGACGATCCCGAGATGGCCGAGGACCTGGTCGCCGCCGCGATCAACGACGCGGTGAACAAGGTCGCCCAGGCCAGCAAGGACAAGCTCGGCGGCGTCACCGCCGGGATGAACCTGCCGGCCGGCTTCAAGTTGCCGTTCTGAGGAATCCGGGTTCGTCGTAGGAGCCCGCTTGCGGGCGATGCTTCTGCTCCGAAGCTCCAGAAGGAGCATCGCCCGCAAGCGGGTTCCTTCGTTAGATTGAGGCAAGCATGAGTGGTTCCCCCCTCCTCGCCGACCTGATCGAAGCGCTGCGCTGCCTGCCCGGCGTGGGTGGCAAGAGCGCGCAGCGGATGGCCTTCCATCTGCTGGAGCGCGAGCGCGAGCGCGGGCTGAAGCTGGCCGCGGTGATGGAGCAGGCGATGCGGCGCATCGGCCACTGCGAGCGCTGCCGCAACTTCAGCGAGGAGCCGCTGTGTACGCTGTGCGCCAGCCCCAGCCGCGACCGCCAGGTGCTGTGCGTGGTGGAATCACCGACCGATCTGGCAGCGATCGAACAGGCCACCGGCTACCGCGGCCAGTACTTCGTGCTGATGGGCAGGCTGTCGCCGCTGGACGGGCTGGGCCCGGAGGAACTCGGACTGGCGCAGCTGGCCCAGCGCCTGGGCGAGGGCGAGATCGAGGAACTGATCATCGCCACCAATCCCACCGTCGAGGGCGAAGCCACCGCGCACTACCTGGCCCAGCTGGCCCGCGCCGGCGGCGTGCGGCCGACCCGGCTGGCGCACGGCGTACCGCTGGGCGGCGAACTGGAATACGTCGACCGCAGCACGCTGGCGCATGCATTCGGCGGCCGCCAGTTGCTCGACTGAGTCATCACTTTCAGGAAACCGACCATGAGCGACACGATTTTCAGCAAGATTGTCCGCCGCGAGATTCCGGCCGACATCGTCTACGAGGATGACGAGGTGCTGGCGTTCCGCGACCTGAACCCGCAGGCGCCGGTGCACGTGCTGTTCATTCCGAAGCGGCCGCTGGCCACGCTCGACGACGCGACGGCGGGTGACGCCGAGCTGCTCGGCAAGTTGCTGCTGGCCGCGGCGGCGTACGCGAGGCAGGAGGGCCTTGCCGAGCGGGGCTACCGCACGGTGATCAACTGCAACGAGGACGGCGGGCAGACGGTGTACCACCTGCACGTGCACCTGCTGGCCGGGCGGCGCATGCACTGGCCGCCGGGCTGAGCGCCACGGTGCCGCATCCCGCACATGAAAACGCCGGCTCCGGGCCGGCGTTTTCATGTGGGCTTACTTCTTCGGCGCGGGCAGCGGAGGCGGCGGCCGCACCACGATCACCCGGCGGGGGTAGTAGCCGTAGTAGGGGTAGCCGCCCCAGTAAGGGCCGAAGCCCGGACCCCAGAACGGGTCGTAGAAACCCGGCGGGTAGTTGACCACGACCGGGCGCTTCGGCCACAAGTAGACCACGTCGGCCTCGATCCGCGGGTAGGCGTAGTCGAACTCGCCCACCTTCTGCGACACCGTGCCGTGCAACGTGCCGGTGACGGTCAGTTCGCGGCCGCGGACGAACACTTCCGGATCGTAGAAACCGTCGCGGCAGGCGACGAAGCGACCCAGGTTCTCGCCGGTATTGCCGGCTTTCGGGCGCGCCTGGCTGTCCAGCGGGCGCGACAGCAGATAGAAGCAGGTCTGCTGTGGACCCGGTTCGGTCTTGATGATCTCGCCGCCCCAGCGCACGCGGGTACCACCCGCACCGCCTTGCTGGGCGCTGGCGGTGGAGACGTCGGTATAGGTGCCTTCCAGCGGCTTCGGAATCGTCGCGCAACCGGCCAGCAGGGCGAGGGCGGCGACGAGGGTTAGTGGGCGGTACAGGGACATGGGGATCTCTCCATACATGGGCGACGGCCTGCGCCGTCGTGTCGGCTCTTATTTGACCACGTCGACGATGCGGAAATCCCGCACGGCGCGCTGGAATGCGCGAAGTGGTTCAGTCGGCGGTTCGTCGTGGGCATAGCGCAGTTCCAGGTAACTCCTCATCAGGTTTGCCAGTTCCTCGCGTTGGCCGGGCAGCGCACGGGCCGCGCGGCTCAGGTAGTGCTGCGGACCTTCGGCGCGGCGGCGCACCACGCCATGGCGGGCCAGCTTCCGTTCCAGCCTGCGCAACGCGCCGCGCAGCGGATCGCGCGGCTGCCGCCGCAGCAAGGCCCACGCCAGCCCGGCCGCGATGAACAGCACGCTGCTGATCGCCAGCAGCACACCGAGCGTCGCCGTGTCGGCATCGCGGATGCCGAACGGCGTCAGCAGTCCGCGCTGGCGCAGTGCGTCGAAGCCGATAACGCCTTGGTCCCACCAGCGGTTGACGATGTCCCAGCGATTGCGCAGGCCCTGCAGCCAGTCGTTGCGGTACCAGGCCAACTGGTCGCCGGCGGCGGCCGCCGCACCGAGTGAAACGCGCTCCGGGCGCACTGCGCCGGTGGGGTCCACGCGTACCCAGCCGTGCCCGGCCAGCCACACCTCGCTCCAGGCGTGCGCGTCGGAATAGCGCACCAGCAGGTAGTCACCGAGCTTGTTCCAGTAGCCGCCCTGGTAGCCGGTGACCACCCGCGCCGGGATGCCGGCGGCGCGCATCAGCACGGTGAAGGCCGACGCATAGTGTTCGCAGAAGCCTTCGCGGGTGTCGAACAGGAAGTCGTCTACCGAGTTGCGCCCCAGCGGCGCCGGCGCCAGCGTGTAGCGGAAGCCGCCGTCGCGGAACAGGGTCAGCGCGGTCCGCACGATGGCGGCGTCGTCGCTGCCGTAGCGCTGCCGCCATTGCGCGGCCAGCGCGTGCGTGCGCGGGTTGAAATCCGCCGGCAGGCGCAGGCCGAGGCGGCGCGAGCGCTCGTCCAGGTCAGGCTGCAACTGGTAGCGCAGCGCCGAGCGCGCAGCGTAGTCGAGCGGATCGTTGACCGGCTTGTCGGCCATCACTTCGCGGTCGGCTTGCAGGGTGGCCTGCGCCGGCGCCTGCAGCGGCACGTCCAGCATCGGCAGCACGCGGCGCCGGGTCGGCTGCAGGCTGATGCGGTACCCCACCGAGCTGGCGACGTCGATGGGGGCCGGTGGCCGCGGCGGGGCGATGCGCGGATCGAGCCGGCGCCAGCTGCGGCCGTCGAAATGCCACATCACGTAGGCGCGGAAGTAGCGCTGATCCGGCGCCGGCGGCGCGCCGTCGAAACTGACCCGCATCGCGGGATGGTCGTCGATCAGCAGGTCGGTGAAATTGCCCGGCGTCATGCTGTCGCCGAGGCCGGTGCGCGCCTGCTCCGGCGTGGGTGCGCCCCACAGCGGCGAGCTCAGCCGCGGCACCAGCAGGAAGGCCAGCAGGGCCAGCGGCAGTGCCGCCGCGGTCAGCGCCAGCGCCGGCAGCAGGGCACGCGGCAGGCTGGGTGCCGGCAGTTGCCCGGGTTCCAGCGCACGCAACGTGGCCAGCGCCGGCAGCAGGCCCAGCGCGACCACCACGGTGGCGACCAGCCCCTGGTCAAACAGCAGCGCGGCCATCAGGGCAAAGCAGGCGAAGCTGATGCCCACGCGCACGTCGCGCGCGACCTCGGTTTCCAGCAGCTTGAGGATCAGCAGGCCGACCGCCAGCGCCGTGCCCGGCTCGCGGCCGAAGATGTTGCCGTACTGCACGATCACCGCCAGCGTCAGCAGGGCCAGCAGCGGCAGCTTGAGCCAGCGCGGCACCCGGCCGGCCTGATGCCGCCGCTGCCACCATCGCCAGCCGAGGATCAGCGCCAGCGCGACGGTGAGCCACCCCGGCAGGTGCGGCGAATGCAACCCGAGCACCAGCGCCATGGTCAGGCTGAGCAGGTCGAACGCGCGGGTGTCGATCGGCCGCCCGCCCGGCGGTCGGGGTCGGCGTGGCGTCATGGCAGCTGCGCCAGCGCGTTCATGCAGCGCGCGTAGTGGAGCGGCCCGCTGCCGCTGGGAATCTCGTTGCCGGGCAGCCACAGGCTGTAGTGGCGGCGCCGGGCCTGCGCCTCGTTCAGCCAGCGCGCCAGCCGCGCGATGCGCGCCTCGTGGTCCAGCCCGCCCAGCTGGCGCCAGTCCAGTTGCCACTGCGGATGGCTTTGCGGCTGCTCGAAATCCTTCACCAGCAGGTTCTCATGGCGGGCGCTGGCCTTCCAGGCGATGTGCCGCTGCGGGTCGCCGGCGCGGTAGTCGCGCAGCGCGGCGAGTTCGTCGCCGCGATGCAGGCGCAGCTGGCGGGCGTCGTCGGCGTGGGCCTGTGGCGGTGGTCCGGCCGCTTCGGCGCGTGGCCACACCAGCACGGACTGCTCCGGGTGCAGCCAGCTCCAGGCGCGGAACAGGCCCAGCGGCCAGCTGCTCCATATCCGCAGCCGCGGCAGCGCTTGCCAGCCGCGTCGCTCGGTGGGCAGGGCCAGTTTCACCAACGTACTGGCGTGGCCGTCGAGTGCGAAGGCCACGGTGCTGTCGCCGAGATCGACGCGGATGGCGTTGCGCGGACGCCGGGAGTCGAAGGCCAGAGTGAGCTCGAGCGGCTGGCCGGCGACCGCGTGACCGGCGCGGATGTGGCCCAGGCGCAGGCCGTCGAGGCTGCGGAACGCCACCAGCATGCTTGCGGCGCTGGCCGCACCGAGCAGGCAGGTGAGCAGCAGACCGGCGTTGTTGGCGTAGTTCAGCGCGCCGACCAGCATCACCAGCAGCAAGACGGAAAAGCCGAGGCCGAAGCCGGTCGGCACGATGTAGATGCGCCGCCGATGCAATTCGATCGGCAGGCTCTCGGGGCGGCGATAGCGGGTGAGCGCGGGCAGCCGCTGTTCGGCCCGTCGCAGCAGCCGCTGCAGCAGGTCGCGCATCAGTCCACCGCCACCTCGGCCAGCACTTGCCGGGCCAGGGTGTCGCCGTTGGCGCCGCGCGCCGGCAGCAGGCGGTGTGCGGCCAGCGGCACGAACAGCGCCTGGATGTCCTCCGGCAACACGTGACCGCGACCGCTGAGCAGGGCCCACGCACGCGCGGCGCCGAGCAGCGCCAGGCCGGCGCGCGGCGACAAGCCCACGCGGATCTCGGCGTGCCGGCGGCTGGCGGCGAGCAGGGCCTGCAGGTAGTCGAGCAGGGCGGCGCTCGCGGTGATCGCCTGCGCCTGCCGGCGCAGCGCGAGCAGTGCCGCGCCGTCCAGCTGCGGCATCAGCTGGGCCAGCAGGTCGCGGCGGTCGCTGCCGGTGAGCAGGGCGCGTTCGGCCGCGGCATCCGGGTAATCCAGCGACAGCCGCAGCATGAAGCGGTCGAGTTGCGAGTCGGGCAGCGGGAAGGTGCCGTTGAGGTCCAGCGGATTCTGCGTGGCGACCACGAAGAACGGCTGCGCCAGCGCATGCGTCTGGCCGTCCACGGTGACCTGGCCTTCGGCCATCGCTTCCAGCAGTGCGCTCTGCGTCTTCGGGCTGGCGCGGTTGATCTCGTCGGCCAGCAGCAGGCCGGTGAAGATCGGGCCGGGGTGGAAGCGGAACTGGCCGGTCTCGCGTTCGTACACGCTGACCCCGACGATGTCCGACGGCAGCAGGTCGCTGGTGAACTGCACGCGCTGGAACTCCAGCGCGAAGGTGGCCGCCAGCGCGTGCGCCAGAGTGGTCTTGCCCACGCCGGGCACGTCTTCCAGCAGCAGGTGGCCGCCGGCGACCAGGCAGGTGAAGGCGAGCTTCACCTGGCGCGGCTTGCCCAGCAGCACGCGGTTGACCTGGGCCATCGCGGCATCCAGTTGCTGCTGCAGGGATTCGTCGTGGGGCTGGGTCAGTGCGGACATGCAACTTGGTCTTCCGATGATGGTGCCTGCAGTTTAGCCTCAGGGCAGTTCGATACCGGCCATGCGCAGCAGCCGCGCCAGCGCGATCAGCGGCAGGCCGACCAGTGCGCTGGGGTCGCGGCTTTCGATCGCTTCGAACAGGCTGATGCCGAGGCCTTCGCACTTGAAGCTGCCGGCGCAGTCCAGCGGTTGTTCGCGCTCGATGTAACGGGCGATCTCCGCGGCGCCCAGCGCGCGGAAGCGCACGCGGGTGTGGTCGACATGGGTATGCCGCCGGCCGTCGCGCGCATCGAGCAGGCACAGCGCGGTGTGGAAGTGCACCTCGCGGCCGGAACTGGCGGCGAGCTGGGCGCGGGCGCGTTCGACGGTGCCGGGCTTGTCGAGGATCAGACCGTCAAGCTCGGCGACCTGGTCGGAGCCGATGACCAGCGCATCCCGGCGGTTTCGCGCGACGGCTTCGGCTTTGGCGATCGCCAGGCGCAGGGCGCGTGCTGCGGGTTCTTCGTCCGGTAACGGGGTCTCATCGGTGCCGGGCGCAGTCTGCTCGAAGTCCGGGAGCAGCCGCTGCAGCAGCTCGGCGCGGTAACGCGAGGTCGAACCCAGCACGATGCGTGGCGGTTGGCGGGGCGGGATCATGTATCCGATTCGCGCCGGAGGTGTTCGCGCATCGCGCTGTTCAAGTCGGTCTGGGCCTGGTCGAGGGCCTTCAGCAGCGGTTGCAGGCGGTCGCGGGTGCCGCGCATGGCGGCGGCGGCCTCGTCCAGTTCATGCTGGCTGGCGTGCGGCGAGCGGTCGCGGATCCACAGGCGTTGCTGCAGCAGCGCACGCAGGCCGGCATCGATCGCGTGCTGCGCGTCCTGTTCGCTGGCCGCGGGAAGGTCGGGATTGAGCGACATCACCGCGTGAGCCTGCTGCAGGCCGCTGCGGCAGGTCTTCAGGTCGATTTCCAACCGGTCGGCCAGGTCGAGCAGGGTCTGCAGGCGGCTGCCGCGCAATGCCTGGCGCCGGCGCAGCAACAGGGCCACGGCCACCAGGGCAATCAGCAGCGCCAGCAACACGGCGGTGCCGAGCGTCAGATAGAAGTTCAAGGGCAATGGCTCGGGCAACAGGGAGATTCAGTCTGCCCCATCAGGACTGGATCAGGCAAAATAAGCGGTTGCCGGGACGGGGGCGATGCCTGCTGACCTCATGTCGGTTGACTTCGAGCGACTCCGAACCTACCATTTCGCGATTATGTCCGTGACACTGCCCGAGTCCGTGGACGCTTGGCGCATGGTCTCGGCGCGGCGTTCGTTCGAAGGGACGCTCCCCATCGCGACCATGCCCCGCCTGTGCGAGGTGTTGGCGAGTACCGATGGGTTGCTGCAGTTCGAGCTGGATTTCGGGCGTGACGAACTGGGCATCAGCTACGTCGACGTTCGTGCCCGGGCATCGCTTGCGCTGGTCTGTCAACGCACGCTGGAGCCGTTCGTGCTGCCGGTCGCGGTGGACACCCGGCTCGGCCTGATCCGGCAGGAACGCGACGAGGCCGGACTGCCGCCGGATTGCGAACCGCTGCTGGTGGCCGAGGATGGCCGACTGAATCCGACGGATGTGATAGAAGACGAATTGCTGTTGGCGCTGCCGCTGGTGCCGGTCAATCCGGACAGCAGCCTGCCCGACGAAGTGACGGGCCACGAGCCGGATTCTGCCGGCGAGGGGCACTCCGAAAGTCCGTTCGCGGTGTTGCGCGAACTGAAGAAGAAGTAATGCCGGCCCGGGTGATCCGATCCGGGCCATGACGCAACAGATCATCCTGTTTCAATCTATCGAGTTTCAGCTGGAGAACTACCATGGCAGTTGCCAAGAGCCGCCGTACCCCGTCCACCCGCGGCATGCGTCGTGCGCACGATGCGTTGAAGACCGTGCAGCTGTCCACCGACCCGACCAGCGGCGAGGTGCATCTGCGCCACCACGTCACCAAGGACGGCTACTATCGCGGCAAGAAAGTGATCGAGACCAAGGGCGCGGTGTCGGTCGAGGATTGATCGGTGCCGCGGAACCCTGCGGGGTTTCCGGACTTCGATCAGGCGGGACGGCGCGGCAACGCGCCGTTTTGCGTTGATGGACACCCCGAATGTCGCTCCGGACGGTTGCGCTGGCACTGCCCAGGGCGTTCAATCCCCTGTTTACGTTGATGGACAGCTGAATGGCCCAGATCTATTCCCGCATCATCGCCACCGGCAGCGCGCTGCCGGAGCGCGTGGTAACCAACGCCGACCTGGAAAAGATCGTCGACACCAGCGACGAGTGGATCCGCACTCGCACCGGCATCCGCCAGCGGCACATCGCGGCCGATGGCGAGACGACCGGCGACCTGGCGTTCCGAGCCGCGCAGCACGCGCTGGAGGCGGCCGGCGTCAGGGCGGCCGAGCTTGACCTGATCGTGCTGGGCACCACCACGCCCGACATCATCTTTCCGTCCACCGCCTGCCTGGTGCAGCACCGCCTCGGCGCGAACGGCTGCGCGGCGTTCGACGTCAACGCCGCCTGCTCGGGCTTCATGTACGCGCTGGGCATCGCCGACAAGTTCATCCGCAGCGGGCAGGCGAAGAAGGCGCTGGTGATCGGTGCCGAAACACTGACCCGCATGATCGACTGGCACGAGCGCGAGACCTGCGTGCTGTTCGGCGATGGCGCCGGCGCCGTGGTGCTGGAGGCCTCGAACGAGCCGGGTATCCACGCCACCTGTCTGCATGCCGATGGCGGCTACAAGGAACTGCTGTGGAACCCGGTCGGCGTGTCGGCCGGCTTCAAGGACGAGCCCAACCACGGCGTGCGCATCAAGATGGCCGGCCGCGAGGTGTTCAAGGTCGCGGTGAAGACGCTGGACGCGCTGGTGGACGAAACACTGCAGGCCGCCGGCATGCAGGCCACGGAGATCGACTGGCTGATCCCGCACCAGGCCAACCTGCGCATCATCGAGGCGACCGCGAAGCGGCTCTCCATGTCGATGGAGCGCGTGATCGTCACCGTCGACCAGCATGCCAACACCTCGTCCGGCTCGGTGCCACTGGCACTGGATTACGCTGTGCGCTCGGGCAAGGTGCAGCGCGGCCAGAACCTGCTGCTGGAGGCGTTCGGCGGCGGCTTTACCTGGGCCTCGGCGCTGCTGCGCTACTGAGTTGCCGATCCGGCAGATGGTGTCCCGCGATGCCGCCCGCCGGGCGGCATCGTGCCTTGTGTCCCGGGACATGCCGAAATACAGCTGCGTATGGACGGCGATGCTGGCACCATGGTGGTTTTCGTCGCCGGGATCCGTCCATCCATGAGTTCCACTTCCGCTTCGCTTGCTTTCGTTTTCCCCGGCCAGGGTTCGCAGTCGGTCGGCATGTTGGGCGAACTGGCGGCTGCGCATGCCGAGGTGCAGGCCACGTTCGAAGAGGCCTCGCAGGGCGCCGGCGCCGACTTGTGGCAGTTGAGCGCGCAGGGGCCGGAAGATCAGCTCAACCGCACCGAGCACACCCAGCCGGCGCTGCTCGCCGCCAGCGTCGCCGTGTGGCGCGTATGGCGGAAATTGGGCGGCGCGCAGCCGGCGCAGTTGTCCGGTCACAGCTTGGGCGAGTACAGCGCGCTGGTTTGCGCCGGCGCGCTGTCGCTGCATGACGCGGCGGCGCTGGTGGCCGAGCGCGGGCGCCTGATGCAGGCGGCGGTGCCGGCCGGCACCGGCGCGATGGCGGCGATTCTCGGCGGCGACGACGCGCAGATCGCGCAGGTGTGCGAGGAAGTGGCGCAAGGCCAGGTGGTGGCGCCGGCCAACTTCAATTCGCCGGGGCAGTTGGTGATCGCCGGCAACGCCGAAGCGGTCGACCGTGCGCTGGCGAAACTCGCCGAGCTGGGCGTGAAGAAGGCCATCAGGCTGGCCGTGTCGGTGCCGTCGCATTGCGCGCTGATGCGGGGGGCGGCCGACAGTCTGGGCGAACGGATGGCCGCGGTCGACTGGAGTCTGCCGTCGATCCCGGTGATCCAGAATGCCGAGGCGCGCAGCTACGGCAGCGTCGACGAAATTCGCGGCGCGCTGCAGCGCCAGTTGTACCTGCCGGTGCGCTGGACCGAATGCGTGCAGGCGCTGGCCGCCGGCGGCGCCACGCGCATCGCCGAGTGCGGCCCGGGCAAAGTGCTGGCCGGCCTGGTCAAGCGCATCGACAAGAGCATCGAGGCACGCGCGATCGGAGCTCCCGCCGAACTGGATGCCGCCCGCACCGAATGGGCTTGAGCCGGCCTCGCCTTTGCGCTCCGGGCTTTAAGCCTTTCCCGATTCACCAAGGAACCCGAACCCATGAGCAATCCACTGCAAGGTGAAATCGCGCTGGTCACCGGCGCCAGCCGCGGCATCGGCGCAGCGATCGCGGACGAACTGGCGGCGATGGGCGCCACCGTGATCGGCACCGCCACCAGCGAAAGCGGTGCGGCCGCGATCGGCGAACGGCTGGCCGCGCACGGCGGCCACGGCCGCGTACTGAACGTCACCGATGGTGCCGCGGTCGAGGGGTTGATCGACGGCATCGCGAAGGAGTTCGGCGCAGTTTCGATCCTGGTCAACAATGCAGGGATCACCCGTGACCAACTGCTGTTGCGCATGAAGGACGAGGACTGGCAGGCGATCATCGACACCAACCTCACTTCGGTCTACCGCACCTCCAAGGCGGTGTTGCGCGGCATGATGAAGGCAAGGAAGGGCCGCATCATCTCGATCGCCTCGGTGATCGGGCTCACCGGCAATCCGGGCCAATCCAATTACGCGGCGGCGAAGGCCGGCATCATCGCGTTCTCCAAGTCGCTGGCGCGCGAGATCGGCAGTCGCGGCATCACCGTCAACGTGGTGGCCCCGGGTTTCATCGACACCGACATGACCCGCGCGTTGCCGGAGGAGTCGAAGCAGGCGCTGCTCGGCCAGATCGCGCTGGGCCGCCTTGGCGAGGCGACCGATATTGCCAGGGCGGTGGGCTTCCTGGCGTCGCCGGCAGCGGCCTACATCACGGGGGAAACCCTGCATGTCAATGGCGGCATGTACATGCCGTAGGACCGGGGGCCTGTGATCAGGCCCTCATACGCGGTTGTCGCCAGCGGCTCCATTTTGGGCGACAATCGCGCTTTCGCGCCGGTCATGGGGGTCAGCGCCTCCTCGGCACCGGCCAAGCGTGGCGGCCACGCGGTTTAGCCACTACAATGCGCCGGCCTTTCGCGGGCCTCGCGCCGGCACAGACAATCAATTACTCCCTTGAGAGGTATGGGCAACATGAGCACCATCGAAGAGCGCGTCAAGAAAATCGTCGTCGAGCAGCTCGGCGTGAAGGAAGATGAAGTCACGGCGAACGCTTCGTTCGTGGACGATCTGGGCGCAGATTCGCTGGACACGGTGGAACTGGTGATGGCGCTCGAGGAAGAGTTCGAGACCGAGATTCCCGACGAGGACGCCGAGAAGATCACCACCGTGCAGCAGGCCGTCGATTACATCAAGGCCCACTCCAAGGATTGATTGATCCGGGATTGATCGCCACGCATCTGGACTGGCACGCGTCTGCAGGCCAGTCCGGCCCCCTGCGGCGATACCGAACGCTGCGCCATCTTGGCGCAGTTTTCGTTTCTGCAATTTGTAACGTCCGACCCCGTATGGTGGGCAGGATGCCTGCCGGGCATCACCGGGCGACGTTCCCGCGACCCGCGCGGGACGGCTGCCGGCAGCGGCAGATCCACGCAATCACGTAAGGAACATCAGCATGAGCAAGCGACGTGTGGTAGTGACCGGCATGGGCATCATCTCGCCGGTCGGCAACGACATCGCCAGCGCCTGGGATCGTGTCGTCAAGGGCGTCAGCGGCATCGGCCCGGTCACCCACTTCGATACCTCCGCTTATTCCACCCGTATCGCCGGCCAGGTCGGCGGCTTCGATCCGGCCGAGTGGATGCCGCTCAAGGACGTCAAGAAGATGGACCCGTTCATCCATTACGGCGTGGCGGCGGGCACCCAGGCCTTGCGCGACTCCGGGCTGGAAGTGACCGAGGCGAACGCGCCGCGCATCGGCGTGGCAGTGGGCGCCGGCATCGGCGGCCTGTACACGATCGAGGCGACCACGCTGGAGCTGGCCGCGAAAGGCCCGCGCCGAGTCTCGCCGTTCTACGTGCCCAGTTCGATCATCAACATGGTCTCGGGGCAGCTATCGATCATGTTCGGCCTGAAGGGCCCGAACATCGCCTGCGTCACCGCCTGCACCACCGGTGCGCACAACATCGGCCTGGCCGCGCGGATGATCCAGTATGGCGATGCCGACGCGATGGTCGCCGGCGGCGCCGAGTTCGCCACCACCGGCACCGCGATGGCCGGCTTCTGCTCGGCCAAGGCGATGTCCACCCGCAACGACGAGCCGACCCGGGCCAGCCGCCCGTGGGACAAGGACCGTGACGGCTTCGTGCTGTCCGACGGCGCCGGCGTGCTGATGCTGGAAGAGTACGAACACGCCAAGGCCCGCGGCGCGCGCATCTACGCCGAGCTGGTCGGTTTCGGCATGAGCGGCGACGCGTTCCACATGACCGCGCCGAGCGAGGGCGGCGAAGGCGCGGCGCGCTGCATGCAGACTGCGCTGAACGATGCGGGGCTCAATCCCTCCGAGGTGCAGTACGTCAACGCGCACGGCACCTCCACCCCGCTGGGCGATCTCGGCGAAGTGATGGCGGCGAAGAAGGTGTTCGGCGATCACGCCTACAAGCTGGCGATGAGCTCGACCAAGTCCACCACCGGGCATTTGCTGGGTGCAGCCGGCGGCGTCGAGGCGATCTTCAGCATCCTGGCGCTGCGCGACCAGGTGCTGCCGCCGACGATCAACCTGGACGAGCCGGGCGAAGGCTGCGACCTGGATTTCGTGCCGCATACCGCGCGCGAGGCCAAGCTCGACGTGGCGATCTCCAACTCGTTCGGCTTCGGCGGCACCAACGGCACGCTGGTCTTCCGTCGCGCCTGAGCGTGAACTGCCATCGCCGCATCCTGGGCGGTCGGCGCGATCTGCTCGCGCCGGCCGCGTCCTTTGCGCAGCGTTATCCCTGCCTGCTCGAAAGCGTGGTGCACGGCACCGCGCAGTCGCGCTACGACATCCTGTTCGCCTTCCCGCGCGGACGGCTGGCCCTGCACGCCGATGGCCGCCTGCACGATGACACGGGCGTCGCGCACGAAGGGCGTTTCCTCGATGCGCTGGACGCCGCCTGGCGGACCGAACGCGTACCAGCGCAGGACGACGGGCTGCCGTTCCACGGCGGCTGGGTGCTGCTGCTGGCCTACGAACTGGCCGGCGAAATCGAGCCGACGCTAAGGCTGCGGCCGCCGGCGACGCTGCCGCTGGCGCTGGCCGTGCGCTGCCCGGCCGCGGCGATCGTCGACCACGTGCGCGGCTGCACGATCCTGGTCGCCGAGACCGGCTGCGAACATCTGCTCGATATCCTGGAAGCCGATCTCGCGGCCATGCCGCCGCTTCCGTCGCTGGCCGCCCCGATCGCGTGGGAAGAGGACGCGCCACGACAATTCCTCGATGGCGTGGCGCGCATCCACGAGCACCTGCATGCCGGCGACATCTTCCAGGTGAACCTGTCGCGCGCCTGGCGCGCGCGTTATGCGCAGCCGCCAGCGCCGGCAGCGCTGTACGCGGCGTTGCGCCGGGCCAATCCGGCGCCGTTTGCCGGCTTGCTGCAGCAGCCGGGCTGGGCGGTGGCGAGCTCCTCGCCGGAGCGGCTGGTCGAAGTGCGCGGCGGCGTGGCACAGACCCGGCCGATCGCCGGAACGCGCCCGCGCCTGCCCGGCGACGATGACGCGGCGCGCATCCGCGAGCTGGGCGCACACCCGAAGGAACGCGCCGAGCACGTGATGCTGATCGACCTGGAGCGCAACGATCTCGGCCGCATCTGCGTGCCGGGTACGGTCGAGGTCGATGAACTGATGGCGGTGGAGAGTTACGCCCACGTTCACCACATCGTCTCCAATGTACGCGGGCGCCTGCGTGCCGGGGCGACGCCCGGCGAGGTGATCGCCGCCACCTTCCCGGGCGGCACCATCACCGGCTGCCCGAAGGTGCGCTGCATGGAAATCATCGCCGCACTGGAACACGCGCCGCGCGGCGCGTACACCGGTGCGCTTGGCTATCTCGATCGCAGCGGCGAGCTCGACCTGAACATCCTGATCCGCACCCTGACCCTGGTCGGCAATGAAGTGAGCCTGCGCGCGGGCGCCGGCATCGTGGCCGACTCGGTCGCGGCCAGCGAACTGGACGAGACCCGCGCCAAGGCGCGCGGCCTGCTGCGCGCGCTGGGAGTGCCGGAGGGATGACCGGGCGCCTGCTGGTCGACGGCGCGCCGGCGGCGCAGGTGTCGGCACTGGACCGTGGCCTGGCCTACGGCGACGGCCTGTTCGAGAGCATCCGCTTCGTCGGCGCCACCGCGCCGTTGTGGCCACGGCACATGCAACGGCTGCTTGATGGTTGCGCGCGCCTGCGGATACCGGCACCCGACCCGGCACAGCTGTGGCGCGAGGCGCTGGAAGTCAGCCGCGGCATGGCGGCATCGGTGCTACGCATCACCATCACCCGCGGCCTGGGTGAGCGCGGCTATGGTTTGCCGGCTTCGCCGCGGCCGACGCGGGTGGTGGCCGCGTTCGTGCCGCCATCGGTTGCTGGCGAGGTCTATGCGCAAGGCGTGCGCATGCGTGTGTGCAACATCCGCCTGGCGGAGCAGCCACTGCTGGCCGGCATCAAGCACCTGAATCGGCTGGAGCAAGTGCTCGCGCGCGCCGAATGGAGCGATCCGGCGGTTGCCGAAGGCGTGCTGCTCGATAGCCACGGGCGGGTGATTTCGGCGACCATGGCCAATCTGTTTGCATTGGTCGAGGGCACATGGCTGACGCCGGCGCTGGATCGCTGCGGCGTGGCCGGCGTGGCCCGCGCCGAAGTGCTGGCGGCCTGCCCGCAGATGCGGGTCGGCGAGCTGACACTGGCCGAGCTGCGCGGCGCCGACGAGGTGTTCCTCAGTTCGAGCGTGCGCGGCATTGTGCCGGTACGCTCGCTGGATGACTGCGACTATGCGCCGGGCGCGATGAGCCGACACATGCAGCAGCATTGGCGGGAGCTGGGTTTTTCGATGGAGCAGGGCGGATGAGCGACAAACCGACGCGCAGGCGCGCATGGCCACGGCTGCTGGTGCTGATCGTGCTGCTGGCGACGGCGGGCGCGCTGGTCTACGGCTGGAACGACTACGTCCGCTTCGGCAACGCGCCGCTGCACGTGGCGGCGCAGGGCGACAGCATCGACGTCGGTCGCGGCAGCAGTTTCAAGGGCATCGTCGGCGAATTGCGCCAGCGCGGATTCAGCACCGCCAATCCGTGGTACTGGCGGCTGCTGGCCGAGCAGATGCATGTGGCAGGCAAGCTGCATGCCGGCGAATACGCGCTCGAGCCCGGCATCACGCCGCGCCGACTGCTGGCGAACATGGCCGCCGGCCGGGTGCTGCAGCGCAATTTCACCATCGTCGACGGCTGGACCTTCGCCGAGCTGCGCCAGGCGCTGAACCGTGCCGACAAGCTCGAACACGCCACCCAGGCACTGGACGATGCCGCGATCATGCAGAGGATCGGCGCCGGCGGCGAAGCACCGGAAGGCCGCTTCCTGCCCGAGACCTATGCCTACGTGAAGGGCGACAGCGATCTGGACATCCTCCGGCGCGCGCACGCCGCGATGGTGAAGACGCTCGACGAACTGTGGGCGGCGCGCGCGCCGGACCTGCCGCTGGCCACGCCGTACGAGGCGCTGATCCTGGCTTCGATCGTGGAGAAGGAAACCGGCATTCCGGCGGAACGCGCACAGATTGCCGGCGTGTTCGTGCGGCGCCTCGAAAGCCACATGCTGCTGCAGACCGACCCCAGCGTGATCTACGGCATGGGCGCGAACTATGCCGGCAACATCCGCAAGAGCGACCTCACCACCGACACGCCGTACAACACCTATACCCGCCCCGGCCTGCCGCCGACGCCGATCGCGCTGCCCGGCAAGCCGGCGCTGACGGCGGCGCTGCATCCGGCCGACGGCGACACGCTGTACTTCGTGGCGCGCGGCGACGGCGGCCACGTGTTCTCGCGCACGCTGGAGGAACACAATCGCAACGTCGACTGCTACCAGCGGAAGCGTTGCCGATGACGACCCGGCGCGGAAAGTTCATCAGCCTCGAGGGCGGCGAGGGCGCCGGCAAGAGCACTCTGCTGGCCGGCTTGCGCGAGTACATCGGGCAACGCGGCATCGCGCTGGTGCAGACGCGCGAACCCGGCGGCACCGTCGTGGGCGAGGCAGTGCGCGCCATCGTGCTGGATCCGGCCCAGCGCGGGCTGGCTGCCGAGACCGAACTGCTGCTGATGTTCGCCTCGCGCGCGCAACTGGTGCGCGAGGTGATCGAGCCGGCGCTGGCCGCCGGGCAATGGGTACTGTGCGACCGTTTCGCCGACGCCAGTTACGCCTACCAGGGCAGCGGCCGCGGCCAGCCGGCGGCGCGCATCGCGGAATTGGAGCGCTGGGCCTGTGCCGGCGTGAAACCTGACCTGACCCTGCTGCTCGACCTGCCGGTGGCGACCGGTCGGGCCCGCGCCGCCGGTCGTGGCGATGCCGACCGCATCGAAGTCGAGGCGGATGCGTTCTTCGAGCGGGTACGCGCCGGCTATCGCGAACGCGCCGCGGCCGAACCGCAGCGTTTCCGGGTGATCGACGCCAGCCAGCCGCCTGCCGCCGTCCTGCAGGCCGCGACGCAGGCGCTGGCGGCATGGCTTGGAGAAACGCCGGCATGATGCGCGAACTGCCCTGGCATGCCCAACACTGGGCACGGCTGCAGGCGCGCCGGCAGCGCGATGCGTTGCCGCACGCCCTGCTGCTGTGCGGAGCCGCCGGCCTGGGCAAGCGCGCGTTCGCGCAGCGCTTCGTGCGAGGCCTGCTATGCGCCGAGCCGGTGGACGGCGATGCCTGCGGGCATTGCCGCAGTTGCCTGCTGCTCGCCGCCGGCTCGCACCCGGATGTGGTCACGCTGGGCTTCGGCTTGCGCAAGGACGGCGTGCAGCGCAGCGAGATCGTGGTCGACCAGATCCGCGAACTGTCGGCGCGGCTGGCCATGGCGAGCCAGTTCGGCGGCTGGCAGGTTGCCAGCATCGACCCGGCCGACGCGATGAATCCCGCCGCCGCCAATGCGCTGCTGAAGACGCTGGAGGAACCGGCCGCGCAGACCATGCTGATCCTGCTGGCCGATGCGCCGTGGCGCCTGCCGCAGACCATCCGCAGCCGCTGCCAGCGGATCGAGTTCCAGCTGCCCGCCAGCGACGACGCCCTGGCCTGGCTGCAGGCCGAAGGCGTGCGCGATGCGGCGGCTGCGCTCGCCGCGGCTGGCGGCAATCCCGGCCTGGCCAGGGCCTGGGCCGGAGAGGGGGCACTGGAACGCCGGCAGGAAGTGCGCAAGGACCTGGCCGCGCTGGCGGCTGGCCGTGGCCAGCCGACCGAAGTGGTCAAACGCTGGCTGGACAGCGAGCCGGCGCAGCGGCTGTGGTTTGCCGCGCAGGCCAGTGCCGACGAGATCAAGGCGCGCTTGACCGCTGCTCACGGGCCGCTGGCCAGCGCGATGGACGTCGAGGCGCTGGGCCACTGGTACGACGCGGCCAACCGGACTCGCGAGAGCCTGCGCGGCCCGCTGCGCGCCGACCTGCTGTTGCTGGAACTGCTGGCGCAGTGGCGATGAGCACGGCGGACGGGTTGCCGGCGTTTTCCGCGCTGACCCGCTTGCTGGTGGTGGCGCCGCATCCGGATGACGAAACCATCGCGACCGGCCTGTTGATCCAGCAGGTGCGGGCGGCCGGCGGCGAGGTACGGATCCTGTTGCTGACCGAAGGTGACAACAACCCGTGGCCGCAACGCTGGCTGGAACGGCGGCTGAGCATCCGCGCCGCCGACCGGCGGCGCTGGGGGCTGCGTCGCCGCGCGGAGATGGCGCAGGCGCTGGCGTGCCTGGGCGTGCCGGCGCAAGCGCTGCAGCCGCTGGGCTGGCCCGATCTCGGTGTTACCGACGCGCTGCTGCGGGCGGGCCACGCTTCGGTGTCGGCGTTGGCCGCGGCGATCGATGAGTTCAATCCCAGCCTGGTGGTGGCCCCGGCCCTGGCCGACTGCCACCCCGATCACGCCGCGGCACACGTGCTGGTGCGCCTGGCGCTGACGGCGCGGGGCGATCCGCCGTTGCTGCTGAATTACCTGGTGCATGGCCACGGCGAAGATGACGCTGCCGGCGAGGTGCGCGGCACGGCGAGGCAGCTGGCATGCAAGCGTGCTGCGCTTGCCGCCCATCGCAGCCAGATGGCGTTGAGCAGCAGGCGCATGCTGCGCCTGGCCGACCGGCCCGAGCGCCATGCCGGGCTGCCGCCGCCGCTGACCGCGTTGCCGTGGCTGCCGCCCTTCTGGCTGCAGCCATGGCTGCGGCTCAGCGTGGTCGGCCCGGCGGGCGCCCGCAGTTGGCGCTGGCGTGATGCGCCGCTGCAACGCGACCGGGCCGGCCGGTTCCATCTGGCGGTGCCGGCCGAGGCCGGTGGAGAACCATGTTTCGTGCACTTGGCGCTGACTTTGCGCTCGCCATGGATCTTCGACCACTGGGGCTGGTGCGAATTGTCCGGCCTTGCCGGCAACCCTGGCCCGGCTCTTGCGCGGGCCGTTTGACAGGGCTAGTTTCGCGCCAGGGGAATGGCTGCGGCATGGCCTGTCATCGCGTTTCGGTCGGTAGCGTCCGGCTGCCCTCGCTGATCCACTGTTTGTCTGAATCAGGGCAATAGCGACCGAGTCCGTCCATCTGTCTGGCCACGGGAATGCACACACCGGATCAGAACTCGATGCAGGTCGATGTTGGGGCGACGCCGGCGTCCGGCGAGAGTTTCTATGCCGCGTTGTCCGAGATCGGCCAGCTCCTGATGTGTTCGCTGGAGCCACCGCTGCTGTACGAGGCGGTGATTGAGGTGCTCGAGCGGCGGATCGGGGCGCGGCTGGTGATGGTGGGGGAGCTGGACCACGACAGCGGGCAGTGGCGGCGCATCGCGCCGGCGCGGGTGGCGCCCGGCATGGCCGACATCTACCCCGAGCAGATCCCATTCTCCGTGGCCAAACCGGCGTTCTGGCGGGGCGAGCCGCAGCTGGAAGCCGACGTGCGCCATGTCGCGGGCCTGGAGATGCTCCGCCCCGCCTATGCGCGGCATGGCGTGCACGCCGTGGTCGCCGTGCCGGTGCTGAAGTTCGGCGAGGTGTGCGCGGCGCTGGTGATACGTGCCGCGCAGGCCGGTTTTTTCTCGGCACGGATGGTCGAGCTGCTGCAGCAGGCGGCGGCCAACATCGGCCTGGGGCTGGAGGCGCACGCACAGCGCGTGCGGCTGCTGCAGTCGGTGCAGGACGAGGCGCGCCAACGCCGCACGCTGAGGTTGCTCAGCGAGATGGTGAAACTGGTGACCCACAGCGCCGACGAGTCGACGCTGCTGGCCGACGCCTGCCGCGTGGCGCGAAGCATCGGCGGCTATCGGGCGGCCTGGGTCGGCCTGTTCGAGGAAGGCGCTCCCGCGGTCCTGCAGCTGCGGGCACAGGAGGGTCTGGCCGACGATGCGGCGGATTCCCTGGTCATGCCTGCCGGCGCCGCGCTTGCCGGCGATGCGGTGGCGCGTGCGCTGTCGACTGGCGAGGTCCAGGTGGGCCTGCCGACGGAGACGCCCGGCGTACGTTCGCTGCTGGCGTTGCCGTTGCGGGTGGGCGGGGCGGTCGCGGGCTGCTTCGTCATTGGCGCCGACCGGGCCGATGCGTTCGGTGCCGTCGAAACCCGTGTTTTTGCCGAAATGGCGGTCGAGCTGGGCCTTGGCATCCAGATGCAGCGCGCGCAGGCATCCCGACTGGCGGCAGAGCGGGACCTGCGCTTCAGCCTGCAGTATTTCCGCACCATCCTGTCCCAGCAGCACGCCGGCATCGTGGTGATATCCGAAGACCGGCGGGTGAGTTTCATCAACGAGGCGTTCTGTGCGCTGTTCGGCCTGCCCGAGATGCCGGCGGAACTGGAAGGCCAGCCGGCGGAAACGTTCTACGCGCGCTTGCAGCAGGCTTACGAGGATCCCGGGTACGAGTCGCGCAGGATCGAGCAGATCCTGGCCCGGAACGAGCCGGTCAAGGGCGACGAGGTGGCCATGAAGGACGGGCGCACCTTCCTGCGCGATTTCATCCCGATCCGGATCGACGGCGTGCCGCAGGGGCGGCTTTGGCATCAGCGCGACATCACCGGACAGAAGATGCACGAGGCGCGGGTCGAACGGCTGGCCTTCTACGATGTGGTCACCGGCCTGCCGAACCGGCGGCTGCTGTTCGAGCTGCTGGAACAGGCACGCGCGCGGGCTGCCGAGCAAGGCACGCTGCTGGCGGTCGGCGTGCTCGACCTGGACCGTTTCAAGAGCGTCAACGACACGGTCGGCCACGGCGGCGGCGATTGCGTGCTGGCGGAGGCCTCGGCGCGGATCCTGGGCATGCTGCGCGAGGCCGACGTGCTGGCCCGTTTCGGCGGCGACGAATTCGCTCTGGTGATCGCCGGTCTGGATAGCCGCGAGCAGCTCGACGTGATCAGCCGCTGCATCCTGCAGGCGCTGCGGGCGCCGTTCGGCCTGATGGGCGAGCAGCTGTACCTGTCCGCCAGCGTGGGCTGGACCCTGTTCCCGCTGGACGAGTCGGACGCGGAAGGCCTGGTGCGGCATGCCGACCTGGCGATGTACGCGGCCAAGGAGGAAGGCAAGGACCGCGGCTCGCTGTACGAACCGGTGATGGAACTGGAGCAACTGCGGCTGCAGGCGATGCGCGAGCGGATCGCGCAGGCGCTGCAGCGCTCGCACCTGCAACTGCTGTTCCAGCCGATCGTCTACATCGATGGCCTGCCGGGCCTGCACGGCGTGGCCGGCATGGAGGCGTTGCTGCGTCTGGGCGACACCGACGAGCTGATCGAGCCGGCGAAGTTCATGCACGTGCTGGACGACCCCCAACTGGCCCGGCCGATCGGCCGCTACGTGCTGGACGAGGCGCTGCGCTGCTGCCAGTCGTGGATGCGCTCGGGCATCTCGATTCCGGTCTCGATCAACATCAGTACCCGCCATCTGCTGCACCCGGCGTTCTTCATCGACATCGACGCGGTGCTGGAGAATTACCCGGGCGTGATGGACGTCGGCTTCGGCATCGAGGTGACCGAAACCGGCCCGTCGATGGACCACGCCCGCGCCAAGGTCGTCATCGAGGAGTGCCGCCGGCGCGGCATCCGCGTGGGCCTGGACGACTTCGGCACCGGCAGCGCCTCGCTGAGCCACATCCAGAAGCTCGACATCGAACACATCAAGCTCGACCAGAGCTTCGTGCGCGACATCCTCGACGACGAGCGCAACATGGCGATCGCGGCGGGGGTGATCACCACCGCGCGCATGCTGGCCAAGACGGTGATCGCCGAAGGCGTCGAGACGGCGGAGCAGGGCGACCTGCTGGCTTCGCTGGGGTGCCACCAATTGCAGGGTTTCTCGATCTCACGGCCGATGCCGGCCGAGGCGGTGCCGGGGTGGGTAGCCGGCTGGGTTCCGCCGGCGTCATGGGGCAGTCTCGTCAACGAGCGTCAGTCGCTGCTGGCCGGCAGTGGATGAAGCCCCGCCGTGGGGCGCGTCAGGCGGCGCGGGCTAGGCGAAGACGTCGCGCAGGCTCTAAGATCCGGGTCATCGACCGGGCGGTTCGAACGTCCGGCAGGAGCCAAGCATGAAACCCATGGCCGCTCGTCAGGGCATCATTTCGCTGAAGATCAAGGATGCGACCTCGCTGTACAACGCCTACATGCCGTTCCTCAAGCATGGCGGCCTGTTCGCGGCGACGGCGCAGCCCTACGCGCTGGGCGACGAGGTCGTGCTGCTGGTGACCCTGGCCGAGGAGACCGAGCGCCTGTCGGTGGTCGGCAAGGTGGTGTGGATCAGCCCGGTCGGCGCGCAGGGCAACCGTACCGCCGGCATCGGCATCCATTTCAACGAATCGGGCGAAGCCGAGGCCGCCCGCAACCGGATCGAGAACATCCTGGCCGGCACGCTGAACTCCGAGCGCCCCACGCACACCATGTGACGCGATGCCGCGCGGCGTCACGAATCCATGGCGATAGTCCGCACGCGGCCGGTCGTCAAGGCTTGTTGTACCCCTGCGCACTGATACAATGGAGAGATTCGCGAATTCCCCTCGCGAAATGTCGGACGCGCGCGGCTGCATGGCCTGCGGGCGGGGCTGCCAGCCCATGGCCACACCGGCCTGCCGAATCGAAGTCGCCGGACCGTGGGTTGCCGAGCTCCCCCTCTCACGGTCACTGATGCGCCCCTTGGCGCGGAGGTAAGTTGCATCGTGCTTGCCGAATACTGGCCCGTCCTGTTGTTCATCGGCGTCGCCTCCGGGCTTGGCCTGGTGCTGCTGGCCATCGGCCTGCTGGCCGGCCCGCGCCGCCCCGAGGCCGAAAAGCTCTCGCCCTACGAGTGCGGTTTCGAGGCGTTCGAAGATGCCCGCATGCGCTTCGACGTGCGCTACTACCTGCTCGCCATCCTGTTCATCATCTTCGACCTGGAAATCGCCTTCCTTTTCCCGTGGGCGGTGGTGTTCCAGCAGATCGGCATGATTGCGCTGATCGAGATGGGGCTGTTCCTGCTGCTGCTGGTCATCGGCTTTGCCTACGTGTGGAAGAAGGGAGCACTCGAATGGGAGTGATCGATTCCGTCAGCCGGGTGATGCACAACCCGGAGCCGCTGAACCTGGTCGACGACATCCTGCGGCCGGCCGGCGACAACCCGGTGGTGCAGCGCGGTTTCGCCACCACCAGCATCGACGCGTTGATGAACTGGGCGCGCACCGGCTCGATGTGGCCGATGACCTTCGGCCTGGCCTGCTGCGCGGTGGAGATGATGCACGCCGGCATGTCGCGCCTGGACCTGGACCGCTACGGCGTGATCTTCCGTCCCAGCCCGCGCCAGTCCGACGTGATGATCGTGGCCGGCACCCTGGTCAACAAGATGGCCCCGGCGCTGCGCAAGGTGTACGACCAGATGCCCGAGCCGAAGTGGGTGATCTCGATGGGCAGCTGCGCCAACGGCGGCGGCTACTACCACTATTCCTACTCCGTGGTGCGCGGCTGCGATCGCATCGTGCCGGTGGACATCTACGTGCCGGGCTGCCCGCCCACGGCCGAGGCGCTGATCCACGGCATCCTGCAGTTGCAGAAGAAGATCCGCCGCACCAGCACCATCGCGCGTTCTTGAACGGCACATTCTGAAGGCGCAGTCCATGACCGACATCCAAAAGACCTCGCTGGCCGGGCAGCTCGCTGCGCGATTCGGCGACATGCTGGCCATCACCACGGTACGCAACGAGACCGTTGCCGAGCTGGCCGCCGCCGACCTGGTCGCGGTGGCCACCGCGCTGCGCGACGAGCCGGCGTTCCGTTTCAGCGAGCTGATCGACCTGTGCGGCATCGACTATCTCGGCTACGGCCAGATCGAGTGGGACACCGAGACCGTTTCCAGCACCGGCTTCTCGCGCGGCGTGGAAGGGCAGGCGCAGGGGCGCTTCGACTGGGCCGGTCGCCCGCGCGGCAACGGCGAGAACCGGCCGCGCCGGTTCGCTGCGGTGATCCAGCTGCTCTCGATCGAACACAACCGCCGCCTGCGCCTGCGCGTGTTCTGCGAGGACGACAGCCTGCCGCTGATACCGTCGCTGACCGCGGTGTGGCCCGGCGTGAACTGGTTCGAGCGCGAGGCATTCGACCTGTACGGCATCATCTTCGATGGCCACCCTGACTTGCGCCGCATCCTCACCGACTACGGTTTCGTCGGCCATCCGTTCCGCAAGGATTTCCCGCTGATCGGCAACGTCGAGGTGCGTTACGACCCCGAGCAGAAGCGGGTCATCTATGAACCGGTGTCGATCGAGCCGCGCGTGCTGGTGCCGCGCACCATCCGCGACGACGCCGACCTGATGCAGGCCAAGGCCGAAGCCGCCGACGACTGGCAGAGGAACTGAGCGTGCAAGAGATCCGCAACTACACGATGAATTTCGGCCCGCAGCATCCGGCCGCGCACGGCGTGCTTCGCCTGGTGCTGGAAATGGATGGCGAGACCATCGTCCGCGCCGATCCGCACGTGGGCCTGCTGCATCGCGGCACCGAGAAGCTGGCCGAGTCCAAGCCGTTCAACCAGTCGATCGGCTACATGGACCGGCTCGACTACGTGTCGATGATGTGCAACGAGCACGCCTACGTGCGCGCGATCGAGACCCTGCTGGGGATCGAGGCACCGGAGCGGGCGCAGTACATCCGCACCATGTTCGACGAGATCACCCGCATCCTGAACCACCTGATGTGGATCGGCTCGAACGCGCTCGACTTGGGCGCGATGGCGGTGATCCTGTACGCGTTCCGCGAGCGCGAGGAACTGATGGACGTCTACGAGGCGGTGTCGGGTGCGCGCATGCACGCCACGTACTACCGCCCGGGCGGCGTCTACCGCGACCTGCCGGCGCAGATGTCGAAGTACCGCGAGTCGCCGTGGCACAAGGGCAACGACCTGAAGCGTCTGAACAGCTGGCGCGAAGGCTCGATGCTCGACTACCTCGACGCATTCACCACCGATTTCCCGACCAAGGTGGACGAGTACGAAGAACTGCTCACCACCAACCGCATCTGGAAGCAACGTACCGTCGGCATCGGCGTGGTCTCGCCCGAGCAGGCCCAGGCCTGGGGCATGACCGGCGCGATGCTGCGTGGCTCGGGCGTCGAGTGGGACCTGCGCAAGAAGCAGCCGTACGCGAAGTACGCCGAGATGGATTTCGACATTCCGGTCGGCGTCAACGGCGACTGCTACGACCGCTACCTGGTGCGCGTGGAAGAGATGCGCCAGTCGAACCGCATCATCCGGCAGTGCGTGGAATGGCTGCGTGCCAATCCGGGCCCGGTGATGGTGAAGAACTTCAAGGTGGCGCCGCCGTCGCGGGTCGAGATGAAGCAGGACATGGAAGCGCTCATCCACCACTTCAAGCTGTTCACCGAGGGCTACTGCGTGCCGGCCGGCGAAACCTACTGCGCGGTCGAGGCGCCGAAGGGCGAGTTCGGTTGCTACCTGGTTTCCGACGGCGCCAACAAGCCGTTCCGGGTGCACCTGCGTGCGCCGGGTTTTGCCCACCTGTCATCCATGGACACCATCGTGCGCGGCCACATGCTCGCCGACGTGGTGGCCATGATCGGTACCTACGACCTCGTGTTCGGCGAAGTGGACCGCTGAGCCGGCACGACGGAGAAACGCATGAAAGCCACTGGACATTACGAGCAGGTCAGGAACGTCGATCCCCTCGTCGTACTCACCGAGCGCACCCGCCAGCACATCGACCACTGGGTGGCCAAGTTTCCGCCCGACCGCAAGCGCTCGGCGCTGATCCAGGCGCTGTTCGGCGCGCAGGAACAGAACAAGGGCTTCCTTACCGACGAGCTGATCGCCGCCGTGGCGAAGTACCTCGAGCTGCCGGCGATCTGGGCCTACGAGGTGGCCAGTTTCTACTCGATGCTGGAGACCAAGCCGGTCGGCCGCAACAACGTGGCGATCTGCACCAACATCTCCTGCTGGCTCAACGGCGCCGACGGCCTGGTGCGGCACTGCGAGAAGAAGCTGGGCATCAAGCTTGGCGAGAGCACGCCGGACGGTCGCGTCTACCTGAAGAAGGAAGAGGAGTGCATCGCGGCCTGCGTCTACGCGCCGGCGATGACGGTCAACGGCCACTATCACGAACGCCTGACTATCGAGAAGCTCGACGAGATCCTCGACGGCCTGAGCATGGACGGCCCGGACCACTCCCATGACGCCGAGGGGAAGCACTGATGGCCGTCGGACCCGCCCCGCAGGAACACCAGGTCGTCTACACCACGCTGCATTTCGACACGCCGTGGTCGATGGACAGCTACGAGAAGGTCGATGGTTACAAGGCGTGGAGGAAGATTCTCGCCGAGAAGCCCGATCCGGCCTCGCTGATCGACGAGATCAAGAAGAGCAGTCTGCGCGGTCGCGGCGGCGCGGGCTTTCCCACCGGCCTGAAGTGGTCCTTCATGCCGAAGGGCGACATGCAGAAGTACATCCTGTGCAACTCGGACGAGTCCGAGCCGGGCACGTCCAAGGACCGCGACATCCTGCGCTACAACCCGCACTCGGTGATCGAGGGCCTGGCCATCGCGTGCTACTGCACCGGTTCCACCGTGGCCTACAACTACCTGCGCGGCGAGTTCCACCACGAGCCGTTCGAGCATTTCGAGTCCGCGCTGAAGGAAGCCTACGCGGCGGGCCTGCTGGGCAAGGACATCGGCGGCAGCGGCATCGACGTGGACATCTACGCCGCGCTCGGCGCCGGCGCCTACATCTGCGGCGAGGAAACCGCGCTGATGGAGTCGCTGGAAGGCAAGAAGGGCTGGCCACGTTTCAAGCCGCCGTTCCCGGCCAACTTCGGCCTGTACGGCAAGCCGACCACGATCAACAACACCGAGACCTACGCCTCGGTGCCGGCGATCCTGCGCAACGGCGCCGACTGGTTCCTGAACCTGGGCAAGCCCAACAACGGCGGCCCGAAGATCTTCTCGGTGTCCGGCCACGTCAACCGCCCCGGCAACTACGAGATCCGCCTGGGCACGCCGTTCGCGGAACTGCTGGAGATGGCCGGTGGCGTGCGCAACGGGCACAGGATCAAGGCGGTGATCCCGGGCGGCTCCTCGATGCCGGTGCTGCCGGGCGAGGTGATGATGGGCCTCTCCATGGATTACGACGCGATCCAGAAGGCTGGTTCGGGCCTGGGTTCGGGCGCGGTGATCGTGATGGACGAGACCACCTGCATGGTGCGCGCCTGCGAGCGCATCAGCCAGTTCTATCACATGGAATCCTGCGGCCAGTGCACGCCGTGCCGTGAAGGCACCGGCTGGATGCACCGCGTGCTCACCCGCATCGTCGCCGGCAAGGGCGTGCCCGACGACCTGCATCGGCTGAAGACGGTGGCCGGCCAGATCGAGGGCCATACCATCTGCGCCTTCGGCGAGGCCGCGGCGTGGCCCGTGCAGGGTTTCCTGCGCCACTACTGGAACGAATTCGAATACTTCGTCGAGCACGGCCGCTCCATGGTCGACGACAAGCTTGGAGCCGCCGCATGAGCGCGCAGCCAACCCAGAACACCGCACCGAACCTCGTCAACATCGAGGTCGACGGCAAGCCGATCCAGGTGCCCAAGGGCTCGATGATCATCGAGGCCACCGACAAGGCCGGCATTCCGATTCCGCGTTTCTGCTACCACCGCAAGCTGCCGGTCGCGGCGAGCTGCCGGCAGTGCCTGGTCGAGGTGGAGATGGGCGGCCGCCCGATGCCCAAGCCGCAGCCGGCCTGCGCCACGCCGGTGGCCGAAGGCATGAAGGTGCTCACCCGTTCGGACAAGGCGTTGCACGCGCAGCGCAACGTGATGGAGTTCCTGCTCATCAACCACCCGCTGGACTGCCCGATCTGCGACCAGGGCGGCGAGTGCGAACTGCAGGACATGGCGCTGGGCTACGGCCGCAGCGTGTCGCGCTTCACCGAGCGCAAGCGCACCGTTGCCGACGAGGACATCGGCCCGCTGGTGGCCACCGAGATGACGCGTTGCATCCACTGCACGCGTTGCGTGCGCTTCATCAGCGAGATTGCCGGCACCTACGAATTCGGCAGCATGGATCGCGGCGACCGCCACGTGATCGGCACGTACATCGGCAAGAACGTCGAAAGCGAGCTGTCCGGCAACATCATCGACGTCTGTCCGGTGGGCGCGCTTACCAACAAGCCGTTCCAGTTCAAGGCGCGCGCCTGGGAGCTGGTCGCCAGGCCGTCGATCGCCTACCACGACGCGCTGGGCTCGAACCTGTGGCTGCATACCCGCCGCGGCGAGGTGCTGCGCACGGTGCCGCGCGACAACGAGGCGGTCAACGAGTGCTGGCTGTCCGACCGTGACCGCTACAGCCACCAGGGCATGTACGCCGCCGACCGCATCGGCGTGCCGGAAGTGAAGCGCAACGGCCAGTGGCAGGCGACCACCTGGGAGGACGCCCTGGAATACGCCGGCGCGGCCCTGAAGAAGTCGCCCGGCAGCGAGCTCGGCATCCTGGTACATCCGGCCACCTCGAACGAGGAGGGCGATCTGCTGATGCGGCTGGCCCGTGGCCTGGGCAGCGCGCACGTCGACCATCGCCTGCGCCAGCTCGATTTCGCCGACAACGCCGTGGCGCAGCCGTTCGGCTTGCCGGTGGCGGAGGTCGAGCAGGTCAGGGCGGCCTTGCTGGTCGGCTCCGACCTGCGTCACGAGGTGCCGCTGCTGAATCATCGCCTGCACCAGGCGACCAAGAAGGGCGCGAAGGTCTACGCGGTCAATCCCGCGCATTTCGATTTCAACTACAAGCTGGCCGGTGAGGCGGTCGTGGCGCCGCAGGCCATGGTCGATGCCCTGCTGGCGCTGGCCGGGGCCGCCGTGGCCGCCGGCGCGAGCGCACCGGCGGCGTTGGCCGAGGCGATCGCGGCGGCACGTCACGACCAGGGCGACCGTGATGCGATCGCCGCGTTGAAGTCGGGCAAGGCGGTGGTGATCCTCGGCGAGGCCGCAGTGACCCATCCGCAGGCGTCCTGGCTGCGCGCGCTCGCCCGCTTCATTGCCGAAGCCACCGGCGCCGGTTGCGACGAGCTGCCGGTCGGCGCGAATGCCGTGGGCCTGGCGCAACTCGGCCTGGTGCCGGGCAACGGCGGGCTGGATGCGCAGGCGATGCTGGCGCAACCGCGCAAGAGCTACCTGCTGTATGGCGTCGAACCGCCACACGATTTCGCCGACGGCGGTGCGGCGCTGAAGGCGCTGCGCGGCGCGGACCAGGTGGTGGCGTTCAGCGCCTACGCCAGCGCCGCGTTGCGCGAAGTGGCCGACGTGATCCTGCCGATCGCGTTGCTGCCGGAGATCGACGCGACCCTGGTCAACGTCGATGGACTGGCCCAGGGCGTGGCGGCCGGCGCGAAGGCGACGGGTCAGGCTCGGCCGGGCTGGAAGGTCCTGCGTGCACTGGGCGGCGCCCTGCAACTGGCCGGCTTCGAATTCGACGACCTCGCCGGTCTGCGCGAAGGCATCGTCGAGCGCGCGGTGACGCCGCGCAGCGGCCTGGCCGCACGTGCCGCCGCCGGCCTGACCCGATTGGCTACCTGGCCGATCTATCGTGCCGACGCGGTGTTGCGTCGTGCCACGGCACTCAACGCACATCCGCTCAATCGCGCCCCGGCGGTGCGTCTGAACGCGGAAGAGGCGCAGCGGCTCGGCCTTGCCCCCGCTGGCCAGGTACGCGTCGCCGACACGCTGCTGCCGCTGGTGATCGATGCGGCGGTGCCTGTCGGTACGGCGTGGATCGAGGCCGCGCAGGATCTTACCGCCACGCTGCCGCCGTATGGCGCGTCCATCACCCTGAGCAAGGCTTAAAGCAGATGCTTGATCAACTCATCCATCAGCTCGTCGTGCCGGTCCTCTACATCCTGGCGATCGTGTTGCCGCTGGTGCTGGCGGTGGCGATGTTCGTGTACTGGGAGCGCAAGGTCCTGGGCTGGATGCACGTGCGCATGGGACCGAACAAGATCGGCCCGTGGGGTCTGCTGCAGGCCTTCGCCGACGTGGTCAAGTTGCTGGTCAAGGAAGTGATCCTGCCGACCAAGGCGAACCGCTTCCTGTACTACCTGGCGCCGATGATCGCACTGATCCCCGCGCTGGCGGTGTGGGCGGTGGTGCCGTTCAGCAGCACGATGGTGCTGTCGAACGCCAATGCCGGCGTGCTGTACCTGCTGGCGATGACCTCGATGGGCGTGTACGGCATCATCATCGCCGGCTGGGCGTCCAACTCGCGCTATGCGCTGCTCGGCGCGATGCGCTCGGCGGCGCAGGTGATCTCCTACGAGCTGGCGATGGGTCTGTGCCTGGTCTGCGTGCTGGTGCTGGCCGGTTCGCTGAACCTCACCGAGATCGTCAACGCCCAGGCCGGCAGCAAGGGCATCCTCGACTGGTTCTGGCTGCCGCTGCTGCCGGTGTTCGTGATCTATTTCATTTCCGGTGTGGCCGAGACCAACCGTGCGCCGTTCGACATGGCCGAGGGCGAGTCGGAGATCGTGGCCGGCTTCCACGTGGAGTATTCAGGCTCGGCGTTCGCGCTGTTCTTCCTGGCCGAATACGCGAACATGATCCTGATCAGTTTCCTCGCCGCGGTGCTGTTCATGGGTGGCTGGCTGTCGCCGTTCCCGGCCTCGTGGGGCTTCGTCGGCCAGGGCGGTTTCCCCTGGCTGCTGATCAAGGCCTTCCTGTTCTCGTTCCTGTTCCTGTGGTTCCGCGCCACCTTCCCGCGTTATCGCTATGACCAGATCATGCGACTGGGCTGGAAAGTGTTCATTCCCATCGCCATCGCATGGGTTTTCGTGGCTGGCCTGCTGAAGTACTACGGCGTGGTCAGCATTGGCACGGGGGCTTGAGGCATCCGATGAATCGCATTACCGCCTATTTCAAGAGTCTGCTGCTGATCGAGCTGGTCCAGGGCATGGGCGTGACCCTGCGCTACCTGTTCAAGCCGAAGTACACGATGCGCTACCCGATGGAGCACATTCCGAAGTCGAACCGCTTCCGCGGCCTGCACGCGCTGCGCCGCTATGCCAACGGCGAGGAGCGCTGCATCGCCTGCAAGCTGTGCGAGGCGGTGTGCCCGGCGCTGGCGATCACCATCGACTCGGCGCCGCGCGAGAGCGACGGCCAGCGCCGCACCACGCGCTACGAGATCGACCTGTTCAAATGCATCTTCTGCGGCTTCTGCGAAGAGAGCTGCCCGGTCGATTCGATCGTCGAGACCTCGATCCACGAATACCACTTCGAACATCGCGGCGAGAACGTGGTGAACAAGCAGCAGCTGCTGGCCATCGGTGACCGCTTCGAACAGCAGATCGCCGCCGACCGTGCGCAGGATGCGGCGTACCGCTGAGACCTTTCGATGAATCCCCAACTGTTTCAACTCATCTGTTTCTACGCCTTCAGCTTCGTCACCGTGGCCGCAGCGCTGTCGGTGATCACGCTGAAGAACACCGTGCACGCGGTGCTGGCGCTGGTGCTCACCTTCTTCAGCGCGGCCTGCCTGTGGATGCTGCTCGAAGCCGAGTTCCTGGCGCTGGCGCTGGTGGTGGTCTACGTCGGCGCTGTGATGGTGCTGTTCCTGTTCGTGGTGATGATGCTCGACATTGACCAGGAGAAAATGCGCGAGGGCTTCGTGAAGTTCCTGCCGGTCGGCCTGATCGTGGCCGCGGTGATGCTGGTGGAAATGCTCGGCCTGATCGGCGTGCGTGCGATGCAGGCGCAGGTGATGGGTGCCGATCCTGCCATCGCTGCAGGCATGTCCAACATCGAGTGGCTCGGACACGCGCTGTACACGACGTTCCTGCTGCCGTTCGAGATCGCCGCGCTGATCCTTACCGTGGGCATCGTGGCGGCGGTGGCGCTGACCCTGCGCGAGCGCCGTGCCAATCGCTACGAGCCGGCCAGCCGGCAGGTCAAGGTCGATCCGCGCAACCGTGTCCGCGTCGTGAAGATGGCCGCCGTCCGTCCCGATGAGCCGACCGCCCCACAGGAGCCGCAGCCATGATCTCGCTCGCGCACTACATCGTGCTCGGTGCGGTGCTGTTCTGCATCGCCGTCGCCGGCCTGTTCATCAACCGCAAGAACGTGATCGTGCTGCTGATGTCGCTCGAGTTGATGCTGCTCGCCGTGAACATGAATTTCGTGGCGTTCTCGCGTTTCCTCGGCGACGTTTCGGGGCAGGTGTTCGTGTTCTTCATCCTCACCGTGGCCGCGGCGGAAGCCGCCATCGGCCTGGCGATCCTGGTGCTGCTGTTCCGCACGCGCAGCACGATCAACATCGCCGACATCGACAGCATGAAGGGCTGATCACATGGGTCTCTCCACCTCCATCCTGCTGACGATAGTGCTGGCGCCGCTGGCGGGCTGTGTGCTGGCCGGTTTCCTGGGCAAGTTCCTGGGCCGCGTCGGTTCGCACAGCGTCACCATCCTCGGCGTGGCCGTGTCGTGCGCGCTGTCGTTCCTCGTGCTGTACCAGCTCACTGCGGGCGGCATGCCCGAGTACAACCAGAACATCTACACCTGGTTCCAGATCGGTCCGTTCAACGCCAGCATCGGCTTCATGGTCGACCGCCTGACCGCGCTGATGCTGGTGGTGGTGAGCTTCGTGTCGCTGCTGGTGCACGTCTACACCATCGGCTACATGGCCGACGACGACGGCTACACGCGCTTCTTCAGCTACATCTCGCTGTTCACCTTCTCCATGTTCATGCTGGTCATGAGCAACAACTTCCTGCAGCTGTTCTTCGGCTGGGAGGCGGTGGGCCTGGTGTCGTACCTGCTGATCGGCTTCTGGTACAAGCGGCCGACGGCGATCTTCGCGAATCTGAAGGCGTTCCTGGTCAACCGCGTGGGCGACTTCGGCTTCCTGCTCGGCATCGCGGCGGTGCTGTACTTCCTCGGCACGCTGGACTACGCCACCGCGTTCAATGGCGCGTCCGGCCTGGCCGGACAGCACCTGCAGATCACCGCGAACACGCAGTGGGACGCGGCCACCGTGATCTGCATCCTGTTGTTCGTCGGTGCCATGGGCAAGTCGGCACAGGTGCCGCTGCACGTGTGGCTGCCCGACTCGATGGAAGGCCCGACGCCGATCTCCGCGCTGATCCACGCGGCCACGATGGTGACCGCAGGCATCTTCATGGTGGCGCGCATGTCGCCGCTGTTCGAGATGTCCTCCACCGCATTGAGCTTCGTGCTGGTGATGGGCGCGACCACCGCGCTGTTCACCGGCCTGATCGGCATCGTGCAGAACGACATCAAGCGGGTGATCGCGTACTCCACGCTGTCGCAGTTGGGCTACATGACGGTGGCGCTGGGCGTGTCGATGTACTCCGGCGCGGTGTTCCACCTGATGACCCATGCGTTCTTCAAGGCGCTGCTGTTCCTCGGTGCCGGCTCGGTGATCATCGCGATGCACCACGAGCAGGACATGCGCTACATGGGTGGCCTGCGCAAGTACATGCCGGTCACCTGGATCACCATGTGGATCGGCTCGCTGGCGCTGGTGGCGGTGCCGTTCACCTCAGGTTTCTACTCGAAGGACGCGATCATCGAGGCGGTCGGCCTGTCGCACCGTTGGGGTGCGCATTACGCCTATTTCTGCGTGATGGTCGGCGCGTTGGTGACGGGCCTGTACACGTTCCGCCAGATGTACCTGACCTTCCACGGCAAGGAGCGCTTCACCGTGGTCGCTTCACATGGCCACGACGGTCACGGCCATCACGAGCCAGGCGTGCTGGCACATGCGCCGAAGGAATCGCCGTGGGTGGTGACGCTGCCGCTGGTGCTGCTGGCGATCCCGTCGCTGCTGGTCGGCTTCTTCACCGTCGGCCCCACGCTATTCGGCAACTGGTTCGGCGCTGCGGTCCACGTGAACGAGGCCAACGACGTGCTGGCCGAGCTGGGCCAGGATTTCCACGGCGCGGCGGCGATGGCGCTGCACGGGCTCACCCAGTTGCCGTTCCTGCTGGTGGTGATCGCGTTTGTGGTCTGCACCTACATCTACCTGTTCAACCCGGCACTGGCCGACCGCATCAAGTCCGCGCTGAAGCCGTTGTGGACGGTGCTTGACCGCAAGTACTGGGTCGACGACGTGTATTACGCGCTGTTCGCCCGCGGCAGCGTGCTGCTCGGCCGCGCCTTCTGGAAGGCCAGCGAGAAGGCGGTGATCGACGACGCGATGGTCAACGGCTCGGTGAGCCTGGTGCATCGCGTCGCCGCCGCCATGCGCCGCCTGCAGTCGGGCTACCTCTATCACTATGCCTTCGCGATGATTCTCGGCCTGATCCTGCTGCTTGGCGGGTACTGGCTGATCGGGTCCGGGCTGGCCGGGCACTAAGGGAAACGGGATCCATGTTCAATCACTTGCTCAGCCTGCTGATCTGGCTACCCGTCGCCGGCGCCATCCCGGTGCTGCTTGCCGGCTCGGCCCGGCCCAATCTCGCGCGCTGGCTGTCGCTGCTGGTGGCGGTGCTCACCTTCGTGGTCAGCCTGTTCCTGCTGGGGCAGTACGACCCGTCCGGCGCCGCGATGCAGCTGGTCGAGAGCCACCTGTGGATCGCTTCCTGGGGTGTCCACTACGGCCTGGCGGTCGACGGCATCTCGGTGGCGCTGATCGTGATGACCACCTTCGTCGGCATCCTGGTGGTCGCCGGTGCGTGGGAGGTCATCCAGGACAAGCCGCACCAGTACATGGCCGCGATGCTGATCCTCGAAGGCCTGCTGATCGGCGTGTTCTGCGCCACCGACGCACTGCTGTTCTACGCGCTGTTCGAGGCGATCCTGATCCCGATGTTCATCCTGATCGGCATCTGGGGCGGCCCGCGCCGCGTGTACGCCACGCTGAAGTTCTTCATCTACACGTTCTTCGGCTCGGTCTTCATGCTGATCGCGCTGCTGTACCTGTACCAGAAGGCGCACACGTTCGACCTGGCCACGCTGGCGGCGTTGCCGCTGACGTTCAAGGAGCAGGCCTGGGTCTTCTTCGCGTTCCTGATCGCGTTCGCGATCAAGGTGCCGATGGTGCCGGTGCACACCTGGCTGCCGGACGCCCACGTCGAGGCGCCGACCGGCGGCTCGGTGGTGCTGGCGGCGGTGATGCTGAAGGTCGGCACCTACGGCATGCTGCGCTTCATCCTGCCGATCGTGCCCGATGCCGGCGCGCATTTCGCCTGGCTGGTGATCGTGCTCAGCCTGATCGCCATCGTCTACATCGGTTACGTGGCGCTGGTGCAGGAGGACATGAAGAAGCTGGTGGCGTATTCGTCCGTGGCGCACATGGGCTTCGTCACGCTGGGCATCTTCATTGCCTTCATGCTGGTGCGCGACGCCGGCAACACCGACGTGGCGATGCTCGGCATGCAGGGCGCGATGATCCAGATGATCTCGCACGGCTTCGTTTCCGGCGCGATGTTCACCTGCATCGGCGTGATGTACGACCGCCTGCACACGCGCCAGATCAAGGATTACGGCGGCGTGATCAACGTGATGCCATGGTTCGGCTTCTTCTACGTGCTGTTCGCGATGGCGAACTGCGGCCTGCCGGGTACCAGCGGCTTCGTGGGCGAGTTCATGGTGGTGCTGGCCAGTTTCAGGGCCAACCCGTGGATCGCGCTGTTCGCCGCGTTCACCCTGATCATCGGCGCGGGTTACACGCTGTGGCTGGTCAAGCGCGTGCTGTGGGGTCCGATTACCAACCCGCACGTGGCGGAAATGAAGGAGATCAACGGGCGCGAGACGTTCGTGCTGGCCGCCTTCGCCGCCGCCGTGCTGGCGCTGGGCATCTGGCCGCAGCCGCTGGTCCACCTGATGGACAACTCGGTGTCGCAGCTGGTGCAGCAGCTCGCCATTCACAAGATTTGATCGGGACCCGACATGCCAACCCTGAATGACATCCTGATCCTGCTGCCGGAGCTCTACCTGGTGGCGGCGGCGTGCCTGCTGTTGCTGCTGGACGCCTTCATGAAGCCCGCGCAGCGCCCGCTGCTGCACTGGACCTCGGTCGCGGTGCTGCTGGTGGCGATCTACCTGGTGGTTGCCGGCCAGCCGCCGCAGGCGGTGACGGCGTTCGGCAGCATGTTCGTGCGCGACGACGTGGCCGAGATCCTCAAGGTGTTTGCGCTGGGCACCACCGCGCTGGTGTTCGTCTATGCCCGCCCGTACCTGCTCGATCGCAAGCTGCTCGGCGGCGAGTTCTACACGCTGATGATCTTCGCCGTGCTCGGCATCATGCTGCTGGTGTCGGCGGGCAGCCTGGTCACCGTGTATCTCGGGCTGGAGCTGCTGTCGCTGTCGTCGTACGCACTGGTGGCGTTGAACCGCGACGCGAAATTGCCGCCGGAGGCGGCGATCAAGTACTTCGTGCTGGGCGCGCTGGCCTCGGGCATGCTGCTGTACGGCATGTCGATGGTCTACGGCGCTTCCGGCATGGGCGGCACGCCGACCCTGGACCTGGCGCAATTGCACAACGTGATGAGCTACACCACGGCGCCGACCCTGTTGCTGTTCGGCTTGGTCTTCATGGTGGTTGGCATCGGCTTCAAGCTGGGCGCCGCGCCGTTCCACATGTGGATCCCCGACGTCTACCAGGGTGCGCCCACCCCGGTCACCACTTTCATCGCCTCTGGTTCGAAGCTGGCTGCGTTCGGCATGGCCTACCGCCTGCTCGATGCCGGCATGGGCGACCTGTCGCAGCACTGGCAACTGATGCTGGCGGTACTGGCCGTGGCTTCGCTGGCCATCGGCAACCTGGTCGCGATCGTGCAGACCAATCTCAAGCGCATGCTGGCGTACTCGACCATCTCGCACATGGGCTACCTGCTGCTCGGCCTTGCCGCCGCCGGCCCGGAAGGCTATGCCGCGGCAATGTTCTACGCGATCTGCTATGCGTTGATGGGCGTGGCCGCATTCGGCGTGATGCTGGCGATGACCCGGGCCGGTTTCGAGTGCGAGGAAATCGCCGACCTCAAGGGACTCAACCAGAGGTCGCCGTGGATGGCGTTCCTGATGCTGCTGGCGATGTTCTCGCTGGCCGGTGTGCCGCCGCTGTTCGGTTTCTGGGCCAAGGTGCTGGTGCTGGAGGCGGCGATCCACGCGAACATGCTGTGGCTGGCCATCGTCGGCATCGTGTTCGCCATCATCGGTCTTTACTACTACCTGTACGTGGTCAAGGTGATGTACTTCGACAAGCCGCAGGAGGGTGGCGCGCTGCAGGCGCAGCCGGATCGGCCGTTGCGCGTGGTGCTGTCGCTGAACGCACTCTCGCTGCTGGTGCTGGGCATGTATTGGGGCCCGCTGCTGGCCTGGTGCCGGCGCGCGTTCGGCCTGTAAGGCGCGTCGGGTGTCGGATGCCGGCAATTTGAGGCTTGCAAGAAACCGGCCACCCCGGTAAACTCTTCGGACTCTGATGCGGGGTGGAGCAGTCTGGCAGCTCGTCGGGCTCATAACCCGAAGGTCGCAGGTTCGAATCCTGCCCCCGCTACCAGATCTTTCTTGATGCAAGAAAGCCTCCTCGTGAGGCTTTTTTGTTGGGCGCACGGATGCGTCGTGCCCGGTTGCTCCGGCAGCCTGGAGCGCCGGGAAGAGCTGCGTGAGGTGGAACATCGGCGAGATAGGGAAATGGGCCGTTGGAGCCCATTTTTTGTTTCTGCCGTTCTGAACAGGCGATCCGGGAAGATGACCCATGGACACACAGGCACTGGCACAACGTTTCACCGGCGTCCTGGCCGATCTGGGCCTGGAGTGCCTCGGCGTGGAGTTCACCCCGTCACACGGGCAGAGTACGCTGCGCGTCTACCTGGACCTGCTGGACAAGGATGCGGGCGAAGGCGAACGTCGCGAGGTCGGCATCGAGGATTGCGAGGCCGCCAGTCGCGAGCTGTCCGCCCTGCTCGACGTGGAGGACCCGATCCCCGGGCACTACGTGCTGGAGGTCTCCTCGCCGGGCCTGGATCGGCCGCTGTTTACCGCCGCACAGTTTGCGCGGGCCAGCGGGCAGGAAGTGAAAGTGCTGTTGAGGGCGCCGCTGGAAGGCCGCCGTCGCCTGCGTGGCAAGCTGGTTTCGGCAGAGGGTGGACACGTCGTGCTGGAAGCCGAAGGCAAGACGTTCGAGTTCGAGCATGCGCTGGTGGACAGTGCGCGTGTGGTGCCGGACTGGGTGGCGCTGGGTTATGCGCCGCAGCCCAAGCGCGGCGGCAAGGCGCCCGGCAAGAAATGATCCAGTGCGGCCGTCCAGGGCCGCGTTCCATATTCTGTGTTCCTGGATGAACACAACAATTCAACCACCGGCATCCGGACCGGATGCCTACGGAGTTGCAGCAATGAGCAAAGAACTTTTGCTGGTCGTCGATGCTGTCGCCAATGAAAAGGGCGTGCCGCTGGAAGTGATTTTCGAGGCGATGGAGGCCGCGCTGGCCTCGGCCGCGAAGAAACGCTATCCGGACGAGGAGCCCGACATTCGCGTATCGATCAACCACAACACCGGCGAATACGAGACGTTCCGCCGCTGGGAAATCATCGCCGACGACGGTGAGATGGAATCGCCGTCGTACCAGCTGCGTCTGATGGACGCGCTGGACGAGCGCGCCGACGCCAAGGTGGGCGAGTACATCGAGCAGCAGATCGAGAACGCCGAGTTCGGTCGCATCGCCGCGCAGGCCGCCAAGCAGGTGATCGTGCAGCGCGTGCGCGAAGCCGAGCGCCAGCAGGTGGTCGACGCCTTCGCCGATCGCGTGGGCGAGCTGGTCACCGGCATCGTCAAGCGCGTCGAGCGCGGCAACGTCTACCTCGACCTGGGCAGCAACGCCGAGGCGTTCATCCCGCGCGACAAGACCATTCCGCGCGAATCGGTCCGGGTCGGCGACCGCGTGCGCGGCTACCTGTACGAAGTGCGCTCCGAGGCTCGCGGTCCGCAGCTTTTCGTGTCGCGTGCGGCGCCGGAATTCATGATCGAACTGTTCAAGCTGGAAGTACCGGAAGTCGGCCAGGGCCTGGTCGAGATCAAGGGCTGCGCGCGCGATCCGGGCGACCGCGCCAAGATCGCCGTGCTGGCCCACGACAGTCGCACCGATCCGATCGGCGCCTGCATCGGCATGCGCGGCTCGCGCGTGCAGGCGGTCTCCAACGACCTCAACGGCGAGCGCGTCGACATCATCCTGTGGCACGAGAACCAGGCGCAGTACGTCATCAACGCGATGGCGCCGGCGGAAGTGCAGTCCATCATCATGGACGAGGAAAAGCACTCGATGGACATCGCCGTGGCCGAGGACAAGCTGTCCCAGGCGATCGGTCGCGGCGGCCAGAACGTGCGCCTCGCCAGCAAGCTGACCGGCTGGCAGCTCAACGTGATGACCCAGGACCAGGTCACCGCCAAGAGCGAGGCTGAGCAGGAGGCTGCACGCCAGCTGTTCATGGACAAGCTCGAAGTGGACCAGGAGATTGCCGTGATCCTCGTGCAGGAAGGCTTCTCCAGCATCGAGGAAATCGCCTACGTGCCCAGCGCCGAGCTGCTGGCGGTGGAGGGCTTCGACGAGGACATCGTCGAGGAACTGCGCGCCCGCGCCCGCGACGCCCTGCTGACCGAGGCACTGGCGGTGGAGGAAGGCGTCGACGAACATCAGCCTTCCGAAGAACTGCTGGCGCTGGAAGGCATGGACGAGGAGACCGCCTTTGCGCTGGCCGCCCGCGCGGTGACCACGGTCGACGACCTGGCCGATCTGGCGGTGGACGACCTGATCGACATCGAGGGCATGGACGAGGAGCGGGCCGCGGCGCTGATCATGGCCGCCCGTGCGCCAATGATTGCGCGACTGGAGAAGGGTGGCTGACCGCGGGCAGCGGCACTCCGGAGGGGGTGCCGGGAAAGGCTTCCGGGAAGCCTTTCACCACGGATGGAGGTGGCGGCGCAGATGATGCCGCACAGACGATAGGCGCGGGAACGGCGGAGCAGAGAACACGATGTCGGACGTCACGATCAAACAACTCGCCCAGGTACTGGGCATGCCGGTCGACAGGCTGCTGACGCAGCTTGGCGAAGCGGGCATGAAATTCTCCGACCAGGAGCAAGTCATCAGCAGCACTGAAAAGGTGAAGCTGCTCGGCTTCCTGCGCCGCACGCACGGCAGGGGCGAAGCCAGCGCCGAGGCCGACGACAGCGCACCGCGTCAGATCACCCTGAAGCGCCGCACGGTCGGTGAGCTGAAGGTGGCGGCGCCAGGCGGCCGCGGTGCTGCGGGTGCAGCCAAGACGGTCAACGTCGAAGTGCGCGCCAAGCGTACCTACGTCAAGCGCAGCGTGATTGCCGAGGAAGCCAACGCCGAGCCCGAGCGCGAAGAGGCAGTCCGCAAGTTGCAGGAGTCGCAGCAGCAGCGCGAGCAGGAAGAACGCGAGCGGATCGAGGCCGAGCAGCGTCGTCAGGCGGAGGCGCAGCAGCGTCGTCAGGCGGAGGTGCAGCAGCGTGCCCTGGACGAGCAGCACCGGAAGGCCGAAAAGGAACGGCGTGAGGCGGAGCCGGTCGGCGTTGCCGAACCCGCGGTGGCGGAGCACGACGAAACGGCGCCGGAACCGGCGGCCAAAGCGGCGCCTGCGGCTGCCGGCGATGAAGCAGGGTCGACCGTCCAGCGCATCGACCAGCGCGATCTGGGCATGATCCTGCCGCGCATCCACGAACCGCGCAAACGCGAGAAGCTGAGCAAGCCGGCCGCAGCCGCCACCCCGGCGACCGCTGCGGCGGCCGCCGGCGCGGCTGCTCCGGCGGCCACCGCCGGCGATGCCGCCCGCGGCAAGCCCAGGCATTCGCGCGAGCGCAGCGACAACGTCGATGGCAAGGAAGAGCGCGAGAGCAGCGGCAAGCGCTTTGCCGGCGGGCAGATGCATCTGAGCGAGGCCGATCGGGCCCGCCGTTCTTCCAGCAGCAAGCGCGCCAAGCCGGGCCGCAGCGGCGGCCGCGAGTTGCTGCGCGGCAGCAGCAGTGCCCCGGCCGGTCAACATGGATTCTCGCGACCCACTGCGCCGGTGGTGCGCGAAGTGGTCGTGGGCGACACCAACATCGTCGCCGAGCTGGCCCAGAAGATGGCGGTCAAGGGCTCCGAGGTGGTCAAGGCGCTGTTCAAGATGGGCGTGATGGCGACCATCAACCAGACCATCGACCACGACACCGCAGTGCTGGTGGTCGAGGAACTCGGCCACACCCCGGTGGCGGACAACCAGAACAACGCCGAGGAGACGCTGGCGGCGCACACCCAGAACATCGAACTGGAGGGCGAGAAGGTCACGCGTCCGCCGGTGGTGACGATCATGGGCCACGTCGACCACGGCAAGACCTCGTTGCTCGACTACATCCGCCGCACCAAGGTCGCTTCGGGCGAGGCCGGCGGCATCACCCAGCACATCGGCGCGTACCACGTGCAGACGTCGAAGGGCGTGATCACGTTCCTGGATACCCCCGGCCATGCCGCGTTCACCTCGATGCGCGCCCGCGGCGCGCAGTCGACCGACATCGTGGTGCTGGTGGTGGCCGCCGACGACGGCGTGAAGCCGCAGACGATCGAGGCGGTGAAGCATGCCCGCGCGGCCAAGGTGCCGCTGATCGTGGCCGTCAACAAGATGGACAAGGACAGCGCGAACCCGGACAACGTCAAGCAGGGCCTGGTCGCGCAGGAAGTGGTGCCGGAGGACTGGGGCGGCGACGTGCAGTTCGTGCCGGTGTCGGCCAAGACCGGCATGGGCGTCGAGGATCTGCTCGACGCGATCTCGGTGCAGGCCGAGGTGATGGAGTTGAAGGCGGTCGTCGACGGTCGCGCCTCCGGCGTGGTGATCGAGTCCAGCCTGGACCGCGGCCGCGGCCCGGTAGCCACCGTGCTGGTGCAGCAGGGCACGCTGCGCAAGGGCGATTTCGTGGTCTGTGGCGTCGAATACGGCCGCATGCGTGCACTGATCGACGAAACCGGCAAGCAGGTGACCGAGGCCGGCCCGTCGATCCCGGTGCAGGTGCTGGGTCTGTCCGGCGTGCCGGAAACCGGTGACGACTTCGTCGCGGTCGAGGACGAGCGCCTTGCCCGCGAGGTGGCCGAGGAGCGCCAGCTCAAGCGGCGCGAGACGCGGATGGTCAGCAAGAGCAACCGGCTCGAGGACATCATCGCCAAGATGGGCCAGGGCGAGGAGCAGCAGACGCTCAACATTCTGGTCAAGGGCGACGTGCAGGGTTCGGTCGAAGCCTTGCGCGAGTCGCTGACCCAGATCGGCAATGACCGAGTGCGGGTCAACGTGGTGGCTTCCGGCGTCGGCGGCATCACCGAATCGGATGCCACCCTGGCGGCGGCCTCGAAGGCACTGGTGATCGGTTTCAACGTGCGCGCCGACGCCTCGGCGCGCAAGGTGATCGAGACCAACGGCCTGGACGTGCGCTACTTCTCGATCATCTACGATGTGATCGACCAAGTGACCCAGGCGGCCACCGGCCTGCTCGGCATGGAAGTGCGCGAGGACATCATCGGCACCGCGGAGGTCCGCGACGTGTTCCGCAGCTCCAAGTTCGGCGCGGTGGCCGGCTGCATGGTCACCGAGGGTTCGGTCAAGCGCAACAAGCCGATCCGCGTGCTGCGCGACCACGTGGTGATCTTCGAGGGCGAGCTGGAATCGCTGCGCCGCTTCAAGGACCTGGTCGACGAGGTGCGCGCCGGCATGGAATGCGGCATCGCCGTGAAGCAGTACAACGACGTCAAGCCGGGCGACCAGATCGAGTGCTTCGAGCGCACCGAAGTGGCGCGCACGCTTTAAAACAGAAACGAGCGTGCGGGAACGAGAAACGAGAGAAGCGCAAGCGCGCTCTCTCGTTTCCCATCCCTCTTCACCCACCACTCAGGTTTTTTCATGCCCTCCCGCGACTTCAAACGTACCGACCGCATTGGTGCCGAACTGCGCCGCGAGCTGGGCTTGCTGGTGCACGCGGCCGTGCGTGACCACGGCTTGCCGTCGACCAGCGTGTGCGACGTGGAAATCACCCGTGACCTGGATTGGGCCACGGTGTGGGTGACCACCATGCTGCCGGAGCAGGGGCTGCCGGCGGTGAAGGCGCTCAACGAGATGAGCCACGAAATCCGCCATGCGCTGGCGCACAGCGGCATCCGCATGCGGCGGGTGCCGGAGTTGAAGTTCAAGTACGACGATTCGGTCGACAAGGGTGAGCGCATCGAATCGCTGCTGCGCCAGCAGGCGCGCGACCTGGCGCCGCCGGGCGGCGACAAGCAGGATTGAGCGGCCCATACGGAGGCACTGCCGAGCCGATGAGTCGTCCGCCGCGCATCCAGTTCCGTGACCTGCACGGCATCGTGCTGCTCGACAAGCCGCTGGGCCTGAGTTCCAATCAGGCGCTGCAGGCCGTGCGCCGGCTGCTGCGCGCGGCCAAGGGTGGCCATACCGGGGCGCTCGATCCACTGGCCACCGGTCTGCTGCCGCTGTGCTTCGGCGAGGCGACCAAGCTGGCCGGCAGCCTGCTGGGCGCGCGCAAGGCCTACCTGGCCGAGTGCCGGCTCGGCGTCACCACGGATACCGCCGACAGTGAAGGCGAGGTCATTCGGCAACGCCCGGTACCGCAACTCGATGCCGCCGCGATCGAGACGGCACTGGCCAAGCTGCGCGGCCGCATCCTGCAGGTGCCGCCGATGTATTCCGCGCTGAAGCAGGGCGGCGAGCGGCTGTACGTGAAGGCGCGTCGCGGCGAAACCGTCGCGGTGCCACCGCGTGAAGTGGAGGTGTACCGGCTGGAGCTGCTGGCGCGCAGCGGGGATACGTTGCAGTTGCTGGTGGAATGCGGCTCGGGTACCTACGTCCGTTCGCTGGTGGCGGATCTGGGCGAGGACCTTGGCTGCGGCGCCCATCTGACCGCGCTGCGGAGGATCTGGGTCGAGCCGTTCCGTGAGCCGCGGATGGTGACCCTGGCACAGCTGGAGCAGGCGGCGGAGCAGGGCGACGCCGCCTTGCTGGCATGGTTGCTGCCTGTCTCTGCCGGGTTGGCCGACTTGCCGGTGCTGCGACTCGACGAGGCGCAGGGGATGGCCATTTCGCGTGGTCAGCAGATCGTCCTGCCGGGCCTGCCCGAGACCGGGCGCTGCGTGGCGTACGCCAGCGATGGCGCGCTGCTGGCGTTGCTGGAAGCCGATGCCGCTGGGCGCGCGCGCATCCTGCGCGGCTTCAACCTGCCGCCGGACTGACTGATTTGCTTCGATGAACCGTCGCGCTCTTGTTGAAACACCGCTCCCATCAGTAGAATAGACAACTTATTTCAACGCTTTCACCCAACTAGGCGAAGCTTGCGCTTGCGTCATCCCGATGATGCAAGCGCAAGCTTCGCATCGCCTTTCAAGGAAACGTACAACCATGTCTCTTACCGCAGAACAGACCGGCAAGATCATCGCTGATTTCGGCCGTGCGCCGAACGACACTGGCTCGACCGAAGTCCAGGTGGCGCTGCTGTCCGCCCGCATCGACCATCTCACCGGCCACTTCAAGGAACACAAGCAGGATCACCATTCCCGTCGCGGCCTGCTGAAGCTGGTCAACCAGCGCAAGCGCCTGCTCAGCTACCTGAAGGATCGCGATCTGGCACGCTATCAGACCCTGATCGAACGCCTCGGCCTGCGCCGTTAATCCACAGGTCGAGGAGAAGATCAACGTGGCAAAAGTAACCAAGTCATTCCAGTACGGTAATCACGAAGTCACGCTGGAGACGGGCGAAATTGCCCGCCAGGCGTCCGGCGCGGTGATGGTCAGCATGGGCGGTACGGTGGTGCTGGTCACCGCCGTGGCTGCTGCGAAGGCGAAGGAAGGCCAGGACTTCTTCCCGCTCACCGTCGATTACGTGGAGAAGTTCTACTCCGCCGGTCGCATCCCGGGCGGCTTCTTCAAGCGTGAAGGCCGTCCGACCGAGAAAGAGACGCTGACCTCGCGCCTGATCGATCGCCCGGTACGCCCGCTGTTCCCGGACGATTTCAAGAACGAGGTGCAGGTCATCGCCCAGGTCGTCTCGCTCAACCCCGAGATCGACGGCGACATTCCGGCCCTGATCGGTGCCTCCGCTGCGCTGAGCCTTGCCGGTATCCCGTTCAAGGGCCCGATCGGTGCCGCCCGCGTCGGCTACGCCGACGGCAAATACCTGCTGAACCCGTCGGCCACCGAGTTGAAGACTTCCCAGCTGGACCTGGTCGTCGCCGGCACTGCCGGTGCCGTGCTGATGGTGGAATCCGAAGCGCAGCTGCTGTCCGAGGACGTGATGCTCGGCGCGGTGATGTTCGGCCACCAGCAGATGCAGGCGGCAATCCGTGCGATCGCCGAGCTGGCCACCGAGGCCAGCCGTCCGTCGCTGGACTGGCAGGCGCCGGCCCGCAACGAATCGCTGGTCGCCGCGCTCAAGGGCGCCGTGGGCAACAAGCTGGCGGAAGCGTTCCAGGTGCGCGACAAGCTGCAGCGCCGCGACGCGATCGCCGCGATCAAGGCCGACGTGATGGAATCGCTGAAGGCGCAGGCCGAAGCGAATGCCTGGTCGTCTGGCGAGCTGGCCAAGGAATTCGGCGAGCTCGAGTACCACACCCTGCGCGACAGCGTGCTGAAGACCAAGGTGCGCATCGATGGCCGCCAGCTGGACGACGTGCGTGCAATCACCGCCCGCGTCGGCGTGCTGCCGCGGACCCACGGTTCGGCGCTGTTCACCCGCGGCGAGACGCAGGCGCTGGTCGTCGTCACGCTGGGCACCACGCGCGATGCGCAGATCATCGACGCGCCGGCCGGCGAGTCGAAGGACCCGTTCCTGTTCCACTACAACTTCCCGCCGTTCTCGGTAGGTGAGGCCGGCCGCTTCGGCGCGCCGAAGCGTCGCGAGATCGGCCACGGCCGCCTCGCCAAGCGCGGCGTGCAGGCGGTCAAGCCGAGCATCGAGGAGTTCCCGTACGTGGTGCGCGTGGTCTCGGAAATCACCGAGTCCAACGGTTCCTCGTCGATGGCCTCGGTGTGCGGCTCCTCGCTGGCCATGATGGATGCCGGCGTACCGCTGAAAGCGCCGGTGGCCGGCATCGCGATGGGCCTGGTCAAGGAAGGCAGCGACTTCGTCGTGCTGTCCGACATCCTGGGCGACGAGGACCACCTCGGCGACATGGATTTCAAGGTGGCCGGCAGTGCCGAGGGCATTTCCGCGTTGCAGATGGACATCAAGATCGACGGCATCACCGAGGAAATCATGCGGGTGGCGCTGGAGCAGGCCAAGCGCGGGCGCCTGCACATCCTTGGCGAGATGGCCAAGGCGATCAGCACTGCCCGTGCGGAAATGAGCGAGTACGCCCCGCGCCTGATCACCATCAAGATCCACCCGGACAAGATCCGCGAAGTGATCGGCAAGGGCGGCGCCACCATCCGCTCGATCACCGAAGAGACCGGTACCACGATCGACATCAGCGACGACGGCACCATCGTCATCGGCTCGGTCAATCGCGAGGCGGGCGAGGCGGCGAAGAAACGCATCGAGCAGATCGTTTCCGACGTCGAGCCGGGCCGCATCTACGAGGGCAAGGTCGCCAAGCTGATGGACTTCGGCGCGTTCGTCACGATCATGCCGGGCAAGGACGGCCTGGTGCACGTATCGCAGATCTCCGACGAGCGCGTGGAGAAGGTCTCCGACAAGCTGAAGGAAGGCGACATCGTCAAGGTCAAGGTGCTGGAAGTCGACAAGCAGGGCCGCATCCGGCTGTCGATGAAGGCCGTGACGGAAGAAGAGCGCGCCAGCGTCTGAGGTTCTCCCTCAGACGACCCCGCAAGGCCCGGCGTTTGCCGGGCCTTGTGCGTTCAGGCGCCGGCGATCTTGTGCAACGTGCTTTTGCTAGGATGGATGAACCTTGCACGAGGACGCATCGATGGCTGACCCGGCGAACGATTTCATCAGGGATTACCAGACGCTGGCGCAGCAGTCGTGGGATGCCTGGACGCGCCAGTTCCAGCAGCCGCCTGCGGCCAATCCGTTCGCGCCGCCGGCGGCACCCGCGGCCGGCAACGATGCGCTGGAACGCACGCTGGCCGGCCTGAAAGGGTATTTCGACTGGATGCAGGCAGCCGCCAGCGGCGGTGCCGCCCAGCCGGCGACGGACTGGCGCCAGCAGTTGCAGCAGATGTTCGGCGGCGCCGGCCAGCCGTTTGCGCAGGCGTTCGGTGGCATCGACAGCGTCGGCGCCGAGGGCTTCGCGCGGCAATGGCAGTCCTGGCTGCAGGCGGCCCGGCCCGGCGGCTTCGCCGACCTGGCCGGAACGCAGGGGCCGACGCCGGCGTTCGGCCTGAACCGCGAGCAGCAGATGCAGCAGCAGGCGCTGGCTACGGCGTTGATGGCGTCGATGCAAGCCACGGCCCGTTACCAGGAGCTGATCCAGCGCGCCAACACACAGGGCATGCAACGCCTGCAGGGCAAGCTGGCCGAACCGGGCCGCCAAGTCGATTCGCTGAAAGGCTTGTACGACCTGTGGGTGGATGCCGCGGAAGAGGCCTATGCCGAGATCGCCTTGTCCGACGAGTTCCGCGAAGCCTACGGCGAAATGGTCAACGCGCAGATGCGCGTGCGCAAGCTGCAGCAACAGCAGACCGAACAGCTTTGCCAGCAGCTTGGCGTGCCGACGCGCAGTGAGGTATCGAGCCTCGGCGAACGGCTGCAGGCCCTGCGTCGCGAATTCCGCGCCAGCCAGGCCGGCGCGTCTTCCGATCATGCCGACGAGATCATGGCGTTGCGCCGTGAAGTGGCGGCGTTGAAGCGCCAACTGGCCAGCGCCTCGGGGGCGGCGTCCGTGCCGAAGAAGGTTGCGACGGAGAAGACGCCGAAGGTGGCGCGCAAACCGGCGGCCGCGTCCAAATCCGGCGCCAGCCCGCGCCAGCGCAAGTAGGGAGAGAGCTGCCATGCAAACGCCCATCCGCATCGATCCGATCCAGGCGCTCGCCGACATCGCCACCTTCCAGCGCAAGCTCGCCGCCGGCATGGGCCATCTGCGCGAGATGCGCGAGCCCGAATACGCCAACACCCCGCGCGAGCTGGTCTACAGCGAGGACAAGCTGAAGGTGTGGCATTTTACCGGCCACGGCAAGACGACGTCGAAGACACCGTTGCTGATCGTCTATGCGCTGGTCAACACGGTGTGGATGACCGACCTGCAGGCCGACCGCTCGATGGTGCGCAACCTGCTGGAGCAGGGCGAGGACGTCTACCTGATCGATTGGGGTTACCCCGACGGCGCCGACCGCTGGCTGACTTTGGACGACTACATCAACGGTTATCTCGATCGCTGTGTCGACGTGGTACGCCAGCGCCACGATCTCGACGCGATCAACCTGCTCGGCATCTGCCAGGGCGGCGCGTTCTCGCTGTGCTACACCGCGCTGCACCCGGACAAGGTGAAGAATCTGATCACCATGGTCACGCCGGTGGATTTCCACACGCCCGACAACATGCTGTCGCACTGGTGCCGCCGCATGGACGTGGACCTGTTCGTCGACACCATGGGCAACATACCCGCCGGGTTGATGAACTACGTTTACCTCACGCTGAAGCCGCTGCGGCTGAACCAGCAGAAGTACATCGGCATGGTCGACATCCTCGACAACCCGGCCGAGCTGGAAAACTTCCTGCGCATGGAGCGCTGGATCTTCGACTCACCGGACCAGGCCGGCGAGGCGTTCCGCCAGTTCATCAAGGATTTCTACCAGGACAACAAACTGGTCAAGGGCACGCTGCAGATCGGTGGCCGCACGGTGGATCTCGGCATGATCACCCAGCCGGTGCTGAACATCTTCGCCGAGCAGGACCACCTGGTGCCGCCGGATGCCTCGCGTGCGCTGGGCAAGCACGTCGGCACCACCGACTACACCCAACTCGCGTTCAAGGGCGGCCACATCGGCATCTATGTCTCCGGCCGCGCCCAGCGCGAAGTGCCGCCGGCGATCCACCAGTGGTTGCGCCAGCGAGCGTGAGTCGCCTTCCCGCCTGTCGTGCGCAATGCGTGCACGACAGGCGATAATGGCTGGATGACCACCACCGCCGAAATCCACGATTCCATCCGCGCCGTGCAGTGGCAGGGCGATCACCTGCGCCTGCTCGACCAGCGCTTGTTGCCCGGCGAGGAACGCTGGATCGACTGTCGCGATGCGGCGCAGGTGACCCAGGCGATCCGCGACCTGGCCGTGCGCGGCGCACCGGCGATCGGCATTGCCGCCGCGTGGGGCGTGGCGATGGCGGCGCAGCAGGGTGCCGCATTGGAACCGGTGCTGGCGATGCTGCGTGCGGCGCGACCCACCGCGGTGAACCTGATGTGGGCACTGGACCGGATGAAGCAACGCATTGCCAGCGGCACGGACGCGCTGCTGCGCGAGGCGCAGGCGATCCAGGACGAGGATCTGGCCGCCAATCGCCACATGGGTGAGCTGGGTGCTTCATTGATCGCACCTGGCTCGGGTGTGCTGACCCATTGCAATACCGGCTCGCTGGCCACTGCCGGCTACGGCACCGCGCTGGGCGTGATCCGCGCCGGCGTGGCGGCGGGCCGCATCGCGCGGGTATATGCCGGCGAAACCCGGCCATGGCAGCAGGGGGCCCGGCTGACCATGTGGGAGCTGGTGCGCGACGGCATTCCGGCGCAGCTGATCGCCGATTCGGCAGCGGCGCACCTGATGAAATCCGGCGCCGTGCAATGGGTGATCGTGGGCGCCGACCGGATTGCCGCCAACGGCGACACTGCGAACAAGATAGGCACCTACCAATTGGCCATCGCGGCGAAGTACCACGGCGTGAAGTTCATGGTGGTGGCGCCGTCCTCCACCGTGGACATGGCCACCGGTAGCGGCGAGGAAATCGAGATCGAGCTACGCGATCCGGCCGAGTTGCTCGGCACCAACGGCTGCCGCACCGTGGTCGAGGGTGCGCAGGCATGGAACCCGGTGTTCGACGTGGCGCCGGCGGAGCTGATCGATGCGCTCGTTACCGAGCGTGGCGTGATCGAGCGGCCGAACGGCATGGCGATGCAGGCGATGTTCGGGCGCTGAAAGCGCCTCGCTCGCAACCCACGGTTTGCGCTCGTCGGACGGGTTGCTCCGGCAGTCGCCGCTCGCCACACGGGTCATTTTTTCGGCAGCCTGCGCGAGGCTTTTCCCGTCCTTTGACAGTGTGTTGCAAGTTGTTGATTGGCAAAGGCTAAATCCTGTCTTTTCGATGTCGTTCGTGCTACACTTTCAAGGTTGATTTCGGGTCGCATGCGCATGCGCTTGAGGCGCGGCGCCAGCGCCCTTTTTTCGTTATCAGGGAAGCCGATTGATGGCAGAGCTCGCCAAAGAAGTTATTCGCGTCAACATCGAAGACGAGATGCGCCAGAGCTACCTCGACTACGCCATGAGCGTGATCGTGGGCCGCGCACTTCCGGACGTCCGCGACGGCCTGAAACCCGTGCATCGCCGCGTGCTGTACGCGATGAACGAACTGGGCAACGTGTGGAACAAGCCGTACAAGAAATCGGCCCGCGTGGTCGGTGACGTCATCGGCAAATACCATCCGCACGGCGACCAGTCGGTCTACGATGCGATCGTGCGCCTGGCGCAGCCGTTTTCGCTGCGCTACATGCTGGTCGACGGCCAGGGCAACTTCGGCTCGGTCGACGGCGACAGCGCCGCCGCGATGCGCTATACCGAGGTGCGCATGTCGCGGCTCAGCCACGAGCTGCTGGCCGACATCGACAAGGAAACCGTCGACTTCGGTCCGAACTACGACGAGAGCGAGCACGAGCCGCTGGTGCTGCCCACGCGCGTGCCGAACCTGCTGGTGAACGGTTCGGCCGGCATCGCGGTCGGCATGGCCACCAACATCCCGCCGCACAACCTCAATGAGGTGATCGCGGCGACGATCGCGCTGATCGACGAACCCGGGCTCTCGATCGACGAGCTGATGCATTACATCCCGGGTCCGGACTTCCCGACCCACGGCATCATCAACGGTTCGTCCGGCATCGTCGAGGCCTACCGCACCGGCCGCGGCCGCATCCTGGTACGAGCGAAGGCCGAGATCGAGATCGAGTCGAACGGCCGCGAGACGATCATCGTCCACGAACTGCCGTACCAGGTGAACAAGGCGCGGCTGATCGAGAAGATCGCCGAACTGGTCAAGGAGAAGAAGCTCGAGGGCATCAGCGAGCTGCGCGACGAGTCCGACAAGGATGGCATGCGCATCGTCATCGAGGTGCGCAAGGATGCGATGGGCGACGTGGTGCTGAACAACCTGTTCCAGCAGACCCAGCTGCAGGTCACCTTCGGCATCAACATGGTGGCCCTGCTGAACGGTCAGCCGAAGCTGCTCAACCTCAAGGACATCCTCGAGGCGTTCATCCGCCACCGTCGCGAAGTGGTCACCCGCCGCACCATCTTCGAGCTGCGCAAGGCGCGCGCCCGCGCGCATATCCTCGAAGGCCTGACCGTGGCGCTGGCCAACATCGACGAGATGATCGAGTTGATCAAGACCTCGGCGTCGCCGGCCGAGGCGCGCGAGCGCATGGTGGCGCGGCGCTGGGAAGCGGGCCTGGTGCGCGCGCTGTTGTCGGCGACCGGTGCCGATGCGTCGCGCCCGGAAGACATGGACCCGCGCGACGGCCTGAAGGCCGACGGCTACCAGCTGTCCGAGGCGCAGGCGCTGGAAATCCTGGCGATGCGCCTGCATCGCCTCACCGGGTTGGAGCAGGAAAAGCTTTCCGACGAATACCGGCAGATCCTGGAGACCATCCGCGGCCTGATCGAGATCCTGGAGAATCCGAACCGCCTGCTGGAAGTGATCCGCGAGGAGCTGCAGGTGATCAAGGCCGAGTTCGGCGACGCGCGTCGCACCGAAATCCAGCATTCGCAGGAGGACCTCGACGTACTCGACTTGATCGCGCCGGAAGACATGGTGGTCACGCTGTCGCACACCGGCTACATCAAGCGCCAGCCGGCCAGCACGTACCGTGCGCAGCGACGCGGCGGCAAGGGCCGTTCGGCTTCGGCGCTGAAGGACGAGGACGTCGTCGAGCAGCTGTGGGTGGTCAACACGCACGACACCTTGCTCACCTTCACCAGTACCGGTCGCGTCTACTGGCTCAAGGTCTACCAGATTCCGGAAGCGGGCCCGGGCGCGCGCGGCAAGCCGATCATCAACCTGCTGCCGCTGGGCGAGGACGAGAAAGTGCAGGCGGTGCTGCCGGTGCGCGAGTACAGCGACGACCGTTATGTGTTCTTCGCGACCCGTCACGGCACGGTCAAGAAGACGCCGTTGACCGAGTTCGCCTACCAGCTGCAGAAGGGCAAGCAGGCGATCAAGCTCGACGAGGGCGACGCGCTGGTCAACGTGGAGCTCACCGACGGCAACAGCGACATCCTGCTGTTCGCCTCCAACGGCAAGGTCAATCGCTTCGACGAGAACACCGTACGCTCGATGGGCCGCACCGCCACCGGCGTGCGCGGCATGAAGCTGGCGGACGGGGCTGAAGTGGTCTCGCTGATCGTGGCGGCGGAAGGCGACATCCTCACCGCGACTGCGCGCGGCTACGGCAAGCGCACGCGGCTTGACGAATTCCCGAAGAAGGGCCGCGGCACCCAGGGCGTGATCGGCATCCAGTGTTCCGAACGCAATGGCGCACTGGTCGCCGCGGTACAGGCCGGCGAGGCGCACGAGCTGATGCTGATCTCCGACCAGGGCACCCTGGTGCGCACCCGCGTGGCGGAAGTCTCGCAGCTCAGCCGCAACACCCAGGGCGTCACCCTGATCCGCTTGCCCGCCGACGAGACCCTGGTCAGCGTGGTACGGCTGGAGGCGGACGAGGACAACGGCGAGGATGCCGAGATCGTCGATGCCGATGCGCCGGCCGGCGGTGGCGATGCCGCTGGTACCGGATCGGCCGCCGCCGACGAGTGAGTCCGCGACCGGCCTGCCACGAAAAGCCCCGGCCATGCCGGGGTTTTTCGTGGCAGGAGCCGTGTACTGGTCAGCGGGGGATCGCGGCCAGCATTGCCTCGGCGCTTGAGATACGCAGTTCGCCGGGGGCTTCCACCCGCAGCAGGCGCACCACGCCGTCCTCCGCATACAGCGCAAAGCGGCGCGCGCGCAGGCCCATGCCGAAAGCGCTGCCGTCCAGTTCCAGGCCCAGGGCGCGGGTGAAGCCGGCGTTGCCGTCGGCCAGCATCAGCAAGCCTGGGGGCACCCGCTGGGCGAGAGCCCAGGCCTGCATCACATAGGCGTCGTTGACGGCCAGGCACATCACCTTCACCCCGGCTTTTTGGAAGTCGGCGTAATGCTGCACGTAGCCGGGGAGATGCCGGCTCGAGCAGGTCGGTGTGAAGGCGCCAGGGACGGCGAACAGCACGACGCGGCTGCCGGCAAACAGCTCGCCGGTCCGGCAGGGGCGAATGTCCTCGCCGACCACCGACAGTTCGACGTCCGGCAGCGACTGGCCGATCTGGATGGCCATGGTTGGAGGCTCCTTTCGTTGGCGACTCCCGCCATGCTAGCGCCGCCGGATCAGGCTTGTCGCCTTGAATCGGGAGCCACCCAAACCCACTTCCCGGACAAGCGGCATCGGGCCGCAATTCCTATCGACGAGGAGGGACGAACATGAATCTGAGTCGCAATTTTCCGTGGAACCCGACCGGCATGGCCAACATCGGTGACATCCGCGAGGCCTTCGATCGCCTGCTCGGCAGCCCGGCCGAAGCGGACCAGTCCAACGTGGTGACCAGCCAGTGGGCGCCGCGCGTGGACATCAAGGAAGAGGACAAGCGCTTCGTGATCTATGCCGATGTTCCGGGGGTGGACCCCGGGGAGATCGAGGTGAGCATGGAGAAGGGCATCCTCACCATCAAGGGCGAACGCACCGTGGAGAACCGCGAACAGAACGGCAAGTTCACCCGGCTGGAGCGCTCGCACGGCCTGTTCCACCGCCGCTTTGCACTGCCCGACAGCGCTGATGCCGAGGGCATCACCGCGCATGGCAAGCATGGCGTGCTGGAAATCGTCATTCCGAAGAAGGCGGAGACCACACCGCGCCGCATCACCATCAATACCGGCAGCTGAAGCCATTCCGCGAGTATTGCGGAGACGACCTGCTGCGGATGATGATCCGCGGCAGGTCGTCGCGTGTTGAAGAGATCGAATCGGCGGAGTGCCTGCGTGGAATTCAAAGACTATTACGAGATCCTGGGCGTGAAGCCCGATGCGAGCGAGGCCGAAATCAAGGCTGCATATCGCAAGCTGGCGCGCAAGTATCACCCGGACAAGAACAAGGAAGCCGGCGCCGAGGAGAAGTTCAAGGCGGTCAACGAGGCCAACGAAGTGCTCAAGGATGCCGAGAAGCGGCGCTCCTACGACCAGTTGCGCGCCGGCGGCTATCGGCAGGGCGAGCCGTTCCGTCCGCCGCCGGGCTGGCAGGGTCAGCAGGGTTTCGGCGGCGACGACGGTGACTTCAGCGATTTCTTCGAGAGCCTGTTCGGCCGCGGCGCGGCTGGCGGCCATCGTGGCCAACCGCGCCCACGTCGCGGTCGCGACGTGCAGGCATCGGTGCAGATCGACCTGCAGACCGCGTTCGACGGCGGCCGCACGCGGTTGTCGATGCATGACCCCGCCGGCGGCGAACGCGTGCTGGAAGTGAAGATCCCGGCCGGCATCCAGCCGGGCCAGGTGATCCGTCTGGCCGGCCAGGGCCAGAGTGGCGTGGCCGGCGGGCCGAACGGCGACCTGCTGCTGGAAGTGGGCATCCGCGAGGATGCGCGCTTCCGCCTGGACGGCCGCAACGTGGTGCATGTGCTGCCGATCGCGCCGTGGGAGGCGGCACTGGGCGCCACCGTGCCGGTGCCGACGCTGGCCGGCACGGTCGACCTGCGCATCCCGGCCGGCTCGCAGTCAGGGCGCAAGCTGCGCCTGAAGGGACGCGGCATGCCCGGCGCGAATCCGGGCGACCAGCTGGTCGAGCTGTCGATCCGCACGCCGGCGGCGGAGAACGACAGGCAGCGGGCCGCCTACGAGGCGTTGCACGGGGAGTTCGGGAATTTCGACCCGCGGCGTTGAGCCATGCAGTCGGCGTGAACGAAAACGGCGCCTGGTGCGCCGTTTTTCGTGGAATCGTTGCGCCGCAGATCAGCCCGGCAGGAATTCCTGCAGCGCCTTGACCAGTTCCTCTTCCTTGATCGGTTTCGTCACATAGGCCTTGGCGCCTTGGCGCATGCCCCAGACCCGGTCGGTTTCCTGGTCCTTGGTGGTCACCAGGATGATCGGAATGTGCGCGGTTGCGGCGTTCTTGCTGATCGTGCGGGTGGCCTGGAAACCGTTGAGGTTGGGCATCACCACGTCCATCAGGATCAGGTCGGGCATTTCCTGCTTGGCCACTTCCACGCCCGCGGCGCCGTCTTCGGCCGACAGGGTTTCATGCCCGAGCTTCTCGACGATCCGCTTGATGCCCAGCAATTGCGAGGGGGAGTCGTCGACGATCAGGATGCGTGCCATAAGGTGATAATCCCCTGCGAGTTTCGTTGATTCTAAGCCGTGGCGATGGTACTTCCAAGCGCGGCTTCGTCAAACCGTGCCTTCGATGCGTACCAGGGTGCGCCCGAACGAGTCGCCTGCGAGCATGCGCGCAAACACGTCGGGCAGTTCGTCGAGGCTCGTCTCGCGAGTGACGATGCGTTCCAGGTGCTGCGGTTTCCAGTCGTTGGCGAGGTGCTGCCAGACCGCGTCGCGCAGATCGCGGGCGGTGCCGGCCGAGGCGATGCCGAGCAGGCTGGCGCCGCGGATGATGAACGGCATCACCGTACTGTCGAAGGCGATGCCGCCGGCATTGCCGCAGATCGCCACGTTGCCGTACGGCGCGATGAGCGGCAGCAGGCCGCCGAGCATGCCGCCGCCGACGTTGTCCAGCGCGCCACCGAAGCGGGCGGAGTCCATCGGCTTGCCGCTGAAGGCGAGCTGGTGGCGGTCGATGCATTCGCTGGCACCGAGCTCGCGCAGGAAGTCGAAGTGGTCGGCCTTGCCGCTGATCGCATGCACCTCGTAGCCGGCGCGGCTGAAGATGTCGATCGCCAGCATGCCGACGCCGCCGCTGGCGCCGGTCACCGCGATCGGCCCCAGCGCCGGCGACTGCCGGTTGTCCTGCATGCGCAGCAGGGCCAGTGCCGCAGTGAAGCCGGCGGTGCCGATGATCATGCTTTCGCGCAGGCTCAAGCCGGCCGGCAGCGGGATCGTCCAGCGCGCGTCGAGGCGCGCGTATTCACCGTAGCCGCCGTCGCGCGTCTCGGACAGGCCGCTGCCAGTGCACAGCACCGCATCGCCTTCCCTGAGCGCGGGATCGGTCGAGGCGACCACGTGGCCGGCCACGTCGATGCCGCCGTTGAGCGGGTAGGTGCGCAGGATCCGGCCCTTGCCCGTGCCGGCCAGCGCGTCCTTGTAGTTGACCGAGGAATACGCGACTTTGACCAGCACTTCACCGGGCGACAGTGCGCCGGTTTCCATGGTCTCGATGCCGGCGCGGTAGCCGGTGTCGTCGTTGTGGATGCGGAAAGCGCGGAAATGGGGCATCTCGACCTCCTGTGGAATCAGGCGTCGACGCTGCGGGAGGAAATCCACTTGGGCGTGTAGCTGCCTTCGTACTCCCGCATCCAGTCGAACAATGCGGCGATGTCGTCGCCGAACCAGATGCTGTCGCGCTGCGCCGCCTTCACGAAGGATTCGTCGACCATGTGCTCCATCATCGTGCGCAGGTCGCGGTAATAGCCGCGCACGTCGAGGAAAGCACAGGGATAGCGATGCAGGCCGAGCTGCGCCCAGGTCAGCATCTCGAACATCTCGTCCATCGTGCCGAAGCCGCCGGGCAGGGCGACGAAGGCGTCGGACAGCTCGTACATGCGCGTCTTGCGCTGGTGCATGGTCTCGACGATCACCAGTTCGCTCAGGCCCGGATGGGCTACTTCCAGTTCCACCAACTGGCGCGGGATCACTCCGATCACCTTGCCGCCGCCGGCGAGCACCGCGTCGGCCACCACGCCCATCAGGCCTACCTTGCCGCCGCCGTAGACCAGCGCGATGCCGCGCCGGGCCATTTCCGTACCGAAGGCATGCGCCTGCTCGGCGTACTCGGGGTGCCTGCCGCTGCTGGAGCCGCAGTAGACGCAGATGGCGGTGGGTTGGGGCATGCGTATTCCGTTGAAACGTGTTTTTGCAGGAGCCCGCTCGCGGGCGATGCTTCTGCTCTGATCTCGACCAAAAGCATCGCCCGCAAGTGGGCTCCTACGGCAGAAGAAACGGCCCGCCCATGTCGCCACGAGCGGGCCGCGTTGGCCTTGCGTGGGCGATCAGTTGCCCTTGTGGATGGCGCGCTTGTCGACCGACAGCGCCGCCTCGTGCACGGCCTCGGACAGCGTCGGGTGGGCGTGGACGATGCGGGCCAGATCCTCGGAGGAGCCCTTGAACTCCATCGCCACCACGCACTCGGCGATCAGCTCGGACACGCCCGGGCCGACCATGTGCACGCCGAGGATGCGGTCGGTTTCGGCATGGGCGATCATCTTCACCTGGCCGACGGCCTCGTTCATCGCGACGGCGCGGCCGATGGCGGCGAACGGGAAGCTGCCGACCTTGTAAGGCACGCCTTCGTCCTTCAGCTGTTTCTCGGTCTTGCCGGCCCAGGCGATTTCCGGCTCGGTGTAGATCACCCACGGGATGGTGTCGTAACTGACATGCCCGGCCTTGCCGGCGATCCACTCGGCGACCGCCATGCCTTCCTCGAAACCCTTGTGCGCAAGCATCGGGCCGCGTACCGCGTCACCCACGGCCCACACGCCGTCCACGCCGGTGTGGCAATGCTCGTCGACGATGATGCGGCCGCGCTCGTCCAGTCTCACGCCGGTGTCGTCGGCCAGCAGCCCGGCGGTATAGGCGCGGCGGCCCACGGCGACCAGCAGCTTGTCGACGACGAGCTTCTGTTCGCCATCCTTGTCGGTATAAACCAGGTGTACGCCGTCCTTCTTCACTTCGGCCTTGCCGAGTTTGGCGTTGAGCTTGATGTCCAGGCCCTGCTTGGCGAATTCCCTTGCCGCCACCTTGGCGATGTCCGCGTCGGCGGCGGCGAGAAACTCCGGCAGTGCCTCGATCACCGTGACCTCGGCGCCGAGGCGGCGCCATACGCTGCCCAGCTCCAGGCCGATCACGCCGGCGCCGATCACGCCAAGGCGCTTCGGCACGGCGTCGAGCTCCAGTGCGCCGGCGTTGTCGATGATGTTCTTGCCGTCGAACTTCGCGAACGGCAACTCGATCGGCACCGAACCGGAAGCCAGAATCACGTTGGTGGCGGCGATGGTCTGTTTGCTGCCGTCGTTGCCGGTGATCTCGACCTGGTTGCCCTTCAGCAGCTTGCCGGTGCCGAAGAAGCTGGTGATCTTGTTGGCCTTGAACAGCTGGGCCACGCCACCGGTGAACTGCTTGACGATCTTTTCCTTGCGCCCGATGAAGGTCTTGAGGTCGACCTTGGCGTTCTCGACCGTGATTCCGTGCACCGGGAGGTTGTGTGCAAGGTTGTGGAACTGCTTGGACGAATCGAGCAGCGCCTTCGACGGGATGCAGCCCACGTTGAGGCAAGTGCCGCCGAGCGCCTGCTTGCCGTCCTTGCCGGCCCAGGCGTCGATGCAGGCTGTCTTCAGGCCGAGCTGCGCGGCGCGGATCGCGGCGTGATAACCGGCCGGGCCGCCGCCGATGACGATGACGTCGAATTTGTCGCTCATGGTTTTCCTCTTTGCTCTTTCCCTCTCCCACCGGGAGAAGGTGGCGCGAAGCGCCGGATGAGGGTGCGGACGGAGCGAGGCGTTGCGGTATCACCGAACCCTCACCCCAGCCCCTCTCCTTGCGGGAGAGGGGCTCAGGCGGTTACAGGCCCAGCAGCATCTTGTGCGGATTCTCCAGCTGGTTCTTGATGTCGACCAGGAACAGCACCGCGTCCTTGCCGTCGATGATGCGATGGTCGTAGCTGAGCGCGATGTACATCATCGGCGCGGCGACGATCTGGCCGTTCTCGACGATCGGACGCTCCTTGATCGTGTGCATGCCCAGGATCGCGCTCTGCGGCGGGTTGACGATCGGGGTGGACAGCAGCGAGCCGAAGGTGCCGCCGTTGGTGATGGTGAACGTGCCACCCTGCAGGTCGTCCAGCGACAGCTTGTTGGCGCGCGCCTTGATGGCGTAGTCGGCGATGCCTTTCTCGACGTCGGCGAAGCTCATGTCCTGCACGTCGCGCAGCACCGGCGTGACCAGGCCCTTGTCGGTGGCCACCGCGATCGAGATGTCCTGGTAGCCGTGGTAGATCACGTCGTTGCCGTCGACCGAGGCATTGACGAACGGGTAGCGCTTCAACGCCTCGGCGGCGGCCTTGACGAAGAAACTCATGAAGCCGAGCTT